>CAVZJL010000045.1:0-38049 GCA_963775365.1 uncultured Acidobacteriaceae bacterium | reverse complement strand
CGCCGTCGACGGGTTGCGCGTGGCGAACGATGTACAGCTTCATGGTGCCCCCACATTCGCGTTCACGATCAGAAACCCGCTGGTCAGTTCGTAACTCTCCGCTCCGTTAACGAGATTCAATTCACACGGCATGGAAGCAACAGCTCCATCGATCAGACTAAGCGCCGCCGTGTCGCCCGGTTCGATTTGCAACGTGGCGCAATCTGCACCACCGGCAATGTTAGTTATCGTGATCCCGTTGCTTGGTGAGCTTTTATCGAGTGTGAATCCATCC
Source organism: uncultured Acidobacteriaceae bacterium (assembly GCA_963775365.1). Taxonomy (GTDB): domain Bacteria; phylum Acidobacteriota; class Terriglobia; order Terriglobales; family Acidobacteriaceae; genus PALSA-350. The sequence continues at coordinate 37,775 of CAVZJL010000045.1, read as the reverse complement.
GCCCTGTACGCCGCGTGAAACCACAGTGTCAGTCCAGCGAGAGGCTGAGGCGTCACACCGTCATACTGGAACACGCTCAGAAAGAATACTCCGGTCTTGTCCTGTGTCATCGACAGTTGCAGCATCAGACTATAGTACCCTCTGGAGATCCAGAAACAATAGTCCCAACGGGTCCAGCCGGGCGCGCGCTTCCAACCGGACGAATCACGGTGTTGACAGGCGGTGGTGGCTGCTGAGGTGCAAACAGATATCCGCCGAAGTTCGCGCGTCCACCATCTTGGAATAAATATTCAACTGCGCGAGCAAGTTTCTGCCACGCCAAATTGTCGATGACAGGCTGGAATGGATAAGTCCATCCCGAGGTCTTTGCAAGCCCACCTTCGTCGAAGGTGTAGACTATCGAGCGCTGGAGCCCTCTCCAAGGAATCTGATCGTTACTGAGATTCGAAGCGTCTGGAATCCAGCGAGGTTGCTGGCTTGGATTGTCGGTGGGGATCTGCTCCACCGAGCGGTTGACCTGGCGCCACGCTAACTGGTCAACCGCTGGAGGAGCGGCAGAGGTGTACAGCCAGCCCGCACTCTTTGCGAGCCCGAGCGCTTCGATGATGACAAGGCTGTACCGAACTATCACTGAGCACCTAACCGGCTAGCGGTTAGCCGCCAGTTTCTTCAACGGTCACACCACCGGAAAGATTCACCGTGCCGGATACGGTCGATAACAATTCGAACACAAATCCTTCGTTCAGACCGAACACCGGCTCGCGTCCTTGCGGGTAACTGAAATCGTAGCCAGCGTAGATGTGACACCCGGACTCCTCCACAATCGTGAACGCTCCCGATGTGGTAGCCTTCGATGTATCGTTGGCTCTTGCCGTGAAGGTTGCGGCAGCGTCTCCCAAGTCTACTGGTCGCGGAGTAGGAGCCGTCCCGCCGCTGCCCGCTGTAAGTGTCGCGCTCGCAAGCGAAGCGCGAAGCTCAAGCATCTGGGCAGTTGGAATAGAAGTGTTGGTCGCCGCAACGCGCATTCGCTTTATCTTGACCGTTCGGGACGCACCCCCCTTCAATGAAACGAGGTCCTGAGCTGCCGAAACAGAGACGTTCTCGAAAGTTATTTCGTAAATGCGTGGCATGAAATCCCCTTGGGGTTAAGTGTACACGATTACGAGTAGCGTGTCTCGTACATGTTGATTGTCGGCGCGACCACCACCGCCCCCGATGATCCGCCTTGCAACGTGCCAATACTCGCCGCGCCCGAGCCTCCGAGTTGCAATGCGCCAGGGAATCCCGCGCTCAGGCAGGCCGCGCCCGCGCCCAGCGTTCCGTTCAACTGAAAATTATTAGACGCTCCGGCCACAAAAGGATCGCCCGTGAGCGTTACGTCATTGGCGCCCGCCGGGAGTTGATTGTACGCCGCCGTGCCATTCCCGTAATAGGCGTTATAGTTCATCAACAACAGGTAAGACTGAGCCGCCGCGGGACCGACGCTCCAATTGGTCGAAGTGGAATTGATTCCATAGCCGGCATTGTTCACCAGGATGCAATTGAGCACGCTGGCGCCATCCGGGCCGGCGGCGGCAGTGAAACGAATCCCATCCCGTCCGTTGTTATAAGCCGTGCAGTGCTTGAAGCGTACTGTTGAGTTGGTCCCCCCAGCGTACTGGAAACCGTCCGAAGAGGCGCCGGTGTTGTTCGCCGAAATACAGAAATCGTAAGACGATCCCGTCCCATCGGAACTCACAAAGCCAGGGCATGCATTTCCGCTGGCCACGCAGCAATCGAAATCGCTCTGGACTCCGGCACTATCGCTGAACGCGGCCGTAGCGGCGGAGCTTCCCGCAGTGCACACGCAGTTGAAGGCCTTGCCGTAGTTGTTCTGAAACTGAATCCCGGTCTTAGTGAAACGAATGGCCTCGACGTTTGCAATGATGGTGTACGATGCGGCGGAAGCAATGCCACCCGTGGTGGTCTGATTATTGCCGTCCAGAACAAAATTGTAGATACGCCAATAGTTGCTCGTGATCGCGAGGCAGTTGGAGACAGCGGAGGATGCCAGGATGGTCGCCTGTCCGTTATCACCGCGCGTGACGTTATAGCCGATCAGGGAAATCGGAAGCGCTGAACTTCCCGCGTTTGCGGTCGAGATAGCGGACGAAATAGTGTAAGTGGCGGTCGCTTTTACCCAGATCGTGTTTCCCGCGACCGCGAGGCCCGCTACAACTGCCTGAATCGTCGCCAAACATCCCCCCAGGTTTCCATGGCCACCTGTGCTCGCCGTTGTGCCGAGCGATTTATCGCATGTCGCCACGCCAGCCGCAACGCTCAGGATTTGTACGCGCTGAACCGTGAAACCGGTACCGCTGGTGATGTTGATAATGTTTCCAACGTCTGCCGAGGTGAAAGGGTTCGCAGCGCTGGTACACTGCGTCGTTGTCGCGCCGATAACCAAGTCGGTATAGGAAATCTGTGGACTGGTTTGCTGCGAGTAGTCGGTGCCCGGAGTTCCTGACACTGGATCGAAGCCGCCGCCGTTAGTACTTGCACCCGTCGTGCGAACTTCCCAAACCATCGAGGATTGAAAGGCCATCTGCTTTTAGTTCGCGCCCGGCCGCCACCGTGACCGTGATTGTCGGCCGAGCGCGGCTCTGATCTGATTCAGATTGCGCTCAGTGTATCACATCGCTCGTGGTCTCGATTCCTTAACCAGCTTGCGAACTTTCTCAGCCGCTTCCTGGTAATGCTTTGCACTCAGAAAGTCCGCTATTCTCTCCACGCCTTCATCGTCGCCCAACATGCACCGCATCACGATTTCGCCGCTTTCGACGTGCTCCACTTCCAACATGTGGCAGGGATCGCCGTCTAGCTTCTTTACTGTCTTGCGGACTGCGATGCGGTCTTTACGTGCGAGCCGCATAGCGTTCGCGCGCTATCTCGATCGCTTCATCCCACGTGTCACCAGCGCCGATGTTGGTTCACGAAAGGTAGAGGTCACCCATGCCACGCCGAACACTTGTGCAGAGATAACACGCCACCACGGACCCACACGTTTTATCTTGATGCGCCCCATACTTGCGCAAGTGTATCACGAACGCGCCGCAACGTTCCACCGCTTCCGTTAAAGTCTTCCGCGCTGCTTCGAGCGCTTCCTTCTTGACCGCTGGCTTTGGCGCTCCTGGTTTTGGAACTGGTGCAGGCGTGCCTGGCTTTGGTGCTGGCTCTCCTGGCGGAAGAACATGCTGGACTACCGGCGCTGGTGGTGGAGGTGGAGGCGGTAACGGGGGCGGCTTGCTGAGATCCGTTAACGCTTTCCCGGTCGCCACTACAAGCTGCTGCGTCGGCACCTGTGACCGTTGATCCGTTACATCGTCGGCCGGGTTGTATTTCGCCCCGTAAATCTGATCCAAGAGCTTGCCGCGATTCTCGAAGCCGATCTCGGCCAACAGCAGGTCCGCAATCGTGCGCCGATCCACGATGCCGGCAAACACTCCATTCTTTCCGCCCGCTGTTCCGATATCGTAGATGGCCTGGACCATGAGCGTGATATCGTGTTCGATCACGTTCGGGAACTTGATGTAAATCTCGTTCGGCTGTGGTGCCGGGTTCTTCTCGCGAGCTTCACGTAGTTTGTTGCCAGGGGATTGCTTGGCACACATCAGCGCGTATTCTAAAAGCCTCTTGATCAAGGCGGTCCAGCGTCTCTGGATCTCGGTGAACTTTAGCTCTGTCGGTCGATCCAACGAAACAGCAGTTGCCAGGCTACCAGTTGAGGCGTCTCCGAAGAACGTCTCGGGCATTCCAGATCCAGCGCAGTGCATGAGTAAGACTCGGCGCGCTTGCTCAGGAGAAGTTTGAGCATTAGCCGTCTTAAAGGGTTGAATCTGATTACCCGGCCCAGAAATGTGCGCGGAGCCCGCAACAGGCGGTGGATTGCGCTCAATCGCCGTGCCTCCCGAATCGGCAAAGGTCGTGTTGAATAGAGCGTTATACGCCGCAATGGCTCCCGGCCCTCCTTTGGTCTCAACCATCAAAGCAAATCTGGCGAGCGCACGCTGCACCGTCGCCCAGTCTTCCAAGAAATCTTTGTACGCGCGTGCCCAGTCGATGCAAGCATAGATCGGTGGCAGTCCCCAGCGCCAGAACCGCGGGCTACCGACCTTCACTCTGAGCACCGGCATGTTGATGTTCAGCGGTGCGCCGTTGATAACGGTCCCGGCCGGTGGCAATTCGGTTTTTGGGTCCATCGTGGCTTCGACCGAGGGATACCAGCACTTCATCGGCGTTGCACTCTTAGCGCCGGTCACTGGGTCGAAGTCTTCCTGGACCCAGTTCCGATAGAAGTACAGCGGTGTGCTTTTGTCCGTTGCTTTGCAGATGATGTCCATCACTTCCAATGGCTCTATCATCGTGAGCTTGACCGTGCCGTCCGGAAATGTCTCGCAGCCGAAGTACAGCGTTCCGTCCGTCTGAATGGATGTTTCGAGATTCGCCGCCGCGACGTGGCCCAGCACCCCTTCGTTCAGCCTCAAGAAATCCTGGATACAATCGTTTTCGGCGTCGTCTTCCGACCGAATCTCAAAGCCTCGCCCAAAGACGTACAACATGCAGATTTCCGCCGTGCGTTTGATGAGCGGATTTTTGATCGCGTAGATGCGGCAAATCTTGATAAGCTGCTGGACACCTAGTCGCGAGAATTCGAGTGCCGCCTGAGTGACTTCGCGGACCCATCCGCGATCCTCTAACGCTAGTTCGAGCTCCCACAGCCGCTCTTTCAACTGTACTGCGTTCTGAACAGGTCCATGCGATTCCGCAAAACCTTCGTACGCTTTGGGGTCCACACACGCCAGCTCTGCCTCTCGCAGTTCAATCAGTTCTTGCGCGCGCTTGCGAACGCCGGAAAGCTGCATCTCCATGTCGAACTTCATCGCTTCGTCGGCACCGAAGTCTTTTTGGATTGATTTGGCTTCGCGGATGGCTTCCGATGCGCGAGTCAGCAGGTCGCGGACCCACGGCACTTTACCGATGCGTTGGGATACAAAGCGGTCCAGGAACTTCATGGGGGAAGTATACCGCTAATACCTCGAGATGCGCACCGGAGTTACCAACGATTGCGAGCTTGGCAGTTCTTCGGTGTCGATCAGCAATTCGGTGATGCCCCACACCAGCGCGTCCATCCTGTCTGGTGAATTCATTCCAGCTAAAGGAACGTAGTTCACCATCTGGTCTTCAAGCTCTTTGAGATGGTCGGGCAGATTTGGATTGACCCAATGATGCACACGTCCCTGTTCGTACAGGTTTGCGACGGGCTCAGCGCGTACCAGTTTTCCGCGTGACGCACGAACACTTCGAAAGGGAATGGAAAAATTGACGCTCCGTAAATTCCCTTCAACAAGATCGCCTCCATTGTTAACCTCTCCTACGATACAATCGCCCTTCCACTTCGTGTAAAGGTTTATCGCCTTCCGCGCCCATTCGTTCGGAGACATCCGCGCGCTTCCGTCTTCGAGCACATCCACATGCCCATCCCACCTGAGACCGACAACGATGATTCCACATTCAGAAGACTCTGGCCCCGCCGTAACGCTTGGATCGATCGCGACAACGATTCGGGTATACTCGCCGGTCCCCAGCGCTGTCCGGATTCGTCCGGCATCAATGAGCGCGCGCGTCCACAATGCCCCTTGAACGTCTTCCAACACCTCGGCGTAAATCTCTTGCCGGCCGAGTCTCGTGCCTTCGTAGGGCTTGATGACTTTCGAGTACCAGATGTCCGACAGGTTCTCTCGATTGTCGTGCGATGAGCCTCCCGTTACAACCGTCGCGGGATCGTCACGGATCTCTTTCAGCACCTTGTGAGGTTTCGGCGTCGTGGTGATGACGCCCTGTAGTTTTGCTCCTTTGAGGCGAAAACCAAACATCACCTGGTCCCACGCCTCTTGGATGTAATTCCAGCTGCAAACCTCATCGGCCCAGAACTTCGTGAACTGTGGTCCACGTAACCGTTCCGGTTCATCCGCTGATCGCGTGATCCCAATGGCGCCGCTCGGGAACGTCACGAGATGCCGGCTCGGGTTGTAAACTGGCCGTTGTCTCTCCGGGTAGCAGCTCAGCAATCCAGACGGTCCTTCCAGCATCGTTTCCCGCACGTCCGCCGCGGTAGGCGCGATCATCAGGATACGTTCCGAGGGATTCTCTGCCCACTGCCGCACCGTCTCAGCGCCGGTCCTGGTCTTGCCGAAGCCGCGGCCGGCCAAAAGAAGCCAGAACAGCCAATCAGAGCGTTGGATAGCGGCTTTACGCGTTCCCGGTATTCGTTGGTTCGGGCGGGCTTGGAAGTCCCAAATCTGGTAATACTCCTGACGCTCCCGCTCCGTCATGAGCTTCACCACTCGTTCCTGCCGGGGTCTCGGTTGCCGTTTCAGCCAAGTCGCGAAGGATTCGCTCGGTCGAGGACTCAGATCCTCCATCGGTTCCAGTCTTGATGCTGCCAGAGTGCTCAATTGCTTTCAGTTGCGGATGAACGTATTTTGCCAGATCCGCGTAACACCTTGCCCGGATTGCGATCTCTACCGCTTCGTTCGTCGCGATCCGCGCCAAGCCTTCGAGCGGGTTGCACTTCAGCTTGTCCAGCAATCCGGCGACGTCGCGGCTGATCTTGTTGCGGGAGCCGCGCCGGCGTCCGGCCTTATCGGGACGCGGTTGCCCTGCTTTGAAAGGCATGTTATCTGCATGTTATCTTACACCAGGTCCAAAACTTCTTGGCTCAACCGTTTCGCCGCCAGTTCGCAGTAGCGCTCCTCGATCTCGATGCCGATGGCTTGGCGGCCTAAATCCTTAGCGGCCCGCAGTGTTGTGCCACTGCCCATGAATGGGTCTAATATCAACCCGGAATCCGGGAAGAAAGACATGCACCAAGACATAAGCGTCAAAGGCTTCTGCGTTGGGTGAGACCGCTCGCGGGTAATCGATTGATTTGACAAATCGCGGCGACAATATACGCCGTGACCTTTGCTCATCCATGCCAACTCCGCATCACTCAAAAAAGAACCGAATGCGGCGTTGTAACGTTTGAGCCACACCAGACAGGCTCCGCGTGGCAATTTATCCGGGAAGTGATTCCAGCCCCAAATGATTTGGTGCTGTCCGTAGCTAGCAAGAAAGGAAGGGTCAAAATCTGACTCGTCACCAATTACGGGACTGCCCGCTCCAGTCCCCGAGCTATCGCCACGTTTTGCCATACTCCCCGCACTCCCGCCGCTAAAACGACTGTTGTCTGTATTGAGGCCAATTCCATATGGCGGGTCAGTAAGCACCAAATCAACTGAATCTAGCGCCGGCAGCCACGGTAATATCTCCCGACAGTCCCCATGATAGATCGTGATCCCCGCATGTTCGTAGTACGGTTTCATGCGATCCCGAATAAGTCTAAAGATTTGAACGTCTCCGCACCGTGCTGCGCTACAAGCCTTTTCACTTCAGCTTCTTGCCACAACGTTGTGCCGGCTTTGTAGTTGTCATCGTGAATCAACGTCCGGTTGTATGGTCGCCACCATTCTGCTGGTACATCCGTAAAGGTCCACTCTTTTGACCATTCCGCGTTTTGCGGGTACATCACGAGCGAATCGTGCGGCGTGCGCCACAAGTTGTACATGTAATTTACTTCGTGAACCGATTTAGCCGGCCATCGCAACCGCTCCGTGACTTTGTAGAGTGCGTGCTTTGCTCTCAGCCGTCGTTCCGAAACGCCCCACAAGTGAAGGCTTCCGCCTTGCCCGTGCGCGATCGGCCGATACGGTTTTAGCGTCATCCCCTGCGGTTCCCGGCTGTGAAACTTATCACCCGACCATGAAAGCTTTGGATCGTCCTGGAACGCTACGGAGAGCCATCTGTTCCCCCAAATACCGTTCGCGTGGTAGCGGTCGAGCGAGCCGCGAAGCTGGTACATCGGGAGTTGTAGGCATGTCCTTGGTGGATGTGCCTCGATTATACGGCGAATCAAGGGTTGGTTCTCACCATAAGCGTGACGTTCCAGCAGATTGCCGGTCAACAGCTCATCGGCGTCTACGATGGCGATGTGGGTTGCTCCGCACTCCCGCGCTTTGTTCAGAAGCATTTGGCGCTGTTCCATCTCGCGCCATTCCGGCTCGCGATCATCCCGGATTACGACACGTTTCGTTTCGTCCGCGATCTGCTCCATGATTTCGCGGCTGTTGTCCGTCGAGCCATGATCCGCGCAGATCACGATATCGCAAATCGCCGCGCCTCCGTGTTACTGGCTCGTTACGTATTGCTAGTGGCAGGCCGCAGAAAAAGCAGCCGGCAGAACAGGCGATCCGGGCGGTCTCTACGAGAAAGGTGGTCAGTTGTGGAAGAGCCTGGGCAATGCGGACTCGCTCGTCGCAAAAGCGGGAAATGGCGGCAAACTGCAACCAGTCGAAATTGAAGAAGTGAAGACGGGGAAAACGATTCGCCTACCAAAGCGTCACGCCAGGTGGCCAAGGTGACCACCGGTCTCGGGCAGATTGCCGCCGGCCAGAAAGGCATCCGAATCTTCGATCGCGTTGGCAAGAACGAGATCGGCACCGATCTCACCGACAAATTCGACCTATCCGAGATTACTCAGGTTAAGACCTCAACCCGCGGGCCCGAAGGGAGAGGCTTTGCTCAGAGTCTCGGGTTTGATACTGCCACGTTGAATTTGCTGGCCGAGTCATTGATCAAGAACCTCCCGCCCGCGAACTTACCAACAATCCCACCGCTCGTGTCTCCAAGGGAAAAGAAGGAAGAAGAAAAAGAGCAAGACAAGGAAGAACTCGTGCCCGCGGGGCGTTAGCGATCTGGAACTATGCAGGAAGAAGAGTAGTGCGAAAGATGGAAACAAGAAATGCCTGAAGCAGTGGCAACGCGCCAGAGTCTAGGTTTCAAGAAAAGGCCGAGCGCGCGATCACGATCGCACCGTGGTCTCTCCTGCTGTTCTTAGCAACCTGAGGATTCAATGACCGACGTACGCTGGTTCCACGGATAGCCAAAATGATCGACTATCTCGACGATATGTTACGGCAATTGTTCCTGACGACGGTGACCGATATCACCGACCCGTCGCAGGTGAGCTTTGAGCCGCCGAACGATACGTTTCAAGGGCAGGTGCAGACTAGCGGCAAGCTAACGCTGAATGTCTATCTGGCCGACCTTCGGGAAAACCGGATCTATCGCACCAACGAAAGGACACGCAGCCTGGTGAATGGAATCTACAACGATGCGCAAGCGCCCCGACGGGTCGACTGCCATTACCTGATCAGCGCGTGGAGTCCGGCAACCGCCAGCGCGGCCGTGGAGCCGACCGTGGATGAACACTTGCTGCTGTATCAAACAATGACCGCCCTGGTGATGGCAGAGCCGTTTGTCCCCAGCGCCATCTACACTCCGGGCACACTACCGCCCTACTGGAGTTTGATTGCCGATGAGCAATTGCCCAGCGTGATTTTGCCGGTCGAGGGATTTCCTAAACTCGCCGAATTCTGGGGGGCCACTAAGACCGTGCACTGGAAGCCCGCGGTTTATCTGGTGGTGACGCTGCCCGTGGTGATGCCAACCCTGGTTGCCGGCCCAATGGTAACCGCGGCCATCACAGAATACGAGTTTACCGGCGACGGGCTACCGGCAGAGACGCTGGTGCAGATAGGCGGCAGCGTTGTCAGCGGTTCTCCCGCGCTGCCCATTACCGGTGCCTGGGTGCAATTGCAAAACAGCGCCGGCACGCCGCTAACCTTTACCACCACCGACGCGAACGGTCATTTCAGTTTTGAAGGTTTGCGCCAAGGCACTTACATCCTCAGGGTTCGGGCGCAGGGGTTTGCTCAAGCCACGCGGACAGTTACGGTGCCCTCGCCCACTGGAGTCTACGATGTCCCACTCAGCTAGCAAAAGGAGCTACGCACATGCCAACCTATGAGGTTCCGGGCGTTTATATCCAGGAGATCACTGGCCCCGGCGTAATCGTTGGAGTCAGCACCAGCGTGACCGCCTTTGTAGGCCCTGCGCTGGCAGGGCCCATCGGAGTAGCGCAATCCATCACTTCGTGGGATCAGTTCTGCCGGGCCTACGGGGTCCTGCAGTCCGACGGAAGCTACTGGCCCTACATCACCGAACCCCGCTGGTTCTACATGGCCCATGGGATCAACGGCTTCTTCACCAACGGGGGATCGCAAGCCTACGTGATGCGCGTCGGAACCGCGGAGAACACCACCTGGAACGTCAATGATCAGGACCCGACCACCGAGGCTGTCTTCCAACTGCAGGCCAAGCAGGAAGGCGCCGCCGGCGATGCCATAACCATCGCGGTCAACGCGGTAAATTACACCGGAGCCGCGGGGGTTGCCGTCGCCAATCCTACAGCGACGGTTACCGCGGCCAGCGGTACGCTGCTAACGGTTAACAACGCCGCCGGGTTTCAGCCCAACGATACGATCACTGATGGAACGAAAAACGCCACGATAACAGCCATCAACTACACCACCAACGTGCTTACCGTCAGCGTCCCCCTGACTGGGACCACTCTGCGCATCGCAGATATCTCTCCCGCCAATCCATTTCCTTTTCGCACTGCCGCCACCACCGCCCTCTATGCGGGGACGGTGGCTAAGCTCGTGGATCCGACTAATACAGTGACGGCGACCCAATACGTTGTGATCGCGAAGGTAGACAACGCCGGGTTTGTAACCCTGGCGGGCAGCCCTGCGCTGGCCAATACCTATAGCATGGCGGCGGCGCAGCCGCCGGTCCTCATCTCCCAGGAGTTCCAGCTAGTCATCACGCCACCGTCGCCCGCCGCGGCGGAAACCTGGAACAACCTATCGCTCAGCCCGCTTCACCCTTACTATGTCTTCGCAGCCGTACAATCCGCCATTGTCAATGTGCTCGCCCCCCCGCAGCCGCCCGTCGCCGCAACCTATCCGGATGCCCTGGTTGCCGCTGCCAGTCCCTTGGCCATCACGATCCACGGCGTTGGCGACAACCCGGCGGCGCTTACCGCTACCGCCTATGACACGGCGCTCGATAGTCTAAACAATATCGATGGCATAAATCTTGTTTGCATTCCCGACGCCTCGACTCATCCGCAGTGGATGACCATCCAGCAGTCGATGATTGCTCACTGCTATGCCAACCAGGACCGTTTCGCGATCATGGACTCGCAGCCGGGCGCAACCCTGCAAAGCCAGGCCCTGGTTGTGAGCCAGCGCGCAGCGTTGCAGGCGCCCAATGGTTATGCCGCGCTTTACTATCCGTGGCTCCTCATCAACGACCCCACCTGGAGCCCGACGCCGACCAATGCCATCCCCGCCACCCTGAAGATTCCGCCCAGCGGCGCGATGGCCGGAATCTACGCCCAGGTCGATCAGAACATCGGCGTTCACAAGGCCCCCGCCAACGTGGCCTTGACCGGAGTAGTCGGCCTGGAAGCAGTGTTCAGCGATGCACTCCAGGGTCCACTCAATATCGGCGGCATCGATGTGCTGCGCATCTTCCCCGGCAGTGGAGTGGTGACCGTCTGGGGCGCCAGAACCACTGGCGATCCCAATATCACCGACTGGATCTACGTCAACGTCCGGCGCTTGATGATCTACATCGAGCAGTCGATCAAGACCAGCATCCGCTCCGCTGTATTTCAACCCAACGGTCCGCCGCTTTGGGGAACGCTCAAGCGCACCATCACCGAATTCCTAAACAATGTCTACCAAAGCGGCGCCCTGGTTGGCGCTACCGCGGCCCAGGCGTTCTACGTAAAGATCGATAGCACCAACAACACCCCCTCCACCATGGCCATTGGCCAACTCTTCGTCGAAATCGGCGTGGCGCCGGCTCGTCCGGCGGAGTTCATCATCGTGCGCATCGGCCTGTGGGACGGCGGCGCCCAGCTCTCAGAAAGCTAGTTCGTGGAAAGGATGAATCATGGCACCAACTGGACAAATCGTAGATCCGTATCTTGACAGCAACTTCATCGTGGAAATCGATGGCATCGTGCGCGCAGGTTTTCAGGAAGCCAGCGGTCTCGATTCCTCGGTCGACGTAACGGAATACCAGGAAGGCGGCGACAAATACAAAAGAAAGGTCCCCGGCCAAGCCAAGTTTTCCAACATTGTGCTGCAGTGGGGATCGAGCGACGACCACGATCTTTATGACTGGCACCTGGCGTGGTTGCAGGGCGATCCTGCGGCGGCGCGCAAGAGTGGCTCGATCATTCTCCGCGACCGCACCGGCACCGAGGTGATCCGTTGGAACTTCACCCGGGCCTGGCCTACCAAATGGACCGGGCCGAGCTTCAATGCCATCGACAGCAAAATCGCGATTGAGAAATTAGAGATCGTGCATGAAGGCATCTTCCGTGCAGAGTGAGGGATAAACCATGTTTCAGACAGAGTTCGAGTTCACATTGCCCATGGGCTACGTCGATTCGACCGGCACCCTGCATCGCCAGGGACTGATGCGATTGGCAACGGCAGCCGACGAAATACTCCCGTTGAAGGACCCACGCGTGCAGGGCAATGAGGCTTACCTCATTCTGATTCTGCTCTCGCGCGTGGTCACCAGGCTAGGGTCGGTCACCAATATCAACCCGAAGATTATCGAGGGCCTTTACGCGGGAGATCTGGCCTACCTGCAGGAGTTCTATAACCGTATCAATCGCGATGGCAAATCCTCTGTCGACGCGCTATGCCCCAAGTGCGCCCATCAGTTTGAGGTGGCGCTCGACGCTGCGGGGGGGTTCTAGGCTATCCCCTGGAATCGCTGTATCAGGAGATAGCCTTCGTCGCTTATCACTTTCACTGGGACTACACGGAGTTATTGAATCTTGAACACCCGGAGCGGCAGCGCTGGGTAAAGGAAGTATCGGCAATCAACGACCGCATGCAGGCCGAACACGCTCATGTCGAATAGAAAACATTCCGCAACCGCTTCACTGGCACGGCGAACCGCCGCCTTTGCCGGAGCCCGCTGGCTCGCCGTGGCTCGCCGGCTGGCCAACCGTTACAGGCTCACGTCCCGGCGCCTGGACTCTGCCATCCGCTGGAGACGTATGATGGCTCGTCCGCGGAGATTCACACAACGCAATTACGCCCTGTTGCCGTCACCCCAATGGCGAGTAAACATCGGTCTCAACGTCCATCTGTCACCGGCAGCACACGCCGCCATCCACGCTCCCGGAGCGCCGCTGTTACAAACCACACCCTTCTCGCCCAGCTACGCGCCCGCCCACGCGCATAGCTGGCGAACCTCGATCACCAACCATCTGGTTATGAAGCGCATTGTTACCCGCCAGGCGCCCGCAGTCTTGCAACCCATGCGGCTCCTGCTTAGCGAGCATACGGTTCATACGGCTGTAAGGCCCATGGTTCGCGAACGCTCGCGGGTGCAGCCTCTGCCTCTACCCAAACCCGCAGCAGCACCGGGCCGCAGTCATGAACCGGTCCCGGCAGAACCCCGAGCAGCCTTGGTGAGAGATATGTCGGTAGTCTCGCCTGTGCAGCAGCCCCGCGTTCCCGACATCAACATCGCTCAGATTACCGAGCAGGTCATGCGCCAACTCGACCACCGTATCTCGGCCTGGCGCGAACGCCGAGGGAGGGCCTGAACCATGGGATTGGCCAAGGCAAAAATCACGGTGGAAGCAACGGGCGCGGTCTTTCCGGTGATGTTCAATCCGGAAGAATACACCTTGAACAAAGACAACAACTTCGCCGCCCAGGCGGTCCCTGGGCTCAGCGGCCCGATCCTGCAATTTGTACACGGCAACATGCGCACGCTCGAAATGGAGCTGTTCTTCGATACCTACGAAGCTCAAACCGACGTGCGCAATCAAACCAACAACATCGTCAATCTGCTGAACATCAACTCCGATCTTCACGCCCCGCCGGTCGTGCGGATTGCCTGGGCGTCCTTGCAGTTTCGCGGAGTGCTGGCGCGCGTCAGCCAAAAGTTCATCCTCTTTCTTTCCGATGGCACTCCAGTCCGGGCCAAGCTAACGGTAAGTTTCAGCGAGTACATCGACCCCAATCAGGAAGCCAAACAAGTCAACCGCCAAACCGCAAACTTTACCAAGGTCCATGTCGTGCAACTCGGGGAAACGTTGAGCGACATTGCCGGCCGCCTGTACAACAATGCCTTGGTGTGGCGACCCATCGCGATCGTCAACGATATCGATAATCCGCGCTCTCTCCAGACCGGTCAGGAACTCCAAATTCCTCCTTTGCCTTTTACCGATCCGCAAACCGGGGAGGTTATGCAATAGATGGCCACGTATCCACAGTACGTTCCCGAGTTCAGCATCAACATCAACGGCGAGCCGATGCCGTCCGTGGTGCGAAACTCCGTGATCAGTGTAAAGTTTGAGGATGGCCGCGACGCCTCGAACCGGGTCGAGATTTCGATTGCCAATTCCGATCTCCGCTTTCTGCGTAACCACATCCGAGGATTAGGATTCAGCCCCTTTCCCACCGCGATCACCATGGGCCCGGTACCGGTTGCGAGTTTGAATCCGCCGGGCACGTTCGATATCGATAACAAAGTCTCGTTGGCCATAGGCTATGCGCCCAGCGCCCCCACCGAGGTGTTCCTTGGAGAAATTACTGGCGTGGAGGTGAACTACCCCAACGGCGGAATGCCGACCATGACCGTAGTCGCTCACGACTACATGAACCGCCTGCAGAATGGGAAAATCTCGCGCGGCTTTGGCTTCCTTCCCGACTTCCTGATCGCCGTGATACTGAGCGCAGAGAACCTTCTCATTCCCCTGATCGACCCAGCCATCGTAGCGGCCTCCACCGCGATCGCTGTGGTGAACTATATTTTCGGCGGAACCGGGAGGAAGCAGGCGGGTCGCAGCGACTTCGATATGTTGAAGGAAATTGCCGCTACCTATGATGCTGACTTCTGGGTCGACGGCAACACGCTCTACTTGACTCGCTTCATCGATAAGGATTACTCCCCACGTCTCACCCTGACCTGGGGGAAGAACCTGTTGGAGTTCACGCCCAAGGTGACTACCATCGGCCAGGTCGCCGGCGTGGCTATGCGCTTCACGCTGCGCGAGATTCCGCTCGATTTCCTGGTCTCTGTCTACTATGACTTTGACAGTGAAAGTCTCGGCTTCCTGGTGCTTCCGGGGGCTGCTGCGGCCAGCGCACAGTCGCTGATTGGCCCCCTGCTGACCTTGATCGACCAACCCATTGGCACCCCCGCTGATATCGTCAACAGCGCGTTGGTGATTACCAACGAACTCCGGTCAAAAATCAACAACCGGCTCACCGGTTCGGGCTCTGCGATCGGCGACCCCCGCATCCGCTCCGGCGCCATGATCCAGCTTGACGGCCTCGGGCCTGATTTCAGCGGTAATTACCGCGTGGTGAGCGCCACGCACTCCATCGATGCCGGCGGCTATCGTACTTCATTTCAGGTCAGAAAAGAGATCATCCCATGATTGAAGAAATCTTCGACAACCTCGAAGTGTCGATCGAAGGAATCAAGAAGAAATACTACGGTGTGGTCAGCGGGCGAGTGATCAACCAGCTGGATCCTCTGTCGTTGGGCCGGGTCCAGGTGCAACTCCCTTTCATCGATAGCCTCGACCTCAGCCCCTGGGCACGCGTCGCCGCCCCGTTTGCCGGCCCTTTGTGTGGCTTTTATTTCATTCCCAATTTAGGCGATGAAGTGCTAGTAGCGTTCGAGCAGGGAGACACGAACGTGCCCTATGTCGTTGGCGGTTTGTGGAGTGCATTTAGGCCGCCGCCGCTGCCTTCGCCAGTGCCCCAGGTCTCCATGATTAAGACCCTGGCCCAGAACACCATCATGTTCACCGATATTCCGCCCACCATCACCATCATGACCCCCGCGGGGCAGACGATATCGATGAGCGAAGCCGGAGTGCAGATTATGTCTGACCCCAAGGACTTGATCAGCATCACGGCTACGGGTATTCAAGTTCTTTCCGGCAGCAATGTCATTAGTGTTGGCCCGAGTGGCATCAGTATCGCCGGTGGCCCCAACGTCAGCATTTCTGCAACCACGTCAGTCTCAATTAGCGCACCCACGATCAATCTCGTTGGTGGCCAGATCAACCTCAACTAGGAGAGAATCGCTATGCCTCCAGCAGCGCGCATCACCGATCCCAGCGGTCATCCAAGTATCATTGCAGGCCCGGGCGTGCCCACCGTACTCATCGGCGGAATGCCGGCCGCAACTGTGGGCACGGTGCATGCATGCGCCTTCCCGCCGCCCGCGGGCCCGCATCCCCCAACCCCGATCGTGAAGGGAAGCGCGACCGTCTTCATCGGCGGACAACCGGCCGCCCGCGTCGGTGACATCGCCGGTTGTGGTGCACCGATCGTTGCCGGTTTCCCGACAGTAATGATAGGAGGTTGAACGCCGTGGCGCTACTAAGGGTAGATCCGCAGAAAGCCTTCCTTGGTATTGGATGGAACTTTCCTCCGGAAGTGAACAACGAGGGCAGCATCGAGCTCACCGAGTACGAGGCGGACGTGCAGCAGGCTATCCTCATCATCCTCGGCACCAATCCCGGTGAGCGCGTCATGCGTCCCGACTTCGGCGCCGGCCTGAACGCATTTGTCTTTGAGCCGGTCAACACCGCCACCATGAACGCCATCGCCACCCAAGTGCGGGAGTCGCTCATTGATTGGGAGCCGCGTATCACCGTCCTGCAGGTGAACGTCAGCCCCGATCCCACGCAACTGAACCTGCTGAACGTCAGCGTCAACTATCAGATCCGCGCCAGCAACACGGCTTCAAACCTGGTCTATCCCTTCTATCTGATGGAAGGAGGCACGGTCTGAGCGCGAACAACGAACCCGTTCTGGATGAGCGAGTCGGCGCCGACATCTTCGCCGAGTTGGAATCGCTCTGTCCCGCCTACACACCGGAGTTAATTCCGGTCCAGGGCGGCGCCGAGTCAGCCCTCTTCCAGATCTTCGCCCGCGACATGCAGACCACCATCCAGCGCCTGAATAAAGCGCCGGACAAGAACTTCCTCGCCTTCCTCGACATGATGGGCATCAGCCTGATACCCCCCCAGGCAGCCACTGCGCCCGTCGTCTTTACCCCCGTACCCCGCGCCGCCAATGGGCAGATCCCCGCCGGAGCGCAACTTGGGGCCACTGTGCCCAACGTGCAGGGACCACTCACGTTTCAGACCCAGAACCAAATTGCGATGTGCGCCGCCAATCTCGTGCAGGTGGCTGCTGTGTGGCCTGATCAGGATCAATATGCCGACTACTCCTCATCCGTATCAGGGGGGCGGCCCTTCGCACTGTTCGGTGCCTTGCAACCCATTCCCCACGTTTTCTACCTGGCCAGCAAGACCTTGTTTGCCTTCAGTGGGACTACCACCATACAAATAGAGTTCGAGTTGGCCACGCCCGGGAGCGTAAAACTCACCGTGGCCTGGGAATTCTGGGATGGCCAGGTTTGGCGCCCCTTTGCTCCATTTGACTCGACTCTGGATGCAAATCCCAGTGTTGACGGCACTAACGGCTTCACCCAGAGCGGTGTGGTCACGTTGCAGGCACAATGCGGCAAATCCGCGCAAACCACAGTGAACGGCATCCAGGCGTTCTGGATTCGCGGCCGCCTTGACCAGCCGCTACCACCCAACGCAAGCCAGGCTTTGCCCCAGGTTCAAAGCATTCGCATCCGTACCGTACTCAACCACCCCATAGCTTCGAATGCTGCAGGGCAACCCACCGGCCTGCAGTTCGACGCCGCATTCTGCGGCTCCCAGCAAGTGGATCTCACCAAGACAATCTTTCCCTTTGATAAGCAGCCGCAAACCGGAAACGTCTTCTACTTCAGCAGCCAGGAGGTTTTCAGCAAGCCTTTTGCCACCGTCAGCCTCAATGTAAGCCGCGCCAGCATCGCGCAACAGGCCGACCCGGGCGATTGGTCACAAGCATTGTTACCTGCAGTCAGTTGGGAGTATTGGAATGGTTCATCATGGGCTCTTCTTTTCGCACAGACCACTCCCAGCCCCACCAATCCGGCCGATTTCACTGCCACCGGCACGGTAAGCTTTCAAGTGCCCCCTGACATTGCCGCCTCCCAGGTAAACGGCCAGGCGAAACTGTGGATGCGCGCTCGCCTGGCGCAACTGACTGCCGGTACCGTTCCCACCTCGGGCGCAGATTTCTATGGCGGAATTCGCACCATCTCCTATACCGGGCCTGACCCAGCCAGCACCACCGGAGGCACCAAGACCTTTACCTTCAAAATCAATGAGATCATTCCCCCGGCCATCGATAACCTCTGCTTCGGGTACACCTACAAGTCCCCCTGGACGCTGCCGGACCAATGCTTCACTTACAACGACTTTCAGTGGGAGAACGAAACCCAGAACGTGCAATGGCCTGGGAATCTCTTTCCTCTGTTCACGCCCACCAGCGATACCACACCCACCTTATATCTGGGTTTCGATAAGCCCTTGCCCAACGATTACGTCAGCCTCTATTTCGCTATCGAGGAAACGACTCCGGCAACTGCCCCTTGGGTGTGGGAAGGGTGGGACGGTGACGAATGGGATCTCCTCCAGCCTGTTGATGAGACCCAAGGTCTCGCACTTCCAGGCGTGGTAGCCTTCATTGCGCCGGCGGTGGCGGCGCGGCCGCAAGCCACGGTCGCCCAGGCCTCCGGCACCCAAATTGTAACCAGCACTGCATCGCAGGCGGCCCTGTTCGTCCCCGGCAACCTGGTGGTCATCGCGCAGAGCACCACCAGCGAACTCGCCCTGGTACAGGGGGTTCAGTCCGCAAGCCTGTTATTGGCCGCGCCCCTGGTTGGCGCCTACACCGGGGGCACGGTCACCCTGGCGGCATTGCCGCGCTTCGGCACAGCGCTCGATTGGGTGCGAACCCGCCTGAAAGACGACGGTGCGCCTCCCTCAAACCAGATCGACGGCATCTATCTGAATGCCGTCTGGGCAGTGCAGTTAAAGACCACGACCAACGAAACTCTGGGCGCCGGCAGCGGTCAGGCGAACCAGATGCTGACCTTCAATCAGAATCCGGTGCTTCCCGGAGAACAAATCGAAGTGCAGGAGCTGTCTGGAGCTTTAGCCCAGGTGCAGTATCCGATTCTTCAAGCCCAACTACTGGCCGAGGGTTTCACCCAGGACGACATTCGCCCAGTGGTCGACCCGCGCAGCGGCAATGTAACCGAGGTCTGGGTGACCTGGCAGGTTCAACCCACCTTGTACTTCTCTGGGCCCGATGATCGCCACTATGTCATGGAGCGCTCCGAAGGGAATGTCATCTTTGGCGATGGGATCAACGGGATGATGCTCCCCATCGGCGCGCCAGTCCAGGCCGCAAGCTATCCCAGTGGCGGCGGAATCGTAGGCAACGTACAAGCCGGCGCCATTTCACAGTTGCTGACTGGTGTCCTGGCACAAAGTGTCACCAATCCTCGCGCCGGGGAGGGTGGCGCCGATGGAGAGACAACTGGCGCAGTCATGGTCCGTGGCCCTAATACGTTTCGTCATTTGGAGCGCTCACTCGCCGCAGTCGACTACGAGTCGCTCGCCATGGAAGCTTCTCCGGGAGTGGCCGCAGTGCGCTGCCTTCCCACCACCGGCGCGGACCGCTTGCCGCTATTGGGCTGGGTCGAAGTCATCATCGTCCCCCGTAGTCAGGATCCGCAGCCCCAACCCTCCTATGGGCTGTGCCAGGAGGTGCAGCAGTATCTTGCCGTGCGCGCGCCGGCCACCGTGGCCAGCAACCGCATCACTGTCGTTGGACCCACCTACTTTCTCATCGGGGTCTACGCATCGATCGTGCCCCTGCAATCTGACCAGGCGGGCACCGTTGAAACCGCGGCGGTTGCGGCTCTGCAAGCATTCCTGGATCCGGTCACTGGCGGCCCTACGGGCGGAGGGTGGCCCTTCGGCCGCGGCGTCTACCTGTCCGACATTGCCGTAATCCTGCAAACACTCGCGGGAGTCGACTACGTCAGCCAACTGGAGTTGCTGGTCAACGGCGCGCCTGCGGGCGGCCAGGTCGCAGTCCCTTCGAACCGGCTCGTCGCCGCAGGAACCATACAGATTGTTATGCAATCAGCCGCGAGCTGATCGCCACCGGAGATCAATGCCTTTACCGTTACCATCGCTCGATGACCGCACCTGGACGGACCTCACGGCCGAAGGACTCGCGCTGATTCCTCGCTACGCGCCGAACTGGACCAACCAGAATGTGTCGGATCCGGGCATCACCCTGGTCGAGCTGTTCGCCTGGCTGACCGAGATGACGATTTACCGGCTCGACCGCATCTCGCCCCGCCATCGCCGCAAATTTCTTGAGCTGCTCGGGTTCGATATGCGTCTTCCCGAGGCAGCCTCGGCCTTTCTGAGTTTTGCGCCGGCCTCCGGCGCAGACCCATTCGAGTTGCCCGCGGGCGTTCAGTTCCAGGCGGTATCGAGCGCCGGTTTGGTTTTGCCGTTTCGCACCATGAACTCCCTCGACATCTCACCGGTCAACCTTCGCGCGATCCAGGTAGATACCGGAGACGGTAGCATCCGGGACTTTACCGGTACATGGAGCGATCAGACTTTGGTCGCCGCCTTCGGAACAAATCCTCAACCAGGAGCGGCACTGTATCTCGGCTTCGACGAGTTGCTAAGCCAGGTTCCGCTAGCGCTAGGCTTTCGCTTCGAGGGCCCAGGAAATGGCGCCCACGAACGCCGCCGAATCACAAAAGAATGGCAGGCGCAGCAAACGGACTGCATTCCGTTCTCTCCCCAGAACACCTGTGGCGACGGCACGACCGTAAGTGCGCCACCGGCTGAGGTTCTGCCGCCGTATCATTCCGCCCAGCTTGCCTGGGAAGTCTTCACCCTCGCGCCCTCCCACTGGTGGAAGCTGCAACCCGTTTCCGCACCAGCGCGGCCCTACCCCGGGGAAGTGATGGACGACACGCGCTCGTTGACGCTGGACGGAATTGTAGAGATCAATCTGCCCCCGGCATTGGCTCCAGCCGTTCTCGGCCAGGTTTCCACGCCGCTCTATTACATCCGTTGTCGCCTCGCTTCGGGCACATGGGACGCACCGCCGATGCTGATCGATGTCGCGCCAAACGCAGTGTTGGTCGAGCAATCCGTGCCCGTTTGGCAGAGCTACTCCATCCTCTCAGGGGTCACGTCCGGAGGTCCGGCGCCCGTGCCCGGCATCCTGGCCGGCTTCGACGCGGAACTGGATGCCACTGATACCATGCAGGCGCTCAATCTGTATGCACCCGGCTCTACGGCCCGCCCCGATGTCATGGTCATCGATTACCAGGCGCCCACCAGCTTTGCGAATGGTCAAATCACCTTGGGGATCATTCTCGCCGGTGTCGGCACCGGTCTCCCCGACCAGACGCTGACCTTGCTTTTGCAACAGGTACAGCGCGGAAGCTTTCATCTGTATAGCCTGACCGGCGCCCACTGGCAGGAGTGGACGTTGCGGCCTGACTTCGATGCCTCCAAACGAACCGACTTCCACGCCGTCCTCGACTATGCCGCAGGCACTCTGCACTTTGGCAACGGACAGCGTGGCCAGGTAGTCAGCCCGGGCAGCCTCATCTTTTGCAGTTACCTCGTTACCCAGGCCGGCAGTGGAAATACTGCAGCCGCAACGGTTACACAACTGGCCGCTTCACCATGGAATTCTCTGCTGCTGGCAGGTCTGGATGCTGGGACCCGGCAAAGCCTCAGCCAGATAACCGGCAACCGCGCGGCCGCGTCAGGCGGGGCCACCACCGAGACTCTCGCGCATGCCACCGGTCGCGCGGTGGAGACTCTCTTTGCCCATGAACGCCTTCTCGATCTCTGCGCCGCAGAAAACGTAAGCACGCTCGACCGCATCGCCCATGCGAGCGTCGTGGCTCTGCCCGCTCCGTACCGCGGAGTCAACCTGATCGATCTTGAACGTCTTGCGCTCGATGTTCCTGGCACCCAGGTGGCGCGCGCCCGCGCGTGGGCCAGCCTGCACCCGGACTATCCCTGTTTGCAGGCGTCTGGAGTTGTGACGGTCACTGTGATCCCCGCCACCCCCGCTACGCGGCCACAGCCCAGCGCAGGGTTGCTCCAGGTCATCAGTCAATTTCTCAATCGCCGCCGCATCGTGTGCACTCGCCTGGAAATTGTGGGCCCCGCCTACGTCACCGTGACTGTGCAGGCGGACGTGCAAACGGTAACCGGCTCCAATGTGCAGCGCGTGCAGAGCGCTATCGTCGCCGCGTTGAACCTTTTCCTCGATCCTCGCCTGGGCGGACCAGAGGGGTTGGGTTGGCCCTTTGGACGGGACGTGATTCGTAGCGAAATCATGGAGATTATTTGCGCCGTCTCCGGCGTCGACTACGTCCTGAGCCTGACCCTCTCCGCCGATTCAGGAACAGCGCAATGCGGAAACCTGAGTCTGTGCGGCAGGTCGTTGGCAACACCCGGAAATCATCAGATCGAAGTCTCTTGAGGAGTGTGATGGCAAAGGGTCTGGAAATCCCGTTCGATCGCGTTACCTGGCGCGACGGTCAATTGTTGACTGCCAATGACATGCAGTCCGATCAGGCCCGCAACTCCCGTCTGTGGCAGTTGCATACTCACTACCTGCACGACACCTGGGGTATTGCCATCGGCTTCAATGTCTATGCGGATAACGGCGACAGCGCGCTCCAGGTGGGGCCCGGCTACGCCGTCGACGAGCGGGGAAGGCCGCTCGTTTCTTCCGAAACAACGGCCATCGCTGTGCCCCTTACTCCTGCATCCCCTTATCAGGTTCTAGTCATGAATTATCAGAGCGACGCCGCGTTCCGCGGACGCGCCGGTCTCGGCCGCTTATGTTTGGGCGGAGCCGCCGCAGTGCTGCAGGAGTCGCCCGTATTTACCTGGAAATCGATGGACCAGGTTCACCTCGGAGCGGATGTCCCATTGATCACAGTGCAAGTTGCGAATGGGCAGATCCAGAGCACCGATACGCGGGTCCGACGCTATGTGCAGAAGCTGATGCGGCCTTACATCGCGGCCGGCCAGACAGATCAGGGAAGTACACCATGGACGCCGAATGCGAACACAGGAGTGCAGGGTTTTGCTCTTTACCAGGCCGCCATTGATACCACCGGCAGTGGCTTCAACAATGTTCCGTTTTATTTTCCGGAGCTTCACATGTGGAATCAGGCGCCCCAGACCATCTATGGAGTAACGAATGCGTCGGCCAACACTGACTTTGCTGACTTTGGCGGTCCGTACACCTATCTCACCAACCCCACCTCAACCGGCTTTACTTTCAATCTGCTGGTGCAGGTAGCCGACTCAGGAAAACCTACCGTCGATCCTATTCAGGCCCAGTGGACGGTCTCCTGGTCAGGGATCGAGGTTGCCGTATGCGAACCGCCGTTCCATCTGCTGATCGCCTTCATCTCTAATTTCCAGCGGCTGTTCCCGATCTTCAAGGTGGTGAAACTATGAGTGGAACCGGCAACATACCGAACCTTGAGCGCATTACATTTTTCAACGGGCAGAGACTCACCGCCGAGGACCTGACCGCGTTGCAGACGGCCAACCGCGATCTGCGCTGGCTGCATAATCGCAGCCTGCACGGCTGGGGCATCGGCGCCGGGTTTTCCGTCACCGGCAACGCCGGCGACACGTCGGTGCAAATCGGTTCCGGCTATGCCATCGACTGCCAGGGCCGAGAGATCATCCTTACCACCCCAGTCACCAAAAGCGTTCCCGCTGTGGCCGCTGCCAGCGATGGTG
The DNA here is from genome assembly GCA_963775365.1 of uncultured Acidobacteriaceae bacterium. GTDB lineage: Bacteria > Acidobacteriota > Terriglobia > Terriglobales > Acidobacteriaceae > PALSA-350. The sequence goes on along the minus strand of CAVZJL010000045.1, from coordinate 13,996 downwards.
TTTCGCCGGTCTCGTATTTCCTGGTGGCTTCGTATCTGGATGACAGCGATCAGTCAGTACTGCAAAAGCGCGCGGGCGTATGCCTGCCTTCCGGAACCGTTCGCCTCACGGAAGCTCCGGAACTCGACTGGATTGCTCAACCCCAGCTCGATACCACCACCATGGTTGTTCTCGCGCAGATCTCGGTCTTGAACTGCCAATTGAACAGCGCGGTGAATTTGGCCGTGCGCCGCTTCGCGCGGACCTCGTCGCAACCTTATATAGCCGCGGGGGAGACGGAAACCGCCGTCACCCCGTGGCAGGTGTGGATCCCTACCGGACAAACCTCGGCCGTCGGACTGTATTGTACGGTGGATACCTCCTCCGCCAACTTTCATACCACGCCCTCCTATGTAGCGCACGTGATGGGGCAGCGCATTGGGCCCGATCCTACAACCAACCTGCCCATCTTGCTTACCCCCGCGGTGTCCCTGGTAAACGCCACTCCGACCGGTTTCACCGTACAAGCGGCTTTGCGGTCGTATACCAAAAACACTACGGCGCAATGGACTGACCTGGCGAAGTTTGCCAACAACTGGTGGCAAGTTGTCTGGATGGGAATTGAAAGTTAAACAATGAGTAGCGCAAACGGTTACGTATATCTGAATCTTGCCAACCAGTGGCCGATGTTCACCCTCAACGGGGTGGAAATCGCTCCTCACGGAGCATTGCGCCTAGGCTCTTCCGCGGGCGGCTATGTCGCGCGAGGGGTATTTGTTGCCGGGCCATTCAATTCTCCCGACGTCAATATCCCCTGGTACCGGCTGCTGGTGGAATCCGATCCGCTGCCCTCAGGAGCCCACGTCCAATTTTTTACCTTTGCCGGTGCCTCATCCCCTGCCTACGATCCGACTGCCACGCCCTTCTCCGGACCAGGTTGGCTGCCCGCACCGCGTGACGTTCTCGACCTGCTGATTCTTAATGCCAATGCGACCCAGTTGTGGATCGGTGGCATTCTGCGCACTGAAAACTCCGCCGCTACCCCCTTGCTGCGACAAATGCGTCTGCAGTACGGCCGCGACACTTACGCAAATTTCCTGCCCATGCTCTATCGCCGCAACGGATCGAACAGCGATTTTCTGGAACGGTTCTTGTCCTTGCACCAGAGCGTGCTGGGCGGCATTGAAGGCGAAATCGCCGATCTACCCCGTTTGTTCGACCCCCTCGCTGCACCCGATGGCAACTCTCCCTCCTGGTTGGCTTGGCTCGCTGGTTGGCTCACGTTTGTTCTCGATGAAAACTGGGTCGAACCCCAGACCCGGAAATACCTCGCAGGAGCATTTGACCTGTTTCAACGGCGTGGAACCATCGCCGGCCTCGAGCGTTACATCCAGATGTACGCGGGCGTGCGCGCGCACATACAGGAGCCTGGGCTTTACACCAGCATGTGGTCGCTGGGCGAGATCTCAGAGTTGGGCTTCAGCACTATGCTCGCGCCAGGTCCGGCCCAGGGGGCGGTGCTCGGCACATCGGCCACATTGAATCAGTCCAACCTGACCGAAGACATCGATCTTCTCGGCGCGGCGCTCTTCGACGAGGTGGCGCATCGCTTCTGCATCCAGGTCTATTGCGCTGAACTAAATCAACCCGGCGCCATGGCCGCGTTGCAGGCGGTGATCGCACGCGAAAAACCTGCTCACACCGAGTGTCATATTTGCGGCATCGACGCCCGCATGCGTGTCGGCGTGCAGTCCAGAGTGGGCATCGACTCCGTCATCGCACAGGGGCCGCCCCCGGCAGAACTGGGCAGGGAATTGGGCACAGGAGCATTGGGCGACAAATCTCGTGGTTGCTATTCATGAAAAATGTTCGGAGGAAGTATGTCTAACGGATCGAGCACAACCAGTCTCGCGCTTCTTGATTGCACTACGTCTCAGCCGGAGTCGGCACAGCGCGTAAATTATTTTCCCCGCCAGCTGCTCACGGCCGACGACATGTTCGCCGACCAGGACTACTTCCGGCTCAAACTTCAGCGCCACAATCGTTTTATGCACGGCTGGGGCACCGTGTGCGGCCTGGTGGTGACAGCTGCTCCCACCACCACTTCGCCCTGGTTAGTGCAAATCAGCGGCGGCTATGCCCTGGGCCCTTATGGTGATGAGATTTTTGTCGGTGAGTCGGTAAATCTTGACCTCTCGACCTGCGGCCTTTCTACGATGACAAATCCCTGCGAGCCTGACTCGCAGCTTGGTACCGGCAGCGCTCCCAGTACCGGTTCCATCATTTTCATTGCCATCGAGTATGCCGAGTGCATGGCGCGTCCGGTAAGTGTCACTCCCGCTGGCTGCGGTTGCGAGCAGACTGCCTGCGAGAACTCCCGCATTGCTGACAGCTTTCAGATTCAATGCCTGGCTTCGCTACCCTCCTCGTATCAGAATTCCGCCTCTACTGCACTCATGTGCAACCAGGACTTGCCCGATTGCCTGGTCTGCCCGGCAGATCCCTGGGTCCTGCTGGCGGCGGTCACGCTACCTGCGTCGCTGAACAGCCCAATCGCCGCCGGCAACATCGATAACGTTACGCTGCGGCGACAGATTTACAGCACGGCCGTGCTGCAGGAGCAGATTTACGAATGCTGCTGTGCGCCTTCGCCGACTCCCACGCCCACCCCTACTCCGACGCCGCCCCCGCGGCCAACCACGGTCACCAGCATTAACTTCACCCCCGATCAACGTTTCGAACTCGGCTCGCAGCCCACTGTCATTAGCGTGACCTTCAGCCAGCCCGTTCTTCGTAATACCTTGACCGCGAGCACCTTCCTCGTCACGGCAAATGTAAACACCGCAGTGATTAATGTGGCTGGCAATATTACCTACGACAACACGTCCGCCGTGAGTACCTTAGCGGCCACATTTACTCCAACCGCCCCGGGGGGCTTTGCCGATCTTGGCGTATTTACCGTTACGCTCGTCGGCACTCTGCCCCCGGCTCCAATTATGGATATCTTCAACCAGGCGCTTGACGGCGACAACAATGGACAGCCCGGCGGAAATTTCACCAGCAGCTTCTCGGTTTTCAACTCGATTCAATGATCGCGGCTTTCATCGAGAGAGTGTTTCATTCGAGGTAAATGGAAATTGGTTATGCCGAGCAAAGGTTCGTTCAACTTTCCCGCAGGCGCGCTGGTCAGGCCGGAGTATCGGCCGGGGAACTACCTGCTTCCCGGAGATCTGCAAACCGGGCAGCGCTATCTGCAACAGCGGCTCCGGCGCCACAACCGGCTGTTGCACGGACCAGGTGTGGTCTGCGGCATGAGTGTAGTGCCTGCTAACAACTCCGCCTATCCGTGGGGAGTTTATATATGTCCCGGATATGCCATCGGTCCCTACGGCGACGAGATCGAGATACGCCGTCGCGTTTTGTTGGATATAGAAGACTACCTCTGGACTTACTTCACCGCGCCGGGCCTGCCGCAGATTGCCTATGCCGGTATCCGCTACAGTGAGGAATTGGATAAGCCCGTGGCGACGCCAGTGCCGTCTTGCCAGTGCGACGAAACGACCTATACCCCCTCGCGCATCAAGGATTCATATCAACTCGCGGCACTGTGGGTGAATCCTCAAGAAGCAGCGCAGCCCTTCGACATCTGCAGCCAGGGAATTGTCGCCTGCGACGCTTGCCCGGAAAGTCCGTATTTATTGCTTGCAACGATCAACCTTCCCGCCAGCGTGGGTAGTTCAATCGTTGCCGGCAGCATTGTGAGTTTATAGGACTAAGGAAGGACGCCGTCATGGACCAACACTTAGGAGGAGATCCCAACGCGCCAACCAGCTTGGCCACGCCGGCCCGCAACCGGTATTTCTATGGCAAGCTGCTGGACGTTCCGCACTTTTATCTCGAGCAGAGCTATCTCAACGGGAAGCGCTGGTTGATGAACAGGCTGGTTTCCGGAACCGGCATTGTTTGCGGGCTGGCCGTTTCTCCCACGGCCGATGGTACCGGCCTGATCCTCTCGCCCGGGGTTGCCATTGATGCCTGGGGCAGAGAAATCCTGGTGACTAACCCGGCCTGGGTGAATCCGCTGGCACTGACAGACTCGCTGGGCAACCCGCTCGGCACAGTTGCCGGCCCGGTGGTAGTGAGCGTCTGCCTTCTGTATCACGAGTGTGCGGTGGAGCCCACCCCGGTGCTGGTATCGACCTGCAATACCAACGGTGATTGTGCCCCGGGGACGATTGCTGAGCGTTACAAGGTCGTCATTCAGCAGGGGCCTGCGGCAGCGGAAAACCCGTTGGGTTGTGCTATGCCTGGAGTTTTTGGCTCACAGCTGAGCTACCCTCCGGCGAGCATTCAGCCCGACCTGCTGCAATGGATTACCCAAAGTTGCTCCGAGCCTTCTGGTGACTCCTGCGTTTGCATTGCGCAGGTGAGTGTGCCGGCCGCGGGGCCCATCACGCAACAGATGATCGACCAGACCAGCTGCGCCATCGTCGCCAATAATCAATTGCTGCTGCAACTGATTTTGTGTTTGGCCGAACGGGTGGAAGAATGCTGTGGCCCCAAGCCGACACCCACGCCGGCGCCGGTAATCATGTCAACCCCGGCGCCTACTCTTCCACCAACCGTAATTGCGACGCCCCCGCCGTCTACCCCAACCACCCCGCCGCCCACACTTGCGCCTACTCCTCCGCCGACAGTTCCGCCCACGCCTACACCTGCGCCGGCGGCCACCTTTCGCATCACGGGCGTGGAGTTTCTCCAAAAAGCAACCGTCGTTGCAGTTATGTCGAACCCAAAAGTAGCTGTCCAGGTGCCGGTGCGCACGAATATCATTCGCGTCACTTTTAGTGACCCCGTAAGTCTTCTATCGGTCGTCTCGGCCGCAGCTGGGGGTAGTCCTGCCAGTGCCAGCTTCCTGGTCGAACGCGTCGCAGCGACGATGGTGCTCGTGCCCGGAACCATCCAGGCCGCGGGCGCCAACGCTGTCGACTTCGTTGCGTCCGAGCCGTTTACCAAAGCCCTGTATCAGGTGAGCCTCTTTGGCGACCTCGATACTACACATCAACGGCCGGCTATCACTTCAAGCTCAAACGTGCTCCTGGATGGAGAACCCAGCGCTGGCTTTCCCTCCGGTAACGGAGCGCCAGGAGGTAACTTTGTCTTCCGATTCGATGGTGCCTAAGATCAGTGTAGTGATTCCCGCCCTCAACGAAGGAAGTTATCTTCAGCGCACGGCCGGCAATCTACGCGCAACGCTACCCCAGGGAAGCGAGATCATCGTGGTCGATGATGGCTCGACTGATGGATGCGCCGATGATCTGCAACAGGGCAGCCTGCTGCGAGTGATTCGCACCTCGCGTCTGGGTTCAGCCAGTGCCCGCAATGTGGGAGCTCGGCAAGCCACAGGCAGCATCGTGGTCTTTGCTGATGCGCATATCGAGGCTCCTCCGAATTGGTGGGGACCATTAGTCGAGGCTCTCAGCAACCCCAACGTTGGAGCCGTTGCGCCAGTGATCTCCGTCATGGGCAGTCTGGGCTGCAAAGGCTATGGCATGCGCTGGAAGGGACCCGACTTTGGCGTGGAATGGCTGCCTCCAGAGCTTGTGACTCCACACTCAATAGGACTTGCCCCGGGTTGCCTTTTGGCCATGCGGCGCGAGGTGTTCAACGCAACCGGGGGCTTCGACGATGGCATGATGCTTTGGGGCATGGAGGATTCAGAGCTCAGCCTGCGCCTCTGGCTGTTGGGATATGAGTTACAGTTGGTGCCCTCGGTTGATGTGGCCCACCTGTTCCGTCGACAGCATCCTTACGCGATTGACTGGACCTGCGTTATTCACAATATGCTGCGCGTCGCCTTCTGCCACTTCAATACCGATCGCGTGCGGGGGGTGATCGAGGCCCTGAAGGGCTACCGTGATTTTGCGGCCGCCCTGGCCTTGTTGGCGCGGAGCGATGTGCAGGCGCGCCGCCAGTTCCTTGAGGTGCAGCGGCGGCGAGACGATGATTGGTTCTTCCAGCGATTCCCCATGAACCTTTAGGAGCGGAATGAAGCGCGTCTGTGTCGGCGTCTACTTCGCGGGGAACCTTGATGGCTTGCGCAAAACCATGGCGCAACTGAAGGCGAACACTCCGCGTTCCGCAGCAGTATTGTTACTGGTAGACAATCCTGATCCGGTCACCAGTGTGGAGTTGAGGGCATTTCCTGACGTCCTCCAGTTACCCACAGCTGTCCACCATGGTCCGGCCGCGTGCTTCCAGCAGTTGGTTGCCGCCAGCAACGCCGATATCTGTGTCTTTATCAGCAGTGGAATCCTGGTTGCGCCCGATTGGCTGGCGCAGATGGTGTATGTGCTCGAGACGGACGGTCGCAACGGCATCGTACTGGCAGACCAAAGTTCCCTCATTTTGGTCAGGCGCGCAGCAGCTCGCGCGATAGGAAACCCCGGTCCTGAACGTCAAGACCCATCCCAGTGGATCGCGGAATATTGTCAGAAGGCCAGTAGCGCCGGCTTTGAGATTGCCACCGCGCAGTTAGATATCCAGCACGTGCACCCGCGAATGACGGAGCCACAGCCCAACCTGCCCACGGCAAATCACAGGTTCCGAGACCTTGCGCATGTCCCCCAAAAAGTGACTTTGTGGCGCGAAATCAACCGGTCGCAGCATACGCGCGATGTGAATCCTCTCCAATTAGGGAGCATTAGTGTCACAGGACACTTCAACATTGCCTCTGGTTACGGCTCCATGTCGGAATACCTGGTGCGCGGCATGAGCCGCGCAGGCGCGCGCGTGAATATAGTCCCGATCAGCATGAATCCTGACGGGTTGTCAGAAGAGTTTTTCGACCTCCTGCGGCGCTCGCGGAAGTTCATGTCGGATCCCGTTTTGTTCTATTCCTGGCCGGAGCCGAGTCTGCAACAGTTATGGTCGCATCCGGAGTTATTCATCTACACCATGTGGGAAAGTAGCCGGCTCCCCAATGGCTGGGCCGAGCAAATCAACCGCGCCAGAGCTGTAATTGTTCCATCCAGGTTTGTCGCCGACGTTTTCCGCGAAAGTGGAGTAACCTCTCCCATCGAAGTCGTTCCCGACGGGGTGGATGCGAATGTCTATGGTTACCTGGACCGTCCGGAAAGAAGTGGCCTCACGACGCTAACGGTGGGCCCCATCGATAACCGGAAAAACGTCCGCACGGGAATCGCTGCGTGGAAGAAAGCTTTTGCCAATGATCCAGATGCGCGCCTGATTATCAAGACCCAGTACAACTATCAGAATTACGTGCCCGATGATGCGCGCATCCGTTATGTGGATCAAGTTGAGTCTACCCGGGGTATCGTGCACTGGTATCGCCAGGCCGACGTACTGCTTGCGCTGGGCAGTGAGGGCTTTGGTTTGCCGTTGGTGGAAGGCATGGCCACAGGTTTGCCGGTGATTGCCTTGAATTCCGAAGGGCAGTCGGATATTTGCGCGGATGCCCGCGATCTTCTGTTGCCGGTAACGGCTGAAAGCTGGGAGGTTTATCACTCCAATTTCGGTTCCGTTGGTTTGCACGGCGTCCCCGGAATAGGGGAAGTCGCGGATCGGCTCCGTTGGGTAGCGGAGCATCGCAGCGAGGCACGGGAAATGGGCCGCGCGGCGTCGCAATGGGTGCGTAGTCATCGCGATGTCTGGAGCAAGGGTCCGGCGGTGATTGACCTGATCGAGCGGCATTCCCATGCGACCCGCCCTTTCCGGCCGCCGACCATGCTATGGACGCCAAGCTGGCAATCCCGGTGTGGCATCGCGGAATATACTGCTTTCCTGCGCGATTCCTTGCCTTCGTTCGTCAAGGTGACGGCGCATCAGCCGGACCCCAGAGCTTTGCGGCTGCTTCATATCCAGCATCACACGGGAATCTTCCATGATTCGCAGCTCCTGGGTTGTGTTCGCCGTGCTAAGCAAGCCGGTGTTCCCGTGGTCGTGACCGAACATGCCGTCGACGACCAGAAACGCGATTGGGAAGAGGATGCGACTGTCATCGTTGTGCCCCATCCTTTGGGTGCGAGAAGAATCGCAGCGCGTTGGCCTGCGAAACGGGTGGAATACATTCCTCACGGATGTCCAACGTGGTTTCCTCCTCGCAAAGTGTCTCGAGGCAAAGTTATCGGAGCCTTCGGATTCCTTGCCGACCACAAAGGTTTCTGGCGATTGCTTGAGACCCTTGCCCAGGTGCCCGATGCGGAGTTGTTGCTTTTTTCTCACGCCCGGTCCTTCGAGGTCGAAGCTCGCTGGGAAAAAGCGGCCGCCGGCCTGCCGGTGCGCCGGGTCCGCGAGTACCTCAATGCGCCCGAAATTGCCCGTCGTCTCGCTGCCGAGGCTGACATTCTGGCATTTTGGTATGACGATGTTACTTCCTATTCTCCCAGCGGTGCGGTTCGCATTGCATTGGCGACCGGGGTGCCCGTGCTCGCCTCTCCAACACAATGGTTTCAAGACTTACAGGATGTGACCTATCAGCCCGACAGCCTGGTTGACGGTGTGCGACATCTTTTCGAGGACACAGAATTGCGCCAAAACCTGACGGAGCGCGCCCGCACTTATTGCCACAACCATAGTTGGAATCGAGTGGCCGAACGGCACCTGGCACTATGGCGCAGTTTGACTGAAGGCAAGTAAACAGGACGGAAGGAGAAAACGACGTAGACCTTCCCAAGGGAGGGAAAATCCTGAACGACCGGGGCTTTCGGCGATCGTCCTCAAGCTCTCGCCGCAATATGGCCACCGTCCGTACCAGCGTATTTTCCTCGACAATGGTGCCGGCCCACACCGTGTCCAAGAGACATCGGTCTTAACAAAAACCTCATAAGAAAACAGAAGACTCCTGATGGGTTTCCGGAACCCGACTGAGCCAATCTCAGAGTTACTGCAGGAGGCTCCCATGTGGACGACCCCATTTGCGCCTTTCTCCCCAGAGTAGGTATTTTTATTTCCTTAGTTCTGGCGCATTCGCTCCCCCACACGAACGATGGAAGCGGGGATAGGAATCATGTCTCACGATCTCTTGTCTGATAAACGCAAGTAGCCCATTCACAAATGGATTGCGCAAATGGTATTTCTTCGCTAATATTGAATTAATGGCAGGCCGAAGCTATTTGGGAGAGTTTGAACTGATGCTCCTTCTCGCTGTGATCCGTCTTGGCGAGGAAGCCTATGGTGTACCAGTTGCCCATGAACTCGAACAGTATCGCGGCCGCATTGTGTCTGTGGGGAGTGTCTACGCGGCTCTCGAACGGCTCCAGGCAAAGGGCCTGATTACTTCGACCCTGGGCGATCCCACGCCGGAACGCGGTGGTAAGGCAAAGCGATATTTTCGCATCACCAAAGCGGGATTGCGCCAAGTGCACGAGACGCGCCGCGTGTTGACGAGACTTTGGCAAACAATCCCGGACTTCAAGCTGGAATTCCATCTGGAGGAGAGATGAACCACAGGAAGCCACCCGCGCTTGCGACATGGATGTTGGATCATCTTGGTCGCGGGGGAGCGACGAGGCTCTCTCGGGTGATCTATTGGAGGCATTTCGCACAGGTCGTTCAGCGACCTGGTATTGGTATCAGGTCATTGCGACAATCGCAATAGCTTGGGGCCGGAACATATGGCACCACCGCGTCCCATTGTTTTTTGCTGCTGTATGGTCGGTCTTCTCCCCCGCTTGGTTGCTGCTCCCAGTGCGCTTCAGCCTGGACAGCCTCGTTGGCGATACCTCGCATATTCCCTGGCCATGGTCGTTTATTTGCGCATCTGTATTTGCTGCGGTGATCGCCATGCTCTTCATCTGGCTCGGAGTTGCTGTCTATTCGACTTTGCATTTTCTTGCATTCGGCAAGCTTTTTTTTCGATCGGCCCGGAAGGGGTTGTTGTGGGGGTTAGCGGCATACGCGCTGGCGCAGGCATGCAAGATCGCGATCGATATCAAATATCCGCAGCCTCCCAGCCATGCAGAGCACTGGGGAAGCCTCACTGTGCTTGGTGTGATTGAGAACTTTGGAACATGGAGTACGCTTCTGCGTTTTCCATATTTCATCGGAACAGCGACTACAGTGTGGTTTTTTGCGTCAAAAGACAACCCCGAACAAGTACGTACTGCACAGTTTCGCTCAGGGCTTTAGGACATAAAGGGACAGCATACCTATCGCAGCATTTTCTTGGGAGTATTCCGTCCTCATAGTCCCTAGGCGTCCTTGGAGCAGTGCTCGCTTGCTTGGCATTGGGCCCAATGTATGCCATGTGGGAGAGCCGCCCCCAGGGAAAGTGCTGATGGGTTTCCGGCCACCCATTGCGTCGAACACTCCGCCGCACTCCGGGCACTTGATGGTGAGCGATGCCAAAAGCATCCTCTCGTTCGGCGGGACGAAATAGCCCCCAATGAACGGAAACAATGGCGCAAATGGGGGCCATTTCGTCTTTCTCTCACCGTCAGGTCAAGGGAGAGAGTGCGGATAGGGCAGCATTCACAGACGTCTTTTGTTTCTGCATAACGCTCAGTTCTCCTTTTGATCATTTGCACTCCGGCAGCGTAGTTCTCAGGAACGCGCTAATGAGCCCTTCGCAGCGTTCCGCGTCGCTATTCCAGGCCTCACCGTGTCCGGCATTAGGAAACTCTGCATATCGAATGGGCCACCCATTGCGAGCACTTGACGACACGAAAGCACGAGCAACCGTGAGCGGCATCACTTCATCTTTCAAGTCCTGCAGGACCAAGGTGGGAGGATGTACCTTTATAGGAAATTGCAGCACGTCTATTCGATGAACGTCGAAACCGAGTCTCCAGTTAGTCAGTTGCAGCGCTGACCATGTCTCCAGGGCGGGCATGTGATGGATTTGACCCAAGTAGTCAATCATGCGCGGAACGCATAGCATGGGCGCTTCCAGCAGTACAGCGGATATGCGATCGGCATTGGAGGAATTCGTCAGGAACTGAAGAACGATTGCGCCACCCATCGAACCTCCATACAGCACAATATGGCGAGCGCCTTTGGAGAGCGCGAAGCGAACGGCCGCATCTAGATCGCGCCACTCCGATTCCCCAAGGTGCATCAGCCCGTCGGGAGAGCGGGGCGCTCCAATATCATTGCGATAACTAATATCGAGGACTGATAGACCGGCACGGTGTAGGACGGGCACAAATTTGAGCGACTGCTTTGATCCGCGCTGCTGCCATGTACCGTGATCGCCCAGGTACCGCCTGGCAATGCGGCCTGGCTTTTCGTGTCAGTGGGGATAAACCACGCAGGAGCCGCTCCTAGTTCCGTCGGTACTATGACCTCAGAGAAGTTCAGTCCGAGAGCGGTCTTAGGATCAGGACTGTAGGTTCCTGACATACCTGCTCTTGCCCCCGCTGGCGGTAAAGACCCACTAAGAACAATTCGATCAATACGGCTGGGGGTTTCAAAAAGAATCTTTCCAAGCATCGCGTTGCCGCCTTGCCAAACGAGACCGTATCGACCCGGTCGCGACGTTGCGGGAGAACGCAACAGCGACACGACTTGAACCCCCTGGGATGAAGTTGTCACCTTTTCGACCGTCTCTGGAAACGTAGCGGGGCCGTGCGCCGGTTTGATGATCTGATCACTGAAGTACCAAGCGGTGCCAATCCATGCGACGATCAGGATCACGACGCCCGACGTACATATGATGAGGACCAGACGTTGATTCCATTTCTGCCTTCGGGTTCGGGATGCTCCCATCAAAACCTCCTACAATGAAACGAGGCCAGCAGCTTGCGTCGGCAAATGCCCTCAGATTTCTACGAACGCGAAAACCGCGGAATTCCAAGGCTCGTGCTGACAGCGGGCACTAAAGTCCATGGACTCGCTTCCCAGGGCCCCCAACCGCAAGGCAGGCACGGCCCGCTTGCTGGGCATGGACCCAGTGTATGCCGTGCTGGAGAACCGTCCTCAAGAAGTGCTGATGGGATTACCCGGGGACGGGACGGGAAGTTCACCTGTAGTGGACCCCTCGGTTGAGACAGTGCAATTGAGGGACAGTTGCGGTTGGCTGCTGAGAACTGGACAGCAGCAGGGTAGAGAGAGATGGCGAGGAGCGACGGTCCGCTGCGGGTAAGTGTCCGATCAAGGCTAACGACTATTCGGCAACTTGACTTGATTTATTTTTCGATGAGTGCATTGGCGATTTGCACTAACCCGCTAGCGCGGGAGGTTGCGCCTCGGAGGCATTTGGGTAGATTGGTGGACACCCAAGGAGGTGTCCATGACCCATCTACGCCAGCGTATGCAGGAAGATCTCCGGCTACGCAACTTCTCCGAACAGACGATTCGCCGCTACACGCATGTAGTGGCAGAGTTCGCGAAGTACCATCATCGATCCCCTGATCTGCTGGGTCCGGAGCACGTCCGGTCCTTTCTGCTACACCTGCTGAACGAGCGTAAGCTCACATGGGGAACGATCCAGGGGTGCCGGTCAGCGCTGAAGTTCCTGTACACGCGAACGCTGAAGCAGACCTGGTTTGAACAGGAGGTCATCAAGCCCAAGGTACGGCGCAAGCTGCCCACCATATGGAGCCGAGAAGAAGTCAGCGCACTGCTGGACGCGACAACGAGCACCAAGCACCGTGCGCTGCTGGCGCTGTACTACGGCGCCGGGCTTCGCTGTCAGGAAGCGCTGGATCTGAAGGTCACTGATATCGACAGCAAGCGGATGGTCATCCACGTCCGCGAGGGCAAGGGCAAGTTTCCGCGCCAGGTCATGCTGTCGCCGAAGCTGCTCGAACTGCTGCGTTTCTACTGGAGCCGACGTAAGCCCAAGGACTGGCTCTTTCCTGGCAAGCAGTCAGGCCATCCACTGAAGGCCAACGCTGTTCGTGTCGCCTGCCAGAAGCTGCGCGAGCAACTCGGCATCTCTAAGCCTCTCAGCCCGCATGTACTGCGCCACTGTTTCGCTACCCATCTGCTCGATGTCGGAACCGATCTGCGCAGCATCCAGCTGTTGCTCGGTCATCGCGACCTCGAGACTACGTCGCGATACCTGCATGTTTCCGAAGCCAGGCTACACAGCACGCCGAGTCCGCTCGATGATCTTCCCATCCGCATCCACCGAACTGCCCAGGGAGGGAACAGAACCGCATGACCGGATATCGGCTCGAAGTGGCCGATGTCTTCCATGCTCATCAGCACGACTTCCATCAGCGCTGGGGCTATGCTCTGTCGGACCAGCAACGGAAGGTGCTGCGCGATATCGGCCAGTGCCGCACGGCGGCACTGGGCACTCATCTGGAGCGATGCGACCGCTGCAGTTATGAGACTGTCGCTTACGACTCGTGCCGCAACCGGCACTGTCCCAAGTGTCAGTCCTCGGCACGCGATCGCTGGCTCCTGAAGCAGGCTGCGAGTGTGCTACCGGTGCCCTATGCCCATGTTGTCTTCACCGTGCCCGAACAACTGTCCCTGCTCGCTCTGCGCAACCAGCGGATCTTCTACACCGTCCTGTTTCGCGCAGCTTCCGAGACCCTGCTCCAGATCGCTGCCGATCCCCGCCATCTCGGTGCACGCATCGGTGTGCTCGCTGTCCTCCACACCTGGAGTCAGAACCTGCAGCATCATCCGCATCTGCACTGTCTCGTTCCCGCTGGCGGAATGGCCCTCGATAACGCGCGCTGGGTTGCTACGAGACGACGATGCTTCTTCCTTCCGGTCCGCGTACTCAGCCGCATGTTTCGCGGCAAGCTGCTGGCCTTCCTCAAGCAGAGCTTTCGGCGCAGCGAACTGTGCTTCGCCGGCAAGTTGGCTGAACTATCTACACCACGCGCATTTCACTCCCTGCTTGGCTCCCTGCGCCGAAGAGAGTGGGTGGTCTACTCCAAGCCTCCCTTCGGAGGACCCGAACATGTGCTGAAGTACCTGGCCCGCTACACGCATCGGGTCGCCATCCCAACGGAAGACTTCTCAGCCTTGAAAACGGCCAGGTATGCTTCCGCTGGCGGGACTCCCGACATAACAACCGAAGCAGCGTCATGAGGCT
>CAVZJL010000044.1:0-18100 GCA_963775365.1 uncultured Acidobacteriaceae bacterium | reverse complement strand
GCCCGCAGCGGCTTCGTTCAAGTCGGGTTATAGGTAACTTCCTCTGGAGCCATTGGTCCCAAAACTGGGTTACTTAAATTAGCTTTTCAAAGAACTTTGGTACAGATCTGCTAAACGCCCTTTTCTCTGAAGGCAACTTTGCGTCCACGTGCCGAAACAAGTTTGGCGGCTCGTGATATGATTCGGCCGTTCAGTATAACTAAATTTACAACGATGCCCAGAGGCCCTTTATCTGTCCGCACGTGAGGAAGAGTGTGTGAGATGACGAGAACGAACAGAGTGGGGCGGATGACCGCAACGTTGACACTTACTACGGCACTGATGCTCGGTGCATCAGCACTCGTGCTGGCGGCCAGGAGCAAGACAGGGACGGCCATCGAGCCGGAGCAGAGAAATTCCTCTATATCTGGGCACAGGATCAGGCTCATGAAGCGCCGGATTTTCTTGCTGTGATCGATTTCGACGAAGCATCTCCCAAATATGGAAAAGTCGTCAACGTCGTACCCCTGCCCCCTCCTGGCAATATCGGCAATGAACCGCACCACTGCCACTTAAATTCGAACAAGACCATCCTGGGATGCGGTGGACTGCTCAGCCTGCTCAAAAATCAGAATGGAATTTTTTTCTTTGACGTAAGCGACGCCAGCAAACCGCGGTTTATGTTTTCGACTAAGGCGGTCGAGTCGGCCATGACTGACGACTTTCTGCCGCTTGAAAACGGAGGCTTTCTGATCAGCCAAATGGGCTCGTCCACTGGCATGGCCCCGGGTCGCATCGCAGAGTTTGACGGTAGGATGCATTTCGTCGCCGACCACTTTGGCAAAATATCGCTGTTTGACGAGTGGCCCACCACGCCGCCGCTGGACGGGTTCAATCCCCACGGCATCTCCGCGCGTCCGGATCTGAATTTGATGATGACCTCGGACTTCATCGATCCCAGCAGCACGCTGATGGGTTCGATGGGAGCGGTCCTGCGCGGTTCCGTGCGCATCTGGAATTATCGCGAGCGCAAGATTACGAAAACCGTGGACTTGTTTACACCAGACGGCGCTCCTGCGCAGGGCACGATGGACGTGAAGATGCTGCCTCATGATCCGCATGGCTACGGCTATACAGCGGGCATGTTCGATGGTTACATCTATCTGATCAATCCCGATCGCGATACAGGCACACCGGTATTTGATCTTTCCAGGGTGAAGCCCCATGTCGACACACCAGAGCCCGGCGGAATGCCCCAGATCATGGCGGTACCGCAATGCGGCGACCGGCTGATCGTGGGCACCTTCATGGCGGGGCAAGTGGTCATGTTAGATGTGCGCGACCGCTTCAATCCGGAGCAGGTGTCTGTTGTCAGCTTTGGCGCAAACGCCGGACCGCACAACATTGTGTTGAACGGCGACGATAGTCGCCTGGTGGTGACCGACTATTTCCTCAATGAGGATGCTGCGGGCATCATTCACCTGGAAGGGGACCATAAAGTCCACGTCCTTAAAGTCACACACGATACCCTCACCGAGGACAAACGCTTCAATCTGGACTTCAACACAGCCTTCAAAACCGGCCCAGCCCGCCCCCACGGGATTGCCATGAAATAGCTCCTGGCGTGCTATGGGTTTTGGATCGGCCGGGGGAGGCGCAGAGGCAATATCCAATTGAGGGCGACGCCTCAGAGGACAATTCTCTCGCGCAATAACTTGCCCTGGATTGTTCGATCGGCGTCGCCGTCCAGGACGATGAGCCGCCCGTTCCCACGCTCTGTCACATGGTGTGGTATGTCAACGGCAACCACGAGTGCAGTACCTGTATTTGCTCCAAGTCTCGCTCAAGGACGTGAAGCCCACAGGCACGTATCACCGCTTGCAAGTGAAGGTCGACCAACACGGCCTGGATGTCCAGGCCGGCCGGGGGTATTTTGCGCCCAAGGCGGCCAACCGCAAACAATCGGAAGCCATGGCAGACGATCGAAGAGTTTCAGGACATCCATGAAACTCCAGAAGCCCCATCTGCTGGTGGGACCCTTCTGCAGGCTCGCTGTGTTACCGGTTTGATCTTAGCGCGTCGATTCAGCGATGCAGAAGGCCAGAAACGAATCGTCTTTCCAGCGGCTTGGCAATCAAAAAACCCTGTGCCACGTCACAGCCCGCCGCCTTCAGCACATCCCAGTCTTCCTGCGTTTCCACGCCCTCCGCGACGCTTGTGATCCCCAAGCCGACGCGCCATTTCCACGCTCGACTCGACGATGGTGCGCGAAGAAGGGTTGGTCGCGCAGCCCTGCACGAACTCCTGGTCAATCTTGATCTCGGTGAAGGGCACGCGGGTCAACTGCCGCAGACTGGAAAAACCGGTTCCATAGTCGTCAACCGAAAGGCCGAAACCCCGCATACGCAGGCGAGTAAGATTCTCCAGGGCAGCCGCCACTTCTGTCATAGCCACGGTTTCCATAATTTCGAAGATCACATGATCCGGGCCGAGCCCCGACGAGCTGTACGGCCTCGCATTAGGCGGTCGGCCAGCGTCGTGTCGGCCAGAGAGACGAGCGATAGATTGATAGACACGGTCAGTGCCAATCCGCTTGCATGCCACGCGCGGCAGGCATGCACCGCCTGTTCCAGCATCGGGAAAGTGAGCTCATCGATTTTTCCGCTCTGTTCGAGCAAGCTGATGAACGCGTTCGGGCCGACCAAGCCATGCTTGGGATGACGCCAGCGGACGAGCGCCTCGGCGCCGATGATTTGGCCGGTTGCCATCTTCACTTTGGGCTGGAAGAAGGGTTCAAACTGCTTCTCTTCGAGGCCGCTGCAGAACCTGGTCGAGAGTGAAGCTTGTGACGCCGGCGGCATTGCGCGCGGACGGCAAGGCAGGTTGATAGCCTGCGATCAGGTCCTCGATCCTATCGCGGGTCACGGGCTTCTCGATTGCGCCGAGCAGCCGGACGCCGTAGGCATGGGCCATTTTCTCCACCGAGACCAGCAATGATCGTTCCTGCGCGCTGCAGATGATGACCGCAGCGTTGTTGTGCGCCTGCCCCAGATGACGGAGGAATTCCATGCCGTCCATCTCCGGCATATCCAGGTCACACACCACTACGTCGACGCACGCGGGCCCCGAAGCAGCGGTCCAACGCCTGCTTGCCGTCACTGGCCTCCATCACTTGCAACGCACCCATGGAGCGCAGCATGCGCGCCACGGTTCGGCGCTGGAAATCATCGTCTTCGGCGACCAACACGGTCAAGCCGCCGGCGACGATCATTTCTGCTCCGCAAGGACGAGTGCGGTTTGGGCAAGATGCGCTTCAAGCCGTGCCATGGTCTGGTCCATCGCGGCCAGGGCTTCGTCCGGGCTGTTCTCGTCCGACGGCACGCTCCATGGCTTCACACGCCGCCGCCAGGTCGCGCGCCCCGACCATTCGGCTTGAACCCTTCATGCGATGGGCGATGCGCACCCGGGCGGCAAGATTCTGCATGGCCACTGCCGAGTGGAGTGCGGTGAGATCGGATCGGGTCTGGGTGATGAAATCCAACAGGATCTCCGCTCGGTCGGTGGCAGTTGCGGCAATCTTATTCAGTTCCACCAGGTCGATGGGCGCGGCCTGCCCGGCCTCGCTTCCGCATCTACGGCGCCGTCAGTCCGGCGGGCGCTGCGCGGTGAATCGGCAGCCACTTGGACAGGACCTTCTTCAGGGCGGCCAGGCCGGCGGGCTTGGTCAGAATATCGTCCATCTCCGCTGCGTGACATAACGCCACGGCGGCGGGGAGCACATTGGCGGTCCAGGCGATGACGGGTGTCCGCGGCCGGCCTTCCCTGGCCTCGATCTCGCGGATGGCCCGCGACAAGGCCATAGCCGTCCAACTGCGGCATGTTGCAGTCAGTGACCACCAGGGCGATGTCGCCGCGCTCACTGCTCTGCCACATGGCAAGCGCCTCCTCGCCGTCGACCGCGGTCTGCACGCGAAGCCCCAGCGCCGCGATCTGGCGTGCCAGCAAGGTGCGATTGGTCGAGTGGTCGTCCACCGCCAGCACCAATGGGCCTGCACCAGGCGCGGAGGCCTCGATCATGGGGGAGACGGCCTTTATTGCCTTGCTCTCAAGTTCGGGCGGAGCGGTCTCGGAGATCGGCAGCGTGAGCGTCACGCTCATGGTGGCTCCTTCGCCGAGCGCGCTTTTCACCTCGATGGTGCTGCCCATCATCTCCGCCAGGCGGCGGCTGATCGATAACCCGAGGCCGGTGCCACCATACAGGCCCGCGGTAGACGCGCCTGCCTGTTCGAACGGTTGGAACAGCCGCTGTTGCACTTCCGGCTCCATGCCGATGCCGGTGTCCTTCACCGAGAGGCGGACGGTGTCGGCGCCGTCTTGCCGCCCGAGCAGCTCTGCCCGCACTTCCACGTGTCCCTCGGTGGTGAACTTGAGCGCGTTGCTCACCAGATTGTTGAGTATCTGCGACACCCGCATAGGATCGGCCAGCAGCGACGGACTGATGCGCGGGTCCACGGTCTGTTTCAGAGTGAGATCCTTGGCGCTGGCCACTGCATGGAAGGTATTGATGGTCCGGCGCAGGAGTTGCTGAATGGACACGGGGCTCGTCCGGATTTCGAGTTTTCCCGCGGCGATCTTGCCGAAATCGAGGATGTCGTCGATGATGCGGACCAGGCTTCGCCCGGAATCTCGCGCGATCTCCAACGTCTCGCCTTGCTCGCCATCGAGCTGCCAGAGGGAGAGCAACTCCAGCATGCCCAGCAGGCCGTTGAGCGGGGTGCGGATTTCGTGGCTCATGGTGGCCAGGAAGGCGTCCTTCGTGGCCACCACCGCCTGTTCGGCCTCCCTCACACCGGTGACGTCGCGCGCACTGCTGAAGACGACCCCGCCTTCATAGAGCACCGATCTCCACGACAGCACGCGGACTGAGCCGTCCTTGTGCAGATAGCGGTTTTCGAATTGCAGGACGTTCTCGCCCGTAGCTGGCCATCTTCTCTATCTCGCGGAGGGTGGCGGCGCGGTCGTCGGGATGCACGAACTCGACCAGGGGCCGCGCCAGTATTTCCTCAGTGCTCCAGCCCACGGTCTTTGAGAACGCCGGGCTGACGCGTGTGAAGTAGCCATCCAACGTCCAGATACCCAGTATGTCAAGCGAGAGGGTAAAGAACAGGTTGAGTTGCTCCTCAGCCTGCTTGCGCTCGCTGAGGTCGCGCGCTATGCCGCTATACCGGCGCTCACCGCCCAGCCTCATCTCGTTCAGCGCCAGCTCGAGAGGAAACGTGCTGCCATCCTTGCGCCTTCCCAGGACTTCGCGCCGAACGCCGATGACGCCGGCCTCGCCGGTATTCGCGGCAATGTTCGAGATAATCGTCGTGTTCGGCGTGGCAAGTCTCCGGGCAGGAGCATCTTGATGTTGTGCCCTACGACTTGGGCGGCCGTGTACCCGAAAATGCGCTCGCCAGCCGGGTTGAGTGTCTCGACGTTGCCGTGCTCGTCGATGGTAAAGACGCCGTCCACCACGGTGTCGAGAATCGCCTGCAGCCGCCCGGTGCTATCGCGCAACCGTTGATCGAGCAACGCCTGCACCGCCTCGACTTGTTTGCGAGCCGTATTGTCGGTGCCGATCAATAAATAACCGATGATGTTTTTTTGCGCATCGCGCAGGGCGGTAACAGAGACGATGGCGGGCACGCGGCTGCCGTCCTTGCGGATGTAGGTGAGCTCATAAATATCTTCGATGCCGCGCGAGGCCTTGAATACCAGCGCCTCAAACCCTGGCGCGATCGGGGTATCCAACTCCAGACTCAGACTGGCTGCCCGGGCGATCAGTTCCTGCGGATCAGAGATGTCAGCAGGTGTGACGCTGATTGACGACGTCGAGTGCGGCAAACCCGAGCATCCGTTCCGCGCCGGCATTGAAAATCTGAATAACGCCTTTTTCATCCGTGGCGATACTTGAGAAATAGGCGCTATTGAGAATGGCGTCCTGTAACGCGCCGGTCTTGAGGAGGGCTTCCTGGCGTCGAGATTCCGTGATGCCGTCAGGGCCATCCTGCTGTTCTCCACGCCCATGACCAGAGCCGGTGCTCGCCTTGAAATTTTCCCGGAGAACGATCATCGGAATGTCTGGGGCAGACATCAGTTTACCCCGATACTTCGAGCCATTAGGTCTCCCCGCGTGGACAGGTGAATGAACTTGGATCGTGACTTGGATTCGATCGAGTCGAATCTTTTTGACGATCGCTGAAAAGAGCCGCAGGCCGCTTCTTTGCTGTGAGCCGCCTCCCTCGATCGTGTGCGATTGAGCGATTTTCCTGGTTATCGGCCAAAGAACAGAATTTCATGAAGAGACCGCGACACTACTACCGTTGATGGACTGCAAATACTCTCAAAGGGCCTCAACCCGTCTGATTCTCGGTCGGTACGCTACTCTCTCTGTTCTCGATAACCCCTGGTCACGAAACCTTTTGTCAGAGCCATCGCTACGGATCACATCCAGAACCGCGAGCCCCCTACATGTCCAACTCCGTTGCGCCGATATGTCTGTTACAGACTATCGGTTCCAAAGTCCCGGTAGGACGGAGCAGCAAATCATCATCGGCTGAGTATGAATATCAGACCGCTGCTCGTGATGAAGTGAGGAACGGCTATGAGCCAGATCGGCATTGTCTAACGGTGACCCGCTCGCAGCGGAGGTTGCCGCCGAAGTCCGCAGCCGCGAGCTTCTGCTGAAGGTGGGGGCCTTGCAGGACGCCATTTTCAGCAGCGCCAATTTCTCGATCATCGCGGCTGATGAAAGGGGCGTTATTCAATTGTTCAACGTCGGCGCGGAGCGCATGTTGGGCTACGCGGTCGCAGACGTTGTCAACAAGATCACTCCTGCCGATATTTCCGATCCGCAGGAGGTGATCGTGCGCGCCAAAACGCTGAGTCTTGAGCTGGCCACCACGATTACTCCAGGATTCGAGGCCTTGGTTTTCAAGGCTTCGCGCGGGATCGAAGACATCTACGAATTGACCTATATCCGCAAGGATGGCAGCCGCTTCCCGGCCGTAGTGTCGGTCACCGCGCTGCGTGACGATCAAGGCAGAATCATCGGCTATCTGCTGATCGGTACGGATAATACCGCTGGCAAACAGGTCGAGCTGGAACGGCAACGCATCGAGCGAGCGCTGCAGGAAACGAACGTGGAGCTGGAGGAGGCTAAATCCACGGCGGAAAAAGCGAACCTCGCCAAGTCAGATTTCCTCTCCAGCATGAGCCACGAGCTGCGCAGTCCGCTCAATGCGATTCTCGGCTTTGCTCAATTGATGGAGTCAGCATCCCCGGCGCCGACGGCCGCACAGACGGAAAGTATTGCCCAGATTCTGACAGGCGGGATGGTATCTGTTGAAGCTAATCGACGAAATCCTTGATCTGGCCGCTATCGAGTCGGGAATCGCATCGCCAGCGAAGGAGGCGGTGTCGTTATCCGAGATCCTGGTGGAATGCCAGACCATGATGGAGCCACGGGCACGGCAGCTCGACGTCCTTATGACCTTTCCCCCGTTCGACGACCACATTTACGTTTGGGCGGATCGGACACGCTTGAAGCAGATCGTGATCAACCTGCTTTCCAATGCGATCAAATACAACAAGCCGCAAGGAACGGTGGTGGTGGACTGCTCCCTTAGCAACTTGGGACGGGTCCGCTTTTGTGTCACGGACGCTGGCGAGGGACTGTCTCCGGAGAAGCTGGCGCAACTCTTCCAGCCGTTCAATCGTCTCGGCCAGGAAACCAGCGGTGTGGTCGGCACGGGCATCGGTCTGGTGGTGACCAAGCGACTGGTCGAGCTGATGGACGGGAGTCTCGACGTGTCCAGCACGGTCGGAGTCGGCAGCACGTTTTGCTGCGATCTGCCGGTCGCTCAGCCGCCCCAGCTCGCCGACGCGAGACGACGTAGACCCAGCCCCGCATCAACCGGGGGCGACGTGTGTCACGCCGCTGCGCACGTTGCTGTATGTCGAGGACAATCCGGCGAACCTGATGCTGGTGGAGCGACTCATCGCGCGCCGCCCGGACATGCAATTGCTCAGCGCGATCAACGGAATCCTTGGCATCGAATTGGCCCGCGTCCACCAGCCAGAGGTAATCCTGATGGATATCAACCTGCCTGGCATCAGCGGCATCACAGCTTTGAAAAAACTACGCGAAGACTCGGCCACGGCGCACATTCCTGTCATTGCCCTGAGTGCCAACGCCATGCCGCACGACATTGCTAAGGGCGTGGAGGTGGGTTTCTTCGGCTACCTCACCAAGCCGATCAAAATCCAGGACTTCATGGACATGCTCAACGCGGCGCTGGAGTTTGGAGAAAAACGGCAAATCGGAGAACAACAGCCATGATCCGTGCATCGGACATTCTCAAGGCGAGCATCCTGATCGTTGACGATCAGCAGCCCGAAGTCTCTCTACTGGAGCACGCGCTGCGAGGTGCTGGCTTTCTTTCCATCGCGTCCACGACGAACCCGCGCGAGGTCTGCGAGTTGCACCGCAAGAACCGTTATGCCCTAATCCTGCTCGACCTTCGAATGCCGGACATGGATGGATTCCAGGTGATGGAGAGTCTGAAGGCGATCGAGACCGAGGGCTATCTATCGGTGCTGGTATTCACTGCCCACCCGGCCCACAAGCTGCGAGCGCTGCAGGCCGGGGCGAAGGATTTCGTCCCGAAACCGCTCTTTCTGCAGGAGGTTTTGTTACGCGTTCACAACTTGCTCGAAGTCCGGCTGCTGCACCAGGAGTCCTCCCTGCGAACCGCGCAACTGGAGGCCACCAACCATGAACTGGAGGCCTTTTCCTACTCCGTTTCTCATGATCTGCGCACACCACTCCGCCACATCGCCGGTTTTTCCCGGATCCTCGCTGAACGACTTTGGTCCAATGATGGCTGTCGAAGCGCGAGAGTATTTGCAGCTCATCGAAGGTGCTATCCGTCGCATGGAGCTGCTGGTGGAAGGTTTGCTCAGTCTGGCAAACCTCGGTCGCCAATCGTTGATGCTGCGCGTCACTGATTTGAATGCCATCGTCGACGATATGATTACGATTCTGAAACCGGAGTGCGAAGGACGCGATGTTGAGTGGCGCATTGCGAAGCTACCCGCGCTGGACTGTGACCCGATCCTGATGGCCCAGGTTTTTCAGAACCTATTAGGCAATGCTCTGAAGTACTCCCGTGGGCGGGCCAATGCCGTGGTCGAGGTTGACACCATCACCCGGCCGGGTAAACCGGCCATCATTTTCGTGCGAGATAATGGCGTGGGCTTCAACATGAAATACGCCGAGAAACTGTTCGGGGTATTTCAGCGCTTCCACACCGGCTCGGAATTTGAAGGA
This sequence comes from uncultured Acidobacteriaceae bacterium, assembly GCA_963775365.1. Classification (GTDB taxonomy): domain Bacteria; phylum Acidobacteriota; class Terriglobia; order Terriglobales; family Acidobacteriaceae; genus PALSA-350. Next base: position 8,748 of record CAVZJL010000044.1, on the reverse strand, counting down.
ACCGGAGTCGGTTTGGCCACAGTGCATAGGATCATTCAAAAGCACGGGGGGATGATCTGGGCCGAGTCAGAGCCCGATCACGGAGCCACTTTCTATTTTGCTCTGCAACCGACCGAGCAAATCCGGACGACAACAAAGGCAACAGAAACTTCGTGACTCGGTCGTTCGGGACTAACCAGCGCATCTGCACCTGCTCCCGAACAGTACTTCCTTACATCTCTCACCTATCTGGCTCGACGTGACAGCTTGTAGGCGGCTGCGGCCTTCCGCCCTGGAGCCCGGCGGGCGATCGGTCGGCCAGAGTCGCCGCTGCTCAGAAGGCGCGTTGAGCAAAGTGGAAGAGGAATGGTAGTGAAAAGAGCCGGCTTCCGACAGATGCAAGAGCAAGCTCACTCTTGCTCCGCATAGTCGCTTGGGTAGCCGTCTTCCTTCCTGATCAATGTTCCCGATACGACTGCGAACGCGGGAATAATCCGAGCACGGCTACAAACGTTAATAGGAAGAAAATACTAACTCTGAAGACGCGAGCTATTACCAGAACCATGAAAATAAGACCGGCTCCCCCTGCAATCGCCGCCATGGCATTCGCGTTCCCGGCCATTATGGGAAACAGTCGTTTTCTGGGATTTCTGCGGGACCAACTTGACGAACCCCTGCTGGCGAGCCTGCTCCGGCGTACGTCCGGCTTACGCTCGACCAGAATGCGGGCTGAAGAGTGTGCCAATCCGACGGGTTCCCGCAACCGAGCTAAAGGGTCCGGTAAATGACCATGAGATAAGGGTCCACTACAGGCAACGTATCACCCAGAGTTGCTGCAATAGGTATGCTGTCCCTCCATCCCACAGATCTTCCCGGGTAACAGGCCGCGATTTCGTTAGGGCATCTCCGTCTATCCTGGTTTGATCCCTTCATATATAAGGATACAGAACAGGACCAGCTTCAAGGAGTGATCCCCTCGCGCGTCCATTCGACTCGCGGGGGCTAGCCTCCAGGGAAATCCCGGCTAAATAAAGCAGAATAGACGTCAATCGTAGCTACTGGTAGGCCAAAGCCTCACCGGAGCCCCAGTATTATCCTTATACTTCTCCCGCAGCGCCGTCAGCTGCTTAACCAGATCCTTCAGCACCGTCTCATACGCCGGGTGCACCGCATACCCCGACCAGGCAAACAAGCTCTCCATCTCATCCGGATCCTTCTCCAGATCAAACAGCTCCCACTCGTTCACCGTGTAATAGCTGATCAACTTGTACCGCTCTGTGCGAATCCCGTAATGGGGAAGAACCCAGTGCGGCGGCGCGAATTCGTAGTAGTGGTAATACATCGACCTCTGCCAATCCGCCGGAGCGCTGCCCTTCAGCAGCGGAGCAACACTACGCCCCTGCATATCTGCAGGAACCTCCACCCCCGCCAAATCCAGAATCGTGGGAGCATTGTCGATATTCACCACCCAGTCCGTGCTGACCGTCCCCGCCTTCACCCGCCCCGGATAACGAATCATCCACGGAACCCGAATCGCCTGCTCATACATAAACCGTTTATCAAACCAGCCATGATCGCCCAGAAAGAATCCATGGTCCCCGGTAAACACAACAATGGTGTTCTCTGCCAGGCCGCTTGTATCGAGGTAATCCAGCAGCCGCCCCACATTGTCATCCTGGGAACGCAGCGTCGCCAGAAAGTGGCCCATGAACTTCTGATAATTCCACTGCTTGCGCTGCCGCTCGGTAAGATCCTGCGGCGGATGAAAGTCCGGCATATTGGCGATCCGCATCCGAGCCTCGCGCGCCGCCGAAGCCCGCATCGAGTAGTCGTCGTAGAAAGTCCCCGGCTCCGGAATCCGCGTCTGGTCGTACAAATGCTCATACTTATGTGGAGGATCGAACGGACGGTGATCGTTGAAAAACTGCAGCATCATGAAAAACGGCTGCGTAAACTGCTTGATCCCTTCGATCGTAAAGTCCACAACATTGTCCGTGACATATCCCTCATACCTCTTTTCTTCCACCACCTTGCTGCCCAGGCTGGGATTGCGGAAGTAATGATTGGGGTCGTAGTAAGGACCGCCCGCCCCCGGCTTATAGACAAAATAATCAAACCCCGTCTCCCCGGGATTTGCCGGCAAATGCCACTTCCCGACCATCCCCGTCTGATACCCGTGCCTCTTCAAAATCTTCGCCACCGTCTCCTGTGAAGCATCGAACGTCGACGAGGCCGTCACACCCTCCGTAGTCTCCCCAGGATTCGAAACCATTCCATTGAGGTGGTCATACTTTCCCGTCAACAAAGCAGCCCGGCTCGGCGCGCACAACGCATTGGTGACGAAGCTGTTCTCGAACCGCATCCCCTCCCGCGCAATCCGGTCGATATGAGGAGTGCTCATCAGCTGGCTGCCATAGCAACTCAGCACCTTGAGCGGAACGCCCTCCGTCGTAATCCACAAGATATTGGGCCGCTTCGAATCGCCGCCGGCACTCTGCCGCTGCGGCTCACTCTGCCCGCCCACCTCAGCGGAAAGCACCTGCGGAACCAACGCCGCTCCCAAAGCCGCCCCGCTCAACCGCGCCATCACCTCTCGCCGCGTAATGCGCTGCGCATCCTTGCCCAAAGCAATCCCCCCTTTTGTGATTCCTCAACCTCTCATCCTAATTCCCCGAGCTGATCCTTGGGATGCCCACGTCGGTAGTTTGAGTTGAGGGCACTAGAACAGCTGAATCCAGTCGCCTGCTCCTCGCACGGAAAGCCCTGAATAAGCAATAGCCGCCGCTAGCGCAATATGTCGCGCTCGCCACGAGACGTTTATCGTGCTCGGTTGTCAATGAGTGCATTGGCGATTTAGCACTCGTCGTCGTCGATATGGTTCAGGCGCGAGTGTCGGCAAGCACTTGGGATCAAAAATAAAATCGGATGCGCATGAAAGAGTCGGGAGCCCGGCAATGGGCGGCCCCGAACCAGCGCGAGACGATTGAGACAACCCGGTTCTATCCCAGATCGCTACAATAGGGTGTGTGGACGGGAGAGCATGAATGTTTCAAGTGGTGTTCGCAGTGCTAGCGTTGGTGGCCGCGTCGATCCACCTGGGGGTTTCATCTTCCCGGCGAAGCAGCAGAGCGGCGATTGCAGCAACGTATTTGTTATATCTGCTTGTAATCTACGTGGGGTTGATGGGCTTGCTGACGGCTTATGCGCATGTGTTTCGTCCCGTGCAAACCTCAGCCTCTATCGGTTGGTCGACTAGTCCCTATGAATATGAAGTAGGCATGGCCGATCTTACGGTCGGCGTACTGGGGATCCTTTGTCTGTGGCTGCGCGGCAACTTCTGGTTGGCAGCCGCGATTGCTAATTCGGTCTGGCTGCTGGGAGATGCAGTGGGGCATATCCGGCAGATGGTTCTCAACAGCAATCACGCCGCAAACAACTCGGGCATCTTCCTTATTACCGAGATCACGATGCCCTTTGTCATTCTCTTACTCGCGATCTACGTACAAAGGAAGTCCCGCGGCGCCTAAAATCTCGGACACGCCAGCCCGGGAACGCGCTCATTTCTCTACCCAGGAGCGTTCCGGTGGTCAGGATCTGGTGGTCAAAACTTACGGACTTCTTCCCGTCGGGCACCGCAACCTATTTGGGAGCGGCCGTTCCGTCCGACCATTTGGATACCGAAATGATGAACTCGGTTATCGGTTCCGGAGAGTATTGATGTACGTACACCGGTGAGCCGGAGAGGCCCCCACCCCAGAACGTATCGTCTGTTTTGGGAAACCAAAACATCAAATGAGGATCTGCGTTCCCGTACTTGCGGCCAAAGTACTGTTTCTTCGACATCATGTAGCACATCGAACCGGGTTCGGGCAGAGGCAGGGCCTTCTTGTCGAATGCAGCCTTGATTCTGTCGAACATCTGAGGCTTGGATAGCCCACCCAATGCCAACTCCGTCATTTTGACAGTGAGCGGAAGATGGGTTCGTGCAGCAGGAGGATTTAGGCAAAGCGGAAGCCGCTGATCGGGGTTCAAAAACTCCGGGTCGTCAAAGGGAGCCATCCACGATCGCTCCACGATACACACGAAACCGTTTTTGCCCTTGACGGCAGTTTCGTAGCCCTGCCGCCCAAGGACCAGGACCTCTGCGTCGCCTGAAATGGACTCAGGGGCCGCACTCCGCGCCAGGGCTATCTCGGCATTCCTATCCGCCATCAGGTATTGGTCGAGTGGCGCCATCTTGGGATATTGTGTTTTGGCTTCCTGCGTCCAGGTATGCGGTGACCCTGCAAAGACAGAACAGAAGGCAAAGATGAGAGGTACCGCTTTAGTGAATTGAATGCGGCTCATTCATTGCTCCTCGTTTCTGCACCTCGACCTGCCGGTTCTCGCATTCTCGCCGCCATCAACTTGCATATTGCAATTGGTGTCAATGTAGGTCCTACTTGTTGCAATATGCAAGTGGAAAGATTTTGGGATAGGGGAAACCTGGATGAGAAAGACACAGCGCTCCGGTTGCCCAATCAACCTCACGCTGGAGATGATCGGCGACCGCTGGAGTTTGATTGTTATCCGAGACGTGATGTTTGGAAATCGGCGACACTATGGGGATCTTTTACGACTCTCTGATGAAGGAATCGCCTCAAACATTCTGGCCGACAGGCTGGCGCGGTTAGTAAACGCCCGTCTGTTGTCTCGAACGGACAACCCGGCTCACAAGCAAAAGGCCATCTACAGCCTTACGGAAGCCTCGATACAACTGGTTCCCTTGTTGGCCCAGATGGGGGCATGGGGACGCAGGCACGCTCCTGCATCCAAGGAACTGTCCATCCGCGCGCAGCTTCTTGAAGAGGGGGGCGAACGACTGTGGAAAGCCTTCATGGCAGAACTCCGCAGCATGCACCTTGGCACGCCTGCGCCGCGACGATCCGTATTTGCTGAACTCCAGAAAGCATTCGAGTCTGTTGTCAGGCGGTGAGATAAATCGGCAGCCTCCCCAACGCAGCAATTCTGCGGGGGGATAGGTATCGTGTCCCTTGGTCTGTCCCGAAACTTGGTTTCCACCCATCCCCAGCGCATCGGGTAAACTTCCCGTCCCGTCCCCGGGATCCACTCAGGGCGGATGGGAGAAGTTAAGCGGGGTGGAAGGCATCACCCCTGCCATCGCTACCGAAGCGTTTGTGAGCCTCACGCAGGAAGGTCAACCGGCGGTCATGAGCCAGACCGGCACGGCTCAGATGTATTTACTGCACTGGCCGCAGTGAGACGGAAACTTCGTCCAGTTATGCTACCGGCAATGAAAAGGGGCAGCGCTTGTAATACCTTGAGATAAATGTCAGGCATGGTGGCAAAACCGCTGAACGCGTCGCGTGGATGGGTAAATTCACTGCGGCACCTGCGCACCGGGCACTACACGCACCGTCGACCCGAAGCGGCGATACCGGGTGAACATACTCTCGTTTAACCAAAGGGTCGGCGCATCCCCGGGGAGGTGGGTGATCGGGTCGGGATTGGCACCGGAGAGCGCCATGGACAGGGCCACGCTGAGCACCGGGCAAATGAATTCGCTGTTGCCGATCTGGACCGGGCCATACTGCACCATGATAGAGGCCCGCTGGAACGGCACGCTCTCGCTTGCATCGACTTCAACGGTGACACGGAAGATACTTCCCGTAGCGGGGTCCAGCCAGAGCGAACCATGATAGCCGGGCGTGGTAAGGAAGGTCGAGCTATTGGAGGATTTGGCGCTTCGGTCTTGCTCCGATCCCGGTAGACCAAGGAGTTTCCGATTTGCGCTGGGCCGCCCTCGAGCGCAGCCTGCTGCTGAAGAGAGCCGATGACCTCAAAGTGCGAGGCGGATCTGGGGACCGAATAATGGAAGGCCGCAGCCTGTCCCGTCGCAATTTGTTCCCAGTGGCTCCAGGTAACCTTGCCTCTCAGGGTGTCAGTCAGGACCATCCCCAGCGTTGACGCGAACTCGCCCCCGGAGGTCAGTCCGATTTGCTTTTGCCATCGAACGGAAGCCACCATCGCAGATCGATTAGCCGTTTCTTGGTAGATGGAGATTTCGCGACTCGAAGTGTCCACCAGGTGCAGTCCCGCACGAATCGGCCAGTCTCCTTTCTTGGCCTCCTGGGGGCTGTCGTCGTAACGGTTCGTGGTTTGTGTAGCCAGGAGGTTAGGCAGCCGCAGCAACGTTTGCGCCACATAATTTCGCGCAGCCTCGAGCATCCGCTGCTGGGTAGCGTCGTCGGGAACCGAGCAGCGGCAACTCGCTGGCTGGCGGATCCAGAAACACCGATTGATCGGCGAGCAATTGCAAGGCCAATGCAGCCTGCGGGCCGGCATGCAAAGTCGCCACGAGCCGGGCCAACGTGGTCTCGGTCAGCCGCTCGGAAAGTTCTATTCCGGCAATCTGGCGCGCCATCTCTGCATCCGGCTTGTGCGCGCCGACGTCTGCGGTAAGGGTCTGTGCTAGTTGTGCTACGGTGACGCGGTCCTCTAGAGAGGCAAAGGACACAGCCGCGATCACGGTCAACAACAACCCGCTCCGCAGCTTCTGTGTTTGCAGCCGCATTATCCTTCACTCTTTTCGCCGCACCTGGAGTGGTGTCCTGCGAAGTCAGCGATAGGGAAGCCTATCACAGCGTTTGGATAAACGAGTGCAAGTTAGCCCCAGCTAAAAATGTAGGTCCCCGTGGCGAAGTTTCGGTTACAGGAACAACCACGATAGTGTCTAGGCGAGTCGAGTAGACGGAGTCGGACTGGTTAGTTTTTCAACGGTTCGGGAGTTATCTTGCATACTGCACCACTGGCGGGGTGCCAGCTTGAGCCGTCCGCATATCTCACTGAGTTCAGCTCAATATGGCTCACCGGGTTTGGAACTGAAAACAGCTCAGCAAAAGAAGCCTCCTGCTTTGCGCCTACGTCCACTCTGGTTTCCAACTCATAAGGAGCGCCCGAGGTAGAAGTCTCTCCGCTAAAGTGAACCGTGATTCGTTCGAGGACAATTGGTACTGATCCCAGATTATTCAAAGTGATCCCAACTTTTTGATGAGGTTCGAGCGGTCGATCTAGAGAAGTGTCAAGCATCCGCACTTGCACGCCGATTGGGCCACAGATGGGTTGTTGGAGCAAGGCGCGGTCTGGAATCACCGTTTTCTGCGCCAGTAAGGTCAGCGAACTGAGTAGGAGAAGGAATGCCGCAGTGCGAGCCATATCGAGACCTCCGCGAGAGGGCCGTTGCCACCATAATATCTCACGACGTAGGCATTCCTCTCACTTCGTTCTGACGGTGGAGAAGACGGGGGTCGCCCGAACTCACGCGAGACTGAGACGGCACCGGAGCAAAGTTTCAGCGAAAAGTTTCGGCGACGGAGAGCGCCGGGATGGGACGGCCGAAGACAGACGAAAAGTACCCATAAGTGAATCAAACGACATTGGAACGGAGCCGGTCTTGACGGGGTACGTTTCGTCTGTCCCCAGGAAGTCCGTCCCCAGGAAGTCCCCCAGGAAATCCCGTTTCCACCCATCCCCAGCGCGCATCGGGTACTTCCCATCCCCGGGATCCCGTCAGACGGGAGTGGTACTTTGAGAAAAGGGTTTTCAAAAGTACCACTCCCGTTTGACGATCAAATTCCAAAGAGCAAAGAGAGCGGCCCGATCAGGGCCGCATCTTGGTGACTCGCTAACCAGCTATTACTTGGCGCTTGCCGGAGGCACAATACCGTTCATTCGTAGGTACTCCACCATCTGACCATAGTGATCATTCCCGTGGGCCGCTGCGAAAGCGGCAATCGTAACCCGCGTGCTGAACCCATCGACCGGCTTGATCGCGACAAATGCATTTTCTGTTGTGATGGTTGCAATCGCCTTGTGTGCGTACACGAACGATGCTTCCAGTGCAGCCACCGCCTCGTCCTTCGTCGTAATGGAGCCGATTGCCTTCACGTCGCGGTCAGGCTTAGTGCCGCTCCAGCCGAAAAAGAAGTAGTTCGCCTGCGCCAAGTGGGTCACTTGTGCCGCAAAGGTGCGCACGGTATCGAACTGCGTCGTCTGGCCCGAAGCAAAGATGCCTTGCGCCGGCGCGAAACTGTACTTATCGGCTGGCATAGCCTTCGCCGCGCCCACTACTTGGAACTCCATCATGGAAAGCAAACCGTCCACTGCTTTCGCGGGGTCTTCCTTAGTACCCACCGGCGGCGACGGCGGGGGCCCACTCATCTGCGCCCGCATCTGCATACCACCACTCACCATCACAGCAACTGCAAGAATCAGAACACGAATACGCATTGTCTATCCTCGATCCAAGTTCATTTGAAAAGCGACCCCAGCTTACCAGACCTTCCTGGCTGCCGTTACGCAAGCCGTGAAGGAGGTCTCCTAGCATGGATACGGTCAACCAGTGCCTTTGTCGAAGCATTTCGGAAACTTCGGGAAGAAAAGTAACCCAAGTTAATGGTCAAACGGGACTGGTCCTCTAGAAAAAACATAGGTTGCCACGGCTTAGCACTTTCGTAAAGTACCACTCCCGTCTGATCACTAAATTCGCGATGCGACGACGGATCCGCCCGATGCAGCCACAACCCCCGGTCGAGCACGACAACAGACTGCCCCAGCCGCGCACAGGACCGTGAGAATAGTCGCCAGGCGAATTCTGTGCCCAGTCTCCCAGGATGGAATCATGCTGCAATGCCACGCTGGCCGAATCACGCTCACTGCAAAAATGGGGTTCGGGCAACTCCCTGCCCGGAGAACTTACCGATAATGGGA
>CAVZJL010000043.1:0-93266 GCA_963775365.1 uncultured Acidobacteriaceae bacterium | reverse complement strand
CTTTGGGGGTTCTGCAGGCGAGAAGGGTGGCCTTCTCGCCCCAGCCGGCGGAGATTCTGAAAGCGGCCGACAGCATGGCGATGGGACCGGCCGCCCGGGTAATCTACGAGTTCGACCATGCTTTCTGGAAGGAGTTCACCTCGTTGAAGGGGGTGAGCTTTGTCTTTGCGCCGGACGCCACTCCTCCCACCTGGTGGACGACCAGCCCCAAGCCAGGCTCGACGCTGACCGGCTGGATCGCCGGCCGCAAAGCAAAGAGATTAGAAATGGACATGTTGCCGGAGACGGGCCTGGAAACGCTCTCCGTCCTGCTTGGGAGCTCGCTGCATGACGTGCAAAGACACGTGCTGCGGTGGCATATGCATGACTGGCAGATCGATCCCTACAGTCTGGGCGCCTACTCCTACGTCCCACGCGGGGCGGTCGAGGCGTCTGACCAGATGTCTCTACCTGTCGAGCAAACGCTCTTCTTTGCCGGTGAACATACTGATACCAGCGGCCACTGGGGTACTGTGCATGCAGCACTACGGTCCGGATACCGCGCGGCGCGACAACTGCTTGAACACCCTTAGCACCCTGATTCCGCGTGGATAAGAAACAGGCCATGGGAGTCTTTCGCAGGGAAAGGCTTCCATGACCTGTTGCGGAAGGGATAGAGCGGTGGCTGGAGCGGGAGTTAGACCAGGTCTCCGACCTTATCGGCGATGTTGCCGGCCGCCGAACCAACGTTGCTGGCAACCGAACTGACGCGGGAGGCCACATCGCCGGCTACATCTCTCGTCTTCTTGTAGACGCGGGTGGCGTGTTTGCCCAGATCGCCGGTCGTGTCCTGGATGTAATCGCTCGCATCCTGCAGGTTACGCTTGAGTTGCTTACGGGTCTTCTCCCCGGTCTGCGGAGCATAAATAAGAGCCGCAGCTGCGCCGGCAGCCACCCCCAGAGAAAAAACTGCCCAATAACGGACTACGCTCATGACCATCCACCTTTCACGAAATAGCAAGTAAGTCATCCACTTGGAGTGCATTCAAACAGGATAGGTTGCAGATGAGTGTTGGTGAAGCTGCGCGGGTTTTGCCTTGCAGCGACGAGAAGACTTAATGACCTAGCGCTAAATTGCTATTGATTTTTGGAGAAAAAATCCTTAAAATGAGAGCTTTGGCATGTTCGGCGGGGCTGAGTAGGTGAAAGTGCGATGCCGCCGGGCCATGCTTGTTGCTCATCTCCCTAGAGGATAACGGATCAAATGGCAAAACGACGTGGTAATCCAAACTGGGGTAAGCCGGAGCCGATAGGCCCGGTGGTCCCGACTGTCACTTCTTTCGAGCAGGTGGTGAAAGAGTTTAAGCTGACTCCCGATCAGTATGTGCGTTCTACCCGGTTGCGCGAATGGGCCCGGCGCAACAAGAATTCGAAGTATATCCCGGAAGCGCTGCTCGAGGCTTGGGGTTTTGAAATCGAATCCACGTTGTAAACGAGCAGCACGACCGATGCAAACGAACGCCGCCCAGAGCGGCGTTTTTTGCGTCTAGGGGAAACGATGTGACATCAGAAACCCATTAGGCGGACAATAAGCTATGCAGGCAAAGCTGCCGTTTACCGATGTACCCGGTGCTCTCGAGGAATTCAAAGCGGGACGCATGATCGTCGTGGTCGACGACGAGGACCGTGAGAACGAGGGAGACCTGACGCTGGCGGCGGAGTTTGTCACTCCGGAAGCCATCAACTTCATGGCCAGGTATGGACGTGGGCTCATTTGCCTCAGCTTGACTGAGGAGCGGGCCGACTACCTGCGCCTGGGACCGATGACGCAACAGAACTCGTCGCGCTTCGGTACTGCATTTACGGAAACGATCGAGGCCCGGGAGGGTGTTACCACCGGCATATCCGCCTACGATCGAGCGCATACCATCCAGGTGGCGATCGACCCGCGGATGACGGCGGCAGATCTGGCCCGGCCGGGGCATGTGTTTCCTCTACGCGCCCGGCGGGGAGGGGTACTGGTGCGTGCCGGACAGACAGAGGCTTCTGTCGACCTGGCCCGTATGTCGGGGCTGATCCCGGCGGGTGTGATCTGCGAAATCATGAACGATGACGGCACCATGGCCCGGGTGCCGGACCTGGTGGAGTTCTGCACCCAGCACGGCTTGAAGATGCTGACGGTGGCGGAACTCATCCGCTTCCGGCTGCAGAACGAGCGGTATATCGTCCGCGTGGCGGAATCGACTTTGCCGACCCGCTTCGGCGACTTCCGCATGATTGCCTATGAGAGCCAGATCGACGGGGGAGAAAGCCACCTGGCCCTGGTTCGCGGCGATGTGAGCTCGGAGCACAACCAAGAACCGGTCCTGGTGCGGGTGCACTCGCATTGCCTGGCAGGGGATGTCTTCGGCACTACGCTGTGTGACTGCCACCAGGTGGTGCAGCGGTCGCTGGAGATGATCGCGGAGGCCGGACGCGGCGCTCTGGTCTATCTGCACAATTCAAGCAAAGGTTTCGATATCGACCGTAGCGTGCTGCCGCACCGGTTGTTTTTGCACCGGGGCGGGGAGCACGGGGATGACCGGCATCAGCGGATCTTGCGGCAGGTCGGTTTGGGCGGGCAGATCCTTTCGGATTTAAATATCCACAAAATTCGGTTGCTCTCGAACACGCCCACGCACGTGCCGGCGCTCCAGGGATTTGACCTGGAGATTGTGGACCAGGTGGGGTTGTTGCTGAAAACTCCGCGTTAGGGAAAGTGGAACTGCAGGTCCCTCCCCTCCCCTACCTCGGATTTCCTGTCGAACTTGGTGGCGTTGACAAACCTCATGCGGCTTTCTTTACGGAAAGCCGCATGAGGTGGACGTCGGTGAGGGCCGCGTAGCAGGAAATCCGAGTACGCTCCGGTCGGGATGACAAAGGGGAGGGTGGCTCTCACCCAGACACCCGTTAACGGGGATTGAAAGAGCCGCAGGTGTCTTCATCACGCTTGCGTAGATCGGTCGAACTGAGTCCCGTAGGGACGGCTGAGAGTAGCCCAGGATGTAGTCCTGGGCTACCCGCTCAGGCCACGGATTCCAAAACGGGTAAGGGAAATCCGCGGCGAGCTAAATCGGTCTGCAGCTGTTCCACGTTCTGGAAGAGCGCTGCGTGGAGGCCTACGGCTTCGGCGCCGACGATGTTCTTCTCCAGGTTGTCGATGAACAGGGCTTGATCGGGTGCGACACCTAACTTCTTGACCGTGTGCAGATAGATCGCGGGATCGGGTTTTACGATTCCCAGTTCACAGGACCAGGTGAGATGGTCGAAGTCGGACAGCCAGGAGAAGCGCGGAAGCATATAGCCAAGCACCCCGTATCCCATGTTTGACAGGATGCCGAGACGAAAGCCGGCATGTTTGATTCTGGGGATCCAGGCGAGCATCGCTGGGTTGAGATCCATCCACATCCGGGCATCCTGCTCCAGGAGTTGCTCGATCTGTTTCGGGCTAAAACTCGTACCGGTTTCGCGGGCGACGGTCTGCCAGTAGGTCTGGCCGTTCAGGATGTCGGCATCGTAGTCGAGCCGGTGAGCCCAATAGGACTTCTCGAAAGCCTCTTCCTTGACCCCGGCGATGGCCAGCAGATTGCGGTGCGCCTGAGGGTCCGGCGGTCCGCTCAGAACCTCACCATAGTCGAAGATCACGGCTTTCAGATCCATGCGCACAAGCTCCCTAAAAATGTGATGTTAGGGTCTATTACACCATGCTCGATGGAGCGAAGAGATCCGCCTGGTCGGCGCGAACACAGTGGGATATGGGAGAAACACCCTGGGCGCGCGAGCTTGCGCGATTGCGCGCTGCAGGCGCGCAGCTCTGGGACCTGACTGCCTCCAACCCCACAGCTTGCGGCTTTGCCTACGAGGCAGCCTCCATCCTGGGACCGCTCAACGATCCGCAAGCGCTGCACTATGAGCCGAACCCAATGGGCCTTCGCCCGGCGCGAGAAGCGGTCAGCCGGTACTACCGCGACCATGGCGCCAGCGTGGATGCGGAGCGGATCTTCCTCACCACCAGTACCAGCGAGGCCTACAGCTTTCTCTTCCGGTTGCTGTGCGATCCCGGGGACGAGGTCCTGATCGGGCAGCCGGGTTATCCGCTCTTCGATTTCCTGGCCCAATTGGATGATGTACGGCTGGCTCCCTATGAGCTTTTCTACGATCATGGGTGGCATCTAGACCTCGAGGCGCTCCGCAGCCGCGTCACCCCGCGGACGCGAGCCATTGCGGTCGTCCACCCTAACAATCCAACTGGACACTTCACCCGCGCCAGGGAACGGGCCGCGCTCGAGGGATTGTGCCTGGAGCATGGGTTGGCGCTGATCGTAGACGAGGTGTTTCTCGACTATGGGCTGGCTGGGCGTGAGGCAGGGCAGAGCTTTGCTACCGGTAGCCACCCCGTCCCCACCTTTGTGCTGAGCGGGCTGAGCAAAGTGGCGGCGCTGCCGCAGATGAAGGCAGCCTGGATGGCGTGTTTCGCCGAGCGGGAGGCCCTGCAGCGTCTGGAGGTGATTTGCGACACCTTTCTGTCAGTGAGCGCTCCTATACAGCACGCGGTGCCCGTCTGGCTAAGCCAGAGGCTGGCGTTGCAAGGGCAGATCAGGGAGCGTGTGGAGCATAACCTGGCCAGCCTGGACGGCATCCTGCCGGGGCAGAACCTGGTTACCCGCCTGGAAGTCGAGGCGGGTTGGTATGCCGTGCTCCGGGTACCTGCAGTGCGGCCAGAAGAGGAAACCGCGCTCGAACTACTGTTGGAGCGAAGGGTGGTGGTGCATCCTGGCGGTTTCTTTGGCTTTTCCGGACACGGGTGGCTGGTGGTGAGCTTGTTAGCGCCCGAAGCGGAGTTCACAGCAGGGGTTGAACAAATGGTAACGTATTTCTCCGTACTGGACCTTTAGAATTATACAGCGACTTTAGAAACTTTAAGGAAGTATATGTGCAAAAGGGAGGACTCAAGTTTGTTACTAATACTTTCGTGTCATTCAATTAATGCTTTATAGAAGCCTCGTATACATCACATTTAAATAGATTTACATCTTAACAATCTCATCCATTTTCAGCCTCGTTGTAGCCCTCGGGTACACAGTAAAGAACACTTTTAGAAAGAGTTAATGTGTCACATTCGGAATTTAGGTTGAAGGAACGGATTTGAATGTCTTTCCTCGCCAATTAAGGTTTCTGGGCCATGACCAGGAATGACACGGGTGGCATCCGGCAGCACCAGCAGGCGATCACGCAGCGAGCGCAGAATCTGGTGCCCATCACCCCCGGGGAGGTCGGTTCTCCCGATCGATCCGGCGAACAGGGTATCGCCGGCCAGCAATAAGTGCTGATCGGGAAAGAGCAGACATATGCTTCCCGGAGTATGTCCCGGGGTGTGCAACACCTCTGCGGGCAGCGAGGGGAGGCCGATAGCCAAGCCATCCTCGGCGCTGGTGTCGGGAGGCGCCACCTGGGGCGTGGGAACACCGATCCAGTTGGCCTGCATCTCCATCATTCCCAGCAGGGGCAGATCCAGCTGATTCATCAGCACCGGAGCCCCGGTAAGTTTACGTAGTTGGGCCGCTCCGCCTACATGGTCGATGTGAGCATGAGTGACAACGATCTGGCGCAGGGTCAGACCGTGCTTCTGCAGCCGGGAGAGGATTTCCGGAATGTTATCTCCGGGATCGACGACCATGGCTTCGTGCGTAACCTCGTCGCCCAGGATGGTGCAATTGCAGTGCAGCGGACCGACGGGAAAAGTCTCAAGGATCATGCGCTCATTCTAGGAGATTCACTTCAGGAACGGAGAACGCTGATTACAATGCAGCCATGATGCGTATCTCCGCGTGGGTAGGGGCGTTGCTTGGCTGGTTTGCGCTGTTGCTGCAGCTTTACCTGATGCTGATGCAGTCGCCTGGCGGGGCCAGGGCGATGGTGGGGACGGTGATCACCTACCTCAGCTTCTTCACTATCCTGACCAACTTCCTGGTCGCGCTGGTTTTCACCGCCGCGGTCTTTTCCGCCAGGCGCCCCGCAACTGGATGGCGAGAGTTTTTTTGCCGGCCATCGGTTCAGGCCGGTGCAGCGGCCTACATCGCGATCGTAGGCATCATCTACCGCCTGCTGCTGCGGCAACTATGGAATCCGCAGGGCATGCAGTGGGTTGCCGACGTCATTCTGCATGACGTCATCCCGGTGGGCTATGTGCTCTACTGGCTGGTCTTTGGGCCGCGGACGGAACTGCGCTGGAAGGATGCGCTAGGATGGCTGGTTTACCCCGCTGTGTACGCGGTGTATGTGCTGGCGCGGGGTGCGGTGAGCGGGCTGTATCCCTACCCCTTTATGGATGTGAATGTGCTGGGCTACGGCGGCGTCTTTGTCCATGCCGCCGTATTTTTGCTGGTCTTTCTGGGCATGGGATTGCTGGTAGTAGCGGTAGGCCGGTGGACGCGGGGGCGTTTGCCTGTCTAACGTCCCAAAGACATGCCCCGAGGGGCTAAAGCCGTGTCCTGACACAAAGCCGCGGGTGAGGGCTTTTAGCTCTGCGGGTCTGCCTCGTCTGGGAACGAGAGTTGAACCGCGGTTTTCACGCAGGCTCTAAGGCCCCTGAGGGAGAGCTTTCTCGAGAGGTTTCTAACTATTTGCGACTATTTCGTGACGGAAGGCCCGCCGGGGCTCCCGGTGAGGCTTTTACTTGGCTGGAGTCGCGGGCTTGGCCGGCGGCGCGGTTTTCGCCGGGGCGGTCTGCGTGGATTTAATGCCGGAAAGTACCGAACGCCCTCCGCTGTTCCGCTGGATCAACACGGTGAGACCGATGGAGGTAAACATGAAGACGATAGCGGCCCAGGTCGTCACTTTGGTCAGAAGGTTGGCTGCTCCGCGAGGTCCGAAGGCGGTCTGCGATCCCTGGCCGCCGAAGGCGCCGGCGAGATCCGCACTCTTACCCTGCTGGAGAAGAACCACCCCGATCAGGATGATGCAAACGATAACGTGGATGGTACCGACAAACCAGATCATCTGAAGCTGAACCTCATTCTTATTGGTGCGGAAGGGGGGACTTGAACCCCCATGCCTCTCGGCGCCACCCCCTCAAGATGGTGTGTCTGCCAATTTCACCACTTCCGCGCTCAAAACCAACTTATTCTCAACAGCTTGCGGGAAACACCGTTTCAACCGCATTTTCGTATGGACGGCGCTAGCCTGAGGGAGGACGAAGCGTCGCCGTCTTGATGTTATCGTGCTCCGCGGAGTCCTGCAATGTGAACAAGGCCGCCGCGTGCTTACTGCGAACCCTCCGGCAGAGCAAAGGCAACGTAGGCTCCGGGGATGGGGGCGTGGAAGGCCGGATGGCCAGGCGCGTCGTGGGTATGAGTCGTGGCCTGCGCCGCTGCACAGAAGACGACGTATTCGCGTCCGTTCACTGCATAGACAGACGGCATCCCTTCCACAGCCGCGTCGAGGGTGAACTCCCAAATCAGCTTTCCCGTGTGCGAGTCGAAGGCGCGGACCTTGCGATCGCGCGTACCGGTGAAGATCAAACCACCAGCGGTGACGGTGGGGGACGATTTAGCATAATGCGAACCGGTATTCTTGATTCCCTTCGCCGCCAGTTCGGGCACTTCCCCTAAAGGAATCTGCCACTGCAAGGTTCCCGAGTTCAGGTCGTAAGCCGTCAGCGTGGTCCACGGCGGCTTGATCGCTGGCAGTCCGTCCTCGGTAAACATAAAGCCAAAGCCGCTTCTGTACCTGGCACCCGCCGGGGAAGTCATGGCGGCGTGGTTCTCAGTCTCAGGGGACGCCGGTGCGCCCGCTGGATGGAAGAGATAGGCCAGCAGGGAATCCAGAGTCGCATCCGGGATCCTAGCGAACGAAGGCATGGGGCCTTTTCCCTGCTTCACGATCGCACGCACTTCCTCCTGCTTGTGCTGCGCTCCGAGATCGGCCAACGATGGAATGGCCGGCGGTTGTCCCTTCAAGTCTGCGCCGTGACAAAGGCTGCAATTGGCTATGTACGCTGCTCGCCCACGCTCCTCGGGGGAGCCGGTTGTCGATGTCTGTCCCGGTTCGTCCAAAACCAGTTTGAGCATGGCGGGGAGGTCCTTGGACACAACGTAGAGAAGTCCCTGTGAGGGAATGGAGGCGGCTGCGCCAAAGTTGGCGCCGCCATTGTTCCCGGGCATTTCCACGGTGTTTTGCGTTGCCGGCGGAGTGAACATTCCCTGGTTGTGAGCCGCCTGCATTTCTTTGAGCAGGTGAGCCCGTTCCTCGGCCGGGATGTATGGGTTGATGTCCTTGGCCGTGAAGGTTTGACGCGCGAACGGAGGCGGCTTCAGAGGAAAGGGTTGCGTGGCCCACGTCTCCTCCCCAGGCATGTCGGAATGGGGAACAGGGCGCTCCTCGATGGGCCAGAGAGGCTTTCCCGTTTCGCGGTCGAAGACCCACACAAATCCCTCTTTGCCGACCTGAGCGACCACGTCGACCATCTTGCCGTCGTGACGCACGGTTAAGAGTTGGGGTGGGGTGGCGTTGTCGTAGTCCCAGATATCGTGGTGCACCATCTGGTAGTACCAGATAAGTTTTCCTGTTTGCGCGTTGATGGCGAGCAGGCAATCGCCGTAGAGATTTGCGCCGGTGCGATTCGCCCCATAGAAGTTATATTTCGGGCTGGCCGTGGGAACAAAGACAATGCCGCGGCCCTCGTCCAGGGACATGCCGCTCCAGTCGTTTGCGCCGCCCACCGTCTTCCATGCATCTTTAGGCCAGGTTTCGTATCCGGGTTCGCCAGGATGGGGAACGGTGTGAAAGGTCCAGACCAATTGTCCGCTGAGCACATCGTAGGCGCGAATGTCGCCGGGGCCGGAATCATATTCTTCATTCGTGGCGGAACCGAGGATGATCAGGTTTCGGTAGACCCGTCCAGGTGTAGTGGACTGAACCAGCGTGAGGTTTTGCGGGTCGCGCCCCAGCCCATCGCGGAGATCGACCACGCCGTCTTTGCCAAACTGCGTGATCGACTTACCGGTACGAGCATCAACCTCCTGCAGGAGATTGTTGAGGGCGAACAACAACCGGCGATCGGATCGGTCTGCACTCTCCCAGTAGTTGATTCCGCGAAGTGGGAAGAGTGTACCTTCCACGTTGGTGGGGTGCACCCACAACTCTTTACCCGTTGCGGCGTCAAGCGCGACGATGGCGTGATCTTTGGCCAGAACATACATCACGTTGTCGACGACAATCGGATTGAATAGATATTCCTTTCCATCCTCAGTGGGGTATTTCCAGGCGATCTTCAGCCGGCTCACATTGGAGCGGTTGATTTGGTTGAGCGAGGAATATTGCGAAGCGTCCGGAGAACCGCCGTAGTCGGTCCAGTTCGCGTGCGGTTGTTTGGCTGCGCTCTGCGCGCATGCGCGCTGCTGAACGCAAGCTGTCACGCCGAGCAGACAAGCCAGCGCAAGCCTGGTCAGGCGCATGGATCGGGGCCACGCCGAGTTCGATTGAGTTTTCATTTACGGGCTGCGAAAGATTATAGACGGTGGCATCTCTCGTTCCACCACCAAGGACCCGTCCTTGGTGGTGGAACGAGAGGTTGCGGTTTGCCATGTTAGTGTCTTTGTCATGCGGAGCGTCAGGCCCAGCAGCAAAAAGTCCCATAGAAGACAATGGCCATCGACCGATTGCTGCCGGCATCTCTTCCTCGCGAACCGCAATTATTGAAGCGCTGCTCGAGAACGGCCTGATGTCTCGTTCCGATTTGGCAGACTCCATTGGCCTGAGCCGCTCGGCCCTTACCGAGTTGAGCAGGGGCCTTATCGAAATGGGGCTGGTTGAGGAAAAGGCCAGTTCGTATGACAAGCAACAGAAGGGTCGCCCTTCCATCCTGCTCTCGTTGAACGCGGCGCATGGATATTTTGTCGGAGTGGGGCTCACCGAGGATCCCTCGCTGATGGTCCTGACAGACTGTCATGGAAATTCTCTGGCGCAACATCGTTTGCGTACAGTGAGGAACCCTCAAACAGTGGCGGCGGCTATCGAGAAGGGGCTTCCCGAACTGCTGCGCTCGGGAAGCATCTCGCGCAAGAAGGTGCTTGGGATTGGTGTCGCTCTCTCAGGCTATGTTGACCACCGCCAGGGTGTTTGCCTGCAGTCAAATATGTTGGAGTGGCACGATGTGCCTTTCGCCGGCATCGTGGAGCGAGTGACGGGGATCCCCACCTACCTCGACAACGACGCCAAGGCGGTCGCCACTGGGCAGAAGCTCTTCGGGCACGCCAGGGAATACAAGAATTTCAGCATCGTCATGCTGGGCAAGAAAATTGGCAGCGGGAACTATATCAACGGCCGGCTTTATCGCGGGCACAGTGAGGCGGGCGGTGAGATCGGGCACTGTACCGTTGTCCCTGGAGGACCACGCTGCGACTGCGGCAAGCAGGGCTGCCTGGATCTCTTTGCCACCAGTTCGGCCCTCTTGCAGCGAGCAGCCGAGCTTGGACTTGAGGTGGAGAACGTGGCACAACTCGAGTCCCTGGTAGCAAAGGGAGTGAAGCCGGCAATGGATTTGCTTCGCCAAGCCGGAACCCTACTCGGCATTGTGGTTGCCAATGCAATTCAGATCAACAATCCGGAACTGGTCCTCTTTGCCGACGTGGTGGGTTTTGGCAATGGACTCTTCACTACCAGTACGCGACAGGCGATCGAGAAAAATATCCTTCCCCATCTGATCTCTACCACTTCGATTGAGTTTCGTTTCGTAGAGGAAGATTTTCTGGCGCGCAGCGCAGCCAGCATCGCTGCCCACGAGTTCCTTATCGAGCGCGCACGCGATTGAGCTGCTTCCGGTCTTGTCTTGACACGCTGGCGGCCCGGCGTTTAAAGATGAGTGACCATGCCAGAATTAAATCGCCGTAGCTTTGTCCAGCTTGCGAGCGCTGCCAGTGTCGCCTCGGTTTTTCCTCGCGCAACGCAGGCCATGCCGTCTAGTGCTTCGCCCATTCAACTCGGTGTTGTCGTAGGGGTTCCGAACGGACAAACGCCGGATGCCACGATCGCCCGGGTTCGGCAGCTGGGCTTTGCCGGTTGCCAGATTAGTTTTCGCAATCTCACGGCCGGGGATGCGGGTCCGTTGAAAGCCGCTCTAGAGAAATATCACGTTCAGGCGACTGCCGTAATGGAACTCGGACCGGGCCCGAAGGTTTGGAACTTCTACCAGGGGCCGCTCACCATCGGTCTTATTCCGCCGGCCACGCGCGAGGCCCGTATTGCCGCTCTGAAGCGGGCGGTGGATGTCGCCCAGGCATGTGGAATCCCTGCGGTTCATACCCACTGCGGCTTTATCCCGGAGAATCCCAACGATCCGATGTACCCGCAAGCAGTGGCGGCGGTGCGCGAAGTGGCCGTCTACGCAAAACAGAGGGGCAGGATCTTTCTTTGTGAAACCGGTCAGGAGACCCCCATCACGTTGCTACGCATGATTCGGGATACCGGCCAGGACAACGTCTTTGTCAATCTCGATCTGGCCAACCTGATCCTGTATGACAAGGGGAATCCTGTCGACGCGCTGGATGTGATCGGCCCACTGGTTCGCGGCATGCACGCGAAAGATGGGAAGTTCCCGACCGACCCCAAGAACCTCGGGGAGGAAGTGCCGATTGGCCAGGGAAAGGTGGACTTTCGCGAGGTTCTGAAGAAGCTGAAGGCGTTGAACTACCACGGTCCGATGACCATCGAACGAGAGATCGAGGGAGCGCAGCAGGGAGCCGATATCCTCGCGTCGAAAGCATATCTCACCAAGTTGATTGCTGAGACTTACGCGTGAGCCTTACTGCCTCCGGGGCCGCAAACCCTCCAACGTAGTGCGCGACACGGTTGGTGATGCTGCGGGATTCTTCGTATGGCCGACTAAACTTGCGGGAAAACGCGCTACGAAGGGCACGGTTGAACCCGTGCCCTTCGTACCAACCCACCGACACCGAAGCGGTCAAGTCGCGTTAGACGACGGATACGTCTTCTCGATGGACCAGCGATTGTCTTGCGGCAATCGCCGCGCCGATCACGCCCGCGTCGACCCCGAACTGAGCCGGCAACACCGTGACGTCGGAAAAGCCTTTGGCAAAGTCGTTTGCGTACCGCTGCACGTGGGTGAAAAAGTAGGGACCCACCGCGGTAACGCCGCCGCCAATGACGAAGACCTCCGGATCCAGCAGCTTCTGTACATCGGCGATCGCCATCCCGAGGTAGCGCATCGCGACGTGCACCACCTGCTCGGCGGTCTTGTCGTTTGCCTGGGCCAGGCGGAACACTTCCGCTACCGAAGTCGGCCTGCGGAAAGCGAAGGTGGCGTCGCGCTCGATGGCCGTGCCGCTGGCGACTGCTTCGAGCGCTCCGGCGATGCCGCTGGGCGGAATGGGGCCGCCGGGAACCGTGGTGGTGTGACCAATCTCTCCCGCAATGCCGTGGAAGCCGCGCCAGAGCCGCCCGTCGGTGATGATGCTCCCTCCAATGCCGGTGGAGATAGTAATAAACATGCTGGAGGAGGCATGTTTGGCGGCTCCCAGGTTGGCTTCCGCAAGTGCCGCCGCGTTGGCATCATTTTCCAGCTCAACCGGCCGCCCCAGATGCTCCGTCAGATAGGAGACGAGGGGCACATTCTCGAAGCCATGAATGTTGGGCGCAAACAGGACCTCAGTGCGCGCCCGGTCGTGGGTTCCGGGAACCCCTACTCCTATTTCTACTTCACGCGTTTCCGGGTTGGATTTCTCAAGCAGCCTGATCTGGCTCACGATGGAATCGAGGACACTGCGCCAGCCTTCTCTCGGAGTCGGGATAGTGGTCTTGCCGAGGAGTTGTTCACCCTTTAATATCCCGAACGCGATCTTTGTTGCGCCAATATCCACCCCGATCGTGGTTCTCATACATCTCCTTCAAAACCCAATTTGATGCAAGGAATTCAGCAGCGGCAATCAACCGTGTTGCCCGGCCGGATCAAGAATACAGCGCGGAGAAGATTTCCCGTGACCAGCCGCCAGATAATTCAGTAGGTAAATTATATTCAGCCTTTGCAATGGATGTCATGTAAAGATTGGATGTTCATTCCCACAATCCCAATATGGAGCGTTCATGCGCTTTGCTTTTGGCGGCATTCATATCGAATGCAGCACCTATAGCCGGATCCGGACAGGCATCGATGAATTCAGGATTTTCTCCGGAGAAAGACTGGCGGCCGCGCCGGAGTTCGGCTTTCTGCGCGCCTACCCGCATCAGTTTTCGCCCACCTTTTATGCCCGTGCGGTTCCCGGCGGCGCGGTGGAACGGTCCGCCTACGACACGTTCAAGAATCAGTTCGTTCAATCCTTGAAACAGCTGTTGCCGTTGGATGGCCTCTACCTGCCCATGCATGGAGCCCTTTATGTGGACGGTATGCAGGATGCCGAGGGGGATTGGATCTCGAGCGCACGCGCGGTCGTCGGCGACGAGTGCCTGATCAGCGCAAGCTATGATTTGCATGGCAATCTGAGCCGCCGCGTGATCGACAACCTGGATATGCTTAGCGCCTATCGGACGGCGCCTCACATCGATGTGGAGGAAACCATGCGGCGCTCCTGCGATCTGCTGGTGAGCTGTGCCGCCAAGCAGATTCGGCCCACCATGGTGTGGGTCCCGATTCCCGTACTTCTGCCCGGCGAGAGAACCAGCACCGAAGATCAACCGGCGAAAGGCCTCTATGCACAACTGCCGGCGGTCAACAGTCGGGCGGGTGTTCTGGATGCTTCTCTGCTGGTCGGATACGTGTGGGCTGACGAGCCTCGTGCCACGGCTAGCGCCGTGCTCACGGGAACCGACCCGGCGGTCCTCGAAGAAGAGGCCGCACGGCTCGGCCGGGAGTATTGGAATGCCCGCGAAGATTTCAAATTTGGGGTACCGGTGGGATCCATCGCCGAGCTCATCGACCAGGCGCAGCGGGTTACGACGCAGCCGGTCATTCTGGCGGATTCGGGGGATAATCCAACCGGCGGAGGCGTTGGCGACCGGGCAGAGGTTCTCGAAGAGCTGTTGCGGCGCGGTTTCAAAAATGCGTTAGTCGCCGGCATTGCCGATCTCCCGGCAACCGAACTCTGCTACCAGCATGCGCCGGGAACCAGGGTCCCGTTACGCATTGGCGCTACGCTCGATCCCCAGGGTAGTCGCCCGATCAATGCAGAAGCGGAGATTCTCTTCCTGCTTGCGGCTGAAAGTCCTCGCGACCGGCGAGCGGTTGTACGGATCGACGGAGTGACCGTTGTGCTCACCGCCGCACGCTGCCCCTTCCATGACATCAAGGACTTCACTGCATTGGGGCTGCATCCGGCAGACTTCAATCTGCTGGTGGTTAAGTCCGGTTATCTGTCACCTGAACTTGCGCCGATGGCTCGTCCAGCTTTGATGGCGCTGTCGGACGGCGCGATCCCGCAGGATCTTGAAAGTCTTTCGCCGAACAGGTTTCGGCCGCCGACTTTTCCTTTCGATCGCACGTTTGCATGGCAACCTTCCACGATTGTTTCCGCCAGATCGCGGCGGGTGCCGCAATGAAGCGTCCGCTGTTGGAGGTATCGGTCGAAGGAGTCGACGGGCTGATCGTTTCCCAGGAAAACGGGGCTGACCGCGTCGAGCTCTGCGCTAGTGTGCTGGAAGGCGGCATCACGCCCAGCATCGGTATGGTGCGCCAGGCGCTGCTGCGGGCGACTGTTCCTGTTTTTGTGATTGTTCGTCCGCGCGGGGGCGACTTTCTCTACTCCGACGATGAGTATGAAAGCATGTGCCAGGACATCATCACTTGCCGGCAGTTGGGCGTGCCTGGGGTGGTGACTGGTTGCCTGACCCCGGATGGCCAGGTGGATGAGCAGCGAACCGCGGAGTTGCTGCAACTGGCGCGCCCTATGGGCTTCACCGTTCATCGAGCCTTCGACATGGTGCGTGACCAGGATGAAGCGCTTGAGGTCCTGATACGCCTGGGCGTTGATCGGGTGTTGACCAGCGGACAGTGCGCAACCGCACTCGACGGGGCAGCCAATCTCAAGCGTCTCGGGGAAAGGGCGGCGGAGCGAATTATCGTGATGCCTTGCGGCTCGATTCGTGCCGGTAATATTGCGCAGGTCATTCGGGAAACAGGGCTGCGGGAGTTTCATTTTGCCGGGCATGCTCAGCAGGCTAGCGGGATGACTTACCGTAATTCGCATGTAGCGATGGGAGGCACTTCGCAAGATCACGAGTATCTCAAGACTGTTACGGATGGAGAGATTGTTCGAACCACCGTTGCGGCGGCGCGGAGTTTTGTTGGCAGATAGGCGAGACCACGCAGTTGCGTTCAGGAAAGGCGCACTTCAGAGCGGATACCGAGGGAAGGACAGACGCCTTTACCCGCGGGAGCCGCAGCAGTTCTCTCCCTTCCGCTGCGCTCCAGACGGGATGACAAAGGGTGGCCTGGCGTTTCCATGAGGAATTGGCTAGTGGCTGAAAGGATTGCTGGTGGAAGGCGCGTTGGCAAAATTGTGTGTCTTGCGGTCTTGTCAGGCACCTTGCTGGGTTGCCGCAATCCATCGCCACCTGAGAGCCGCATTACGATCATGCAGTCGGAAGCACCGCTCACCATGGATCCTGGTGACCACAATGCGACCTTCACTCATGATGTTCTGGATCCGATGTATGAATGCCTCACGAAGTTTGATCAAAATCTGCAGGTAGTGCCGAGCCTGGCGACCCAATGGAGCGTCGATGCAAGCGGTACGCGATGGACACTTCAGTTGCGCAGCGGGGTTTATTTCCACGACGGTACTCCCTTCGACGCGGCGGCGGTGGTCGGCTCCTTCGAACGGCTCATCGATCCTCATCGTGGTCTCGCTGGAGCCAGTCGACTGCGGACCATCATCGATGGCGTACAGGCGATTGACACTCACACTGTTTTGTTTCGTCTCAAGACCTCGTACGCATCGTTTCTGAGTGTGCTCGCGGTCACTGCGATTGTGAGCCCGGCGGCCGATAAGGAGGGCATTCTCTCCCGCCATGCGGTGGGCACTGGGCCTTATCGGTTTGTCGAGTGGAAGACAGGCGAATACGTTCTCGAGGAGCGAAACGATCGGTACTGGGGCCGCGGGCCCGCGACCAGGCAGTTGAAATGGACCTGGACCACCGAGCCGATGCTCATGAATATGTCGGTACTTGCGGGAGCGGCCGATGTTGTCAATCCTTTGCCCCCGATCTTTGCCGAGGCCCTATCGAGCAATCGCAAGGCGATTGTGATTCAGGGAAGGGAAGCGCGGGTTTATTGGATCGCCCTCAACACCAAACTAAAGCCCCTGGACGATTTGCGGGTGCGCAAAGCGCTGAATTATGCGACGGATCAGGAAGCCCTGGTGCGAACTCAGCTTCGCGGGTTTGGTACGCCGGCGAATTCTCCTCTGGCCCCCGCGGATTTCGCCTATGATTCGCAAGTCAAGGGCTACGGGTATGATCCCGAGCAGGCAAAGCGGCTGCTGGCGCAGGCAGGATATGGCAAAGGCTTGACCGTGAAGATTGCCGTCCAGGAAATCGACGCGGACCTGGTGGAGGCGCTGCAGGGGATGTGGGCCAAGGTCAATGTGGACTTGCAGATCGATCGGATGGAAAGCGGCGTCTTTTCCCAGGCTATCTTTGGCTCCCCGGCACAGAAGGCGGAGCAGGGAATTCAAGGTGTGTTTGCTTCCTGGGTTTCGGAGGATCTGGATCCTGATTATCAATTGAGCCCGCTTTACCGAACCAGGGCATGGTCTCCAGGCGGGGCCAATCTCGGCTTCTACAGCAATCCCCGCCTCGATGAGTTGCTCGAAAAGGCCGCTGGGGAACTGAATACCGAAAGACGAACGGCGCTCTACTACCAGGCGCAACAGATCATCTCCGACGATGCTCCCCACGTGCTGCTCTATTACTCGCGTGATCTGGCTGCTCGTCACCGCGCAACGAGCGCCGAGCCTATGTACCTTCTTCCTGGCGGAAGAGTGGAGTTTGATGGCCCGTAGTATACGTTTTGAGATCTCTAAGGATTCGGTTGCATGGCATCCTACTTGACACGAAAGCTGCTCGCGCTGCCGCTGATCCTGCTGATCGTGTCGTTCCTCATTTTCTGGGCTGTCCATCTTTTGCCTGGAGACCCGGCCAGGATCATGGCGGGGATGCAGGCGGACGAGCAGGTGGTCAACCATGTGCGTACACCGTCTTGGCCTCGACAAGCCTTTCGCTACGCAGTACAAGATTTTTCTCCTGCATGCCCTGCACGGCGATCTGGGCGTCTCCATCCGTTCGCACAAGCCCGTCACCCAGGAGATCGCCGAACGCTTCCCGTACACTTTGGCCCTAACTACGGTGAGCTATGCGTTTGCCGTCTGGTGGGGCTTACGGCAGGCATTCTGGCTGCTATTTATCGCGGCCGGAGGCTGGATCACCTGGTCATGATGGGCGCGATCTCCGGAGGGTCCATTGCCAACTACTGGCTGGCGCTGATGGCGATGAACTTGTTTGCCGTCCAGCTTGGTTGGTTGCCCCTGATGGGTGCGGATAGCTGGAAGAGCTATATTCTTCCTGCCATCACCCTGGGCCTGCTGCCCGCGGCGGTGATCGCCAGAATGTGCCGGGCGAGCATGCTGGACGTCATCAACCAGGACTACATCCGAACGGCACGCGCCAAGGGACTGAGCACTGCCAAGGTCTATCTGAAGCATGCCCTTAGAAACGCCCTGATCCCAATTGTAACCATCGTGGGTATGAATTTCGGCGCGCTCCTGGGAGGCGCAGTGATCACCGAAGCGGTCTTTAACTGGCCGGGAATCGGCCGGCTGATGGTCGATGCCGTCCGCTATCGCGACTACGCCACCATCCAGGGCATTACGCTGCTCACTGTCGCTATCGTTGTCACCACCAATCTTGCCGTCGATCTCTTCATCATGGTGATCGATCCCAGAATCCGCTTTGATGAATGAGGACCTGCTTTGACTGAATACGCGCTGGACTCCGGCATCTCCCAATTCTCGATCTGGCAGAGCCGCGTCTCGTCCTGGCTGCGTTACCGGAACCTTGCGATCGGCGGATGCATCGTGCTGGTTCTGCTGTTCACCGGATTGCTGGCTCCACTGCTCGCTCCCCATAACCCTTACGAGCAGAACCTCTCCGTTACGTTCCAGGCTCCTGGGGCAGCCCACCTGTTTGGCACCGACGAATATGGGCGCGACATGTTTTCCCGTGTCATCTATGGGGCGCGGCTTTCCTTGCTCGAAATCACGGCCAGCGTGGGTATGTCGCTGGTGATTGGGGTGCCTCTCGGCCTGCTTTCCGGGTATGTCGGCGGCTTCACCGATCAGGTGGTTCTGTGGGTGATCGACATTCTGTATGCGTTCCCCGGGATTGTGCTCGCCATTCTGATCGTGGCCATTCTCGGGCCTGGTCTTTTTGACACCCTGCTGGCCATTTCCATCTTTAATATCCCTGTCTACACCAGGCTGGCGCGGAACTTGACGCTTTCGCTCAAGCAGATGGAATACGTGGAGGCCGCGCGCGCACTGGGCGCAGGGCCCTGGCGCATCGTGTTCAGTCACATCCTCAGGAATGCCGCGGTGCCCTTATTAGTGCAGGCCACGCTTACGGCAGGCGATGTCGTCCTCACCGCGTCTGGGCTTAGCTTTCTTGGGCTGGGCGCCCAGCCGCCGCTGGCGGAGTGGGGAGCCATGATGGCCGAGGGGCGTAACTTTCTCGGAGTGGCTACTTACCTCACCCTCTTTCCCGGCGCCGCGATTACGGTGACCGCTTTAGGACTGAATCTATTGGGCGATGGCTTGCGCGATCGATTTGATCCTCGGTTTGAGCCCAGGCGCTGATGCCACTTGAATCTCAAAGATTTGCGGATTGGCTTTGGAATTCCACTTGAGGTCAAGTACACCCAGGACGTCAGTCCTGGGTGTACCGACCTCAGGCGGATGCTGATTGGCCATCATCGGCTAGTTTCACGATCCCGGGTGTAATCTTCGGGTGCATTTCGTTAGTCCATAGTGCCAGGGGTGCGCCGGGACGCTCTGGAGTAGATTGCGGTGGGGCCGTTGCACACCTATAATCACGCTCTCGTCCTGACGGCGCGTCTACCTTTTAGGAGCGACAGCAAAGCCGGCGCCCGTGCGTGACGAGATGGGCGCCTAGGCCGTCTAATGTTCGCATGCATCTGTCTCGGATCTTTTCGCTGCTCTGCTTACTTCTTCTGGCCCCGGCGCTTGAGTCCCAGAACTCGAGTGCCGCGCCGCCACGCACCCCGCGGCACAGAGTCCGGCGACGCCCACCACGACTTTGTCGGTCGACGTGAAGGTGGTCAACTTGCCGGTGACCGTCCGCGATAAGCACGGCAAAATCGTGACTCAATCTCAGCAAAGACGATTTTGCGCTGGAAGAGGACGGCAAGCCGCAAACGATCCGTTACTTCAACCAGGAAAACAACCTTCCTTTGACCGTGGGTCTGTTGGTCGACACCAGCATGAGCGAACGCGACAACCTGGATAAGGAGCGTGCCGCCAGCCGGACCTTTCTCGACCAGATGATCACTCGGCCCACAGACCGGGCGTTCGTGATTCACTTCGACCGCCAGGTTGAGCTGCTGCAGGACCTGACCGCGGATCACGGCAAGCTGGAAAAGGCGGTGGGAGAAATCGATACCACGTCAGCCGTTCAGAGTACGCCAACCAGCGACCAGGACTCCGGAGGATCCCATGCGAGGCGAGGGGCGGGCACGCTGCTCTACGACGCAATCTTCCTGGCCTGCGATGAATTGATGAAGAAGCAGACCGGCCGTAAGGCCATCGTGGTCCTGACCGACGGAGAGGATCGGGGCAGCCAGGAGACGCTCAACAGCGCTATCGAGTCGGCGCAGCGGTCGGAGACGGTCGTTTACACCATCTACTACGGCGGCCATGAGGATCACGATCGCGGCGGATTTCAAAATGGAGGCCCAGATGACAACGGCTATCCCGGGGGCCGCTATCCCGGGGGCCGCTACCCTGGCGGGGGCTATCCCGGCGGGGGCTATCCGGGCGGTGGCTATCCGGGCGGCAGTCGCTACCCTCAGAGGCTCACAGCAGACCCGTCCTGACGGCAAGAAGATCCTGCAGCGGATTGCGCAAGAGACCGGAGGCCGCTACTTCGAGGTGAAGAAGAAGGACAGCGTGGACGACGTCTACGCCGCCATCGCCGAGGAATTGCGCACCCAATACATGCTGGGTTACACGCCGCCCAAGGATCAGACCAGTGGATACCATTCCATCCATCTGACGACCAAGGATAAGGACCAGACGGTGCAGACGCGCGCGGGATACTACTCGGGGCAGTGAGGCCGCCGGAACGCGAAATGCTCTTGCTACTATCATTGCATGACGGAGATCGGCATCGCGGTCGACCCATCGCCTGCGCAACGGCCGCAGCGCATCGTGCTTCCGGGGCGCGTGGTGACGCTGCGCCCATTCGATGGCCCATCGCAGGCAGAGGCTCTCTACGTGGCTACCCACGGGCCGGCGCGAGAGGACCTATGGCGCTACATGGGCGATGGCCCGTTCTCCAGCTTTGCTGATTACCAGGCGGCGTTCGAGAAAAAGGAGAAGTCGGATGATCCGCTTTTTTGGGCGATCATGGATAACGCCACTGGCCTTCCCGTTGGCCAGGCCTCTTACCTGCGGATAGACCCGGCTCAGCGCGGCATCGAGGTGGGCAATATTATCTTTGCGCCGGCGTTGCAGCGGAGTCCCGGCGCAACCGAAGCGATGTATCTCATGGCGCGGCACGCTTTCGAGGACCTGGGCTATCGCCGCTACGAGTGGAAATGCAATGCCTTGAACCAGCCCTCCCGCCGTGCTGCGTTGCGCCTTGGCTTCACCTTCGAGGGAATCTTTCGCCAACACATGATCGTCAAGGGCCGCAATCGCGATACGGCGTGGTTCTCCATGCTCGATTCGGAATGGCCCTCGCGCCAGGCGAATTTCCTGCGCTGGCTGGCGCCGTCGAATTTCGACGAGGCGGGCCGGCAACGGCTTTCGCTTTCCCACCTGAATGGGCAGTGACTTTTCATTTGCAGAGGTACTTGCTTTGTTTCGATCGCAGTGGTTCCGCGTCCTCGTCTGCTGTTGCCTGGCTCCTTCGCTTGCCGCACAAACTGCTCCAGCCGTAGCCGTACTTGACGGCTACACGCCCCAGAGCTCGGCGGCGGAGTTGGCCTGGGAAGCGAAGTTCCGCGACCTTCCTTCGACAGACAACCTGCGCAGCGATATGGAACACCTCACGGCCCGACCCCATAACGTCGGGTCGCCCTACGATAAGGAGAACGCGGACTGGCTGTTGGGCAAGTTTCGGGAGTGGGGTTTTGACGCCCAAATCGAGACGTTCTACGTCCTGTTCCCGACACCGAAGGAGCGGAAACTCGAGTTGATCGAGCCGCAGAAGTTCACCGCGACGCTGGCTGAGCCGCCCATTGCGGTCGACCCCACTTCCAATCAGCAGGCGGAGCAGCTACCGACGTATAACGCCTACTCCATCGATGGCGACGTGACCGGCCCTCTGGTCTACGTGAACTACGGCAGGCGCGAAGACTACGACGACCTGCAGCGCATGGGCGTTTCGGTGAAGGGCGCCATCGTCATCGCCCGCTACGGCGAGACCTGGCGCGGCATCAAGCCCAAGGTGGCGGCCGAACATGGCGCCATTGGCTGCATCATCTACTCTGACCCGCAGCAGGACGGGTACGGCGATACGGATCCATACCCTCGCGGAGCGGGGCGGCCGAAGGAGGGCGTACAGCGGGGAGGAGTGAACGATACCAACTTTCCCGGGGACCCGCTGACTCCTGGCATTCCCGCGACCAAGGACGCCAAGCGCCTGGCGGTGAAGGACTCTCCCATCATTACCAAGATACCGGTGCTGCCCATTTCCTATGCGGATGCGCAGCCGTTCCTGGCTGCTTTGGGAGGGCAGGTGGTTCCGGCGGCGTGGCGAGGTGGTTTGCCGATTACGTACCACGTGGGGCCTGGAGCTTCCAAGGCCCACCTGCAGATGTTTTCCAATTGGGATATCAAACCGATCTATGACGTGATTGCCAAGATTCCCGGCAACGAAGCCGCGGACGAATGGGTGATCCGCGGCAACCACCACGATGCCTGGGTGAATGGCGCGGAAGATCCGATTTCCGGGATGGTGGCCGAGCTCGAGGAAGCGCGAGCGCTGGGCGAACTGCGCAAGCAGGGCTGGAAACCGCGGCGGACCATTATCTATTGCGCCTGGGATGGCGAGGAGCCGGGACTGCTGGGTTCCACCGAATGGGTGGAACAGCATGCCGCCGAGTTGCGCGACCATGCCGTGCTGTACGTCAACTCGGATAACACCGATCGCGGATTTCTCGAGGTGGACGGCGCTCATTCCGTGGAGCACCTCATCAACGACATAGCGCGGCAGATTCCCGATCCTGAGACCAAGCTGACGGTGTGGGAGCGGGCTCGGCTGCAGGCGCTGTCTACGGCGGATAGCGCCGAACGCAGGGAGGTGCTGCGCAATCGCAAGGACACCAGGATCGAGGCTCTGGGCGATGGCTCGGACTTTGCCCCGTTCATCGACTACCTGGCCATCCCTTCGCTCGATCTCGGTTTTGGCGGAGAGGGCGCGGGCAGCGCATACCACTCGATCTACGACGATTTCTATTACTACACGCATTTCTCGGATACCAATTTCGTCTATGGGCGAGCCCTGGCGCAGACCGCCGGAACGCGCAGTCCTACGCATGGCCGACGCGGAGCTGTTGCCCTACCAGTACACGGCGGTGGCCGAAACCATTGCAGGTTATGTCAAGGAGCTGAAAACGCAGCTCAGCAAGACCCAGGAGACGATCAAGGAACGGAATTTGGAGCTGGATGAGGGGGTTTTTCAGGCCATCTCCGATCCAAAGCAGCCTGGGTACCCGCCCAAGCGGGAGGTCGAGCCGCCGTACCTCAATTTTGCGCCTTTGGATAACGGAGTCGTCTCCCTCACCCGCGCCGCCAAGCACTACCAGGCGGCTCTGACCGCTGCCCAAGCCCATGGTCTGGCTATGGATGATGCCTCGCTGCAAGCGGTCAACCATCTATTGCTGCTGGTCGAACGGACCAATCTGCGGGAGGAGGGCCTGCCGGGCAGGCCGTGGTACAAGAATCAGATTTACGCGCCTGGGGCCTATACGGGCTATGGGGTGAAGACCCTGGCGGGGGTACGGGAAGCCATGGATCAGCATCAATGGGGTGTTGCCGAGCAGGAGTCGCCGATCGTCGGTAGCGTGCTGGAAGCGGAAAGCCGGGCCATCGATGCCGCGGCCAGCCGGCTGGAGGCAGCGTTTTCCTCAACGGGTGTAACACAAACGGCATCATCTGCGACGTTTCGGTGATTGCGAGCCCCTCTGGTGGGACATAGAGTTGCGTAATCGGAGGGCACCACAGATGAACAGTTCGGGGACGGTGATCGGTAAAGGTATTTGCATTCGCGGAGAAGTGTCGGGTGAGGAAGACTTCTTCCTCGATGGAGTATTGGAAGGCAACATTACCCTGACGGGCAAGCGCCTGACGGTGGGAGCCAACGGCGTTATCCACGCGGACATCGTCGCCGGAGATCTGGTGGTTTTCGGCCGGGTCGAGGGAAGTGTCAAGGCGAGCGGGCCGCGCTGAGTTGAAGCACTCGGCGGTTTTCATCGGAGACATCTCGGCAACGCGGTTGTCGATTGAAGACAACGCTACGCTGCAAGGTTATGTGGATCTGACCGAAGCGGCGCGCCGGCGAAGAAGGAAGCCGCACCGAAGAAGCAGCCGCTGCCGCCGAAACAGAAGAAGCCCCTCAGGAGTATGCCGAGCAGTACAGCGAAGCAGTTTAACCGATCGGCGTTTAGTCTGTAGCCGTCCCTGTTTTGACCGCCCCATCCTTGCGCAGCAAGGATGGGGCGCTCGTGTTTGACCCTGTTCCTTTCACCGACAGCGTTTAATCCTGTCCCTTCCGCCGACCGCCGGGTGCCCCACATCTCGCTCGTTTTTCGCGAGATGTGGGATCCACGGTGCTAAACCCTGAAATTCTCGGCCCCATAAACAAAATCGTCGAGGTTCGCGGAATCCCACATCTCGCGAAAAACGAGCGAGATGTGGGGCACCCGGCGGTCCGCGGAAGGGATAAAGGTTCAGTGAGCCAGCCGGTCTAGATCCATATTGAGCAGCAGGACATTCACTCGCTCTTCTCCCAGAAAACCGAATTGGCGTCGCTGCACGTGGCGCTGCACCAGGTCGCGCACCGTCGCCACCGGCAGGTGCCGGGCGCTGGCTACCGTGGGCCGCCTGAAACAGGGCGGCGGCGGGTGAGATGTCGGGATCGAGACCCGAGCCAGAGGCGGTCACCAAATCGATTGGCACCGGCTGGCTCTTATTCTCAGCGGCATAGTTGCGCTATATCACCGTCAATGCGGGTGATCAGCTTCTGGCTCGAGGCAGCAAAGTTCGACGGTCCGGAAGAGGTGGCGTCATAGCCGTTGCCCGCGGCCGAAGGGCGCCCATGAAAATACTGATCCCCGGTAAAGTTCTGGCCGATCAGCGGCGAGCCCGTCACCTGGCCGTTGGTGACGATCAGCTCTCCGTCCGCTTGCGCGCGGAGAAAGAAGTGCCCGAAGGCGGTGACCGCCAGCGGATAAAGAATGCCGAGCAGCACCGTGGTCAGGAGGGTAAAGCGGATGGCGATCTTCAATTCATTGCGCAGCATAAAGAACTCCGATCAGGACAAGCCCAACCCGGTTAAACAAATGTCGATGAGTTTGATTCCGATGAAGGGGACGATCACCCCGCCCACTCCATAGATCAGCAGATTGCGCCGCAACAGCGCCTGCGCCGACTGGGCTGATAGCCAACCCCGCGCAGAGCCAACGGAATCAGGGCGACAATGATCAACGCATTGAAGATCACCGCGGAGAGAATCGCCGAGTGCGGCGTGCTCAGGCGCATGATGTTCAGCTGATTCGAGACCGGAAAGACGCCGGCGAACATGGCCGGAATGATGGCGAAATACTTCGCCACGTCATTGGCGATGGAGAACGTAGTCAGCGCGCCGCGGGTCATCAGCAACTGCTTGCCGATCTGGACGATTTCAATCAGCTTGGTGGGGTTGGAATCCAGATCGACCATGTTGCCGGCTTCCTTGGCGGCCTGGGTGCCTGAGTTCATGGCCACGCCCACATCGGCCTGGGCCAGCGCGGGGGCGTCGTTGGTGCCGTCGCCGGTCATGGCGACCAATTTTCCTTTGGCCTGTTCGCGGCGGATCAGGTCCATCTTGTCTTTGGGTTTGGCTTCGGCCAGAAAGTCGTCGACTCCTGCCTCGCGGGCGATCACGGCCGCGGTCAGCGGATTGTCTCCGGTGATCATGATGCTGCGGATGCCCATGGCGCGCAGCCTGGCCAGCCTTTCCTTCAAGCCGCCTTTGACGATGTCTTTGAGGTAGATCACGCCCAGGGCGGTGGAGTTTTCCGCAACCACCAGCGGCGTTCCACCCATGCCCGCGATCTCTTCCACGCTCTCGCGAACTTTTTGCGGCAGGTTCGATCCCTGTTCCACCAGAAAGCGCGTGATGGCGTCGACCGAGCCTTTGCGGATGACGTGGCCGGCGAAGTTGACTCCGGACATGCGGGTCTGCGCGCTGAAGGGAACGAACTCCGCATGCAGGGCGCTGAGATCGCGGCCGCGCAAGCCGAAGTTTTCCTTGGCCAGCACCACGATCGAGCGGCCTTCCGGAGTCTCGTCGGAAAAGGAGGAAAGCTGGGCCGCATCGGCCAGCCGCTCGGGGCTGATATTGGGCGCGGGAATGAACTCGGTCGCCTGCCGGTTGCC
This sequence comes from uncultured Acidobacteriaceae bacterium, assembly GCA_963775365.1. Taxonomy (GTDB): domain Bacteria; phylum Acidobacteriota; class Terriglobia; order Terriglobales; family Acidobacteriaceae; genus PALSA-350. The sequence continues at coordinate 67,365 of CAVZJL010000043.1, read as the reverse complement.
CAGGGTGATGGTGCCGGTCTTATCCAGCAACAGGGTATCCACGTCGCCCGCCGCCTCGACGGCGCGGCCAGACATCGCCAGCACGTTGTATTGCACCAGGCGGTCCATGCCCGCGATGCCGATGGCGGAAAGCAAGCCGCCGATGGTGGTGGGAATGAGGCAGACCAGCAGCGACACCAGAACAAAAATGGTCTGCGGCGCCTGCGAGTAGACGGCGATGGGCTGCAGCGTGGCCACGGCCAGCAGAAAGATGATCGTGAGCCCGGAGAGCAGGATGCTGAGCGCGATTTCATTGGGCGTCTTCTGCCGCTGCGCGCCTTCGACCAGGGCAATCATGCGATCGAGAAACGTCTCTCCGGGATTGGAAGTGATCTTCACCATGATCCAGTCGGAGAGCACCTTCGTTCCCCCGGTGACTGCGGAGCGGTCGCCGCCGGCCTCGCGGATCACCGGCGCGGATTCTCCGGTGATGGCCGATTCGTCCACCGAGGCCACGCCTTCGATCACTTCTCCATCGCCCGGGATATAAAGTCCGGCCTCGACATAGATGATGTCGCCGGAGCGCAGGGCGGCACTCGAAACCTCTTCCCGAGGCGCGTCTTTGGCCGCGCTCTTGAGGCGAATGGCCATGGTCTCGCCCTTGGCCTTGCGCAGCGTGTCGGCCTGGGCTTTGCCGCGGCCCTCCGCCATGGCTTCAGCGAAGTTGGCGAACAGCACGGTGAACCACAGCCACAAGGTGATCTGCAGGTTGAAGGCAAAGCTGCCCTGATGACTGAGGACCCCTTGAATGAGCAGGACGGTGGTGAGCACGCTGCCGATTTCCACCACCAGCATGACGGGGTTCTTCACCATCAGGCGCGGGTCCAGTTTTCGAAATGAGTCGAGCGCCGCCTGACGCAGGATCGCGGGGTTCCAGAGACTTTGTTTTTCTGCCATATCGTTTCTTCCCGCTTAAAAGGTTTTTCCTGCCTGCAGTAGCAGGTGTTCGAGAATGGGCCCGAGGCTGAGCGCGGGAAAAAACGTCAATGCGCCGACGATCAGGATCACGCCCACCAGCAGCACGGTGAACAAGCGTCGTGTTGACGGGGAACGTTCCGGAGGAAGGGGGAACGCTCTTCTTTTGCGCCAGGTTGCCGGCCAGGGCCAGCATGGGAACCATCATGAGAAAGCGGCCCGCCAGCATGTTGAATGCCGAGCGTCAGGTTGTACCAGTTGGTGTTGGTGGTAAGGCCGCCGAAGGCGGAGCCGTTGTTGCCGGCAGTGGATACGTAGGCGTAAAGGATCTCGGAAAAGCCATGCGGCCCATTGTTGTTCAGGCCGGCGAGAGCGTTCGGATAGAGCACCGAGACCGCGGCCAGCACCAGGATCAACAAGGGAAAGATGAGCACATAAAGCATCGCCAGCTTCACGTCGTAGCTTTCGATTTTCTTGCCCAGGTACTCCGGCGTTCGCCCCACCATCAAGCCGGCGATGAAGACCGAGAGGACGACAAAGATCAGCATTCCGTAGAGTCCTGAGCCGACCCCGCCGAAGACCACCTCGCCGAGCATGATGTTGACCAGCGGCACCATGCCGCCCAGCGGGCATGAAGGAGTCATGCGAGGAATTGACTGCGCCGCAACTGGTGTCGGTGGTGACGGTGGCGAAGAGCGCCGACTGCGAGATGCCGAAGCGTACTTCCTTGCCTTCCATGTTGCCGCCGGAGTTGATCAGCGTGGTCTTCTGGTCCACGCCATGCAGCAGCGGATGCGGCTGCGACTTCTGCCCAATAGCAGACGGCGTAGCCGGCGACAAACAGGATGGCCATGGCGGCAAAGACCGCCCAACCGTGCCCGGAAGAGCCGGTCATCTTGCCCAGGGTGATGGTCAGCGCCGCGGGGATGAGAAAGATCAATTCGATCTCGATGAAGTTGCTGAAGGGCGTGGGATTTTCAAACGGGTGCGCGCTATTGGCGTTGAAAAAGCCGCCGCCGTTGGTGCCCAACTCCTTAATCACCTCTTGCGAGGCGACCGGCCCCTGGGCGATGATCTGGGGCGTTTGTCCATGCTGCAAGGTGGTGACGGTGGTATAGGGCTTAAGGTTCTGGATCACTCCCTGGCCGATCAGCACCGGCGCAACCACCAGGCAGATCGGCAGCAGGATCCACAGGATGGTGCGCGTGGTATCCACCCAGAAGTTGCCGATGGTGGCCGATTGCTTGCGCGCGATGCCGCGAACCAGGGCAATCGGCGACGCGATGCCGATGGCCGCGCTGAGAAAGTTGTGATAGGCCAGACCCGCCATCTGGGTGAAGTAGCTCATGGTGGTCTCGGGCGTGTAGACCTGCCAGTTGGTGTTGGTGGTGAACGATGCCGCGGTGTTGAAGGCGGTAGCCGGGGCTACGCCGGCCAGATGCTGCGGATTCCAGGGCAGCAAGCCTGGGCGCGTTCGATGATGTAGGTCAGCAGCAGCGAGACGAAGCTGAAGATCAGCATGGCGACGGAGTATTGCTGCCAGCTCATCTCCTGATCGGCGTGGATGCCGCAGGCGCGGTAAAGGAGCCGCTCGATAGGCCGCAGCACCGGATCGAGAAAGGTCTTTTGCCCTTCGAGCACGCGGGCGATATAAAGGCCCAGGGGCCGCATCAGGAGCAGCAGCACGGCAAAGAACACAACAAACTGCAGCCAGCCATTCGCGGTCATTTCTAGAATTTCTCCGGGTACAGCAGCGTGATCACCAGGTAGATCAGGGTCGCGACGGTAAGGATCAAGCACGATCAGCGTGGTATGAGACATGGCTACCTCAACTTCTCGCAGCCGCGAACGTAGAGCAGCGCGACGGCGAAGAAAACGATTGTGAACACAATCATCAGTAGATCCTGCATGGTGCTCCATTGCCTAGTGGACCGTTAGGCGCACTAAGGGGGGTGTAAGCGAGAGATAAGGAATTTATAAAGATGGGTGGCCAGAGCGAGGCTTCTAGGAAGCGCAGATCGTTGGGCCAGGGCTAGGAAAAGAGCGGGTGAGCCCCCGCATTCATGCGGGGACTCGACTTTCGCCGCGGTACGGCAGGATGATGTTCGTCCGGCTTTAACCGCGGGCTTGGAATTTTTTCCACGTTGCACGAAGACATGGAGAGAGGATTTCCTGAGGCGGGGCTAAAGCCCGATCTGAGAAAGTGCGAGATCTTTCCGCGACGCTAAAGCGTCGCTCACTCTCGTGCTACCGTTAAGCAGGGGGCTCCCACGTTCGGACTCCCATGAGCAGGGCCATGAAGCGGGGACTCCACGGCAAGTTCCTACTCGGGAACCCCTTCGGGCAGGAAGCGGTAGCCGACCCAGGGCTCGGTTTGGATATACTGCCGCGGACCTTCGGCTTCGAGTTTGCGGCGGAGCTGGCCGATAAAGACGCGCAGATACTCGGGCTGGTGCGCTGACTGGCCTCCCCATACCGCCGTCAGCAGGGCGCGATGCGTGAGAGCCTTGCCCGCATTGCGCGCCATGTAGAGCAGCAGATCGAACTCGGTCGGAGTCAGGTGCAGGCTCTTGCCGCATACGGTTGCGGTATGAGCGGAGGCATCCACGACAAAGTCGCCAATCTCGATGGGCGCGTCGACCGTCCGCTCCGGCGCGCGGCGCAGGTGAGCCCGCACCCGGGCCAGCAACTCCTGAATACTGAAAGGCTTGGTCACGTAGTCGTCGGCGCCGGCATCGAGCGCCTCGACCTTCGATCGCTCCTGATCGCGCACCGATAGCACGATGATGGGAGTCGCCGTCTTGCTGCGCACGCGGCGGCACAGCTCCACCCCGCTCATGCCCGGCATCATCAGATCGGTGACAATCAGGTCCGGACTCCATTCCTCGAAGAGACGAAGGGCCTCTTCGGGATCGTTAGCCGCGCGCACGTCGTATCCCTGGGCGGAAAGAGCGGTGCGCAGCACGCGCGTGATCTGGGCCTCATCGTCTACCACCAGGACTCGTTCTGCCATTTCCATCCTCTGCCACTACGATATGATCGCCACTGATGCTTCGCTCGCGAGCCCCGCTCTGGCAGCTCGTCCTTCGTTACGTGGCGATGACCGCGGCCGCCCTGCTGGTGGTGCTGGTCTATCGCAGGATACTCCACGTAAACCAGACTACCGTGGCGCTCACCTTTCTGGTGATGGTGCAGTTCGCGGCCTTTCGCTGGGGACTGGTCTACTCCGTCTGCCTCTCCATCGGCTGCACGCTGCTGTATAACTATTTTTTCCTTCCTCCCATCGGCAGCTTCACCATCGCCGACCCGCAAAACTGGATCGCGCTGCTGTCGTTTCTTGCCTCCGCGATTGTGATCAGCAGGATTTCGGAAAGCGAACGGCGGCAGGCCGGAGTGAGCGAAGCGCGGCGCGGCGAAATGGAGCGCCTCTATGAGTTCAGCAACCAGTTGTTGATGGAAGAGAACCTGCACGATGTAGCTAGTCATGCGCCGCGTGTCGTAGCCTCGATCTTCGGCTTTGACGCGGTGATCCTGTATCTCACCGAGAACGACTCGGCCTACACCTCCGATCCGCGTCAGCAACTTTGTCTCGCTCGAGGAGTTGCGTGCCGCAGCGCGCCTGTCCGACGGACCTCTGCCGCGAACGGACGGAGTGCGTATCGTTCCCCTGGTGCTGGGCATGCGCGCGAGTGGATCGATTGCCATGAAAAGAGAGAGCAGGGAATCGAGCTACTCAGACGGATTGTATGACGCGATCGGCGGCCTGCTGGCCATCGCGCTGGAGCGCGTCGACGGCGCTCGATCGTTATCAGCCGGGTGGAAGCGGCGCGCGAGGGAGAACGCCTGCGCAGCGCATTGCTCGATTCGGTGACCCATGAGCTGCGCACGCCGCTCACCGCCATCCGAGCGGCGGCGACCAGCCTGTTGTCGCAGCCCTCGCTCGAAGAAAGCCAGCGGCACGAGATGTTCGCCATTCTCGATGAAGAAAGCGCGCGCCTCGATCGCCTGATCGGCCAGGCGGTGGAAATGGCGCAGCTGGACACCGACGGCATCGAGGTGCGGCCGAAACCGCAGCCGCTGCAGGAGGTGATCGACATGGCGCTGGAGGATTGTCACGCGCTGCTGCGCGGCCGCCCGGTGACGGTGGACCTGCCCCCGGATATGCCCTCCATCTCGCTGGATAGGGAATTGATTCGCCGTGTGCTCCGTCATCTGCTGGAAAACGCGGCGCGGTATTCTCCCGCGGGCTCGCCGGTGCGTATCAGCGCGGCGCTCGAAACAGATCGACTGCTGGTGAGCATCACCGATCAGGGGCAGGGAATCGATGACGCCGAGCAGGCATATATCTTCGACAAGTTCTACCGCGGCAGCCGGCAGCGCCTGTTGCATGGCACAGGCATGGGGCTGGCCATCGCCAAGGCGATTCTGCGCGCGCACGGCGGTGGAATTGGAGTCGTCAGTCACCGCGACCAGGGAGCGACCTTTACCTTTTGGGTGCCGCTCGACCTGGTAACACGGGCGCCGTCCTAACAGCAATAGCTACTTATTGACCTGCGCGATATTTATCGCATCAAATCCGACAGTAATAGGCGATGCTTGCTGGTCGCGCAACCCGTCGAAGACATCAACAAGAAAGCGGCTGGAAAGTTGCGCAGAGAGTCAGATTTTCCTGCCGCCGGCAGTAATCTCCCGGATTTGAATTTACGTCTGTGATTCCAGGTAAATTGTAAGGAATTGTCGGGGTTCTGCTGTGCTCAGCTTTGATAACTTGTACAGCGACACGTCCATGAGAGACACTGTCACTGCATGAATATCTTAGTTCCCGCATGACGTTTTTGGCGTGATGCGTCTAACGGTTAACGGCGGCTCCCGGTAGCGCCTCGACGAATTGAATTGGTAGCTCAGGTACTTGAGCTTCGACCCCGAGGAGAAGGCCCTTGCGTAAACTCTGCAGTTTTCTCTCTGCCCCCTTTCTCGTCATGCTTGCTTTCAGTGCCCTTCCCCAAGGTGCTCAGGCTCAGGCGTTGCTTCAGCAACAGAATCGCTCAGCCCATCGAGAGCGCAAATACTGTGCCGTTGACTGGAACCTTGCATCCGCTGGCGAAACAGGAATTGGACGCGGGCCTGTTGGACAATGCGAAGGTCCTGCAGGGCATGACCATCCACTTCAAGCGCTCTGCGACGCAGGAAGCGAACCTGAAGGCGCTGCTGGCGGCGCAGCAGGATCCGTCTTCTCCGAGCTATCACCAATGGCTCACCCCGGCGCAGTTTGGACAACAATTCGGCATGAGCGCGGCCGACCTTGCCCAGGTTACAGGTTGGCTGCAGCAAGAAGGATTCACCATCACCTCGGTCTCCCAGAGCAATAATTCCATCAGCTTCAGCGGGAGTGTCGCGTCCGTGGAGAAAGCCTTCCAAACGCAGATTCATAACTACAGCCTGAATGGCGAGACCCACTTCGCCAACTCCACTCAAATCTCCATTCCCAGTGCCCTTGCCGGTATGGTGAACAACGTTCATGGGCTGAACGACTTCAAGTTGAAGGCGAGACTGGTGAAGAGAAGGTTCCCACCTCAGGGCTCACGGGCAGCCACTATCTCACCCCTGGGGATCTTGCGGTGATTTATGACATCAATCCTCTGACCGGAGGGCCCCCCAACTGGAGCGGTCCGTCTACCGGGAAAGGGGTGACCATTGCGGTCATCGGTCAAACAGATATCGTTCCCGCCGACATTACGGATTTCCGCGCGGCGGCGGGCCTTCCGGTCAATAACCCCACAGTGTTCACGGTGCCGGGCACGACGCCTTTGTCCGTCGCTGCCGGAGCGGCGTCCAACGATCTGTCGGAAACCGATCTGGACCTTGAGTACTCGGGCGGTGTGGCGCCCGGAGCGTCGATCATCCTGGTGAATTCGGGTGATGTTGGGACTTCGCTGCAGTATGCGATCCAGAACACGATCAACGGCATCACCATTCCCATCATCAGCCAAAGCTATGGCGCTTGTGAGGCGGCCTATCCGACGGCCTCAGATCACCGCGACCGAGAGCCTCCTGGAGCAGGCAAACAGCCAGGGACAGACCGTTGTCCTGGCTGTCCGGAGATACAGGCGCGGCAGACTGCGACGACAGTGCCTCGCAGGCCAATTACGTCGGCGACCCAGGGGCTGGCTGTCGATTATCCGGGAAGCAGCGCCTTACGTTACCGACGCGGGTGGCAGCGAATTCATGGGTGACGGCACAGCCGCCGCCCCGCAGACCGGCGCCGGAACCTATTGGAGTGCAAACGGCAGCGGCAGCGTTTCCGATGACGTGGTCACGTCGGCCAAGTCCTATATCCCCGAGATGGCGTGGAACGATACCACCTTCGCCATCGCCAGGGTGGCGGCCTTTCCGCGGGTGGCGGCGGCGCGAGTGGGTTGTTTAAAAAGCCCACCTGGCAGACCGGCGTGCCCAACATTCCGGCCGATGGCCAACGCGATGTGCCGGATATTTCGCTCGATGCTTCCCCGGACCACGACAGCTATCTCTATTGCACGCAGGTGAATACGGATGGAAGTCCGAACACCTTCGTCTCCAGCTGCCAGGCGACTAGTTTTCGCGTATCGGATCCAGGCCAGCAGGACGACCAGGACTTCCTCGCTCTGGCCGGCGGGACTTCCTTTGCAGCCCCGGAGTTTGCCGGACTTCTGGCGGTCATTGAACAGAAGCTGGCTAGCGGCGGCGGGCTAGGAAACGTCAATCCAACCCTCTACAAATTGGCGTCGAATGCGACTACCTATGCGTCGGCCTTCCACGACGTCACAACCGGCAACAACCAGGTGCCCTGCACCCCGATGTCGCCGAATTGCCCTACGGGTTCCAACCCGGTGATTGGTTACACGGCCGGTACCGGGTATGATCAAGCGACCGGCATCGGAACGGTCGATGCTAACAATTTGGCTACAGCTTTTGCCGCCGAGGTAGCCGCCACCGGCACCAAGACGGCGATCACCGTAGCCCCAGGGAACTCTGTAGCGATCGGCGAGCCGATCACTTTCACTGCGACGGTCACACCGAACACAGCCGGAGCGACAGGACCAACCGGGACGGTAACGTTTACGGTAGCTGTAAATGGCGTCGCGCAGGCGCCGGTCACCGCCGCTCTTTCCGCTGCGTCGCCGTACACCGCCAAGTATGCGCCCACGAGCGGTTTCCCGAGCGCAGGTACCTATGTCGTATCGGCGACCTACTCGGGAGACGGCAACTACACGGCGTCGACCAGCGCCGGCGTTACGGTGAAGGTCGTGTCCTCAGGAACTCAGGTGACCACGACCGCAGTGGTGGCCAATCCTACCTCGTTCGCGATCGGAGCCAGCCTGACTCTGACGGCTACGGTGACCGGGCAGACGGCGGGGACGCTCACCGGCCCTGTCACCTTTACGACGGGAGGGGTAACGATCGGCACCGTCAACCAGGTGACCCTGGCGTCGGGTAACACCGCGACTGCGACCCTGACTAAAACCACGGCGGCGTCGCTTGGCTTTGTAGCCGGTACGGATACGATTACGGCTACTTATGGTGGAGACAGCTTCAACGCCACTTCTTCAGGAACGACAACCGTGACCGTCACTAATCCGGGTATCACGGTCGCGGCGACAAACATGACCATCTCGTCTCCGTCGCCGGGCAACACCGGCACCTCGACGATCACGCTCACCTCTACTGGCGGGTACGCGGGAACGGTTCAGTTGGTCGGTTCCGTGCCCAGTAATGTCAATGTGGACGGCGTGTTCGGCAGCTCAAGTGTGCCATTGGCGGTGAATGGAACCGCGACCACGACGTTGACCATCACCACGGTCGCTGCCGGCGGAAACTTCCGCAAAGGCCCGGCGGGTAATCTGCGCAAGACGAAAGCACAGATCGCGATTGCAGGCGGTACGATAGCCGGGTGCCTGCTCTTGCTACTCGTACCGGGTATCCGAAGAAAGAGATGGCCGGTAGCCCTGGTGATGCTGGTGTTTCTGAGTGTTGGAGCGGGACTCGGTTGCGGTGGAGGAACAGGCGGAGGAACCCCGGCCGGGACCTATACTGTTACTGTTACTGCGACGGATAGCAGCAATGCAAACATCACCGGCACTACCACCTTTACCTTGACCATTAATTGCGTCCGAAGTGTAAAGGGCTGCCTCTTCCAGAGGCAGCCCTTTTTGGGCCCGAGGCCCGGAGGGCCGACGCTAAACGTCTCTGCCAGTGGACAAACCCGGCGTACCCTTTACCGCACGACGATCACAGCATGGTGATGGTGGTAGTGGTGGTGGTGATGATGCCAACGGCGATGGTGGTAGTACGGCTGTGCATATGCAGAGGCCGTAAAGAGGGCGATGAAAGTGCATAGCATTAGCTTCTTCATGTCTCCGTTAGATGCCAACGATGCTCGGCTGCGCGATGGTTTCTGCTTTTCTCACGCTTTAAGTGGGTAGTTACTGTAGTTACTTCGGTACCGTTTGGCGCGGCGTACCCCTGATAAATGATTTTTCCCGGACAACCTTAGTTAGCGCCCTTCGGCCGTGTCGATACGAAGGGCACGGCTTCAGTCGTGCCGCAAGAGCCATACGCGAGAGACGGCTTCAGCCGCTGAGGTCCGCTTTTCGCGAAGTTATTCGAATGCCGTACAACGGCTGAAGCCCTCACAGGTGGTCGCAGACTCATAAGCCCCAAATAGGAAGCCCAGGACGCAAGTCCTGGGCTACAGTACGTTTGTTCTCAGCCAATCGCTAGGGCCGGACGATGGTTCCATCGAGCATGCGGTCGTTGCCGCGATCTTCAAAGTCCTTGGTGTAGGGATAGCGCGCGGCCGCCTTCTCGTCGATATCGATGCCGAAGCCGGGCTTGTCGTTCGAGTAGATGTAGCCCTTGCGAATTTCGGGGGTGCCGGGAAATACCTCGCGGGTCTTTTCGTCGAAGAACGTTTCTTCCTGGATGCCGAAGTTGGGGGTGACCAGGTTCAGGTGCAAATTGTAACAGTGACCGACCGGATCGACATTGTTCGGCCCGTGCCAGGCCGTGCGCACATCGAAGAACTCGCAGCAATGCGCCACCTTGCGGCACATGTTCAAGCCGCCCACCGAGGACTGGTGGATGCGGATGAAGTCGATCCAGCGGTTGGCCACCAGGCTCAGCCATTCGTTGCGGTTGACAAATAGTTCTCCCATGGCCAGCGGCGCCGAAGTCTCCTGGCGGAAGATCTGGAACCAACCTACATCTTCAGGCGATAGCGGATCTTCCATGTAAAAGGGCCGGTACTGCTCCACCGCCCGGCACAATTCGATCGACTGGTTGGGCGCCGGCCGCTCGTGGATGTCGTGCACCAGTCCGATGTCGAATCCGAACTTCGCGCGTACTGCCTCGAACATGCCGATGGTGGTGGTGAGATAGCGGCCGGCATCGAAGACCGGCGAAGGCGTCACACCGTCCGGGCGCAGAGCCTGCACCGCGGCTGAGGTCTTGGCGCCGCTGACGCCATAGCCGGACCATCCGGGAACCGCCAACTGGATGCGCACCACCTGGTAGCCCTTCTCGATGTAGGCCTGCACCTGGTCGTTCAGCTCGCTCTGCGTCAAGCGCGCGGCGTGGCCGTAAAGCGGCACGGCGGCGCGAACCTTGCCGCCGAGCAATTGATAGACCGGAACCCCGAGACGCTTGCCCAGAATGTCCCACAGCGCGCCATCAATGCCGCTCAGCGCATCGTTGCCTTCCGGACCGGAGCGGAAATATTCCTGCAGGTAGGCGGACTGCCAGATGTCCTCGATCTCGTCGCAGTTCTTGCCGATCACGAATGGCTTCAGGCGCTTTTCGATGTAGGCCTGCGCCGCCTGGGGAATTTCCTGGTGGGTGGCCGCGCCCAGGCCATAGAGGCCGGGCTCGCTGGTTTCCACCTTGACGATGGTCCAGTTGGAGCCGGAGGGTGCGGTGGCGATGATTTTGACGTCGGTGATTTTCAGCGGCGGCATTCCCCTGCGGGCCGCATCCTTTGCTTGCGCCAGCGGGCCGCCGTCGCCCATCGTCCTGACCACTGCCGGAAGCCGCTTCGGCAGAGAGAGTGCGTCCCCCGCCCAGATTGGTGACCGCGCCCACAGCGGCGGCGGCAGAAAGAGTCTTCAGCAGACTGCGACGCTCCATGATTGTTTCCTTCCTCATCGTTGTTCGGACATCGATGGAATTCCCTACGCGAATACCAGGCGCACGCGAGCGAAAGGCTGCGCCGGCCGCGTAGGCAAGGGTGAACTGCGGCGCGACCCACCACCCAATTCGGCTTTCCACGCCGTTGGAGGAGAGCGTATAGGCATGGATAATGCCGATTGCGGAGAGTCCTGCGGCCGCTGACAGCCAGGCGGCTGCGGGCACAAAGCGGCGCTGCATGATGAGCGCCAGTGCCGCGGACCAGAGCATCGAGGTCAGCAGCGATCCCTGCCCCAGTGCGATCAATCCTCCCATGGCCAAATCGCCGCCCATGCGGGGCGCAACCTCCATGAGGCTGCTGCCTGCTTTGCGTGCCACCGTGTCGGCAATGCCAGTGGCCCACTGCGCCAGGGCGGGAATCAGTCCGATGATGACGGCGATCGCCTGGTGGGCAGGGACCTCGACCACCGCTTGCGCGACCGTGATCAGGCCGAACCAGATGATGACCGGCGCCGCCACCTCCAAAGGTACAAAGCGGAGCACCACGGGCAGGATTCCCGTGGTGCAAAGCAGCAGCGTGACCAGGCCATTGAGCACGGAATAACCGGAACGGGCGCCATTGGCTTTGTGCGCGGCGTGACCGAGGTAGAGCGTCGTGGGGAAGGGGCTGCCCAGGCAGGCAGCGGTGATCGTTCCCAGGCCATTCATCAGCAGAGACGGCTTGGTTGCGTAGTCGTCGCCGGCAACTTTGACGCTTTCCAGAATCATCAGCGATGCCAGAGTATCCAGCGCGGCTAGCGGAATGATGATGGCGAGATAAGGCCAGTAGGCACGCTGGGTGAAGAGCGCGAATATATTTACCGCGTGCGGCAGATACAGTTTCACTGCCGGCAGCGTGGGCATAGGAACGGTGTAGATGTGGAGCCAGCGCAGCACCGCCACCAGGACCGCGCCGAGGGCAATGGCGAAGAAAGCCGGCGGCACACGATAAGGGAGTCTGAGACGCGAGCCATAGAGGGTGAATAGGACGAGCATGGGAAGCAGGGCGATGGCCGCTTGTTGAAAGACTCCGAAGATGAAGCCCAGGCAAAGATAGGCCAGCGCCAGGCCGGCTAGCGGGGAGAGCAAGGCGGCGCGCGGGGTGTTGCGGCGCAGCCAGTCAGTGCAGGAGGCTCCCACAGTCTGCACGATGCCGCTCATCAGGCTGGCAAAGATGCCGGCGTGCCAGGCCAGGTTTGCATCGTGGGTCCGGGTATAGATAGGGCCCATGATGAGGAAGACGTAGGCGAAGATGGTGGGCGTGTTGATGCCGAAGGGGATGGCGGTGACATTGCTGCGGTTTTCTCTTCGTGCCAGGCGGCGTGCCTGCCAGGCGTAGAAGAGGTTTCCTGCCAGGACGGAAATGGCTGCACCGGGCAGGATGCGGCTGGCTACGAAGCTGAGGGGAAAACCGCAGACGGGGGCAAGCCCCACGATCAAGAGAAGATCAGGAAAGCCGCTGAAGAAAAGGCCGAAGAAGCCGTCCACGTCTCCGGCTGTGAACCAGGCAGCCTCCGTGGCAGTTGCCATCAGGCGGGTTTCCTCCGGGTTCATTCTACGATGCGGGCTAATAGCTGACTGGTGAAGGTCGGAACTGCCAAAGGGTTGAACAAACTGAATGGAGTAACAGTACCGAGTGCCCAACGTTCGCCTACCCCGGCTAGCCGATGTCTTTTCATCCGGCTTGCGAGGCTCAGGTTGAAAAGCTCCGACCGAGCTTGCGAGGTCAACGCGAACTTCGCGAGGCTCCTACCGAGCTTGCGAGGCTCCCACCGAACTTGCGAGGCTCCCACCGAACTTGCGAGGCTCCCACCGAGCTTGCGAGGCTCCCACCGAGTTTGCGAGGCTCCCACCGAACTTGCGAGGCTCCCACCGAACTTGCGAGGATCGCCACCGATCTTGCGAGGCTCGCCACACGAACTTGCAAGGCTCCCACGGCTTGCGAGGCTCGCACCGATCTTGCGAGTTACGAGGTCGAGGCTTTCACCGAACTTGCGAGGCTCCCACTGAACGTCACGAGGCTCCCACGATTGACGTTTTTGTTTCGAGGCTTCCAGGGTTTCGCCACGAAAGATCTATAAGAGCTCCACCGAAGCTCTCGAGGATGCCACGATTTTGTTTAAAGTCGAGGACTTCACGCGAAAGATCCATAAAGTCACCAAGCTCTCAGGATGACGTTTTTTAGGTAGGGGAGGGTGGGGCACCCGTCCAGGGCAGCCGGGCTTGATTCGCTTACTCAACGGCATCACGAGTCTTCGGCCCTGCTGGGCGGATGGTATTCTCTCCTCACTCGTCTCCTGGGTGCTTCATGTCTGTCACCGAGCCGCTGATGCCCGCCCGCGCGTCCCTGCCAATGGATGATGCGGTTGGCCGCGCGGCGCTACGCAAGGCTGGTTGGCGGCTGATTCCACTGCTCGCTTTGGGCTACGGTATCGCGTACATGGATCGCGTGAACATCAGCTTTGCGTCATTGCAGATGAACCGCGATCTGCACTTCAGCGCATCGGTCTACGGCTTCGGCGCCGGCCTGTTCTTCGTGAGCTATGCCGCATGCGAGATTCCGTCCAACCTGCTGCTCTATCGCGTGGGGGCGCGACGGTGGTTTGCCCGCATCATGCTTACCTGGGGACTGCTGGCGATGGGCATGATGTTCGTCAAGACGCCTCTGCAGTTCTATGTCATGCGCTTCCTGCTGGGTATGGCCGAGGCGGGGTTTTTCCCGGGCGTGATCTTCTATCTCGCGGGATGGTTCCCGGTACATATGCGGGCTCGTGCCATCAGCCGCTTTTATGTCTCGCTTCCGCTAGCCTCGGTGCTCACCGGCGCGATTGCCGGAGCCCTTCTGGATCTCCAGGGCAAAGCTGGACTGGCCGGCTGGCAGTGGCTGTTCCTGGTTGAAGGTCTGCCTGCCGTCTTGCTCAGCGTTGTCTTCCTGGTCTACCTGCCGGTTGGTCCAGCCCAGGCCAAGTGGCTCACGGAGGATGAGCGGGAGTGGATTATCCAGCACTTAAGCAAGAGCGCCACGGGTGATGGTCACGGATTAAATCTCGGACGTGCGCTGCTCGATCACCGTGTGTGGCAGATAAGCCTGGTCTTCCTGTGCCAGCTTACCTGCAGTTATGCATACATCCTTTCGGCTCCGGCGATCCTCAAGGCAATCACTGCTCTCAACAATAGTAATGTCGGTTTCCTGGTGGCGGTGATGAATGTGCTGGGAGCTCCCGCCATGATTCTCAATGCCATGCACTCGGACCGCACCAAAGAACGCTACTTCCATGTCATCATCCCTTTTCTGCTCATGGCCGGGAGCTACCTGATCGGCGGACTCTCGACAGCGCCATTCCTGGCAGTCCCTGCGCTGGCGATTGCGTCGATCAGTTACTACGCGCTGCAAGGCCCCGCTCCTGGCGCTGGCTACCAGCTTTCTACATGGCAAATCTGCCGCGGGTGGAATTGCGGCGATGAATACCATCGGAATTCTCGGTGGCTTCGTTGGCCCCTTCGCGATGGGTCTGGCGAAAGACTATACCGGGGCCTACCAACCGGGACTGCTGATGCTCGTCCTCCCCACCCTGGTTGCGGCAGCTACCATTTACATGATGCGATTTCAAGCGAGAGCGGTGAAGGGGCCTGTACACAGCCAATGAAAAAGAGCGTTTTGCTGATTGGGATTGTGATGTGGAGTACGCTTTGCCGCGCGGAGAGTAGTCCCGCGCAGCGGTGGGCGGCGGAGGCGAAGAACGTTACCATTGTCCGGGACGATTGGGGCATTCGCACATGTTTATGGCAAGACCGATGCGGATACCGTCTTTGGCATGATCTACGCGCAGTGTGAAGACGACTTCAACCGCGTCGAAACCAACTACCTGAATGCCATGGGGCGGCTGGCCGAGGCGGAGGGCGAAGGCAAGGTTTATCAGGATCTGCGCATGAAGATGTTTGTCGATCCCGAGGTGTTAAAGAAAGATTACGCGGCAAGCCCGGAGTGGCTGAGGAAGCTGATGGATGCCTTCGCCGATGGGGCCAACTTCTATCTCGCGAAACATCCCCGGGTAAAGCCGCGCGTGATGCAACACTTCGAGCCCTGGATGGCGCTTTCGTTTACTGAAGGCAGTATCGGCGGCGACTTCGAGCAAGTGGATCTAAAGAAGCTGGAAGCATTTTACGGAGACCGTAAGAGCGATCGCGGCCTTGCAGGAAGAGCCGGAAACAGAGCCAGGCGGATCGAATGGAATTGCCATTGCTCCCTCCAACACCGTGCAGCATCATTCGCTGCTGCTGATCAATCCGCATACTTCGTTTTTCTTCCGGTCAGAGTTACAGATGGTTAGCGAAGAAGGGCTCGATGCTTATGGAGCCGTGACCTGGGGCCAGTTCTTTATCTACCAGGGCTTCAATGACCGGGTGGGCTGGATGCATACCTCGAGCGGAGTGGACGCGGTCGATGAGTATCTGGAAACGGTGAGCAGCAAAGACGGACATTACTACTACAAGTACGGCGAAGAGGAGCGGCCGGTAATCGAGAAGCAGATCACCGTGCCCTACCGCACCGAGCACGGCATGGCGGAGAAGAAGTTCACCGCGTACTACACCCATCATGGCCCGGTGATTCGGGAGCAGGATGGCAAGTGGGTGACGATCCGGTTGATGCAGGAGCCGGTGAAAGCGCTGACGCAATCCTACTTGCGGACCAAGGCGAAGAATTACAAGGACTACCTGCAGACGATGGCGCTGGAGGCGAACTCGTCCAACAACACCGTCTATGCCGATGCGGATGGAAACATCGCCTACTTTCACGGCAACTTCATTCCCCGCAGAGACACGAAGTTCGATTTCACCAAACCGGTGGATGGGAGCGACCCGGCAACGGAGTGGCAAGGGCTGCTGACCGTCGAGGAGACGCCACACCTGCTGGATCCGGCGAGTGGATACGTCTTCAACGTGAACGATTCTCCCTGGGCCGGCGCGGGGGAGAGCAGCCTGCGCAAGCAGGATTATCCGGCGTATGTGGAAACGGGCAGGGAATCGGCGCGGGGCCTGCACGCGATGCGTCTGCTGCAGGGCAAGAAAGACTTCACCCTGGATTCCCTGATGGCGGCGGCTTATGACAGTTATCTGCCGTGGTTTATCAAGCCGCTATCGGGGCTGACGCGGGCCTGGGCGAATCTGCCGGCGGATTCGGAAACCAAGACTGCGTTGACGGATCAGATTGCGGTGCTGCGCGGATGGGATCTGCGCTGGGGCGTGGATTCGGTGGCGACTTCGCTGGCCATCTTCTGGGGCCAGGAGATCGCCAAGGATCGCAGGCGCAAGTGGGGGCAATCCAACGTCTAACGAAGATGACTTCGCTGCGCCGTCGGTACCGGGCGATGTGGCTCTGAAGGCGCTGGCTACCGCCTCCGACAAGCTGACTGCGGATTTCGGGAAGTGGCAGATGCCATGGGGCGAGATCAATCGCTATCAGCGCCTGAATGGGGACATCGTGCAGCGCTTCGACGATGACAAGGCGAGCACGCCGGTGGGTTTCACTTCTTCCACCTGGGGCTCGCTGGCTTCGTTCAGCGCGCGGCCCTATACCGCGGAGGAAACGGGCAGGGCCACGGGAACGAAGAAGTGGTATGGAACCCGCGGGAATAGTTTTGTGGCGGTGGTGGAGTTTGGGGATAAGGTACACGCGAGGGCAGTGACGGCGGGCGGGGAAAGCGGGCATCCGCAGTCGCCCCACTTCAAAGACCAGGTGGAGCGGTACAGCACGGGGAATTTGCGCGAGGTCTACTTCTATCGGGATCAATTGAAGGGCCACACGGAGCGGGAGTACCATCCGGGCGGCTCGTGAGGCAGCATGTCCAGTTTGGGTTACGCGATTATTGTTGATCGGAGCGCTGCTGCCGGCGATTCCTGCTTCGGCACAACAGCAAGCACCACCGGCGGAGACGATGCGTGCGCTCGACCCCAAGCTGATGGATACCAGTGTCGACCCCTGCGTGAACTTCTACCAATACTCGTGCGGAAAATGGTTAAAGCAGAACCCTATTCCGGAGGACGAATCCTCGTATGGCCGGTTCAGCCAACTTATGGACGAAAACCAACTGGTGCTGAAGACAATTCTGGAAAAGGCCGCGGCGGGCGGCTCGGGACGCTCGCCCAATGAACAGAAGATCGGCGACTACTATGCCAGCTGCATGAATGTAGATGCGGTGAACGAGGCGGGGCTCAAGCCGGTGCAACCGTTGCTGGATCGCATCGCAGCACTTAACTCGAAAGATGAGTTGCCAGAATTGACAGCGTACCTGGATGGGATCGGAGTCAATTCACTTTTCTCCTTCGGTTCCGAGCAGAATTACAAAGACGCCACGCAACAGATTGCGACGGTGATCAGACGGATTTAGGCCTGCCGGAAAAGGGGTATTACGAGCGCAAGGATGACAAGTCAGTCGAGCTGCGCAATCAATATGTGGCGCACGTGGCGCGGATTTTCGACTTGTTGGGGGAAACGCAGGAGCAGGCTGCGAAGGATGCGGCTACCGTGCTGAAAATGGAGACGGCGCTTGCCCGCTATTCGCTCAGCAATGTCGAGCGGCGCGATCCCGCGAGCCTGTACCACATGATGAGCCTGGCGAAATTTGACAGCGCGGTTTCAACTTCAGTCGATTTCTGCGCGCCGTGCAAGCGCCGCCGGTGGAATCGCTGAATGTCGCCGTGCCCGCCTACTTTGCCGGGTTGAATGAGCTGCTGGACAGCACCAGCCTGGATGAATGGAAGACCTATCTGCGCTGGGCCCTGATCCACCATCTGCCGAGCACTGCTTTGCCGCAGGCGCTGGATAAGGAGTCGTTCGACTTCTACGGCAAGGTGCTGGATGGCCAACCAGAGCAAAAGCCCAGGTGGAAGCGCTGTGTCTCCGAGACAGACGATGCGTTCGGGGAGGCGTTAGGGCAGGTGTACGTGGCGCAGCGGTTTAGTCCTGAAGACAAAGAGCGCACGCTCAAGTTGACGCAGGATGTAGAAGCGGCGATGGGGCGGGATATCGAACAACTGAACTGGATGAGCGCCGCGACCAAGGCGCGCGCGGAAGAGAAGCTGCATGCGGTGGCCAACAAGATCGGCTATCCCGATAAGTGGCGGGACTACTCCACGCTTGACGATTACCCGCGGCGATGCGTTAGGCAACGCGCTGCGTGCGACTGAGTTCGAAGAGCAGCGCGACATTGCCAAGATCGGCAAGCCGGTGGACCGCGGCGAATTTGATATGAGCCCGCCCACGGTCAATGCGTATTACAGCTCGCAGATGAACGACATCAACTTTCCTGCCGGGATTCTGCAGCCTCCATTTTTTGATCGCAGCCAGAATGATGCGGTGAATTACGGGAGCGTGGGCAGTATTATCGGCCACGAATTGACGCACGGATTTGACGATGAGGGGCGGCAGTTCGATGGCAAGGGCAATTTTGAAGATTGGTGGACAGCGGCGGATAGCAAGCAATTTACTGAACGCGCCGATTGCGTGGTGAACGAGTTCAACGGCTTTGTGGCCGTGGATGATCTGCACGTCGACGGAAAACTTACCCTGGGGGAGAACCTTGCCGATCTTGGCGGGCTGAAGCTGGCGTTTCTCGCCTATCTTGACCGTGCGCAGAAGGCCGGCGTGGACTCAACCAGAAGGGGAAGCGCGGAGTACGGGGGCTTAACTCCCGATCAGCAGTTCTTTGTCGCGTTTGGACAGCACTGGTGCGAAAACGTTCGTCCCGAGGACTTGCGATTGGATATAGAAACCGATGTGCACTCGCCGGCGGCATTCCGCGCCAATGGGGTGGTGTTGAATCTTCCTGAGTTCCAGAAGGCCTTCGCTTGTAAGACTGGCCAGCCCATGGCTCCAGTGAATCGCTGCACTATCTGGTGAGACATAGGGACCTTCTAACGCCTTGATACAAAACCAAAACTCTGTAGATCGATCTGGTGAGGCTTTCACCCACGACGGCATGGGTTACCGCGTGGGAAAAGAATATGGCGCAGCGTCCTATGCCTAGGCGGTGGTTAGGGGTTTGAAGCGCAGCATGAGGAGATAGTAGAGGGCGGCTGAGAGGAAGAAGCCGACGAACCAGGCGTAGTCATAGAGAAAGCGAAGAGACGGCACCGCCAGGCCGATGAGGGCGACAAAGACCCCCGCCACCAGCGCCACGACGGCGCGGGGATTGAAGCCGCGGGAGTATTCGTAGGGACCTCCGCGATGATAGAGCGAGGCGACGTCGAGATGCGTGTGCCGGATGAGGAAGTAGTCCGCCACCATGATGCCGGCTACCGGGCCGAGCAGACCGGAGTAGCCGACCAGCCAGCCGAAGATGTAAGTGCCGAAGGTGCTCATCAGCTTCCAGGGCATCATGGCCAGACCGAGAAAGCCGGTGATGAGGCCTCCGGTGCGAAAGCTGATCAGGCGGGGCGCGAGATTGGAAAAATCATTCGAAGGTGAGACCACATTGGCGCCGATGTTTACATTCAGCGTCGCTACCAGCACGGCCACCAACGCCAACAGCGCCGCGACCGGCTGATGAAAGCGTCCCAACAAGGTGATGGGCGACCAGATCGGCTCGCCGAAAATGATTTCCGAGGCCGAGGTGCAGGCGATGCCGACGAACGAATACAGCGTCATCGCCACCGGCAGACCAAAGGCCTGGCCGATGATCTGCGAGTCCTGCGACTTGGCATAACGGGTGAAGTCGGGAATGTTCAGCGAGAGCGTTGCCCAATAGCCAACCATCGCTGTCAACGAAGGAAAGAAGAAGTGCAGAAAGCTGCCGGTCGAGTGGAAGTGGCTGGGCGCGGAAAGCATGGGGCCAAAGCCGCCTGCTTTATGCAGCATCCAGAAGAGCAGGGTGAGCGACATCACCAGCATGAAGGGCGCGGAGAAGCTCTGCAGGAAACGGATCGACTCCACCCCGCACCACACGACGAACATGTTGAGCAGCCAGAAGCCGAGAAAGCTTGACCACAGGACGACCGGCATGTGTTCCGTCGCGGGCCACACCACGTGGATCATGGCGGCGATCGCCTGGCCGCCCAACCAGGATTGAATGCCAAACCATCCGCAGGCCACAAGGGCGCGCAGCATCGCGGGAATGTTCGCTCCCAAGGCGCCGAAGCTGGCGCGCACGAAGACCGGGAAGGGGATTCCATACTTGGCGCCGGCATGCGCGTTCAGCAGCATGGGCACGAGCACGATCAGGTTGCCCATAAGGATGGTGAAGAGCGCCTGCTTCCAATTCATGCCCCCGGCAATCAGCGAAGAGGCCAGCATGTAGGTGGTGACCTCCATCGACATGGAGAACCACAGGGCGATGTAGTTGTAAGTAGTCCCAGGTGCGGTTGGCGGCAGTGGTGGGCGCGAGGTCGGCGTTGGAGAGGCTCGGATCCAGCAACCGCGGCGCTCGGGGTGAGCATCAGGCGAAGCCTCCGGCATTGGCTTCGCGCTTGAGGAAGCGCCCGCGGCCGGTCTTGCCAATCCACTTGCCGTCTTTCACCACCAGCTCGCCGCGGGAGAAGACGTGGCGCGCATTGCCCGAAACTTTCCAGCCCTCGAACATGGAGTAGTCCGTGGCCATGCATTGGGTGGCGGCGGAGATGGTGTACTGAGGCGTTGGGATCCCAGAGCAGGATATCGGCGTCCTTGCCGGGAGCGATCACGCCCTTTTGCGGCATGCCGAAGATGCGGGCGGGGGCGGTGCAACAGAGCTCGACAAACCTTTCCGGGGTGAGCTGGCCTAAGACCACCCCAAAGTGCCAGAGGATCTGCAACCGGTTCTCGATGCCCGGGCCGCCATTGGGAATTTTGCTGAAGTCGTTTTTCCCCAGCGACTTCTGGTCGGCAAAGCGGAAGGGGCAATGGTCGGTGGAGACGACAGACAGCGAGCCGTCCTCGAGCGCCTTCCACAGCGCAGGCTGGTTGTGCTTTTTGCGCAGAGGAGGAGTGAAGACGTACTTGGCCTCTTCCCAGCTCTTGCCGGGCATATGCTCTTCGAGCGAGAGCACCAGGTACTGCGGGCAAGTCTCCGCTAAAGCATGCAGGCCGCGCTGCTGCGCATGCTTGAGCTCGCGCAGGGATCTTCGTTGGAGAGATGGACGATGTACACGGCAGCGCCGGCTATGTGCGCGATGGCGATGGCGCGGTGCGTGGCCTCAGCTTCCGCATGGGCGGACCGGCTGTGCGCGTGATGGTGGGGCTCGGTCTTGCCCTCGGCGAGCATGCGCGCCACCACGACGTCGATCACGTGGCCATTCTCGGCATGCACGCAGCAGAGCGCGTTCAGCAGTCCCGCCTTGTGCATGACCTTGAACATCAGCCCGTCGTCGATCATCAGGACGTTGGGATAAGCCATGAAGAGCTTGAAGGACGAGATGCCCTTCTGCACCATGGTTTCCATCTCGGCCAAGCCCTGCGCGCCGTCGCCTGGCCCAAGGTCGGTGACGGCCATGTGCAGTCCGAAGTCGATGCACGCTTTGCCGTCGCTCTTGGCCAGCCAGGTTTCCAGAGCCTCAGCCATGGTGTGGCCGCGAGACTGCAGGACGAAGTCGATGACGGTAGTCGTTCCGCCGACGGCTGCGGCGATGGTGCCGGTGCGGTAATCGTCAGCCGATACGGTGCCGCCGAAGGGCATATCGAGATGGGTGTGCACGTCGACGCCGCCGGGCATCACGAGGAGACCGGTGGCATCCACCACAGTGTGGCCGTCGGCGGGGATGTTGGGGGCGACTTGCTTGATCGTCTCGCCGTCGCAGAGGACGTCGGATTTGTGTTGTCCGTCGGCGTTGACGACGGTGCCGTTCTGGATCAGGGTGGCCATAAAGCGTTTGTGTTTCTCCGGCGGCGGCTATGCTTTTGCTTGCGCAACTTCCGCGGTGCGTTCGGCCCAGGTCTGCGGGGGGAGCCCGTTGTCGACGCGCTCCATGGTGATGCAGCCATCCACCGGGCAGACCAGCGAGCAGAGATTGCAACCGACACAGTGATGTTCGTCCACCCGCGGAATCCGCTCCAGCGGGGTGATTGCATTGGTATGGCCCGGACCGCCTGCATCCAGCTTGGGAATGGGCGTGGTGGAGATGCGGCGCGCCGCCTCAGCCGTGACCATGGCCGGCGTGCGCGTGGTATCGGGTGCGGGCGCGGTGCGATCGAGGTGGATGCATTGATGCGCGCCATCCCAGCAGGCGGTGTAGCAAAGCTGGCAGCCGATGCACAGGTCCTCGTGAATGCGGGCCACGATCTGGTAATTCAGGTTGAGCTGGTTCCAGGTGGTTACGGTGTTCAGCGAGCGGCCGCGGAAGTCGTCGATGGTGGCGAAGCCTTTCTCCGCCATCCAGGCCAGCAGGCCGTCCTGCATATCTTCGACGATGCGGTAGCCGTAATGCATAGCCGCGGTACATACCTGCACCGTGCCGCAACCGAGCAGGATGAATTCCGCTGCGTCTTGCCAGCTGCCGACGCCACCGATGCCGGAGAGCGGCAGTGCGCCCGCGGGTCAGACAACACCTGCTGCACCATGTTGAGCGCGATGGGCTTGACCGCGGGGCCGCAGTAGCCTCCGTGGGAGCTTTTGCCATCGACGTTGGGGTTGGGTTGGAATGTGTTGAGGTCAATCCCCGTGATCGAATTGATGGTGTTGATGGCGGAGAGGGCATCGGCGCCGCCGCGCTTGGCCGCGCGCGCGGGCATGCGAATGTCGGAGATGTTCGGCGTAAGCTTCACGATCACCGGCGTGCGCGCCTTCTCTTTCACCCAGCCGGTGATCTGCTGGCAGTACTCGGGCACTTGTCCGACTGCCGAGCCCATTCCGCGCTCGCTCATGCCGTGGGGGCAGCCGAAGTTGAGCTCCAGGCCATCGGCTCCGGCGTCTTCCGCGCGCTGCACGATGTCGTGCCAGACCTCGCGCTTGCTCTCGACCATCAGCGAAGCGATGACCACATGCTTTGGGTAGCGGCGCTTGACCTCGGCCATCTCCTGCAGGTTGACCTCGATGGGGCGGTCGGAGATGAGCTCGATGTTGTTGAAGCCCATCATGCGCCGGCCCTCCCAATCGATGGAGGAGTAGCGCGAGCTGACATTGGTGATGGGCTCGCCGATGGTCTTCCACACGGCGCCGCCCCAGCCCGCGTCGAAGGCGCGCATGATCTGCTCGCCGCAGTTGGTTGGCGGGGCGGACGCGAGCCAGAAGGGATTGAGGCACGGGATGCCACAGAAGGTGGTTTCGAGCGTTGGTTTAAGCTCGGGCAAGTTTGGCCTCCAGCCACGCGGCAATGCCGATGCCCGCGCGTTTTCCGTCTGCTACCGCATCCACCACTTCGCGGCCGCCATTGGTGCAGTCGCCGCCGGAGAAGAACTTGGGGTGCGAGGTCTGGCCTGTGGCGCGGTCGATCACGATGCGTCCGCGTTGCAGTTGCAGCTTCGCTGCTCCGTTGGCCAGTGCTTCAAGCAGGCTGCTTTGCGTCCCTTGCCCGATGGCCAGAACTACGAGATCCACTGGCAGGGAAAACTCCGAGCCTGGTTGCTGGGATGATCGAGCCGTCGGCGGTGGGCGCCAGTTGGATCAGCTCCATGCCTTCCACGGCTTCGCGGCCGAGTATGCGCGTGGGCTGCACATGCCACAGGAACTTCACTCCCTCGAGCCGGGCGTGCTCGTACTCGAAGGTAAAGGCGGACATCTGCTCTTCGCCGCGGCGATAGACGATGTGCACATCGGTGGCGCCTAGCCGGACAGAGGCAATGGCGGCGTCGATGGCGGTGTTTCCCGCTCCTACGACGACTACGCGCTGCGGCACTCGAGTGAGTTTGCCGGACTTGTAGCCGGCTATCAGATCGAGGGCGTTGGTCACGCCCGGCAGTTGTTCGCCGGGCACGCCTAGCTGGTGGATTGCGCCCAGGCCAATGCCCAGGAAGATGGCATCGTGGGTGCGCTCGAGGTCAGCCAGCACTTGGGCGTCGATCATGGTCTCGAAGTGAAACTCCACCCCGAGCTGGGAGAGCATTTCGATTTCGCGCAGGCTTTCTTTCAGGGGCAGTTTGTATTCGGCTACGCCGTAGGTGTTCAGGCCTCCGGGCAGCGGGCGCGCGTCGTAGAGGTTGGCACGGATGCCGCGGCGGCGCAGTTCGGCGGCACAGGCGAGCGAGGCCGGTCCGGCGCCGACGAGGGCCACGGAGAGGCCGGTGTCGGGCGCGGGCGTGAAGGGCAGGGGAGCGCCACTCGCGTGGAGCGAATCCATGGCGAAGCGCTGGAGGCGTGCGATCTGGATGGGCTGCTTGTTGAAGCGGTGCAGGACGCAGGCGCCCTCGCACAAGACTTCCACCGGGCAGGCGCGGGCGCAGCTGGCGCCCAGGATGTTGGCGTCGAGGATGGTGCGCGCGGAGCCGGAAAGATTGCCGCTGGCGATCTTCTTAATGAATCTAGGAACGTCGATGTGGGTGGGGCAGGCGGTGGTGCAGGGGGCATCGAAGCAGTAGAGACAACGATTGGCCTCGGGCATCGCTGCTTGCCGGTCGAAGGGCGGATGCAGATCGCCGAAACGCGCGGAGGTCTCCGGATGGCCTGGGGCCTGCTGCAAAAAGGACGGTTGGCCACTCATTCGGGCGGTTCCCTTTCTCTGCGTCGCTGGTCGTTCGGGCGTGGAAACCATCATTATGCACTATCGAGGGCACACAGGCTCTCATCCGGCGGGTCGTTTTTCTCTGCCGCCATTACCTTCGGGGTCCGCGAAGCATTCAATACATTTTCTGAACGTTGGTGTATCAGTGCGGCTACCTTTTCGGAGACCGGATGCACGGTCTTGATTGTGGGGAGAGCGGCCATCACGGTTTCTGCAAGCTCGGGCACGCGCCGCTTGACCAGCGGCGGGCGAGAGCCCCGCCTCTTTAGCCATCTGTTCGAAGTCTCTCGGAAGAACCCTCTCCGATGAGTACTCGCGGCCAATTTTCATGGCCATATCCCGGCTTAGCTCCGGATAGAAAACCGTGCTCACGATGTCATAGAGTGGCGCGAGCCGGATTTCCAGGTTTTTTGTACCAATCCCACGGTAGAGCAGCGAGAAATTCTTGCCGTGGGCATCGTTGTTGCCAACAAGATAATTGAAAATTACCGCGTCGAGCAGCAGCGCAAGATCGATGACCGGAGCACTCGAAACATCGCGCAGCAGCGCGAAGCATTGTTTGAGAGAAGGTCCGCCTTCTTTTTGATATTTGTGTTCGGAGACGATGCCTTGCGCCTGGCAGAAATCCTCCTGGTGCAGCCGTTCGACCATGGGCTCGCCGCCCTCTCCCTGACGGTGATAGCGGTCATAGCGCTCCACGAGCAGATAATCCGTGCCGTCCGCGCTTCGTGCTTCGGCGGCGGCGGCCGGCAGCCCGATCGCGGAGGCGAGCTGCATGCACAGGGCTTCGTTGAACACGACGCCATCGAAACGCTCCGCCGCCGGCTTGAAGATATGCGTGCTCGGCGCGCCGCCAAGAGGGACGCACACTTCGCCGGCTTCGATACGCAGCGCGACCTTATCTTGCGCGCCGGCGAGGGACAACCGTATCCCCTGCTCGCCCGCCATAAGCGGCCGCTGCGGCAACCGCTTGAGGATCCCTGCAAGTTCGCGCTCGGAGAGCTTGCGATAGCTGTAATCGGTCTCCGGCAAGGCGTGCCCGGTTGGCAGGAAAGTAACCGCGCCCGCGCATTCCCCACCGATCCGCTCCAGCATGGCGTAGTCGTTGCGCGCGCTTATACCGAGATTGTGCGCGATGATGTCGCGATTGCCCTCCTCGGGCAGAATGCCGGCGAAGAACCCGCGGCACTCATTGCGATGGAACGGTTCTGTTCGTAAGGGGAGCGATCGCGAAATGGACGTCGCGTCTGGCTTCGCCAGCCAGCCTTCCGCATACGCGAAGGACATCTGTCCGCCGTTATCCTGTACGAGGTGGCCGACGAGATCACTATTAAGGTAGACATCCAGTGTTCTGGCCATGGATTATTCTTCCTTCGCCGGGGACGACGGTGGTGTCAGCGTCAGCTGGATCCCCAGGGTCTGCAGGACAGTCAGCGCTTTGCCGATCTCGCAGGTTTCCTTGCCCTTTTCAAGATCGATGACAAACCGGAGGCCGGTTCCCGAAGTAAGGGCCAGGCCCTTCTGCGTGACACCGAGACTCTTTCGGGTTTCGCGGATGATCTTCCCAAGCTGTTCAGTGGTGTATTTCATGGTGATCCTAAATGTTCCCGTACGGGAATATTATTAGGCCTTTCCAATCAGAAAGCAAGTAAATGTTCCCGTACGGGAATATTTATGCTTCCAAATAGAGCAAAACGTACAGTCAGATGTTACCGTACGGGAGATATCTAGACCGCATGCTATGCTTGCGCGGATGCGTCGCTGGCTTTTCTTGGCTCTGCTGCTTAGTGTTCTCCCTCTCCACGCGCGAGTGCTTCGGGTCGAGGTGGCTTCACGCACCAGCGTCCTTGATGGCAAGGTGTTTGGGGATGCGGGAGCCTACGAGCGCATCACTGGACGGGTCTACTTCTCGCTCCCGGTGGCCAATCCGCACAACACGCGCATTGTTGACCTTGGCAATGCTGTGAACCTGAAAAACGGCGAGGTCGAGTTCTCCGCGGACTTCGTTGCCGTCCGTCCCAAGGATGCTCATAAGGGCAATGGCTCCTTGCTTCTGGAGGTTCCCAACCGGGGGAACGCGCGCATCCTCGCTCTGGTCGACGGCGGGGATGAGGATCTGGCCCACGATGCGGGAGACGGGTGGCTGCTGCGCAATGGTTTCACGGTCGTAGCGTTGGGATGGCAATGGGATGCGACGGGGCCAAACGCTCTGCGATTCTTTGCGCCGGTGGCGAAGGAAAACGGGAAGACCATCACCGGCCTGCTGCGCGGCGATGTGATGCTCGCGGAGGCGCTGCCGGAGATCCCCCTGGGACACTTCACCGACCCAGGCATTGGTGGAAACGAATACCCGGTGGCTTCTGCCGGATGATCCGCGCAATGTGCTCACCGTGCGCAGCTCGCGCGAGGCGCAACGCTCCATCATTCCTCGCGCCGACTGGCAGTTCGCGCATACCGTCCAGGGCAAGCTCGTTCCCTCCGACCGGTATATCCACCTGAAGGGCGGCTTCCAGCCAGGGAAGATTTACGAATACGTCTACGTGGCCGCCGACCCGGTCGTGGCCGGAGGCGGCTTCGCGGCCATTCGCGACTTTGCTTCGTATGCCAAGCATGATCCTGAGGCCATCACCCCGGCAGAGCGGGTTTACGGTCGAAGGCATCTCGCAGAACGGGCGCTTCCTGCGCGACTTCCTCTATCAAGGCTTCAATGCGGATGAAGAAGGAAGGATGGCGCTCGACGGTGTGCTGGCCCACGTTGCGGGAGCAGGCCGGGGCAGCTTCAACTATCGTTTCGCCCAGCCTTCGCGCGACGCGCGGCCCACCTCGTCGGTTTTCTTTCCCACCGATATCTTTCCCCTTCACCGATGAACCGGAGAAAGATCCCGTCACTGGAGCGACTGGAGGATTGCTCGACCAGGCGGTCGCTGACAAAGTGGTGCCCAAAATCTTTTTCTCCAACACGTCCTATGAATACTGGGGACGGGTGGCGGCACTGATTCACATCAGCGCGGATGGAAAGCAGGACGCTTCTATCTCCGACAACGTCCGCATCTATCACTTCACCGGACTGCAGCATTTTTCCGTTCCCTTCCCGCCGCAGAAGGGAACGGGGGACGGGTTGGGGCAGGAACCGCAATCGCCGCTGCCGATCCGATATTTCTGGCGCGCCATGATCGCCAACATGGACGCGTGGGTGCGCAGCGACACCCTTCCGCCGGCGAGCAGCTATCCCAAAATTGCAGACGGAAACCTGGTGCCGCTGGAGAAGTACGCGTCTGCCCGCGATCCCTGGGCTGAACCGGCCGCACGAGGCGAGCCAGGCCTATCGTCTCGATTTCGGGCCCAACTGGCAGCAGGGAATTCTGAGCATCCAGCCGCCTAAGGTTGGTCCCGCATTTCCTGTGCTTGTGCCGCAAGTCGATGCCGACGGAAACGAACGCGACGGTGTGCGGCTGCCGGAGATTAGCGTGCCGCTAGCCACCTATACGGCCTGGAACCTTCGTGATCCTTCGATTGGCGCGCCCGATCAACGGGTTTCCTTTGAGGCGTCCTATCTACCGTTCCCCAAAACGGCTGCTGACCGCGAGAAGACTGGCGACCCACGCAAGTCGATTGCGGAACGCTATGCAGATCGTGAAGACTATCTCACGCAGTACACCAAGGCAGTGGACGCTCTGGTGGAGCAACGCTGGATTCTGCCCGAAGACCGCGCCTCGTTGATCCATCGCGGGGAACAGGAATGGGCCGGGACCACCAAGTGAGCGTGTGGGCGATGCAAATGGATCTTGATTCAACATACATCTTCAGGCTAACCTCAGCTAGATATGTTCTTGCTTAGTTCCATGACCGCGCAGCAACAAGGCCGAAAGTTGGGAGTGCCTTGCGCGCGGGATCGTCGGAGATGGAAAGCAGAATAAGCTTTCTTTGCACTGAGCACCGATCAACCCGCCATCACCCGGCGGGTTTTTTCATTTGGCCTGTCGGGTATTCCACACCTGGAGCCTGATATGAATCCCTTCGTTCCCTTTACCTCGGATAATGAAGTTCTGGAAATCGGTCGCGGCTTGATCGACCGGACATTGCCTAAGTCTGCATGGACACACGCCGCGCACTTCGCGTCCGCTGTGTGGCTGATCAGTCATCACGGCAGGATTTTCGCTGCTCGCGAGTTACCCGGCTTTATACGCGCGTATAACGAAGTCACCGGGGTTGCTAACAGCGAGACCAGCGGCTACCACGAGACAATCACCCAGGCCTCGATCCGTGCGGCCGATGCGTTTTTGGCCGGCAGCCCTCCACGCCCCCTGTTTGCGACTTGCAATGCATTGATGGCCTCTCCGCTGGGCAAATCGGAATGGCTCCTTGCTTATTGGTCGCGCGCACGGTTGTTCTCGGTCGAGGCTCGCCGCATTTGGGTTGATCCCGACATGCAGACATTTCCTTTCGGTTAAGATCAGACCGACGTTATTTTGGGAAATGATCGAGGAGATGATTGATGCGCAGCAAGGTAGCCCTGTTTGTGCTCCTGATGGGAGTACAGGTGGCATACGCGTTTGATTCCGTTCCTATGGCGGAGTATCACCAGCGCCGGGTGAAACTTGCAGCAGAGCTGCACGGCGGCTCGGCGGCGATCTTCGCCGCGCACGAGCCGCTGGCGGAGTACCAGGAGTTTCGCCAGGACGAAGACTTCTATTATCTGACGGGCTCGAACGAGCCGGGCGGAGCGCTGCTGGTGATCGGAGACGGTCCGGCGACGACGACGCGCCTGGGAACGGTCGTGCCTGCGCACAAGTACCGCGAGATTCTCTTCCTCCCCATGCGCAATCCGGTGCGCGAGAAGTACACCGGGGCGAAGACGGATGCTGCTACTCCGGGGGCTCGAGAATTGCTGGGCGTGGATGAGGTGATGCCGCTGGCGGAGATGCCGGGATTTTTTGCGAAATACCTGGGCGAAGATATCCGGCGCGCCAAAGAGGTGTGGACCCAGCAGGATATGGGCGTAGCCAGTGCGGCCCTGGGCTTTACCGCGACCGTTCTGGGTACGGACGATCCGCCTCCGACGCACGACGTCCGCGCGGTGACGGAGAAGTTGCGCATGGTGAAGAGCCCGGCGGAGATCGCGCTGATCCAAAAGGCGACGGACGCCTCCATCGCGGGCCAACTTGCCGGCATGCGCGCGATTAAGCCAGGGGTGCGCGAAAGAGCCGTCGCCGCTACGGAAGTGTCCACCATGCTGATCGAAGGATGCGAACGCGCCAGCTATCCTCCCATTGTTGGCTCGGGTATCAATTCGACTACGCTGCACTACTCCACCAACAGCAAGACGATGGAGAGTGGGGACGTGGTGGTGATCGATGCTGCGGGTGAGTACTCCATGTATGCCAGCGACCTGACGCGCACTATGCCGGTCGATGGCCACTTCACTGAACGCCAGAAAGAGATCTATAACATCGTGCTCGGTGCGCAGCGGGCCGCGCGCGATGCCTTTGTCGCCGGCAAATCAACCATGGGTTCCATTGACCATCGCGCCGACCCTCAGGTCACACTCGACAAGGTTGCCTACGATTACATCAACAGCCATGGCAAGGATCTGCATGGACAGCCCCTGGGGAAGTATTTTCTGCATACGCTGGGGCACTCGGTGGGCATCGATGTACACGATCCGTATGACTACGACAAGCCTTTCGTGATCGGTTCTGTGTTCACCATTGAACCGGGCACTCTATATTCCTGAAGAGAAGATAGGCGTCCGCATCGAAGACACTTACTACGTCGACGCTTCAGGAAAGCTGATCGACTTCGCGGAAAAGCTGCCGCACACGGCGGAAGAAGTCGAAGCGGCCATGCAGGGAAAATGATCCCGCGGCTGAAGCCGGAGGGGATGAGTCTGCGACGATACCGCGCGGCTTGAAAGCCGCGCTCCCCCGCATGAATGCGGGGGCTCCCACCCAGGTCTTCCGGAGCAATGCGTCCGCTCAGCCGTCCTTCGGGACTGAGTCAGTCTGTGGCGTCCTCACGCAGACTCTAGCGACCGGGCTGACGTTTGGCAGTCGGCCCACCGCGCCTTGGCGATCAAAGGGATCTGCCGTGTCTTCTAATTCTCATGCAGACTGTTTAGCTGGTTCTCCCTTGGCCAAGTCCCACGGTGGGAGCCCCCTGCTTTAGCAGGGGGAGCGATGCTTCAGCGTCGCGGAAAGATCGATCGGGCTTTAGCCCCGGCTCCCTACGGGTTGTCATCCACATCGGCCTTGGTGCGCAGACCGCGAATCAGCAGGGGCATCACGAACAGGATGGCCAGCACGGTGGTGAACATGCCACCCACCACCACGCGCGCCAGCGGCTGTTGCGCCTGGGCGCCGATCCCGTTGGCGAAGGCAGCGGGAAACAGTCCGAGGCCGGCCGCCATGCAGGCCATCACGACCGGACGCATCTCATCGCTGCAGCCCTTTTTCAGTCCCGCTTCGAAGCCTTCTACGTATTGCGCGCGACGGATGCCGGACAGAAAGACGACCGCCCCCAGCGTGGCGACGCCGGTCAGCGAAGTGAACCCAACCGCGGCCGAAATGCTGAACGGCGTGTGGGTGAGGAACAACGCCAGGACGCCGCCGATGGCCCCGAAGGGCAGCGTGGCCAGCACAATGAGCGCATCCTTCCAGGTGCGGAACTGGATGTAGAGCAGGACGAGAATGACCACCAGGCTCACCGGGATGATGAAGGCCAGCCGCCGCTGTTCCTTGCGCAGGCTATCGAACTCACCTGCCCAGGTGTAGTTGTAGCCGGACGGCAACTTGACCTTTTCGTCAACTGCTGTTGCAGATCCTGGATGGTGCTGGCCAGATCGCGGCCGCGCACGCTGAACTTGATGGGAATGTAGCGGCGGCCGTCCTCGTGATAGATCATGAAAGCGCCGTTGCGCATTTCCACGTCGGCAATCTGGCCGATGGGCAGCCGGTTACCGTCCGGCGTGGGCAGCAGGATCCTGCGGATGGCATCGGGGCCATTGCGGAAGCGCTCGGGAAAACGCACGGTGAAATCGAACCGGCGATCGCCGTCGATCATCTGCGTGAGGGCTGCGCCGCCGACCGCCGCCTGGATGGTAGCTTGACGTCCGCGGCTGCAAGGCCGTATCGAGCGGCCTTGGCGCGGTCGATGGGGATCAGCAGGCTGGGCTGACCGCCGACGTCGAAAGACACCTACGTCGGTAACACCTTTTACCGATTGCATCACGCCTGAGATCTGGTTGGCGAGATGCGACAGCGTGTCAAAATCGTTGCCGAATAGCTTGAGCGAATTCTCGCCCTTGACACCGGACATCGCTTCCTCGACGTTGTCCTGAATATTCTGCGAGAAATTGAAGTCGATGCCGGGGATTTGTGACAGGCGATGGCTCATCGCGTCGATCAGTTTGTCCTTTGGTGAAACTGCGGACGCCACTTGTCGGGAGGCTTGAGCGCGACCGACAGTTCCACATTGTTGAAGGTGCTAACGTCGGTTCCGTCGTCGGGCCGGCCCATTTGCGAGACCACCTGCGTGACCTCGGGATACTTGCCGATCTGCGTCCGCAATTCATCGGCGATGTTGGCCGCTGCCTGGAAAGAGATATCCTGCTGCATCGTGGCGCGGATCCACAGATTTCCTTCTTCCAGGGCAGGCATGAACTCGCCGCCCACGAAGGTGAAGAGCGACCCCAGCGGCCACCAGGCATCCCAGGGCGATGACCCAGGAGAGTTTGCGATGGGCGAGGACGCGGGGAAGACGATGGTCATAGCGGCGGCGCAGGAAGCCTCCGAGCAGGTCTCGTGTTTCTCCTGCGTCGGTTGCGCGGGAGCGACCATGAGGCCAGCACCGGGGCGAAGATGAGCGCGAAGATCAGCGCGCCGGTCAGCGCAAACCCATAAGTCACCGACATGGGCGCGAAAATCTTGCCCGGAACCCCCTGCATGGTGAAGAGCGGAATGAAGGCCACCAGGATGATGAGCGTGGCGAAGAGCACAGGCTTGGCCGCATCGCTTGCGCCCTCCACGATCAGTTCGCTATTGACTTCGCCCGGCGCGCGCCGCGAAATCTTGCGATAGACGCTTTCCAGCACGACGATCGACGCATCCACAAGAATGCCGAAGTCGATGGCGCCGATGGAGATGAGGTTGGCCGACTGCTCGGTGAGCACCATCAGGGCAAAGGCAAAGAGCACGGCAAAGGGAATGGTGATCGCGGCGATGAAGGTGATGCGCAAATCGCCCAGCATGACGATCAGCACCAGCGTCACCAGAATCAGGCCGGTGATGATGACGTGCCGGACGGTGCGTCGTGGTGGTGTTGATGAGCTTGGTGCGGTCGTAGATGGTCTTGATCTGCATGCCCGGCGGCAACAGGTTCGCCGTGGTTCAACTCGTGGATCTTCTTTCGCAGGCCCTCCAGTGCGGGCAGGGATTTTCCTCCCTTCTGCAGCAGCACGATGCCCTCGACGATGTCGGGATCGCCGTTGCGGCCGACCTTCCCCAGGCGGGGCTGGATGGCCCTCTTTCACCGTCGCCACATCGCGCAGCAGCACCGGGGCGCCGTTGCGCTCGGCGACCACGATCTTTGCTCATGTCATCGAGTGATTTTCAGCAGCCCGATGCCGCGCACGTTGACGCTTTGGTCGCCCAGCGTGAGATAGTTGCCGCCGGCGTTGGCATTGCTGTTCTGAATGGCGTTGACCACCTGCGTCATGGTGACGCCCATGGCCAGCAGCTTGTTGGGATCGACCTCCGCCTGGTACTGCCGCGTGGTGCCGCCGAAGGTGGCGATATCGATGATGCCGGGCACCTGCTTCATCTCGCGGCCGATCAGAAAGTCCTGCGTGGCCTTGAGCTCATTCAGCGAATAGCCGGGCCCGGTGAGCTGGTAGCGGTAGATCTCGCCGATCGGAGACTCAGGGCGAGAGCTGGGGCTGCAGGTTATTGGGCAAGGTCAGCGTCTGCAGGCGGTTCAGCGCCTCCTGCTGTCGCGAAAGTAGTCGCTGTCGAAGTTGAAGTACATCTTCACGTCGCTGAGTCCGAAGATGCTGATGGAGCGCATCTGGTCGAGCTTCGGCGTGCCGTTCAGCGCCGGCTTCCACCGGGACGGTCACCTGCTGTTCCATCTCTTCGGCAGACCACGACGGGTTCTGCGTGATGAACTCGACCATCGGCGGCGAAGGGTCGGGATAGGCCTCGATGTCCAGCTTGATGAACGCGTAGACGCCGACCGCAAGCGACACGACGAATACGATGAGCACGATGTCGCGGTACTCGAGCAGTGTCCGGATCAGTCCTTTCATGCTTAGTCTCCGGAGGGCGGACGCAGTAGCGCCGCTCCCGCGGTGACGATCTGATCTCCGTCCTTAAGCCCGGCTGTCACCACCTCGGTCTTGTCGTGGATGGCGCCGGTGGTTACCTGGCGGTGCTCGTACTTGCCCGGAGACGTCTCAACGAAAACGTAGCTGGATGCGCCTTCGTGAATGACCGCGGTCGTGGGCACGATGAATTGCTGCGCCGTCGATGCGGGCGACCGAGATCGTGGCATACATCTCCGGCTTGAGCTGATGCCGGGGATTGGGCACGACCACGCGCACCTTGAGCGTCCGGCTGGTGGGATCCATGGCGTCGGAGATGTTGTCAATCATGCCGTGCAAGGTCTCGCCCGGATAGGCCGGGAGGGTCACATCGACTGACTCGGCGGAGCGGACCGTGCCCAGGTCGCGCGCGAACACGTCGCCCACGATCCAGACCGAATCGATGTTCGCGATGGTGGCGATCGGCGTCGCGTTGTCGAGCGAGCGCTGCATTTCGCCGCTGGCCGTTCCGATTTCGAGCACCGCTCCGCTGATCGGGCGCGCGCAGGGCCACGGTATCCGAAGATCCTTCAGGCGAGAAGCCCAGCATGTGAATGCGCTGGATGGTGCGCGTTGAGCTCCGCGTGCTCGGCCTCGTCCGCGGCTTTGAGATCGTCGTAGTCGCGTTGCGCCATCACTTCGTGCTGCAGCAGAAGCTTGGCGCGATCGAGTTGGAGATCGGAGCGCGCGACTTCAATCTTGGCCTTCTCGTAATCGGCGCGCGCCTCGGCAATCTCGCTGCTCTGAATGCAGGCCGATGGTCTCGTCCTTTTTCACTTCCTGGCCCGGCCGAACGTACAGTTCGACCAGCCGCCCGGTGACTTGAGAGTAGATATGCACCACGCGCGTGGGATCGGGTTCACACTCGCGCGGCGAGCTCCAGGCGATCTGTGACTGACTGCGCATGGACGGCCGTGACCTCGACGGGCGATTTTTGCGGAGGCATCCGCCGCCGGTGAAGTGGGCGCCTTGCTCCTGGCAGCCAAGGCATGACAGCAGAAGAAGGGCGGCGATCGATGGGACGGTCCGGCGTGCACGGCGGATGGCAGCCAGGGGTCATGGCAGCATCTCCGATGCGGTCACGTAGCTGAGTTGGTGGAGAGCAAGCCAGACCTGCGCGTTGGCGTTCAAGGTGTCCAGATTGGTCTGACGGTAATCGCGAAGAGCATCGAGGTAGTCGAGCAGTGTGCTGCCTCCGTGGCGATAGCTGAACTCAAGGTTGTCGCGGACCCGTGCGGCTTCCCCGAGATAGTGCCGGTTGTAGCGCTGCGCCTGGGCCAGCGCGGTCTGATAGGCAGCCCATGCCTGGTCCACGTCGTTGATCACCTGGTTGCGGGCGGCAATCTCCGCGAAGTGGCTGGACTGGGCCTCATAGCGGGTCCGTTCCTTTTCGCCCTGATTGCGATCGAAGATCCTTAGCGGGATGCTGATCTCAAAGCCGGCCGAGTTGTAGGTGCCCGACCGGTCATATTCCCCGCCGAGCGTGGGATCGGTGGTCCCGGTTGCTTGCGCCAGTTTCACGTTGGCTTCGGCCAGACGAAGGGATTGCTGCGCGGCGCGGTAATCGGGGCGCTCAGCCAGCGCCCGCTGTTCCACCTCCGCCAATGTCAACGTGAGCTGGGGTGGATCGAGCGTACCGGTGATGTCGATTGGGGCTGGCCGGGGTGTCGATGCCCAGCAGCATCTTCAACTGATCGCCGGATTGCTCAAGGTTCAAGTGCGCGGCATCGTAATCGGCCTCAAATTCAGCCAGTTGCAGGTCGATGCGGTCGAAGTCGGTGGCGCTTATATCGCCCGCGTCCAGGCGAGCTTTGCTCAGCTCCACCGTCTTGCGGTAGCCCTGCACGTTGTCGTCGGCCACCTTCAGCCCGGCCTTGGCGGCCAGCATCTGGGTAAAGGCCTGTTTCACGGCCAGAATCGTCTGCCGCTCGGTGTCCTTGTATTGGCTTTGCGTAACATCGGTGGTGGCGTGGGCCGAGTCGAGACGCCAGCGCCGCTTTTGTCCTCGTTCGAAGAGGCGTGA
The DNA here is from genome assembly GCA_963775365.1 of uncultured Acidobacteriaceae bacterium. Lineage (GTDB taxonomy): Bacteria > Acidobacteriota > Terriglobia > Terriglobales > Acidobacteriaceae > PALSA-350. The sequence goes on along the minus strand of CAVZJL010000043.1, from coordinate 31,210 downwards.
GACGTTCGCCGAATAATAGTAGGGATTGCCAGGGTTGTTGGCCGATAGCGTCACATTCTCGCCGCTGAAGGTAAAGGTTGGGTTCTGGCGCAGTCCCGCGGTCACTTCGCTGGCCTTGGTGGCGGTGACATGCTGCTGGCCGGAAAGAAGAGTCGGATTCTTGGCACGAGCCAGGTCAATGGCTTGTTGGAGTGTTAACGGAACCCCGACGGTCTGCGCCATTAAAAACGATCCCGCAGACTGCAAGACCATCAAGAGGGCCAAATGTCTCACATGCATTAATGAAATCCTATATTGTTTGATCCCTTTGATGTCTATCGTTTGGGTTCCCTCGATATCGGAGGGGGCATCGTTTGAAGGGGAGCGGGGCTTTCCGCCAGGGCGCAAAGAGACACGGGGCGTGCGTTTGCGTGGATGCGCTCTCCAAATCAGTCCCGGAGGGACGGCTGCAAGAATGCCCCAGGATGCAATCCTGGGTGAACCTGGACCCCATGTGAATGCCGCATTGGCAACATGGGGTGTCTGCCTCGAATCGCGAGTTCATTTCAGAGGTTGAGGTACCCAGGATTGCATCCTGGGGCATTCTCAGCGTCCCTACGGGACTGTTCCTTCGCACTCCTCTGAATGGCCCAGGACTGCGTCCTGGGTTTTCTCAGCCGTCCCTGCGAAGGACTGTGCTCGCTTCTGTTCAGCCCCAGCCTTGACTCGCTCTCTACACTTGTTTAGTCTATGCCTGTAGTGAACAAGCCTATGACCAACTCCACGCCCCGCGATTTGTTCCCTGGCGCACTTGAAATGATGATCCTTGAGTCGCTTCGCCGCCAGCCTGCCCACGGCTATGCGCTGGTGCAACACATCCAGCAGCGATCCAACAATCTGCTCCAGGTAGAGGAAGGCTCGCTCTATCCGGCGCTCCAGCGGCTGCTCAAGGCCAATCTGGTGAAGGCCAAGTGGGGCGTCTCCTCCACCAATCGCCGGGTGAGGACCTACCAGATCACTCCTGCCGGTCTGAGCCATCTGGAGCAGGAGATCTCCAGCTTTGAGCAGATGTTCGAAGGCGTGACCTTAGTACTGAATCTCGGAAAGTCCACGGCCAACTAGGAGGCTTCTCATGAACTGGCTACCCGATATCTTCCGTCGCAAGACACTCTACGGCGATCTCGCCGAGGAAATGCGTCTTCATCTCGAGGAAAAGACGGAGCAGTTTATGGCCGAAGGCATGAGCCGGAAAGAGGCGGAACAAGCCGCCCGCCGCGCTTTCGGAAATGCCACGGTGCTCGAAGAGCGCAGCCGTGAGGTGTGGCAGCTGCCCCTGGTGGAATCGCTGGGGACGGACTTGAAGCTGGTATTGCGGCGACTGAGAAAATCGCCCGGCTTCGCCGCCACGGTCATCCTGACCCTGGCTATCGGAATCGGCGCCAACACGGCAGTCTTTAGCGTAGTCAACAGCATTCTGTTCAAGCCTCTGCCCTATCCGAATGCAGAGCAGTTGGTAGCCGTCCGGCTGATCGCTCCCGGGGCCGCGGGGCTGGCGGACTTCTCCAGTGGCCTCCGCCTCTCGTCCTCCATGTATTTCACCTTCGCCGAGCAGAACCGGACGTTTCAATCGTTCGGTGTGTGGACCACGGGCACAGCCAATGTCACCGGCGTCGACCAGCCGCATGAAGTGCACACGGCCTCCGTCAGTGACGGTGTGCTGCAAGCGCTCAGTGTGCCGCCTGTCCTTGGCCGCTGGCTGCTGCCGGCTGATCAAGATCCGCATGGCGCGAAACCTGTCATGCTCAGCTACGGTTACTGGCAGCGCCGCTTCGGCGGAGATCGATCTGTGATTGGCCGCAGCATTGCGATCGATGCGCAGCCGCGGCAAATCGTCGGCGTCATGCCGAAGGGTTTCGAGCTGGTGAATGCCGAGTTCGATGTGATTACGCCGTTCGCCTTTGACCGCAACAAGCAACAACTGGCTGGTTTCGGTCTTCAGGGAATCGCCCGGCTCAAGCCGGGGATTCCCATTGCGCAAGCGAATGCGGACGTGAAGCGGATGCTGCCTATCTGGGAGGACTCCTGGCCGTCGGGCATCGCTGATTTCGATTCTCACTTTTACGAGAGACGCTTGGAGAATCGCGCCCGCTATTCGTCCCCTCAAACAGGAAGTCATTGGCAATGTTGGCAATGTGCTGTGGGTGGTGATGGCTACCATTGGCGTGGTGATGCTGATTGCCTGCACCAATGTGGCGAACCTGTTGCTGGTGAGAGCGGATGGCCGGCAGCAGGAGCTTGCCGTCCGGGCTGCGCTGGGCGCCTCGCGAGGACGAATCGCGTGGGAACTGCTGCTGGAAAGTGTGGCCCTCGGACTCATCGGCGGGGTGCTGGGAATCGGGATCGCCTATGAGGGTCTGCGGCTGCTGGCGGCCATCGGTCCGGCTGAATCTTCCACGCCTGGGCGAAATCTCCCTGGATGGCCGATCGCTGTGGTTCACGCTGGCGCTTTCCCTTCTATCCGGCCTGTTATTCGGATCGATTCCGGCTCTGAGATATGTGGGGCGCGCGCATGCCCACGGCTCTGCGGATCACGGGAAGAACCGCGAGCGTCAGCCGGGAACGGCAACGCTCCCGCGATCTGCTGGTGGTGGCCCAGGTGGCGATGGCCCTGGTGCTGCTGGTGAGCGCCATGCTGATGATTCGCACCTTCCAGGCACTGCGCCATGTCGAGCCCGGGTTCTCGCAGCCGGAACATCTGCAGACCGTGCGCATCTCTATCCCGCCTTCCCTGATAGCGGACCCGCAACTGGTTACCCGCACGCAAAACAATATTGTCGACAAGTTGGCGGCGATTCCCGGCGTGACCTCGGTGGGGTTCGCGGACGCGATGCCGATGGAAGGAATCCAATCCAACTGGGACGGGGTTCAAATTGAGGGGAAGAATTTAGGTGAGGACACGCCCCTGCGACTGTTCCGATATGTCGCCCCCGGTTTTTTTCATACGATGGGGACAAGAATCGATTGCCGGACGCGAGCTCACCTGGACAGACATTTACGGGCGAAGGCCGGTGGTGATCGTTTCCGAGAATCTTGCCCGCGAATCGTGGGGCTCACCCTCGGCTGCGCTGGGCAAGCGATTGCGCAACCTTCCGAACACGCCGTGGCGTGAAGTGGTTGGTGTAGTCGAGGACGTTCACGTGAACGGCGTCCAGGAAAAGGCGCCCGCTATCGTGTATTGGCCTTCGATGGTGGATGGGTATCTACGGGCCCAATACATTCGATGCGACACGCGCGGCGACCTTCGTGGTGCGCAGTGATCGCGCCGGGACTGAGGCTTTCCTCAGCGAGATCCAGCAAGCCGTTTGGTCGGTGAATCCGAGCCTGCCGCTGGCGTCGGTGCAGACCATGCAGGAGATCTACAGCCAATCCCTGGCTCGCACTTCGTTCACGCTGGTCATGCTGGGCATTGCCGGATCCATGGCGCTGGTGCTCGGGATCATCGGCATCTATGGAGTGATTTCCTACGCGGTGTCACAACGCACGCGCGAGATCGGCATCCGGTTGGCGCTGGGAGAGCAAAGAGCGCGGCTGCGGTGGATGTTCGTCCGCTCCGCGTTGGTGCTGACGGGATGCGGTTTGGCCATCGGTCTGGCCGCGGCCGCCGGGTTGACGGGCCTGATGAAATCGCTGTTGTACGGGGTCAGCCCCATGGACCCTGTTACCTACGTCTTGGTACTGATGGTCTTGGCCGCATCCGCGGCGCTGGCCAGTTATCTGCCGGCTCGGCGTGCGGCGGCGGTGAATCCTGTGGAGGCTCTGCGAGCGGAGTGAAGTTGTTCAGTGCGATTGCAGAAGCTTTTGAATCTCGCTGTGGATCTGCGTCGGGGACGCGCCCTCATAGCGGGCTTGGATCTTTCCATCGCGGTCGATGAGGAAAGTAACCGGTAATCCCAGGACGCCGCCGTAGGCGGCCCCAAGATACTCGTCTCCCATCAGCACTGGATAATTGAGCTTCAGCCTGGATACGGTTGCGATTACTTCCGGCGCCGCGTCATCCATCGAGATGCCGATCACCTGAAAATTTCCCGAGCCATACTGCTTCTGCCATTCCACGAACGTGGGCATCTCGGTAAGGCATGGTTCGCACCAGGTCGCCCAGAAGTTGAGCAGGACTACTTTGCCGCGGTAGGAGCTGAGCACGATTTTCCGATGGCCCAGGCCGGGCCGCGAAAAATCTGGAGCTGATTGACCGACAGCGTGGCTTGCTGTTTGCGCCGAAGAGGCAGCTGCTCCGATCGGCGCGCTAAAAAGAAACAGCAGAAGTGACAGTATGCGGAGCGATCCACCGTCCTCGATCGAGCCGCTTTCCATAGCTTCTCTATCGGCCCTTGGTAACCGGGTAACCCTTGTCGACCCAGTCTGTCCCGAAATTCTCAGCGATGTAAAGAGCCTTTACGTTGGTAAACCCGAGCGCGCAACTCCTCGTATGCCGGCCGGATATTCGGGCAACGGACCCAGGGGCAGCAGCCGCAATAGATGACGATAAGGCTGTCCTTGTTGAGGCCAGTGACACGCGCGCGCAGTGCTTCGATCCCCGCGCTCGTGCCTGCGGGCCCGGCGTACTCTGCTCCGGGTATATGCGCTTCCGCGTAGAGAACATGCGAGCCGGTTTGCAGCACCAAGGGCTTTGCCGAACTGTTCAGCATCTGCACCAGCTCTGCCGGCTGGAGCACGGCCTGTGGCGGAATGGGTTGTCCGTTGGGCGGCTGGCGGGCTGTTGCGCCTGGACACTCACGCCGTAGGCGGCGCAAATCGCGACCAAGATTGCGGCGAAGCCGATGCGGAGCTTGCGGAGTTTCAAGTGGGCGATCCCTTCCTCTATGTGAGACGATTCTCTTCTAGTTAGCGATCAGCCACTGCATCGTTTTCGCGCCAGGCGGTCGAAGGCCTGGACGGCCAGCTCCAGATGCTCGATGCGGGTGTTTTCCGCGGGATTGTGGCTGAGACCGGCCAGCGATTGGGTGAACATCATCACCACCGGGATGCCCGCCCGCGCCACCTCGGCGGCATCGTGCAGCGGGCCTGAGGGCAGCTTGTGGGAGCTGCCTGCGGTCTCCCGAACCGCCTGGTCGCAGAGGTCGATCAGTTTCGGGTTGAAGGGTATCGGCTCGATGCTCCAGATGCGGGACCATTCCACTGTGCAACCCTCTTCCGCGGCGAAGCGCTCGCTGGCAGCGCGGGCCTCGGCCAGCATCGAGGCCAGCACGCCTGCGTCGAGATCCCGCATATCCAGACGTGGTTTCGCAGCGGCCAACCACGGCGGTCACGATGCCGGGGAAGGTCTTCACGCTCCCCATGGTCGCCACCGCGTCCGGATGCTTGCGGGCGATCGGCCGGATCTCCAATGCGAGCTTGGCTGCGGCGGCGAGAGCATCGCGGCGCACCGCCATGGGGGTCGATCCGGAATGCGCTTCCTGGCCATGAAAGGTGATGGCGTGGCGCTCGACGCCCTTGGTTCCCAGGACCACACCCAGCGGCAGCTTCATCCCTTCGAGCACCGGCCCCTGCTCGATATGCAGTTCCAGGTAGGCGCCGGCCTTCCCGCGTTCTGAGCCCGCATCCCCGATGCGGTCGACGTCGATCTGGCATTGCCGCAGGGCATCCTCGAGGCGGATGCCATCGCGGTCGGTGCGGCCGCGGTCGGCCTGAATACTGTGCGTGCCGGCGAATGCGGAGGACCCGAAGAGGCTGCGGCCGAAGCGCGCGCCCTCCTCGTCGGCCCAGTCCACCAGGCGAATGGTGACGGGCGGCTTGCCGTGGAAGTCCTCAGCCAGCGCGCGCAGCACTTCGAATGCGGCGAGAACGCCCAGTGCGCCATCGAGCCAGCCGCCGTTGGGTACGGAGTCAAGATGGCTGCCCAGGATGAGGGTCTTGTCTGACTCGCCGGGTAGCGTCGTCCAGGAGTTGCCGGCGGCATCGAGGTGGTGCTCCACGGGAAGCTCCGCCAGCTTCTTCTGAAACCAGGCGCGCGCCTTGAGCCAGATGGGGGTCCAGGCAATGCGTTGCGCTCCGTGATCGTCCGCGGTCAGGGCGCGCAGCTCCTGCAGGTCGGCAATGGTTTTGCTGTGGGTCTACTGGCATGCGGCTCCGCTTCGCACTTGTAGACGACGCCGCTCTTCATCACGAAGTCCACGTGCTGCAGCACACGCACATCCTGGAGCGGGTTCTCTTTGACGGCGATGATGTCGGCCCAATGGCCGGGCTCGATGCTGCCCGTTTTGGCGCTCCAGCCCATCAGGTCGGCGGCGTTCACGGTCGCGGATTGCAGAGCCGCGAGTGGAGTCATGCCCATCTGGTTCACGTACACATCGAGCTCATGCGCGTTCAGCCCGTGAGGATACACCGCGGCGTCGGTGCCCAACGCTATTTTCACCCCGGACTCGATCGCGTGCTTGATGTTCTTCTTGGCCACCACAATCGTATCCTCCATCTTCTGATGGTAGATCGGCGGCAGATTGCCTTTTTCGACGATCCAGTCTTCGAGGTAGAGGGTGGGCACCAGGTAAGTTCCGTTCTTCTTCATCGCGGCGATGGCTTCATCGTTGATATAGCTGCCATGTTCGATCGAGTCGACGCCGGCCTGGGTTGCCCACAGAATGCCCTGGGCGCCATGGGCGTGCGCCGCCACCTTGCGGCCCAACCGGTGGGCGTCGGCGACGATGGCGCGCATCTCTTCGATGCGTGTACTGCGAGGCCTGGGTATCGTCTCCTTTCGATAAGACGCCGCCGGTGGCGCAGATCTTGATCACGTCGACGCCGTATTTGATATTCTGCCGCACCTTCTGCTGGACTGCGGCAATGCCGTCGGCCACGCCTTCACCGGTCACGTGGTATTTGATGGGCAGCAGATTCTCATCGCAGTGGCCGCCGGTGATGCCGAGCGCCGGCCCGCTCACCTGCATGTGAGGTCCAGGAACCACGCCCTGCATTGATGGCATCGCGCAGGTCGACATCGGTGTACCCGCCGGCGCCGACATTGCGAATGGTGGTGAAGCCGGCGAGCAAAGTGGTACGGGCATTGGCGACGCCCTGGATGGCTTCTTTCGCGTCCGTCTGGGTCAGCTCGAAGTAGGGATCGAAGTTGGGTTCGCCGGTGATGTGGGTGTGCACGTCGATCAAGCCGGGCATCACTGTCATGCTGCCGAGGTCAATCACTTTGTCTCCCGGTTGCGCGGTAACCGAGGAAGTGGGCGCTACCGACGAGATGGTGTCGCCGGAGACCACGATGGTCTGCGCGTCGAGCAGTTTGCCTGTTTTTACGTCCAGCAGATGTCCGGTGCGGACCAATGTGCGTGCGGTGGCCCCTTGAGCGAATGCGATGGAAGAGCCGAGGACAAGGCAGAGCGCTGCTGCCAGTTTGTGTTGCGGGAACATGTGTTTCTCCTGCCGATAAGTGACAGAAGTCTAGCAGACGGATTCTGGACCGTTTCTCTTGCAACCAATGACCCGTCATTGGCTAGGGGCGAGGGATTAAAGCATCCTGCGCACGATGCGCCGCACGAACTCCGTCGTAGCCCCGTAGATAATGTGCGCGGCGAAGGGTGTGGCCAGGGCCGAGGCGGGCTGATCGCCGGGAGAAGGCGCGAGGTTGAGCGCGGGCACGGCGAGGAAGTCGGCGGTGCTGAAGAGGGCCCCACCATAGCCGGTGCCAAATCCAGAGGTTACCTTATCGGAATACTCGGCCAAGCCGCCATACAATCCACCAGTCAGCGCGCCAAAGGGATAGCGCACGATGGGTTCGCTTTCTTCCGGAGTCCCGTGTCGTGCTCGCGGCTTTCATGTTGCGTCTTCCTGGGGTTCGGAGCTGTCCGTCTGCTGCGGCTTTGGACCTGCGCTGGCCATAAATACATTCATCACCCAGGCCGCGGCCAGACCCCCTGCCATGCCCGCCACGATTCCACGTATCACGCTCTTCTGCTTCGCCATCTCTCTGTCCCTCGTTGTTCATAGATGCAGTGTGAATCTTCTGCGCTGGTCGAATCCGGTTAGCTGTTTATGTCACCATAAGCGGGAGGCATTTATGCAAACATCGCCGAGCATCGAGGAATTGAACCAGCGCTTTGCCATGGACGGAATCGCGCAGATCACCGCCGGCAACAGCGGCCTTCCAAAGATAAGCGTGAGCACGCCTGCTGCCACCGCCGAGATTTACCTGCACGGTGCGCATCTTACCTCCTGGCGCCCTGTTGGCTCCGAAGAGGTGATCTTCTTAAGCAAGAAATCCCAGTTTGCGCCGGGGAAGGCGATCCGCGGGGGTATCCCCGTCTGCTTTCCCTGGTTTCGCAATAAGGTGGACGACCCCAAAGCGCCCTCGCACGGATTTGTGCGCACCAAGGACTGGCAACTGGACTCCATCGCGCTGAACGGTGATGCGGTCACCGTCAGCTTATCGACGGTGAGTGATGAGGCGACGCGCGCCTGGTGGCCGCACGATTTCCGCCTTGTGCACCGGTTGAGCATTGGCGCAACGCTGGTTCAGGAGCTGGTGATGACCAACACCGGCTCTGCACCCCTGAGCTTTGAAGAGGCCCTGCACACCTACTATCGCGTGGGTGGGGCGGAGGCCATTCGCATCAGCGGGCTCGATGGCGTGGATTACCTGGACAACACCGATGCCAACCGCGAGAAGCGCCAGGAGGGTGACATCGTGTTTACCGCGGCCACCGATCGCGCCTACGTAAACACTACCCATCCGGTTGAGATTCTCGACCCCGCGCTGCGCCGGTGCATCCGGCTGGAAAAGGAAAACTCCCTCACTACCGTGGTTTGGAATCCGTGGATCGAAGGTGCGAAAGCGTTGCCCGACCTGGGAGACGACGAGTGGCGAGAGATGGCGTGTGTTGAGGCCAGTAACATGCGCGCTTTTGCCGTCGAGCTCGCGCCTGCGCAGCAGCACATCATGAAGACCAGCATCCGTGTCGCCGCCGCGACCGGTGATCGCTTTTAGCGGCGCTGCGGCTAGGGTTCGGGGCAAGTCAGATCGAGGGCCTCAATCAGAGGAGCTTCCCAGCGGCGGCTGGAAAACATGTAAGGCTGGCGGCCGGTCGTGAGCCGCACATCTGCGTTATCCAGCTCTTCGGCGGTGGCAAATCCAAAGAGTCGCAAATGGTCGCGCAGAAATTTCCAGGAGGAAAAGGAATAGATCTGGTCTGGGCCCTCGACCGACGGAGGCTTCAGCACCAGGACCACCCCTGGTTGCATCCGTGAACTGGTGCGCGTCACCCTTGGTTTGATGATCGCCGTGTAGGGTCCGGCGGGAATTTTGAAGGCTGTCGGGGTGGATGGGCGAGTCAAGGGCGTGGTCATGGGACAGGTCTCTTCACAGCTATCGGCGGCAGAGCCAATCGAAATGAAGCTGCTCTGGATTGAGACAGTCCGTTACTAGCGCCTGGTGGGAGCCCCCGCATTCATGCGGGGGAGCTCGGCTTTCAAGCCGAACGGCTCGCAGGGAACGATTTTTCCGGCTTTAGCCGCGGGGACCGTTGACCGTTGGCCGGGGGTAAAGCCCGATCGATTTAGGGCGACTCTTTCCGCGATGCTGAAGCATTCGCTCCCCCTGCTAAAGCAGGGGGCTCCCACCTAGCCGGGAGACGATGGCGTCCACGTCGTAGACGCATCCACCCCAGACACCTCCACTGGCCTGCACCAACGCGGCCCACAGACGAGTGTCGTCGGGCAGCGCGGGATGCGGCCTGAGATCAGCACGGGAAGCGCGCGCTGCGAGCCGGCGTGCGCCTTCTTCCGCACCAAAACGTTCCTGCGCATCGCCCACCAGGTTTACGGAACCGGTCAGCTTCTGGCGGTCGATGATGATTTCGATCTGGTCGCCGTCGAGGACCTTCCCGATTGCGCCTCCGGCTAACGCTTCGGGTGAGATGTGGCCGATGCAGGCGCCGGTGGAGACGCCGCTAAAGCGGGCGTCGGTGAGCAGGGCTACGTGCTTGCCCGCGGGCAGCCACTTCAGGGCGGAGGTGATCTGGTAAATCTCTTCCATGCCCGCGCCGGCAGGGCCTCCGCAGACCAACACCATGACGTCGTGCTCGCGGATCTCGCCGTTCTTGATGGCGTGGATGGCTGCTTCTTCGGAGACGAAGACGCGGGCAGGACCGGCGTGACGAAAGACTCCATCGGCGTCGATGAGCGAGGAATCGATGGCTGTGCTCTTGACCACGGAGCCTTCCGGTGCGAGGTTGCCCACGGGGAAACACACAGTGGGGGTGAGTCCGTTGGAGCGGGCGCGATCCGGATCCATGATCACGTCATCGGGATCGATGCCGTCGCGCGCGCGCAGGTTCTTGCGCAGCTCGTGGCGGCGTTCGGAGTTCTCCCACCAGTCGAGGCAGCTATCGAGTGTTTCTCCGGAGACAGTCTTTACCTGGGTGTTGAGCAGGCCGGCGCGGCGCAGGTGGAGCATCACTTCGGGTAATCCGCCGGCAAGAAAGACTTGAACGGTGGCGAAGCTGCGCGGGCCGTTGGGCAGGGCATCTACCAGGCGAGGGATTTCGCGGTTGATGTGCGCCCAGTCGGCGGCGACTGGGCGTTTGAGCCCCGCGGAGTAGGCGATGGCGGGCAGGTGCAGCAGCAGGTTGGTGGATCCGCCGAAGGCCGCGTGGGCCACCATGGCGTTGTCGATGGACGCCTGGGTGAGGATGTCGCGGGTTCCCAGGTTCAGTTGATGCAAGCGCAGGATGGCGCTGGCGGAACGGCGCGCGGCGTCGAGCCAGATGGGCGCTCCCGAGGGTGCGAGCGCGGTGTGGGGCAGCGATAGTCCAAGGGCTTCGCCGATAACCTGCGCGGTGGCAGCGGTTCCCAAAAACTGGCAGCCGCCGCCGGGAGTGGCGCAGGCGCGGCAGCCCATCTCGGCTGCGGTTTCGAGGGTGATCTGGTTTTGGGCGTAGCGTGCGCCGATGGTTTGTACCTTGCCTGCGTCCTCACCCGATTCGGGCAGCAGTGTGACTCCGCCGGGGATGAGGATGGTGGGCAATGGGCCGGCTGCAGCCAGTGCCATCATCATGGCGGGGAGTCCCTTGTCGCAGGTGGCGATGCCGATCACACCCATCCTGGTGGGCAGCGAACGCATCAGGCGGCGGAGCACGATGGCCGCGTCGTTGCGGTAGGGGAGCGAGTCGAGCATCCCGGTGGTGCCCTGGGTGCGGCCGTCGCAGGGATCGGTGCAGGCTCCGGCGAAGGGAATCGCGTTGAGGGACTTCAGGGTGATGGCTGCTTCGGCTACGAGCGCGCCCAGTTCCCAGTGGCCGGTATGGAAGCCGAGGGCGATGGGGGTTCCATCGGGGGCGCGCAGGCCTCCGTGGGTGCTTAGGATGAGGACCTCCGAGCCTATAAGCTTTTGCGGTTCCCACCCCATGCCGGCGTTCTGGCTTAAGCCGAAGAGATTGCCTGAGGGCGCGGTGAGCAGCATTTCCGGAGTGATGGGCAGCAGGCCGCGCGGGCCAGGTGCGTGGGTCGCCACGTCATCCAGCTTGAGCGTGCTGGTTTCAAGGACCGAGGTTAGGGAAATGGTAGGAATGGGATTCTCCTGTCAGGGTCAATTGTAAGATGCCGCCATGGTCGAGCGGCTGGAGCGTCGTCAGCTGGATGGGGACCTGCATTTTGTCACGTTCAGCTGCTTTCACCGGCTTGGGCATCTGGAGACTGCGGGGGCTAAAGATTTGTTTGAGGAGGCGCTGGCGCGAATGTCCTACAGCTATGAATTCGATGTCGTTGGGTACGTGGTGATGCCGGAGCATGTCCATCTTCTATTGGGTGAGCCGGGTAAAGGTTTGCTCGCTGTTGGATTGCAGGCGTTGAAGATTTCTGTGGCCAAGCGAGCAGAGCAGCGGCCGTTCTGGCAGGCTCGCTACTATGACTTCAACGTGTACTCCGCAGCCAAGCGTTTTGAGAAGCTGCACTATATGCATGAGAATCCGGTCAAACGAGGCTTGGTGGCCAATCCCGAAGATTGGCTTTGGTCCAGCTACCGTTACTACCAGACGGGAGAGCAAGGACGGGTCAAAATTAAGCGGTGACAGCGGGTCGAGGGTCTTCGGTCGAGAGCCGTGGAATCCCACATCTCGCGAAAAACGAGCGAGATGTAGGCCACCCGTCCTCTGTGGTTAGTTATAGATTTCGAGGAAATCTCTGTCTGTTTTTTGTGAAGACCTTTGGGTTTCTCTCGTTTATTGGTCAGGAGAAGGCTTGGAAAGAGGGGTCTTTTGGGAGAACGGTAGGATTTGAGATTTTAATCAGACCAAATCTCTCGGGTTAAAGTTCTATCCTAGCCACAAAGGATGGGTGCCCCATATCTCGCTCGTTCTTCGCGAGATGTGGGATACCACAAATGTCAATCTTGAAAGTTTGGGGGCATACGAACTTTATGGAGCAATCAGATCCGATGGGGTTGGTTTGTGCGCTTCCGGAGGGCGAGCGGGCGCAACGGCGGGTTGAGATACAGTCTCTGTTACATAATAGGATGGCGTTCACGCGCCATCCCGATGGGGTGGAGTTGACCTGGGAGTTTTCTGAGGAAATTACCCGCACCCTGCTGGACTTCGTTCTCTTCGAGCGCACCTGCTGCAAGAGTTTCAGCTACGAACTTGGGTTTGCGCCACCGCAAACCCAAGTCACTCTGCGGATGCGCGCATCCGCGGAGCAGGTGGAGGCGCTGCAGGCGCTCTACTGCTGAATCTTGGTGTCGGCCTTGCTTGGCTCCGCGGTCACTTGCTTAGGCGTGGGTAGTTGCGAAGCATCCCAACCGCCGCCTAATGCCTGGACCAGTTGTACCGCACCAGTCATCTCCTCAATTTGCAGACTGGCCAACTGCTGCTGGTTGCTCAACACCGTGTTTTGCAGCGTGACCACATCGAGATAAGGATCAATCCCGGTTTGATATCTGCCCATCTCCAAATCCAGAGCCGTCTGCGACGACGCAACCGCCCCGCGCTGCTGCTGGATCTGCTGCGAAAGGATACGTGTCTGCGACAGAGAGTCCTCTACCTGCTGGAAGGCGGTGAGGACCGTCTGCCGATAGCTGGCAACATCCGCGTTGTAAATGGCGACGTACTGATGGAGTTCCGGCTTTAGGGCGGCGTTGAAAATGGGCTGCGAGAAGGATGGACCCACCGACCAGAAGCGGCTGGGCCAATCCGCGAGGTGTTTGAAGAGATAGCTATCAAACCCTCCGCTCGCAGAGAGCGTCAGGGTAGGGAAGAACGCGGTATAGGCAACGCCCAGTTCCGCGTTGGCGGCTGCCATGGTTCGTTCCGCCGCGGCAACATCGGGCCGGCGCTGCAGCAGCAGAGACGGCATGCCGATGGGAACGGGTGGAGGCGCGGTCAACAGCGGACGCGGGGGCAAAGAGAATCCCGAAGCCGCTTTGCCAATCAGGACCGCGATCGCGTGCTCATACTGCGCCCGTAAAATACCCAGATTGGTCAATGAGGACTGGGCCGCTTGCAGCGTGGCACGCGCTTCCACTACCGAGAGCTGGTCGCCGACGCCGGTGTCGTATTGGGCCTGGTTGTAATCCAGGGCCTTCTGGTCGGCAGCCACCGTTTGCGTGTAGATCTGGATCAGGGCGTCCTGGCCGCGGATTTCGAAGAAGAATTCGGCCAAATCAGCCTGTTCGACAATCGCTCGTTCTCCAGATCCGCGGCACTGACCTGCGCGGTGTATTGCGCGTTGCGCACTTGTTGGCGGATTCTGCCGAATAGGTCCGGGGTCCAGGAAACATCCAATGGCAGCGAGTAGATCTGCGAGGTCTTGCCGGGATTGGCCGTGGTGCTGGTCGGGCCCAGATTTCGCGGAGGAACGTTGACGGTTGTAAGACGGGCCAACCGACACCGTGGGGAAGTACTGCGCCCGCGCCTCGCGCACCAGCGCCCGGGATTCCATGAAGTTCTCGAAATAGAGCTTGATGTTCTGGTTGTCGATGTTGAGCTGGCTTTCCAGGTCGTTCAGCTCGGGATCATTGAAGATCGCCCACCAGTCGCCGCGAATCTTCGCGTCGGCGGGTTGAGCAGGGGCCCAGTTGACGTTGTCTGCATTGTTCGGCGGCTGGGTGGTGTCCGCCGGGGGCGCAGCCGGGGGGGCTTCTTTGAAGGCCGGGGGCGGCTGAATCGCGGGCGGGTGATAGGCCGGACCCACGTGACAGCCGGTCACGCCCGCGCAGAGAAGCACACCCGCGAGCCAACCAGTTTTCGTTCTACTTGTTTTCTTCATAAGAAGCTTTCCACCAACACTTGCAGTTAAACAGCTCCTTCAGGGCTGGCCGAGAAGGTGTCGTGATGTTTTCCCATGGCCCGCAACCGGAAGCGATCCATATATAGATAGATAACCGGCGTGGTGTAGAGGGTCAAGCATCTGGCTTACGATCAGCCCACCCACAATGGTAATACCCAGGGGCCTCCGCAGCTCCGACCCGGTGCCGGTGCCGAAGGCCAGGGGGATGGCGCCGAAGAGGGCGGCCATGGTGGTCATCATGATGGGCCGGAAGCGCAGCATGCAGGCCTCAAAGATCGCGTCCGTGGTGCTCTTGCCGTGCTCGCGCTCGGCCACCAGGGCAAAGTCGATCATCATGATGGCATTTTTCTTCACCAGCCCGATCAGCAGCACGATGCCGATGATGGAAATGACGTTGAGGTCATTCTTGAAGACCAGCAGCGCCAGCATGGCCCCGACGCTGGCCGGGGGCAGGGTGGAGATGATGGTCAGCGGATGCACCAGGCTCTCATAAAGGATGCCCAGCACGATGTAGACAGCCAGCAGAGCCGTGGTGATCAGGATCGGCTCGGTGGCCAGGGACTGTTGATAGGCCTGCAGGGTGCCGGCAAAGAATCCGCGGATGGTGGACGGCATGCCCATCCGGTTCTGCATCTGGTTGATCTCCAGCGTGGCGTCGCTGAGCGAAAGACCCGGGGCCAGGTTGAACGACACCGTCACTGAGGGAAACACGCCCGTATGGTTCACCTGGATGGGTGTGGTGGTGGCCCTGGCGGTCGAGACCGCATTGCATGGGCGTGAAGCCATTCACGGTAGCTGCCGGGTAGGTGAAGTTGAGGCCTTCGGGCGATTGAAAGTACTGCGGCGCTACCTCGAGCACCACGTAGTACTGGTTCAACTGGGTGTAGATCACCGACACTTCCGCCTGGCCGAAGGAGTTGTAAAGAGAGCTATCCAAAGAGCTGGGGTTGAGTCCCAGGCGCGCCGCGGTGGTCCGGTCGTAGGTGACATACTCTTCCAGGCCGCCGTTCTGCTGGTCGCTATTCACGTCCTGGAAGCCGGGGAGCCGCTTCATCTGTGCCAGCAGAAGCGGTCCCCAGTGGGCCAGGTCGCTCACGTTGTCGGCCTGCAGGGTGTATTGGTAGAGCGCGTTGCTGCCGCGGCCGCCGATGCGCAGATCCTGCGCCGCCTGCAGAAAGGCCTGGGCCACGGGCAGCCGGTTCATCTTGGGCCGCAAGCGATTGATGATGTCCGCGGCGCTTACCTTGCGCTCATCCAGCGGCTTGAGCGCGGCGTAAACAAATCCGCCATTGCTGCCGCCCGCCGCCACCGCCGGAGTAGGCATTCACGTTGGCCACCGCCGGGTCCGCCTTAATCACATTGACCAGTGCTTTGATGGAAGCATTCATCACCGGGAACGAGGCGTCCTGCGGTCCTTGCACACCGCCCACCAGGGCGCCCGTATCCTGTTGCGGGAAAAATCCTTTGGGGATTTTGATGATCAGCACCACGTTCAAAGCGATGGTCAGCAACAGCACCACCAGCATCAACCCTGAATTGTCCAGCACCCACAGCAGCGAGTGACGGTAGACGTTCAGCATCCCGTCGAAGAATCGCTCCATGGCGGTATAGACCGCGCCATGCTTCTCACCGTCATGTGCCTTGAGCAAGTGGGCGCACATCATCGGGGTGGTGGTTAGCGAAATCACCATGGAAACGATGATGGCCGTGGAGAGGGTCACAGCGAACTCGCGGAAGAGCCGGCCGACGATGCCGCCCATCATCAGCAGGGGGATGAACACGGCGATCAGCGACGTGCTCATGGTAAGCACGGTGAAGCCGATCTCCTTGGCGCCCTTGAGCGCCGCCTCGGTGGGGTCCATGCCCTCTCCAGATAGCGGGAGATATTCTCCATGACCACGATGGCGTCATCCACCACGAAGCCGGTGGAGATGGTCAGCGCCATCAGCGAGAGATTGTCCAGGCTGTAGCCCAGCAGATACATCACGGCGAAGGTGCCGATCAGGGAGACAGGCACGGCGACGCTGGGAATGAGGGTGGCGCGGCCGTTGCGCAGAAAGAGGAAGACCACCAGGATGACCAGCACGACGGAGATGATCAGCGACGATTCCACGTCGTGCAGGGAGGCCTTGATGGTGGTGGTGCGATCCAGCACGATGGTGGCCTTGATTCCCTGGGGCATCACCGCAGCCAGGAAGGGAAGCTGGGCGCGGATGCGGTTGTTGGTCTGGATGATGTTGGCGCCGGGCTGGCGGAAGATGATGACCGTGACCGAAGGGATTCCATTCAGGTAGCCGGCGGTGCGGATGCTCTGCGCCGAATCCTGTACGTTGGCCACATCGGAGAGGTGGACGGCGAGCCCGTTGTGGTAACCGATGATCAGCGGCTTGTATTGGTCGGCCTTGGAAATCTGATCGTTGGTGATGATGTCCGCGGTGATCGCGCCGTTGCTGATTTGCCCGCGGGCGATGTCGGAGTTTTGCAGGCTCAGCAGCCGCTGGACCTCGGCCATGGTGATTCCATAGCGATGCAGTTGCGGCGGATTGACGTCCACGCGCACCGAGGGATAGGACGCGCCGCCCACGCTACCTGCCCCACACCCTGGATCTGGGAGAGCTTCTGCTCCATGATGGTCGACGCGGAGTCGTACATGGCCTCCTTGTCGTACTTGTCGGAGGTGAGGCCGATGATCATGATCGGCGAGTCCGCGGGGTTGACCTTGCGATAGCTGGGATTGGAAGGCAGGTTCGCGGGCAGATAGGTGCGGGCGGCGTTGATGCCTGCTTCCACATCGCGCGCGGCGGCGTCGATGTTGCGGCTCAAGTCGAATTGCAGGGTGACGTTGGTGCTGCCCAGCGAACTGGACGAGGTCATCTCGCTTACGCCGGCGATATGGCCGAACTGGCGCTCCAGCGGCGTGGCTACCGAAGAAGCCATGATCTGGGCGCTGGCTCCCGGCAGGCCGGCGGAGACCGAAATGGTAGGAAAGTCGACCTGCGGCAAGGGAGAAACCGGCAGCACATTGAAGGCGATGCCTCCGGCAATGGCGATCGCCGCCGTCAGCAGGGTAGTGGCCACCGGCCGGCGGATGAAGGGAGCGGAGAGGTTCATGCGTGCCCTGCCGGCTCCGGTTCGGGGCCTCCGGCAGGCCGCCGCGAGCCGGAGAATCGTTGCGCCAGGTTGTCAAAGAAGATGTAGATCACCGGCGTGGTGTAGAGGGTGAGCACCTGGCTCAGGAGCAGGCCGCCCACCATGGCGATGCCCAGGGGACGGCGCAGCTCGGAGCCAATACCCGATCCCACAGCCAGAGGGATTCCACCCAGCAGGGCAGCCATGGTGGTCATCATGATGGGGCGGAAACGCAGCAGGCTGGCCTCGTAAATCGCATCCGTGGAGCTCAGGCCTCGTTGCCGCTCGCCTTCCAGGGCGAAGTCCACCATCATGATGCCGTTCTTTTTTACGATGCCGATCAGCAGGATGATGCCGATGATCGCCACCACGCTCAGATTCTGGTGGAACAACATGAGCGACAGCAGAGCGCCTACTCCCGCTGAAGGCAAGGTGGAAAGAATGGTGATGGGGTGAATGAAGCTTTCGTACAGCACGCCGAGCACGATGTACACCGTGACCAGGGCGGCGAGGATCAGCAGCGCTTCGTTATCCAGGGAGTTTTCAAAAGCGGCCGCGGTGCCCTGGAAACCAGTCTGCACGCTGGCCGGGAAGTTCATGTTCTTCGCCGTTTTGTTGATGGCGTCGATGGCTTCGCCCAGGGAGGCGTTATTGGCCAGGTTGAAGGAGACGGTGACGGAAGGGAATTGTCCCTGGTGGTTGATCGACAGCGGTTCGGTGCCGGGTTCCATGTGGGTGAAGGCGCCCAGGGGAACGGCATTGCTCAGCGTGGAGCTGGTATTGGTGTTGGCGGAACTCGAGCCGGTGCTGCTGATGCTGGTGTTGGCCAGAACGCCGGTAGGCGGCGTCAATATGCCGGAGGAGGGAGTATAGAGCGCGGGTGCGCTGGTGGCATTGGTACCCAGCCGTCGCGGAGGCGGAGGCGGAAAAGGAAGTACTGGCCGCCGCCCCGGACGTTCCCGAGGAGGCGTTGCCCTGAATGTAGATCTTGTTCAGCATCTCGGGATCGTGGGCGAAATTCGGCTGCGCCTCCATGATCACGTGGTACTGGTTCAGCTGGGTGTACATGGTGTTGATCTGGCGCTGGCCGAAGGCGTCGTACAGCGTTTGATCGACGGTCGAAGGCGCAATGCCCAAGCGGGACGCGGAGACCCGGTCAATGGCCAGGGATACCGTCAACCCGCCAGTCTGCTGATCGGTGGCCACGTCTTCCAATTGGGGCAGCTGTTGCAGCTTGGCTACGAAGCGGTTGGCCCAGCTATCCAGCTCATTAATGTCCGGATCTTCCAGGGTGTACTGATATTGGGTGCGGCTGACGCGATCGTCGACGGTGATGTTCTGCACCGGCTGCATGAATAGCCTGATACCGTTTACCTGGGCCAGGCTGTTGTTCAGGCGGCGAACCACATCGGAGGCGCTGAGATCGCGCTGGTCGAGCGGCTTCAGGTTGATCGACATGCGCCCGCTATTCAGCGTGGTGTTGGTGCCATCCGCCCCGATGAACGATGACAGGCTTTCGACCGCCGGATCTTTCAGAATGATATTGGCCAGATCCTGCTGCAACTTGGTCATGGCGGTAAAGGAGATGGAAGCCGGCGCCTGCGAGATGCCCTGGATCACGCCTGTGTCCTGTACCGGAAAGAAGCCCTTGGGAATGACGATGTAGAGAAAGATGGTAAGAACCAGCGTGCCCAGCGCCACCAGCAGCGTGAGCCCCTGGAAGCGCAGGACCACCTTAAGCGTGCGGCCATAAAAACCGATCAAGCTCTCGAAGACGCGTTCCGATGCCTGGTAGAAGCGTCCCTGGGTGGCCGCCGGGTTGTGGCGCAGAATGCGCGAGCACATCATCGGCGTCAAGGTCAGCGAGACCACGGCGGAAATGATGATGGTGACCGCCAGGGTCACGGCGAACTCGCGGAAGAGGCGGCCCACGACATCGCCCATGAAGAGCAGAGGAATGAGCACCGCGATCAGCGAGACGGTCAACGAAACGATGGTGAAGCCGATCTGCTCCGCGCCCACCAATGCCGCCTGCATGGGCGTATAGCCCTCTTCCAAATAACGAGAAATGTTCTCGATCATGACGATCGCATCGTCCACCACGAAACCGGTGGAGATGGTGAGCGCCATCAGGGAAAGGTTGTCGAGGCTATAGCCGAGCGCATACATGGCCGCGAAGGTGCCAACGATCGAGAGCGGCACGGCGACGCTGGGAATAATGGTGGCGTACAGATTGCGCAGGAAGAGGAAGATCACCATCACCACCAGGGCAATGGTCAACATCAATTCGAACTCGACATCGGCGACTGAGGCCTTGATGTCGGTGGTTAAGTCGGTCAGGGTGGTGACGTTGATGCCGGAGGGCAGGTTGGCCTGCAACTGCGGCAACAGCAGCTGAATACTCTTGACTACGCTGATGGTGTTGGCGCCGGGCTGGCGCTGCACATTCAGAATCACGGCCGGCGTCTGGTTCATCCAGGCCGCTTGCTTGGTGTTCTCCACCCCGTCCACGATGTTGGCGACATCGTGCAGAAAGACCGGAGCATTGTTACGGTAAGCGACGACCACGTTCTTGTAGTCGGCGCTGGTAATCAGCTGATCGTTGGCATCGATCTGGTAATCCTGGCGGGGACCGTCAAAGTTGCCCTTGGCCTGGTTGACGCTGGCGGAGACCAGGGCGGTGCGTACCGCTTCCAGGTCGATGCCGTAGTTTTGCAGCTGCGCGGGATTCACCTGGATGCGCACGGCCGGCTTCTGGCCGCCACTGATGCTGACCAGGCCGACCCCGTTGAGCTGGGAGATCTTGGGCGCCAGGCGGGTGTCGACGTAGTTCTCCACCTGCGACAGGGGCATGGTGCTGGAGGTGATGCCCAGGGTAAGAACGGGCGCGTCGGCGGGGTTGGTCTTGCTGTAGATCGGAGGCGCGGGCAGGTTCGCAGGGAGGAAGCTCTGCGAGGCGTTGATGGCCGACTGCACCTCTTCCTCAGCGATATCAATATTGAGCGAGAGGTTGAACTGCAGCACCACCACCGAGGTCGCCCCGGAGCTGGTAGAGGTCATCTGGCTGAGGCCCTGCATCTCGCCGAATTGTCGTTCCAGCGGGGCGGTTACGGTGGTGGCTACTACGTCGGGGCTGGCTCCGGGATAAAAGGTAAGGACCTGGATGGTCGGGTAGTCGACCTCAGGCAGGGCAGAGACCGGTAACTGCGTGTAGGCGACGATTCCTACCAGCATGATCGCGGCCATCAGCAACGAGGTTGCGACCGGCCGCAGAATAAATGGGCGAGACGGGCTCACGGGGCATCGCTCTCATTATTCGAAGGCAGAAGCACCTGTTTGGTGATGGTGACCTTGGAGCCGTCCTGCAGCTTTTCAAAGCTGCTGTCGGCGATCACATCTCCGGGGTTGAGCTCCTCGACCTGGGTCACGTTGGCTTCGCTGACCCCGGCCTTGATGTTATGAATATGCGCGACGTTGTTTTGAATCAGGAACACAAAAGACTGGTCGCCGTTGTGCTGGATGGCCGAGGAAGGGATCAGCACTACGTTTTCCAGCGTTTGCAACAGCAAACGGGCATTGACGAACTGATTGGGAAAGAGCGCGTTGTCTTTGTTGTCGAAGACGGCGCGTAGTTTTAAAGTACCGGTCGTCGTGTCGATCTGGTTATCGGTCGCTTCGAGCTTGCCTGTGGCAATGTTGGACTGGTTGGAGCGGTCCAGAGCATCGACGGTGAGCGGCTTGCCCTTGCGCATCTGCTGTTCCAGTTGACTTACGTTGTCTTCCGGAATGGTGAACACCACGGTGATGGGCTGCAACTGGGTAACCACGGCCAGAGGCGTGGAGCTGGACGCCGTGGCCAGGTTGCCCGGATCGACCAGGCGGAGGCCGACGCGGCCGTTGATGGGCGAGATGATGTTGGTGTAACCCAGTTGCACCTGGTCGAACTGCAGGGTTCCCTGGTCCGATTTGACGGTCCCCTGGTCCTGCAAAACGATCTTTTCCTGGTCTTCCAGGGTTTGTTTCGGGATGGCATTGCGCGCCCAGGCATCCTGGTAGCGTTTGAGGTCCATTTCGGCCTGGGCCAGCAGGTTGGTGTCGCGGTCCAGGTTTCCCTGAGCGGTGAGCACGTTGGCCTGGTACTGCCGGGGATCGATCTGGATCAGGGTCTGGCCGCGGTGCACCAATTGCCCTTCACGATAGTTCACCTGGGCGATAACACCGGTTACCTGGCTGACCAGGGTAGTGGTATAGACCGGGGTGACGGTGCCGATGGCGTCCAGGTAGACGCCGATATTGCCTTTTTTCGCGGTTCTGACGTTGAGGGTGACGGTGCCGCCCTGGGCGCCTCGCCGGCCGCCACCAGCCGCCGCGGGGGCCTGCTTGCGGTGCATGACCCACCAGAAGAGCAGGCCAAAGAGGACCAGGATGACCACCCAAACCAGGATGCGCACTCCCATCGAGCGACGTGGCGGAGGCAGTTGGTGGTCGGGCCCGATGAACGGATCGGTAGCGCGCGGCTCCGTTTTCTCTTGCCTGTCTCGGGTGTCGCGGATGTCGTCTTGCATCAGTTAACCTGGTGTCCTCTTTCCTGGTGTTGCTGCCCCCCGGTTGCACTATCGACGGCAGGAGGAGTGGCCTCTACTCGCGACGGTTTGCCGGCGAGCTTGGCCGGGCAAGAGCAATTCACTGGGCGGGCAATGGCACGCCCCACGGTGAGCCGGGGCGGGCGGGGCAGATGTTGTCAAAATCGTTCATGGCATAGCTATCCAAGGAAGCTGATCCGTACCCAATCGTGCGACCAACCCCTTGAAGAGCCCCCCTGTCCTGGAGGCGGAAAGCCGGAATATTCTCTGGCACGATCAAAGGATTAGACGGCCCACACGCGCTAGGAGACGCAAGCCCAATTTCCTGCACGTTGCTCTGGCCAGGTCATTGATTGCAACGCGCTCCACAGGAAATCCGGAGAAGCTACCCTCTTTGTGCTCTCTGATGAGGATAACGTAGGCCGTGTCTCCCAGGAAAATGGAAAGAGGGTCGATATCTTTACTTTGCCGTGGGCAATGGCCTGCGGGCGCCGCCAGGGCAGCCTTTTACTGGCCCTTCACTTTGGCCCAACGCCTGCGCTGAGCGTCGGCGATGGCCTTGCGAGCCTTGGCGCTCAGTTTTCTGCGCGGCTTCTTATGAGTAACAGCGGTGGTGGGGGATTTGCGGAGAGGGGCGCTTTCTGCCAGGATGGCGCGCGCCTGGCGAAGCCTCTCAATCTCTTCATCGATGGCGTTCAGGATTTGGTCGTTCACGTTCGTTCCTTTCGCTGCATGGCAAGTCTAACAGGTTAGACGGAAACCCCCGGCGGCCAGGTAGGCTTCCCGGTCGCGGCCATCTCACGGATCCGTCAAGCCGGAGCAAAACGATGAAAGATGCAGGCATGGTTTGCCGGTACGTGTATGTGTATTTGTCACCATAGTTGTTACATTAGAGGTGTTACCCGAACGTCACCAGTTGGGGTGATTACCCTTGTGCGGCGCAGTAATGGCGCTTAAGTGACACCGCTCGTTCGCTGCGCTACATGTTTCGTAAGCTGGCGGTTTTTCCAATCTCGATTAATCTCACTCATGTAGTCAGTTGCTGTGACGCGAGGGAGAACATGAAGGGCTATAGCAAGGTAGTGAAGATGGCAATGCTGGCGGCGGCGAGTGCAGTGTTGGCGGCCGGTTGCGCTGATTCCAGAGTGGCGAGCAAAGCGAGTCTTGCCGACGCACTCAACCACGATTATTCGGCTAGTCAGGATTGTCTGTTCACCAAGCCGATGCCTTTTCCTTATCAAGTGTCGGTGAGTGACAAGCTGCTCTCGGAGACGCGCCATCGCCTGGACGCGCTGGCCGAGGCCGGGCTGCTGGAGCGGGAACAGACCGCTGAGGGCGCGGATACCATCAACCGCTATGTATTGACCGCCGCGGGCAGCCGGACGGAAGGCGCGGGCCGCTTCTGCTACGGCCGCCGCCAGGTCACCAGCGTGGAGAACTTCACCGCGCCGGTCGATTACGACGGCAAATCGCTGACCAAAGTGGAATACCACTTTGTGCTCAAAAATCCGCCCAGCTGGGCCAAGAAGGATGAAGTGCGTAACGCCTTTCCGATGGTAGCCAAGTCCATGTCCGACCAGCCCGTCGATCAGGCCACGCTGATGCTGACGCACGATGGCTGGGTTTTGACCTACTAACCACCTCCCTAAGCATTTTCACTTCCCGGCTGCATGGGGATAGGGCAACGAGGCGGCTTTTCAAGGGGGAAAGCCGACTCAGGAGCAGTTGCTCTGCAAGCGCCGGAAGTGAAAATGCTGTAACGCCCATATCTGGCACGCTTTCTGGTGGCAGATATGGGCGCTTTTTTTTCGTGGGCAGTTGCGGCTGATTGAGTGAAACCGCAGGTCCCTCGCCTGGCTCGGGATGACAAGGTTTAAGGCTGTCATAACCTGAAGATTTGTTAGCGGGACGTGTAGGGCGGAGATTTGTGGTTGATTGAGCGGAACTGCAGGTCCCTCGGCTGCGATGGCAAAGTTTAGGGCTGTCATAACTTGAAGATTTGTTACCGGGACGTGTGGAGTTTGACGGCTGGCCTTTCCATCCCACTCTCAAAACTTAACTGAGTAACAACCTTAAACTTTGTCATCCCGAGCGCAGCTGAATTTCCTGGCACAGGAAATTCAGCCAGGCGAGGGACCTGCAGTTTGCTAATGGCTTAGCAGGATTCTCAGGTCGCGCAGGTTGTTGTGGGTGGGGCCGGTGACCAGCGTGTCGCCCAGCGCGGTGAAAAGCGGATAGGCATCGAAGCGGGCAAGGGCGGAAGCCGCATCGATTCCCATGGCCTTGGCCCGGTCCACGGTAGTCGTATCGGCAATGGCGCCGGCAGCGTCGCTGTG
This sequence comes from uncultured Acidobacteriaceae bacterium, assembly GCA_963775365.1. Lineage (GTDB taxonomy): Bacteria > Acidobacteriota > Terriglobia > Terriglobales > Acidobacteriaceae > PALSA-350. The sequence continues at coordinate 6,885 of CAVZJL010000043.1, read as the reverse complement.
GCCGTCAATGCCATCGCTGCCGGCGCTCAGCACCACTGCGGGCGATCCCGCGCCCGCCAGCGCAAGGGCACAGGCCAAGGCGAACTGCTGATTGCGGCCGCCGGCGCCGTGCTCACGGCCCAGGCGTACGGTCACCTCGCCGCCGGATAGAAGACACAGCCTGGCATGCTCACGCCGCAGTTGTTCGAAGCGATCGAGCAGATAGCGAGCTGCATCGGCGTAATCCCAATCGTCACAGCTGTTGTCAATCACTACGTCATAACCCAAGCTCAGCGCCTTCGTCTGCGCAGCGGCGATCAAGTCCTCGCTGGAGAGCAGTATCTCGACCGGCGCCTCGATCAGCTCCGGCGTCTCGGGGAGATCGGAGTCATCGAAGAAGGCCCGCACCGCTGGAGTGAAACGCTCGCGCAGATGGTAGCGGTCGATGATTTCGCGGCACTCCGCCACCGTGGACGAATCGGGAAGCGTGGGACCGGAAGCCAACGCATCCAGGAAGCGCGGCGCTACGTCCGAAAGCAACAAGGAGAACCTTCCGGCGCGGCCTGCAGCTGCCGCCAGGCGTCCCCCTTTGACCGCGGAAAAATGTTTGCGCACGGTGTTGATCTCGGCGATGGTGGCTCCCGATCCCACCAGCGCCTGGTAGAGGGCGCGCGTCTCTTCGAGTGAGATGCGCTCGTCCAACGGCAGCTCGACCATGGCGGAGCCGCCGCCGCTAATCAGGAAGAAGATGAAGTCCCGCTCGCCCATTTGTCGCAGCAATGCCAGTGCAGCGCGGGCGGAGGCGAAGGAATCCTCATTGGGCAAGGGATGGCCGCCGGTGAAGTACTCCACTCCAGGCTCGCGGTGGGAGGGCAGCACCGGCCCGCAGCACACGCCGCCGTCCAACGGCTTCGGCAGACGCGCGCCTAGAGCTTCGAGCATAGGTAGAGCCGCCTTGCCCAGGGCCACGGCGTAGATCCGCTGATAATCCGCGAAGGGAAACGCGGTAGGAAAGCGGCGCTGGAACGCTGCGGCGATGCTCGAGGACTTCAGCGCCTCATGAAAGATACTGCGCGCTTCCGCATGCATGGTGCGCAGCAGGTCTTCCGTCATTTCGCCATCTCCGGGGGCAGAAAATTGGCTTCGAGCCAAGCCGTCAGAGCCTGCTGCATCTGCTCCAATTTCCCGGCAAAGAAGTGATCGGCGCCCGGGACCATGACCAGTGCGGCCGGTGGCGCAGCGCCGGCCACCACCGCTTCCACTGCTGCCTGGGACCCAAATTCATCATTGTTACCGCTGATAAAGAGCTTGGGCTGAGCGCAGCCGGAGAGAAAGCTGTAGTGATACTCGCGTCCCCCGGCTTGCACGGGAAGCCCGAGAGCCACCAGGCCCTTGACCCGGGCATCGCCGCAGCAGGCGCGCATACCAACGTTCGATCCGAAGGAGAAGCCGGCGAACAACAGCGGCAGGTGATACTCCTGTTCCAGCCAGTCGAGCGCGGCGTGCACATCGCTTACCTCGCCGCGTCCGTTATCGTGCGTGCCCTCGCTCAACCCGGCGCCGCGAAAGTTAAACCGCAGCACCCTTGCTCATAAGAATGGCAGGTCTTTCAATCATGGATTCCAAAAGCATCATCCAGATCAACGCCATCCCGAACAGTCACTGCGCTCAGTACGCGGCGGCTTTGTGGATCATTTATGCTTGGCGAACTGCGCGCATAGTCGAACTGGTAATTTGCTTTGCTTGGGTCTCGCGATGAGCCCGGCTTGGCCGTCTCTGGATTGGTGGGGAGATAAACGCGGGTCAATAAACCCTGAGTGCCAAAGGGATTTACATGCACAGTCGCGCTCTGGCTGTCGAAGTTCAAGCTCAGATCGTTCGCAACCCGCAAGCCACCCGTTTCTATGACGTCCGGCAAACCGTCCGCGTCCATATCCCGAAACGATACGACTTGGCGGTTTACCGCGGCACCGTCGCTCAATCCCGGGTTCAAGACGATATACAGAATGTCATAAACGATATAGATCGGAATAAAGAAAGTGAAGTAGGCATCCGCGCCCACAACGTCACTTTCTCCCTGACCCAGAGCACCGAAGGGCTTTCCCACGCTGCCGATCGATATTGGATTCGAAAAACTGAAGCCATTGTTGAACGCTACAGTAATTTGGTCTCCGCTGATGGTCACGACATCAATCAGTCCATCGCCGTTCATGTCAGCTAAAACTCGCGTCTGCCTGGAGCTTTGGCTTGATGCGGAAATGCCTCCGCAATATTCGGCCTCATCATCGCCATAGCCGAGTGCGGCGCTCAAACCGATGGAGCCGCTTTGCTCAGCCATGAGGCCACCTGGGACAGAGAATGCGGCGCCGGCGAATTCGTATCCCTGATTGAAGTGGGCTGACCCGTTAGCAATAAGGTCTGGCAAACCGTCGCCGTTGAGATCGATAATGTCGGATTTACGTGAGGTGTCGCCTTGTGAAAACTCCGCACCAATTGACAAGCCCATGGGGCATTCGTCGCGGCTGGTTTGCGCTCTCGTGGGCGGCTGGCCGGAAAGAGAGCCCCCCGAACGGCCCGCCGCTCCCCCTATCGCCATCAGAAATGTCTTGAGTGATCCGAACGGTATGCTCAGAGCCGCGGTGTTTCCCGACGAGGTTCTCTCAAAGCTGCCTCCGAAATCGATTTCTCCGCTAGGGTTGGGAGCCACTTTCCCGCTGAAATTGGGAGGAGCGCACGGCCATCGTGCTGCCCACACTTCGTCAGAAAGACACCGCAGCCGCCCAGAGGGATCCGTCAAATAAGCGGTACTTTGAACTATCTGATCGGGAAAACCATCTCCGTTCAAGTCGAAGACATCGGCAGCTGATGAGGTGTCCGTGGAAGTGTTCGAAAGGCCGACCCAAGCCGAAGCTGCTACCCCGATATTGACGGTTGACGAGGTACGGGGCAGGAGGTGCACGACATGTCCAGGCGAGGAATCCTGAGGCTTGGCGCCAGCGTTCTTGGATGCATCAGGTTTTAGAAGCTGAAAATAGTCGCTTGCTGGATTTTGCAAGTTCTTCCGCCCCAAACGGGACGCACTCATATAGTCGTCCGATATCCAAAGCCCCGCGTCGGGGCCGAGCGAACAGTAGTGAGGCGTTCCGACACTCAATCCCGATCGCGACGCCACCGGCGCCGACAGCGGCTGGCCTTGCTGTCGCGCGTCGCTTGCCGTCAAGGCCTTTTGGGGTTCGCTCGCGTTGTCCGTGCAATAGATCCAAGCCGTTGACGGTACCACATCAGCCTGAGCACGGTAATCTCCAGTCACCACATGCACTCGAATTTGCGAAAAATACTCCTGTTGAATGCAGTCCTCTGTAGAAGCATATTTCTTGCAAATGTCTGGATCCTGTAGCTCTGCGCTCGCGTTTGTCGCGTTAACCGGACCCATTCGACCTGCCAAGCGCAGGCGCAGTCGATTGAAATGACGAACGACGGGAAGCTTTTCCGGCGCATCGGCGAGGTCAGCCATCGTGGCGCTCAGTTTTTGGCCCAAATTCTCAGGAATCGAGCCATCGTCGTTCAAACTGGCTTCAGCAAATTCGCTGGTAATGCCAAGAAAGCCCCAACCACGATAAATTCCGCTTCGATCGGCAACCGCTGAAGCACATGAATTGGGATTGAGACGGATTGCCCAACAGTAGTTGTTGTCGTTCGTTGCGCCAAGCGAACTGTCTCGCTTGCGAGAGGGCAAATCGATCCACAGACACCTGTCGAAATGAGCTTGTCCGCATCCGTGTCCAGAGGAGAAGCTGATTGCGGATTTGGTGATCCAGGCGCTTTGTCAATGACCTCTACAATTTCAATTTCCGCTTGATCAGGTGCGCAGAAGCTGTAGCCCACTCGGTCAGCTGGATAAACGTGCACGCCGTTATCCTGAGGGTTGTTGATCGGACTACCTTCCTTGATATTGACGTAGAAGGCATCGCGAGGATCAGGAACTGGAGTCGGACCGTTCGCAGGAAGATGGCGTACATACTGCGAGTTCACATATTGAGACGGATTCTGATCATCTACCTTAGTTGCTCCAAGAGGACTCGCGAGATCGGAATCGGTGATAGGTGTGGTGCTTCCAGATGGGCGAACGGTAAAGGCCCTGACCTTTAACGGTTGGCGATCAGCACCATTCAACAAGGAAAGCATCATTCTTTTCACGGCAAAAGCCGGCCTGGCGCTAAGCGCTTCCGGTTGCCTGGTATCCCCGTCCAGTGGAATTGACGCTGGCTGATTTAGCGTGCCCGTATCTAATCTGAAGCGGTATTCTCTAAGATTTGGATTGGTAGGAAAACCCGGATCGGTCGGGCAATCTAACGCACTGGTCTGGAGCTTTATCGTATTTAGGCGACGCGAAAATCGCATCACCGGCACGACAGGACCGACGCTAGTTGGTTTGTAGTCGGCAAAAAAATAGTTTGTGGCGGCTCCCAAGGATCGCGGAGCGACCCAATGACGCTCGCTCAGCGACACACATCTCGAATAGATAAAAAGCCTCTTAGTCGGCCACGGGTTGGTCTTGGGATCCGGCCATTTCGTGGGGTCATTGCCCGGTGGCACTGGAACGTCGACCTGAGATGGGGGCGGAGCAGGACACTCTGAAGGATCAGCGGGAAGGAGAGCCTTGTCGGGGGCTGCAAGAAGGTCATCGGGATTTCGGTCCGCACGGTCCAGCGGGACCACAAGCAATTTGCGATCGAACTCCGCAGAAAGACTAGTTTTCCATTTGAAGGACGACGTATCTTGCGGCCATACAATCGGAGCCCCGGTATCAAGCGATCGAAACCGAAAGAAAATGCAGACCTTGTCTCCTCGCGTGACAAAAATGGAATTATCTTTGTTTTGCGGGTCCTTAACAGGATAGCTGCCGGCCGCACGCCCGAACTCCAGTATCGACCTGAAGACAGTGTTCGGAAGTTTCTCCTGATCGGGACTGCAGCTTGGATCATTTTTATTAGGTGCAGTTGGTTTCGGCAATATTCGAATTGCCACCTCCCCATCCAGCGTGGACTGGGGCTTGACTAGCGCACCCTCAAAATGCATGCGGCCGGTAACAGGGGCCACAAGAAGACCACTCCCTGAAACGAATAGGTCTTTCTCTTCTGTGCCGCGGTAACGAACAATGCTGCGTCCCCACGGATCGCAGAGATTTAAGATTTCCTCCGAGGTGGAGGATATAACGCCGCTCTTGTCGACTATGTTGAGTGCAGCGCAAGCTGAAGAGGCTAGTGCGAGAGATGAAATGACCGCGCTTGAACTGGGATCGGGATCTTGGTTGCCAAGACCGTAGATAACGGTGTGCGTGGCTTCGCTGGCCGTAGACCCGAGCGTATCTTCCGCTAGCCTGACATAATCAATCGACGGAACAAAACGAACCACATCGTCCTGCGCATTGTCGATGGAATTCGCGCGGAAATAGAGTATGTCGCCCGCCTCGACGGACACGAGGAGACCTCGATCAAAGCCCAGTTCCGGCGGTAGCGCAGGCAATACCTGCCAGCCGGGCCGGTTGGCCTGGAAACACGAAACAACGGGAACCGGCCCGGTCGCACTTGGATCAGGTGTGACAAGCTGAATTGCTTGCGGGTTGGAAATGTTCTCTTTGCCGAATTTAGCAGCGAAGCATCTAACGACCTCGCCCGCGCCGTCCCAACGACGATTTCGGTTTAGCTCCGCGGTGAATAGAACCCCGTCCCGGTAGTCCATCTCGCGCGCGGTTCTAACTTTGCCATCAGGTTCCCTGGTCTTGTAACCGATATCCGAAGGTTGCGGTGGCGGAGCGTATGAAATTGAACCTCGAACGATTACATCTCCAGAGAACGGAGCGCGCCAAGTGCGAACCGGATCGAATTTGGGGTGCATTTTTGCTATCTGATCGCACCTGCGATTTTGCCTGAACGTCAGTCGCGAGTGTGTCCAGAGCCTTTGTGAAATCCGCTGCAGACAAACCCGGATGCGCTCGCGGATCGATGAACCCGCCGCCCTGCGTTCCCGAGAATGATAGATTATCGGCGGTTGACGTGTTGAAGAAGACTACACCGTTTGAGACGACATCCGGCCTCCCGTCGCCATCCACATCGGCCACATAGGTGTCTTGGACCGTAGAACTGCTTGAATACATTCCGGCGATAAAAGTCTCAAAGAAATGGCTTTCGACCGCGAAACCGGTTGTAGATTGAAACGGCTCCCGATTAAATCCGACAAAACCTGCTGGCACCTGCAATTTTTCACTGGCACCAAACGATAGATTCCCATTTGAAGCAAGTTTACCCCGATGAACTACGTAATCGCCGTCACCTTGCCGTATGACCAGGTCTGAAATTCCGTCGCCATCCACGTCAATGAGTGCGGTCGATTCTGTATATCCCGTTCGATCGAGACTATGCACCTTGAAGCCAAATGAATTTTTCTTCTCGGGCTCCCAGAAGTTCAATCCGCCATAAAAACTAATGCCGACGTCCGATGTGGCGGTTGTTCCAAGCATCGAGGATCCGATCGGACCATGCCATCCATCTCCGCCAAACAACGTGTTATAGGTTTGATCCGCGAGCCCAAATGTTGAAGGTCTCTCGAGCGTACTCGATTGAACAGCCGGCACCGGATTCCATGCGCGGTTCTCGACCAGGTCATAGGAAAATCGCGTGGTGTAGGAAAACTCCCAAAAATGTTGATCTGGCAATGCAGGATAGGTCGCACAATCCTCTCCCTGGAACTTATCTTTTGCCCCGAATAGTGGTCCTGCGGCCGCAACTCGCTTTGTGATAGACTTAAGAAACGCACGTCCGGACCCGCGGCTGGTTAAATCGACAGCACTCTCGTCACCGGAATTGAATTCACCCAGGTACGCAAAGTCGTAATGGAGGAAGGGTT
>CAVZJL010000042.1:0-31270 GCA_963775365.1 uncultured Acidobacteriaceae bacterium | reverse complement strand
AATTCCGATTCCCTAGCAGGCTGGCTTCTGCGGAAGAGATGCCGGGACATCATGTGTGCTGTATGCAGCTTAATCCGGTGACGTTTAATCCGGTGAAAGCATACCTATGGCAGCAAATTCAACGAATCATCTTCGCCCCCGCCGAGCGGGGAACTCGGGAACGGCGGAAAGCTCACCTGATGTTCCGGGTGGGCTCCCGTTCCGCAATTAGCCCGCGATTACCGCCGTTTTCAAGTGCAGTTACTTCACATGGCCGCCCCGCCTGCATTGTAACTTGGCCAGTAAGTCGTATCCAGGTGCGGCTGTTGACCGCTGTCTCACTTACATCGCGCTGGCTGCGAATTGGATCCAGTAACCAATAATCGTCGCCGGCAGCGATATCGCCTGGATCAGGAAAGCATCTGCCTTGTTACGTCCCAGGACCTAAGGTAACTCGAAGCTGTGCGCGTCACGCATCGCGCTTCACAGCGCGGTCGCCGCATAGCTTGCGCAGCGACCGCATCGACTGCGGCGAACCATAACCGAAGCTGCGAACATGCGGCGAAATAAGTGTTACTTGCGTGACGGGAACCCTCACTTAACGCTGCACGGCTTCAACAAATTTTTCATCAGGTTGAAGGCGATCCAGAACTTTTTCCTTAGCGAGTAACTCATCCGGCCGTACCAGCCTCCTAACAAATAACGCCATTGGGTTTCCGGCCATGTCCGGGTTGCGTCTCCCCGTGGAACCGGATATGTCGATCTTCCTTCACCAACGCCACACAAGCCAGCCGAGCTGTCGTCGGGCGACGCCGACGGATGCTCAAACTTTTGGGGGACGATTCAAGGCTCTCCCGAGAGCTTCCCAAATTTTGAAAGCCAGAGATCAAACGGGGAAAAAGAATGGAGTATACCCAGGTGCAAGGCGAAAGCACGCCGTTTCTGAAGTGGGACGGCTGGTCGAAGTGGGTTTTGTTTTTGCTGGTTGGGTACGCACTGACCGGGCGCAGTTTCTCTTACCTCGGAATCCCGCCAGCGAAGCTGTTTATCGGCGATATCACCCTGGCGGCGTTTATTTTTCTACAACCACGCAAGATTTTCGATCCTTGGATCCTGGCTCTCACTAAAAGTGGGCCGCTGAGTTCGTTCGCGTGGATCCTCCTGCTTTCCGTCGCTTATGGAATCTTCGAAGTCATTCGCGGCGTCTTGGTAGGCTTCTCTCCGCTCACCGCCCTGCAGAACCTGGTGTTCAATATCTACCCCTTGTACTTCTTTCTCGGGCTGTGGTTGGGCGCGCGGCGGCCAGAGTTGCTATTGCGCTACATCCAGACGTTCGCTGTCCTCCTGGCCATCTACGCCCCGCTGTACCTGCTGTTTCTCAACAGGATTGATATTGCGATGCCTGGCTCCGACGGCGTGACCGTCTTTGGACAGGTGGGCGGTGGCGGTCTGGTCATCCTGTCGCTGCTCTGTCTCGATCCCAGGCCCGCTCGCTGGTGGCCGGCGATGGCGGTCGCCGCGGCTGCCTTCCTGGCAGCTCAGGTCCGTGCCGAATGGCTTGGTTCGGGGGTCGCCATAGTGCTCTGGGGCCTCTTATCGCGGCAAATGAAACGCGTGGCGATGGTCGCCGTGGGCATATTTGCTGTGCTGGCCATCGGCGCTCTTCTGGATGTCGACCTGCCTTCTCCGGCAACTCGGGGTGGTGCGATCTCCACCCGCGAAATTGTCGCGCGTGGATTGTCGGCGGTTAATCCTGAGCTGGCGAAAAACCTGACTGGGTCGGAAGATACGGCGATGTATGGGGGGACCATCCAATGGAGAGAAACGTGGTGGCACGCCATCTGGGAGAATTCCCAGGAGAACAAGACGAATCTGATCATCGGGCCAGGCTATGGGTTTGAACTGAAGAATCTCGTCACCTATCTAAGCTACGATGTCCGTACGCCACACAACATCTTTTACTCCGCGCTCGGCTATACCGGCTGGCTCGGAGTGGTCATCTTTTTTGCCCTGCAATTCACCATCGTTTCCATGCTTTGGCGAGTCTACCGGCTCACCGGCCAGGCCTACGGGCTAGCGGTGTGGACCGCTACCCTGATTGCCGCATTCTTTGGCAATGTCATGGAGACGCCTTTTGGCGCCATTCCTCTGTATCTCACCATAGGTCTGTTCATAGGACCGACGCTCGACATCGTTCCCAGTTCATCGTTCTATCGCCTCCCAGCGCACGAATCGGAGTCAGCCTACGCGGCCTAACTGGCCCCAACCAATAGGAGTCGGGCATGAGTTCGAAATTAATAAGTGCGGCATCTTCTCACGGCATTTCCTTCCCATCGAGGCGCGTGCGGAGGGCGCCACCACACGGCCGCCTGAAGGGCTTTGTCATTGCGCTGCTGGTGGTTGTCTCGTTCCTCACTATCCTGGTGACGGTTCTGGTGCACTACCCGAAGAAGGTGGACGCATTTCTAAACTCGGATGATCCAGTCGAGAGCAAGCACGTTGTGACCAGCAGCAAATGAGTTCGCCCGGCTTCTCCGGCTATCAGGGATAATAGGAGGCTCGTGCGCCGTTCATTCGGCACTCTTCAGGAATTCGGCTCAAGCGACCGATTCACCATCGAGATTTTCACTCGCGGCAATAGGAATGCTGCCCAGGCCGGCATCGAGCCGCTTCACCTCTTCCGCAGGGCATTGACCAGAATGATCTGGGAGAACGCCAAAACTTGCTGCCCGGACACCATGTAACTAGCCATGGAGCAACCGTAACTAGCGTCTACCTGCTGGTGCCGCGCTTGTGCACGATAAATGCAGGTAAGGGGAGCAGTAAGGTGTGGAACCCAAGCGCGCCGTGCCGCAAGCCCCGGAAGACTGGGTTAATGAGGCTCTGCAAACGGCTGAAAACGCTAAGCTTCACGGTTAATTGAGCGTTAAAGGTCAATCCGTTGACCCCTCCGCCATTTCTCTTCATAGTCATCGAATTACGGCAATCACTTTGCCGGCAGACCGCGATGTCTCAGACCTTTCTGCAACTCCGGACGGGTGAGAGAAGCGCCGCAGCATTCTCTATTGGAGAGACGAAATGATGAAACCCCGATCCATCTTCTTTGCATTCGCCTTGGCCGCGACGGTGGCCGCATTTGCCGCCGCAGCAACGCCGCACGGGCCAACAGCTTTGGCCGCCGCCATGCCCGATCTCCAGTCGCCGGCGACGGCCAAGGTCACGTTCCGCGGCACCGAATATTTGCTGCGCTCGTCGCACGGCAACGGATACGATTTCACGCCCCGGGCCAGGAGGACCTCTCTACCTTTACCGACATGCTGGAACTCAATCTATATCCCGCGGCCCATGACCAGGAGGCTCTGGCCACGATCACCAGTCGGGTCCAGGCGATTGCCCAGGGCGCGAAAGCCACCATCCTGCGAACTACCTCGGTTTCCGCTTCAGGGCAACAACCGGGCGAGCATTTCCTGGCCGCAGTGATGCCAACCCCTCATGGTGTGGACTTCGATGCAATACGCTTCGTCCTCGTCGACCAACAAGCGGTCGGGGTGTTTTATACCCACCGCTCCTACGGCGAGTCAGCTGCCGGCACGACGAGTGCATGGGTAACGAAGAATGCTGCAGACGTTGAGACAGCAGCTTCTGCAGTTCGATGCCTCACGCATGGTGTCGGCCGTGAAGAACCCCACCAGCCCGTCCCTTCCTGCTGCCAACACAGATCTGCCTGCCGGCACGATTAAAAAAGGCACGCTGACGAGTCCGCAGCTCATGCACGACACGATGCTAGGGGTCGCCGGCAGGATGGGCCAGATGGGATGCGACAAAGTTGAGGATGTTACGCAATACGTCGTAACGCCCTTCTCAGGCGCGACCGGTGCCAGGCAATGGCAGGAGAAGTGGGTGGTCAAGGGTTGCGGCAAACAATATCCGGTCGATATCGATTTCAAAGAGGACGGAGCAGGTGGGGCTTATTGGACGATCAAGAAGTGAGGGTCGTCCGCAACGTACGACCGTGTCGTGAGCTTCTGAGACCTTTCGTGACGGAACGAGGACAGACGGCGGAGGAACAGGACGGAACGTTACCTGTCTGTAACGGTTTTCCTCCTGGGCCCACTATCCCAGTGATGATATCAGGGAGAGACTGACTGAGCCGTTCGATTGCTCACCATGCCCGAAATGATTGTGGGCTACAGATATTCGGTTTCACGGAAGGAGAGCAAGAAAATTATGGCATCGCAATGGGGCAACAATAGTCTGGCGCCCGGCGCCTCTGCTGGTTGGTTTTTCGCGAGGTCAAAAGCCGCGGGGTTTCTGCCCGTCCTACAGGTCATGCCGATGTCGCCTTCGTTCACGGGCAATCTTTGGTCCGTGGCGTCCGACGGTTATCCGCATTGGAACGAGCTGGGCGTAAGCACGATCTGGAGTCAGCTCAGTGACGATTCGTCCACGCTGCTGTACTTCATGGTCGTTCAGAACAAGAGCAACAATATCGTCGAATACGCCTTTCTGGAATCCGATTTGTAAGACCAGCCGCGGTTCAGTGAGAGAACGTCAACGATCCACCAGGAGAGAGCGATGAAAACTACCATTCTGCACGACGAACACGGCCACATTCTTTCCGTGTCGAAGGTTGGCGATTTAAAAGCGGCCGGGAGCAAGTTTACTAAAGTGGGGATGGTCCCTGGACCAGGCCAGAAGCTGGCTGAAATAGAGTTGAGCGGCGAAGACGAGAAGCTTCCAATGAGCGAGCTCCACACCCGCTATCGAGTCGATGTGGCCTCGGCTAAGCTGGTGAAGAACGCCCGCTGATCTCTCTGACCCTTAAGGCACCATTCGCAACACGGCTGCCCGTGGCTCGGCGCGCCGATAACCATGTGAGGAGAAGTCAATATGGCATCGCAGTGGGGTAACAACAGTTTGGCCCCAGGCGCTTCGGCTGGATGGTTTTTTGCCCGGCAAAATACTCCCTTTTTCGTGCCGGTGCTAAGGGTTATGCCGCTGACGCCATCGTTCACCGGCAATCTCTGGTCCGTGGCATCCGACGGTTATGCCTCTTGGAACCAATTGGGAGTAAGCACGATCTGGAGTCAGCTAAGCGACGACCTATCGACCGTAAGCTACTACATGGTCGTGGAAAACAAGAGCAATAGCGTCGTCGAGTACGCTTTTCTCGAAGCAGATTCCTACGGGCCCTCGACAGTGGCCGCGCCCTCTGGAGGGTTGGTGAGCAACTCCAACTATTTCCTTGAAGATAACGGCAATGTGCTGACCGGTGTTGTCGCCACCATCAACTTTTCCGTAGATTTCGTCAGCTCGGCCAATGGCTATAGCTTTCAGCTGAACGCTTACGCACCGGCTGGAACTGCCAGGACGGCGGAAGTGCAGCAATATGTCGTCTACGCCAGCCCCAGCAGCTCACAGCTCGTAGCGAGAATTGACACCTGGGACAGTGCGGTTGCCGAACTCAACCGCATAGATGTGGCGCTTGCGAATCTGCCCAGCGCGACGATTCCGGCGGGCTACGCGCTTACGATCGCTTTGACCTACACCGGCGACGGGACTGGAACCGTCACCGGCGCGCAATATACGGTAACCGACAACCATGGCAATAACGTCGGAACTACCACGATTGCGATTCTCGGTCAGACCTTGCGGACCACCGGTCTTCCAGCGACGGCGGCCAACCTGGCGCCCATCAACACCTTTCAATACAACATTGGCGGAGACTATGGCGGTTCACGGGCGACCTTGACCACTGCCGCTGGAACCGTCACTTACACGGCCAACAATCCGCTCGGTGTCGTGAATGCTGAGCCAGCCTACGCCGGCCTCAACGCTGGCACCGTGGAGAACGCAAATCTGATTTTCGGCCCTATGGCCGACACAACCGCTCAGGCGCTGTCACAGTCGTTTGTCGCCACAACCTCAGCCCAGATCTCCACGCGATACGAGGTGCCGTCCACGCGGGCGCGGCTCATCCTCTCGCCACCGGACGAACGCAGCTGGCGCGGACCCGGACCGTTACCGCGTTAGGGAAGTAGGACAAGACGTTTTCGCGGACAGGCGAAGTAGTGGTAACTAGCGTCTACGTGCCGCATCTATCGGCATTCGCAGACCACAACCGTCAAATCATCCATCTGCGTCGAAGCCCAATCCTGCACCGTGGAGAGAATCAGATCCGCCATCTCTTCCACGGTCCTGCCCGCGCTTGTCGCGAGCAACTTACCTAGCCGCTCGTAACCGAATTCTTCCTCGGCGCCATTCGCGGCCTCAACCACTCCATCGGTATACAACAGCAGACGGTCGCCTTTGCACAAAGTTTGTTTGGTCGAGCGGTAGGCCGCCGACGAGAAGACACCCAGCGGCAGACCATTTTCTTCAATCGAACAGACTTGGCCATCCCGCAGCAGAAGCATCGGCGGGTGCCCCGCAGCGGCATAGCAAAGCTCATCCCGCTCCGCATCGAGGTAGACGTAGGCTGCAGTCACAAACTGACCCTGCGTGCTTCCGCACAGCGACTCATTCACGCCCGCCAGCAAGCGCTCCGGGCTCGCTGCGTGATGTCGCTGCGCGGTGGTCGCGATCTTCACCATCGAGGCGATCAGTGCTGCCGGCACTCCATGGCCCGAGACATCCGCAATTAACAACCCAGCGCTGGGGCCCCCCGTCGAGAGAAACTCGTAGAAGTCGCCGGCCACCGCGGTCATCGGCACATAGCGCGCCGCCACGCTAAAGTGCTGTGACACCGGGAAGCCGGTGGGCAGAATCGAAAGCTGAATGCGCTTCGCCACCTCCAATTCCTGGCGCAGTGAAGCCAACTGTTGGTCGCGATCGAGCGCCCGCTTGGCCGCGACATAGCCCAGGCAGCACAAGAAAAGACCAAAGCCATACGGCGCCTCCGTCGCTCGATTGCCCAGAAGGTTTCGCGTGTTTCCCCAAAGCACAAAGCCGAAAAAAATCAGCAACCCGGCGCGAAACACAACCACATCCCTGCCTGCGCCCCTTTGCCGAAACACCAGGATGACGAGCGGAACAGAGCCGGCAATCACCACGCCGCTGTTCATGTTATAAAGCAGCGCCAACGGCGCCCCGCCAAAGGCCGCCGCAATCAAGGCCATCTCGAGCAAGCAGACCGTGTAGCAATCATGCGGCCCGCGCGGCCGAGCAATTCTGCTTCCTGGAAAAACAGGAACGCCGGCACGGCCACGAAAAAATCCATCGCCGCGTCGAACCGCGCGCGAAAAAGGGATGGGTGCCCCAGAAGCACGAACACGCTGGATCGCATCCACAACCGTTCGCCGTACAGAATCGCAAACCACGCAAAGAACGAGAGCAGCCGATCGAACCTGCGCCGGATGAGCAGGAACCCTATCACCACCAGCCCCGCCGTAACCGAAGCCGCCCCAATAAACAGGCGCGGCTCTGCCCTGTGAAAGGCCTGAACAACCTCCGTAGCGCTAATCTGCATGCCTGAGGATAATACCTCGCCCGCAACAACCCCGCCCCTAGAACGAACTCGCCCGGTTGAACAAGACGGGGCGAAGCCCCTCAATTGCCTTTCCAGTCTGAACCCGTAACTGCATTTCGGCTATCCATCAACTCCCACATCGCGATGGTGGGATCCCCCGCATTTATGCGGGGGAACGAGCGCTTTAGCGCTCGGTGAAAGAGTCTCGACTCTAATCGCGCGCTTTAGCGCTGGCAATGCCGAAGCCTCAGTCCCTGCCTAAGAGAACTGCGAAAGAGAACCCATCCGCTCCGTATGCCTATGGCCGAACTCTATCGATGGCGAATAGGAATCACGTCGACGCATCAGCCCTCAATCCGCGTTCCGCGCTTCTTCCTTATTCGTATCGCAGCGCCACCATCGGATCCACCCGTGCGGCTCTCCTCGCCGGAATCCAACACGCCACCACTCCAGTTGCCAGCAACAACAAAACCGTGCTCGCCAAGGTCGCCGGATCGTAAGGTTTTACTCCTGGCCACAACGCTGACTCCACGGCTCGCCCCAGCAACAAGCTAAGGAGCAGTCCAACCGCAACGCCAACCAGCACCAACCGCAAGCCCCCGATGATAACCAGCCGAAGCACGTTCGCCCGTTCCGCACCCAGAGCCATCCGGATTCCGATCTCATGCGTCCTCTGCGCCGTCGTATACGCCAGCACACTGTAAACGCCCAACGTGACAAGAACCAGCCCCACACACGCGAAAATGATCATCAGCAGTAACGCGAAGCGAGGGCCCGCATACAATCCCTTGCTGATGGCATGCTCCAATGCGTCCGGATATACCAGCGCCACACCTGGATCACTCGACCATACTGCTTGCTCCACCTCGTTCATCAGCGTCATCGGCATTTGTGCCGACCGAACGACCAGCACTTGCATCCCCGATGCTGTAACCGTGTATGGTACCCACACCTGCGGCGCAATTGGAGCCTGCAACCCGCCCCTCCCATACCCCGGCGCACCCTGATTGGTGACGTTACCCACCACTCCCACAATTTCGAACCAAGGGTCCCGCTGCGAATCCGCATCGTTCTCCAGCCCCACCAGCTTGACGCGACGTCCTATCGGGTCTTCTCCGGGAAGATACGTCAACGCAAACTTCCGGTTGACCACTGCTACTCTTCGCCCATCGTTGATTTCCGCTTCGGTAAACCCACGTCCCATCGCAAACGGAATACGCAGCACGTGAAAGTATGCCTCGCTGACGTTTTGCACCTGTGCATGCCATGCCTCCGCAGGCGATTTGCCGGACACCTCGATCTTGTTGTCCAGGCCGCTCTCCGGTGGCACTGCGTTCGATTCCGCCGCATCCACGACCCCAGGGATCGTCTTGACACGCGCCAGCACCGGCCGGATGAGTGTGCTCACCTGCTCCGCCGTCTTGTAGCGATCCGGCGGCAACAGCAAGAACGTCTTGAACACGTGATCTGCCTGCAAACCGAGATTCACCTGGCGTAGCGCCAAAAAACTATGCATCAAAAGCCCCGCGCCTACCAGCAGCGCCAGGGACACGGCCACTTCCATCACCACCGCCGCATCGCGCATGCGCGCCGTTCGAAATCCCCCGATCACACCCCGTCCCATATCTCGCAGTGGATCGTTCAGATCCCGGCGCGCCGCCTGCAGGGCCGGCGCCAGTCCAAAAATCAGTGGCGTCAATACTGCCAGCACCACCGTGAAAGCCATCACCTGTGGGTTCAGTGCGATCACTGCTTCTGCCGGAATCAAATCTGCTGGCATCGTGACCACAATCAACTTCAGCCCACCCCACGCAATCACCACCCCTAGCGCTGCTCCACCCATGGCCAATACCAGGCTCTCAATCAGCAGAAGCCGCACCAGTCTGCCTCTGCCCGCTCCCAGCACTGCGCGCAGCGCGAACTCCTTTCCTCGCGCCGTCGCGCGCGCCAGCATCAGGTTCGCCACGTTGACACAGCCGATCAACAACAGTAATCCGACCGCCGCCAAAACGGTGTACAGCGTGGACTGAAAGTGCCCCGCAACCGAGTGACCCATCTGCTCAACAAATACCTGGAAATGAGCCGGATAATCCTGCGGCCGGAGTCTCGCCAGGCGGTTCGCCACCGCAGTCAGATCTTCTCCGGCTTGTGCCATCGAGACGCTGGGCTTCAGCCGCGCCAGTACAAACCAACGCTCCGGCAATCCAGCGAAGGCCGTCGATCCAGGATGTGGGATTTTGGGAATCCACAGATCGGCGTCATACCAGCCGAAGCGTGGCGGCATGATTCCCACCAACGTGCGCGCCGTCCCATTCAGCACGAAAATCTTGTTCAACACTCCCAGATCGCTGTTGAACCGGCTTTTCCAGGTCTTATAACGCATCACGAATACCGGCGCGGCTCCCGGCTTGTAGTCTGCAGGTTGTAGCACCCGGCCATACAATGCCGGCATACCAAAAAATTCAAACGAGCCCGGCGTCATACCGGCTCCGTAAAGCCATTCGACGCCTGCTCCACGTTTGTAAAGCACGGGATCGTCGGAGGTGCCGATTACGCTCTCAAAGGAATGGTTCTGCCTGGCAAACTCCAGCAGCTCATCCGAACTGAATCCTTGCCGCCCCTCGTCGGGAGTCTGCGTGCTGCCATGTACGCGCGGAAACACAATGTGTCGGGCATCCTTATAAGGAAACGGCTCCAGCAGCACGTTGTAGACGACACTGAAAATCGCCGTGCTGGCGCCAATGCCAAGCGCAAGAGTGATGATCGCCACGGCGGCGAAGCCGGGATTACGCCTGAATTGCCGAACTGCATAGCGCACGTCTTGCCAGAGGTTCGCGACGAGGTTACCACTTTTTCCCGGCGCTGCTAGCCCTTGTCGCGTCTCGCGCACCACCCCCAGTCGCCCTTGCCCCAGCAGATCGTCGTAATTCAGCTCCATCAGTACATCGCGGCGCGCGTCAGCGTCCGTCGCGCCGCCCGAGACTAACTCGAGGTAACGGTCCTCCAGGTGCTGTGACAATTCCTCGATGATGTCGCTCTCGCGCGTTGAGTCCAGCCTGAGAGACGACAGCCGCCGGGCAATTTCCTCTCTCCACTCAGGCATGTTCTGCCTCCGTAATCCGGTTGACTGCCTCCACGAAGGCCTGCCATCCACGCCGCTGCGAGGCCAGAACCTTTTGCCCCTCGGATGTCAGGCGGTAATAACGCCGGCGGCGCTGGCCGCTCTTTTCCACCCATCGCCCTTGAATCCACCCGCGTTTCTCCAGGCGATAAAGCAATGGATAAAGGGATGCGACATAAAAACGTACAGCCCCGCCGGAGCGTTGCTCGATGAGTTTGGAAATCTCGTAACCGTGTCGGGGCCGGGCCTCGACCAGAGAGAGAATCAAAAGCTCCGCGCTGACCTTCTTCCACTCCACTTCTGGCGTCATGGCTTGCCCCCACATATGGCGTATCCATATAATGGGCGGCACGGGATACCAAAGTCAACTGCAGGCGACCGCATGTCAGTTCTCATCCACGAGATGTCTCTCGCGGTCGAAAACAGCCACTTCCGCAGAGCGAAGTGCGCGGCCTGGCAACCGGTGCAAGCTCTCTCCGCAAAGCCAATTAGCCACTGCATTCCATCCTGGGTTAGCATCCGATCTAACGATGCTGGATGATCCAGGAGGTGTCTCAAGGAATGAAGTCATCCCGTAAGGCAGTCCTCACCGCAATCGTCTCCGATCTCGCGATTGCAACTGCGAAACTAACCGCGTGGGCTTTTACTCACTCCTCCGGGATGCTTTCGGAAGCGATCCATTCCCTGGTCGACGCGGGCAACGGATCGCTATTGGTGCTGGGCCTGAACCGCAGCCGCAAGCCGGCGGACGAAACCCATCCCTTCGGCTATGGCAAGGAACTCTACTTCTGGACCCTTCTCGTCGCGCTCTTCGTTTTCTTTGTCGGCGGTGGTGCTTCCATCGCGGAAGGCTACCTCCGCGTGCGCAACCCCCAGCCCCTCGACCACTACGCCTGGAACTATCTCACGCTCGGCGTCGCCGGTTTGTTCGAAGCCTATTCTCTCTACGTTGGGCTGGAGGAGTTCCGCGCCGGAGAAGGCGTCCCCGCCTCATGGCAAGCCATTCGCGCCAGTAAAAACCCCAGCACCTTTACCGTCATCGTGGAAGACGTCGCCGCGCTCGCGGGTTTATTCATTGCCTTCCTCGGCGCCATTCTTGAACAGACCCTCGGCTGGCATCGCGCCGACGGAATCTCCGCCCTCGCGATCGGCGCAATCCTGATGGCGGTGGCCCTATTTCTGATGGTCGAAAGCAAGGAACTGCTGGTTGGAGAAGGTGCCGACTTCCACACCTTGCGAGAGATCCGCCGGATCACCCAGGCCGAGCCCGGGGTAGAGCTTGCGGGCTATCCCATGACCATGTATTTCGGTTCCAGCAGCATTCTGCTCACAATGAATATTCGCTTTGCCAACTCGCTCTCCAGAAATGGGATTGAAGAGGCAGTCGATCGCATCGAAGCCGCGGTCCGCGGCCGATATCCCAACATTCGCCATATTTATCTCGAAGCCGAGTCGCTCCGCCCCAGCCCGCGATTGGCTGACCCCGCCTATCCAGGGTTAAGCGACCTTCCTCCTGATCCGCGCTGATCAGTCGAAGTGTAGCTGCCGCCAACTTACAACTTTACTAACGGGTACAAAAAAAATCATGATGAAGACACGACGCGACGCATTGGCCACGCTGGGTATGCTGGGTTTGGCCTCGGCTGTGCCGCAACTGATCAAGCGTGCGCACGCATCCTCTCCCAGTGGCGCCTTATCAACACCTATGCCTGTCGGCGCCGCACGCGGCGTGAACGCCCATCGCCTCGAGTGGTGGCGCGCCGCCAAGTTAGGCATGTTCGTTCACTGGGATCCCTCCAGCCTGGCCGGCACGGAAATCAGTTGGTCGCGCAAAGGATCCAAGCCCCTGGATATCACCGGCGATCCGGCCGGTTATGTCGAAGACCCCGTCTACGACCATCTCTACCAAAAGTTCAATCCAGTCGATTTTGACGCGGACCAATGGCTGCAGATCGCGCGCAGCGGCGGAGCCAGGTATATCGTGATCACCGCCAAGCATCACGGTGGCTTCTGCATGTGGAATACAAAGTTCACCAACTACAACATCATGAACACGCCCTTCAAAAGGGATGTCATCAAGGAAATCTCTGAAGCCTGTCATCGCGCGGATATGCGCTTCGGCATCTATTATTCCCCAAGAGATTGGCATCACCCCGACTACGGCATAGGTGACAACAAGAAATATGTCGCCTATATGAACGGACAAATCCGTGAACTCCTTACCAACTACGGAAAGGTCGACATTCTTTGGTTTGACAGCTATGGCAAAGGGGATCTCGTCAATTTCTGGAACGTCGGCTCGACTTTCTCTCTCATCAAATCGCTGCAACCGGACATTCTGATCAACAACCGGCTCACCGTACTTGCGGACTACGATAAACAGCCCGAGCCCTATGTGGGAGACTTCGATACTCCTGAACAGCGCATTGGTGCCTTCCAAACCTCAAGGGCCTGGGAATCCTGCATGTCGATCGTAAAGACAAAAGAGGGAGGAGGCTGGTCTTATCGTCCTGACGGAACGGTGCGCTCCTACCAGGAATGTATGACCGCGCTTCTAAGCTGTGTGACTGGCGATGGAAACCTTCTTATGGACGTTGGGCCCAATCCGTTAGGACAGATACCCGCTGATCAGGCTCAACGTTTATCGCAAATAGGGAACTGGCTCCAGCAATACGGCAAGTCCATCTACGACACTCGCGGAGGCCCCCTCGTTTCCGGCACTTGGGGAGGCTCAACCTATCGTCTAAATACGGTATACCTTCACCTCTTTCCGGTTAAAACGGGAACGCTCCATCTGCCCCCTCTCGCGAACAAGGTCGTTCGATCGCAGGTCCTGACACACGGACGTGCAACCGTCAGCCAAACGGATGCAGGCCTTGACGTCACGGTCCATGCACCTGCTGAAGACGCTCCGGAGATGATCGTCGAACTAACCTTAGATCACCCAGTGACAAACGGAACGTAACCGTGACAGTTGGGAAAGTCAACCAAAGGTAACCTCCGAAACGATAACCGTGGACTGAAGAAAACTGTTTTTGCGTCTGGAACCGATTCTGCAACGCGCCGTAACCTGTTAACAGTTGATATCGGCACAGCTTGCGGCTCTCGCGTACCTCTCGCTGGTCGGCAGTTGTCGCTAGTATCGGCCCAAGCACGAGCGAAGGACAGCTTTACCGCCGTCCGGTGGCGACACACCCGATCCCTGTCATAAATTCGCCAGTCCAAACATCTCGCGCAGCAGGATTTGTTATGGCGCCCAACGCCTCCAGGCGCAGTTGGAAACACCATAACTTCTCTCAAACTCAAGGAGCCACCAATGCCCAACAGTGAAGTCAACGACCCCATCACCGATCAGGAAATAGCCTTTGCCCACCTGGTCCTCTCTGGCGCCATGACCGACCGTCAAGCCGCCGAATCGGTCGGCCTCAACCCCGACTCTGCCGCCTACACCAAAGCCAAACCCCGTGTCCGCGCCTACATGCTCAAGCACCGTGCCGCCCAGCAACAACCGCTCGTCCAGCAAGATGGCGACCGACCGCCCCGCTTCAACCCCGACCGCGAACAAGTACTGGCCCGCCTCTGGCAACTCGCCCACCTCGGCCCCGAAATGACTCGAGGCAGCATTACCGGCCAGGTCAAATCCCTGTCCATCATCGTGGCCATGCAAAACTTCATCCCCGACCGTCGCGCCGCCGCGGCGGAAAAGACATCCGCCCCCACCCCCACCGCGGAAATCTACGAATCCGCTTGGCTTCGCAAGCAAAAGGCCGAAAAACAAGCCGCCACGACTGACCCGCAGCCAAGCCTCACCACCGCCCAGGAAGAAGAAGACCAGCAAGAAGATTTGCCTGGAATCCTCGCTCCCGGCTTGGCAACAGTGGTGCCTCCCGAACCCATCCCCACTCAGCCCACCTTCGCCCATCGCGTTCCCCTCGCGGACGGCCTGCCTCCTTACGCCCCCGTGTCCACTTTCGTTCCAGACACCAGGGTGCCTTTCTCAATAAAAAGGAACCCCCTGAAAAGGAACCCCTTCGGCCGCCGCCCCTAAGCAAAGAATGCGAAAAACGACCCAAAAATATCAAATTTTAAAAATAACTGGCATCGATGGTCTTCGCCTGGCATGCCGTGGATCCTGGAGTTAGCCTAACTGCACTGCGATATACTGACATTTCCCCCCTTAGCAAGCCCCGGTCTCGGAGTGGCCTAACAATGCGTCGCCATGGTTCCACGTGTAATTTCGTTGTGTCCGTTGCTCTTTTCTGCACTTTGTTCACTCTCGGATGTGGCGGTTCCGGTTCAACCAGCAGCAAGGTCAGCGCCAGCACTACTCCGCCTGCTCCCACCTTCGCGCTGAGTGCCGGTGTTCCCAAGGTCAGCCTTTCGGTTGGAGGATCGC
This sequence comes from uncultured Acidobacteriaceae bacterium, assembly GCA_963775365.1. Taxonomy (GTDB): domain Bacteria; phylum Acidobacteriota; class Terriglobia; order Terriglobales; family Acidobacteriaceae; genus PALSA-350. Next base: position 16,306 of record CAVZJL010000042.1, on the reverse strand, counting down.
CGGTAACTGTCTCTCTCGCGATCACAGGCAGCGCAGGCTTCGCCGGTACGGTTCAAGTGGTTGCAACGGGAGTGCCCGCGGGCGTCACCGTCTCACCCATCTCCATCTCCGGTGCTCCTAACGGCACTGCATCTGCCTCCATCACCGCGTCTTCCTCTGCCGCGCCGGGAACCTATACCCTGACTTTCACCGCAACCGATTCTACGCAGCAGACGCAAAGCGTGACGGTTTCATTGACCATCGCAGCTGCCGCCGCACCGCCGCCGCCGGCACCCAGCTACTCTCTGAGCATTACCGGGCCGCCTCAACTACCGCAGGGTGGCACGGTCACTGCTACTGTGACAGCTACCTATGTTGGAGGATTTGATGCCTCTGTATCGGTTGCCCCCGTGTTCCTTCCCACTGGCGTATCCATCACCTCAGGCCCCATCGTATTCACAGCGCAGAACCTTTCGCAGACTGTAACTTTTGCTGCGTCGAGTTCCACGGTGACCGCCACTTACCCTATCGTATTGACTGGCACTGGAGGAGACGTGCCTGCGCAAACGGTCTCCTTTTCCTTGACAGTAATTCCTCCTCCCCCTCTACCATCGGGTTATGTCTACATAACTACGCCGGCAGGCATAAATGCGTATGCCGTTCCTGGCCAGGGGGCGCCGTTAAGTCTTATCCCGGGCTCTCCCTTCCAGGTGACCGGCGCCTTGATTGGCAGTGCAGGCGTCCCACCCTACAACCTACCTGCTTCGCCACAGTATCTCGTCAGCTACGACGCGACCAACCTTTACACCTATTTGATCGAATCGAACGGGGCCATCGGGCCGCAAGTGTCGACCATCAGCACGCAAGCTTATAGCGGCAACCTGTGCGGCGCACCGATCAATGCAGTGACTTCAGGACAACTCGTTTACGTGGGACTAGGAAGCACGACAGCGCCTTCGTGCTATGCCAACCAAACCTTCAATGTCTCGAATACAGGTCTTCTGACATTTCTCGGGAGCACGGAACTCGACAAGCCCGTAACCCTCACCCCACCTGTATTCTCGGGATGGACCACTGATACTTCTTATGCCTATGGACTGGAAAGCCCGCTGACCGGTGCCTGCGAGGATACGTTAGTCGGATACAATCTGGAGAGTAACGGTACGTTAAATTTCGGTAGCAACGTCATAACATCTTCTCCGACACCACAGCAAGGTTTGACTTATGCCACTAAGGGGCCAATCGCAGCAGCAGGTGCCCAGGATGGGCTAGTGGCACTCGCCATGTACCAGGAAAACGGGCCGTGCGGCACGGCACAGCCTGCACAGCTTGCCATCTTCAACCTGGACAATGCTGGCAATCTTATCTCTCAATTACCCGCTCCGGTCGAGGTTTATGGGATAGTTCCCCCCCAGACCTACGAGAACATGCCTACACTGCCAGGCACCCCTGCTTCCATGGCCTTTTCATTAAACGGCACCTTCACCATACCCTTGGCCGTTGGAGGTACCGGCGGGTTGCAGGTATACGTAGAAACGCTTTTGGAAGGCAATACGCAGAATATCCCGGAAGGTCCTGCTGTCTTATCGACAAGTCTGCTTTCGACTCCCATCACACAAGTGGCTTGGGATCTAAACAACCTTTACGCCTTTAATGGTCAACAGCTGTTTGTGTTCTACTCCACGACGAATTTAACGGGCCAGGTCCCCAATGCTCTTAGTACAGGAGCTCCGTTTGCCATCAGCGGGTCAAACATGGTTGTCGTGCCCATGAGCCTAAAGTAGTCAAACAGTGAACGAGCCCGGCGAGATTATGGCTGCTACTCGGGCTGACCGGAGTCTTGAAATTGCTTCAACTCACGCGCGGCGTCTTCCGTCTTCCCTTGCTTCCGGTATATCCCGGATAGACCGAAATGTGCTTGCGAAGCAAGGCTCCCGGTCTTCTCCAGCTCAATCACGCGCTTCCAGGCCTTTTCAGCTGCGGCATAGTTTCCCGCCTGCGATTCGGCTTTGCCCAATGAGTAAAGTGTCTCCGGCATATCCGGCTGCAGACGATCCGCGCGTTCCAATTCGATGCGGGCCTCGTGTGCGTTCCCATCCTGAAGAAGCGCAGTCCCGAGCCGGTATGCTGCTTCCGCATTGCCCGGCTGCAATTTCGTTTCAGCGCGAAACGCGTCTTCCGCCTGCTTCCACATGTTGGCGCTCGTATACACCTGGCCCAGAGCCAGGTTGACTCCGCGAAGGTCAGGCCTGTCGCGCAAAGCAGCCTGGTAGTGTTCTACAGCTTGCTGCGTCTGGCGGAGCGCGGCGTAGTTGTCCGCCGCCGCTTCATTCGCCCGCGCTGTGCCTGGGTAAGAAGACGGCAGCAGATCGTACAGTTGCTTGGAGAGAAGCCCGGAAGCGCGTGCCAGGTAGTACACCAGGTCCGGATTATTCGGTTGTGCCGCGACCGCAGACTGTAAATTCTGAACCGCATTTTGCAGGTCTCCACTCTCGAGCTGAGCAATTCCAAGACCTCCCTTATCGTTCGTCCCCTCCAATTGCTTGACCGCATCTGCCGCGTAACCTTGCGCCAGAAGCGCATACCCCAAAGGCCCGTGAGCGGCAGTCAAATTCGGATTCAATGCAAGTGCTTGCTTCAGCGGCGCGATTGCCGATCCGTAATCTCGGGCCTGCATATACGCGACTCCGAGGTCGAAAAAACCCTGAGAGTCTTTGGGGTCGAGCTCCGTTGCTTTCTTGAACTCCTCGATGGCCGCGTCTTTATTGCCCGCTTTCAACGCGGCCACGCCGGCTTCTTCATGCTGCGGTGCGCTTTGCCCCGCAGCCTGAATCGCCAGGTACAACACAACCGCATGGATCATGGCTTCTCCGGTTTGCGAACTTCCAAAATCTGATCGGCCTGAACACCCTTTAGCACTTGATGGATACCGGAGGGCCAGGATACTTCCACATCCGCTGCTTTCGCGCTGCCCAGTCCAAAGTGAACGCGCTTGTCGCTCGAACTTAGATAACTTCCCGCGGCGGTCGCATATTGCGTCTGCCCGTTGGCATGCACCACCGCACCATAGCCGTCGCGATTGCTCCGCGTTCCGCGCAGCGAGAGCGTCAGCCAGTGCGCGCTTCCGCCTCGGTTTCGAAAAAGTAAAGGATGGCCGCCCAGAATGCTCTCCACCACATCGATCCACCCATCATTATCAATGTCGCCGAACGCCGCGCCTCTGCCTGCCACTGGAGTGGTTGTTCCCGGATTTCCGTTTTCAAACCGCCCCTCACGATTGAAAGCCAGCATCGGTGGCTGCAAATAATGAAGCGACGGAGTGACGGTCTCAACATTGTCCATAACATGGCTCTGAGCCACAAACAGGTCCTTCCAACCATCGTTATCGAAGTCCTCCAACCGCATACCCCAACCCGAACTGCCCGCGGTCAGTACTCCCAGGCCGGTCTCCATGCTTCGATAGCTGAACATTCCCTTGCCCTCGTTATGAAACAGTGCGTAGACCTGCTTGGCAAGGTCCGTGATGACAACATCCGGGAGTCCATCGTTATCGTAGTCGCGGAAATCCACGCCCATTCCAGAGACGGGACTTCCATCGTCAGTGAGGCCCGCACCCGCATCCAGGCCAACCTCGGTGAAGGTTCCATCGCGGTTGTTGTGAAACAGAAACTGTTGCATGGCGTCATTAGCCACCATGATGTCAGAGTATCCGTCACGGTCATAATCGTTGAACGAGACCCCCAGCGACCGCGCTTTCTTGGCCGCGATTCCCGAGGCCTTGCTCACATCCGTAAACGTTCCGTCACGGTTGTTGTGATAGAGAATGTTGGTCGTTGCCGGATACTCCACAGGCGGGCAATAGGTGTGGTAGGCCCCCCCGCAATCTTTGTTGTGGGCTTCATCCCACTCCATGTAGCGGGTGACGAACAGGTCGAGATAGCCGTCGTTATCGTAGTCCACAAATCCGGCAGATGCCGACCACCGCCCGCCTCCACTCCTGCCTTTTTGGTCACATCGGTGAAAGTGCCATTGCCATTGTTGTGATAGAGAATATTCTTTCCGTAGCTCGTAACATATAAGTCGGGATATCCGTCGTTGTCATAATCCCCAACGGCTACGCCCATGCCGTAGTTATCGTTGCCGGCCTTGGCGAGCCCTGCGGCCGCGGGTCACATCGGCAAAACTCTCATCCTTGTTCTGGTGGTAAAGCCGATTCCGATATTTTGGGTTGTCGCGGTCGAACGACTCTACCGCGGGAACACCTGTTCTCCAGCTTGCCCCCATTCACAAGAAAGATATCCAGAAGACCATTATCGTTGTAGTTGAAGAGGGCAACGCTGCCCGGCATCGTCTCGATAAGATACTCTTTGGCCGTGGGCGAATTCTCCAGCGTAAAGTCAATTCCTTCTGGCCTGCTCGACATCGAAAAGTAGGAGTGGTAACAGGAGTGCCGAGCAAAAGCACCGAAATGAAAAGGGAACGAAACATTGGGTCTCTCACTATGATGCCAGATCGACAAGGCAAGCCCCGATCGCCTCATGGCAAATCCTTAAACGAATGCTGGGTGCCCCATTTAAGCCGTACTTCGGCTTGAGTGGGATAATCGGTCCCTCTTCAACCCTGCGGATTGCATGCGATCGGCCCCGGCAACCGGCCTGAAACGGTTTCATGGCACCGTGCGGGCAAAGGAAGAGAAGTGCTGGGCGCGGCAAATCCTTAAACGAACGCCGGGTGCCCCATTCAAGCCGTACTGCGGCTTGAGTGGGATAATCGGTCCCCTATCAACCCTGCGGATTGCATGACTGGGATCGGCCCCCTGGCAACCGGCCTGAGACTGTTTCATGGCGCCCGTGCGGGCAAGGGAAGAGAAGTGCTGGGCGCAGCAAATCCTTATCAACCCTGCGGATTGCATGACTGGGATCGGCCCCCTGCCAACCGGCCTGAAACGATTGCGGGGGCCCATACATGGTCGAAAACGCCACATCCGAAGCAAAGAATAGCAATTCGCGACACAGCTCAAACTAAAAGCTGATGCGCAACGCGAACTGCATGACCCGCGGCAGGTTGTACTGCGAGGTAACCTTCGCCGCCCATGAGGTTGCATCGAACTGCGTGTTTGGGTATCCGAACTGGACGCGGTTGAACAGGTTGTAGAACTCACTGCGGAACTGTAAGTTTACCCTTCCGTCCGAGGAGACCGCGAACTTCTTCACGATCGACAGATCCCAGTTGGCGACACCTGGAGCTTCCAGCGTTGGATCGTTTCTAGGCTCATCGCCCCAGACGTAAGGACGCGATTCCGTGAAGCAGCTCGTATTGAACCATTCGTTCAACTTCGAGACTGCGCCTCCGCTCATCTTCTTGTTACAGCCGGGAACCACATCAGGACGCGAGGCGTTGTTGTTGACCGTGCCGATCGCGTTGATCCTTTGGGTGATACCCAGCGGAAAGCCTTTCATGAGAGTGGTGATACCTTGCAGGCCCCATCCGCCGATGACCTCGTCTTGCCACCGGGAGAGGTCGGGTAGAAAGGTCCTGCCGCGGCCGACGGGAATGTCATACACATAGGCGACAACAAAACGCTGCGGAGTGTCGTTGGAGGACAACGACTTTTCACCCTTCAAGTTGTTGACGTCGCCGAGGCCGGTTCCCGTTTGCAGCCAGGTAGAGATGGTGTCGGTATCGCTCTGCAGTTTGGCCCATGTGTAGGCCACGTTGATGGAGGCGCCCGCGGCGAACCGCCTCTGCAGCTTGATCTCCAGTGCGTTGTAGTCGGACTGACCCACAGGCAACGTGGCGCTGACACCGGCAAACTCCGGGTACGGAACCATCGACTGTGCGCGCGAGATGGTTGGTGTGTGCAGAGAGTTCGCCCCCGGGATGGCGCTGTAAAAGGGGTTGGGCACCTGGTCGGTGAGGGCATTTACGCCGGCGACGCCGTTGATGCCATTGCTGGCCAGATAAGCGTCAGGCAGTGCGTCGATGGAGAGGCCGCCGTCAGAGATGGGAAGGTGAATGCCCGTGGCGCCGGCATAGGAGATGTCAAACGCGGTGCTCCCACCCAACTGCTGTTGCAAACCAAAATTCCACTGGGTGGTATAGCTAAAGGGAGCATTTGTTAGGAGTGCAGTGACGCCGTTACCAAGCGTGTCCTGCTGGTAGAGCGATTGGTTGTGCCCGGCCGGCTTGATGATGTACGCCGATGTCGCGTCCCCGGCGGTAGCCAGCGGGTAGGGCGTGCTGATGCTATTGGTCGGCGTCCACCCGTTAGTCGAGTAGACATAGGGCGTGCTGATGCTGATGGATCCGTCCCAACCCGGGTTGCCGCTCGTCGTGAGGTAGTTAGGCAGCCAGAACAACCCGAAGCCGGAGTTGATCACGGTGTTGGGAGTCAAGCGATAGGAAACGCCCACGTGAGGCGAGAACTGCTTGTAGTCAGGGTTCACGCCGTAACGGCTTGGGTGCTCGGGAGTGCCCACAAGTTCCACATTGCCTTTAACGTTGGGGATGCCGGCGGCGGTCAACGCGTCGTTGTTCGCCGTCCGATCGAAGAGGCTGAGCCGGTCGTGGCGCTCAGTGAACGGTAGGACGCTTTCCCAGCGAAGGCCAAGGTGGAAGGTGAGATTGGACGTCATGCGCCAGTCGTCGGTGACGAACACGCCCGGATAGTTCTCCTCGGAAGCAATCAAATCGGAATACAGGGAGCCGCCGCTGGTGGGATAACCCATGAAGTAAGAGGCGATATCCAGGCCGGCGTTCGAAACCTGGTTTGCCGTAATGGAGCTGTTGGAGGTTTGCGAACCGGAGAAGGTCCACAAGCCGGAAGACGTGTTGGTCTGCGCGTAGTTGAACTTGTTCATCGTAAACTCAGCGCCGACCTTCACGGTGTGGTTGCCGATGAACCGGGTCAGACTGCCGGCTATGTGATACGTGTCCTGGTAATCGACAATGGTGCTATCCGCGCCCTGGCCGCTAAAAAGACTGGCCGTATCCCAGGTGGGAATGACGAACACCGGCGGCCCGGGGAACTCGACCAGCGACGAATAACTCGATGGCCAGCCGATCGAACTCAGGTCGCTGGAGCTCCATGAATCCAGCGGGACACGCTGATAGCCGTACCGCCCGTAGCTGAAGCGAACGTCGAGAAGCATCTTCGGCGAAATGGCGTAGGTGTCGCCCAGGAGGAAGTTGTGCATGCGGTAATGTTCGGTGCACTCGCCCTGGCCGCACACGCCATTTTTCAGAGGATCGGCCGCGAGGTTGATGTTGTCCCACCAGTAATATCGCGCGATCAAGTGCTGGTGCTCGGTGAGGTCGTGGTCGATACGCGTGGCGAATTGATAGTTGTTGCCGCCGCTGGTGGCGTTTGAAGTGTAATTGCCCACGCCAAAGGGCTGGGGTGATGTGGCCGCCCACATCTTCTTCATGTACGCCAGCGCGGTGGGGTTCACGTAGGTCGACTTACCCGGGAGTGTCGTCTGGAACTGCGTGGTCGGGCCGCCGGTATCCCAACCCACAGGCAGGCGATCACCCTGATTCAATGTCTGCGTATACGTTGCACCGCCCTTACCGGGGATGGGCGACCCTGCCGGACAGCCGCCCACAGCGGCGCAAGTGGTGGTGGGATCGTAGATCTTCTGGCCCCATTCGGAGAGGTCCAGGTTGGTAAATGCGGCCACGTCGGGAACCGTCGTGGTGTAGGTGGCGCCTTGGCGCAGTCCGAATCCTTCCCAGTTGACGAAGAAGAAGGTCTTGCTCCGGCCGTTATATACGTGAGGAATGACCACCGGGCCGCCAAAGTTGGCGCCGTACTGGTTCTGCGTGAACGCAGGCACAGGCAACGGAGTTCCGCCGGGACCGCCCTGGTTGCCGAAATAGGTGTTGGAGTTGAAGATCTTGTTGCGGATGAACTCCCAGCCGCTGCCGTGGTAAGTACTGGTGCCGGATTTGGTGACGAAGTTGATCACGCCACCGCCCGTTCTGCCGTTATCCGCACCCATGTTGCTGGTTTCGACTTTGAACTCGGCAATGGAATCCTGCGAGGGAATGATCTCCAGGTTATTAAAATAAATGCCGTTGTTCGGAGCACCGTCGATAAAGGCCGTGCTCCATCCGGCCATGCCGCCGCCCATTTGATAGTTGCCCCAGCCAAACGGGTTCTGACCGGTCGGGGTGCCCGAGGTCTGGCCCAGCGGAATCACGGACGGGACCAGCGCCGTGAGGTTCATCGCGTTGCGGCCGTTCAGCGGCAGCTCGTTGGTCTCGCGCTGATCGATCACGGTGCCCAGCGCTACGTTGTCGGCCTCGATCAGAGGAGAGCTCGCGGCCACTACGACAGTTTCTGTCAACGAGCCAACGGTCAGCGCAAGATCAACCTGGATTCTCGCTTCTGTCTCCAACACAATGTCCGGCCGGGACAATTGCTTGAACCCCTCCTTCTGCACAACGATCTTGTAGTTTCCCGGGCTTACATCGGCAAACTGGTAATAGCCGGAGTCGTTGCTCACCGCTGTGACCTTGGTGCCGGTCGCTGAATTGATCAACTGAACGGTGGTGTTGGCTAACACTGCTCCTGTCGAGTCAGTGACTGTGCCGAGAATGGTGCCCGATGGTGACTGAGCGTTCCCTGTGCTGGTGGTGATGACAAGCATGACCACTAGCAGCGAGGCGAGCACGGCGATGTGCCTCACTGGCCAAAGCGGGCATGGGGACGTATGAGTTTGTGCGTTTGTTCGCATCATTTTCTCCACTTGCGGAATCGTTCTCTATCTGCTGCTCTTCGTCGATCCACATACAAACCCACGCGTCTTTCGGGTTAGAACTTTCGGGGACCTTAATATCGGACGGCACCGTAGTTGATCGCGATCATTGTTGTCAAGCCCAATCCGTCGATAGAATTTTCAAGGAGTTGGCGCAGGACGTTTTTATCCGCTGTGACTCGTCGACTTTTTGTTCCGCGTCACGCGCGGCCTCCAACTTATGGCGCACAAGTCTAGTAGGCCAGCCTCGGAAGAGTCTTATCCGTCATTGACAAATATATGTACTCGATTGTCCTTCGCGGCCTGAGTACTGTAGGTGGAGTTTCGAGGAAGAAAATAACCCTGCAGCAAACGCGTCCTGCTGGGCGCGACGCACGTCAACACACAGAGCTACGCGTAATTCGAAGTAATTATCGTTTTAAGGCCGTCTTGATAAGCGGCTTGGTCCGCGCCCGTTGCGATAGGATGATGCCCGGTTCATGACCGCGGCGTTCAACCAATACTTTGGTATGGATCGATACGTTCGTCCAATAGATTCGTCGTCGCACTTCTGCCAATCTTGCGTGGAACGGTCACCCACGCTGACCGTCAAAGGAGTTGCCTATGGACGGCAAGAACGGATCGAAAGAGACCACGCGCGTGACTGCGCCTGTCGCGTCGAACACCCTCGGTGTGAACGTTTTTACCGCCCCCGGAAAGGCGATGGTCGGCGAGCGTCCAAAGCCCTTTGGCGAAGCGCTCGGCTTTGACCCCATCACATCCACGTTAATCTTCGGCGAGTACGACGCGGTGCTGGTAGACGCAATGATGACGGTGGCCGAGGCCGAGGCTCTCGCGGATTGGGTCGCGCTGCACAATCGCAACTTGGAGACCATCTATATAACCCACGCGCATTTCGATCACTTCTACGGTCTGGGCATTCTGCTCGACCGTTTTCCCGGCGCTCGGGCGATAGCAACGCCCAAAACTCTGAATGCTATGCAGATGTCTTTCACTCCACCAGTGGAGCGGTTAGCCCGCCGGTGCTTTCCCGGGCAAGTGCCCACTAAGTTGGTTGCCCCTCAGCCCTATGAGCGCGACACCTTCACTCTCGAGGGTCAGGAACTGCGCATCATCGAGCAGGGCCACACCGATAGTGCGGATACCACGTCTCTATACGTTCCATCGATTGGCCTGATTGTCGCTGGCGATGTTGTTTACAACCAATGCCGCATGTACGTCGGCGACTCTACTCCGGAGAGCCGAAAGAATTGGATCGCTGCGCTGGACCGCTTGGCAGCATTGAACCCGGCGATGGTTGTCGCCGGTCACAAGAAGCCTGGCGCGCCCGACTCTCCCTCGGCGATCCAGGACACCAAGCGTTACCTGCAGGACTTCGATCGCGTACAGAAAACCGCCACGTCCGACCAGGAGCTGTTCGATGAGATGACCGAGTTATACCCGCATTGGGTAGCCAATCAGTCATGGCTGATGTTCGGATTCCCGCAGGGGTAAGCTTTTCAACCGGTGATGCAAATGGTGTGCCCCTGGTTGAAAAGGCACCCGACTATATTTTGAAAAGACCGCCAGTTTCGCTTCGGCAAAAGTGCTGTTCGGCTTATGATGAGCGAAGTAGCGCGCGCGTAGTCTTTGGATTAGCTCAGCGGCCAGAGAGGTTTCCTTTGCTCTTCGATGACTTCACGTTAGAGACCAAAATCATTATCGGACTGTTGGCGCCTCTGACCTTGACGCTCATTTGCTGGCTGGTAGGTCCTCTTTTGACCGGCTGGCGCAATTGGGGAAAAGGTCGAAGCTGGCCGGCCTTCTGGTTGCTGCTTCTGGGCGCGTATTTGGTCTTCGCTATCGCGCTCGGGGGAGGCCGCTTCCTCAGTGGCAATGCCAAAGCCGATCCATCCATGCAATTGTTTCAATGAGCTCAACAGATTTGTTTGCGATGAGAGGCATGTCGCAGAGCCGCGTTACTGCGGATGCGGGCGGGTCCGATTGGAACATCTCCACTGCATCTGCCTGAAATGTTCCATGATGCGGCCAGCGGCCGATGTGCTTAGGCCAGCAACAATAGCCCGCTTCTTAGTTCGAGACATACCGAGTCATCACCCGGCATACGCCGGATAGTCTGTGTACCCAACGGGCCCCGGCGTGTAAAACGTCGTTGTATTCGCGGCGTTGAGCGGGGTGCGCTTTGCGAACCGCGCCGGCAAATCGGGATTGGCCAGAAAAGGCCGGCCAAATGCAATGGCATCGGCTTCGCCGGCCGCGCAGGGCCTGCGACGCATCGTCGAGTAGATAATCCGAATTCAGGATCAGCGGGCCCTTGAACGCCCGGCGAATGGCGGGAACAAGCTGCCGCGTCGCGGGATGGAAGGTGCTCTCGGGGCGCGACGCGCGCATTTCCAGGAACGCTATGCCGAGCCCGTTCAAGGCTTCGGCCGCCTTTGTGAACAAGATCTCCGATTCGCTGTCACCACACCCCTGCGGATCATCGTTGGGAGAAAGCCTCACACCCGTCCGATCGGCGCCGGCTACGCTGATGAGCGTCTGGGTCGCCTCGATCAACAGCCGGATGCGGTTTTCGACAGAGCCGCCGTAGCTATCGGTGCGCCGGTTGGTTCCGTCGCGTAGAAACTGATCGAGAAGATAGCCGTTCGCGGCGTGTAACTGGACGCCATCGAAGCCGGCCGCCATCGCATGCTCCGCCGCCAGTTTGTAGTCGCTGATGATGCTTTTGATTTCATGTAGCTCCAGCGCTCGTGATTCGACGTAAGGCTTGGGGCCTTCATAGGTATAAGCATTCCCAGGAGCGGTGGTCGCCGACGCCGATACCGGTTGGGCGCCACCGAGATAATCGGGGTGCACGATCCGGCCCATGTGCCAAAGCTGCGCAACGATGCGGCCACCCGCATCATGAACCGCCCGCACGATCGGCCTCCACGCAGTGACCTGCTCCTCGGACCAGAGTCCCGGAGCACCCGGCCAGCCCAAGCCTTGCTGGCTGATGCCGGTCGCCTCCGAGATGATTAATCCAGCCGATGCACGCTGACTGTAGTACTCGCCCATCAGTGGCGTCGGAACATGGCTGCGGGTCGCTCGCCCACGGGTGAGAGGGGCCATGATGATTCGATTGGGCGCGTCAATCGCACCGAACGTAATTGGGTCAAACAGGCTCGTCATTAAGAAGGCTCCTCTAATCTGCGGGAGATGAGAGGACACCTGACTCCCGATCTGCCCCTTCATTTCAAATCCTACAGCAGGGAATCACTGTATTGCTTCCAGGTCATTTATCCACGCGCAACGCTGCGTCTGCATACTTGACGCCTTCAGTCCTGGGTGAGTTTACTGCGGTTTCAGAAGCTCTCCCTCACACTCGTCGACCGGTACGAAGGTATCGATACCTTGATCCAATGCCTCTCGGCGCCTGCGGCTTCATCTAAGGGGGTATGGAATCCAGGGCCCTAAAAAGGAGATCTCATATGGCAGACAAGAAAGAAGCAATTGTCATGGAAGCACAACAAAGTGGCGTTCGAACTCATCAGCCCGGCCAGGACGTTTTCAGAGCCATCCTGTCCGAAGACATCGACTGGAAGCCGTTCGCCGCGTTTCCGCCTTCGGCCCGCCTGGCGGTCATCGTTGGCCAGCCCTCTGAGCCCGGCCTGTACACGATGAGGGTCAGAGTACCCCACGGTGTGAAGCTGATGCCACACCGGCATCCGGAGGATCGAGTCTACACAGTGATATCCGGCGTGTTCTACATAGGCCTCGGCGATCAGTTCAACCCTGATAAGCTGCAGGCGTATCCGCCCGGTAGTGTCCTCTTTCTGCCCGGCAATACGTCCCATTTCCACTGGGCGAAATCCAGTGAATACGTTACCCAGGTGACCGCGATTGGACCGCTTGGTCTTGAATATATCAGCGCGAAAGACGATCCACGAAACACCAACTCTTCACAGGCTTCTGAGTGATTCGTCTGCGCGGATAGGAAAGCTAAAAGAGGAAATCGAAATCTACGAGCGCGTGTGTCCCGTAGTTGCCGAAAAAAGTTCCGTATTGTGGGTCAGCGATGTTGTTATGCACCTGCAACGGGTTGTCGTGGTCGGTAATATTTCGCACCGTCAAGGAGAGGCGAATGGCGTGCTGCGAATTGATGTTGATGTCTTTCGCGATGCGCGCATCGGCAGAGAGGTATTCCGGATACCGAGGCTGCGGCGCTGTCGAAGCCAGGGCCACGTAGTTCTGCAGCTGATCGACGGGCTGCCAGGTGAAGCCGTTACGGTATTCGATATGCGGCGAAATATGCATCCGCCAGGGCAGATTGGAGGTTCCCCAGATGAGCAGGCGATTCGGCATCTCGCCCGCCGTACTCGCGACGATCTGGGAACGAACCACGGGAAAAGGGAAGTCGCCCAGATAGGTTGAAGCGTCCGTGATATCTCCGCGGGCAAACTGGTGCACATAGGAAACAAAGAAATCGCGTTCCTTATGAGAGCCTAAGCGGGCCGTGAATTCGAGCTGCCGCCTTTGCATCTCGCCCGAACCGGAGAGCACCAACGCATCGCCCTCCGCCGACCCCTGGGGAGAGAGCGTCAGCTGATTTTGCGCCTCTGCCTGAAGATAGCGGACACGAAGCGCCAGAGATTCACTTGATCGAATGCTCGGCTTCCAGGTTCCACGCAAACGTATATGGCGCGAAGTTGCCGTCCCGGTCCTGTTGATGGAGGAAGGGATTTTTCGATTCAGCAGACTGGCTGATGATGTTCAGGTAGAGCTGCGGTCCGCTGATAATGTTTCCCATGCCGTCATAATTGGTGACAATCTGTTCCGGGTACTTGTTGAACGCGTAGGTATCCAGCGGCACGGCGTCGTAGAAGAGTCCCAAACCCCCGCGTACGACGATTGCCTTGCTGGCGGTCGGGGTCCATGCGAACCCCCAGCGAGGAGCTACCCGGGTGGTGTATGTGAGCGATTGCGTTTCGATGCGAATGCCCGTATCCGTGGCAAAATTCCGGTTGACGATCCAATGATCCTGCGCATAGGCTGCAGGTTCGAAATCGGCCAGGCTGAACGCTCCGCTTCCGGTGTAAGTGATGGTCTGCAGCAGATTGCCCTCGGTATCCACAAGGTTTACGTTGCGGTCCAGCACCTGCCCTGAATCCTCCGCATGCGCGAGCACTGTACCCAGCTGAACGGTGTGCTTGCCGTGCAGGTCCAAAGGAGCCGAGGTCCATGTTTCAAGCCACTGGAAACGAGTGGCCTCCCGGCTTTGCTGGCCGAAGTAAGTGCCTGAGTTTCCGATTGGCGAGAGAACCATGGCTTCTCCCGCTTGCGCCCCTGAAGCTTGTCCCTGGACGCTGGTGTCGTCACGGGTCCCGGCAAACGTGGAAGTTAGCAGGCCGCCGCGTAGCGCGTAGCGATCGCTGATCGTCCCGGTATCCTCCTGGTAGCCTGCATTCGGTGTCACCGGCTCCGGGTCAAAGTAATTCAAATTGACGTAATGGGCTGTGTGCGGCGCGAAGTGCAGGGTGGCAGTCACACTGTTGTTGGCGCCGGCAGGCGCGTCGAATTGGCTAAAGGAATTGAAAGCGTTGGAACGGCTTTCATTCACAGGAAAGGGCAGGGTACGAACTTCAGCCTTATCGATGAGGTACTCAGAACCTTCGGCCAGGTAAAGATGATTCCGGATCAGAGGCCCGCTGAAGTTCAGACGAGGAGACGCATCACGAAGGCCTACGAGATGTCCGCTGCGGATGCGGAAGTCAGGCAGCGGATCATTCAGGCTGTACTCCCATTTATCTCCGCCGGGCGCGTATCCGCGCTCACCACTCCGGCTGTAAAGCTCCCATACTGCGCCAGGTAGGGAGACTGCATGACCCTGAGTAAGTCCACGCTGTCGACCGGAACGCCGAGACCGAAGTCTCCCGTTGCCGGGTCATTCACGTTGACTGCGTTGACGAGCAGGCTGCTATGTACCTCATCCACCCCGGAGACCTGCACCCGGCCGTCGGGCGTCCGGATGACGCCGGGTACGAGCGGCAGTGTGTCAATCACTGTGCTCGGTCGAAGTGGAGAAGATTTGGCGTTCCCAATAGGCAAAGTCGTCTCGCTGCTGGAAGCCTCGGTAAGCGGGTTCTGGCTGTTGCTGCCCTGGACCGTTACGCTCTGCTGCACCGGGGCGGGGATCAGAGCGATCTTGATAACCGGCGTTTCGCCAATTGCAACATCCTGGGCCGCAACAAGAAAACCCGGCAGACTCGCGCTCACCCGCAGCCGGGCAGGGTCCCCGCAGCCTTCCAATGTAGCGCGCCCTTGGGCGTCGGTGACCGCGCTGCAGACTACGCTGGCATCCGGAGTGGTCCTATGACCCTCAATGGTGGCGCCGGCCAAGGGCTGGCCGTCCTCGCTTATTGCCTGCACTGGGATGACAACCGATTGGGCCGCAAGCGCGAGTGCAGGCAAAACAATTGCGATCGTCAGTATCAGCCTGACACCGATCAGGCGCTCGAAAGGGGCACGGTTGGCGATAGTCGGTATGTCTAACGGCAATCGACCTCCCTCGCGGATTCCCCTCTTAGATTATCCACGGGTGTGGGCGATTCGAAATGTATCGTTTCCCATATGGATTCCACGTTGCGCCTGCGCCGCCTTAGACTGTGCTTTGCAAACCAGCGTAAGCAGACCTTTGCTCCGGTGAAGAGTATCGTGTCATTTGCCGATCGCAACCTGTCATAATCTTCTTGGAAACATATCAGGAGAAAACCGTATGCCCAGATCGATGACACGGCGTCATTTCCTTCAGCAGGGAGCGGCCGCTGCTGTCGCTCTGTCCACAACCCCGTCCCTGCTGGCTGATCCGCTGGGCCTCCCAATCGGCTGCCAGACCTATCCTGTCCGCGCCTCGATCAATCCCGATTTTGCCGGGACGATGAAGGGCCTTTCCGCAGCGGGCTTTCAGACCATTGAGCTCTGTTCGCCGTTTGGCTATAAGGAGTTCTCCAGCCTCGCGAAGTACAAGCCGCAGGAACTGCGCAGGATGCTGAACGATTACGGCTCACCTGTATCAGCTCGCACTTCGATACGGACGAGTTGTTCAACCATGCGGAAGAGCGGATCGCGTGGGCCAAGGAGCTTGGCCTGACCCAGATGGCCACGGCCAGCCTGGGCTTCGGCACGCTGCCGAAGGACGCTCCACCCACCATAGCGGACGTGAACCGCGTCACCGACCTCTTCAACAAGTTTGCGGCCAAGGCGCATGAGGCGGGCATGGTTGCGGTTCTGCACAACGAAGGCTTTGAGGTAACCAGCATCGACGGCAAGCGGGTTTACGACATGGAGATCGCGCGACTGGACCCGAAGACGGTGAAACTGCAGTTTCAGGTTTCCACCATGCAGGATGGCTTCGATCCGGTGGACTACTTCACGCGTTATCCCAACCGCTATATCTCCGTACTGCCAGGACTGGGTGATGACCCCCGACGGCAAAGCGAAACAGGTCCCCCTGGGTAAAGGCGTCGTGGACTGGAAGAAGGTCTTCACCGCCGCGGGGAAAGCTCACATCCAAAACTACTTTGTCGAAC
>CAVZJL010000041.1:0-123669 GCA_963775365.1 uncultured Acidobacteriaceae bacterium | reverse complement strand
ATCTCGATAGCGGAGACAAAGATTATTTCGTCAAAATCGCCGGAAAATCGAACGCCCATCTCGAATTCGCGGTGAATGACGCCTCCACTTAAACGATTATCTCTTCTATTCGACGCTCAATGGCCAAAGAATCGACGCATGAATTTTTACTTCGCGAGGCTCGCCGTCAGTGACGAGAAAATCCCGGCCAAATACCGGGCGATCCTCCTTCAGTTCGTCGATTTCTACCGAAGAGCGCTAGGGCCCCTTTTCGATGACGCGATCCCCCATCTCCTCCTTTTTTTTCAACTCGTCGAACCCCAATTCCAGAGTCCTTTCGCTTTCGAACCCTACCATCAAAAAATCCGCCACCCGATCGACTACTACCAGTTCGGCCTCGATTTCATCCGCCCCCTCATCGACTGCCCCATTCCCGCATCCACGGAGAAGAGCATCTCGATGAGAGCAAAAAAAGCTCCGCGAGAAGAAAACGCCATCCTCCTCGCCAACCACCAAACCGAAACCGACCCGCAGGCAATCGCGATCCTGCTCGAAAAAAAGCACCCCGAAATCGGCGCAAAAATCATCTACGTCGCCGGCGAGACGGGTCATCACCGATCCCCTCGCCATCCCCTTCAGCATGGGCTGCGACCTCCTCTGCATCTACTCGAAGCGCTACATCGACCACCCGCCCGAACTCAAAGCGCAAAAAGCAGCTCCACAACAAAAACACGATGGAGCAGATGAGCCGCCTTCTCCAGGAAGGAGGCAAGATCATCTACGTCGCCCCGAGCGGCGGCAGAGACCGGAGAAACAGCGAAGGCCATATCGAAGTCGCCCCTTTCGATCCCGCGAGCATCGAAATGTTCTATCTCATGGCGAAAAAAGCCAAAACCCCCACCCACTTCATCCCCTTTGCCCTCGCCACCTACGACCTTACTTCCCCCTCCCGAAACGATCCAACAAGAGCTCGGCGAAATCCGCACCGCCAAAAAGACTCCCGTCTCTTTGTCTTTGCAGCTCCATTCGATATGGAAACCTTCCGGGACCGGAAGAAAAGAACGCAGAAGAGGGAAAAGCAGCAGAGCGAATATGGAAGATTGTCAATGAATGTATGAAAAAATAGGGAAGGAATTATATGAAATCTATTCTGGCTCTTTTCCTCGCCTCTCCGGCATTGCGTTCCCAATCAGGGAGACGGCACCGAGACCCGAGCATTCTCTGAAGTTGCAGACATCTCTTCGCTCCCACTCCTCAACCCCGATTTCGCCTCCGGAAGACCGCAAAATGCGGCTCGACAACGGGTTGGAGATCCTCCTTGATCTCCGACCGCAGACGCCGAATTTCCGCCGCCGCCGTCGCCGTCGGCGCCGGCTCTTGGAACGATCCGCCCGAATTTCCCGGCATGGCCCATTTCTGCGAGCACATGCTCTTTATGGGCACGCAAAAATATCCCGATGAAAATGAATTCATGGCCTCCGTCTCCGATCAGGGAGGCATGACGAACGCCATGACCGCTTCCGACCGCACCGTCTACATGTTCTCCTCCAATCCGATGGCTTCCTTCCCCTGCTCGACCAGTTCTCCCATTTCTTCATCGACCCCCTTTTTAAACCAGCCAATATCTCCCGAGAAATGCACGCCGTCGACCAGGAATTTGCGAAAAACGTCGAAAACGACGGATGGCGCACCCGATGATCCTCAAAGAAACCGGCAATCCCGTCCATCCCAACCGGATGTTCAATTGCGGCAATTCCGCAACCCTCTCTCACATCCCCCAAAGCGCCCTGTCCAATGGCATGGTGCCCACTACAGCGCAAACCGAATGCACGCCGTCATCTACTCTCCCTCAAACTCGACATCCTGAAAGAAATACCCATCGCGCATTTCGCCAAGTGCCAGTTGCCCCTCCTGTTTCATCGACCCCGCCCTTCCCATCACCTCTCCGGAGCAACGAGGCCATATCCCCTACATCAAACCAGTCCAAGACAAGCAAAACCTCTCCTTCTCTGGAGCTCCCCCGTCCCTCTCCGACGACCCGACCCATTCGGCCGAACTCATCGCCTACGCCCTCAACCGGGGTCAAAAATACAGCCTCTACGAAAAACTCAAAGAGGAACAGCTCATCGACTCCCTCTCAATCGACGTCGACGATATCGGCGGCAAAGCACACGGTTTTTCGAAATCTCCCTCGAACTGACCGAGAAAGGGATGAAACAGCCCGATCAAGCCTTCCTTCGGGTCTTCCAGGCCATTGCCCTTTCCGATCCACCGGCGTTCCCAATTATATCTTCCAAGAAATAAACAACCTCGCCCAAGCCCACTACCAATACCAAAGCCGCCAAGATCCCTTTTCTTATGTGATGAAACTCGCTCTGACCCTGCCCGATGAGCCTCTCGAAACCTATCCAAAAGCCAACTCCTCGCCTCCTAGTATTCATCAAAAAAATCGCGGAAGCCTCCACCTGGCTAACCCCTGATCGCTGCGCCATGCTCTTCCTCCCCTATGAGCCGGCCCCTGACCGCCGCGAAAATGGCTCGGCGCAGAATATGCCATCCGCCCCATTCCATCCGATTGGATGCTTGCTTGGGTTGCCGCCGCTCCCATTCTCAAATCCGCCTCCCCGAGCCCAACCCCTTCGTTCCATATATCTGACCTCATCTCTGATCCGATTGAGGCCAACCCCATCCTCATCGCTCAAAACGAAAACGGGACCGCCTATTATGACGCTGCGGAGAGTTCAAAAACCCCGAAGCATCCATCCGCCTCCATCTCCTCTCTCCTGACTCAATCCAAGCGCCCGCTCCCAAGTCCTCGCAGCCCTTTACGGCACCCATTTCACCGATCTCCTCCATCCTATCCTCGCCGCTGCGACAGAAGCCAACCTCACCGCCTCCATCCACGCCGAGCGCTCCCGGATCCACCTCAAACTCGATGGTTTCAGCGAAAAAGCGAGCGTCCTTCTCCAAGAGATCCTCCAATCGATCCCCCGAGCCTCCCACTCGCGAACAATTTGAAATCCGCGTCCGTCGCTCGAAAAAGATTACGCAAACGCCCAAAAAGAACTCGCCTTCCGCCAAGCCAAAGACCTTCTCGACTCGCTCCTCAACCAAGATAAAGCGACCAAAAAGGAAAAACTCGCCGCCCTGAGAACCATACAGTACGAAGACTTCCTCGAATTCCAAAAGCACCTCTTCGACAAAACCTACATCGAGGCCTTTTTCTCAGGCAACATGACCCTGAAAGACGCCGAATCCTCCTGGCTCGACATCCTCCACGTCCTTGGCAAAAACCCCTTCCTCAAAAAAGACCATCCCCAAACCTTTGTCGCTAGGCTCCCCGAAGGCCCCTATTCCATCGTCCAGTCGACCGAAGCGCAAGGAAATTCCGCCCTCCTGGCCATCGACCAAGGAACCTTCACCCTCACCAAAAGAGCCGCCCAAGAAATCCTTCGACTGCACTAAAAGAAGCCTTTTTCCAAGAGTTGCGCACTCGTCAAAAAACGGGCTATGTCGCAGCAGCCGAATGCCAAGAGATCGAAGAGCGCCTCTACCAATTTTTTGTCGTCCAATCGAACTCTCATCAGCCCGAAGACCTCCTCTACCGGTATGAGCTCTTCCTCGAAAATTTCCTCGAAACTTTTTCTACGAGATCCCTAAAGAGCGCTTCGAGGTTTTGAAAGAAAGCACCGTTTCCTCTGAACAACAGGATCTGCAACCTCAAAGAAAAATGCGCGCTTCTCGATCTTCTTGCCTTCCAGTACCGCGGAGATTTCCAATTCCTCGATAAACGGATAGCAGCCATCCGAAGTCTTTCCTACGAGGAATTCTCCCAGATTTCAAAGGAGTTCCTTTCGCGCCAGAATAGAAAGCGCCTCGCCGTTCTTTTCGAAGGGGAAGCTCGCATCCCCCTTTTCCGATGAATCCACGACGCCGCTCACCCTGAGTGAAATTGCGACATACGCTCCGCGGCCTGAGAAGATCAGCGAGGAGAGCGCCGCAGCGGCAAACCCGTAAGGGTGCATCTGTTTAGTAAAATTTTTAACACGAGAGACTGGCAGGCTCTTCTCCAATTAATGATTGGAATAGGGAAAAAAATAGAAAATCCATTAAACTCTTTGCCAAACAACCAAGGAATTGGCCTCTATGGTAAAAAAAACTGGAACCCCGTATGTAAGCAGATCTTCAAATTTTTCATCGACCTATAGCGGTGCGACGACTAGCGCCCCATGCGCTCCGGCACCCGGCCGCGTCATCCGCACAGGCCCGAGTTACATCCTGATCCTCTTTTCCTGGGACCTCTCTGCACCCTGACCGAAGACCGAATCCGATATTCGCCCACCGGGCGATCGTCCATTCCGGACCCCAAAGAGGGTGTCGTGCCTGCTAGAAGAGAAGATACAGCTGCAGCTGTTGCCGTGGCTGCCATCGTGGTCTTCGTGATTATTGGTGCTTTAGCGATCAGTATTTCTAGAGACTGCCGCTTCATTGAAACACAGCGCACCCCTCCAAACCTGTTTGGCGAGAGCCTCTGCACGCCTATCTATGACTGCAGGTGGTAACCTAGCGAAAGAACAATCGCCAGGCGAGATAGGCCCCCATTGACGTAAGCGTAATGCAGGCAGCGGACGCGATTTTCAGCAATTGAGCATAGACGAAGCTATCGCTGTAATTTTTTAAATCACTCACTATTTCCGAGCCGCTTTTCGAGATATGACGATCGGTTCTTCTTGCTTTCTTATCTGGCATTGCAATACATTGACTATATTCCAAAGCAAAGGCCCTCTTTTTGTAAAGCAAAGGCTTACATGTTTCGGGTAGTTGCGGATAGAGCGTCCGATAGAAGAGATTCGTTGCCAGCCGATCCTGCGCGAGCGCCTCTAACCGATGGGCTTTAAAGAACCGGTCTATTCCAAAAATTAGAGCGCCAGTTAGAATCCCAAGGAGAGGGAATCGATCATTTCTCAGCGCAATCATAAATTCTCATCAAATTTTTGCGACAGAATAGCAGATAGGCGTCTTTTAGCCTTAGCGTGTACTTACCACGAGAATTCCCGATAAAGAACAGCTATTAACTGACTTAAAAACAGAGAATCAATTAATATAATCTGAAAAATATAAAAAGCATCAAATGACAATTCAAGCGGCAAATAAAAATTTAATTTTAAAGCCATATAACTCGGCCTTTTGCCCTCAGAACCGTGCGAAAGATTCGGACATTCGGATCCAACAAGCGAAAACTAGATCCCTTGCAGCCACATGGGGGATGATCGGCGCTGCCGCTTTGATTTCCGAGCCTTTTCTCATTGGTTCTCTATGCGGTAGTCTTTGCTACATGACTACGATGGTGGCGCTTCAGATTCTCAAAAAGGTCAATCTACTAACAATCGATGAAAATGCTGAGTATGTAAAGTTGTTGAGAGACACGAGTCCTTACATAATCGGAATCATCGTTCCCATTGTGGAAGAGTGCTTCTTTAGAGGGATCATCCAGAATTGCTTTACGAGTATTTTAAGATCGCCAACAGCCGCTCTTATCCTCTCCTCGCTGTCATTTGGCGCAATCCATCTTAAAAATCCTCATGCCAATGCGAAACTACAAAGTCTCATCACCGTAACAACCGGCGTAATATTCGGATTACTGAATCAGAAATTCGGATTGCTCGCTTCCATTGGAGCGCACATAAGCATCAATGTATGCTGCAAAACTGGAGATACATGGTCGCAGGACTGACAGAAGAAAAAATGGAGATTAAACCGCTTTAGCTGATTTTGCGAAAGAATAGCAGATAGGCGTCTTTGATCCCGAGCGTTTCGCCATTCCCGATAGCGATCCCATCTTGGAATTCCCTTTGAGCAATCGGCCGAATCTGCGAATCATCGGCATAGAAATCCGGTGAATCCCCTGGCTATCGATAGTCCTGCGGAGTTACCCGGCGCCCCGATGCAAGCGTACCGCCGGTATGAAGTACGGCGCCATCTAACCGATACGTTGCGCCTTGGCCGTCCAGGAAATAATCCGAGGGAAGCTCTAGCTCTTCTCTAACACCGGAGACGGGCCCCGCGATCTTTCTTCCATTGGCATCGAATCGCTTGAATGTAACCAAAAGACTTTCGGGCTCCGTCTCGAAACAACTCCGTTTCGATCGCATGGAAAAGGGAGAGGAAATTCCCTTGTCTTACCAGCAGCGAAGGATCCGGTCTTTGTAGGATCCCGCGATTTGTCTTCGAAGAAAAAGCCCTTAAGGGACGATGCGAGCGTGGTCCCCCGTTTGACCGCAGGAGCTGGGGAGAAACACTTCCGTTCCATCGTCCAAGTAGATCGCCGGGCTCCTATTTCTATATCGAGGGGAAGATCGATCCGGCCCCAATTTTCCTGCGGCGGGTCCGAACGGATCCTTCGCACTGGATGATGTTTTTTTTTCGTTTGGATTGAGGCGGGCATGCGGATTGGAAGCAGGAGGATCGAGATGGATGAAAGTCAGGAGCCGCAATTGAGGAAAAAGCGCGGCCCTTTCCTGAGGCGGTAGATGCTCCCGGAATTGCCCCGATGAGTACTGCCGCTACTTCATCGGCATCTTGCTGGGTGTTCCTTTCCACTCCGGCAAGCCCTCCTGTTCCTTTAGAGAGGAGATAGAGCGCCTGTCGTACCTTTACGGTTTCTTCCCGAGTGACAGCTTTCCCGGAACAAGTCCCGATAGGTCTCCAGGTAATCGGACACGATCTTCAGCGCTCTCTTCGGATCGCCTGTTGCATGCTTCTCAGCCGCTTGCGCTGCTTGCAGAATCCGAACATCCGCCCCCAGGAACGCCTGGCTCAGAGCGGCGAGAAAGCAAGTATTGCCGCCGTTCGGCAAACCGGCAAGAGCCGCATCCGCAGGAGCTGCGACTGTCGAAAGATAATTTGGATTCCGCAGAATCGCAGATGCCGGAGGAAGAGTGGGGTCAAAAAATTGGGGCGGTTTCGGATAGGAGATCACTCTCGTCTGTGCAGGCGATGATTGCGCTTGAACCTGTAATTGCTGCGGCATTGCAGGCGATCGTTGCACCGGGAATGGACGCGGCTTCCCAGGAGATCGATCGTACTTGCAAATGGCGTACATCCTGAAGCCGCAAATGGCAGAGACAGGATGCAAATAGCTGAGCGCTGCGATGGCGGCAGCCGCCGTTCGCTCTTTGGCCGAGGCAGGTTTTACAGCTCTCTACAACCAGTATTCAGAGCCAGATGAAGATCGGTGAATTGCTGAAGCCTTTCCCATAATCTCAGTATTATAACACAAACAGATATATTATTTTATAAAAAAACATTGTTTACATGAAGATTAAAATTTTTAATAAAATAGATAAAAAAAATTGTCTATTTTTATTGAAAGATATTCACAGATCCAATAAAGTAGTGGAACTAAAAAGCGGGAAACTTACATGCCAATTAGTTCTGTTCAAAGCCGACTGCAAGGAAATCTTTCTATACCGTAACGGTATCTCTTCACCAAAGCTCCCCGAAAAAGAGCTAAAGAAAAAAACACGGGTCGAGAAGATCCGGGATACGATCCTCAATCACCCGAAAAACATCCTTAGCTGCGGCAGCTGCGGCGGTTTCAGGATCTGCCCTGACCGACGTGGCAGTCAAATCATTGTTCACACACATCGCCCTGCACGATTTTGGATCTTCGAACTGCTCTCCAGAAGCTGCGTATGCTAAATTTAAAACTGAAGATCCACAGTCAGCCTTCTTCTCTAGCGGGGCAGCGTTTGGATACCAACACGATGGAATGCCAACGGGTCGTCTCTCAATATATCGACGATTATCCAAAGATGCGCAGGTTTTTTAGTGGCGATGAGCAGTTCTTGGTCGCCTCCCTAGCGCAAAAATGTGTACAGAAGGATATCAATCCCGCTTGCCAGCGAGTGATCCCCAAACTTTTTCACGCGCTCTGGCAACAAAAACCCGCGCTATGGAGTACAGCGGAAAAGAGATGGGCATTAATCGAGATCGCTAAACCATGCCAGTCGCGTCCAACTCCAGGCTGTCAAGAAGTCACCAGGCTGGTGGCAAAGGGATTGCCGGAAGATGTCCAAGCAGACCTCAGTCAGTATGTAACCAGCAGCGTCTTTCCACCAGAAGAGAGCATCAAAGACTATTTTAAAGTACTCTTGGCCGCGAATCGGGTTTAAAACTCTTACTGATTCTTTTTAGAGCCTTTTTCGATTTCAGCCAGTTTGTTAAGATATTCTTGGACGGCAAAGATGAATGCGCCATGACTCCATGTTAAAGGAGATACAGAAATAGGTTCCAGGGTCTGGGAGGTGATCTGCTCTGCTAATACGCCGCTCGGCAAAGCCGGTCGGCGATCCATTCTAAAATTGCAAGGGACTTGTCAGTCTCCTCATGTTTTCGCAAAGGCTATATGATATTGCGCTTTCCATAGAGTGGTGATGAACCAAGGATTGCTGGGAGATTGATCATCGTCCCGATAGTAGGAATCGTTTAGATATCGAGAAATGCCGCCGTTGACCCCTAGCGTCGCAAAGATCTGTTCCATCGGCACTTTGCACCTGGCGCTCATCGGCTTTATAAGCTCCAAAAGCAAACGATCCATAAAGGCTTGCATCGATCGAGAGATCGACATCATATGGTTCCATCTTTATGGAAACGGACCATCCGTGCAAACCGTCTTTCTTTTTCACTATAGAGATAGCGATCGATCCCCTGTTTCATCAAAAGGGCGCCTTGTCGGTATTCTTCTGCGAGCTCATGTTCTCCGAACGCGTCGGTAAAATGCGCCGCGGCGATCAGTCCGCATGAACACGGCGCAAGCAGTGAAGGTCAATACTCCTTGTCGCTCTTCCCAAAGGTCGTAACTTTGGAGGGGAAGTCCGGTATGGGAATCGCGGTAGTTCATCATGAAATTCGCGGCCCGTTTGATCAAGGGACGGTAGAGGGGAGTGAATGAACTCAACATCTTTAAAAATCGTATAATGGTGCCATAGCGCCCAAATCACAAGAGCGGTTTCATCTTCTTGGATGGGGAGTTGCGCCTTGTGATCTTGCGATCCAGGGATGCCATGAACTGGCAAGCGATCCTGTAGGATTGTATTTATGGAGGAAGTAGCCATCTTTTTCGATGATGTTTGCGCAGAAGGTATAGAACTGACGGGTGAACTCATAATTGGCAAGATCAAGGGCATGGGCGACCAAGGCGCCATCACGGGGCCACATATAACTGTAGGTGTCTCGATTGAATGACAGTGCATCGGAATCGTTGGCTGCGATGATGCTGCCGCAGTTGTTGATCTGGGTCCTGCAGATCAACAAACTTCTTTTATAAAGGCTTTCGACTGTCTCAGGCAAAGATTGGGTTTAAGGTTCTTTATTGACCGATAGTTTCCAATAATCGTCTGTCCGCCTGAAGATTTTTTCGGAGTTTTTTTCTTGAACAATTTGTTTGAGGGTACTTCCTCCCAATTTTTCCCGATGCTGATCCAATAATAGCAGGACTCTTTCCCCCGAGTGGGATGGTCAGATGGATTCCTATGACTGAATCGACTGAACCTTGCGCGATGGGATTTCGGCTTAAGATCCCGTCTTCGGCATCTTTCCAAGTACTGCCATTTCCCGTTGCGAATAGATCAATCCCGTATTTGTTGTTCGCCCAGATATTGACTAGAAAATAGCGCTCTCCCTTGTAATGGATAAGGCCTTGTTTTCGGGTTTAATGCAGCGGTATTGCCGATGTCGTTGCCGTAGATATGGAAAGTTGCGTGAGAAATAGCCGGATTTCTCGTCGTCCTCATCCCAGAGATTTTCAACCATCAGTTTCTTTAGATAGATATTCTCTTGAAAATCGACGAGGTCGTTTGCGGGGATGCGAGACCGAGTCTTCGTGGATTAGCTCACATCGGTGACTAACGTATGATCGAGATAATTCCTATTAATCTGCCATCGTTTGGCACCCATTTAAATTGGTCATCGCCCAAAATCCAAAACGAAACGGATCCCCCGTATGTTTTCTTCACCGACATGGGGGAAATAAAATTCTCGTAAGGTAGAGTCTTGTCGAAGGCGATCAAGATATTTCCGTTGCCGATGGGAAGGTCTCTTGGCATCAGATTCCTTCGGCGAGCTGTTTCGCCGCGGCTTGAGCTTCTTTGATTTTTTGTTCTTGGATTTCTTTGCCCATATCCATTGGTTCGGCCCTGATGAAACCGATATCTGTGAACCCGACGAAGCCAAAAATGGCGCGTAGGTAAGGTTCTTGGTGGTCAAAAGTCTTCATCTCTTTCGTATATCCCCTCCTCTGGAGATCACCACCATCTTTTTATCCTTCACCAGTCCTTCGTGGTCCATCTTCTCTGTATCGAAATAGATATTTGGGTTGGACGATCAGATCGATGTATTGTTTGAGCATGTAGGGGATGCGAAATTCCACATCGGTGAGCTGATCAGGTAGACATCGGCTGTCTTGAACCGGTCGATATGCTGAAGAATTTCAGCCCAAGCCTCTTTGTACCTGCCATAGAGGTCTTTTCCCCCTAAGAGGACATATTTCCCGCTCACTTGTTTCATGCTCAAGAGGGGCTCTCCTCAAGATAGATATGCTGAACGAATACACAAACATAGCAATTGCTCTTGAAACAGCCCCTCTTTGAGCATGAAACAAGTGAGCGGGAAATATGTCCTCTTAGGGGGAAAAGACCTCTATGGCAGGTACAAAGAGGCTTGGGCTGAAATTCTTCAGCATATCGACCGGTTCAAGACAGCCGATCTCTACCTGATCAGCTCTCCGATGTGGAATTTCAGCATCCCCTACATGCTCAAGCAATACATCGACCTGATCGTCCAACCGAGATATCTATTTCGCTACAGAGAAGATGGAACCACCGAAGGACTGGTGAAGGATAAGAAAATGGTCGTGATCTCCAGCCGCGGAGGGAGATATACGGAAGAGATGAAAACTTTTGACCACCAAGAACCTTACCTGCGCACCCTTTTTGGTTTCATCGGGTTCACCGATTTCAATTTCATCAGGGTCGAACCAATGGATATGGGCATAGAAATGCAAAAACAGAAAATCAAAGAAGCTCAAGCCGCGGCGAAACAGCTCGCAGAAGGAATCTGATGCCACGAGACCTGCCGATCGGCAATGGAAATGTCCTGATCGCCTTCGACAAAGACTCTATCTTACGGGATTTTTATTTCCCCCATGTCGGTCAAGAGAATCATGCGGGGGATCCATTTCGCTTTGGAGTGTGGGCAAATGACCGCTTTAGCTGGGTGCCGGATGGATGGCAGATTAAAAGGGATTATCTCGGCCATACGTTAGTCACCGATGTGGAGCTGATCCACGATGAGCTGGGTCTGCGGATTACCGCAAACGACCTCGTCGATTTCGAAGAGAATATCTATCTGAAGAAATTGACGGTCGAGAACCTCTGGGATGATGACGAGCGAGAGGTGAGGCTTTTTCTCACGCACCCTTTCCATATCTATGGGAATGATATCGGCGATACGGCTGCTTATAAGCCCGTAAACAACTGTCTTCTCCATTACAAGGGGGAGCGATATTTTTTAGTGAATATCCTGGCGAATAACAAATATGGGATCGATCTATTCGCGACGGGAAATGGCAGTACCTGGAAAGACGCCGAAGACGGGATTTTAAGCGGAAATCCCATCGAGCAAGGTTCGGTCGATTCTGTAATTGGAATTCCTCTGACCCTTCCCTCTCGGGGGAAAGAGTCCTGCTATTATTGGATTGGCATCGGGAAAAATTGGGAGGAAGTAAAAGCGTTAAACGAATTGGTCAAGAAAAAAACTCCCGAAGAGATCTTCAGGAGGACGGCCGATTTTTGGAAATTATGGGTCGATAAAGAACCTCTGAAACCCAATCTTTTGCCTGAGAAAGTCGACCGCCTTTATAAAAGAAGCTTGCTCATTTGCCGCACCCAAATCAACAACTGCGGCAGCATCATCGCAGCCAACGACTCCGATGCGATCCGCATTCAATCGGGACACTTACAGCTATATGTGGCCCCGCGATGGCGCGATGGTCGCCTATGCTCTCGATTTAGCTGGATATGAAACGGAACAGTTTTTCCGCTTTTGTGCAAAAATCATCGAAAAAGAGGGCTACTTTCTCCATAAATACTCTCCTTCGGGTTCCTTAGGCAGTTCCTGGCATGCCTGGGCAGAAAGACAATAAAGGCACAGCTCCCGATCCAAGAAGATGAGACAGCCCTCGTCATTTGGGCTCTTTGGCATCACTATAAAAAATCTAAAGACCTCGAATTCATTCGTCCCCTTTATGAGCCGCTGATAAAAAATGCGGCCGATTTCATGATGAATTACCGGAATACGCACACTGGGCTTCCTCTTCCCAGCTTCGATCTTTGGGAAGAGCGGCAGGGAATTCTCACCTTCACTGTTTCAGCAGTCTTCGGCGGCCTGATGGGCGCCTCCCATTTCGCTGCAGCTTTTGGCGAAACGAGCCTGGCCGAAGATTACGCTCAAGGCGCGCTCAAGATGCGGGAGGCGATGGACAAACATCTCTATTTGCCCAATGAAAAACGGTTTGCGCGCATGATCAATTTCAAAAAAGATGGCGCCGTAGAAATCGATGCGTCGATCGATGCGAGCCTTTTTGGGACTTTTGCTTTTGGAGCTTATAAAGCCGATGATCAAAAGGTAGAGAGCACGATGGAACAGATTTTTGATAAGTTAGGGGTCAACGGCGGCGTTGCCCGCTATGAAAACGATCCCTATTACCGCGCCGATGATCAAGCGCCAAGCAATCCCTGGTTTATCACGACTCTATGGAAAGCGCAGTATTATATCGCCATTGCGAAAACAAAAGCCGAGCTCGACAAGTCCCTAGGAATTTTAGAATGGGTCGCGGACCGCGCTTTGCCGAGCGGCGTATTAGCCGAGCAGATCAACTCCCAAACTCAGGAACCTGTTTCTGTATCTCCTTTAACATGGAGCCATGGCGCATTCATCTGGGCCGTCCAGGAATATCTCAATAAACTGGCTCAAATCGAAAAAGGCTCTAAAAAGAATCAGTAAGAGTTTTAAACCCGATTCGCGGCCAAGAGTACTTTAAAATAGTCTTTGATGCTCTCTTCTGGTGGAAAGACGCTGCTGGTTACATACTGACTGAGGTCTGCTTGGACATCTTCCGGCAATCCCTTTGCCACCAGCCTGGTGACTTCTTGACAGCCTGGAGTTGGACGCGACTGGCATGGTTTAGCGATCTCGATTAATGCCCATCTCTTTTCCGCTGTACTCCATAGCGCGGGTTTTTGTTGCCAGAGCGCGTGAAAAGTTTGGGGATCACTCGCTGGCAAGCGGGATTGATATCCTTCTGTACACATTTTTGCGCTAGGGAGGCGACCAAGAACTGCTCATCGCCACTAAAAAACCCGCGCATCTTTGGATAATCGTCGATATATTGAGAGACGACCCGTTGGCATTCCATCGTGTTGGTATCCAAACACTGCCCCGCTAGGAAGAAGGCTGACTGTGGATCTTCAGTTTTAAATTTAGCATACGCAGCTTCTGGAGAGCAGTTCGAAAGATCGAAAATCGTGCAGGGCGATGTTGTGAACAATGATTTGACTGCCACGTAGGTCAGGGCAGATCCTAGAACCGCCGCAGCTGCCGCAGCTAAGGATGTTTTCGGGTGATTGAGGATCGTATCCCGGATTTCTCGACCCGTGTTTTTTTCTTTAGCTCTTTTTCGGGAGTTTTGGTTGAGGGATCCCGTTAGGTATAGAAAGATTTCCTTGCAGTCGGCTTTGAACAGAACTAATTGGCATGTAAGTTTCCCGCTTTTTAGTTCCACTACTTTATTGGATCTGTGAATATCTTTCAATAAAAATAGACAAGAGTAACCGTATCTATTTTATTAAAAATTTTAATCTTCATGTAAACAATGTTTTTTTATAAAATAATATATCTGTTTGTGTTATAATACTGAGATTATGGGAAAGGCTTCAGCAATTCACCGATCTTCATCTGGCTCTGAATACTGGTTGTGGCGAGCTGTAAAACCTGCCTCGGCCAAAGAGCGAACGGCGGCTGCCGCCATCGCAGCGCTCAGCTATTTGCATCCTGTCTCTGCCATTTGCGGCTTAGGGATGTACGCCATTTGCAAGTACGATCGATCTCCTGGGAAGCCGCGTCCATTCCCGGTGCAACGATCCTCTGCAATGCCGCAGCAATTACAGGTTCAAGCGCAATCATCGCCTGCACAGACGAGAGTGATCTCCTATCCGAAACCGCCCCAATTTTTTGACCCCACTCTTCCTCCGGCATCTGCGATTCTGCGGAATCCAAATTATCTTTCGACAGTCGCAGCTCCTGCGGATGCGGCTCTTGCCGGTTTGCCGAACGGCGGCAATACTTGCTTTCTCGCCGCTCTGACCCAGGCGTTCCTGGGGGCGGATGTTCGGATTCTGCAAGCAGCGCAAGCGGCTGAGAAGCATGCAACAGGCGATCCGAAGAGAGCGCTGAAGATCGTGTCCGATTACCTGGAGACCTATCAGAACTGTTCCGGGAAACTGTCACTCGGGAAGAAACCGTAAAGGTACGACAGGCGCTCTATCTCCTCTCTAAAGGAACAGGAGGGCTTGCCGAGTCGAAAGGAACACCCAGCAAGATGCCGATGAAGTAGCGGCAGTACTCATCGGGGCGATTAGGGAGCATCTACCGCCTCAGGAAAGGGCCGCGCTTTTTCCTCAATTGCGGCTCCTGACTTTCATCCATCTCGATCCTCCTGCTTCCAATCCGCATGCCCGCCTCAATCCAAACGAAAAACGTCATCGATCCAGTGCGAAGGATCCGTTGGGACCAGCCGCAGGAAAATTGGGCCGGATTGATCTTCCCCTCGATATAGAAATAGGAGAACAGGCGATCTACTTGGACGATGGAACGGAAGTGTTTCTCCCAAGCTCCTGCGGTCAACGGGGGACCACGCTCGCATCGTCCCTTAAGGGCTTTTTCTTCGAGACAAATCGCGGGATCCTACAGAAGACCGGATCCTTCGCTGCTTCGACGAGAGGGGAATTTCCTCTCCCTTTTCCATGCAATCGAAACGGAGTTGTTTGAAGACAGTCCCCGAAAGTCTTTTGGTTACATTCAAGCGATTCGATGCCAATGGAAGAAAGATCGCGGGGCCCGTCTCCGGTGTTAGAGAAGAGCTAGAGCTTCCCTCGGATTATTTCCTGGACGGCCAAGGCGCAACGTATCGGTTAGATGGCGCCGTGCTTCATACCGGCGGTACGCTTGCATCGGGGCACTATACTGCATTCCGCAGGACTATCGATAGCCAGGGGATTCACCACTATTTCTATGCCGATGATTCGCAGATTCGGCCGATTGCTCAAAGGGAATTCCAAGATGGGATCGCTATCGGGAATGGCGAAACGCTCGGGATCAAAGACGCCTATCTGCTATTCTTTCGCAAAATCAGCTAAAGCGGTTTAATCTCCATTTTTCTTCTGTCAGTCCTGCGACCATGTATCTCCAGTTTTGCAGCATACATTGATGCTTATGTGCGCTCCAATGGAAGCCAGCAATCCGAATTTCTGATTCAGTAATCCGAATATTACGCCGGTTGTTACGGTGATGAGACTTTGTAGTTTCGCATTGGCATGAGGATTTTTAAGATGGATTGCGCCAAATGACAGCGAGGAGAGGATAAGAGCGGCTGTTGGCGATCTTAAAAAATACTCGTAAAGCAATTCTGGATGATCCCTCTAAAGAAGCACTCTTCCACAATGGGAACGATGATTCCGATTATGTAAGGACTCGTGTCTCTCAACAACTTTACATACTCAGCATTTTCATCGATTGTTAGTAGATTGACCTTTTTGAGAATCTGAAGCGCCACCATCGTAGTCATGTAGCAAAGACTACCGCATAGATAACCAATGAGAAAAGGCTCGGAAATCAAAGCGGCAGCGCCGATCATCCCCCATGTGGCTGCAAGGGATCTAGTTTTCGCTTGTTGGATCCGAATGTCCGAATCTTTCGCACGGTTCTGAGGGCAAAAGGCCGAGTTATATGGCTTTAAAATTAAATTTTTATTTGCCGCTTGAATTGTCATTTGATGCTTTTTATATTTTTCAGATTATATTAATTGATTCTCTGTTTTTAAGTCAGTTAATAGCTGTTCTTTATCGGGAATTCTCGGTAAGTACACGCTAAGGCTAAAAGACGCCTATCTGCTATTCTGTCGCAAAATTTGATGAGAATTTATGATTGCGCTGAGGAATCATCGATTCCCTCTCCTTGGGATTCTAACTGGCGCTCTAATTTTTGGAATAGACCGGTTCTTTAAAGCCCATCGGTTAGAGGCGCTCGCGCAGGATCGGCTGGCAACGAATCTCTTCTATCGGACGCTCTATCCGCAACTACCCGAAACATGTAAGCCTTTGCTTGCAAAAGAGGGCCTTTGCTTTGGAATATAGTCAATGTATTGCAATGCCGGATCGACGAAGAAGAAGAACCGATCGTCATATCTCGAAAAGCGGCTCAGGAAATAGTGAGTGATTTAAAAAATTACAGCGATAGCTTCGTCTATGCTCAATTGCTGAAAATCGCGTCCGCTGCCTGCATTACGCTTACGTCAATGGGGGCCTATCTCGCCTGGCGATTGTTCTTTCGCTAGGTTACCACCTGCAGTCATAGATAGGCGTGCAGAGGCTCTCGCCAAACAGGTTTGGAGGGGTGCACTGTGTTTCAATGAAGCGGCAGTCTCTAGAAATACTGATCGCTAAAGCACCAATAATCACGAAGACCACGATGGCAGCCACGGCAACAGCTGCAGCTGTATCTTCTCTTCTAGCAGGCACGACACCTATTTGGGGTCCGGAATGGACGATCGCCCGGTGGGCGAATATCGGATTCGGTCTTGGGTAAGAGGTGCAAGAGGTCCAGGAAAAGAGGATCGGATGTAACTCGGGCCTGTGCGGATGACGCGGCCGGGTGCCGGAGCGCATGGGGCGCTAGTCGTCGCACCGCTATAGGTCGATGAAAAATTTGAAGATCTGCTTACATACGGGGTTCCAGCTACTCTTACCATAGAGGCCAATTCCTTGGTTGTTTGGCAAAGAGTTTAATGGATTTTCTATTTTTTTCCCTATTCCAATCATTAATTGGAAAAAGCCTGCCAGTCTCTCGTGTTAAAAATTTTACTAAACAGATGCACCCTTACGGGTTTGCCGCTGCGGCGCTCTCCTCGCTGATCTTCTCAGGCCGCGGAGCGTATGTCGCAATTTCACTCAGGGTGAGCGGCGTCGTGGATTCATAGGAAAAGGGGGATGCGAGCTTCCCTTCGAAAAGAACGGCGAGGCGCTTTCTATTCTGGCGCGAAAGGAACTCCTTTGAAATCTGGGAGAATTCCTCGTAGGAGAGATTCTGGATCGCAGCAATCCTTTTGTCTAGAAAACGGAAATCGCCGCGGTATTGGAAAGCGAGAAGATCCCAAAGCCCGCTCTTTTCTTTTAAGTTGCAGAAGCGATTTTTAATCGAGGACACTGCGCTTTGCTGCAGGGTTTCAAACCGTTCTTTGGAAACTTTATCGGAAAAGGTTTCGAGAAACTCTTCCAGGAATAGCTCGAACCGGTATAGGAGTTCTTCGGGCTGATGGGAGTTCGATTGGACGACGAAGAATTGGAAAAGCCTTTCCTCGATCTCTTGGCTGTCGCTTGCGGCGATATAGCCTGTTTTTTGCTTCGTTCTCAGCTCGTTGAAGAAGGCTTCTTTAAGACCTGCGGCGAGGATCTCCTGCGAGGCCCTTTTTTGAAAGGTGAAGGAACCTTCGTCGATGAGAAGAAGGGCGGCATTGCCCTGTACTTCGGTGGTTTGTGCGATCGAGTAGGGGCCTTCTGGCAGGCGAGCGACTTTGGTCTGAGAATGATCCGATTTCGGAAACGGGGTGCGTCCCAAGACATGGATCACGTCGAGCCAGGCGGATTCGGCTTCTTTCAAGGTGAGATTGCCTCCGAAAAAGGCTTCTATGTAGGTTTTCTCGAAGAGCTTTTTATGGAATGCGAGGAAATCTTCATATTGAATCCCTTTCAGGGCAGCGAGTTTTTCCGGGGCTGTCGCCTTGTCTTGATTGATCAGGGAATCGAGGAGGTCCTTCGCTTGGCGGAATGCGAGATCTTTTTGGGAGTTCGCATATCCTTTCTCAAGCTCCGAACAAAGGTTGGAGAATTGCTCGCGTGTGGGAGGATTGAGCGATAGCTGCGGGAGAATTTCTTGCAGAAGAACGGAGGCTTTTTCGCTGAAGCCATCGATTTTGATGTGGATGCGGGAGCGCTCGGATTGGATCGCGGCATTGAGATTCGCTTGATTCGCTGCAGCCAAAATAGGATGGAGCGAATCGGCGAGATGGTTGCAGTAAAGAGCTGCGAGGACTTGCGAGCGGGCGCTTGGATTGAGCTCCGGAGAAAGGAGATGGAGGCGGATCGATGTCTCTGGATTCTTGAATTCTCCGCAGCGGGCATAATAGGCGGTCCCCAGTTCGTTCTGAGCGATGAGGATGGGGTTAGCCCCGAGAACCGAATCGGGGATGACGGTCAGATGTTGGGGAACGAAGGGATTGGGTTCGGGAAGGCGGATTTGAGAATTGGGGGCGGCGGCAACCCAAGCATTCATCCAATCGGCAGGAATCGGGCGGACCGCATATTCTGCGCCAAGCCACTGTTCGCGGTGTTCAAAGGGCTGGCTCGAAGGGGCAAGGAAGAGAATGGTGCAGCGGTCGGGAGTCAGCCAGCTGGAGGCTTCGGCAATTTTTTGTGGTGAATACTCGGAGGCGATCACCTGGCTTCTCGGATAGGTTTCGAGAGGCTCGTCGGGAAGGGTCAAACCGATCTTCATCACATAGGAGAAGGGATCCTGGCGGCTTTGGTATTGATATTTGAGCTCTGCAACTCTGTTCATTTCTTGAAAGAGATAGTTGGGAAGCCCAGTGGACCGGAGGAGGGCGATCGATTGGAAAACCCGGAGGACCGCAAGATCGGGCTGTTTCATCCCTTTCTCAGTGAGTTCGAGAGAGATTTCGAAAAACCGATGTTCTTTGCCTCCGATATCGTCGACGTCGATCGAAAGGGTTTCGATGAGCTGTTCCTCTTTTAGTTTTTCATAGAGGCTGTTTTTTTGGCCTCGTTTGAGGGCGTAGGCGATGAGATCGGCCGAGTGGGTGGGGTCGTCGGAAAGGGATCGGGGCAGCTCCCAGAGAAGCGAGAGGCTCTGCTTGTTCTGGATTGGCTTTATGTAGGTGATATGCCCCCGTTGCTCTGGAGAAGTGATGGAAAGAGAAGGATCGATGTAAACAGGAGGTGCAACAGGCACTTGGCGAAAGGCGTCGATCGCTTTTTCTTTGAGGATGTCCAAGCTCAAGGAGGAATAGATGACGGCGTGGATCCGGTCTGCGCTGTAATGGGCTCGATGCCATTGGACCAGGGCGCTTTGCGGGATCTGCGATAGAGTGGCGGAATTGCCGCAATTGAACATCCGGTTGGGATGGTCGGGATTGCCGGTCTCTTTGAGGACCATCATGGTGCGCCATCCATCGTTTTCGACGCTTTTTGCGAATTCCTGGTCGACTGCGTGCATTTCCCTGGAGATATTAGCGGGTTTAAAAAGGGGGTCGATAAAGAAATGGGCGAACCGGTCCAGCAGGGGAAGGAATCCATCGGCATTCGAAGAGAACATATAGACAGTGCGGTCGGAACTGGTCATGGCGTTCGTCATCCCTCCATGGTCGGAAACGGAGGAGAGGAACTCATTCTCGTCGGGATATTTTTGCGTCCCCATGAACAGCATGTGCTCGCAGAAATGGGCCATTCCAGCAAATTCGAGCGGATCGTTCCAGGAGCCGGCGCCGACGGCTACGGAAGCGGCGGATAATTCCGCATCTGCGTCGGAGATCAAAAGGATCTCCAAGCCGTTATCGAGCCGCAGTTTTGCGGTCTTGCGAGAGGCGAAATCGGGATTCAGCAGGGGGAGTGAAGAGATATCTGCCACTTCGGAGAATGCTCGGGTGTCGGTGCTGTCTGCCCCTGATTGGGAAGCAAGCCCGGAAAGGGCGAGGAAAAGGGCTAGAATGGATTTCATGATAATTCCTTAGCTAGTTTTTGATACATATCGTTGACGATCTTCCAGATTCGCTCGGCGCGCTTTTCCCTCTTCTGGATCTTTTCTTCACGGTCGCCGGCACCGGTTTCCATATCGAATGGAGCTGCGAAAGACAAAAATACCGGAGTCTTTTTGGCTGTGCGGACTTCTCCGAGTTCCTTTTGAACCGTTTCGGGAGGGGGCATGAGTTCGTAGGTTGCGAGAGCGAAGGGGATGAAATGGGTAGGGGTCCTGGCTTTTTTCGCCATCAGGTAGAAGAGTTCGATGCTGGCGGGGTCGAAACGGGCGACTTCGATATGGCCTTCGCTATTTCTCCGATCCCTGCCGCGCTCGGGGCGACGTAGATGATCCGGCCCCCTTCCTGGAGAAGGCGGCTCATCCGTTCCATTGTGTTCTTGTTGTGCAATTGTTTCTGCGCTTTCAGTTCGAGCGGATGGTCGATGTAGCGCTTGGAGTAGATGCAGAGGAGGTCGCATCCCATGCTGAAGGGGATGGCCAGGGGATCGGAGACGACTCTCTCTCCGGCGACATAGATGATCTTCGAGCCGATTTCGGGGTACTGTTTTTCCAGCAGGATCGCAATCGCCTGCGGATCGGTTTCTGTTTGGTGATTGGCCAGCAGGATGACATTTTCTTTCTGGCGGAGTTTTTTTTGCATCGCATCGAGATGCTGCTCTCCGTAAATGCGCGAAGTGGTTCCGTCGATGAGGGGGAGGATAAAATCGAGCCCGAACTGGTAGTAATCGATTGGATGGCGGACTTTTTGATGATAGGGTTCGAAAGCGAATGGAGTATGGAATTGGGGTTCGACGAGTTGAAAGAAAAGGAGGAGATGGGGAATCGCATCGTCGAAAAGCGGCCCTAGGGCTCTTCGGTAGCAATCGACGAACTGAAGGAGGATCGCGCGGTATTTAGCCGGGATTCTCTCGTCACTGACGGCGAGGGCCTCGCGAAGTAAAAGTTCATGCGTCGATTCTTTGGCCATTGAGAGTCGAATAGAAGAGGTAATCGTTTAAATGGAGCGCGTCGTTCACCGCGAATTCGAGATGGGCGTTCGATTTCCCGGCGATCTTGACGAAATAATCTTTGTCTCCGCTATCGAGATAACGGTAGACAATACGAACTGAACGAAGTAGACGAACAGGGCGTATTGCTTGAAGCTCGCAAGAGCGAGCCTGATTTAATCATTCTTGACCTTGGTCTGCCCGCAGGAGACGGATTCGTCCTGATGGATCGGTTAAGAAAGCCCCGTCGCTCGCATCGGTGCCGGTCATTGTTGTCTCCGGCCGCGACATTCGGGAAAACCAAAAGAAAATCGTTCAGTCGGGCGCCAAGGCCTTTCTGCAAAAGCCGGTGGATAACACTATGCTCCTGGCGGTCATCCGGAAGGCTCTCGGAGAGCAAACATTCAAGGAGGAACCCGTCGTCTATAACCTGGGAAATCCATAGCCCACGGCCGCCGCAGGGTCGCAGGCGTTAAGCTCGAAGCTGATGCCGAGACTGCTGCTTCATCCACTGATTGGCTTCGCCGCCCTGCTCACGCTCGCCCCTTTTTTCGCAGCAGCGTTCTGCCCACGGACTCTCCACCAGGCGCAACGACTGCCGTTGCGCCTGCGCATCCTGGCGCCTGCCTCACTCGGCATCCCCTACGCCCTCGTCTCCGCCTCTAACGGCCTCTTCCGCTGGACCTGGCTCGCCCTCTACACCCTGTTGCCCGTTCTCATCAGCCTCTTGCTCCACGGCGCAAGTCTCGCGGACCCGGAGCAGCGAGGAGAGTGGCGCGACTTTATCATCCTGGCCGTGCTCGGCCTGGCCGTAGACTTGCGTTGGTTTGAGCCTGCATGGGGACCAGGCCTCGCCATCTTCAATAAAGTCCTGCTGCTCGATGCAGGCATCTACGGCTTTCTCGCAATCCGGCAGTTGCGCCAGGTCGGTTTCGACCTCCGCCTTCGTCTACGCGACTTCCGCGTTGGCTTGCTCTGGCTGGCCGTGTACGCCCCCATTGCCGTCGCCCTCGGATTGTCCCTCGGCTTCCTGCACTTTCACCCCTATGTACCGTCTGCTTGGCACGTTCTACTCACTTGGATTTTCAGCTTCCTCTTTGTCGCCGTCCCGGAAGAGCTGTTCTTCCGTGGCTGGATGCAAAATCTCCTCGAGCGCCGCCTTGGGCGGGTGCGCGCACTGCTCATCACCGCAACTTTGTTTGGGCTTTCGCACTTCAACAAACGCGCCGTCCACTTCAATTGGCGCTATGTTCTGCTGGCTTTGCTGGCGGGCATTTTCTATGGCCGCGCGTGGCTTCAGGATCGCCGGGTCGGGGCTTCGGCCATCACCCACGCGTCAGTGGATACGATCTGGTCCGTCTGGCTGCGATGATCGACCGCAGGCTGGCGGTGTTCACGCACGTGGTATCGGTAGTAGCCGATCCCCACCCGCATATGGTGTTGCAGTGATTCTGGCACAATAACTGCGACACAAAGCCCCAGGATTCCATGGGCGATCCCCAGCGCATAGATATTCCGGTAGCGCAAAAACAAAATGCATGCGGCAATGCCCCACACCAGGGTGATTGGCGTGAGCACCGGATTGGGTAGATGCGCTAGCGCAAACAGGCCGGCCGCTGCCACTACCGGCGCCACCTTACCGGGCAGCATGCGCTGCAACCGCAGCAGGAAGTAGATCTGCAGCAGGAACTGCTGCATCACCGCCCAGATCAGGTACCCCCAAACATGCGATAACAATGGAGTGGGACCGTGAAGCCGGTGCAGCGTATGTTCCCGGCCAGCCAGATAGGCGGCCAGTCCCCCAAGGATCGCTGCAGCTCCCACGATCCAGAGCGACCGCACCAGGCCGGTCAGACCGAGCCCCAGAGCTTTCCATGTGGTGCGCCGCAAGAACGTCGTGACAACGACCCACGCGATGGCTGCCCAATAGAAAAACCGCTGCCAAGGATTCAAGGTCCAAATGGCCGCCAGGATCAGTCCGTACGCCACCCCAAACTCGACCAGGTCGCGCGCCGCAAATCGACTTTGCCCGAGCTGCGCCGTCGTGAATCCTCCCGCGGTGGACATGATCGACCTCAGTCTACCTTTTGGACGCCATCCCTGACGTTTCGGCCTACGAGCCCCGTAAGTGCGCGTCTTCCAGTTGCGAATAGTAACGCTTTTCCGCGTCCCTGATCTTGGGCAAGCCAACCAGGTTATTGAATTCTTCGAATTCGATCATCTGGTTGTGGAAGACTGCCGCGTTGCCCGTGCGGAGCAGTTCCGCGGCAATGTCGGTGGCTAGCCTGGCATAGGCATAGGTGAACACGTTCGGGAAAATCACCGCGGCGAAACCCATCGACTCCAGTTCTGTTGCGGGCAGGATGGGCGTCTTGCCGCCAGGAATCATGTTAGCCAGCGTTGGCGCGGATACCAGGTGAGGGATCTGCTTCATTTGCTCGACAGTTTCGGGCGCTTCAAAAAAGACCCAATCGGCGCCGGCCTCCAGGCAACGGTGTGCGCGATCGACCGCTTCCCGCAAGCCCTTGACTGCGATGGCATCGGTACGCGCCAGGATGGTGAGGTCCTGATCGGTGCGCGCATCGACCGCAGCCCTGATCTTGGCCACGAACTCATCC
Source organism: uncultured Acidobacteriaceae bacterium (assembly GCA_963775365.1). Classification (GTDB taxonomy): domain Bacteria; phylum Acidobacteriota; class Terriglobia; order Terriglobales; family Acidobacteriaceae; genus PALSA-350. The sequence continues at coordinate 99,923 of CAVZJL010000041.1, read as the reverse complement.
AACGGCACCACATGCTTGCTCGACATGTGACCGCAGCGTTTGGGCGAGACTTGGTCCTCGATCATGATGGAGGCCGCGCCGGCCTTTTCAAACTGCTGGATGGTCCGCTGGACGTTGGTGGTATTTCCATGACCATTATCGCCGTCGGCAAACAACGGCAGATCCACTGCATCGGCAAACCGCCACACGGCGTCTGTCATCTCGGTGAGCGTGAGCAATTCAATGTCTGGCTTGCCAAGCAGCGCCGCGGAGTTGGCGTAGCCGCCGCAGCCGAATACCTTGAACCCAGCTCGCTCGATGATGGTTGCACCAAGCGGATCATGGGCAACCGGGATCATCAGGATCTCCTTGGCCAACAAGTACTGTTTAAATAGAGTCGTCTTTTTCATGGATTGCTTCAGCTCTCCTTCATGGGTTGTTCACATCCAAAGATTCGTGGCTTGACCGGTCTGGCGTGCATCTGTAGCAATACGGAGGGTAAACGATTATGGCACGCGTCTTTATTACAGGATCTTCCGACGGCCTCGGCCAAATGGCCGCCCAATTGCTTATCGAACAAGGACACAGCGTGGTCTTGCACGCGCGCAGCGAGCAGCGGGGTAACGAGGCCCTGACTGCCGTGCCTGGAGCCGAAAGCGTCGTCATTGGCGATTTGACCAGCATTGCACAAACCCGCCGTGTGGCCGAGCAGGTCAACCGCTTGGGTTCGTTTGACGCGGTCATTCACAACGCCGGCGTCGGGTATCGTGAACCGCGGCGCATTGCCACCGAAGACGGCCTTCCTCATGTATTCGCCGTCAACACGCTCGCGCCTTACATCCTCACGGCCCTGATCGAAAAACCGAAGCGTCTCGTTTATCTCAGTTCAGGACTGCATCAGAGCGGGGATGTAAGCCTGAAGGACCTGGCATGGGAAGACCGACCCTGGCGAGGACAGCAGGCTTACTCCGATACCAAATTTCACGATGTGCTGTTAGCCTTCGCTATCGCGTGCCACTGGCCCGCCGTTCTCTCCAACGCAATGGAACCCGGCTGGGTGCCGACCAAAATGGGGGGCCCTCAGGCGCCCGACGACATGGACGCTGCCCATCGGACCCAGGTTTGGCTTGCCGTTAGCCAGGATCCGGCCGCGACCGTCACGGGCAAGTACTTCTTTCACACGCGGCAGCGCACACCGAACCCCGCGGCCCACGATGCCGGGCGGCAGGACGCACTGCTCGACGCCTGCAGACGTTTTTCAGGAATCGAAATGCCCGCGAATTAACACAACCCACGGCAGGGCAGATGATTGCTGCGTCGATAGAAACTGACTCGGTTTCGTGGAATTGCCAACCCGCTGCAAGAGTTGGCTTTATCATGGAGCGCAGGCGGTGATCCATCGATAAAGCAACCACTTCAAAGGCGGCGGCCAAACCGCAAAAAACAGCGCTGGTGGTCGGTGCCGACTCCAAAGTCGCCTCGGCCGTGCGCAAAGTGCTGCCGGGTTGGAAGATCGAGCGCGCGGCCCACAACAACACCGCATTGGACATGCTCAAGCTTCGGGCTTATGACCTCGTTCTAACGGGCGAAGAGAGTTCTGGCAGGCAAGATGTGGAACTCCTGCGAAAAATCCGAATCGTGCGGCCCCATGTGCGGCTCATCATCATTACCAGAAAAAGCACACCCGCCGATGTGATTGCCGCCATGCGCGAACGTGCGTTCAGCTATTTCTCCGAACCGTATTCCATGGATACCTTCGAACAAATGCTTCTTCTGGCTACGACCGGCCCCGTTTGGGATGAAGGGATAGAGATCCTTTCCGCTACCCCGGAGCTTATGGAGCTGATTGCACGCTGTGACCGTAAAACGGCCGACCGGCTGGTTCAGTTCATTCACGAGGTGGCAGACCTGCCGATGAAAGAGAGAGACGCCGTCGGGCAGGCCTTCCGCGAAATGCTCATGAACGCCATCGAGCACGGAGCGCAATTCGATGCCACTCAGCACGTGTCGATTTCTTATATTCGCGCCAAACACATGGTCTTATGCCGGGTGAAGGACCCCGGGGAGGGCTTCTCCCTGCAGGAGGCTCGTCATGCGGCCATCACGAACCCGCCGTCCGATCCCATTCGCCACACCGCGGTCCGCGAGCAACAGGGGCTTCGACCAGGGGGCTTTGGAATTCTGATCACCAAGAACATTATCGACGAGTTGATCTACAGCGAAACGGGCAACGAAGTTGTGCTGATCAAATACCTGAAGCCCGAACAACTCGAGAGCAGCTAGCTAGTTTGAGGGCGGCGGTGGTGGCGGGGCGCCAGGACCTGGTCGCGGCGGACCCGGCGCTTTGTCAACCAGTTCCACATCCAGTTGGATCGCGATCTGATCCCCGACCATGGGCGCATCATAAGTCATTCCAAAATCCGCCCGGCTAATCGTGGTCGTAGCAGAAACGCCCCGACGCGCGCCTCCTCTTGGATCTTTGATTGGAGGCGTGGGGCCATCGACATCCAGAACGGCTTCCTTGGTGACACCATGCATGGTGAGATCGCCGGTGACCTTCAACTTCCCTTCCCCGGCTGACTCCACTTTTTTCGATTGAAAGGTGATGGTCGGATACTTGGCGACATCGAAGAAGTGGTCGCTGCGCAGGTCCTTGTCGCGCATCTCCACCCGGGTATCCACGGAACTGGCGTCGATGGTCACACTCACAGAAGCTTTGCCCAGGTCCGGCGAATCAACGACCGTGCCATTGGTTTTGGTAAAGGATCCTCTGACAGTTGAGATTCCCATGTGGCGCACGGAAAACTGCGCCGCCGAGTGGTTAGGGTCGAGGTACCAGGTTTGCGTTTGCGCGCGAGCGCCCGCACCAGCCAGATGAGCCAGCAGAACAATAGCGGCCAGGTGAATCGCTGTGGCAACGTGTGGTTTTCTCGTCATGACGGACTCTTGTCTCCACGTTCTCTAGATTGAACCCGATGCGCTGCAGCTCATGACACGGACCAGTGCCGGTGGACCGGCAACGTTCCACCTGAACTACAGATGTTGCTTTTCCCCTGAATTGACAAGTGTATGTCCGCAAGTTGGAGAGGTCAAATAAAGAGAGGGCAGGGGGATAGCAGCCGGAAAAGTGCGCTCGTAAGCAACGCCACGGGTACTTACCGATAATTAGACATTTCGAGCAGAACTGTGCACAGGATGCAAGCTATGATGGCGTTCAATGCAAATCAGACAGGCGCAAAAAGATGTTCGTGAGACCTTTCTCGGAGGCTTTGCGGGTCAGCTTGTTTCCGCTGTGTTGTGGGGCACATCAGCAGCCACTTGCACCTGGTATTCGCTGCGCTTGGGAGAACTGGTCCTTGTGCTGGGCGGATTTCTCATCTTTCCATTGACTCAAGCTTTATTACGAAGCATGGGGCACGCCTATGCGCTTCCCCAAGGACATCCGATGAATGCGCTTGGAATGCAGGTGGCGTTCACTCTCCCACTCACCCTGCCATTGGTGATCGGTGTCGCGGCACTTCGACCGGCCTGGTTTTATCCAGCTCTCATGATTGTGATGGGAGCGCACTACCTCCCATTTGTGTTCTTGTACGGCATGTGGCAATTTGCTGTTCTGTGCGCAACGTTGGTTGCTAGCGGTGTCCTAATTGCCATGTATGTGCCTAAACCGATCAGCCTCGGCGCTTGGTTCACAGCAGTGCTCCTGCTTGTGTTCGCCTTCGTGGGTCGTCAGGCGATACGGAACGAGAGCGACATAGACAGGTAAATGCGCTTCTCATCAGTGGCCGCAAAAGTCGTTCTCGGACAGGTGACCGTCGCGCACTGACAAAGCATTCCCCAGAAACGGAATTATGCGTCGAGTCTATGCGTGAGACGGGATTGATACTTTCCAAAAGTTCCACTCCCGTCTCACTGTGGCTCACTTCTTGAAGCAATGAACTCGTTTCGGAGCGGTTTGGGCCGAAAATTCTTTCCTCTCTCAAACACGCGGGTAGGGAAAAGCGCATTCTCGAAAGCCCGAATCTTCGAGATGAGGCTGAAAATACTTACCGCATCCAACTTTTAGGAAATGTTCGCGGCTACAGGCAAGATTGGGGTTTGTTCAAAGACTTTCCTAGCGACGTTTCATGGGCCCTAGCCGGCCTTTGTAAGTCCGATCTCTAAAAAATCGATACGTTGACTATTCCTATTGGAACGAACTGTCGAACGGCAGGCGTTCGCCAGCGGAAGCCGCCAAAACCTTACGATCTGGCACCACTGTCTTTGGCCAGAGCAATGAACCTTTCATTAAGGCAGCATGTGCAGTGAAAAGGGGGATCGTCTTCCCGGAAATCATCGTGGTTGGAAAGGATGAAGCTACTGGTTTTGTCGTACTCGAAGGCCATCTTCGGCTCACAGCCTACTTGCTCGCCGAGGAATTCAGCCCAGAAGAAGTACGAGTAATCGTAGGCGTCTCGAATAACCTCACGAGGTGGATGGCCAAAGGTGACGGCTGAACCTTTGCTTAAGCCACGGCCCTATAAAGATTGGGCGATTCGATCTGGTTAGCGTCTATGAGCAAACCGCCTCCTCGGGCCGCGGCGGGTCTTGTGGACGGATCCGGCAAACTGGGTGCGCAGGGTTGCTTTCGCAGGTCCGTCGTTTCGCTACCGGTATGTGTTAGGCGATACCACCGATCTGGGGATACACAAGGAAGACGCATTCATTGGCGAGCTGTTGCATTGAATGCCCGACACCGGGGTGAAAATACAGAGGGAGATCGATGAGGGGCAGACGAAACGTACCCCGGTCAAGACCGGCTCCTCTCCGTTGTCGTGTGCCTGGCTCATGGGGTACAGTTCGTCTGTCCCGGCCGTCTCACCGGCCGTCTCAACACTTCCACCCAGCGAAACTAACCGCCGCAGAAAGAACTGATCTCGATGTTGACATCCGTATTCGAAGTTCCTTCGTTCGTCTGGACCGCCACGGGGCAGCCGAAATGACACTGGATGGTATCCGGGGCGATCACGTTCAGCTGGGTATCGCTGAGTGCGGTGATGGCTTGCGGGGCAACAGCATTGCCGTTGATCAACACAGCCTGGACGAGCGATGGGTAAAGGCCGGTGCCGTGGATGGCGAAGGAGTTCCCCGAATCGACACACGCCGGATTGGCCCCGGTGATCACGGGCGGCTGAATTTGAAAGGTTTCGCCAAACGGCCACGGCACGGCGGCACTGAAACTAAGGGCCACGTCCAGCGGCCCCCCACTGGAGAGACTGGCGTTGAGGCCGGCGCCGTAGTTAATAAAGAGTTGTCCTTGAGCGCCGCCAGTATACGACGAGAACGGCACCTGCCAGATCCAATTGTTGTAAAGGTCGATCGCTCCCGCTGCGCTGAGATCGGTTACGTCATAGCTCCACTGCGGCACGGCATTGCTGAAATCCGCAGCGTTCGTAATGCTCATCGCCGGAACCGTCGTGGTGTTGGAGTTGGAGATCGTCGTTGTCGAGGTGACCGATGCGTTTAAGCCCATTGAGGTGTTGAAGCCGACGCTGGTGCCGATGCTATTGCTCACGCCGCTGGTGACCGTCGTGGGCTCCATCGTTGTCTGTGGTGACGGCTGCAACAACGTCACGTTCTGGTAAGGCACGCTCGTGCCGGCAGAATTACTTTCATGGTCCATGCGTTTCTCATGACCCACGATAATCCGCAGTCGCAGAATACGGTGCTGGTGGTTGGGTGTTCAGACTCGCCCGTGACGAGTGTGGTGTCGACAGTCCTGTCCTCGCGGAAGCTGCAGCGCGCGCGGGATAACGATGAAGCGCTCGCGCTGGTGGAGAAGTCCGCTTTCGACCTTGTGATCGCCGACCAGGCCCGGTCAGGCCAGGAAGATATTGAACTGCTTCGAAAGGTACGGCTGGTCAGGCCACATACTCGTTTGATCATTGTTGCGGACAGAAGTACGCCTGCGGACGTGATTGCCGCGATCCGCGCGGGAGCTTTCAGTTATTTTACGAGACCGCTTTCGACACAGGCCATGGAGGAGGTGCTGCAACTGGCGATGGAGAGTCCTGCCTGGGATGATGCGATCGAAATGCTGTCCGGGACGGATGCGTGGATACGTCTTTCGGTGCGCTGCGACGTATCCGCGGCCAATCGTCTGCAGCAGTTCGTTCGCGCCTTTCTGAATTTGCCCGAAGTGGATGAGGATAAGGTGGCGATAGCGAGCAGAGAAATGCTCCTCAATGCCATGGAGCATGGCGGGAAGTTTGATCCGCAACGCCGTATCGAGATTGCCTATCTCCGCGCGCGTCTCGTGGTGCTCATCCGCATTAAAGATCCGGGCGAAGGATTCTCTTTAGAGAAAAGTCTCGATACGGCTGCGAACAATCCGCAGGATGATACTTTGCGTCATCAGAAGCAGCGCGAGGCGCAAGGAATTCGCCCCGGCGGATATGGCATTTTGCTGGCCAAGAATCTTGGTCGATGAGTTGTTTTATGGAGAAAAAGGGAATGACGTGTTGCTCATCAAATACATCCATGGATGAGCGTAGTAGACCAGGTGACAGGCCAGAGATTCGTGGCCAAGAGATTCGTTTCAGACCTATGTGAGTTCGGCTGCGTGCAACGCCTTTTATCCAGACACCTCGAATAACACAGAGTGGTTCGAAGACTCAGATATGGCGGCACGATGACAGAAACCGCGATTGCAAATCCGTCCTAAGCTTCGGGATGCTTGTAAGGCGCTCGATATTCCCGGCGTAACAGTGCGTTTGCCTCGGAGTCTCCGACCACGAGCTGCTTCTCTGGATCCCACGCCAGGCTTCGGCCTAGCTTCATCGAGTTGTTCGCCAAAATGCACGACGCGGTTGAAATGTAGCCCTGCTCGATGTCGGAGATCGGATGGCTACGCGCGTCGATCGAGGCAAGAAAGTTCTGCATATGATGCCGGATGGCGGGCGCGACGTGTTTCTCGAGGTCCTTTTCAGTCTTGTCCTCGGGGTATTGTTCCAACTCGTAGGTAACGTCTTTATGAACAGGCTGTCCGCCGCCGACGGGAATAAAGTCATATCCCATCACGCTTGTCTTTAGCGTTCCTTTGTCGCCGTAGAATGTCGCGCCCCATGGATACTTTGGATCCGCGGCCTCGCCCCAACTGCGGTGCTGCCACACGACGCGAAGATCCTGGAAATCGAAGGTCGCTGTCTGGGTATCGGAAATGTTGGCCTTGCTCTTCTTATCGACAAAGATTCCACCGGTGGAATCAATCTTCGTTGGCCAGCCCAATCCGAGCATCCACCGTGTCATATCAAACATGTGGACGCACATGTCACCCACAATGCCGTTCCCATACTCCATAAACGCGCGCCAGCCGCGGGGGTGAACCAAGCTGTTATAAGGCCGCATTGGAGCAGGACCAGTCCAGGCATCGTAATCCAGATTCGCAGGCGGCGCGGTATCAGGGGGATTTGCCGTCGCGCGCATGTGGTAGTAGCAGTAGATCTCGACCAGCGCGATCTTCCCCAGCTTACCCTCGTCAATGAAGCGCTCTTTTGCCTCGACCAGGTGAGGCGTGCTACGGCGTTGCAGACCTACCTGGACAACGCGATTGTTGTGGCGGGCAGCGGCCAGCATGGCCTTGCCTTCCAGAACGTCGCGGCTAATCGGTTTCTGAACCCAGATGTCCACGCCAGACTTTGCGGCTTCAATCATGATCAGGGCATGCCAGTGGTCGGGCGGTGCAATCAGCACCAAGTCCAGATCTTTCTCGGCAAGCATCTTTCGATAGTCCGCGTAGGTGCGAGGCCTCTTCTTGGAAAGCTGCCGGGCGGCGGCCATGTCTGCGGCGTTCGAGAGCATCTGCGAATCGACGTCGCATAAAGAGACGATCTCGACCGGCGATACCTGCACCAGCCGGAACAGATCCGATTTTCCATACCATCCACAACCGATCAAACCAACTCGCCGGCGTTTGTCGCGATCATATTCTTGCGCGGGCGCTACGGCGGCCGCAGCCAACCCGAGGGCAGTGGTGTATAGGAATTCACGTCGATTCATAGGGATACCGGCAAAGCGAAATCAGTTTCCTAGTATATTCTTTCGTATCAATCATGACTGACAAAACCGTTTCCTACGCGATCGAGCGGGGAATCGATTTCTTGTTCGCCAATCGTCTGTCTTGCGGAAACGAGCCGCGGCTATGAGAGGGTTTTGACCCCCTCGCTCGGCCCGAGCGATGAGTGGGTTACGGCCTACCCCGCCCGCGCGCTCCTTCATACCAACGAATAGAGTTTCGTTTAGGCCGCCAGAGAAGCGCTTCATGCGCTAGTTGATCGGGCAAAGCAGCCGAATGGGATTTTGATACAACCGGCGAACAGGCGCGGATGGAGGGTGGCGGGCAAATCGTAGATTTGCGGTCAGGTTGTCGCCGATTTCGAACCACGACTCAGTGTACAGAATGTGGACAGTGACTCCTTGAGGCCGGCAGCACCGGTAGGAGTTCCAGTAAAACGTTAGGACTCTATCGTGACTGCCCCGAGGGGGTGTCATTGGCGTTGCGGGTAGGGTGGGGCAGTTACGATAGAGCCGTTTGAAGTGAGCCGCTGGCGGGGTGGATGCGGGCGGATCTATGGGATTTGAATTGCGATTTGGCATGCTGGTGGATGTTTTTCGATGAATCGTGCAAAGAGCGGCGGGATAGCAGCCGGGTATGGCAGTGAAGCGAGGTGCTGGTGGGAGCCACGGTGGGCCTGTTTGACGAGGTGGGAGAGCTAAAGGAGCGCAGAGCGGCGTTGCGTGCGGGAACAGGGCAAGTGTGGGCGCTTATCGAAGTCTTGTCAGTCATCAGGTCACGAGCTGTCCGAAGGGAGTGGCTGTGCGGAGCGAACCGGTGTAGAGCGGAGATCGAGTTGAAAGGCTGTCAGCCGTTCCACCAGGACCATAGCACCTGAGCAAAGAGGGCAGAGTTGCTGCGTCGAGAGATGGAGAGCAGAAGCAACCGGCGCACCGAGCAGTGAGCAGCAGAGTGCGAGCATAGCCGTTCGTCTGCGGTTAGCGAATAACCCGAAGTGACGGATGCGCACCAGCCCTTTGGGCAGAACATGAAGTAAGAAGCGTCGCAGGAACTCGTCTCGAGCGAGCGTCATGAGCTTCTGCTTACCGCCATGAGCGTAGTCCTTCCAGCGAAAGGAGACGCGATCTTCGTGGAAAGCGACGAGACGATGGTTGGAGATGGCAACGCGGTGAGTGTAACGAGCCAGATAGTGGAGGACGTGTTCTGGCCCACCGAACGGAGGCTTAGCATACACGACCCAGTCTTGATGGAAGAGCTGATGGAGGAAATGGCGGAAGCCGTCCTGCTGCGCGAGGCCTACCAGCGAGCCATGGAACTGGAGCCTGCCTTGATCAAAGAGCAGCTCCAGCCCAGCAGCGAACTTGCCGCGAAAAACGCGACTCAGAACACGGACAGGCAGGAAGAAGCGGGAAGACGAGGCGATCCATTCGGAGCGATCATTGGTCAGCCCGCCAGCAGGAACGATGCAATGGACATGAGGGTGATGTTGCAGGTTCTGTCCCCAGGTGTGAAGCACACTGAGTAGACCGATGTCGGCTCCGAGATGCTTTGGGTCCCGCGCCACTTCAAGCATGGTCGCGGCACTGGTGCGGAAGAGTAAGTCGTAGAGCAGTCGCTTGTTCTGGAGCACCAGTGTGGATAGTTCATGCGGCAGTGTGAAGACAACATGAAAGTAAGGCACAGGCAACAGCTCAGCGGAACGCGCAGCCAGCCACTTGGCGCGTGCGTTTCCCTGACACTTGGGGCAGTGCCGGTTGCGGCAGGAGTTGTAAGAGATGACCTGATGAGCGCAGCGACTGCACTGATCGCGATGACCGCCCAGAGCCGCGATGGACAGCGTGTCGAGTGGGTTGGGCACCGCTTCCAAATGACGCCGGGAGAGATGCAGATAGATGGTTGTGTGATCGAGCGAGGCATGGCCGAGCAGCACCTGAATGGTCCTGAGATCCGCGCCGGCTTCGAGCAGGTGCGTGGCATAGCTATGGCGCAGGGTGTGCGGTGAGATGTGCTTCTCGATGCCGGCAGCGCGCGCTGCGCGCTGGCAGGCAAACCAGACCATCTTGTCGGTGATCGGTACGTCGGCTCGCCAGCCATCGACCAAACCCGGAAACAAATAGGTCTTCGGCTTCATCCATCGCCAGTAGGCGCGCAGAGCTTCTAACAGGGCTGGACTCAACGGCACATCGCGGTCACGCCGGCCCTTACCCTGACGGACATGTACCACCATGCGCTGACTGTCGATATCGCTGGTTTTCAGTTGGCACAACTCTGCGCGGCGCACGCCGGTCGCATAGACCGTCATCAACATGGTGCGGTGCATCCGGTTGGCAGAAGCAGCCAACAAACGGCTGACTTCCTCCCGGCTGAGTACTATCGGTAGCTTCTCCGGCAGCTTGGGAAACGGCAAGTGTTCAAGCATGTGCCGCCGCTTGAGGGTCTTAACGTAGAAAAACCTGAGCGCAGCCGTGCGCTGCGCAACCGTCTTCGGAGACAGCTTCCGTTCTCGCAGCAGGTAAAGCTGATACTCACGTATCTGCTCTGCACCGAGTTGGTCGGGAGCACGATGGAAGTGTTCGGCGAACTGCTCAACCGCTTTTAGATAGCATTGAGCTGTACCAGGCGAGTAGTTGCGACGCTCGAGTTCTTCGAGCATCCGGTCTCTGAGTTGAGTCACAATGACCTCCTTGTGACTCTGACCCTAACGCCGACCTCTACCCGACCTCTCGGCAGCTGCAAATGCAGCATCCGCCGCGCCAGCGGCTTAGTTCAAACGGGATATTCAGTAACTTGCTCCAGCCTGATCAGTTCGGCTGGGTCAAGTTACCGAGAACCCGACTCTGCAGGCGGTTTATGTTGAGGGCTTGGTCGCCCCTCCTACGCACAGTATCGACCGTGAACCTGTAACGCGGGCAAATAGTTCGGTGACTAAAGCTAGTCGCCAGCCGAGCGGATTGGGAGCCTGGTTCGTCTGAGACCGTTAGCAGTAGCAAAAATGAGTGCGAGCCAAGAAGAAGACGGAGGGTCGGATGGGAACCTTGGGCGAGGTGATTGCGGCGATGGCGAGGGCGCGAACGCCCAAAAGCAGATGGCTGATGGCGGTTTTTTGGGGCGCAGTTTTTGGGATAGGGCCGCTCAAGTTATTGGGGCAGAACGGTGCGGTGCCAGTCTTGGGTCCGCTTCCTCTCGAGCAAACGAACGGGCAGGCGGTGAGGTTTGAGTTTGAAGTGGCCTCGGTAAGGCTGAATGAGAAGTGGAAGTTTGCCGACCCAGGTTATTCGCTCGATTCGGACGATAACTATATGCCAGGGGACAGTCTGTTCATCGCGGACGGGCCACTCTCGACCTTCATAGGGTTTGCTTACAAGTTGGACTTGCTGAACTCAATGATGATTGCGAACCTGCCGAAGTGGGCTAATGAGCAATCGTACGAGATACGAGCGCGCGTTCCAGGCGCACCGAGCAAAGATCAAGTGCGACTGATGATGAGGGCGCTGTTAATTGAGCGATTCCAGTTGGCGATCCATTTTGAGAAACAGGAGAAGCCAGCGTTGGCCTTGACGCTCATCAAACCCGGAAAGCTCGGCCCGGGACTCCATCGGCATGATGAAGGTGCGGAGTGCAAAGTGACTGGAACGCCGCCCAAGCCGGAGGAACAGATTTCGAGGCTCGATTGGCTTCCGTGCAATACGTACCTTATTTTCGACCGCCCGGGAGGGGCGATCTTTTCGGCAGCACGCAATACGACGATGCGACAGTTGTGCGCGTTTATTTCGAATGTCGGCGGGTATGGACGCACTGTTATAGACGAGAGTGGGATCGCTGGAGCAATCGATTTCGGGATGGAGTCCACGCGACCTAGAACAGATGGGGCGGAACAGGCGGGGTCGGCGGTTGAGACCTTTGAGGAGGCCCTCAAGGACCAGCTCGGAGTGAAGCTGACGCAGGTGAAGGCTTTGTTGGATGTCCCGGTTGTCGACCGGGTGAGTGCACCCAAAGAGAACTGAAAGCCCAATCGCTTTGACAGTGTTGGGAAAGATCGTCTCTCCTACAGCGTCTTGATCGAGATAAAAACTGCAGCCAGCGTGCCTCAAGCGTTGAAGCATATCACCTCAGAAACCTATGACGTGCTCCTGAGTGATTTACACGTGCCGGGAGCGGGAGATCTTGGTGGAAGAGTCGCGGATGTTGCAGGTCAGCATCTTCAAATATTGCAGACAATCTGGCTAACATTGATTTCAGCGTGCTGTTAATCGGAGTGATGACGATCGCGGACGAGGTCGATTCACAACTTAGTCAAGCGATGGACAGCTACCTCATGCAATCCATCTGAGATGCTCTGCCTGCCTGAGAGGATCTCTTCGCGAAGCAACTTCGGCGGAAACGTGCCGAGGAGGTTGCCACTTAGCCGCGCATCTCGTTTGGCCTCCGACACCGCTTCAAACGATGTGCCTCACGCGCACTCGTGTTGATGAATTGATCTTCGAGCGGGTCTCTCCTTCGTCTGCATCGAAGGTTGTGCTCATCGCTCAGCTGTTTCATTCTAATTACGCTCACCGGCTATGTCCTTGGGATTCTGACGTATCTCCACGCGGTGATTAGAGGCAGTGACAATGCGGCCTGAGAGAAGAACTCAGCCCAATCCCCTTCGACCTCCGCACCGTTAGCCAACTTGACCCGAATACGCGTACGCACTATCGGGTAAGACCCTCGAAAGTCCGGATTGAAGTAATGCCAGATCTGCTCACCGTCCATTGCGACAGTTTCCCACAGCTTTCGAACCCGGTCTCAACGACTGAAGGGCCGAAGGAACGCCTGGCGCTAAATGGCGTCTAACACCCGCGATCAGTTGGCGGCGCGCTACACCTTTGAGGAGAGATAGGCTTCGCCATCAAAGACAACTGAGAGCCATCCACGTAGCCGAATCGCTGTCGGCAACATGAAGGCGGCATGGTGGCTTTACTCCGAGTAGTCAGCTATCCGGACCGAGGTTTTTCAGTCGCGTGGTTGGGGATCGCAGGGCTTCTCGTTGATTGACTAGAAGAGGTGCCTCGCAGGGTTTGTTTCCCTATCGGTCCAAACGGCGAGTCAGCGAACGTGCGACTTTCAGGCTCATGCGGTCTAAGGCGCCCCATCCGATGAATCATGGGGAAATGAAGGCTCGGCGGAGATGGCACTCCGGTTGCGAGTGGTATTGAGTCCGAACCCATAGAAAAGTGCTGTCAGCAGCACTAGCCAGAGTGGGCCGACGAGCAATGCTACCTGTGTATCCGGGAAATAGGCCATCAATACGATGACGAGCGCCAGGAAAGCTAATGCGAACCACGAACTGTAGGGATAGAAAGGCATGCGGAAAGCCAGCCGATCGCGTTCTGTCCCGCTCAGGCTTTTCCGGAATTTCATTTGCGACAGTAGTATAACGGTCCAGGTCCAGATGGCGGCGAAGGTTGCAATCGACGTGACCCACACAAAGACCTTTGCCGGCACCAGATAGTTGAGCAATACCCCAAACAGCAAGGCGATACTGGATACCTGAATCGCCCGGCGAGGCACACCGCCTGGTGAAGTGTTTTGAAAGAGCCGCGGCGCCTGCCCTTGTTTCGCGAGGTTATATAGCATGCGCCCCGTGCTATAGATACCTCCGTTGCACGAGGACAGGGCGGCAGTGAGCACCACGAAATTGATAATCCCTGCCGCAGATTTGATGCCCAGCCGTTCGAATGTCATGACGAATGGGCTGCCATTCGTACCGATCTCGTTCCACGGATAGATCGCCAGGATCACGAAGAGAGCCCCCACATAGAAGATGAGGATGCGCCAGAAGACGGAGTTGATGGCATCGGGAATCGACTTTCTGGGGTTGGTAGCTTCGCCGGCGGTAACTCCGATCATCTCCACCCCAAGATATGCAAACATCACCATCTGCAAAGCCATCAGCATGCCAAACCCGCCGTTGGGGAAAAACCCACCATGTTTCCAGAGATTGCTGACGCCTGTAGCGACACCGTGATTGCCCAAGCCGAACACAATCATGCAGGCGCCGGCCACAATCATCACCACAATCGTGACCACTTTAATCATGGCAAACCAGAATTCGAATTCGCCATAGGCTTTGACAGCTGCCAAATTAACGGCGCTCATCGCTACGAGCGCCATCAGTGCCCATATCCATTGCGGCACAGATGGAAACCAGACGCCCATATAGATACCGACCGCGGTGATTTCCGCGACACACGTGACCACCCACATGAACCAGTAGTTCCAACCGGTCAAATAACCCGCCAGGGGACCAAGATGGTCTTGCGCATAGCGGCTAAAGGAGCCCGCAACCGGCTGATGTACGGCCATTTCGCCGAGAGCGCGCATAATGATGAAGATCGCGATTCCGCCCAGTACATAGGAAAGCAGGATCGCGGGCCCGGCGAGCTTGATCGCGCTGGCGGACCCGAGGAATAAACCGACACCGATCGTCGAGCCTAATGCCATAAGGCGAATATGGCGTTCTCGCAAGCCCCGGTTCAATGAATCTTCGTTGGTATGCATGCTGTGCTTTTCGTCTATCAACGCGCTTTCACCCCGGAACTCATTATCCAACGCCCGGTGAGGATTCGCGTCGGCACTCCTGAATTCCTACGAATAGTCCTGACCAGGCCGGCCGTGTTTTTCTACCGGTTACTGACGAAAACCCCGTTACCCCAGCCACATGTCCGTTCAGGTAGGCGTTACGCCAACCTGCTGCCGAACTCGCCGATTGCCGCTTCAATCCCCCGAAAAGCCGGTGCCGAAGACAGGATCGATCTGAGCAGGTCGAGAATCGAGTTCGCCTGTAATGAGGAGCAAGTTTGCATAGCCTTTCGGACCAAAACAATGCTCTAACCGGGGCTAGACCGCTTGACGAGGCTCGTAGGCTAGTTTAGTCTAGGCATGTTGAGTCTATGCCAATGACACCCTTCAAAAATTCCGAACAACGTGATCTGTTTCGTGGTGCGTTAGAGATGATGGTTCTCTAGTGTCTCCGGCGTCAGCCTATGCACAGTTACGCGCTGGTCCAGGAGATCCAGCAGCGGCCCGAGGAATTGTTGCACGTAGAGGAAGACTCACTCTATCCGGCCTTGCAACGAATGCTGAAAGAGGGCCTGGTGAAAGCGGAGTGGAAGATCTCGCCATCGATCCGCAGGGTACTCATATCGGATTACTAACGCAGGCACCAGGCGTTTGGAACGTGAGGTACTCAAGCTTTGAACAAATGCTGAAGGGCAACAGCCTGGTTCTCTCCAACTAGTTCTTAGGAGTGGAGCATGAATTGGTTTCGACATATCTGCGACCGCCGCCGCCTCTACAACGAACTCTCTGAAGAAATCGACGTACACCTACAGGAAAAGATCGATTCTCTGATGGAGCATGGCATGTCGAACGATGAGGCGATCAAGGTCGCTCATCGGGAATTTGGCAACGTGAGCCTGGCAAAAAAAAGGCCGGGAAGCTTGGCAATACCCCACGATTGAGAGTATCTGGGCCGACCTGAGATACGCAGTACGTCAAATGCTCAAGTATCCGGGATTTACATTTGTTTGCGTGCTCACCATCGCACTCGGCATAGGCTTTAGATGCTCGGCCAGTACAACTTTCAAATACCGCGGTGGGCTTAAAGCGGTTTCGCAATCACTGCATTCTCCTTCGATCGTGGCCCGCCCTTCTAGCTCAAGGCCGAGCTCGCGAAAGAAATCAATCGTCTCTCCAAGGTCATCGACGACGATTCCTACGTTATCCATCCGTTTCAGCGCCATGCGTCGACTGTACAAGATGTCGCCTGGATGCAACAACGGACGATTTGCAACGCCGAAGCGCCCAAAAACAGCCCTTTCGCAGTGAAAAAACGAGAATTGCCTTTGGGGGAGCCGCTGGTATCGAAAAAAATGCAGGATTGCGAACAGGTTTACGTGATTCCTCCACAACCAACTACCGCCGTCGTGCGTCCCAGCCTAGTGTGCTTATTCCCGAATCCGTCCGCGAGTTCTTTCGGTGCAGGATACTGCGTCCGTTGCTTCGTCAGCTACGCGGTGGTGTGACGCCACGGCGTCTAGCGTGGAGCCTGGCACTAGGCATGGTCCTCGGGATCAATCCATCCGTTGGAATTACTACGCTCCTGATCATCTTGCTTGCATGGGCCTTCGGTCTCAACCAGATCGCATCGCAAATCGGCTCCCATGCGGTGGCGCCACTTCACCTGTTCCTCTTTATCCCGTTCATTGAATTGGGCGTACATCTCTTTCATACTGGACGGCTTCCGTTGGATAGGCACCAGATCGAGCACCTGAGCCATCATCCCTTGCACCTGATTCGAGAAATTTGGCAATGGGAATGGCACGCACTGGTGGTGTGGGGCCTGGTGGCCGCAATCGTAATGCCTCTGCTCGCTGTGCAAATCCGGCGTGCGCTCGTGATGCTGATGCGTCGTCACCGGACCCTCGTGCGTTCGCATCCGCCGCTGGAATCAGCGAAATAGTCCGGGTCTTGCAATTTCGCACTGGCTTCAGCAGGCGCATTCAGAGCATTTTCACAAATCGGACCGCATGCTCCGGCTGACGATACTAAGCTTGTATATCGGATCGCCTTAAAACCGGAATTTCGCCCGTGGCTCTTTAATCATCATCGCCGTCGCCCTTGTACTTCATGGCCGCTTTCATTAGGGGTTCGGGCGCTAGAATCTTGCCTTCCCCTGGATAAGGTCGATTCCAGCCGGTAGTGACGTACCAGGTCACGTGGTTAAGAAAATTCGGATCGACGGCGTCTGCCTTGTCGTACTTGCCCTTCATGACCTTTTCCGTTGCCTTCAGCCAGGCCCTCGCCATGGGACTGGTCACGGCAACCGTGTCCCCCGGCAGACCGGGACCTCTATCGAGCGGAATGACCGCAGCCAGATGATCGTATGGCGTCAGGTCTGGCACGTTCTGGAAGGCGTCGAACATCGGTGAAGCCACGAGATCGAACTGTGTGAGTGGCTGAGTGCCTAGAATGTTCTCGATGGTGCGGTTGATATTTTCAGCCGTGTAGGTGGTGTGAATCGTCTTACCCTGACCAGCAGCCTGCGGGGCAGCCGTGTACGGACTGATGATATAAATCGGCTGACGATGGCCATCGACATGATCGGTCCCGGACTGAGAATCATCTTCCTCCACAAAGATTGCCGATTGCGCCCAGATCTTGCTGTGGCTGATTACGTCCACCATGCGGCCAAGCGCGAGATCGTTATCCGCCTGGTAGTTGATGGGATAAGGATGACCTTTCGAGGTACCGGCCGTATGGTCGTCTGGAAGCCAAAGAATAGTCAGGTTCGGAACCTGGTTGGCCGCAGCCATGCGTTGAAACTCCTTGGTCCAGTAGTCGACCCGATATTGATCGGGAATATCGAGGTTGAACGGCGGAAAATGCGGATCCATAATCTTCGCCGCCGAAGGAATGGCTGAGGTCACATGGATCGCGTCATCCGGGACTATGCAGCTTGTCGCGGGCGCCTTGCCCTCCTGGCAAAGAGAGGTTTGGTAGAAGTCATTCCATGCATAGTCTGAACCGTCGGGCTTGTGCGCTACGTTCGTGCCAGTGCTCCACTCGCCGTACAACCTGGCCGTGAGCCCTTTCGCTTCCACCCCTGTCCATAGGAAACCCTGAGGCGTGTTTGTGAGAGCATCCTCTGCCTCGCCTCCTGGATAAGAGCGAATCCAGTCCGGCGAGAGAATATCGTTGGAGTAGAACGATCCTGACATTCCGATCCACGGATGACCGTCTGCCGACTGCCGGCTCGGCGCATAAACATTGTCGAGCAGAGGAAATCGCTTCACGAACGCATGTTGATTCGGGACAGCAGAGGCAAATACAGCAAGATCTGGAGCGCCATTACCCCATGCCACATCACCCAGCATCTGGTCATACGTACGGTTCTCTTTGATGATGAGGAACACGTATTTAATCAGCGAGGGTTCGCCAATGTGCTTGGGAACCGCGACTGGCCTGGCCGCGGGATCGATGTACTCTTTGCCCACTTCAATATTGGTAGTCAGGTTCCAATGATTATTGTTGAAGACTTGCTTACTGAACTTCCCCAGTTCATTCGCGTTAGGCTCCGGGATCAGATTCACCACACCCATATCCGCATGGGTGTTATACGCGATAACGCCGTCTTTCGTAGAGGGGTTACCTCGCGCTCCCAGACCCTTGTCATCTGCAATCACAAGCTGCTTTCGAACCTTGTCGTACGTGATGGAAGTCGGGAAATAGGCGGTCGGGATATAGCCAATCACCGGATTGGCGTCCCGGCCTTGAAGGTTGACGACAGCGACAGCATTGGCCTGGCCCAGGGTCACGTAAGCTTTCCCATCCTCGGTGACAGCCACGCCGTTGGGGCCGGAACCAAAGACTCCGCCGGCGATGGGAACGCTGAGACTGATGGTCCGCTCGATCTTATTCGTATTGAGATCGATGATGGAAAGGCTGTCACCGTAGGCGTTGGCGACGTAAAGATGGGAGCCCGATATCGTCATTCCCGCTGGGTGCAGACCCACCGGTATCGACTCGACCTGCTTGGCCGAAGCGAGGTCCACCACGGACACAGTACCCGTAAGAGTGAAGGCATCTTTGCGGTCTACAACAATCGGCGTACCGTCGGAGTTGTTTGTGAAGTCGGCGCTGCCGGCCGGCCTCCCTCCCTCATTGCTGACGTAGGCGTATTTGCCGCGGACTACAACACTGTTTGGGACGTTGCCAACCGGGATCTGGCCAATGAGCTTGGCTGGCGAGGCCGCCAGGTCGATCACGCCAAGAGTGTTCGCCGCATTCAGCGCAACGTAAGCGCGCTTGCCATCGCTGGAAAGCGCAATGCCGCCTGGATTGATGGCCTTCGCATTGTGGTACGCACGGCCGTCGGCGGGCGGCTCAGGCAGAGGCACCCGTTGCTCATTGCTGAGAAGGCCCGTCTTCCTGTTCACGTTCGCGATCACAACATAGTTATTGTCCTGGCTGAAGAGCAGCTTCGAGCCGTTGACGGAATAGATGATGCCGGTAAAAGAACCTGCGCTCCTGTCTTTGTCCGCGGCGGCCGTTGCATCCGCTGGGATGAAACGTTGAAGGACAGCTCCCGTTACCGTGTTGAATACAACGATCGGTTGCGGCGAACCCATCAGCAGCACCGCCGCGCTATGGGTCATCTCATTCGGATTCAGCGCAATGGCCTTAGCTCGTACCGGAGCACCGAGTTCAACGATCTTTCCGGCTGGGGTGAGCGTCTGGTTGTCCGACGCGACAATGGAACCATCCTGCTGTGGCCCGACCGTTCGGTCGGGACTGCTCACCTGGGATTTCGGCGCGGGCTGCTTGGCCGCATCCTTCCCCATCACTTCGTCCTTTGGGGGCGCCACCTTAAAACCAGAATTGCCTGATTGCGGCTGCGGCGTCTGACTCACCGCTAACCCTGAACCAAAGAGCATACAAACGAACAGCGATCGCACGGCAAGTAGAACCAGCAGAGAATTCCGACGCATGACCAGACCCCTTCTTATCGGGTATACACCAGACTGCGACATCTGCCGGTAAATTGAGAGTCGTTGTCGGATCTTCCGTCGGACTTGTCGAAGGAGAGTCCTTTGCCCACTACCTCGCAACGTCGGGCGCACCTCAAATCCAGGGCTGATTTGTCACTTCCGGTCTCCTGCGTGATGCTTGACCGGGAATCGGGGGTGCTTTAGAGCTCGGGCAGGCATAAGATAAGAGGCGGGAGAGATTCAGATGCTGTACAAAAAAATAAATATCGAATTGATCGTCGTCGCTGATGAGGCTGAGGCGGTTGTCACGGACTTGAACGCGGCGCTGGATCGGCTGGAAGAGAAGCACACACTTTTCGGTGGCGGCATCGAGACCGTCCCTGTTCGGCACCGGGGCACACGGAAGAGATCGGCACTCGCGCATACAGTGGCCGCCGGTGAGACCGTCGTTGGTGCTGTCAAGGCTGCGCGTGACGGCGTAACGGTTGCCCTACGCGCCGTTATCTAACCTTCCGCGTCCAGCCGTCAGTCACACGTTGTGACCTGCGATCCGCGTTGAGGCGATTGGGAAGGCTCTCAGTTCTCGCGCGCGGCGGCTTCCAGCGCGGGCAGGTCCATCTTGATCATCCCCATCATGGCTTGCATGGCTTTGGGGTGACTGATCAACTCGCCGATATTGCGTGGCACAATCTGCCAGCATAGGCCGAAGCGATCTGTGAGCCAGCCGCAGGCCATGGGTTTGCCGCCTTCGATCAACTTGTCCCAGTAGCTGTCGATCTCTTCCTGGGAGTCGCAGCGGACGAAGAACGAGAAGGCGGGGTTGAGCTGATGCGCGGGGCCGCCGTTGAGAAAGACCATCTCCTGGCCTTCAAGCTCGATCGTGATCGTGGCAATCTTGCCCACGGGCCAGGGACCGACGCCTTTGGAACGCAGCTCATCGAGCTTGCGCGCGTGCGGGAAAGATGCTCAGGTAAAACTCGGCGGCTTCTTCGGCGTTGTCATTGAACCAGAGGAATGGCGCAACTTTGTTCATGGCTCCCATGCTATCAGCTCATCCTTAGGCTTCAGCATATTTGGGAGAGACGAGCTGAAAAAACATTCACCCGGCCCGCAGCTGCCCAGGTTGTGATAAAAGAGCGCCTGCTGAACGTGTTGTCCGTTTGCGTCCTGATATTTTTCCTCTCGCGAAGTCGTCTCTCATCAACTCCAAGCGGAGCTTGTCGCTGTCGAGCTCGTGACGCGAAGTCGCACTGCCATGTTCACCAGATTTGCCAATGAGTTCGCCTTCATCTTCCGCATCACATTGCCACGATGCGCTTTCACTGTAATTTCACTGATGCCAAGCTCTCCACCCACCCGCTTGTTCGGCAGGCCGGACACCACCAATGTCATCACTTCACGTTCCCGTTGAGTAAGCAACCCATAACCCGTTCGCAACTTTTGCAATTGGTTCTCGCGGCCTAGCGCGGCCTCGCTGCGTTTGAGTGCATGCTGTATCCCGATTAACAGAGCTTCGGCATCGAACGGCTTGGTCAGGAACTCCAGCGCTCCGCGCTTCATAGCTCTCACGGTCATCGCTATGTCGGCACTGCCAGTGAGAAAAATGATCGGCATATCGCTGCGTTCAGAAGCGATGCGCTCCTGAAGTTCGAGACCATTGAGGTCCGGTAGAGTTACGTCCAGGATGAGACAGGAAGGAACAAAAGATCGCGGACGGGCGAGGAATTCTTGCGCAGATGCAAATGTCTCCGCCCGCCAACCGGCGGCGCGGACCAGCAGTTCCAGTGATTCCCGGACTGAAGGGTCGGAATCGACCACAAAAACGATTGGGGTGAAAACGTGTGACATGAGCTACAACCTCCGTTGGCCGAGCGTGCTCGGACCGTAGTTCGAATTGTCACCGAGGTTTTTTTCAGCGACAAAGAGATTGTGGCTCAGTTGCCAATTTGAACGAACCCCAGATCGAGGATTATCTGAACTGCATCGTGGGTGCCGGGTACTCCACTTTAGAGGTGGTAAAAACCCTCCTCGATCGGGCTGAACAAGACCACCACCAGGTGTGCCGAGCGGCCACCGATGGTCGCTTATTTTTCGAGGTTGATTCTCTTCCAGCCAAAGAGCCGAGCGTCAAGAGACAGCGCTCCAGGCCCGACGAGTCCCAGCGCTACGCCGATCGCAGCCAATAAAATGCCGGGATGAGGATCTTGATGTTGAACCAGGATCGCCCACGTGGAGAGCACGATGACAAGAGGTCCTGCAATCGGAGTCCATAGCCCAGTGACCAGGAGCGCACCGTCTACAATCGCGAACAGCCCGGCGATCAGCGATCCCATCGGCTGGCCGGCCCGGCACTTCTCAACTCCATCAATGATGAGGAATCCACCGGCAGACAATCCGCAGCAACAACAGTCCAACCCCGGGCCAGCCTCTGGCAAAACTTGAAAAAAGGCGACGCATCAGTACCCTCTATCGAAGGCTACCCAATCGCCAATGCCCGGCGAAACCCCCAAAGGAGCCCTACCCCGGACTATTTCGAGTCCCTTAGAGTTCTATAATTCCCCGCTTGAGGCCTATCGTGGCTGCATGGGTCCGATCGTTGGCATTCAGCTTGGAGAGGATGTTTTTGACCCGGCCCTTTACCGTTTCTTCGGTGATTGACAGCAGATCGGCGATCTGCTTGTTTGCATTTCCGGCTGCAATCAGCCGAAGGACCTGCCACTTCGCCGGGGGTCAAGGCATCGTCTGTCGCGTGTTCGGCAAGTTCGTAGGAGGCCTCAGGCGACAGGCTCTTCTTGCCGGAATGAACCGCCCGAATCGTATCCAGCAGATTCTTGTGTAGCGTATTCTTTAGAAGATAGCCTCGTGCTCCAGCCTTCAATGCACGCAACACCTGCACATCACCGCCATAGGTGGTGAGTACGATGATTTTTGCATCCGGGAATTCACCACGAATAGCGATGATCGCATCCAGTCCATTCATCTCCGGCATTTGTAAATCCATAAGAGTTATGTCAGGGCGATGCACCCGGAATTGCTGGATTGCTTCGAGCCCGCTGGCGGCTTGTGCCACCAATTTCATATCTGGCTGGTCGGTCAAAAGACTTATGATCCCCTGCCGGAAAATCGCATGATCGTCGACCGCCAGAATTCCGATCGGGTTGGGAATGGTATTCATCACTTTATCTCCGCCAAAGCCAGGACAAGGCAAAACCGCGCGTATCGCGCGGTTTTGCGTAAGCGCTCGCGGCCGGAATCGTCAATTCGGCTTCAGTCCCGCGAACCGAGCTGGCTCCAGACCTCGAAACTACCCCCGATGAGTTTGGCCCGTTCCCGCATACCACGCAAGCCCCAATGTCCGGGGATGTGCTCCTGGCCGAGAACGACTGGGTCGATGCCCTTTCCGTTATCCCGAATTCGCAGACTCCAGCCGTCTTCACCGTATCGGAGGTCTACCTCGATTCGTCGGGCATTTGCATGACGCACTGCATTTCGCAACGACTCCACTCCAATCCGATACACCTCGTCACGAATCATGGGGTTGAGGGGCCGCGGTGTTCCCTCAACCTGAACACTCAACTCGGGATCCGTTTCAGTTGCGGCGCCATTCAGAAGGTCCTTGCCGAATTTGCTTATCGCCTCCCCTAGATCAAGCTGTGTTCAGTCCAGCCGGAGCGGAGTTCATGCACTGCATCTCTGCCCTCGGTAATGGCATCGGATGCCTGGTCAAGCGCGTGTTCCATTCGTTGTTTGGCTTCATCCGGCCGCGCCGGCAGTAAATTCGATATTGCCTGAAAGACCAGCAACAGACCCTGGAAGCTCTGTAGCAGAGTGTCGTGCAGTTCTCGTGCGATTCGAGTCCGTTCATCCACGCGGGCCTCAAGCGCAGCACTGAACTCCCTCCTGAGCTCGTTGAGGCGCAAAAGGTAAACTGCCCAGAGCAGGAGCAGGAATGCGGTCACGCAAATACTGCGAAACCAGAGAGTCTGATACCAGGCTGGCAGAATCCCAATGCGGAGCAGTGCGCCGGGCTCGCTCCAGGGACCGCGGCTGGTTGCTCCCTGAACCTCAAACGTGTAGGTTGCTGCCGGAAGCGTAGTGTAGTTGGCGATCCGTTCGTCGCTGCCTACTTCATGCCAGTCGTTGTCGAGGCCGTCCAGCTTGTAACGATAACGATTCGTCTCCGCGTTAAAAAAGCTTAGAGCCGAAAACTCAATCGAGAAGATATTTTGCTGGTGCGAGAGGGTTATTGAGTCAGTCCGCGTGATCGATTGCTTGAGCACCGACCCGGCACCGATGCGGACGGGGTTTCCTGACAGCCTGAAATCGGTCAGAACGGTTCTGGGCACAAAGGAACTGTTCACGATCTTATTGGGATAGAAAGCCGTGGCCCCGCTGAAACCGCCGAAAAACATCTCTCCGGAAGGACTCTGATTGCACGTTCCCCAGCCGGTCAAATCCTGTCCGGGAAGTCCATCGGCCGCAGAAAAATTACGAAATTGCTGCGAATGCGGATCGAATCCTGAGAGCCCCTTATTCGTGCCCATCCAAAGCACACCGTTTCTATCTTCTTGAATGCAGCTCACCACATCTCCAGCCAGACCGTCCTTTTCATAATAGTTTTTGAAGGTCCCCGTTTGCCGGTTGAACTTCGAAAGGCCATCTTGCGTACCCACCCATAAAGTACCCTGTTGATCAAAATGCACGGCGTTCACGCGATTGTCGCTCAGCGACTCCAGATCATCTGGCTTGTGTTCGTATATTGTGAACTTTCCCGTCCGTGGGTCGAAGCGGTGCAAGCCCGACTGCGCGCCGAGCCACAAAAATCCTTCCTTATCCTCTGTGATTTTTTGGTACTGGATCGTGTTCTGATTCTCGGGCGTGTACGTAACGAAACGTCCCGTGGCCGGATCAAGACGTCCTACACCGCCATACATGGCGGCCCACAAATTTCCCGCCGCGATCATAAATCAATTGCATGATCGGGCTCGTGAAATTCGGCGGCAATCCGCGGGGATATGGACTTACCTCGCCCGTGTTCCGGTTGATTTCCTGGAGGCCTTTGTGAAATGTTCCAGCAAAAAGAACCCCTTTTCCGTCTTCGAGTATAGAGAGGATCTCATTACCGACCCCGGACCCAGACCGGCACCGTGTTCGTTCCTTTCCGCCGGTCGATACGGTTGAGTCCACCCATGGAGCCAATCCAGAGTATGCCGTTTTTATCCTCATAGATCGAAGTGACGAGTGGGTTGACCAAACTCCCACGCTGGTAGGTGAAGTTCTGAAAAGGCAGCGGCTCTTCTGAGAAGAAGTTCGGCTCTGCAGCCTGGAAGCAGGTCCATATATTTCCCTCGTGATCCTGATACAGAAAAATCAGGTTGTCCGATTCCAGGCTTTCTCTATCGAGAGGATTATTGTGATAGCGAATAACTTTATTGTGAGTTCGATCAAACTTCAGCAGGCCGGCCGTGGAACTCAACCACATGTTGCCATTGCGGGTTTCAACTATTTCGGAAATGACGGCTTTGAGCTGGGATCCCCTTCTGGGAGTAGTTGATGGAATGACATTTCACGATATCGGTTTGCGAGATTCCAACTTGCGAGCGCGCACGGTGAATCGCTTGCCGGTCATCCAGAAGATACCGAATTTATCTTCGTGAAATTCGGCTGACCTCGGCATGATACGGAGCACGGCGCACCACTTTTCCGGTCCCCGGGTCCAGTTGGTCTAGCCCGTTACCGCTTGCCACCCACAATCGGCCCTCTCGGTCCTCCGCCGCAATATTGACGCGCGTTGCTGCAATGCTGCTGGGATCATCAGGATTATGAGAATATCGTGTGCTTCGGCCGCTGTTGGGATCGAACCGGTATAGCCCCTTGGCTGTCGCCAGCCACAAGATTCCCTCGTGATCCTCACGGATGCGGTCGATGGGAGCGGGGAGTTCACCAGCAGTCTCTGCGTAGATGCGGTAATGCTTAAAGGTCTCTGTCGCCGGGTCAAATCGGTCGAGAAACCGATCACAGCCAACCCACAATGTCCCGGCGCGATCGACATACAGACTGCGTACATAGACACAGCTCAGGCTGTCAGGCCGGCCAGGCTCATGTTTGAAGACCTTCGATTTATATCCGTCATACCGGTTGAGTCCGTATTGCGTACCGAACCACATGAACCCAACTTTGTCTTGTACCACCCAGGCGACCCGGGTTTGCGACAAGCCTGTGCCCGCTGAAAGCCGCTGAAAACGAATGTCGTTTCCATCGACAAGATCGATCTTCTCTGAAAGGGGATCAAGAATCGTGCTGTGGCCGGCAACTTGAGGAGATTGTGAGTCGCCTCTCGCAGGCGTCGCTCGAAAAAGACAAAGGAGAATAGCAATTGTCACATAGCCAGGAAGCCGAGCCGTACACCGCATCCTACGGGAAAATAGAATAGTTGCTTCGGCTTTCTGAAGGGCACCCCTCACCTCAACTATTCGACCTTCCCTATGGGTGTCGCCCAGGTCTCCTGTTCTCGATTGAGATCATCGTACAGCAAATTACGTATCAGTTCCCTTTCCTCGATCCAACCGGAGGCGTCTTCGCTCCCTTGTTCCATCCGTGAAAAGGCGATCGATCGCCCGCGTTCCATGCTTCGCGAAGCCCCGGGGCGCTCAGATCCCAGTCACGCCGAATCTCGCTTGTAACGTTGCGCAAATCCTGCCACAGATCAGCGAGTGAAGGGCGGCCCCAGAACCAATAGCCGTTGTAGATGCGATGAATGACCAGGCCGGGCTTGAGAACCAGAGTGTGCGGAATCATCGGATTGTTCTCCGGATCGGTGTACTCCTGTATGTCTAGGTCCTTCTGTACGACTCGTTCAGGATCGGATAGAAACGGCCATTGGGCGCCGACGGACGCACGGAACTCCTGCAGGGTGTGATGTTCGTCGGTCGAGATCGTAGCGATCTGCGTATAGGCGACGGCGATTTTTGGATAAAACGAGGCCAGTTCCAAATGTTGCTGATGTTCCTTTGGACAGTAATGGCCGCGGGACAGCGTGAGGATCAGCGGGTCATCTCCCTGCAGTTCGCTGAGCTTCCGCGGAGTACCCGTGTGATCGGGCAGCTGATAGTCGGGGAAAGTCCTCCCGGGAAATATGTCTGAACGCATATGTGCACTCCTTCAACTAAGACGTCAATGGATGACCACTTCGTCAGCTCAGATGACTTACCGATTAAACCGGTCGCAGTTTTTTTGCCTGTTAGGGCATGCAACGGCGAGAAAGCGGTTTCCTCTGCCATTGCGGTGCAATACCAAGGTATTAGCCGATACCTTCGTCCAATAGAAACGCTCGGGGGCCTATGGCCTAATCAGCCTGTTGCCATCTGGCCTCAGCCCGATAGGCTGGGTTAACCTCGCAGATTGATGTAGGCCGGCAGCCCAAGAAAGACAGACGCGGTCTTACTTCTGTGGCTAAGGATTTGAATATGCGGTGCAAACTCTGGAATAAGCTGCTCGGTGCCGCGCTTCCTCGGTGGAGTAGAGGCTTTCGCACAGTACAACGCACCAGCCACGCCTGCGCCGTACAACCCGATTGCCCTGGCCGAAGTAACAGGAACGCCAAGGGCAGCCGTCCAGGCCGGGCAGAATAACTATCAGACCCTGTCGCAGAATCCATACCTCGGAGGAGTTCCCGCGGGGAAACTGAGCGCAACGCCGGTAGCGCTCTCCCTCGACGACGCTGTCGCCCTTGGGCTCAAGCAAAATCTCGGCGGAGTATTGGCCACGGATGTCGTTACCGACGCCCGGGGACAGCGCTGGCAGGCGCTGAGCGAGCTGCTTCCCAATGTAATCACCGATACGGGTTTCGGAGTTCATCAAGTCAATGTAAAGGCGGCCTTCGGTCTAACCATTCGTGGAGAACCCCCGATCATTGGCCCATTTGGCTATTTCGACTCGCGGGCTTATCTCACGCAATCCGCTTTTGATTGGGCATCCATCGAGCGGGCGCGATCTTCAAGTGCGCAGGTGAGGTCGGCGGAGTTCAGCTCCAAAGACGCTCGCGAGATTGTCGTGCTTGTGATTGTCGCCAACTATTTGCTGGTCATCGCCGACCAATCGGAAGTTGAGTCAGCCACATCGCAACGGGACACCGCCAAGGCACTTTTTCAACAGACCTCCGACCAGAAGATCGCAGGCCTTGCCTCGGCCGTGGACGTTCTACGGTCACAGGTGCAACTGCAATCACGCGAACAGAAACTGATTGTCGCGCAAAATAATTTGGCCAAGCAGAAATTGGTTTTAGCGCGAGCGATCGGTCTCCCTCCGGGCCAAACATTTCGAGATTACCACCCGCGTCCCTTACCGGGAGCTGACGCCGTCGAGTCTCGATGAGGCGATCCAAAGCGCCTACAAGTCTCGCGCCGATTTTCAAAGCCAGATGAATCAGGTCCGGTCCGCCGAGCTTGCGAGAAAAGCTGCTTCCGCCGAGCGGTACCCATCGCTAGGCGTGGAGACCGACTATGGTCTCTCGGGAGTGAACCCGGGCTCGTCGCACGGCACCGTGGATGCGGCTGCCACGCTCCGCATTCCTATCTTTCAGGGTGGAAGAGTGCACGGGGATGTTCTCCGGGCCGACGCTTCGCTAAGCAGGGAAAGACAGCGACTGGAAGACTTGCGAGCCAGGATCGATCAGGAGGTTCGCGACGCCTATCTGGATCTGGAAGCGGCTGCGCAAGAAGTTTCGGTCGAGAAAAGCGCGGTAACGCTCGCCACTCAGACCTTGGCACAATCTCGCGATCGATTCATCTCGGGAGTTACCGACAACATTGAAGTCGTTCAAGCACAAGATGTGCTGGCAATCGCTACTGACAGTTACATTGCCAGTCTTTACAGCCACAACCTGGCAAAAATATCTCTGGCAAGAGCGATCGGCGTCGCGGAATCAGGCTTTGCTGAATACGTGGAGGGAAAATGAGTATGGCTGAGCAAAACCAAGCAACGAATCCACCGCAAGGCGCGAAACGTACCAGCGGACAACGCCGGCGCGCAGTCTGACCCCCCAATCTCAGCTTATCCGGCGAAGCGCTCCTACAAGCGTTGGATCATTCTTGCCTCGCTCGTCGTGCTGGCCGTTGCCGGTGTTTTCCTCTGGCACTATCTTTCCGGCTTCGAATCCACCGACGATGCGCAGGTCGATGTCCATCTTTACCCCGTCAGCGCTCGCATCTCCGGATATATCCAGAAGGTCAACGTCGAGGACAACCAATGGGTCGAAGCCGGCTCCACACTTGTGGAAATCGATCCCAAAGACTATGAAGTCGCACTGGCAAAAGCCCAGGCGACGCTCGCTACTTCAGAGGCGACCGCGAAAGGTTCGAATATCGATGTGCCCGTATCTTCCGTCGATACCTCAAGCCAATTGAAATTCACGTCCTCGGATATTAAAAATGCCGAAGCAGCGATCCAGGCAGCAGAAAAGCAAGCCGCGGCCGCGCACGCCCGCGTTTTGGAAGCGCAAGCGCAAAATGTAAAGACTCAAGATGACGTAACACGCTATCGCTTGCTGCTCGCCAAGGAGGAGGTACCGAAGCAGGTCTACGACCATGCTTATGCCGCCGCGGCAACTGATGTCGCCGCCGTAGCTGCGGCAGAAGCAGACGAGGCCGCAGCGCAACAAGCCGTTGTCGAAGCGCACAGCCGCCTCACTGAGGCTCAGGCACACTACGAAGATGCCCAGGCCGGGCCGCAACGCGTCGCCTCAACGCGCGCCAAGGCCCTTTCGGCGATGGCGGATGTACACCAGAAAAGCGCTGCTGTCGAACAAGCGCAGTTGAATCTGGGATACACCAAAATATTTGCGCCGGTAACCGGGGAAGTCACGAAAAAGGTTGTCGTCGGATTGAACGTCGAGCCCGGGGAGCAGATGCTCACTGTGGTTCCCCTGGATCAGGTGTGGATCACCGCGAATTTCAAAGAGACCCAACTCAAACACATGCGCGTGGGCCAGAAAGCAAAAATCGTCCTCGACTCGAACGGCCGCACCTACCGCGGTCATGTCGATAGCATTGCGGGAGCAACGGGGCCCATCTTCAGCTTGCTGCCGCCCGAAAACGCAACCGGCAACTACGTGAAAATCGTTCAGCGGGTACCGGTCAAGATTGTTGTAGAGCCGGGCGAAAATCAGGACCACCAGCTTCGGCCGGGTATGAATGTCGAAGCGAAAGTGTACTTGCGATGAGCGCCGCAACGCTGACTCTTCCGTCGGAGCAGGCCGTTTGGCGCCCTAAGGTAAATCCTTGGGCGATTGCCGCGACCGTGTCGATGGCGGCGTTTATCGAAGTCCTGGACACCAGCGTTGCCAACGTTGCCTTGCCTTACATCGCCGGAGGCCTGGGAGCCAGCTACGACGACAGCACCTGGGTACTTACCTCGTACCTTGCTGCGAACGCTATCGTCTTACCCATCAGCGGATGGCTGGCGGAGTTGATTGGCCGCAAGCGGTACTTCATGATGTCGCTTGCCATTTTCACCGTGAGTTCGCTGCTTTGCGGCTTAGCGCCCAACCTGCCGCTGTTGCTGTTGTTTCGAGCTGTGCAAGGCATCGGTGGCGGCGGGCTGCAACCGATGGCACAAGCCATTCTCAACGATACGTTTCCTCCGGAGCAGCGCGGCTCGGCGTTTGCTGTCTACGGCATTACTGCAGTTCTCGCCCCTACCGTCGGGCCGATGCTGGGAGGCTGGATTACTGACAACTATTCCTGGCGCTGGATATTTTTCATCACCCTGCCCGTGGTCCTGCTCGCTCTTTATTTGACGTACACCCTGGTCGAAGATCCGCCGTTCCTCCGTCGCATAAAGAGCGGGGGTATCCGGGTGGACTACATCGGAATATCGATGTTGACGCTGGGAGTGGGTTCGCTGCAGGTGGTTCTGGACAAGGGGCAGGAAGACGATTGGTTCGGCTCGCATTTCATCACCACCCTGGCGATAACCGCAACCGTTTGCCTTATCTCGCTGGTCATCTGGGAATGGTTCCGCAAAGAGCCGATCATCGATGTCCGCATGTTCAAGAGCTTCAACTTCGCGGCAGCGAACCTGATGATGTTCATGATGGGCTTCATGCTCTTCAGCACCCTGGTCTTGATTCCAGAATTTCTGCAGACGCTCATGGGTTACACAGCAGAGCTTGCAGGTCTCGTCCTCTCTGGCGGCGGAGTTATCTTGCTGGTGATGATGCCCATCGTCGGCCGGCTTACCTCAAAGATTCAAGCCCGATGGCTGATCGCGACAGGATGGCTGTGCCTCGCCATTGGACTCTTCTATTGCGCGCACCAGATCGATTTGTTCGTCAGCTTCCGCTTTGCGATGTGGCTGCGTGTTGCCCAGGTGATAGGAATCGGATTTCTATTTGTCCCCATCACGGCAGCGGGTTACATCGGAGTTCCGCCGGAGAAAGGCAATAGCGTCTCCGGCATGATCAATTTCATGCGCAATATCGGCGGCAGTATCGGAACTTCCGTCGTGACCACCATGATTGCCAGACGGGCTCAATATCACCAGCAAATCCTCATCGGCCACATCACTCCCGATTCCCCTGCCTATCGTTCGGCACTCCATGCTCTGAGCTCAAAGATCGCGCATTCCGGGCTTCGGGCCGCAGACGCCCACGACCAGGCAGTTGCGAGATTCTACGAATTGGTGCATCGACAAGGCGGCGCACTGTCCTATATGGACATCTTTTGGGTCTTGGGCGTGCTCTGCTCCATCATGTTTGTTCTTGCGTTTTTCTTGAAGAAAAATGATCCAGGAGCGGGCGGAGATGTCGCGGTGGGTTGAGGATAAACGCAATGATGAACGCCATAACAATTGAGCGCGAGTTCGGCTGCGGAGCATCCGAAATTGCCAGCTTGGTCGCCAGCCGTCTTGGATGGAGTCTATGGGACGAACGGTTGACACAGGAAATCGCGCGACTGACCGAGAGTACGCCAGAGGCGGTCGAGCAGAGAGAGTGGCGAACCGATCCCGTTGTGTACAGGCTTTTCCAGGACTTTCTTCGCGGCGGGTTTGAGGGAGGCTTGCCGCCCACCAACCGGCTGCATTTGCTCGATGCGCGCCGGATCGCCGCTGTTTCCGAAACAGCCGTCAAGACAGCACTTTCCAGCGGTCCGTCGGTGATTGTCGGCCGAGGTTCGCAGTTTTTTCTCCGCAATCGCAAGGATGTCTTCCATGTATTTCTCTATGCATCTCGCGATCATAAGATCGGCAGGCTGATCTCCAGGGGCGAAACTCAGGACAAGGCGATCGAACTCGTCGACACAACGGACAAAGCACGAGCTGCGTTCGTCCAGCAGTATCTCGGGCTGAAATGGCCGGAACCCCACCTATACCACGCAATGTTCAATACCGAGATGGGCGAGTCCTGTACGGCCACGATGCTCGTTGAGTGTCTCCAACTGTTCCAGCGTGATTGAGCTCAGAACTCGTCGTAGGAGATATGGCTGGCCGAGACGCCCAGATCGGCAAGCATTTTAGTGCAGGCCTTGATCATCATGGGTGGACCGCAGAGATAGTATTCGGCGGCTTGAGGGTTGTCGTGCTGGCTGAGATGTTTCTCCAGCACCACCTGGTGGATGAAGCCCAGGTGCCCGGTCCAGTCGTCCTCGGGCAGCGGCGACGAAAGCGCAAGGTGGAAGGCAAAGTTGCGGTGCGCCTTTGCCAGATCCTGGAAGTAGTCCTCGTAAAAAATCTCCTGCCTTGATCGCGCGCCATACCAAAAGCTGACTTTACGGGCACTCTGCTCGGTCTCCAGCAGGTGCGAGAGGTGGGCGCGGAGCGGAGCCATGCCGGCGCCCCCGCCAATGTAGACCATCTCACGCTGCGTCGGCCTGATATGGAAATCGCCGAACGGGCCGATGGCGGAAACAATGTCGCCAGCCTTTAGACTGAATACGTAACTCGATCCGACTCCGGGAGCGCAGTCCTGGCCCGGAGGCGGCGTTGCAATGCGCACGTTGAAGCGCAGTTGCGATCCCGCTCCTGGTTGCTGGCGAGCGAGTAGTTGTTGCGGCGGCCGGCCTCGGGATTGCGCGCTACCAGGTCGAACACGTGCTGGTTCTCCCACACCGCGGCGAACGGCTGCGGAATATCGAAGTCGCGAAAGCGAATCGCATCGTAGGCGGGAATGTCGATTTGCAGGTAGTCGCCCGGGGTGAAGGAAATCTTTTGCCGGATCGTCCAATGGTTCGAGAACCAGCTCTTTGATAAATGTCGCGACGCTACGGTTGCTGACAACGCGTAACTGATACGTTTTTTGAGGACGAGCGCCGGCCCCGCCGGCCCGGCTGACGTTAACAAAAATTCGACCGTTGCGCTCCGTCAATGGGATACGTGACCAGACCGCGGCAGATCGGAACGCGCGCGCGGCGACCCATCGATAAGATTGAATCGCCCATTGTGTTTGGAGCACTCGATGAGCTTTCCCTTTACCAGGCCGAGGGAAAGATGAACATTACCGTGGGTACACAATCCGTCGGTTGCGTAGAGCTCGCCATCCTCGGTCGCGGTAGAGAGCGTAGGTTTTCTTACCGTGGTCGAAGCGGACAACATCGCGCGGCCCAAGATCGGCAGCGCGCACAAGCTTCGATCCAGCCTTCCGTATCGGGCTTGCCTTGGGAGGAGTGAGCAGCCTTCGTTTCGCACGCAGTCTTGGCGTCGGGGAGCTGGCGCTTGACGTGATAGCCGGGGTCCTTAACCTGCTTGAGAACAGTGGGCACAATTTCCCGCCAGGCGGAGAAGAGGCTCGGATACGGCGTGGGACAATCGTCCTTCACCGCGGCATGCAGTTTGGGCAGCGCGTGATAAGGCACCAGCGGGAACATGTGGTGCTCGACGTGGTAGTTCATGTTCCAGTACAGATACCGGTGAATCCAGCACATGTAGACCGTGCGGCAGTTGAGCCGGTGATCGAGCACGTTCTCAGCCAGACCCGCATGCTGCGTGTACCCGTAGTGACCAGCAGCCAGGTGCCGAAGAGATTCGTCAGCCCCACGAGCAGCAGTGGCAGGATGCTGCGGCTCCAGATTGAAAGCCCGATGACCACGAGGTAGATAGCAACGTACACGCGTGCCCTGCGATAGACCTTGGGAAACTCTGTCTCGGGAATGTACGTTTTCTCCTCGGCAAACATGCGCCCCAGGGAATGCATGACAATCTGAGAGAAATACTTCTGATAGACCCGGAGATTGAAGAACGACATGACCATGCCCTTTAAGTCGGGAGGGCGAGGGACCGCGATCTCCGGGTCGCGGCCGACGATAATGGTGTCGCTGTGGTGGCGGGTGTGGCTCCAACGCCAGACCATGGACTCGCGCATCACCATGAACGACGAGATTTCGTAGAGGGCGTTATTCATCCAGTCGGTCTTGAACGCGGTACCGTGGCCAGCCTCGTGCCAACGGGAATCGGAGGTCGAGGCGTAGAGAACGCTGTAGATCAGTAGGGGAGAATGGCCCACCATGAGCCCCACAGCGCATAGGTCAGGAAGCCGGCGCCGAGGATGAGAGCAAACCACAGAATCGTGTCGCGGATTGCCGGCCATCGCGACGCTGAAGCAGTCCCCGCATGGTCTCGCGCGGGACCGGAGACTGGTACCACTCGGCTTCGGCGAGCCCCTTCTCCACCGCCATCGTGGAGTTGACCCCGGTAAGGCTGTAATCGAGGGTCATTTCATGCGTAAGGACGCTACTCGCGTTCATGGTCGGACCGATCCTTCGGATTAAGGGGAGCAGGCGCTCCCGGTCGCTACCTCTCTAAATTACACCGCCCCGGCCTTCGATCGATAGGCCGGGTGTCCAAGGGGCAGCCAAGGCCCCAGCCGGGGGATGCTAACGGATTCATGCCCGATCGCCTAGGCTCTGGGGGAACCATCAGGCATGTAGTGAAGGCGTTTAGGATCCACGAAAAGACCGGCGATGCGTAAATTCGCCGTTTCCGGTACTATCTGTGTGCCTTGACGAATCCCCCTAAGACGCCATTACCATCAGCGATTACTACAAACTTCCCCTGCGTTACGCAAGAACTCTAGCAAATCCCGGTAGATTCGCTATGCTCTTCAACAAGCGGCGATTCTCCAGGGCTCTGTGATCGATTCTTTCGGGGGAGGGACTCGATAGTGGAACAAGGAGAGTCGCCGTTCTTATGTATGCTGCGTCAGGGCCAACTCAGATATCAGAGTGAAAAAAATGATCAAGGCAAACAATCCACCCTGCAAGGTTCTTCCGTTTGTCACGCCCGAGGCTGCTCTCGAAGGTAAGCTCGAGAAGTGGTTTCGTGGAGTAATCCAGAGTAACTACGATCTCATGACCGCTTTAGAGCGGCTGCGCGATTCGTACGAACGGCAGGCAAAGAAGCCGCTGACGGAAGCCGATCGGGCTGTCCTGTTGGCGGTCCAGATCACTTTGCAGAATGCCAAGAACGCACGGACTCTTTAGTCCTCACATGCGTAGCCCTCGGGATAGAGAGACGCCATATGGGCGATGAAATTAGTGTCTTCTGCCCGACCTGTTTCGCCTCGTCAGGCGAGAAGTGCCGGACTAAGTTTTTGGTACACGGCAGCGGTGAAGTCACGCCGGTGATCTGCCGTACGCATCTTGCCCGCCTGCTCGATAGCCAGAAAGACTCGGTCCGCAACTCCATCGCCCGGCAACTTCTAGCCGTGGCGCTGATGACCCTTCGCGACAAGTAACCGCCTGCCGCGGAATCCTACGAAATCGCCGCCATGCCCGTCTTCACCAGCGTAATAACCACCCACCAGACCACGATCGCCGTCGCCGTGGCGGCCACCTTGGTTCTAGCCACAATAGCGCAACCGATGATCAGCAGAATGACCACCCAGATGCTCAAAACATCAATCGACGTGCCGAAGGTGATGAGCCACTGGGGCCAATCGGAAGGCAGGTAATATCCGAGGTTTGTGCCTACCGGGTTCTTGAGATTGAAGGCATCGGCATCCAGCCCGGCAAAGAGCGCAACCGTGGCGAGAATCGCCTGAATCAACCAGGGCAGAGTCGCATACATCCACACCGCGAATAGCTGGCCAAATCTGGCCTGGCCGCCCAGTCCGAAATTCAGCGTCATCAGCAGCACGCCCGCCGCGATGGCAGAAAACAGCAGCCCCAAAAGCGGCGAAGCCCAAACAATATATTTCGTAAACGACGCCGCTACCGCTTTCTGTCTCGCCTGCTGATCCGGCGAAAGCTGCGGAAACCTCTCCTGCTGCGTCTCCGAGCTGTGTTGCAGAATATTGGAGTAGGTTTTGTCCCATCCGATCTTCTGCTGGATGGCCGCGCTATAGCCGAGGGTCACCAACACCCCCAGGAGCCAGGGAAGCCACCAACTAGCGTCGCGCAGGATGTCGTTGAATGTCTTGGAAGGGGCAATAAAAGTATCTACGACTCGCTCCACCTGGCTGAGTGGGCTGGATGCTTCGGCGTTCGCCGATGTATCAGGCATGAGAACCTCCGTGAAGCCACGGGAACCGCGTTTGTGTGTTTGCCGGGATATTACTCTTCCCGCCGCAGCACAAAATAAAACCCCGCTTCGAGCGCCAAAGTTGCTGCAATCGGTATGCTGTCACCCTGCTTTATTCTGTTGCAAGAGAAAATTCTTTACTGCCGGTGTAGACTCCCGCAGTCGAGCTTTCGGAGGCTCAAATGGCTCTCAGTTTTGCGACCGATATCCGCCCTCTTTTCCGCGATGAAGACATCACGTGTATGGATGGTTCAGGGGTTCATCTCCGTGATCCCGCCTGGATGCGCGTTCCCGCGAACGCGCAAAGTGTCTACGATCAGGTAGCCAGCGGCGCGATGCCCCCAGATGAGCCCTGGTCATCAGATCAGGTTTCGCTTTTCAAGAAATGGATGGACGCAGGATATCCCGCCTAAGCAAGGCGCTTGAGTTTCTCGAAAGCCGCCAGTGCGTCATGGAGCCGGTTGAAGATCAGCGAAGGGTCGATCGATTCGGTGAGGTGATGACGAGCAAAGTCCGCTTTCAGGTCCCAACGCACCCGGGCAAAGCCTAATTGAGTTCCGCAGCTCGTCAGGTTCTGCTGCAATTCCAGGACAACGCGCGCCGCGGAGTAATCCAGATGCGTGATGGCCTCCGCGTCGACAATCAGCCAGCGGACTGGCGAAGGCGGTTGCCCTACGAGGCAAGTCACCTCTTCCGCAAACCGGTTGGCATTGGCATAGAAAAGCGCCGCTCCAAAGTGGTACATCACCAATCCGGGTTCCGTCATCACGCCTGGCGCCACGGGATTCAGATTCCAGGTTCCGATCTCGTTCAGAACCATAACCCCGGTGTGCGGGTGATAGCTGTGCCGGACGATGCGCAACAGCGAGAGAATCATCGCCAGCAAGATTCCCTGCTCCACACCCGCCGCGACGACCACCACGGCGGTGGTGAGAGCCAAGGCAAACTCGCCCGGGCTCTCGCGGCGAATCGCCAGGAGGGTACGCAACTTGATCAGCCGGATGGCGATCATGAAGACCAGGGCGCCGAGCACGCAGCGCGGCAGATATTCGAGCGGCCGGGTGAGAAAGAGCAGAACCAGCGCCACGATCGCGCCGGTGGCAAGCTGCGCCACCTGGCTCTGGGCTCCCGCGCTTTCGACCATCGCGGTCTGCGTAGGACTTCCGTTGACCACGAAGGTCCCGCTCAAGCCGGCCATGGCGTTGGCCGCGGAAAGGCCGGCCAGGTCCGCATTCTCGTCCAATTGCTGCCGGTGGCGCGCCGCATAGACCCGGGCGGTTGCGGCACTCTGGGTGATGATCATGATGCAGCACGAGGCGGCGATGCGAATCAGCGGCGGAAGATCTCTCCAACTCACGGCCGGAAGTCCAAAATGAGGAAGGCCGCCGGCCACCGGTCCGATGACGGCAATGCCACGGCCCGCTAAAGTTCCAGATTGCGCTCGCCGCGATGGCTCCAGCAACCGCGATGAGCGGACCCGGCACTCTGGGCGCAAAGCGGTGAAACAGAAGAAGAACCCCGACCACAACGGCGGAAACGGCTAAGGTCGGCAGATGCACTTGGGGCAATCTTCTGGAGACTTGCGCCAATTGCAGGACTGTTCGGCTGCGCGGAAATCGGCACTCCCAGCATCTCTCCCAGCACCGCGATGCCGACCTGAAAACCGACTCCAGTGAGAAAGCCGATCCAGCACCGTCTGGGAGAGAAAGTCGGCGATGAAGCCCAGTTTCAGCAATCGCGCCAACAACAGGAATCCAGCGGTAAGCAAGGCAACCGCACCCGCCAGTGCTATGTAGCGCGCGCTGGCTGCGGGCGCCATGCCGGAAACTCCACTGGCAAAGATGGCCGCGGTCGCGGAGTCGGCGGAAACCACCAGGTAGCGGGAGGAGCCAAAGGCCGCGAATGCCACCAGCGGCAGCAGCAAGGAGTAGAGACCAGTGACCACGGGCATGCCGGCGATCTTGGTGTATCCCAAGGCTTGCGGGATATTCATGGCCGCAAGCGTGAATCCGGCAAAGGCGTCGCGCAAGGCGGCTGCAGGCTTGAATGGCCGTATGCCTTGAAAGAG
The DNA here is from genome assembly GCA_963775365.1 of uncultured Acidobacteriaceae bacterium. Classification (GTDB taxonomy): domain Bacteria; phylum Acidobacteriota; class Terriglobia; order Terriglobales; family Acidobacteriaceae; genus PALSA-350. The sequence goes on along the minus strand of CAVZJL010000041.1, from coordinate 61,783 downwards.
CTTCAGCAAAGTCGAGCTCCGGAAGAGCGAGTTACCGCAAGTCCGGAGTGTACATGCTCCCCGCTCAACGTGAGGATTGGAAAGTCTGCGATAGAAGTCGGAGGAGTTGGCAACCCGAGCCGCTGGTCACGAGTCCAGCAGGCCCGCCCTGAGCTTGTCGAAGGGGACTGCTGAGAGTAGCCCAGGGCACAGTCCTGGGTGCACAAACCTCACGAGACGAGTCCCGCAAGGATGGCTGAGAATCAGACTTGTCCAAATTGGCGGTGGGGGCCGCCCGCATTTATGCGGGGGGAAGGAGCGCTTTAGCGCTCCGGAAAGAGTCTGGCTCTTATCACGCGCTTTAGCGCTGGCAACCAAAGCCTCAGCGTTCCCTGCGTGAGAGAACGGCAGAAGAGAACCATCGCTTAGGCCCGGAGAGCCTGCCCTGAGCTTGCCGAAGGGGACGGCTGAGAGTAGCCCAGGGGCGCAGTCCTGGGTGCACAAACCTCACGAGATGAGTCCCGCGGGGATGGCTGAGAAATCAGACTTGTCCAAATGAGCGGTGGGAGCCCCCGCATTTATGCGGGGGAAGGAGCGCTTTAGCGCTCCGGAAAGAGTCTCGGCTCTGATCACGCGCTTTAGCGCTGGCAACCAAAGCCTCATGCGTTACCTGCGTGAGAGAACGGCAGAAGAGAACCATCGCTTAGGCCCGGAGAGCCTGCCCTGAGCTTGCCGAAGGGGACGGCTGAGAGTAGCCCAGGGCGCAGTCCTGGGTGCACAAACCTCACGAGATGAGTCCCGCAGGGTTGGCTGAGAATCAGACTTGTCCAAATGAGCGGTGGGAGCCCCCGCATTTATGCGGGGGAAGGAGCGCTTTAGCGCTCCGGAAAGAGTCTCGGCTCTGATCACGCGCTTTAGCGCTGGCAGCCAAAGCCTCATGCGTTCCCTGCGTGAGAGAACGGCAGAAGAGAACCATCGCTTAGGCCCGGAGAGCCTGCCCTGAGCTTGCCGAAGGGGCCGGCTGAGAGTAGCCCAGGGCGCAGTCCTGGGTGCACAAACCTCACGAGATGAGTCCCGCAGGGTTGGCTGAGAATCAGACTTGTCCAAATGAGCGGTGGGAGCCCCCGCATTTATGCGGGGGAAGGAGCGCTTTAGCGCTCCGGAAAGAGTCTCGGCTCTGATCACGCGCTTTAGCGCTGGCAGCCAAAGCCTCATGCGTTCCCTGCGTGAGAGAACGGCAGAAGAGAACCATCGCTTAGGCCCGGAGAGCCTGCCCTGAGCTTGCCGAAGGGGCCGGCTGAGAGTAGCCCAGGGCGCAGTCCTGGGTGCACAAACCTCACGAGATGAGTCCCGCAGGGATGGCTGAGAATCAGACTTGTCCAAATGAGCGGTGGGAGCCCCCGCATTTATGCGGGGGAAGGAGCGCTTTAGCGCTCCGGAAAGAGTCTCGGCTCTGATCACGCGCTTTAGCGCTGGCAGCCAAAGCCTCATGCGTTACCTGCGTGAGAGAACGGCAGAAGAGAACCATCGCTTAGGCCCGGAGAGCCTGCCCTGAGCTTGCCGAAGGGGCCGGTACCAAACGTCAGCCCAGCCCGTAAGGGCTGGGCTGACGATGGAGGTTGATCCCGCCTGCCCCGGCCTGCCGTGGGAGCGCCGTAGGTGCGCCACTCGCTCTCCCACCCCACCCTGTTTCGCCAGAATCGGTCGCTGCGCTCGTTTGTCCAATAAAATCAACCCCACAGAGTCAACCAATCCGCTAATTTCGACAACTCTGGCTGAAAGTAGCCCAAGGACGTTAGTCCTGGGTGAACCCTGAACCCACGCAAATGCCACGGGCAATCATCCAAACCAACCCCATTCTCTTTCGAATTAACCCGGTTCCGCACGCCAAACCCGATCTGCTCGCTAACTTGGACAGCTCTGGATTCCCACTGAGAACAGTCCCGTAGAGCCTCGCCCTGAGCTTGTCGAAGGGGACGACTGAGAATGCCCAGGATGCCAGTCCTGGGTGAACAGGGACCGCACGCGAATGCTGACTGGTTATCATCCGAAGGCCAACCCGCTTCTCTTTTAGACCCAGGCGCTTCCGCATCAACGGATTATCTGCAAGGCCGACTTGCGCGCTGATTTGCAACAGCTCTGTTTTTTGCGACAGGTTCTTTACCTATAGAATGCTCCAACAAGGGCCGGGAAAGAAGCACCACCGGAAGGCAATCACTCATGATGAAAAAGACCAGCACCCAGAAAGTCGAACCCGCATCTCGCCTGATCGACGCGAGAATCCAGGAGCTAGGCGACTGGCGCGGAGAGATGCTCGCCCGTATCCGCGCTTTGATCAAGCAAGCCGACCCTAAAGTCGTCGAGGAATGCAAGTGGCGGGGAACACCTGTGTGGTCCCACGACGGGTTAATCTGCACCGGCGAGACCTACAAGAGCGTGGTAAAGATGACATTCGCCAAGGGCGCTTCAATAGATGACCCCTCAGGTCTCTTCAATTCCAGTCTTGACGGCAGAGTGAGGCGCGCCATCGATTTCCGTGAGGGCGAGAAGATTAACGAGAAGGCTCTCAAGGATCTCATTCGCGCCGCCGTTGCTCTGAACACGTCCTCAGCTTGAGATTCCTGCAACTACCTCGTCAGGCTGACTTGGTGTGAGCCTCCCCGCGACGGGACAGGTATTTTCCAGTCAGCGTCTTCCCGTTCTTCGCGAGATCGGCAGGGACTCCCTCGAACTGCACCGTGCCGCCCTCCTGCCCGGCGCCCGGCCCCAGATCGATGACCCAATCCGCGCGGGCAATCACATCCAGGTTGTGCTCGATAACGATAACCGAGGAACCGGCGTCCACCAGCCTGTCAAACAGGCCGAATCAGGGTGTCCACATCGTTCATGTGCAGGCTCGTCGTGGGCTCGTCGAGCACATAGATATTCCTTCCTTGCCCAGTTCCGCAGCGAGCTTGAGCCGCTGGCGTTCGCCCCCCGACAGGGTCGAGAGCGGCTGGCCCAGGGTCAGATAGTCCAGGCCCACATCGTCGAGGGGCTTGAGGATCTTGGCGACCGCCGCCTCAGTAAAGAAGTCAACCGCATCCGCAACGCTCATCTCATAAACGTCGCTGATGGATTTGCCGCGCAGCCGGTACTGCAGCACTTCAGGCAGGAAGCGCTTGCCTTCGCAGACCTCGCAGGTAGTGGCCATAGGGTCGAGATGGCCGAGGTCGGTATAGATGACACCCAGGCCGCTGCAGTCCGGGCACGCTCCCTTGGAATTGGCCGAGAACAGCGCCGCATCGACCGAGTTGGCCTTGGCAAAGGCCTTGCGCACATTGTCGAGAATGCCGGTATAGGTCGCCGTGTTCGACCGCCGCGAGCCTCGCGCCAGGTTCTGGTCAATGATGATGATCTCGGGATAAGCCTGGGGCAGGCAGCCCACAATCAGCGATGACTTGCCCGAGCCCGCGACGCCCGAAACCACCGTCAGCACGCCTGTGGGGATGGCGACCGACACCTCCTTGAGGTTATTGAGCCGCGCGCGCCGGATCTTGAGTTCGCCACTGCCCTTACGCACCTTATCCTTGATCGGCTGGTGCTTTTTCATGTGGTTGCCGGTCGGCGTCCCCGCGGTCAAAAGCCCGGCAAAATCGCCCTCGTAGACCACTTCCCCGCCCTTGCTGCCGGCAAGGGGCCCCATGTCCACCACATGGTCGGCAATGGCAATCATGTCCGGCTTGTGCTCGACGATCAGCACCGTGTTGCCCTTGTCGCGCAGCTGTTGCATCAACCCGGCCATCCGCCCTACATCGTGAGGATGCAGGCCCACGGAGGGCTCGTCGAAGATATACGTCATGTCGGTGAGCGATGAGCCGAGATGGCGAACCATCTTGACTCGCTGGCTCTCCCCACCTGACAGGCTCGAGCTCTCCCGGTCCAGGCTGAGATACCCTAGCCCGATGGTGATGAGGTTTTCCAGGCGCGCCGCCAGGGCCGCGAGTATCGGTCCTACCTGGGGCGCCTTGATGGCACGCACCAGCGCGGCCAGGTGACTGACCTGCATCGCCGACAATTCGGCGATATTCCTGCCGGAAATCTTGCTCGCTAGCGCCTCCGCCTTGAGCCGCGCGCCCTTGCAAGCGGGGCAGATCTTGCGCGTGAAGATGCGATCGTATTCCGCCCGAATGTGGGGTTGCAGGGTCTCTGGATCCTTGCTGCCCATCATCTGCCTGAGCTTCGGCACCACGCCCAGATAGGTGAGGTTGATCTTGTCGACCTTGATCTTGCGCCCGTCATCAAGATCGAAAAGGTTGGCGCGTTCCTCAGCCGAGTATTTGCGGATCGGCTTGTTGAGGTCGAACATGCCCGAGCGGGCATAGATAGTCCACCACCAGCCATCCACCTCGAACACCTTGTTGAGCAGCGCCCCCTGCTTAAGCGACTTCGTCTCGTCCACCACCGCGGCCATATCGATGGCCGCTACCTGGCCGACACCTTCGCACTCCGGGCACATGCCGCGCGGATCGTTGTAGGAGTAATAGCCGGGTGCGGGCAGACGCGGCTCGGCGAGCCTGGAAAACAGCACCCGAAGCATCTGCGCCGCATCCGTTGCCGTCGCCACTGTCGAGCGCAGATTGCCGCCCAGCCTTTGCTGGTCAACGATGATCGCTGCCGAAATGTTTTCCAGCTGATCGGCATCCGGCTGCCCGTAATGAGGCATGAATTGTTGCACGAAAGCCGGATAAGTTTCGTTGATCAGCCTTTGGCTTTCTGCGGCGATGGTATTGAACACCAGCGACGATTTGCCCGAGCCCGACACGCCGGTAAACACGGTGATGCGGCGCTTCGGAATATCGAGCGAGATGTTCTTGAGATTATTCTCGCGCGCGCCGCGAATGATGATCGAGCCATAGTCGGGGTATGCCGCCGGCGGATCTTCTTTCAACGCAGGTAAACTCTGGAGCGAACGCTTCTCCGACTTGCCCACATTGACCTCCGCTGAACTTCAGGTGACTGAACTCCGTCCGGGCTATCTACGCTGCTCTCGCGTCTAAATCCGGCCTGTCATTTGTCACTGAAATGAGCACCCCGAGGATACGGCTCTCCGGTCGAAGGGCCCACGATGCCATAGTAAGCACCGCGAGAACGAGAGGGGCGATCACATGAAAATAGTAAACGCCGTAACCTCCAACCGCCGCGCAAGACGTGGCTGCGCCTGTGAGATCAAAGAAGATGCCGGCATATGCCCATTCCTTGAGCCGCGGAAAACGCGGCGCGAGTATGGCAATGGCTCCAAGCACTTTCCACAATCCCAGGATCCCAAAGAAGTACATCGGGTAGCCAAGAGCGGGCACGACACCATGGGTGTTGCCCAGATATTGGACCACTTGCGAGGCACCGCCGCTTCCGATAAAAAAAGCTACCAGTACGGTCGTTGTCCAATACGTAATCGTTCTTGTTTTCCTGGTCATTTCAACCCCCAGCCCAACTTTAAGAATGGCGCAAACCTGATCTGCGCACCAGGAGAAACCATAGCCACGCGGTTATGCATTGTCAAGATAAAGTTGATGATTCCCGATCGGGCTTGCTGAGAAAATCTGCCGGGCGCTAGCCCAAATGCAGAAGGTCGTCCAGGCGTGAGCGGTAGGTTCGGCTCACGCGCAACGTCTTGCCGTCGCGCAGGGTTAAAACCGCGTCTCGATTCGCCGAAGGCTCCACGCGGGCAATGCGCTCCACTTGGACGATGGTCGAACGGTGAACCCGTACGAACTGCGTCTGGTCGAGGCGGGCTTCCAACGAGGTTAAAGGTTCACGAATCAGGTGAGTTCTACCGCCGACATGCAATCCAGCATAGTCTCCCAGCCCCTCGATCCAGTCCACATCCCCCACCTGGACGAAGGTAAACTCATTCCCACGGCGCACCGGGAAACGCTTGATCACACCTCCACTCTCCGGCTTGTCCGTCTTCACCAGGAGCCCATAAAGGCGCTCGAAGTTGGCTTCCTGCCAATGAAGCGACAGCATGCGCCGTGCGCGCTCGATACAGGCCGCAAATCGTGCGTCATCAATTGGCTTAAGCAGATAGTCGAGAGCCTCCACGTTAAACGCGTCCAGAGCATACTCCTCATGCGCCGTAAGAAACACAACGCATCGGGCTTGCTCCCGGGGCAGAGCTCGCAACAGATCCAATCCGGAAATACCAGGCATCTCAACATCGACGAAAATCAGATCAGGGGAAACCTGGGGAATCGCTGTGAGCGCGTCCTCCCCGGTGCCGCACTCCCCGACGACCACCATGTCCGAATAGGCGCCCAAACGCGTAGTGATGCCAACGCGAGCTAACGGCTCGTCATCCACCACCAGAACGCGAATGTTCATGATCGGAACCTCTGGGGCGCGTATACATTCTAACGACGGAGTTCTCGCGGCGACACCGGCCGGGCTTATGAGATGCACGGCTCACCGCAGAATTGCGGAGCTTCATCCCCTCCGTCTTTCCCCGCCCGCCAATTCAAGGCTAGCTTGATTGCGGAAAGGGAGTTCTGGAATGGTCAATGCTTCCGTAGGCAGTACTCGTAGGGCAGTTATGGCAATTGCGGTTGGCGGTCTTGTAGCCGGGACGCTGGACCTCGCGCAAGCGCTCATCTTGTTCTCGACGAAAATTCCGCTAGCCATAGCCGGTGGTCTGCTAGGGCCGCAGGCTTTCCATGGGGGAACTGCCACTTACATTCTAGGTGTGTTCCTGCATTTCTTCATCGCTCTCTCCGCCGCGGCCATTTATTACGCAGTCAGCCGCACCCGGCGATTCTTAACCCAATACCCGTTGCTCTGCGGCTTGTTCTTTGGCGCAACTGTAGACCTCGTGATGCGTCTGATTGTTCTACCGCTCTCTGCTCTCCACTCACGTGGGCCGTACCAGTACAGTGACTTGGTCCGGGGGATACTCGTGCACATGGTTACGGTCGGGCTTCCAATATCCTTCATCATTCGCCACTTCGCGAACTTGGACACTGAACCCATTTCGGTGTCCCGCGAGGAGAGGACCCCGCAAGGAACATGGAATGCTTCGCACGAATCAACCGTTCGAAGTGCCCGGTCTTGAATTACAACTGCCCAAATTAGCCTTTAGCGATCGGCCAAGTAGAGCAGCCGCTGAAAACAAATCAGCGATTAGGACGTATCTGATCAATCCGGAAGAGCTTGCCCTGAGCTTGTCGAAGGGGGCGGCTGAGAGTCAGTCTTGTCCAAATTAGTTTTTTGATCGACCGATGCGTAGAGCACTTGCTCAAGACAAATGAGCTATCAGGATGTATCGGGACCAGTCCCGAAGGGACGGCTGAAAATGTCCCAGGACGCTAGTCCTGGGTGAACCTGAACCCACGCAAATGCCACAGGCAATCATCCAAACCAACCCCATTCTCTTTGAAATTAACCCGGTTCCACTAAATCAACGGATTACCTGCACGCCAAACCCGATCTGCTCGCTAATTTCGACAGCTCTAGCTCAGAGCGCCCCAGGATGTCAGTCCCGGGGGAACTAGGCCGCACGCAAATGCCCACAAGCGGCCAACCAACCAACCCGATCTTGCGCAAGCGGCCGGAGTTGCACAACTGCTGTCCAGCAACTTGGCCCCCCACATCCAAACTCCCTTAGCTAGTGTGCAGCAGCCGAGGCCTTCGCTTCTTCCGGGCTAGGTCGCCGCATGAGGAACGGCAGCGGCACCAGAAACATCACAAGCAGCCCAAGCACCCAAAACGAATTGGCAAAACCGAGCACGTTCGCTTGCAAATCAATTTGCGCCGAAAGTTGCGCCATCGCGCGATGCGACGCTTCACTGGCGCTTGCGCCCATGGCAATGAAGTTCTGCGTCATCGCGTTCAGTTGCCTCTCGAAGAACGGATTGGCGTGATTGGTATGCGCAGTGAGGGCAGTGCGATGAACCTGCCCCTGCCGGGTGATGAAGTTATTCAGCATTGAAACGCCGATAGCGCCACCGATGTTGCGCATAAAGTTACTGATGCCGGAAACCTGGTTGAATTTGTTTCGAGGAACCCCCACATAGTTGAGGGTACTGATAGGAATAAAAATCAGCGGAATGCCGATAACCTGAATGACGCGGTACGTCACCATCGTGCTGAAGCTGACGCCAAGATAAATATTGGTGACGTGGAAGAGCCCGAAGGACGTGACCGCAAAGCCGATAGCAATGATGACCCGGGGATCGAATTTGCTTGCCAAAATGCCGGCGACTGGCATCATGAACGCGAGCGCGATGCCACCCGGCGAGAGCGCCATACCCGCCTGTTGCGCCGTGTATCCAAGATCGTTCTGCAAAAACTGCGGTAATAGGATGGTGCTGCCGTTAAGCACCATGCCAAGGATGAAGCTGAAGGTGACCGCGGTGGCAAAATTTCGCTTGCCCAGCAGGCGCAGATCCATGATGGGGTTATCGTGGGTTAGCTCGCGAATGACAAGCGCCACCAGGGCCACGACGGCGATGATCAAACTGACCAGGATTACCCTCGACGAAAACCAGTCGTTCTCTTGCCCTTTATCGAGCACATACTGCAGGAAGCCAACCCCGACGACAATGAGGCTGATGCCGATATAGTCCACGCGAATATTGGACCGCACCATATTCCTGAGATACGCCGGGTCCTGCACCACGCGCTGCGTGAGCAGCAGCGAAACGATCCCGATGGGCACGTTGATGAGGAATATCCAGTGCCAGCTGTAGTTGTCGGTAATCCAGCCGCCCAGCGTGGGGCCGATTGCAGGCGCAACCACAACCGCCATTCCATACATGGCGAACGCCATGCCGCGTTGTTTGGCGGAAAACGTATCAGCTAGGATAGCTTGTTCGCTGGGCTGCAGCCCGCCTCCCCCGGCGCCCTGCAGGATACGGCAGAGAATGAGCAAGGGCAGGCTAGGAGCCAGGGCGCAGAGAAATGAGCTGATCGTAAAGATGGCAACGCAGCTCATGTAGAAGCGCTTGCGGCCAATCATATTCGAGAGCCATCCGCTCATCGGCAGCACGATCGCGCTCGATACCAGGTAGCTGGTGATAACCCACGTGCTCTCCTCAGTGCTCGCGCCAAGTGTGCCGGCGATATGGGGCAGCGCGACATTCGCGATGGAGGAGTCGAGCACTTCCATGAACGTCGCCAGCGTGACGGTGACGGCAATAATCCACGGATTGATCAGCGGCCGGTTTGTGTTTTGCTCTTCCGGGGCCATAGGTCAGTCCAAATGCACCTTGGGTTCGACCGACATACCTGGACGAAGCTTGTCCAGATCTTTCTGACCACGGTCGAAGCGGATGCGCACAGGAAGGCGCTGAATCACCTTCACATAGTTGCCCGTGGCGTTCTCAGGCGGCAGTACGCTGGCGCGTGAGCCGGTGATGGCAGGCATGCTTTCTACGGTGCCGTCGAAATCGTCACGCAGCGCATCCACATGGATGCGCACACGCTGGCCAGGGTGGATGCGGGCCAACTGCGTCTCCTTGAAATTGGCCGTGACCCACAGGTCATCGGTCTGCACGATCATGAATAGTTGCTGGCCTTTGGAGATGCGCGCGCCCACCTCCGCGCTACGCTGCGTAATTACCCCCGGCACCGGAGCAGCAATGCGGCAGTAGCTAAGGTTGAGGCGGCTCTGTTCCAGTGCTGCCTGGGCAGACTCGGCATTTGCCTGCTGGCTCTTGATGTCTGCCTGGCGGATGGCCACCTGCAGCGGCGCGCTGCTTTGCGTCTGCTGCAGTTTGCTGCGTTGTTGTGCGAGCTGGGCCATGCGCTGTTCCACCGTCTTCTGTGCCGAAGCCACTGCGGCCTGGTTCGAGGCGACGGTCTGAATTTGCGCGGAAGCCGTTGCCCTGTACTGGTCGTAATCGGCACGCGCGACCTCCTGCTTATCGAACAGGGTCTGGTAGCGGGCGAAGTCGGCCTGGTTCCGCTCGTTCACGGCCTGCGACTCCCGCAGCTTAGCCACAGCACTGTCCAGGTCATGCTGCGCCGCGGCCAGAGCAGCCTCTGCGCCTGAGACCTCGGCCTGCTGCGAGGTGATGTCGTTCAGATTGCTGATGCGCGTGATCGGTAGATTGGGATGCGCCGCGCCAAGTTGTGCCATGGCTTGGTCATACTGTGCCTGGGCCTGTTGCAGCGCGACCTGGTCGTCGCTGGGATCAAGCTCGGCCAGCAACGTCCCGGTCTTGACCGCTTGGTTGTCGTCGACGTAAACGGCGTGGATGGTGCCGTCGATGCGAGAGGCGATTGGGTTTAAATGCCCGTCTACCTGGGCGTCATCCGTGTCCTCATAGCCCTGCGAGTAAAAATACCAACCCGCGGCAGCGGCCAACAGCACAATCGCGATCGCGCCGGCTATATACGGATTGAAGCGGCGTCGCGGCGCAGCCGTTTCTACCAGCTGCGAGGAAGTTTCCGTTTCCGTTAAAGTCTCAGCGCTCATTTACTTGCTTCCTTTGAATAAGTCAGGTATCTCTTTTTCGGCCTCTCCCATCGCGTGCGCAAGGGCGACCTTGGCCAGATTTTGCGCAAACAGGCTGCTGACGTAATCGTGGTCCGCGGCCGCTAATGCCTGCTGCGAGCTGACCACCTCCACCGAGTCCGCTACGCCCACCGCAAATCGATCCTGCGACTGTTGCAAAGTGGAAAGCGCAAGCTTCCGGTTGCTCTCCGCTGTGCCCACCTGATCGTTGGCCACCGTCAGATCGATGTAGGCGTTGCGCACATCGAGCTCGACCACTCCACGTTCGTCGGAGAGTTCAGCCCGGCGCTGAACTACAACCGCCTCCGCCTGAGCGGTGTCCGCATGGATACGGCCGCCGTTGAAGATCGGCACGCTCAGCGATGCGGAAGCCTGAAAGACCCCGTTGCCTTGATTAGGATTGATGCCCTGCATTCCGTAGTAGCCGCTCACCGTGGCAGCAGGGAGATACTCTGCGCCAGCCGCCTTGCGCGCTTCTTCCGCCGCGCGCAATTGTGCTTCCGCTGACCTGAGATCCTGTCGCTGCGCCCAGGAGCGGCGCACAGCTTCGTCCACAGGCAGCGTATCGGCGGGAGCGGCTCCCAATTTTTCCGTGATGCTGACATCCAGGCCGAGCGGCAAGCCGATCAAGCGTGCCAATGCATTCTTCTGCTTCTGCGCATCGCCCACTTGCGAACGCAGACGCTGCTGCTCTGTCTGCAACTCCACCAGGCTCCGATTGGCATCGATTGGCGCTTTGTTGCCGGCATCCGCCTGCGCGCGTGCCTGTTTATAGCTTGCTTCGGCGTACTGCACCTCTACGCGCTGCTCATCGATCAGCGCCAGAGCAGCCATCAGTTGCAGGTAGGTGCCGGTGACGGCGAGCACCACTTCTTCCCGCGCCTGGCGCGCATCGAGGCTCGCAGCGTCTGCGGATTGCCGAGCCGAACGATAGTTGTGGATCGCAGGAACGTCCATGAGATCTTGCTGCAGCGATCCGCGAACGTCGTAGTAGTGGAATGGTCCCACCGTAGCGGGAAAACTAAATTCCGGTGAAGCGCCGAAGGCGCTGGCGCTTAAGCCCTCCGCTTGCAGATCAAGCTTGGCCGCATTCTCCGAAAGACCGGCGCTGACATTAGGCAGCAGCGAACTCCGCGCCACAGCACGCTGCGCCTGAGCTTGCCGTGAGGCCGCGTCTGCGCCAACCTTGCCCAAATTGAATTGCAGACCCCGGCGTACGGCATCGGCCAGAGTGAGCGAAATAGAGCCGGCAGGTGCGTTCGGATCGAGCACGCTCCCGGCATAGGCCCCTTGCACGTTCACCTGCGTGTTCAGTGTGCTAACGCTTGAGCTGCTGGAAGGGGTGGCCGATTGCTGTATCGAGGTTCCGCCTTGCTGCCTGCCAGAGAGGGGAAGTTGCGTAGCGCGGGTGCCTGAGCTTGGCTGCGTACCCTGTCCCCAACCCGGTCCCGCCACAGCAACGAGAAAAACGAAAACAGCCGCTATGGAGCGGCAGGCGTGCATCGCGTTCCAGGCAGGCGGGATTTTCTTGAATAAATACATATGGGCTTGTTTCTAGCGAACCAGCTAACCCTCGTTTCACCAAAAAACGACGGGTGCCCCACATCCCGCTTGTTTTTCGCGAGGTGTGAGATTCCACTGCTCTTCTTTCTGGCTCTCGATCTACGAATTAAATACAGACGTGTATGTATTAGAATGGCTTCAGCGATAGAATTTGTCAAGAGGATCAAGCATGTCCCCGTCAGCGCTCAAAGCACCAAACAAACATCAGGCCCGTACCGAGGAGACGCAAGCAAAAATTCTGATTGCCGCGGAGGCGATCTTTTCCGAGCAGGGCTTTGAGAAAACCCAACTCGAGGAGGTGGCAGCCCGTGCAGGCTACACTCGCGGCGCGATCTACGCCCACTACGCCAGCAAAGAGGATCTCTTCCTGGCCCTCATGGAACAGAGGGTACTGACAAAATTCGGCGCGATTCGCCAGGTAATTGAAGCCGAGTCCGACGTAAGCAAGCGGCTCGGAATCTTCAAGCTCTGGATCTCCGAAAAACTAAATGACCATTCCTGGGGCACGCTGGTCCTGGAATTCAAGTTGTATGCACTGCGCCGCCCTCGATCGCGCGAAAAATTGCGGCACATGTACGACCTGCTGGTTCATAAAGTTTCCGGTAGGGATTTTATCGACGTTCTGTTTGGCGAGCATCTGGATAAGCCCACGCGGGACGCCATCGAGCGCAGACTGGCGATTATGGGTGCCGTTCTGAGCGCCGCAATTCTTGAGAGCCACTTCCGCCCCAAGTTGCTACCCAAACAACACCTGCAGGTCGTCCTCGAGGAGTTATACGACGCCCTCATCCATGTCTAGTGCTGCCGTGCTAAGGAGGCCGAGGTAGTCCGCCGACTGCGCCCCCACAGATACATACCATCCATCTGTTCTTCATGCCTCTTCCCCTGCGAGCACGAGAAAGTTTCTCGTCAAATATTCGATGACCCAGGGAGTGGTGTGGATTTTGATTTTCAATCTCGGGGGGGACGCGGAGCAGCGCTCAACTCCCTTACGCTGCACCGAATCTTCGCTGCTCTACTCGCGGATAAGGAGTTACTTACATCCTTGGCATCTGTGCAGTGTCCCACCCGCCGCCCAGGGCCTTGATCAACAGCACACTTGCGTCCAGGCGCCGTTGAAGAATATCCAGGTCGTTGCGCTGATTGTTAAGTGCGGCTGTTTGCCAGGTGACGACCTGCAAATAGGTATCCACTCCACCTTCATATCGCGTCTGAAAGAGGTCGAGTGACTGCTCTGCCGACGCGGTAGCTTCACGCTGCTGACGCGCTTCGTTTTCCAGGACGCGCAATGCGGCGAGATTATCCTCGACTTGTTGAAAGGCTGTGAGCACTGTCTGACGATAGTCCGCCACCGTAGCGTCATAATTAGCTACAGTGATGTTTTTGGTCGCGCGGCGCCGTCCCGCATCAAAGAGGGTCTGGGACAACCCTGGCCCAACCGCCCAAAAACGGCTGGGCCAGTTAAACCAGTTAAGCGCAGACGTCCCTTGAAAGCCGGCGATGGCGCTCAGTGAGAGCGTGGGATAAAAGGCCGCTTGGGCGATACCGATCTGTTCATTCGCTGAGGCCATTCTCCGCTCGTTGCCGGCAATGTCGGGACGGCGCTCCAGCAGAGCGGCCGGCATCGCACCGGGAATATCGGGCATGACCTGGGAAGCCTGGTCCAGAGGGATTGCTGGCAGGGTAAGCTCCGCGGGAGGCTTTCCAATCAGCACAGCAATGGCGTGCTCGTACTGTGTACGCTGTACCTCTATGTCGGTGCGCTGAACGCGGGCCTGGTCGAGCTGCGTCCTGGCCTGCGCCAGGTCCGATTGAGGAGCTGCCCCGCCCTCGTAGCGGTCTTGCGTCAGTTGCACAGCACTTTCGTACGCTTTCACCGTGTCATCGAGCAACTTCTCCTGCGCGTCGGAGGCGCGCAATCCAAAGTAGTCCATTGCGAGCTCAGCATGCAGGCTGAGCCGAGCGTTTTCCAGATCGGCATCGCTGGCCTGTGCCTGCTCCCGGGCCGATGTGACACCACGCCGCACCCGGCCCCACAGATCGATCTCGTAATTCAAATCGACCGGCAGGGAAAAGTTGCCCTCGCCATTGTTCGCGAGCGTGCTGGGGAAGTAGGGCTGATTTGCCGAATCACGCACGGCGGAGATGGACGGCCCAACGCCAATGGTCGGCGCTTCGCTCGATCGTGCATAACCAATCTGCGCACGCGCAGCGCGAAAGTTGGCTTCCGCTGATTTCAGCGTCTGGTTGGCCGTGTCGACCTGGACCTCCAGCTCATTCAATCGAGCATCATCAAATAGCGTCCACCAGTCACCCTTGAGCCTGGTATCGCTGGGCTCGCCCGGCTTCCACCCGTCGTTCTGAGCGAAGGACGCAGGCGTCGTCTCCTTGAACGACGGAGCCATGATGGCGGATGGTGTCTTGTAATTGGGTCCGACCATGCAGCCGGAGAGAATCAGAAGCCCCGCCGCAATCGTCATGCTCAGTGCCCTTCTCATTCCGCATCGCCCTTCTCGACGTTCACGCGCTCTCCATCAGCAAGTGAGTCCGGCGGGTTGAGGATGACCTGATCGTGAGAACCGAGTCCCGATGTAATTTCCACCTTGGCTCCGTAATCGTGGCCGATCTCAACCGGAACCAGCCGCACGCGGCCGTCACGCACCACGCCGGCACGCAGCCCTTCCGCGCGGAATAGGAGAGCGCCTGGAAGGCAAGGTCATGGATGAAGCCGAGGGCGGAATCGGCAGATGGATGAACGCGTACTGCCCCGGCAGCAGTTTATGCTCTGTGTTTATGACATCGACTTCAACGTTCAAGGTGCGGCTCGAGATGTCGATCGCATCCGAATTGCGGACGATGGTTCCGGTGAACCTGGTATCGGGAATGGCATCCGAGGTGACAGTGATGTGGCTGCCGGTACGTACCTGGTTGGCATAAACCTCAGGCACAGGCACAAATAGGCGCAGCTTGTCGGTCGACGCCATGTGGAACAACTCAGCCCTTGGAGAGTTGCTGTCTCCCGCCTGAATCAGCGATCCTATATCCACGTTGCGGGCGGTGATCACTCCGTCGAAGGGAGCATATATCTTTTCGAACGACTGCAGTTGCTGCAACCGCATCACATTGGCCTCGGCGGCTGAAAGAGCAGACTGACGAGCCCGGAAATCACTCATTGCCTGATCGGTCTCCTGCTTTGACACCGCATTCTTGGCCAGCAGTTTCGTCCAACGCTCCGAGGTAATCTGGGCAATTTGCTGGTTGGCCTGCGCCGTTGCCAGCTCCGACTGTGCCTGCTTTACTTGCTGATCGAGTTCCGGAGTTTCGATATCGGCCAGCAATTCTCCTGTGTGCACACGCGTGCCAATGTCGGCGTACCACTTGCGCAGGTACCCGCTGGTGCGGGCATAGATCGGCGTATCAATGAAGGCCTGCGTGTTCGCGGGCAATGTGATCTCCTGTGCCGCCGCTCCCTGGGCCGGAGTGGTGACGGCAACCGTGAGCACAGCATCCTCACGGGTAGAAGTGGCCAGCGCCTGCTTCGGCATGAACACGCGTACGAATCCCGATAGCGATCAGAATCCCGAGCAGCAGAAATGCTAGAACCCCAACGACAATTGGGCCACGCCCCAGCTTTTGCCTTGCATCGAGAACGATGGGCTGGCCGTTCACTGCAGTCGCTTCGCTTTCCATAGTCGCTATGGCTCCGTTCTGCACTTCGTCTTTGCTTGGCATTACTCTGTCTCTTTCTGTGTCTTATGCGTGCTGCGGCTGTTGTTCATGCTCCCGCTGAGCAGCGGTGTCTTCGCCCTTGCCGCCATGCAGCATGGAGAAGACCGCGGGAACGAATACCAGGGTGGCTACCGTAGCACAAAGCAGGCCGCCAATCACAGCTCGTCCCAACGGGGCATTTTGTTCACCCCCGTCACCTAGTCCGAGCGCCATCGGCACCATGCCGATGATCATCGCCAGCGCCGTCATACAGACCGGGCGAAAGCGGGTGGCGCCCGCTTCGATAGCAGCCAGGATGGCATCACCATGTTCCGCCAGGCGCGACTTGGCGAACGACACCACCAGAATGCTGTTCGCCGTCGCCACCCCCATGCACATGATGGCCCCCATGAGGGCAGGCACACTGAGTGTGGTGTGGGTAAGAAATAGAAAGAGCACGATGCCTGCCAGCGCCGCAGGCAGCGCGGTGATGATGATGAACGGATCCAGCCACGACTGAAAGTTCACCACGATCAACATGTAAACCAGGATGATCGCGAAGGCCAGACCGCCGAGCAGTGAGAGGTAAGAACCACGCATGGTCTGCACCTGGCCGCGCAGCGAAACGAACATGCCGCGCGGGAGGCCCTTCTCATGGCGATGCACGATAGCTTCCACATCCTTCGCCACCGCACCCAGATCGCGGTCCTGCACTGCGCCATAAATGTCGATGACGCGGCGGATGTTGTAGTGAGAAACGACCGCCATCTCATGGCCACGCTGGATCGAGGTCAAATCGCCCAGCACCTCGGGAGTCGCACGCGGTGCTGCCAGCGATGAGTTGATCGGGATGTTCTGGATATCCTGCAACGTGTTCATGTGGTATTGCGGGGTCTGCGCGGCGAGATTGTAGTCAACTCCGTTCTTGTAGTTGAGAAAGAACATGGGCGTGATCTGGAAGCTGCCGCTGAGACTATTTAGCATGCTCTCCGCCACATCGCGGGCGGTATACCCACCCTGCTCTGCCTTGGTTCGATCGAGATTCACGTTGAGTGTTGGGTAGTCCATCGGCTGCTGAATACGGAGATCGGTCAGACCCGGAACCTGCCGCAGTTCATCGAGCATGGCCGTCGCCTGCTGCGTGCCGGCCACCACGTCGTCGCTTTGAAACTGGATGTCGATGGGCGCCGGCAGGCCGAAGTTCAGAATCTGCGTGGTGATATCGGCGGGTAGGAAGTAGAACTCCGCACCCGGAAACTCGCGCGGAAGCTCTTTGCGTAACTGACGCACATAATTCGCCGTAGGGTGATGGTCCTCATTCAAGCTGACCAGGATGTCTCCATCCTCCGCCCCGACAATCCCGGATGTAAGGTGCATGGTGTTATAGGGGCTGTAAGGGAGGCCGAGGTTGTCGAGGATATTGTTGACTTCCCTGCCCGGAATCTTGCGCCGGATGGATGCTTCGACCTGGTCGGCCAAACGCGCCGTCTCCTCGATACGGGTGCCGGTTTTTGCGCGCATGTGAAGGATGAATTCGCCGGAGTCAGTGCTCGGAAAGAAGTCTTGCCCGAGAAACGGCAACAACAAGAACCCGCAGAGGCAAACCCCGAGAAATGCGGGCACGAAAAACTTGCGCGCGAAGACCAGCCGCGTGAGCAGGATTTGATACGCAGCGCGCACCCGCTCAAAGCCGGCTTCAAAGCCACGTTGAAAAATCACCAACGGATTACCGGTTGCGCCGTGTTCCTTCGGCCGAAGCAGGTACATGGCGATCGTGGGTACCAGCGTGCGCGAAAGAATATACGAAGCAATCATGGCAAACATGACCGCTTCGGCCAGGGGCGCGAAGAGATAACGCGCAACCCCGTTCAGAAAGAACATGGGCAGAAAGACGATGCAAATGCAAAGCGTCGAGACCAGGGCGGGAACGGCGATCTGCGCGGCTCCATCGAGGATCGCTTCGCGCAATTCATAACCGTTTTCGAGGAAGCGCTCGATATTCTCGATGGTCACGGTAGCGTCATCCACCAGGATCCCGACGGCCAGGGCGAGGCCGCCCAGAGTCATGGTGTTGATCGTTTCTCCAATCAGGCTCAAGACGATGACCGAGGCAAGAATGGAGAGCGGAATGGAAATGGCGATAATGACCGTGGATCGCCAGCTGCCCAGAAACAGCAGAATCATGAGGGCAGTCAGCGCAGCAGCGATCACCGCTTCGCGAATAACTCCGGAGACCGCCGCCCGCACGAAAACGCTCTGGTCGCTTAAGGGCGTGATCTTGAGATTGGGCGGCACGATCTGCAGTACACGAGGAAGCAACTCGCGTATGCCTTTGACCACGCTCAAGGTCGATGCATTGCCGGCCTTGAGCACGCTGATGAGCACGCCGCGGTGGCCGTCCTGGCGCACCACGTTGGTCTGGAATGCGTAGCCGCTGCTCACCGTGGCCACGTCGCGCACATAGACAATCGCGCCATTCACTTGCTTGATCGGCAGCATGCCGAGCTCGTCGATGGTGTGCGGGGCGGAGTTGGTGCGAACATCGTATTCCACCGGCCCGACCTTCGCGGTTCCAGAAGGAAGCACCACG
Source organism: uncultured Acidobacteriaceae bacterium (assembly GCA_963775365.1). Lineage (GTDB taxonomy): Bacteria > Acidobacteriota > Terriglobia > Terriglobales > Acidobacteriaceae > PALSA-350. Next base: position 43,451 of record CAVZJL010000041.1, on the reverse strand, counting down.
TTTTGCGCGTTCAGCGCCGCCAACAGGTCACCCGGCGAAACACCCTTGGACTGCATAAGGTTCTGGTCCATGTTGACGCTGATCTGCGGGCTCTTGCCTCCGTAAGGAAGCGGCAACACTGCGCCAGGCACGGTGATCAACTGCGGACGAACCGCGTTTTGCGCAAGGTCGGCCAATTGCTGCTCGTCCAAACCCTTACCGGAAATACCTAATTGGAGAATTGGCACGCTGGAGGCACTAAAGTTAATGATCTCCGGGGGCAGCGTGCCAGGCGGAAGCTGGCGCAGTTCATACTGTGAGACCGCGGTCACCTGGGCGTTGGCGGTATCGAGGCTCGCACCCGGTTGCAGGAAGAGCTTGATCACCGAAACGCCGTTATAGGTCGTCGACTCCATGTGCTCAATGTTGTCGACCAACGTGGTTGCGGCCTTCTCAAAGGGAGTCGTAAGCCGCCCTTCCATCTCTTCCGGGTCCAGGCCGGTGTACTGCCAGGCAACTGCGATGACCGGAATGTTGATATTCGGGAAGATGTCCGTGGGCGTACGCAGGATAATCACCGGACTCATGATCAGAATCAACAAGGCCAGGATGATGAAGGTGTAGGGCCGATCCAGGGCTAATTTGACAATCCACATGGGAAAAGAGAACTCCTCTCGCTGCCCCAACGGGCCGGCCATCCGGCTCGACTGCCGCCATCGCTACAACCGCATGACTGATAAGACTCAACAGGCGGTTTGCCGGATTCGCACTTTGTTCCGAAGAGACCCATCGGAAAAAACGATGACTCACGGTAGAATGCAATATGTGGAACTAAGGCACCTGCGCTACTTCGCTGCGGTCGCGGAAAACGGCGGGTTTGGCCGCGCCGCGCAGCTGCTCCACGTGGCACAGTCGGCGATCAGCGAGCAGATTCGCGATCTTGAATCTGAGTTGGGTGCCACGCTGTTTGATCGAAATAACCGAATTATCCGCCTTACCAGCGAAGGCGAATCGTTTCTGGTAGACGCAAGGGCGATTCTTGCCTTAGCCGACAAAGCGGCGGCAAATGTACAGAAATCTCTACATGGAGAGATCGGAAAACTGACCATCGGCTTTTTTGTCGGCGGTACAGGAAAGTTCTTTCCCGCCATCATCAAGGAATTCAGGCTTCGCTTTCCTCAGATTCAGGTTGCCGTGGTGGAAATGGCCCCCGCCATGCAGCACCAGGCATTGGAAGCCGGCTCCATCGACATTGGCTTTACCCGCGGATTGCAGCCGGCGCAAGCAGCAACACTCCGCACGGAGCATTTTCTCACCGACCGCCTCTACGTTGTGCTGCCCAGAAACCATCCTATGGCGAAAAGGCGGAGTATCTCGATGCGTGAACTGGCCAGGGAACGCTTCGTCCTGAACGATCGCACTTATTCGCCCCCAGTCTTCGACAAGGTGATTACGCTTTGTACAGAAGCTGGATTCTCGCCGCGCATCGGCGCTACGGGAACGGTCTCGTCCGGCGTGCTGGCTTTGGTCGAAGCCGGAGAGGGACTTGCGATTCTGCCTGGAGGCTCACAGAGGCTGAGCACGGAGGAAGTCATTTTCATTCCTCTCGCCGATCGCGCCGCGTTCGTCGACATGGTCCTCGCCTGGTCCCCACAGCACGAGGGTCCGGCCCTTCGTTCCTTTCTCGATCTAGCCCGCAAAATGAGGAAGAAAGCTTCGCTGGGCCTTGGCAAAGCCAGATAGCGGTCGAGAGCAAAGCCAGACTGAACCAAGGGCACGGCTTCAGTCGTGCCGTAAATCCAACATGCATTGACGGCTTTAGCCGCTGAGGTACGCTTTTCAAGACGCCCAGGCCGAACAACTTGGATGTCACCTCCAAGCTTCCGGCTATCCTGCGAAGAGAATAAGGATCACGATGGAAATTCGTATCAGACTTGCGGAGCCGGGGGACCGCGATCCACTCTCGCATATGCGTCAGGCGCTCTGGCCGGAACTGTCTGTCGATGAAGACCAGCAGGAACTGGACGCTGTCCTCTCGGGAACACCAGACTCGACTATGCCCCTTTCGATTCTCGTCGCGGAGACGAATGCCGGCGATTTAATTGGCTTTCTCGAGGTAGGCTTGCGTTCGCATGCCGACGGTTGCGACGCCAGAGTCCCTGTCGGCTTCGTAGAAGGGTGGTTCGTCGCGGAGCGCCACCGGAATAAAGGTGTTGGCGCAAAGCTACTGGCCGCGGCCGAAGACTGGGCCCGCGCTCGCGGATGCATCGAGATAGCATCAGACACCTGGCTTGACAACGATAGTTCGCAGCGCGTTCATGAGGCGCTTGGATTTGAGGTCGTTGATCGGTGCGTTCATTACCGGAAAGCTCTGTGAAAACTAGCTACCAGAGGTTGCCGGCTCGTTCTCGACAACCCGCTTTAAATTCTCCAAATCCGATCGATTGGCCTTTCTCATCCCATAAAAAACGGGAGCCTGGGCCGAAAACAATGGGCGGACCCCAACGATCGCATTTTTTCAAAACCCGGCGCTAACCAAAAGCGAGTGAGACCAGCTCAAAACGTTGGAACCTGCGCCTGGAATTTTTCGTATCTACCTGGCAGGGAGGTAGACCCATGTATTGCAGTTCTTGTGGTCAACCTATGGATGCTTCTCAAACGATCTGCCAGAAATGCGCACGGCAGAGCGCTCCGATCGCCTCGTACGCTCCTGGGTCGTACCAGCGTAATCGCGTGCACCGGCATATGCACACCGTCGCAATTCTCTGGATCGCGTACAGCGTCTGGATCCTGCTGCACTGGGCGATCGCGCTCGGAGTCCTCACCGGAGCCTTTACTCATTGGTCCCACCTGGGCCACGGATTCGATGGACTCGACGCGTTCCCGTTCTTCCAGGCGAGCTGGCTCGTGCCGCTCATCACCATGGTTCTAGCCGGCCGGGCCATTCTTTGCCTCGTAACCGGCATCACCCTGCTGCGTTGCGCGCCGTGGGCGCGAACCCTCGCCATCGTAACTGCGCTTCTCGCGCTCATTCACCCATTTACCGGGACTGCATTAGGCATCTATACACTCTGGGTGCTACTGCCTTCCGCCTCCGGCCAGGAGTACGAGCAGATGGCCTGAGAAACGGTAGCTGGAGACTCGGAGCCATTGAATCAGACCTATCCAAATTAGCTTTTTTCAACTCTTTCCATCCCTCTCCACTTATGCCAAGGTGGGCCACCGACCTCAACCTTGTCATCAACTGGAGCGACCTGCAGTTCTCGCCTGGACCGCCATCCGCCCCAAGCATTACAAAACGTAGAGCCGCAGCATCCACCACACAAGAAAAAGCGCAACGATGCCCAGGACTACGTGTGCCATCCACTGGCCGGCGGTTTTTGGCTTTCCAAAGTTAAACATTGCGGCAATCCTAGCATCCGGTTCAGCCACTGATTTTCGGTGATGGGCAGCCTTTCCTCTCTCAGGCCCCCAGTTTTACCCGGATAATATTGACCACAACTATTTTACCCGGGTAAAATAGGACCCATGACGACCGCCAATCCACCCACACAACTGACCGCTTTTGCAGGAACCAGCCGTATTGTCTCGGGCAATCCCAGCCTCGTGGCCGCGAAGGTTCAAGAGGCTCTCAGCAAAGGGGAAGCCGCTACCGTCCTTGTGTTCGACGATCTGACGGGAAGGCAAATCGATCTGGATCTTCGCCAACTGCCGGACAAAGCTCCGGCAAACGCGACGCAACCCCTAACGGAGCCACGGACTGCGGGTCGCCCGCGACTGGGCGTTGTTGCGCGGGAAGTCACACTGCTACCCCGGCATTGGGATTGGCTAAGCCGGCAAAAAGGCGGAGGCTCCGCTGCGTTGCGGAGGCTCATCGACCAGGCTCGACGACAGAGCGTGGACGAAGAGGCAATGCGGGCTGGGCGCGAAGCAGTCTATCGCTTTATGACTTCGATGGCCGGCGACTCTCCGGGATACGAGGAAGCCTTGCGGGCGCTCTTTGCCGGGGATGCGCGGGGATTTTCGAGCTTAACTTCCGCGTGGGCCACGGATGTACGCGAATTCATCTGGAGGCTCGCCCCAGCAGCATTCGGTGTCACTCCATCCCCTCTCGACGGTGTGATTCCCTTCGCGAAACGAGACGATGTTCTTCATGCAACCAGCACCGCCTTTGGCGCTGCTGAGATCGAGTCGGTTGAGCGGATTTCGAAAGGGGCGTCGGGCGCAGGAATATTTAAGATCACGGTCAATAGAGTGGAGTATCTGTTACGAATCGAAGGGCCGCCGGATGATCTGCGCCACCCTGCGAGGCAATATACCTGCATGCGCATCGCTGCCGAAGCCGGAGTGGCGCCACGCATTGCCTATGCCAATCCTGACCACGGTGTGGCCATCATCGACTATATTCGGTCGAAACCCGCCCAGGCGAAGTCGGCAAGAGAGGAGTCGTTGCGAGCTGTGGTCACCGCAGTGAAGAAGTTGCATGCCGCGCCGTTATTCCCCGCGCTTGTGGGTTACCTGGAAGGCGTGGGCATTCTGATTCGCCGATGCCAGACAACGCGCATCCTGCCTGACAAGATCCTGGCGAAGTATCTGAAATTCTATGAAGAACTGTCTGCCGCGTATCCCAGGCACGATATAAAGCTGGTATCCAGCCACAACGATCTCAATCCTGGCAATGTGTTGTTCGGAAACGACCAACCCTGGCTCGTTGATTGGGAGGCCGCGTTTGCCGCAGATCAGTACGTGGATCTGGCCGCGCTCGCGAACTTCTTCACGGAAAGTGAAAGCGATAGGGAGGTCGTACTGCAGTGCTATTTTGGCGCCGCCACGAGCGACGTGCATCGAGCTCGCCTCTTCCTGATGCAACAGGTCAATCGAATCTTTTACGCCACGGTGACACTGAACTTTGTGGCCGCCGCCCGGCCAGATACAAAATTGACAGCGAGCCACTTCGAGGAGGCTAAGGTCATCAACCTCAGCGACGAACTGGGCCATGTTCCCACCTTGGAAACCAGGATCCTTCGGGCCTGCGCCTTTCTGAACGATGTTGCCCGGGACTGTCAAAGCCCGAAATTTCGCGAAGCAGTTACGTTGATGAAGATCTCGACATAGGGCGTCATGCCGCTTTCCCAGGCAAACTCAAAAGCGTGACCGGCATCCCAACTGACTGGATTTGCGAGGGCCACTGAATGAAAAGGATATACAAATTTCTAGCTGTCACCTCTCTAAGCGCAAGCCTCATAGGACCTATGTCGTTTTCCCAGGAACGTCCCGAAGACCACCATGACGCCCAAGAACATCATGACGCCTATGTTCGCCATGATGAATGGCGGAAGGGCTACCACATGAAACCTGAGGACTGGCACAGGGGCCAACCAATTGACTATCGGCACTACCATCTAAGCACTCCGCCACACGGTTATGAGTGGCGGTCGGTCGATGGCAACTATGTTCTTGCTGCTGTCGCCACCGGCGTCATCGCTTCTGCCGTCGTTGCCTCGACGGTTCACTAAACATCCAACGAATGCCACCTTATAGAAATAATAGGATCGTAGCTCGGTGAATCGCGGGACAGGATGACTATTATCCTGTCCCGTACTCGGACGTCGGATTGCTGGGGCGGCGTGCTTCCCGGCGGCAAGCCGTGCGATGCGCAACCTGCATGAGATCGGGAACGGGTCGGGAAAACGCAGCCTATCTGTTCTACGCAACCAGGTAGTTACGCGGCAGATACGTGGTAACCGGCAGCTTTGCCTTGAGCCCCGCGGTAGGGAAAAACCAGGCTGAACACAGTCCCGCAGTCCCCGGAAGCACGTTTGCTGCGAACGTGAATGCAGCCCTGGTGCTTCTTTACGATATTCGACGTTACCCACAAACCAAGGCCCGAGCCCTGCGCGCCCTTCGTAGTAAAAAACGCCTGGTAGATTTGCTTTCGGGTTTCGAGGCTCATACCCTCGCCCGTGTCCGCGATGGTTACGCGAACGCCATGCTCGCCCGTCCGCCAGTCGGTGCTGGGCCTCACTCTCACCTTGAGCTGGCCCTCTGCTCGCATCGAATCGACAGCATTGCTGATCAAATTGACAAAGACCTGGCGAATCTCGCCTGGGAAACACATGAGTTCGGGGGCGTCGTCCACCGCTAAATCGACATGTACACGGGATTCCTTCAATCTGCCCGTAAACAAGGCCAGGACTGAGCGCAACAACTCTACGACATTCGTAGACGTTGGCGCGGGAGACTGCCGATGAAACTGAAGGCCCTGCGAAGTGATCTGGGAGGCGTGAGCAAGCTCTTCTTCGGCTTGCTTGAGGTAACCGGCCGCCTCCACCGGGTTCGATTGACGGGCAAGGAAAATCAAATTGCCCACGGCCTCCAGCGGGTTGTTGATTTCGTGCAGAATGGAAGATGTCAGCCTGCCGATAGCCGCCATCTGCTCTTGCCGGTTGAGAACTCCCTCAGCCCGCTTGCGGTCGCTGATATCTTCACAGATCGAAATCAGGTGCCCTGGGGACGACGGTTCACCGCTCATCAGCGAAACCGAGTTGCGCACCCAGGCTACACTACCGTCGCTGCGCAGGTAGCGCTTCTCAATGACAAAGCCGGGAATCTTCGCCTCCAGCAATTGCCGCAATAATTCCTCGTGTCGCAACTGGTCCTCCGGGTGGGTCCATCTGAACAGGTTGGCGTTGTGAATTTCCGCCGGGCTCCGATCTACGATCCGGGCAAACGCTTTGTTGACACCGACAACATTACCAGTCACATCGGTAATTACTAATCCCGTGGCGGCATGCTCAAAAGCGTCGTTGATTTTCAGATGTTCCGCCATTTTCCCCAATCAAGCGCACCCAAGTCGTAGTCAGCCCACCGTAAAAAAGAGGTAGTTTTGAAATAGATGCGCCTGGGCCGTTCATCAGCCGCCTGGGAGGTAGAAAACCTAGTCACCTAGACGACTTCCGGTACTCCTTCCAGTCCTTCTCCACCGCTCGCGCCATCTCCTTAGCCGCCGTCCGTAACCAATTGGATTTTCTAGCTCGCAGATCATCCTGGATACGCGCCACTTGGCGTCTGGAGCCCAGATGCACATTCGCGGCTTCGGCTCCCATGGAAAACAACAGTAGTTGCTCATCCCGATGCTTTGGCAATGTTTGAATATCAATCGGGTTCGAGTCCGGCGAGAGCCGGCGGATCAACCACGAACCATCGATGACCTGGAACGGATCTCGAGATCGGACCGCCGACTCGATGGCTTGTTCATAGTACGATTGCCGGCTTCCAGCGTCATCTTGAAGCCAGGAGCATGCGGAGGGCACCGTGGCTTTTGCTTCACGAGCCACGAACCCGCCTTCCCACATGCCTATCGCTACAAAACGTTGCTGACCAAGGCTCCCCAGACCTGCCTGGCGCCGCACAACCTTGTAATCCATCTGCGTTTCCGGGAGTGTCTTTTCAAGAGCGCGCCTGGCGCTCCTATCCAGTGGGCCACGGATGGTCGGCAACCGGTTCAGCTTCTCCCAAAAATCGGTCTCCGGCTTGAAGCTGTCCACGCCGAGCCTGCCTAGCTTCTGTTCCCGTTCGGCAAGCACGATGGGATCGCCGCCCGCCCTGAGAGACCGCCGGTAACCATCGAGAATCCCGTCACACCCATCTTTGAACTGTATAGACAGACTTCCGGCATCGATCACGATCTTGAGGCTGGCCGCCAAACGCACCAGGTCGTTGGTATACGCCAACGGGTACGATTCGTCGAAGTCATCCACTCCCCAGCAGAGGCGCCCCTCCGCGTCGCGCCAGGTACCGAAGCTGTTGACATGCAAGTCACCGACAGCAAGCACCTTGGGAGCTCGGCATAAGTCGCCGCAGATTCTGGGCCACATCTGGGCCCACCGGTAGAAGGTCCCGCGCAAAAATAGGAAGGCACTCTCCCTCATCTGCACGTGCTTCAGCGCGAGATCGGAGGGGACAACCGTTGTACGCTCCCTCATCCATTGCTCGTAGCTCGCCGTTGCGCGCTCCACGCACCCACCGTCGAAAGAATTGCCGGCCGCCAACGTTTGGCTTTCGCGCTTGGTTGTCATATCCCTCGATTCCCTCTTATCTGTTGCTTTTCCCGGAAATCTTCAGCGGGGCCGGACCGCGATGTCGCAAAAACAGCATCTTCATTAGATGCAAAATTGCCTGGCACACGAGGGAGTGAGATAAAACACCCAGCGACCGGGCGTGTTCAGTTTTAACGGTCCCCGCCAATGATTACCTGGGTGCTCCCCGCGGCTCCCCGCTCTATGAGTGCCTTGGACACCGGAATGAGAATCGTCTACTCTTTATAGGCCACGGGATGCCAATGGCGGCTCTAAGGGATATTGCGGAAGCCCATGCGCTCAATGCAAAAACGTCTCGGTGTCATTGCCGGCTTCTTGGTTATCCTCGTCTTGCTGGCAATAAACACGGCCATTCTGAGGCGTCAACTCGCCGTGCAGGTCGGCAATCAGGAGTGGTTCAGTCATAGTCGCCGGGTTTTGCAGGAACTGAAAAATACCGAATCGCTGCTCAAAGATGCTGAGACCGGCCAGCGCGGCTACCTTTACACCGGCAAGATGGACTACCTCGCCCCTTACACTCTGGCCACAACGCAGATTGATTCCCACCTCCGGAATCTTGCCGCTCAGGTCGGCGACAACCCCAGTCAACAAAAGCAGGTCGCGAATCTTGGCGTTCTGATACATCTGAAGCTTGGGGAGCTGGCTGAGACGATCTCCCTCTTTCAATCAGGGAACGCAGAGGAAGCAAAAGCGCTGGTGATGTCTGACAAGGGCTTCGTCACCATGGAAAGCATTCGTTCCCTGGTCAACCTGATGGAGCAGGAAGAAACATCAGTAGGCGACCAACGTAGAACCGCCTACCAAAAGAGTATTCAGATCACAGTCGCTTGCATATACGCGGCAAGCGCAATTGCGGCCCTGGGAATCATTTTGCTGGCGTTCTCTATTATCCGCGAGATCGAGAGGCGCGAGAGAGACGCCGCCGCGCTTCGCCAAAGCGAAGAATGGTTCCGAGTGACGCTGTCGTCGATTGGAGACGGCGTCATCGCAACCGATGAACAAGGCCGCGTCTCATTCCTGAACCCGGTCGCCGAGCGGCTGACGGGAACAAGCCTGGCGCAAGCCAGGGGAAAGAAGATTGGCGAAGTATTTCCTATCTTCAGTGAAGTGACGAATAAGCCGGCGGAAAATCCCGTCGATAAGAGTCTTGGCACTGGGCTCCGTGGTCGCTCTAGCCAACCACACCGTCTTGCAGCATCGCGCGGGTCATCTTCTGCCGATTGAAGATACCGCTGCACCCATCAGAGATGATTCCGGCAGGCTGATTGGGGTCGTCCTGGTTTTTCATGATGCCTCTCGGGAAAGAAATCTCCAGGAAGTGCTGCGTCGCACCGAGAAACTTGCTACTGCAGCACGCCTGGCAGCGACTGTCTCCCACGAAATCAACAATCCACTGGAAGCCATCGGTAACCTGATATTCCTGGCAAAAAACAATCCAGATGCTCCGGAGAAGGTCGCCGAACAACTGCAACTTGCGGAACAGGAACTGGCCCGGGTCTCGCACATCACCCGCCAAACACTCGGCTTTTATCGGGAATCCACATCGCCCACATCCGTCCACGTGCCGACCCTCATCGAATCCGTGCTCACGCTATACTCCAACAAATTGCAAATCAAGCAAATCAAGGTTCGCCTTGCGCTTGAAGACTGCCCCGCTATCACGGGTTTAGCCGGCGAAATACAACAACTCGTATCCAATATCATCTCCAATGCCATTGATGCCGCACCCGTCAGCGGAACTTTGAAAATAGACGCGTCGCCCGTCAAGCTGGCCGGTGGCAAATCGATCCAAGTCCAGGTAGAAGATGACGGTCCAGGGATTGCCCCAGAGAACATGGACCGAATCTTTGAGCCTTTCTTCACCACCAAAAAGGACGTGGGAACAGGGCTCGGACTATGGGTCTGCAAAGAGATCGCGGAACGTCATGGAGGAAGCGTGCGAGTACAGTCCAACTATGGGAATGGCGCGAAAGGCGCCGTGTTCACTGTCCTCCTGCCCTACGAAATCACCCCACAAAAGGATCTTGCTTAAGTTACCCCTTCGCGCCGTCCGAACCCGGCGGGAAGGCAACCTCTGCTGCCAAAACCCAACCTATCCACGACGAGGGGCACGGCTTCAGCCGTGCCGTGTGGGCCATAGGCGAAGGAGGGCTTTAGCCCTCGAGGTACGGCTTTCCAGCAGACTTGAATAACCGGCGTTAAACAAGTAACTGTTACTGCTTCACTTCGACCGAGCCAAGATCGTACCAGCCGTCAGCCTGTCGCCCCTTGATGGCCAGCAGTACCGCGGGTTGGCTGGTTTCAGGATCAAGCAGTGCAACCGAAAACGATAGGTGCCCGGGGCAAGATCTTCGGGTATCAGTAAGGATTTGTCCACGACTGCGTCGCCCGGGAGCCACTTGGTCAAATCTGCTGGGATGCGAAGGACGGTGGCCTTCTCCCCGGACCGCAATTCCACAGCCAGCCAATACTCCTTATAAATCGGAGCAACCCCTGCATTGAGCCACCACATAGAAATCGGCATCGAAGTCCCAGGCTTAGCCGTGGCCGGGTATTCGAGACGGCGAAGGATGAAACGATATCCCATGTGCCGCTGAAAGTCTTCAAACTGCTTTTTCCATTCCGGAGGAATGGGAGAAGATTTCACGTTGAGCGAGCTAATGTGCCACCGCAGAGCCTGATCGAGGATATAGGTTACGTCAAAGCCATCCCGTTTCCAGGTAGAGGGTGTACCGCAGGTCTCAAGCGATACCGGAGCGTGCTGCCAGACATCCTGAATGCCGGTACGCACCACCTGTTGGGGATAGATATCCAGCATCTCGGGAGAACTTGCGCGCGCATGTCCCCCAGGCAATCCAATCGCCAGCCCGCGCCATGCTGTGTACCGTAGGCCAGCGCTTGCGGTTCATCAAAATTCATCAACAGGGTTGTCTTGCGAAAGCTGTTCAGCCAAATGTCTATGAGCGGTTGTTGGGCGGAGAAAGCCGGCATGTAATGCTCCAACCCTCGCCCCAATATCCGACCGACGAGATATCGACGCTTTCCAGGGCCGGGTTGCCATCGTATCGCTTGCCCGCTTCCGCAACCAACTCACCCCAGTACTTGAGATACAGCGGATCGCTAAAGTCAGGTTGCCATATATTCCCGTCCTTATCATCCGGCTTGTTGGCACGCCGAGCGCCTGAGTTGCGATACCAGTCGGGAAGCGGGTCGTGGTTCGAGTACGGCATCAGCCGAATGGCCAATGTCTGTCGATGTTTTCGCGCCTCCTGCAAGGCAAGGTCGATAATCTCCCAACGAAATTTGCCTGGTTCCGGTTCGAGGGCACTCCAGTACCAGCGAAGGTAGGCGATGGACGTATCCGGAAAGTCCGGTTTCTCGGGCGCTTGGGGCAGCACTGCAACAGGGCCGCGTTCTGACCATTCGAAAGGAGGGTTTAGCGCCTGGCCGTTGAAGCGCTGAAATGTGGTAATGCCCATCCCTGGATTCACCAGGACATCATCGATTTCAACCGGTCGTACAACCACAGTGTCTTTCTGGGCATATCCCGGCATCGCCGCGGCCAAAGCGAGCAGGACGCACCAGATGGCATGTCGTGTCATAGAGCTCCTTCGCATGGGATGGACGACCGGGCAGCCGTCTTGCAGTATTGCAGCGCTTTGTTAACCGGCTGTGACGTGGAGCAATCGAGCTGCATTCTGGTTGTAAACCTTATGCAAAATCCCATCGGGCAGATCGATTCCCGATATTTTCCAGCGTCCTTGAGGAGGTACCGGCGCCGGCGCGTAATCGAAGTACTCATCATCCGTCTCTAGAAATCGGAAGTAGATTTCGTACAGGCGATCGTTGAATACCTGCTGCGGAAATTTATCTCCATGGGGCGTAGCATCCGTTCCAAAAACAATGCGGTCCTGGTACTTGTCAAAGAACTTGCGTGCTGCCCTTGGCTGCCGGCCCAGCTCATTCAGACGAGCGGCGATGTCTACGTACATGTTGGGGAAGCGATCGAGGTTTTGGGAAACGTTGTCGAGGTTTTCGGCGAAGTTACCGACATGTAAGGCGACAAAGTTCGTCTTGGGGTGCCGCGCAAAGACTCGATTGCGTGCCTCCAGAATTTCCGCGTTGGAGGGAAACCCGGGTCCGAAGTAGGACCAATCAGGGTGATTGTTCAGTTCCTCGTAACGCTCATTGAAGCGATTCGTTGCCGTGAAAAATGCCAGCGGGTCGGATACGTGAATCGCGACGGGCATTCCCAGGCTCGCCGCAGGCCTCCCACATCGGATCAAATCGGGGATCATCCACTTTAACCAGGTTGCCCGTGGTCGTTTGCTCGCGCAAATAGAGGCCGAGGGTCTTCAAAATCTTCAGGCCACGGGCGCCTGACTGGTGGGCAGCGACGATAGCGTCTGCCTGCAACTGAGGATACTTCGGCTGTTGAAACAGGTTATAGGAGGGTTCGGTAAAGGTATAAAAGCGGGTCGGAAAGCGCTTGTCGTATTGGGCGACGGTACTTTGCAGGCCGGCGCCAAAACCGCCGGTGAGGTTGGTCAAGGCAAGGATATTCCTGCGCTCCATGACGGGCAGCAATTCCTCCGGCCGACCGACGATCCTGCGTTCCGCTCCCAGGGAAACACCATTGACTGACGTGTGCCGAGAAGGTCAGGTGAGTATGGAAATCGATGACCGGGTATTTGGCTCGCGGCACCTGCGTTTCTTTCAGGTGGAGCATACTTACCGGCTGGTACTCCGCCAGAGGCAAGTGGTTCCTTCTGGCTCTTTGCTGGTGTCTTGTTTGCCGGAGAATCGCTCGTTCGACTCGGCACCCAAAACCCGGCGAAGACCGCCAGACAAGATGCCCATTCCGGTCGTGGCCAATAAGCTCCGGCGACTGATTCGACTCATTCTTCCCATCCTATGCATGAGGTAGTCGCCGATGCTCTACGTCTCTCGGCGAATCTCCAGCATATACCTGGGCGAAAACCTCGATCCTGGATCAGGTCTCTCAACTCGCCGATTACCTGGCGGCCCATGCATTGGGACAAGCAATCAACGCTTCGTCTCAAGTACCAATACACACGATCCCGCAATGGCTAGTATTGCTGCCAGTACTGCGCCGGTGAGTGCCACGTGCTCGGTTAATCCGGGAGACGCGATAAACAAGCCGGTAGACGGACTGCGGAATCTGGAAGATCCCCCACAGCAGCAAGACCACTGAGTATATGGTGCCAAGCGCGCCAACAATGAGAAACGGCCGGCGAGCGGCTCGCTGCAGCGCGCGCTCACGCCGCCTGGCCTGGGCACGGCGCCAGACCATACCAGCTGGCGGAAGATCGACCAGCCGTTCCGCCTTTGCAGCATCCTCCCGCAGCAACGCCACAATCAGCTCAGTTTGCGTACACAGCCCACAATGTCGCAGTGAGCGCGCAACCAAGAGGTCCACACTCCCTTGCGCGTTGCTTCAATAACCTGCTGCTCCCTATCACACTTCATGAAGGGCTCTCTCCTTTTGTCTCAGCAACTCCGCCGCCCTCTGGCGCGCCCGAAACAGCAAAATGCGAATGCTCATCGAGTGTAGCCCAGTCGATTTGGCAATTTCGCTATGCGTCATTCCCTCGACATAGGCTAACCAAAGCAACTGGCGCTCTCTTGGCTTGAGCTGCTGCATGAGAGTGCGAACGTCGATCTGCGTATCGAGATCTCGCTCGAAGCCGTTTCCTCTGCTTCAGACCATTTCGCGTCCTCGCCTTTGCGCCATCGGTCGTTCAGCAGATTAGTCGCGATGCGGAAGAGGTAGGGCTTGGCCTGGGCAAGCTCCATATTGCGGAGTTGGGCGCTCAGGAAGCGGCAATAAGTCTCCTGGACGAGATCATTCGCCACATCCGGGCGTCCCGACAGGCGGGCGATATATGCCCACAGGGGTTTCGCTGTTCCAGCATAGATCGCGTGGAATGTTTCCTCGTCCATCCCTTACGACTCCTCATTGCCCAAGGCCAATTGCCCTGCCAGGCTTAGCTGCTGGCCCGGGTGCCCAAAAGACCAAAGGAGCGCGAGAGGAAGTAGGAGACGGCCGCCGCAACACCAAATCCGAGTCCCAGGGCGAGGGCAAGCGTGCCAAAGACGAGCGGCCCTTCATCGCCGATATTCCAAGCGTGGAGCCGCAACAACCCCGCTCCAAAAAAGATGAACACGATTCCCGCCTGGACCCCCTTGAGAATCTGGCTGTAGGGTGTGCTTCGCTCAATGTCCATGCTCTTGATAAACTGCCGCCCGGCTTCGCTCTGGGTGTATCCCAACAGGGCGTCGGGAGAGTCGAATCGTTGCAGTAGCCTGCCTTGGATATCTGCCTGGAGCTGGGCTACTTTATAGCGGCGAATGGAAGAAAAGAGCAGCCACGCAACCCAGCTGATGGTTGAAAAGACCGCGAGTATCGGTATAGTGTCCGGACCCATGTGTATCCCTCCGTCTGCATGCTTCACTCTCTAAAACGCTCTTGGAGCCAGATGGTTAACAGAGAGTACGCAGATTCTGGAGGAAATGATCCCGCGATCACGGGTCACGGCCGCCCAGGCAGGGGCTTTTCTACCTCCGAGGCGGCCCCGGCCTATGGTCTTATCCCCTGTGATCCGGTCGACAAACAGCCGCACAAACCGATCCGCGTCTGAGGCCACGCAAACCCGGGCATTGGGCTTTAGACGTAATCACGCCTTCGATCTCATAGTGATCCCCGTGCAGAACGTTGTTCTCATCGGATCCCATGCGATTGGCGACGGTTTCTCCCGCGGGTGAACTCGCCTTTTGTTTCCACGTCCACATGCATGGCTCTTGAGCGTGACCAGCGTCGGGTCAATCACCACGGCCACTGCCAGCGGATCGTACATCGCAGCTCCCTGGTACCCGCTTTTCTCCGAACGGGTTAGGTAGAAATCAACAAGCTTACCCAGGAAGGCGCTTTCCGGCCTCTGGCTCGCCTGCAATCGAGCCACGTCCTTGCGCGTAATCAACGTGCGCTCCCCAACGTCGGAGCCGACCATGGTGACGATCCAGCCGGCATTGAAAACGATTTGTGCCGCCTCCGGATCGTTGTAGATGTTCGCTTCTGCCGCTCCGTCCACGTTCCCGCCCGTGATGGAGCCCCCCATAATGACAATGTCTTTGACCAGGGATACGATCCCGGGATCTTTGGAAACCGCCAGCGCAATGTTGGTCAATGGCCCGACCGGGATGAGCGTGATTTCATGCGGATACTTATGCACCATTTCGATAATTAAGTCGGGCGCAAAGTGCGCATCGGCCTTGCAATTCGTGGCAGGCAACTCGACTCCCCCGAGACCATTCTTACCGTGCCAATACTGAGCCGTGATCAGCTTTTGATCCAAAGGGTGCTGTGCGCCGGCCACCACAGGCACATCGCATCGCCCGGCAAGCGACACAAGCTTCAAGGCGTTTTCCAGGCCCTGCGCCGCGTCAACGTTACCCGGCACAACGGTCAGTGCTTCCACCTTGAGCTCCGGCGAATTTAAGGCCAACAGGATGGCCATGGCGTCGTCCACTCCTGGATCCGTATCGATAATTACGCGTTGCGGAGCAGCCTGCGCGGAGGCGGTTGCCAGAATGACAAGGACAAACAAAATGATGCGCGGTCGCTTCACGGGATGAGTTCCTTTTCTAAAAGAGCGCTGAGGGGATGCGGTTAACGGGGCCGGTTGTAGTGTAGTTGAGTCACCCCAAAAGCAGAGCAGCCGGCAAGCGCTATTTGTATAGCAAATAGAGTTGCCGGCGCGCCTTGTATGCGCTCAAGTCCTTTTGCCACCCAGAGGCGATGGCACGAGGATCCGTGCCGCTCTTGATTTGGTCCAGCACCCCCTTGTTCAGCAGGAGGCGATCGACGCGGTCGATCTGGAATTTATCCGGATAAAGCTTCCAAAGCGCCGCAACCACCTCGATGCCGAGTTCGGGCGCATCCAGCACATTGCGGTCGCTAAGCATGACCTCGACACCTTCGCAGTGTTCTCCGCGATACGGATAATGCTCTTCCCCGCTCGGCGTGTAGAACACGGGCATGAAGCGAACGCCTGGTATTTTGCGGGTGTTGAGATAGGCGGAGAGTTGGGTGGCCGTAATCCATGGAGCGCAAAAGCGCGCGAACGGCGGCTCAACCGGCCCTTTTACATTGACGTTGGTGCCTTCGACCAGCCCTGTGCCGAGATAGATGGTGGCTTGGGTAAGGCTGCGGATATTCGGTGACGGATTCACCCACAGCAGGCCGGTATCGTCATACCAGTCCGAGCGATGCCATCCGGTCATCTTGATGACCGTCAATTGCGCGCCGAGATGGCGCTCGCCATTGAAGAACTCGGCCAGCTCGCCCATGGTCATGCCGGGCCGCATGGGTTCCGAGTATGGGTTGACATAATTTTCGCGCCCCGGCGTGCTGAGCGGTCCCTGCACCGCGACACCATTTACGGGGTTGGGCCGGTCGAGGATGACTATGTCGATATGATTGCCAGCCGAGGCTTCGAGGAAATACTGCATCAGCGCCTGGAAAGTCCAGTAGCGTACGCCCACATCCTGAAGATCGATGACCACGGCGTCGAGGCCGGCCAGTTGCTGGGCGGAGGGATGGCGCTTAGCCTCTGTCGCCCCGTAGAGGCTGATGATGGGAAGCCCGCTGCCGGGATCCGTATCATTGTCGACGTTGGGCTGGTCGATGGCAGCATTGATGCCGTGCTCTGCGCTAAACAGGGTAACAACGCTAAGGCCAGGCACCGCCGCTGCGGCATCCTGGCGCAGCACATCGATCGTGCGCCGCTCATGCGCGTCAATCCCAACAGGGTTCGTGAGTACGGCGAGACGGAGGTGACCGCCGTGCCGCGCTGCGATTGCCTTCAGGGGAGCAAAGTTTTGTTGCTCAAGGACATCGATGCCCGTAGCCACCTGCGCGACGCCCGTCGCCGCACATATTGCGACCAGCAACACCATCGAAAACACCTTCATGCGTACTCCTCCAAACCCGATAGCACATCCAACTTCCCTATCATTCATACCACTCGGCTGGTCCTACCTGCCCGCCCGTTACGCGTGAAACAAAGCCTGCAAACCCACGATCCTCTCAGCCGCTTGCCAATCCCTCATGGAAACACTGCCCTCTCCCTTGTCATCCCGAGCAAAGCCGAGGGACCTGCGGTTCCACTTTCGGGTCAACCGGGTGTGCCCCCTTGCCCGCGTTCTCGTCCACGCACTCACACCCTTTGGCTGGAAAAATGCAACCTAAATTACCCAACCGAAAAAACAGACAATTTGGGAAAGCAAAAAAAAACCTACCAGGGTGACCTGGTAGGGCAAAGGTAATGCATCGTTCGAGTGATTCAGTGTGCGTAGTAAGATTGCGAAAAATCTAACGAGAGAAACCAGGCAGATTCAATGGATGCATTTGCTGCGAACTACAGGTAACGCCACACTTCTATTTGAGCGGCTCTGCTTGTTCCCTCACCAACCCTATCCCCCGAAAGGATCGCCGAAGGTATTTTGCAGAACCGCTGCTTGAAAAGAGCATATCGTTTCTGCCGAAAACCACCATGCGCCTTGGGTAGCAAGGCCAATATTTGTAGTTGTAGCCCTACGCCCCCCGGGTGTCTCCCTTAGCTACACTTAACGGAGCCGGACCGGGCCGGACGTCCTTTACGACCACACGAACGGGTAGAGGCAGGTCCCCATGAATGCTTAATCTGTGCGCGTATGGAATGGGCAGGCGCCGGTCTCCGGCTTGTTGTCGTCAGGAATCGCGTATTGCTTCCATTCACGGTTACCGACGTTTCCGTAGAATCCTATGTCGGGATGTACCGTCATTCCGTCATAGGCCATCATGCGCTTATGAATGCGCTGCCGGACAGAAGCTGCAATCGGCTGCGATGTTGCCGGATCAATGAAAAGAGACCTGGGCTGGAAGACGAGCACTACGCCTGGACCGAGATTTCTGCTACGGCGGTGTTGGTAGGTGGGAGACGCTCCGACCACAAACATCTCGCAACCCTCAAACGCGAACTCCCAAAGCGGATGGTCGGGAGTTCTCTCTGTTGCCGGACCGCGGTCATGGTCATGCAGGAACTGCAACATCTGCCAAAAGCGCGCGACAAAAGACTCGTGATCCGTCATGGAAGGATCGGGTTCGAGAAATGCGACCAGACTCGAGCGTTCATGCGGAGGAGCGCCGATGAGGGCGACAAACTGCCGCATGTTCGTCACGAACTCATGCGAGTCCACCTTTCGCAACGAACGTGTAGAGCATTTCTCCGCGCGCCTCGCCGCTCTGGCCGAAGAAACATGGATACTCTGGCGCGTGAAGCCTGGCTTTTGTATTGTTCGTACGCCTCCAGCTTCCAGCTTTCTTTTAGAGGGATTCCCAGCCTGCCTTGATCAAGAACACGGCCCATCCAGTTTTGAGTGACAGCAGTGATCATGCCGCCCTCATAACCGGCACCTTCTTTCCTCGCCGGGCTAATCGGACCATGCGGCGAAAGCCTGCGAGTTGCTGTTCTCCCCAGGATCCGTTGACAAGAGCCGGTTCGGCTCCGGAATCGCCAGTCTCGACGGTGTTGTCGCGGAACCTGGCTGTCCCAAAAGCAATGTCCCACAGGGACAAGGTCGTTCCGAAGTTGCAACTGCGCCTTCCCGCGGCCCTCAACGCGTGATGCGTGCGATGGAATTGGGGCGAGATGAATATGTGCTCCCCGAGCCATCCATAACCAATCCGCGTGTTGGCGTGGGATATGCTGCCGAGAAACCGGAAGCAAAGAATGAGAAAGGGAAACTGCATCGAGGGCACGCCGATGGCCAGGCCAACAAGCGATGAGCCACACATAGGTGATGGCGTCTTCAAGGACATGCGACCGGTCATCGGACCAGAACGTCAACTGCTCCTCGGCATGATGCAGTGAGTGGATCCCGTACCACCAGCCAATCCGGTGAGAAACGCGGTGACGCCAATAGTCGGCGAGATCGAGAATGGCGAAGTTGGCGATGAAAACAATCGCAGGCAACGAAGCAAGCACTGGGATCATGCCCGGAAGTGACGGAGGCGTAATGGCGTGGGCACGGAGAAATCCATCCAGGCTCTGCCGCAGCCAATTGAATTCAAAGTAGGCGATGAGCGGAAACAGGACGATTCGAACAAAAAACGCATAGGCTACGTCAGCAGCGATGGAGTTTCGTTTCGGCCAGCTGGTCAGCGGCCAAAACCGCTCAAGCGGCGTGCAGATGAGAAAGCTGATGGCCAGTTCGGTGACTCCGCATGCGGCGAAAAACATCCACAAGGAAGCAGCATGGCTGTATTGGCCCAAACCAAGCGCGCCCAGCTGCGTTTGAATCCCACCGAGCACCGTGTCAACGCTGGCCGCGCTTGAGAGACTGGTGTGCAGTGTCCACATCCGGTCGTCCTCCACATTTAAAAAGTCCAGGTGCTAAACCGCGCCGCAGCCCACGGTGGTAGGACGTGAACTTGCATGCTCTGGTTTGCTATTAACAATTACCCAGACCTCTACCCTGCCAGTTGACAGGTTCGCGGCTGAGCGTTCCAACGGTTTGCAGGGAACTCGGCATTTTTTGCAGCCAGCAAGCCAAGGCACTAAGCCCCCGTCTTGACAATAATCGTTATAACGACTATCGTGGTGTCTATGCAGGAAGCAACCCAGTCGAACCAGCGGCGCCGCCCAAACCATCCCGAGGAAACTGCCTTCCTGGACCTGCTGAGAACGACTGACATGCTGTCTCGCGGTCTTATCGCGGTTCTCAAAGGGGAGGATCTCTCCGCGACCCAATACAACGTGCTCCGCATCCTGCGTGGGGCCCCCGAAGGGCTGCCCTGCGGCGAAGTGGCCAACCGCATGATTACCCGCGATCCGGACATCACCCGCCTCCTCGACCGCCTCGAAAAGCGGGGCCTGATCTCACGCAACCGCGAAACCAAGGACCGGCGCATGGTAATGGCCCGGATCACACCGCCGGGGCTCAAGTTGTTGAGCCGCCTGGATGAACCGGTGCAGGAAACCCATCGCAAGCAACTCGGCCACCTGGGCCGGGAACGGCTCCAGAGACTGACCGACCTGCTACACGCCGCCCAGGCAGAAGTAAGTTAATTTTTATCGAATATATTTGTTGAAACGATTATCGTTTAAACGCATCTATAGCAACGAAAGGAGAACCACCCATGAGCACTACCGCTACCTCCCCAACCACCACCGCAACCACCACTTGGAACATCGACCCGGCCCATTCCTCTGCCGAGTTCAAAGTCAAACACATGATGATCTCTCACGTGAAGGGGCATTTCGCCAAAGTCACGGGGACATTGACCCTGGACGAAACGAACCTGGCCAATTCCCGGGTCGAGGCCATTATCGACGCAGCCTCCCTGGAAACACGCGACGCCCAGCGCGATGCGCACCTGAAGGGCGCCGACTTCTTCGACGTGGAGAAGTTCGCTACCCTTTCTTTCAAGTCCTCGCGCATTAGCCTGGTTCGGGATGGAGAACTTTCGGTCGAAGGAGATCTAACCGTGCGCGGCACCACAGGCAAGGTGGTCTTCTCCGTGGAAGGTCCAACTCCGCCGGCGAAGGATCCCTGGGGCAACACTCGGGTTGGAGTATCAGCCACCACAAAGATCAGCCGCAAAGACTTCGGCCTGACCTGGAACGCGGCGCTCGAGAGCGGCGGCTTTCTGGTCGGCGACGAAGTGACCATCACGCTCGACGTGCAGTTCGTAAAGGCTTGAAGGGAGAAGTATGTCACTCCGCGCAGTGAAACAGGTTATCGAAACAAAGCCGACGATCGAAGGCGCGGGCGTTAAGCTGCAGCGCGCCTTCGGTTTTGGCAAAACCAGGGACTTCGATCCATTTCTGCTTTTGGACGATTTCCGCAATGAGAATCCAGAAGACTACATCGCGGGATTTCCATGGCATCCTCATCGCGGGATCGAGACCATCACCTACGTGCTTGCCGGATCCGTCGAGCACGGCGACAGCTTAGGCAATCGGGGAAAGATGACCGCAGGCGATGTGCAGTGGATGACTGCCGGCAGCGGCATCCTTCATCAGGAGATGCCTAAGGGCGATCAGCAAGGGCGGATGCACGGCTTCCAGTTGTGGGCCAACTTACCCGCTTCACTGAAGATGACCGACCCCCGCTACCAGGACATTCCCGCGAGCGCGATTCCCGAGATCACCGATGATGATGGTACCCACGTGCGCGTTATCTGCGGCGAATTCTGGGGAAAACGAGGACCCGTGGAGGGTGTGGCTGCCGATCCCAATTACCTCGACATTTCGGTTGCCCCAGGCCACAAGAAACGGCTCAAGGTCGACACCACCCGCAACGCCTTCGCCTATGTATTCGCCGGCTCGGGCACATTTCGGGATGCGTCGCATCCGCGCGCGGTCCTGACCGAGCAAGCCGCAAAACCAGAAGCTCCAGCCATCTACGATGCCGGCAATCACTCCCTGGTGCTCTTCGACCGCGGAGACGAAATCGCAGTCCAAGCCGGCGACGAGGGCATACGATTTCTGCTGGTGTCAGGCAAGCCAATCGAGGAGCCGGTCGCCTGGTATGGACCAATCGTGATGAACACCCAGGACCAGCTCCGCCAGGCAGCCAGCGAACTACAGGACGGCACCTTCATCAAGCACCGCTAGGGCCTGCGGCGAGCGTTGTCTAATTCGGACGGCGCTCGCTAAAAACAATCCGCTCTCAGGGCCCATCGCGATCAATCCCGAACGGCCTGAGCTTGTCGAATGTGGCGGCTGAAAATCAGACTTGTCCAAATTGGCTTTTTACTCTGTCCATCCACCTCCACTCATGCAAAGGTTGGCCACCGCCCTCAACTTTGTCATCCCGACCGGAGAGGACCCGGATTTCCTGGACAGGAAATCCGGGGTAGCGCAGCGGAGGGACCTGCAGTTTCACTTGGCCTCCACGCAAATGCCGAAAGGGCGCAGGCTTTATCTCACTCTCGCTTCCGAGCCACAATCTCAAATGAAAACTTGAGCTCGTCCTTCAACTTGAGCGCGCCGCCGGCAACAGAAACCAGCTTGATGTTGTAATCGCTCTGATCCAACGAGAACTCACCAGACGCCCGCAACATGCTTCCGAACAACGCCACCCTCACCGGGATTCTCTGGCTATTGGTGACGCCATGCATGGTGAGATCTCCGATAACCGTGGCCGAATAAAGCGCATCTGCCATCCTCGTAACCGAAATGTTGGACGCGTCGTACACCACCTCGGGAAACTTCGAAATCTCCAAAACCTCCTGACTCATGAGGCGCTCTATTTCCCGGCGGTCTCTATCGTTGATGTCGTCCAGCACACTCATGGAGGCGGTCTTGATGAGAAGACGGAATGAACTGGCCTCGAGCTTGTCAGGATTGAACTTCATGCCACCGCTGAAGTCACGAATACCGATGGTCGGATTGTGCCCCATCTTGGCCAAAAGTCCTGTCACGAAAGCCTGCACCGTGAATCGGCTCGCGCGGCTATCAATGACGTAGTGATCTGATTCAGTTCCCGCCGCATCCTTTGCGGGTGTCGAAATCTCGACCATGCAGCTAACTCCGCTTCGGATCGGACATTGCCCGCAGTTTGAAATATCGCTGGATATCGGGCATGGCGGCGCTGGCTAAATTGCCAACTCCAATCTGTGACATGTAACGGCGAACAAAAGGATTGGACAGAATCAATCCCGCCCCAAAGACGATCATGGAAATGCCTCCGAGCATGTAAAGGGTGTCCTTGTCATTCCCGGTCGTTTCTACAAGTTCCATAGCCATAGATGCTCCTCTGCTTGCAAACTTCAGTTGGTTGTGTTGACGTCCACTTCCCTGTTGACTACGTCAGCGTGCGACCGCAAATCGGAGAAGAAGCGCCCAATCTCAGCCCAAACCTCGGACCCTCCGGAGAGCCCTTTCCAATTGGCTCGTATCAGGCCGACCAGCCGGTAACACTCGTCGATCGGGGCGATATAGTACTCAGCTTTCGACAGTTCGTGCGCGTGCCCGACCCGGTTGATGAGCAACGCCTCGATATCGGGTTGCAATTGGCTGAGGATTGGATTCTCCTGCACGATCTCATTCCAGGCATCGAGGGGAAGCAGAGATTCAACCGCTCCAGCAGGACTGGGGTAGAGCGCGACAACCTTACCCTCGATGCTCGAATGTAAGAAGAACGCCATGTTGATGGGGATCAACAAGCTTTCCCACTGGGGATCGGTCATCTGAAAATCAGCCAGGAATTGGGCGCGCCTGGAAACCCGCCGGTACTTGCCATTCGCCATGCCATCAAAAAGAGTCGCGCAGGCTTCACAGGCACAAACAATCTGGCGCAAACGAATTTCCACCAGGTGCGGATGTTCGTGCGCCAAGCCAGTGCTGCACAATTCGCAACGCTCGGCCGGCGGCCGTGACCGGGCGAACTGTCGAAGCGTCGCGAACGCCTGGTCGAACGTAGGAGGGCTTCCAGTCTTAACTTATAGACAAGGTTCAATCGGCACCATCCACTCCCGCACGGAGAACCGCCATGGAATGCTTAAGCAAGCTCTGCAAGGGAACAAATCCCGAAGAAGACTCTTCTTCGGGCGCGAGGATCGTCAGCGACCCCACATCCGGCGCCAGGTCATAGATAGCGCCTTCCACGATAGCCCGTAGATCCTTAATCGTGGAACCGCGTGAATAACCCGAAGTATGAAGCCGGAGTTGGACCGCCCCCTCATGAAAGCTGACCAGGTCGACTCTGCCATCCAATTTGCGCAGACGCGTTCGAGCGACGTCGAGCGCTCGTAAAACGCGGGTCTCCAGGTCCTCAGGATGGAGAGAATAAAGCAGGAGCAGGTTACGGACGATTGGATCCTGGCCCAGTCGGTCGATAATCGCCCCACCGGAAGCTTCGGTGCCCGCTTGAAAGACCAGCTCCATCATTCGTTCCAACCCCGTACGATGCACTTCCATAAGAAGCTGGACGAGCTCCCGGGCCGCAACTTTTGAACCGCCGCCCGGCAGCTGGTCAAGTTCGCCGACCAACGTGCCAAGCTGCCGCATCTTCTCCTGAAATTCCTTTTCGCTATCCACACCACTCCTTCACCACGCGCCTGCGCCAATGCTTTTGGTACACCGACAAGTAATGCCGGGTGCAACATTCAAGCCGTACTTTGTCTTGAGTGGGATAATCGCTCTCGATGTCCCACGTCCCATTGGCCACCCTACTCAAAGAAAACAAGAATGCATGAACACACTTCTCACGCATATTCCTCAAGTCAGCTGCTGACCAAACATCGGAGAATGATGGGTCTCAAGCACCTTTCCATTCCCCAGATACATGTGAACGCCGCAAGGCAAGCATGGATCGAAGCTCCTAACCGCCCGCATGATATCGATGCCCTTGAAGTTTTCCGGACCGTTCTCCTCGAAAATTGGCGTGTTCTGTACCGCATCCTCATATGGGCCCGGTGTGCCAAAGCTGTCCCGCGGATTTGCGTTCCAGGGAGTAGGCGGATACGGATGATAGTTGGCGATCTTGTGATTCTTGATCACCACATGATGCGACAACACGCCGCGCACTGCTTCGTGGAACCCGCACCCGATCGCTTCTTCCGGAACCTTGAAATCATTCCACGTCTTGGTTCTGCCCGCGTGCAACTCGGCTAGCGCCTGTTCGGCGAAGTAGAGCGCCGCCGCAGCAGCATAGGCCTGGAAGTACGTGCGAGCACGGTCCCGTTCAATGGCATTGCTCCACTTGGGAATCTTCCATTCGAACTCAACCTCAGGCTTCGACATCGTCTTGGGAAGATAAATCTTTACGCTGTGGCCGGTGGCCTTGAGGTAGCCAATGTCCACGATGCCGGCCAGTGCGGTCGCCCAGAAACGTGCGATCGGGCCTCCCCCGGTATCCAGCGCCAGATAGTCCCCGGTCCGCTTGTCGTACCACCGGGGAGACATGACCCAGGTATACTTGCCGCCGAAGTCGCGCTTCTGCGGCCGCGGGAAAGTGCTCTGATTCCAGGGGTGCCGTTGATCGACAGGATTTCCCAACGGGTCTTTCTTCACAAAAGCTTCTGAGTTCTGCCAATCGTCGTAGTACGAGCTGCCCAGCAGAATGCGGATATTCAAATTGATGTCGACCAGGTCCGTGGTCACCAGCTGGCCGTCGACCACCACGCCTGGAGTCACGTACATGCCGCGGCCCCAATCGGTCATCTTTGCGTACGTGTAATCGCACACATCAGGATTGTTGAACGAGCCCCAACAACCAAGAAGGATGCGCCGCCGCCCAACCTCTTCGTAACCGGGGAGGGCTTCGTAGAAGAAATCGAAAAGATCATCATGCAGCGGCACAACCTTCTTCATGAATTCCACGTATTTCATCAGGCGTACGATGTAATCGGTAAAGAGCTGAACGGTGGGTACCGTACCCACTCCGCCCGGATACAAAGTAGAAGGATGCACGTGGCGTCCTTCCATCAGGCAGAACATCTCGCGAGTCATGCGGCTCATCTGCAACGCTTCCAGATAGAACGCTCCCTTAAATGGATTGAGCGCCGTCATGATTTCGCTGATGTTGCGGTAACCGTGTAGTTCGGCATGTGGGGCAGCAGTCTTAGTCGCTTTTTCCCAGACGCCGGGATTGGTCTCCTTCACCATCTGTTCACAGAAGTCCACGCCGACCAGATTGTCCTGGAAGATGTTGTGGTCGAACATGTACTCGGCCGCTTCGCCAAGGTTGACGATCCATTCCGCTATCGGAGGCGGCTTCACGCCAAAGGCCATGTTCTGCGCATAGGTGGCGCAGGTGGCGTGGTTGTCACCGCAAATGCCGCAGATGCGGCTGGTGATGAAGTGGGCATCGCGGGGATCTTTCCCCTTCATGAAAATGCTGTAACCGCGAAAGATCGAGGAAGTGCTGTGGCATTCAGCAACCTTCCGTTTGCCAAAATCGATTTTGGTAAAGATGCCGAGGCTGCCGACGATCCGTGTAATCGGATCCCAATTCATCTCTACTAACTGGCTTTTTTGCGCGGCTTCTTGCTGGTGCTCAGCGGTAATGGTGCCCATCTTTTTGGCTCCTTTATCAGTCTTGCGTTAGTAGGAACTTGGGTGATAGCCAGTTGTCAGTTCAGCACGCGGGTGCCGCCACTTAGGCTCTTGATTCACAGTGTCATTGGTCATGGAACGGAGAGCGCGGATCGCCTGGCCGTAAATGCCGATAGCCGCGCTCGAAACTTTCGCGCCGGGGGGCTCATCCATGAAGGGCATAAATTTGTCCGGAAAACCGGGCATGGTGCAGCCGATGCAAATGCCGCCCACGTTGGGGCATCCGCCGATTCCGGCCATCCAACCCCGCTTGGGCACGTTGCAGTTCACCACCGGTCCCCAGCAGCCAAGCTTCACGATGCACTTGGGAGAGCCGTAGGAGGTGGCGAAATCGCCCTGCTCGTAATAACCGGCGCGGTCGCAACCGTCGTGCACGGTCCGCTCGAACAGCCACTTGGGCCGCAGTTGATCATCCAGCGGGATCATTGGAGCCAGACCGGCGACTTGATACAGCAGGTATAGAACGGTTTCCATGAAATTGTCCGGCTGCACCGGGCAGCCCGGAACATTCACGATGGGAAGTCCCGCCTTGGATTTCCAGTCCCAGCCCAGATAATCGGCCAGGCCCATGCATCCTGTCGGGTTGCCTTCCATGGCGTGAATGCCGCCATAAGTAGCGCAGGTGCCGCAGGCGACAACGGCGAGCGCCTTCGGCGTGAGACGATCAATCCATTCGTTGGTGGTGATCGGTTGGCCGGTGTTGGGATTGGTGCCCAGCCCCGCCCAGTAGCCCTCTTTCTTGATCTTCTCGTTGGGAATGGACCCCTCGACGACGAGGACGAACGGATCAAGCTTTCCCTGTTCGGCCAGATACCAGTACTTGAGAAAATCGTCGCCATTCTCGTAAGCGAGGACAGGATTGTGCAGATGCACTGTCGGTAGGCCAGGAATTGCGCCCAACAGAACATCTTCCACGCTGGGCTGCGTCGCGGCGGTAATCGATACCGAATCTCCATCGCAACCCAGACCGGCGGTAATCCAGACGATGTGTACTTCTGCCACGGCGGGTTTCTTCTGCGTGACTCGACCATAAGGCGCTGCTTGCTTTGCCATATGCTGGACGCTCCTCTCGACTTTCTTTAGCGGGACGAACCATGGAAACAGAACGCCGTCTTGACTCACAAGCAGGACCGGCCCTATTTTCCTCTCATACCAAATACTCGGATTGCATCGGGGGTTTCCCGATGGACAGGAGGTTCGACGAAGATCGTGGGATCGTCCATGCCCGTCTCCCTCTAACTCTCGGTGCGTCCGGCGCACTTAGCGATCAACATCTGTGGTAATCCGCACTTCCCGATAGAGAGTACTGAACGCCAATAGCTTTTTCCCAACGAGGACGGGTCCCTACATCTCGCTCGTTTTGCGCGATGTGAGATTCCACTGCCCGTTTCCCTCTAACTCTCGGTGCGTCCGGCGCACTTAGCGATCAACATCTGGGTAATCCGCACTTCCCGATGAGAGAGTACATGAACAGGCTTGTGGCTTGTTTCCCAACAAAGGATCGGGCCCTATATCTCGCTTTTCGCAGATGTGGGATTCCACTGCTCTTTTCCCTCTAACTCTCGCTGCGTCCGGCGCATTTAGCGGTCAACATCTGTGGTAATCCGCACTCCTTTGTAGCGTGCCAAGTTTGCAGTCTTACGAGGTCTTGTCGGTGATGTTGGATTGGATGGCGTGTTGCACCAGCTCGCGCCCGCTGTGCAGAGATAGCTTGTCTTTGATGTGAGCCTGGTAAGTTTCGACGGTTTTTATGCTGAGGTGGAGTTTCTCGGCTATCTGGCGCGTGCTGCCGCCTTCGCCGATCAAACGGAATACCTCAAGTTCGCGATCTGAAAGAGCGGAGAGCCGGGAATTCATGTCTGCCGGAGCGCCGCTGATGTATTGATGAAGCAGCTTGTTTGACATCCGGTCACTGAGGTAGATGTCTCCACCGAGAATACGCCGCAGGGCGACCAGGACTTTCTCAGTGGCCTCCTGCTTCATGATGTAGCCGTTGGCACGGGCACGCAGAGCACGCTCGGCATAAATCGACTCGTCATGCATGGAGAGAATCAACACAGGAAGGTTCGGGTATAACGTCCGCAGGTTCTTTAAGAGATCCAGCCCGTCCGGGCCATTGAGCGAGATATCCGCAATCAGGATGTCCGGCTTTTTGGCCGCGATTTCCTTCATGGCGGTCTGCGCCTCTTCCGCCTCACCACAAACGGCAAGATCCTGTTCCCGGTTCACTAACAACGCCAAACCCTGGCGCAATAGGGGATGGTCATCCACGATGAAGACAGTCTTCTTCTTAACGCGTGTGACACTTTGCGACTTGGCGGTCTCAGCCATGCGAATGCTATCCACTGTCTCTCACCGGAAAAGTACAAGTAACGACCGTTCCTCGGGGATTGTCGCGACGCGCTTCAAGAACACCGCCGATCATTCCGGCCCGGTAATTCATTATGTGCAAGCCCATGCCCTGAGTATGCGCAGGATTTTCTGTAATGCCCTTACCGTCATCTTTTATCAGCAATCTGCCCCGGCCGTCTTCGGCCGTCAACTGAATCATGACTTTGCGTGGCTCCCCATGCTTGATCGCATTATTCACTGCCTCTTGAGCGATGTGATAAAGATGCGTGGCCACCGTGTCATCGTGAATCAGCACAGGCGTTTCACACTGAAAGCGGCATGATACTCCAAAAAGGTCTTCTACTTCGGCCGCCCACAGCTGCAACGCAGACATCAGACCTTGTGAATCGGATACGACCGGAAGAAGTCCCCTGGCCAATTCGCGAGTCTTATGAATCGCTTCGTTCACCAGCTTGACAATCTTGGCTGCATCCTCGGTTTCCGACCTATTTTGCTCAGCCAATTTCGCTTCGTGCACCTTGGCCATGAACGCGATCCCGGTCAGATGCTGGCCGAGACCATCATGCAGGTCCTGCCCGATTCGCCGCTGCTCTCTGGCACTTATATCCAGGATTGCCTTTTCCAAATGCTTTCGTTCCGTGATGTCGATACCCGTGGCGATGATGTAACGGGCGCTCTCTCCACTACCAGGAAGCAAAGTGCTCGACCATGCAATCAGCCGCTGATCCCCATGGCGCGTAACCCAATAGGTCTGATAGTCCTGGGGAAGAAGATCCGTGCGCAGCATCTCAAAATTGGCCCGAAAACGATCTACCTCCTCGGGAAGAAGAAAGAGATCCCAGATGCATTTGCCCTGAACCTCCTCCATCGAATATCCCGTGGTCAGTTCGCAAGCCGGGTTGAAGCGTAAGATCCGCCCCTCGTTGTCGAGGACGACGACCAGTGCCCCGACAGTGTCCAGGATGGCGGAGACGAAATTTCGTTCCTCCTGGAGTTCCTCTTCAATGCGTTTGATATCTGAGATATCGAACGCGACGCCATGAATACACCAGGGCCGGCCGTCCTCCCGGCGCATCATACGGGCGTCGCAATGAAACCAGATAACGCGGCCATCGCGCGCAATCACTCGATATGCGGATCGGAGCGGCTTACCGGAGAGGAACATCTCCGCCGCCTCCAGGCTCCAGCGCTGCTTGTCATGGGGATGGATGTGCTGATACCAGCGCACCGGATCTTCCAGCCATTCTTCTCGCGAATATCCGAGGGCCTCTTCAATCTGCGGACTCACGTAGGCTTCACTGATACCCCGGTCGAGATGAGCCATGAAGACTACCGCCGGTATTTGCTCCAGCAAAGCGCGGTACTTGGCCTCGAGGTTTGGCGCCTGAGCCTCCGCCGGCGGCGCATGTCCACTTTCAGTGAAGTTATCCAAGACAGGATTCAAGGAGGAGTCGGCAAATACCCTTGCCAGATCGAGGAGAACCGCCTCGGCTTCGGCAATATCCGGCAAGTCTGCATCGGCGCCAACGAAGTGGTTCTCTGGTTTTCCGGCCGCTTCGCGCAGAAGAAGACATGTTCACCTCAGACGTCACCAATCAGCGAGTTGCCCCGGAACTATTCTGATTGCCCGGAAGACGAGGCCTTCTCCGCCAGACTGGCTCCTTATTGAGCGATGCCTGGGTAAAGCGGCGCAATGCGTGTATGGCCCGTCCATACGTTTGGACGGCGGCGGACGACAACAGGGAACCCGGGGGCTGATTCATGAACGGCATAAACTTGTCAGGAAATCCCGGCATCGTGCATCCGATGCAGATCCCTCCAACATTGGGACAACCTCCGAGGCCCGCCATCCAACCACGCTTGCCCACATTGCACTGCACCACTGGCCCCCAACATCCCAACTTCACGATGCACAACGGCGACCCATACTCTTCAGCAAACTGCGCTTGCTCATAGTAGCCTCCACGATCGCAGCCTTCATGAAGCGTGCTCCCGAAGAGCCACGTCGGACGCAACGCATCATCGAGCGGGATCATGGGCGCGCGCCCGGCGGCCATGTGGAGTAGATAGAGGAGCGTCTCCATGAAATTGTCCGGCTGAACCGGGCATCCGGGAACACAAACGATGGGGATATCCCCCTGCGAGCGCCACTGCCAACCAAGGTAGTCCGGCAGCCCCATGCATCCGGTCGGATTGCCTTCCATGGCATGAATTCCACCGTAGGTCGCGCACGTTCCCGCGGCAATTACGGCCCATGCTTTCGGCGCCAGCCAGTCGATCCATTCGCAGGTTGTAATGGGCTGACCCGTTACCTGGTCGGTGCCAAACGATGCCCAATAGCCCTCTTCCTTATTGGTTTCATCCGGAATGGAGCCCTCCATCACGAGAATGAAAGGGTTCGATTTCCCTTGCGCCGCACGATGAAAATGGGCCATGAAATCCTCTCCTACATCAGGGGAGAGAAAGGGATTATGGAAATTTACCTTGGGAATCCAGGGAAGAGCTCCCAGGACGATGTCCTCAATGCTGGGTTGGGTGGCCGCGGTCATCGCGATCGTGTCCCCGTCGCAACCCAGGCCTGCGGTTATCCATAGAACGTCTATTTCCGGGATGGGCGACGTTTTGCGAAGAGCAGGTTCCATGACGAGAATGGCTTCCCTTCTCTGCAAAGCGCAGCACCGCTTAGAAGATCGAACGGGTTCATTCTCAGCTTCAAACCCGGATTAGGCAAGCCGGTCAACCGTTAAGTTTCCGTTCCCAATCCACCGGGACTCGACCCCGCGGCCCTGGAGTTGGTTGATTCAGCGGGTGAGCATGTGGTGGCGCGAGTCTCTGGCCTTCCACCTCGCTCTCGGTTTGGAAGTTCCAAAACCACCCTTCCCCAGGTTCGAAGCTCTGCATGATGGGATGCCCCGCGCTCTCGAAATGCTTGCGTGCGTGCTGTGACGGCGAGCTGTCGCAGCAGCCGATGTGCCCACACTCCGTACAACGGCGAAGATGGAGCCACCAACCGTCCGTGGCCAAACACTCCACGCATCCGGTGCCGCTTGGAGGGACCGAAGGATTAATGCCAGCAATGTGTTTGCTCATGGGTCTCTGCCTCTTGACGTTTAAGTCGTCGCCTTTGCTGGAGAAGCGAAGGCGACAGCGGCTTCGCTGGTGAGCGGGAGAAAAGTGAACGTCTCCTGCAGATAGAGGCGGACAGCGGTATCGGTGTGGCTCAGATAGCCGATGGAGACGTCCTGACCCAGATGAAGGGCGAAATCGCCCCCACGAGTAGTCAGCACGAACGCGCCGGCAATCGCGGGCGCCCAGATAATCTCATCATTTACCAGGCGCTTGACGTGTTCCAGCACAGGGTAGCCGTGGTCACTGGTCTCGGCTAACGCCGTGTACGCATCGGCGCCCAGCAAAACCGAGTAGGGACCGTTGACACCCACCAGGCGCAGCTGGCTCAAGGCCTGGGCAATGGCCTCAGGGTAATCCCGCACGTCGGTGGGGAGAGTCATGATGGGGTTGCTGGTTCCCTGGCGGATGCCTTGAATCCCGGCCGCCGCATAGCCGTCGAAGATGGCTCCATCCTCGGCAAACGCGATCTGTTTCGCGGCATCCTTTGCCGGCTGCCAATTCGAGTCGTTGGCGCCGCGGTCCACGTCGTCGATCTGCTGACGATCGAGTTCAAAGGGAACACGCAACTCGACCAGAGGCTTCACCTCGCGCTGCCTGGCCACGATACCGTCACCCGGCGCAGAAATCGACAGCAGGTGGCCGGTGCCGACGGCAGAGAGGAAAGTGCCGCCGGGCCCCTGTACGTCGACAACTCGACGGCCTGCGAGGTAGCGCTTGAGGGTACGCGATGTTTCCTCTTCGATCTCCGCCCATGCCGAATCGGAAATGGGGGCGAGCTCGCGATGGAGATTATTCATGTCGGATGTCTCCTTTAAGGGAACCGATGCCGAGAGAACCGTCGCGCACCGATGATGTGGGTGGAGAGGGGTTGGCCGCTGCCGGTGGCGGGGTCTCCGTAACCGCAGGCTGGTCGTCCTCTGTCCCGTTGTCCAGAAACGTTGCCGAGGGCACGAAGAAAAGATTCCCGGTGACGGCGCGGCTGAAGTCGAGCAGCCGGTCGTAGTTGCCGGGCGGCAGGCCGATGAACATATTCTCGAGCATCTGCTCGATGGTGCGGGGCGAACGGCTGTAGCCGATAAAGTAGGTCCCAAATTCACCCTGCGTGGGCCGGCCGAAGGGCATGTTGTCACGCAGGATCTTGACCTCTTTGCCGTTCTCGACAATGGTGGTGAGCGCATTGTGAGCTGAGGTCGGCTTGACGGAGTCGTCCAATTCAATATCAGACAACTTAGTGCGGCCGATGATCCGCTCCTGCGCTTCGATGGGGAGCGCGTTCCATGCGTCCAGGTTGTGCAGGTATTTCTGCACGATGACGTAGCTACCGCCGGCAAAGGCGCCGTCCTCATCGCCGATAAGCACGGCGTCGATTGCTGCCGCTCCCCTTGGATTCTCTGTCCCATCAACAAAACCGATGAGATCTCGGTCGTCAAAGTAACGGAAGCCGTGCACCTCGTCCACCGGCGAAACGGCCTTTCCAATACGCGCCATTAACTGGGCGGCCAGCTCGAAGCATAGATCCATGCGCTTGGCCCGGATGTGGAACAACAAGTCGCCGGGCGTAGCCACGGCATGGCGCCCTCCGGAGCGAAACTCCCGGAAGGGATGCAGT
Source organism: uncultured Acidobacteriaceae bacterium (assembly GCA_963775365.1). Lineage (GTDB taxonomy): Bacteria > Acidobacteriota > Terriglobia > Terriglobales > Acidobacteriaceae > PALSA-350. Next base: position 10,155 of record CAVZJL010000041.1, on the reverse strand, counting down.
TCGGCCGGCCGGGGGGCCCCGAAGAGGCGGTCCCAGGCCTCTGATCCAAAGCCCATCACGCAGGAAAGCTGGCCTTCCAAATCGCGAAACTCCACGGCGCGCAGCAACCCGGAGAGATCCGCGCAAAACGATCGCAGGGTGGCACGATTCTCAGCGCCCGGGTTGAGGGTCACGACCAGGAAGATCGCGGCACGGGTGAGCGACGCGGCTACTGGCTGCGCCAGGGCTGGCAAACTGGCTACGGGTTGGGGCGCGCTACTCGGGTCGGGTTCCATCGGTAATGGTTCCGCGGCATCCGCGGAATCTCTATCCGAAAATATCACGCCCAAGGCGCCCAGCGCGCTCCAGGCCATCGGCAAACCATATATGCCCGCAGCGCTCCAGGGTCAGATATCCGTCAGCTCTGTTACCTGGGTGCAAGACTCGTTGCGCGGCCTATGGCGGCGGACGCACCGTTCAAGTATTCCTCTCTTAAAGAAGTGAGAGGATCTGACATTGGAGTTTCGGGTTATATGGGAAATTGAGATTGATGCCCAAAGCCCGAGAGAGGCAGCCGAAGCGGCGCGCGCAGAACAGCGGAGTGAGACCCCAGCTACTGTCTTTGATGTGTGGGAGCACGTTGGGAAGAAGATGCACCGCATCGACGTGGCCGAGTGTCCCGATCAAGTTAAACGGCGACGAACTGAGGGCCATAAGAGCCCATTTGCGCTTGCTTCAGTGCGTGCCCGATGTAGCGGCAAGTGTTCGGCACATAGCCTCGGCCATGCTTATTTTCCTGGATAGGGAAAAGATGATGTCCAGCAGGATGTCTTTAAGCTGCAGAGAGCGATTCTGAGGTGAAGCTTGCCATCGCCTGACTAAGTTGGGAATCGATCTCGTCTGCGATGGTCATGACTCCAATCAACAAGAGACTGAAATCGATATTAGCCAGGTTGTTCTGCAGGGTCTGAAATATACTCACCTGCAACATCCGCGATTCCTCTACCAGCATCGCGGCGCTATAGCCAAATCTACGCCGGTCCAGACCGTGCTTAGCAGCGGCGGACGATGCTACCTCGTTGCTGCCAATTGGTTCAGAAGAGAGGAGACGAGAGACCAGGTCACGAAAGATTTGATACAGATGGCTGCAACGCAGTTCGTAGCTCATGGGAACGGACATCAACATCTCGTCATTTGGATACGCGTATACCACTCTTGAATGGCGGCCTGGGTTGTCCGTTCCAGAATGGTAGCAACACTCTCGATCTCGCGATTACGAACCGGGCCAATGGCTACCCGCTGCTTGATGACATCGACAAGCAATGTTGCATCCATCGGCTTCACCAGGATCTCATCGGCCTGCAGCAGGATGGCTTGGGCGGCCGCCTCCATCCGTGGAAATGCAGTCAACAGTAACGTCACAGCGAGTGGATTCGCATGGCGCATCGCGCTGATGACGGTGAGCCCGTCCCCTGCCTCCGGCATGTGCAGATCGGTTACCAGCACGTCGTAGGTTTCTGAGCTGATACGCTTTAATGCTTCCACCACATCGCTGGCAGAGGTTACCGCGAAGCCGGAGTGCTCCAGGACCTCACTCAACGCCGCGCGCACAAGTTCGTCATCATCGACGAGAAGAATCCTGATAATGGACATCGCTTGTCTCCAAATGCGTCATCGGCCGATTCCGGTACAACATGAGCGGTACCTTGGTCACGCGAAATCAGGAAGCAATACGCCAGAATCTTTCTTGGTCGCCATTACGACTGGCTCACTTGGTCATGGCATTCATTTCGAGATACCCCTGCGGCGAAATGCCAAAAGCATCGGCCACCCGATTGAAGAAGGCAAACATGGCGGTAATATACACAGCCTCTGCGATCTGGGGCTCGCTCCAGCCATGATCGCGGAGAATCTGTACGTCTTCTGCTGTCGTGCGGTAAGCGGCCTCGGTCACTTTGGTGACGTATTCGAGGAGAACGCGTTCAGCCGGGGTGAGCTCAGCTTCGTCGAGTTTCCCTTCAGCAATCGCCTGCACCGTTTTCTCATTGGCTCCCTGAACCCGCAGGAAGTATGCATGAGAGTCCAGTCAATAGGGACAGCGATTGAGCCATGAGACCCAGCTGGCAATCGCTTCCTTGGTGCGGCGGGTAAGGTGACCCTCAGAAAAGTGCACGGTGTTACTGAAGCTCATCACTTCGCGCAGAAAATCCGGCCGGTGACTGAAGCACTTGAGGATGCCGGGCATCTGTTGACGACCGGAGTGGGCGCGCCACTCGTCGTAGACGAGTGCAACCTCGCCGGTTGCGTCCGCGTCTTCGACCACGTTGATTTTCAGCTTCTTATGATCGGTCATGGTTTTCGCCAAACGTCTGCAACACCGCCAAGAGATTAGCACATTTCCGCATGCCAAAGCAGCGTTGGGCACTGCCCGACGATTAGAGCACCAAGCGCAGGTCTCCGTCTTTGCGGGTTACTCTCTGGCGATCAAGGTATTCGAGCAGAGGGATAGCGTATTTTCTCGACAGCCCCGTCATCTGCTTGAAGCGTGCAACATCGAGTGTCTGGCCACGCAGCTCGCGCACCCGTCCGCGCAATGTTTCGAGAGCCCTTTCGTGGATATACGGGCCGTCCACGCCCATCTTGACGAGAATCTTGTCGCGCAACAGCAAGGTCATGAGCCGTCGCATCTCGCCGTCCTTGAGATGGAGCATGGTCGCAACTTCAGAGGCCGAAGGAGCCGTGAGCCCAGCCGACTCATAGGCAGTCGCGATCGCGGAGAGCGACTTGAGGTCTGCTCCGGGAAGTTGCGGGTCCGATCCAGAAGCGTAGACGAGCGCGTCCTGAAGCCGGAGTCGCTGCTCGCGCACGAGTTTCTCGAGCAGGAAATCGAATACCTTCCAGGATAGCCCGCTCCGGCCCTTCAGCTCAGATCGACTGAGACCAGCGGATTTGGTTTCGCGCCTTCAGCCAGGCCGACAAATCTTTCTGCGGCCGATGCGAGGGCTTCCTCGGTGAGCAGCACATCATCGGGAATGCGCAGCAGACGATTGCTGCGTACGAGCGGTTCGGTGAGCCGGTGAAGCGCCTCTTGGGTCAGGCCGGTTTCCGCCATCAGCTTGCCCATAAGTGATGCCGGTGGTCCCGCGCCGCGCGACCCGCAAGCGAAGTTGTTCTTCGAGAGATGCCCCCTTGAGAGCTTCCAACCACGTGAGGCACTTTCCTTTTCGCAGGTTGGGCAGCGGATGCGCATCGAGCACGCGGCCCCCGCCGATGGTGGCCGGCGGCGAACATTGCCGCAGTACGAAGCGGTCACCGGGTACAAGCACGACGGGCTTGTGCAGCCGGATGCGCATGAATCGATGGGATCCAGGCTCTGCTGAGTCGTAGCCATACAACGAAACCGTGGCCAGAGTCTCGGAGGTAAAAGCGTGAAAGTGAACGCGCGAGCGATGCTTGAGGCTGGTGGAACCGGATAGCAGAGAGGCTTCGACATCAATCGTGGTTACGGCGCTTAGCGTTTCCGGGGCGACGAGAGTCTGGCCGCGACTCACTTCAGAGACTTCAATACCAGCCAGATTCAGAGCCACGCGCGAACCAGCGCGGGCATACTCCTCAGGGCGGCCATGGGTCTGCATTCCCCGCACACGCACGCTGCGGCCTCCGGGCTCGAGCGCAAGGGATTCTCCTACGCGGAACTCTCCGGAAAGCAACGTGCCCGTGACCACCGTACCGAACCCTTTCATCACGAAGGCGCGATCCAGTGGGAGCCGCGGAAGATGATGCGGGATTGGGTAGCCGCGGTCTTCATGGCCAAAGACAGCAGTTCGCGGCGAAGCTGGTCAAGCCCTTGGCCGCGTTTGGGCGCTTACGGGGAGAAGGACGGCATGGTTCGGGTCAAGAAACGTGCCCTGGAGGAAGCTTCCTATCTCGGCGCGGACCTCTTCGAGACGGCCCGGGCTGACAGCGTCCACCTTGGTGATCACGGTAAGACCGCGGCAAACTCCAAGCAGGCTGCAAATGGCGAGATGCTCTTCGGTCTGCGGCTTGACGCCTTCTTCGGCGGAGATGACAAGCAGCACAGCATCGATGCAGCCTGCGCCTGCGAGCATATTGCGGATAAAGAGCTTGTGCCCTGGAACATCGACGAAGCTGATGCGCAGAGGGCTATCATCAGCTGCCGCTGCGTCGAGAGAAGCGAATCCCAGATCGATGGTGATGCCCCGGCGCTTCTCCTCCGGCAGGCGATCGGTGTCAACGCCCGGTCAGCGCGCGGACGAGCGTGGTTTTGCCGTGGTCGATGTGACCCGCTGTTCCGACGACGAGAGATTTGACCGCCTTGGTCATGCTGAAGAGATCTTTCGTTGACGGCGATGCAAGCCCATCACTCGTGGTCGAACGAGGACACATGCGGGGCGACGGCTGCTGGTGCGGCCTGGCGCAGCAGTGATACAAGTTTGACGTCGAATTCCGGCTCAACGGTCCGAAGGTCCAGCAAGACAGCGTCTTCGCATACGCGGCCGATCACGGGCGGATCCAGCCCTCGCAGCGCCCGCAGCAAAGCTTGAGGCTGAAGCGTTGCGTGGCGCAAAGATACGGCTGAGCTCTGCAGGCGAGCCGCCGGCGCCGTTCCGCCACCGATGAGGCTGAGGACCGGAACCGCTTCTGCAAAAAGATCGCCCGACCTGACCGGCGCTGGTTACCTGGCCGGCAACCCATTCGCACCGCCTGAGAATTTCTAACGCAGGCGCATGCAGCATGCTGATGATAGGGATCGGCTTCTCCGACAGGTGATCCATGAGCGTTGCTTCAAGCGCAGCGTAGGTGAGTTTGTCGACGCGGAATGCTCGCAGCAGCGGGTTTTTGCGAATGCGGTCGATCAGGTCCACTCTGCCTACAAGCAGACCGCACTGCGGGCCACCCAGCAACTTATCTCCGCTGGCGGCGATCAGGTCGACGCCCACGCGGAAGCTATCTAACAACGTGGGCTCCGCGCGCACTCCCAGGTCTTCTAAAGAGGATAAGAGGCCTGTGCCCTGGTCGTTGAATACCGCGACATTCTTGCGCTTGCCCAAGGCGACGAGATCCTGCAACGTGGGCCTTTCCGTAAAGCCCTCGATGCTGAAGTTGGACTGGTGAACGCGGAGGATCAGGCCAGTATCCGCCGAGATCGCGTTTTCATAATCGACCAGGCGGGTCCGATTCGTAGTGCCCACCTCGCGCATGCGTGCGCCTGACTTGGCGAGAATTTCCGGAATGCGAAAACCGCCCCCAATTTCGACCAGCTCTCCGCGAGAGACGATGACTTCGGCGCCCTCAGCCAGAGAATTGAGCGCGAGGAAGGTAGCCGCCGCGCAGTTATTGACCACTACCGCAGCTTTCGTCGACTCCGCACGAGTCCTCGTCGAGGGTGCGGGTCTTGATGCTGAGCAGCCGCAAAAGCAGTTCCTCCGCGTGAACGTCTCGACGGCTCCTCTCGCCCGTTTCCAGATCAAGTTCGAGGTTGGAGTAGCCCGCAGCAATTTCGACCATGTGCTCGAGCGCAGAGACGCTCAGCGGAGCTCGCCCTAAATTCGTATGAAGGATGACGCCGGTCGCATTGATGACGCGCCGCAGCGAGTAGCGCTTCCCCCGGTCGATCTCCTCGGCAACCGCGAGATGGAGTCCAGCGAGGCGATGGTTCACGCTGGCGAGCGTGTGTTGTCCCTGGGCTATTTCCCGTTTGACGCGACTGAGCACGGCTCGCGTGGAGCGAACCACGGTGCTGTGAGATTCGGCCTGAACGATTGCGGAGAAGCGAGGATCGAGCAAGAGATCATTGAGCGAGGGCAGCAGGCTGTACAGACTGCGTAATTCGTCATCGCTGGTGATGTTCTCTTTGCTCTTCATGAACGATGGCCGTGAGTAAAGTTTATTGGTTCGGTTGTTTGCCGCTAGCGCAAGAGAATGGCCGGCACACCCTGTCCCGCCCTATAGGGACCGCGAACAGAGCCGATTTTGGCTGCCTTCAGGCCTGCACGGCGCAGCGAGCCGAGTATCGCTTCCGCATCGTCGGGCGCAACCGAAATCAACAGACCGCCGGCAGTCTGCGGATCGTAAAGCAACGCGCGCAAATCATCGGCAATGTGGGAGCCGGGTGCATCGGCGCTCACGCATTCTGCAAAGTCGCGATTCGCCAGCAATCCTGCCGGAATTGCACCCAAATGGATGGCATCGAGGGCGCCTTCGATGCGCGGCACTTCCTCCACCACAATCTCGATGGTCACTCCGCTGCCCATCGCCAGCTCGCGACCGTGACCCATCAAGCCGAAACCAGTAACGTCCGTCATGGCATGAACGCCGGCCGCCGCGGCGACGATCTCCGATGCCGCGCGGTTGAGCGTCGTCATGGACTGCACGGCATTCTCCACCCAATCCGGTTTTGCCAGGCCGCGCTTCAAGGCGGTTGTAATCACTCCGGTGCCGATCGGCTTGGTCAGGATCAGCGCATCGCCCGCGATCGCGCCGGTATTGGTAAAGACGCGGTCAGGATCGATCAGCCCCGTCACGGCATATCCGAATTTGATTTCCGCATCGCGAACGCTGTGTCCACCGACTACGATGCAGCCGGCCTCGCGCCATTTTGGCCATTCCGCCGCGCATGATCTGTTCGAGGACGTCCAGGTCTCCGTCCTGCGGAAAGCAGACGATCGACAGAGCGGTCAGCGGCCGGCCACCCATTGCATAGACGTCGCTCAGCGCATTGGTGGCAGCAATCTGGCCGAAGACGAAAGGGTCGTCTACCAGCGGGGTAAAGAAATCGACGGTCTGGACGAGGGCAACGTCGGGCGCGATCCGATAGATGCCCGCATCGTCCGATGTGTCGAATCCAACCAGCAGGTTTGGATCGCTTTGCTTGGGAAGCCTTGACAGCACTGCGGCCAGCGAGCCGGGCGCCAGCTTGCTCGCGCATCCGCCGGCTTTGACCTGTTGCGTCAATCTCACGGTTGTAGAATCTTGCATCCCGTATTCCTGTCCCGCCCCATCAGATAGGATCATAACTACCCAGCAACGTATAGCTATTGATGCTATGGAAGTGCCTGGGCTCCGGTGATCCTCCCGGTCTTCAAAACCGGTGGTCGCTCCTAACGGGCGACGGTGTGTTCGACTCACACGCACTTCCGCCAAGCTCTTTCATGGCATCGCGCTCTTGGAATCACAATCAAGTGTTGCGGAGTCTTACCAAGCGGACGAACGTCCACCAAAAGGATGACTTCGAATTCAACCAATCGATGTAGCTCTTTTTCAGCCAAAACAACAAAGGACGAATCGCTTGCGGGCGGCAGTGTTCGGGATAGAATGTGAGGCGATGGCGACGGCGACTCCAGCCTTAACTACCAAGCGCACGCTTAAGATAGTTCCGGCGCTGTGCCTCTTCCTGGCGAGCCTCGCGATTTTAATCTTTGCAGCCTATCCGATGTATGTAATCCGGCCCTTCCGCGAGCAGAAGCCTGTGGCTCTGGAGCGCGCCCTGTGGGTGCTTCTGCACGGTAAAGCCATATCGTTGATAGCGGCTTGCTTGCTAACTGTTCTTGCGCTCCTTCTGTGGCGACGAGCAGGCTGGATGGCAAAGCTGTTGCTGGCGCCCGCCGTGGGCGTGGCTGTTTTGGCGGCCATTTCCACCTGGATCAATCCTTTCGAGCTGATGTTTCATCCCCTGGGCGAGCCAACCTATCTCGCAGCGGACAAGGCCGCAATTGACGCGAACGATATGGTCATCGCAGTCACCTTGGGCGAAGAGAGCCGGGCTTACCCCATCCGCGAGATGGGGTATCACCATGTGGTGAACGACCGGCTGCATGGACTGCCGATTGTTGTCACCTATTGAACGCTCTGCCACACGGGTCTGGTCTGGACCCGCAGCCTGAACGGACGCGATCTGCACTTTCACCTGGCGGGGATCAACAACCAGAATTTCCTGATGCGCGATGAGGAGACAGGCAGCTATTGGCAGCAGGTCACGGGCTCCGCAGTTGCCGGGCCCCTGAAAGGGGCACAGCTCAGCTTGGTGCCGCAAGACGAGCTCAGCTTTGCACTCTGGAAGAAAGAGCAGCCGAACGGGACGGTCCTGGCGCCACTGCCGCGCTACGCCGCAGAGTACGACAAGGCGACTTGGGAAAAAGAAGTGGGCAAGCTGCCGACCGTGATCCATGCGACGAAAGGTTCGCTCGCCGACCGGGACACGATCATCGGCGTGGTGAGCGGAGCAACGCAAAAGCGTATCCAGTAAACAAGCTGACCGCTCAATCCCCGGTAGTGCTCGATGTTCTGGGGGACCAGCCAATTATGCTGGTGCTCGGTCCAGATGGAAAATCCGTGCGCGTCTTTTCCCGGCAAGTCGCCGGCCGGGCACTTGAGTTCTACGGCCACACCGCCACGAACGCGAGTGATCCCTGGACGCTCGTAGATGACGCGACAGTCAGCGACTGGAGCTTCGACGGCTGCGCCGTGTCTGGTGAGATGAAGGGACAATGCCTCACGCGGCTCTTTGCCCTGAAGGACTACTGGTTCGACTGGCAGCACTACCATCCGCAAAGCGGAATCTTCCGGCACTAGGTTTCCAACAAATAAAGCATCTGGTGAGATTCCGATTCGTCACTGTCCATCGACGACGCGAAGATAGTCTCCGCAGAAGCTCCACCACGATTGCCCTGGCTCGGAGGCGCAATTCCCGGCTTACCGCCAGCGTATCTGCACAATCCCGTCTTCGCTGGATCCCCCCGTCCTCGTGTAGAGGGAGCGTTAGGACTCTGCATTTTCATGACAGGTTGTCTGCAGTCGTTGTCTGCGCAAGCCGCTAAAAAAAGAAACGGATCGTGAGAAGCTAACGTGCAGCTGCCTCGAGCGGCTCCCTTCTGAACATTCAACCATCAACAAATCTGAACCACCTAACAAATCTCAACAGGTGCCCCACGTCGTTTGCTACAGCGTGGGCCAAAAATGATTCTTTTCGATTTGTTTCTAGACCCGGCTCGATGTGCATTAATGCATAAAGGTAAGTTTTACCCATAAGGCTGATGTCGATTCTAGAAATGAAGTAGCTCATTCTTACGTGTTTATATCGGCTAATGCCTTTCGTAAAGGGAAACGAATTGAGAAACCTCCATAACCTCAAACACATCCTCAAACTACTTATTTTCTAGAGCTTGCGGAACCATGGAGGTTCTCTCTCTCCGCAGGCATATCCTCCATTACGTAGACCGCGGTGAGCTGCTCAATCCCGGCGACCGTGGCCTTGTCGAACGCAAGACCATTGCCGGGTTTGTGATAACGGACGAGTGCGCAGACCGAACAGTTTTTCAACCGGTGGCCAACCTTTTCGGGGCTGAGCCGCACGGTTTCACCGCGAGCTTCCAGCAGGCGGTTGACCTCGGCCGCTATCTCCCTTACATAGGCATGTTCCCGCCGATCACGACTGAGGGCCCCAGTCGCTTCCAGAACGACAGCCTCGATGGTCTCCGACATCTCGAAGAGACGCCGTCGGTCGTGGGTCTTCAGAAGGGCAACAGTCTTCTCCTGGAGCTCAGGTGCGCCCACGATGCAACGTCCGAGCGCCGCTGCAATCGCCGCCGTCTCGGAGGACACGCCGGAGGGAAACCAATCGTCCAGGAGCGGACATGATGGAGATTCTTCTCACGGTATTGGTCCAGGTGGCCGGGCATTCGTTCAATTGTTTCTTGCAACCATTTAGGACGGGCTGGTGGTGCAGCGTTCGTCGCAGGGATGTGGAAGTGGATCGAGTTTTGGATCTTGTGTGGCACTGGATGCTCGCCAGCGTAGATCGCCCGGGACATCGAATAATCGGTAGCGCGACCAGCCGCCACGACCAGGGATCCTGCATTGGTGAGGTTGCCCAACAGCGCTGCGTTCCGACTGTTCAGGTTGGGCTCGGAAATCAAGGCGGTGTGGCAAACCTGATTGAGAGTTGCGAGGTCACCTTTCCGAAAGTCAGCGACTCGCACGGACATCCGGCAGAAGACCCCTAGGCTGCGCAGAACAACCATCGCATCATGGGCCGGGCCCGTGATTACCAGGCATGGAAGAACGGTCAGTGCGTCCTGGAACCAGGTCGAGATTACCCAGAAAGCGACCAGCTCGGCGGCATCTTCCGGCAGATGGGTCTGCGCCAAGACACTCCGC
>CAVZJL010000040.1:0-42577 GCA_963775365.1 uncultured Acidobacteriaceae bacterium | reverse complement strand
CGCGGGATTTATTGGCTGGCGGCCGGCTTGACATTGGTTCTGCTGGCCGGAGGATTGTTTTTCCGGTTCTATCGCAAGCCTCACGACGTGCCTCCAGCGCCTCAAGCCAGCGCAGCTGCGCCAGTAAGACTGCGCCGCTCGGTAGCGGTGCTGGGATTCCGTAATTTGCCCGGCCGCCATGAAGACGATTGGCTCTCCCCTGTCTTCTCCGAGATGTTGGACACGGAATTGGGCACGCGTGGCGATTTGCGTATGGTTTCCGCGGAAGATGTTGCCAGGGTCAAGCATGACCTGCCGCCCACCGGCGAAGACACCCTGGCCAAGAGTACCCTTGAGCGATTGCGGCAGAACCCGGGAGCGGATGTGGTGGTCCTTGGCTCCTACACCCCATTGCCGGGCAAGGAGGAAACGCGCATCCGGCTCGATTTGCGGGTGCAGGATACGGCCGATGGAGAAACGATCGCCGAAGAGGCAATTACCGGCGACCGGAACGATCTCTTCGATCTGGCTGCCCAGGCAGGCGCCCGGCTTCGCCATCGCCTGGGCCTCACCGCCAATTCCTTGGGCGACGCCAACCAGGCACGGGTGGCGCTTCCTTCTGACGAACGAAGCGCACGCTTGTATGTCGCGGGCCGTGCCAAGCTCTGGGCTTTCGATTTTCTTGGCGCTCGTGACCTGCTGCTCAAAGCCGTAGCCGCTGACAACGAGTTCCCTCTGGCGCACTCTGCCTTGTCCGAAGCGTGGTGGCATCTGGGCTATCAAACCAAAGCACGTGCGGAGGCCCAGCGGGCCCGGGAGCTCTCGCAGGACCTACCCGAAGAGGACCGATTTCTGATCGAAGGTCAGTACTGGCGCGCGATGGGCGATTCAGCCAAGACGGTGCAAGCCTACCGCACACTCTTCCAGCTATTCCCAGACAGTCTTGACTACGGCCTCCTCTTGGCTAATGCGGAGATCGGCTTTCAACCGGTAGCCGCTCTGCAGACGCTTGCCACCCTTCGCCGCCTGCCTGCACCGGCGGGCGTGGATGCGCGCATCGATATGATGGAGGCCTCCGCGTGGATTGGGCAGGATCTTGCCAAGGCGCGCGCTGCTGCCAAATCCGCAATCGAAAAAGGCCGGGCCCAGGGACGCCCCGTCCTTGTAGCCCGCACCTATGGGTTTCTTTGCGAACAGGGTGTCGGCATGGGTGTTTCCATGGATGAAGCCGCCGGCGACTGCGAGCTCGCCCGGCAGAGCGCCGAGGCGGCCGGAGATCGCAATGCCGAGGCGATGATGTCGACCGACCTCGCAGCCCTCTACTACCAACAGGGTGAAGTTGCGCGTTCAGGAGAAATGTTTCGCGCGGCCATCAAAGAGTTCCGGGAAGTCGGAAATTTGGATGGTGTTGGCGCCGCGATGAGCAACCTTGGTGCCGCCCTTCTGACGTCAGGTAATCTCAACGAAGCCAGAAAGCTGCTGCAAGACTCCGTTCCCAACTATCAAGCAGTTGAAGACAAAGAGGGGGTGGCGCTCAGTCTCAATACTTTGGGGGATTTGTCCCGCCAGAACGGAAAGCTGCAGGTCGCGGAGACTACCTACCAGCAAGCCATGGCCACAGCCCGAGGAGGCCGGCGATAAATCCGCGGTCGCCTATGTCTTCTGCAGCCTCGGGGATGTTCTTGTTGACCAAGGGAAACTGGCAGCGGCTCGCGCGTCGTACGAGAAGTCATTGGCCCTGCGCAACCAGGTAGGCGAGAAGCAGCTGGCGTTGGAGACCCAGGTTGGGCTGGCGCAGCTTTCGATAGAAGAAGGACGCGCGGCCGAGGTGGAGAAACCCCTGCGGCAGTGGAAGCAACAGTTCCATCAGGAGCGGCAAGCCGACGATGAACTTGCGGCCTCCACCGCTTTAACCCGGGCTTTGCTGGCCCAGGGCAAGCCAGGCGGAAGCGCGGGCCGAAATCGAATCATCGCAGGATCTCGCGGCAAAGAGCCAGAACTTGCTGGTCCGCCTTGAGTATGAGCTGGAGTTCGCGCGCGTTTTGCTCGCATCGGATCATCCCGACACAGCCAAACCACGGTTGGAGCAGGTTGCCAGAGAAGCTCGCGCGCACGGACTCCAGGGTGTCGAATTAGAAGCCATGGTGGCTGCAGCCGATTTAGAAATTCGAGCCGGGCACAAGGCCGCTGCACAGCAGCAGCTGGCCTCGCTGGAACACATGGCACGCGACAAGGGCTTCGGTCTCATCGCCCGCAAGGCAGCAGCTGCCGCAGCTCAGGCTTAAAGCTTTTTCTTCTGGTGCATAGAGAGCAATTGCTCTCGGCGCGGCTTTTCCTCGGGGGAAAGAAAAGCCGCACGCTCTTTCAACCTGAATATGCAGAGTAGTAGTGAAAATGCGTTAGCGCATGCCGCCCGCGGCCTGAAGCAACGATCCGGTGATCCAACGCGCATCGTCAGAGGCAAGGAACGCGACTACCGTGGCAATGTCTTCAGGAGTGCCGACCCTGCCCAGCGGTGTGCTTTGCACCATCTGCTTTTCGAAATCGCTTCCTTCAACGCCCGAAGACTTAAAGCCCTCGGTGGCGACGGGGCCGGGATTCACCGCGTTCACGCGAATATTCTTTGGGCCTAGCTCCTTTGCCAGCACCCGTGTAATCACATCGACCGCACCCTTGGTGCTGCTGTACACCACCGACATGGGCGGCGTCTGCTCGCTGGCAACCGAGCCGATGTTGATCACGCTGCCACCCTCTTTCGGGAAGAGCGCGACGCCGGCCTTGGTAGCCAGAAGCAGCCCCTTTACATTGGTGTCGTACATGCGTGCGATGTCTTCTTCTGTAATTTGTTCCAGCGGGGCAAACGCATAGACACCGGCATTGTTCACCAGGATGTCCACCTTGCCGAAGGCCTTCTTTGTTTCCGCAAAGAGCTTATCGATCTCCTCGGCTTTGGCTACGCTGCCACCCACGGCGATCGCCTTGCCGCCGGCCTTGGTAATGCCGGCGACCACCTTGTCGGCCCCCTCTTTGCTCGAAGCGTAGTTCACCACCACCGACGCGCCCTGCGCCGCAAGTTCCTGTGCTATGCCCGCGCCAATACCCTTCGATGCGCCCGTAACCACCGCCACCTTACCAGTCAGCTTTCCCATCTCTTCACCTCAATATGATCCCTGTCGAATAGTTCGACAGACATCGAATAGATGTCTGCCGCTCTTGATTCGATTCAGAGCTTTGCCTTGCGGAGTCTGTGCCAAAGCAGAATCCAAGAGAAATCGCAGATCCTCCTGGTAGACCCCGAGATTCGCTTAGCCTGCCCCGGCTTGCCACCTCTCGTGGCACTGTTTTCGATCGAGAGTAGCCGGAATGGCGGTTTCACTCTCACGCTAAAGCGAGTGTGAGTCCCTTGCAGACTCTACAGAGAGGAGAGGCGCTTCAGGTAGGCGTCGAAGACGGGCCGGCGGAGAAAAAGATTAGAGCCCCGGCCCTCGCGTTTCATGTCCACCAATCCAGCCTCGTGCAGCTCTTTGAGATGATGGGAGATCGTCGCCGGGCTGATGACCTCGTGTTCCTGCAATGAGCTGCAGGCTAGTCCATCCGCAGCCGCCACCTGTTGCAGAATGGCAAAGCGGCGAGGATCAGCGAGCGCGCGGCAAATCGCGTGAAACTGCGCTTCGGAAAGATCCAGGTCTTTGCGGGTCCGCTTCATCGTCTTATCAGATGTCTTGCTTCTACTCTTTCGATGCAAGGCGCACCTCACCGCGTCGGAATAAGTGATTCGGCTGCAGACCTATTAAAGACTCGATCCAGGCCGCGCCCGTTGTTATCTTGGTGACTGTGATCGCCACCCTCCAAACCGAGCGGCTCTTGCTCCAACCGCTCCAGCTCGCCGATGCCGAGCAGACACAACGCCTCTTTCCCCATTGGGAGATTGTCAAGTTCCTGAGCAAGCAGATTCCCTGGCCGTACCCCGCAGATGGGGCATTCACCTATTATCGCGATGTCGCGCTGCCCGCAGTCGAGCGTGGGGAGCAGTGGCACTGGAGCCTTGAGATTGCGGCAATCGCCGGAAGAACATATCGGATCCATCGGCCTGATCTCCAAAGATGGGCACGCCACTCGCGGGTTCTGGTTGGGACTACCATGGCAGGGCCAAGGCCTGATGACGGAGGCGGCGATCGCTGTCAATGACTATTGCTTTGACGTTCTCGGTTTCAGCGTTTTGCGGGTTCCCAAGGCCGTGGTGAATATCGCGTCGCGGCGCGTATCAGAGAAGACCGGGATGCGCGTGATTGCCACCGAGGAGCGTGAATATGTCTCGGGCAGATTGCTCACCGAGATATGGGAGATTACCGCGGACGAGTGGCGAGAGAAGAGACAGCTTATTCGAGCTAACGAGGAACGGTCTTGAACCGCCGGGAATTTCAACTTTCTCTTCTCAAGTTCGCAGTGCTCGCTCCGCGCCTGTTGCGCGGCCCGCATGCGAGTGCTTCCCCGGATAACGCGACCCTCTACCAGCGCGCGATCGTCATCGATTCGCTGTGTTCCCCATTTCTCGACCAGGAGACCGCTCCCAGCCCGGCATTAGTTGCCGTGGTTCAGCAATCGGGAATCACCGCCGTCAATTACACCGTCTCGGATACCACCTTCGAAGGCACGATCAACATGCTTGCCTGGCTGGACGCGTTAGTGGAGAAATATCCCGACGCCTTCACCATCATTCGCAGATACTCCGATATCGCGCGTGCCAAGCGCGAGAACAAACGTCGGCATCATTCCCGGCTTCCAGTACACCGCGTTTCTGGAAGAGAACCCCGAACGCATTGAGGTCTTCCGCAATCTCGGCGTGCGCATCATGCAGCTCACCTACAACGTGCGCACGGCTTTTGGCGATGGCTGTCTGGAGCCGGGCAATGCCGGGCTTAAGCAGAGCCGGGCTCGCGGCGGTGAAGAAGATGAATGAGATCGGAGTGGCCGTTGACCTGAGCCATAGCGGCTATCGGACCACTTCCGAAGCCATCGCCGCGTCCGCCAAGCCGGTGCTGATCTCACACTCCGGATGCGCCGCCGTTTATGCGCATCCCCGCAACAAGCCCGACGAGATTCTCAAGGCGCTGGCTGATCGCGGAGGGTATTTCGGCGTCTATCTCATGCCCTACCTGGTTGCCTCTCCTACAGTGCCCACTCGCCAGCACGTGCTCGATCACCTGGTGCACGCCATCGATGTATGCGGCACCGATCACGTCGGCATCGGCTCCGACGGCTCCATTCAGGAGACGGTCCTGACCGCCGCGCAGAAGGCCGACTTCGAGGCGGATATCGCTCAGCGCAAGAAGCTCGGCATCGGGGCGCCGGGGGAGGACCGTTTTCCCTATGTGCCCGATTTGAATGGGCCAAATCACATGGAGATCATCGCCACAGAACTGGCCCGTCGAGGCCAGCCCTCATCCGTGATTGAAAAAGTGCTGGGCGCGAATTTCCAACGCGTGTGCGGCGAAATCTGGGGAACGGCCTAAACAAAGGAACGGAGATCACTCATGCGGGGCAATCATTGTTCGTCGCGCACTCTCACCCGGCTTACCCTGGTGAACCTCTTGCTCCTGCTAAGCTGCCGGGCGCAAACACAGAGTGCGGTGCCCGCGCTGCCGGCGGAGGTTCCCGCCACGGCAGATCGCTATCACCGTGCTGATCATGGGAAATCGTGCCGGGCAGCAGGCGGTTTGGACTGCGCCGGACGGACAGCTGCACATTTTCTTTCAATTCAACGACCGCGGCCGCGGACCGCAAACCACCAGTATTCTCAAGCTGAATGCGAATGGTCTTCCGATCGAAGAGAGCGTTCGCGGCAATGATTACTTGAAGTCGAGAGTGAACGAAAACTACGTGCTCACGTCTGGTACGGCGCGCTGGAAGAGCAGCGTCGAGGAGGGCGAGAAGAAACTCACCTCGCCCGCTGTATATTTTTCCATCAACGGCGCACCGTCGGAGCTGGGTATCCTGGCACAAGCTGCGCTGGAGAACGCGGGAAAAATCGCCCTGCTGCCGGACGGTGAGGCAACGGTCGACCGCGTTGCCGGGCTGAACCTGGAAATACCCGGCCGGAAAAAGACGTCACCCTTTACGCCATCACCGGCCTGGACTTCGCCCCAACCTACGTGTGGCTCGATGACCGCCGCGGCTTCTTCGCCTACGTGGACCCCTGGCAGACCGTTATCCCGGAAGGCTGGGAGGAGACAATAAAGCCGTTGCAGGCCGCACAGGATAAGGCCGCCCACGCGCGCAGTGCGGCGCTGGTAAGCAAGCTGAGCCACCCAGCGCCCGGCGGCATCGTGTTCACCCATGTCAATCTCTTCGATGCCCAGTCCGCAGAGATTCTCAAAGACCGTGCCGTCGTGATCGCCGGCAATCACATTGTCAGCGTCGGCCCTTCCGATCAGGTCTCCACGCCTTCAGGAGCGCAGGTGATCGATGGCACGGGAAAGACATTGCTGCCCGGCCTGTGGGACATGCACGCCCACGTTGGGGATAACGATGGTCTGCTGAACCTGGCCGCCGGCGTCACCACGGTCCGCGACCTGGCGAATGATATCGACACGCTGCTGGCCCGCCGCAAGCGCATTGAAGAAGGCCAGGAGATCGGGACCCGCATTGTTCTCGCCGGAGTCATCGATGGGCCCGGGCCGTACCAGGGACCGACCAAAGTGCTGGTCTCCACGGAAGACGAGGCGCGTGCCGCTGTCGATAATTACGCGCGCCTGGGCTATGTCCAGATCAAGATTTACAGCTCAGTGAAGCCTGAGCTGGTGCCGGCCATCATCCATGAGGCGCACAAGCTGGGCCTGCGGGTCAGCGGACATATTCCGGCAGAGATGACCGCTGCGCAATGTGTCGAGCTGGGCTATGACGAAATTCAGCATGCCAATTTCCTGATGCTGAACTTCATGCCCGACGTGAAGAATACCAACACCACCGCTCGCCTCACCGAGGTGGCCAAGCGTGGCGCCGATCTGGACCTCACTTCGCCGCAGGTGCAGTCCTTCATCAAACTGCTGCAGGACCATCACACGGTGCTTGACCCCACACTCAGCATCTTCGAAGAGATGATGACTTCGCCGGCCGGAAAGATACCGCGCGGCTACCAGCCTATCGCCGAACGCCTTCCACCCCAGGTGCGGCGCGGCTTGCTCTCCAGTGGGCTCACTCCGCCTCCGGGCATGGAGCAGCGATACCAGCAGTCGTTTACCAGAATGATGGAGATGATCGGCATGATGTATCGAGCCGGAATCCCCATGGAAGACGGCACCGACACGATGGCCGGTTTCGCCCTCCACCGTGAACTCGAGCTGGACGTGCAGGCCGGCATCCCCGCCAACAAAGTCTTGCAGGACGCCACGCTCAATGCCGCCCGCATCATGAAGCTGGACCACGACCTGGGCTCGATTGAACCCGGCAAACTCGCCGACCTTACGCTGGTGAATGGCGATCCGGCGCAGAACATCAGCGATATAAGAAAGACGGCGTTGGTGGTGAAGAACGGAGTCGTCTATAAGCCGCAAGAGCTCTACTCCGCCCTTGGCGTGGCGCCCTAACCATCCTCGCGCGCGACAGAATATACTGAAGTGAGAGTTGCAGGAGTATTCGTGAAACGGGATGCAAACGCTCTGATTAAGGCTGTGGTCTGCGGAATGTTTTTATGCTGCGCTGGAATGCCGTCGTACGCGCAACAAGCGGCGCCCCCGCAACCGGCGGAACACCCGCAGTATCCCGAATTGCCTGCGGGCCCAGGAAAAGACACCCTGGTTCGCGTATGCAGTAAATGCCACTCCCCGGACAACGTGATCGCGAATGGGCAAGACCGCGCCGGCTGGGAAGATACCATCACCAAGATGGCGGGATTCGGCGCAGTAGCCACCGATGACGAATTCACCCAGATCCTGGACTACCTGGAAAAGAACTTTCCCGCAGTAACCACCATCCATGTGAACCAGGCCACAGCAGCGCAGCTGGAGAGTGGACTCGGGCTCTCGACGACTGAGGCAGAGGCTGTCATTGACTATCGGAAGAAGAACGGCGACTTCAAGTCCCTCGACGACCTCAAGAAGGTTCCCAGCGTGGATGCCAAAAAGCTGGACGCCAAAAAGGACCGCCTGGCTTTCTAATCTGCATTTCGCGCAGGCAAACCGCTCACTCTGGCCACAGGATTGATTCCGGAATCTGGTCAGCACTTTGCGTTAGAGCCCAGTACTCCACTTCCAATCGTCCCTTGGCAGGAATCCAGCGGTAACCAGGGACATCGAACAACCGGCCGCGCTCTACCATTTCACGGCGTGATTCGGGCACGGGAGAAACCCCGAATTCCAGGCCCAGGGTGATGGTCCGGCCGTTCCAGGGTGGGGTGTTGCGGCTACAGTTTTCCTGCCACATCCCTAACCAGGGAAAATCCTCACGCTTCCAGATGTATGCGAGCGCCAGACGAAACGCGGGGGAAAAGGCAACAAAGAATTCATCCTCGCGTTGTCTATCGCCGAGATGCGAGGTGTACTCGCTCGAAGCCGGCGCAGCGCTCAGCGTGCGCAGGTCGGCGACGCCTCCCGCGGAAAGAGGGGCCATTGGCCAATCAAACTCCGCAGCCTGCTTCAGATGCATATTGGCTCCGAAGTCAATCCCGGAGACCTTAGACCGAGTTACAGAAGCCCGCAGCTGCGTAGTTCCCGCTTCGATAAATGGCGGACCCAAGGTTACATGCTCCGTCCACCCGATAGGACGATCCCACGCAGCAAGATTCTCCACCGATTCCCGAATCCTCAAAGAGCGATCGCGCAATTCGATGGAGCGCTCGAAATTAATTTGGGCGAGCGGGAGGTGAGCCTTTGCTACCAGGATTCCGTCGCGTTCAGTGATCTCATACGGGACTACGGAACCTTCTCCATGCACGGTCAACCCGGCGGCAGCTTCTTCCTTGGACGGCCCGCCGAAAAAATCGAGGCACAGGTTGTGGCCCATAATGCCGGCCAGAAGCTTGGCCTCTGAGTCCGATCCATACTCCGGATGCTTGCTGAGTTGATAGGTGGATGGCTCAATCGAAGGCCACGGGGGAACCCAGAGAGGACTTACACCAGCGACCTTGTCAAATATCTCGGCGATGTGGCCACCCTCTCGCAAGACGGTGACGCGCAGATGGTCATTTTCAATCGCCGCCGCTTGGCGGCCTCTAAAGATCGTCGCAGACACAGTAGACACCACCTCTAAGATTCGGCTCCCAGGACGGTCAGGCCTGGGCTTCCTCGCAAGAATTCCCCGCGAATGATTGGAGAACCGCACCTCAGGGGCTGAAGCTTTCTCCTGTGTGATATTGGATGCGGCACGGCTAAACCCCGTGCCCTTCCTGCCTCGAAACTTTCCACAGGCCGCCTAAGGCAATGTTTTCAACCACACGTTGCGGTGCGAGATCTTCACCACTCCAGGGCCCTCGATCTCAAAGCCGATCAGCCCTTTCGACTGGCTGAACGTCGGGTCGTTGTCGACCAGAATCGCCATCACATGTCCGTTGACGATATGGATCAACGTGTTTCCATCGGCGATCACCTCGAACTGATTCCAATCGCCAATCTTGATGAAGGCCTTGAGCTCATCGGAACTGCCCAGAGTGGCCAGCAGCCGCGGCTTCTTGCCCTGATCGGTCTCGACCATCTGGCCTCGCCAGGCGACAATCCCGCGCGGGCTGCTCTGCTCGTAGAGCTGGCCAGTGTACTTATTGCCATAATCGAAATCGGCCTGGTAGCCCTTCATGTTCCACTTGGCAAATTTCTGCGCCAGCGGGTTCCGCAGCTGCTGCGGTGTCGGCGGAACGTTGAGGCTGCGATATTGGATCCCGCCATTGGCGCCCGTGCCCTCAAGCTTCATCTCCACTTTCAGCTCGAAGTTGGCCGGCTGGCCTCCTCGCCAGATGATGTTCGTCGTGCCCGAAGGATGCTCGGGGCTCGATTCGGCCACCAGGGCGCCATCCTCCACGTGCCATACTTCCGGGGATCCATCCCAGCCGTTCAAAGTCTTGCCGTCGAAAATCTGCGTCAATCCAGTCGTGATCGTTGAAGTCGATCGGTTCCGGTTGCGAGAAGCCGGGAAAAGCACGATGGGCCGGAGCTTGCTGGGCAGCGACCTGGTATCCGGGAAGTGGATACATCAGTAACAAACAGATCAAAGCGATGACGGGCGGTCTCACAGATCCGGGTACCATACTTCCTCCTCACACTCCAACAACCTTCTCCCATTGCCTGGTCTTTGCCGATTTCAACACTGCGTCGGTTACATAATCCGTGGCCAGGCCATCAGCGAAGGTAGGCGCGACTTTTTCCCCCTTGCCGGTCCCTTGAAGAAAGTCCGCCACCTGGTGAATGAAGGTTGCTCGTAGCCGATTTGCAGGCCGGGCACCCACCAGTTCTTCATGTAGGGATGATCGCCATCGGTGATGTGCACGCTCTTCCATCCCCGCAGCCGGCCTTCATCGCGATGATCGAAATACTCCAGCCGGTGCAGGTCATGCAGATCCCAACCGGCAGAAGCCTTCTCGCCATTCACTTCCAGGGTAAACAGCGCCTTGTGACCGCGGGCATAGCGCGTGGCCTCAAAGATTGCCATCGAGCCGTTGGCAAAGCGGCATAGGAACGCGGACGCATCGTCGATGCCCACCGGCTCAACCTTGCCGGTGAGATTGTGCTTGCGTTCTTTGATGAACGTTTCCGTCATGGCCGTGACTTCGACGATGGGCCCGTTCAGCCACAACGCCATATCGATGTTATGGGCCAGCAAGTCGCCGGTGACGCCGCTGCCGGCGACGGAAACGTCCAGACGCCACAGTCCCTCACCGCCCTGCGGCAAGTCGCTCGAGATGGTCCAATCCTGCAGGAACTTCGAGCGGTAGTGGAAGATACGGCCGAAGCGTCCTTCCTCCAGCAGCTGCTTCAGCAGGACGACCGCCGGCACGCGGCGATAGTTGTACCAAACCATGTTGGGAACGTTGGCCGACTCGACCGCCTCCATCATGGCTTTCGCTTCCGCCGCGGTGCGCCCCAGCGGCTTTTCGCACAGCACCATCTTGCCCGCCTTGGCGGCGGCAATGGCAATCTCCGCGTGGGTATCGTTGGGGCTGGCGATATCGATCAGGTCGATATCTTTCCGCTCTACCAGGGCGCGCCAATCTGTCTCCACGGATTGGTAGCCCCAGTTTTCCGCGAAGCCTTTCACGCGCTCCGCGTTGCGCGCGCAAACGGCCTTGAGTACCGGCTGGTAGGGCACATCGAAAAAGCGTGGCGCCTGCAGGAACGCATTGGAGTGCGTGCGCCCCATGAAGCCGTATCCGACCAGGCCGACATTCAGATTCTTCCGTGCCATAGTAGGCCCTTCGAAAACTTCCCCGAAAGATTCGTTGTATCCCACTCAAGCCCCCAAACACGGCTTGAAATGGGGCACCCACAATTTTGCGCTTCCGACAGAAAGAGCGGAGTTAATCCCAGCCGTGGGCATTGCGCACTGCGATCAGCGTCCCCAGTACGTCGTTCCAGGTCTTCGGCGCCATCATGGTTGCGTTGGGAAACATGCAACCATCCCAGCAGATATGCTCATAGGCCCGGGTCGGCGCTCCCGTTTCATCGCGCATCCATAGACCAGCGACGGCGACGATATCCATCTTGCCGTTGGGATCGCCGACGACACAGTGGCGGCCGGTCTTATCGTGCGAACCCGAGCCGCTCACCGTGCCGTCGTTCTGGGCCACGTGAAAGTCGATCGTCCAGGGCCGCAGAGCATGGGTCACTTTGCGCAGGGCCTCCATCAGGACGTCCTGCTGCGACCAGTCGAAATTCTCCGGCAGCAGACGGTCTTCCGCAGCGTTGTACCCCAGTGTGTACAGGAGCGAATGCGCCATGTCCGCCTGAAAGCCGAAGGTCTTGGGCCGGTTCACCATCTCCAGCAGTTCGACCATTCGCTTCCAGCTGTGCATGCCGCCCCAGCAGATCTCTCCCTCGGCGGCGAGCCGCTCGCCGTAGTCTTCGGCGATGATGCCGGCCTCACGAAACGTCTGCGCGATGCGCTTGGTGTTGCCCGCGGGATCCTTGGCCCACTCCGCCGGAGAGGCAGCGGAATCGATGCGAATCACCCCGTAGCGGCGAATGCCAAGTTCGCGCAGCTTCTTGCCGATGGCACAGGCCTTCTTCACCTGGGTGAGAAATGCTTTCCGCTCCTGCTCGGAACCCATGGCGGAGCCGCCGCCGGTCGGAGGCCAGACGGGGGCAACCAGCGAGCCGACCACCAGATCGCGCTTCGGCAATGCTGTCGGCAAGATGCTTCAGCTCGTCATCGGTGGAGTCGATGCTGGTGTGCGGCAACGACAAGAACAGATCGACGCCGTCGAAGCGGATGCCGTCGACCTCGGCTTGCGCAGTCAGGTCCAGCATGGTTTCGAGGTCGATGAACGGTTCCGAGTCCGGTCCCTTGCCTACGAGGCCAGGCCACATGGCGTTGTGGATTGCCGGGTGCTTGTGCTGACTGGCTGTGCTCACGATTCCTTAGCCTTATTTCCTAATCAGCGGTTGTGCGTCCGGATTGCCGGGCCCGAAATGCTTGAGCATGACGAGCGGATCGGATGCGCTGGGATTCTCGATGCGCACCCCTGCTTTAGCAACATCCGCAGTGACGAATACCTCGTCCTCCGTCATCTCGCCGAAACGAATCATGGAGGGAGTCGACACCGCCTGCTTGCCCAGCGTCCCGTAGCCCTGGGTCACGATCACCCCGTAGGCCGCGCTGTCCTTGATGGTCACGCTCGCGCTTGGGCAGCACCGTCAGCTCCTTGGCCGAGTAGTAGGGCGTGCCGTAGGTGATCCACTTCTCGACGTAACCCTCCGCCTCCATGGATTCGACCGGGTTCACCGGGCGCGGGAAGGTCTTGTTGGTCTCGGCGAAGCGGGGATTCACGTTGGCCTCCCAATCGAGCATGCTGATCAGGAAGTCGAGGTCCTTCTTATGCTCCTCGGGGACGTCCTTGGTCAGCAGGTCCCAACCGACGATGCGGCCTTCCACTTCCGACTGGAACATGGCAAAGACATCGCTGTTCACCTGCGGCTCGTAGGTCACCAGCGATCCCGGAGCGTGCAGAATGCCGGGGTCGATCTGCCACCCTGCGCCCGGCTCCAGACGATAGGCGCGGGCGTGAAAGAGAATTCCGTTGTCGCCCTGGTTCCATTTTTCCAGGCAGCGCCGGATGTCTTCTTTGGTGGTGCCCGGCTCCAGGCCCATGTAGGTGTGGGGAAAATTGTTCTGTATCTGGTTGTATTGCGGAGGGAAGTAATAGGCTTCCGGCTTGCCCTTCTGCCCCACGAGCTTGGCGAACGCGTCGCTCTGGTGCATGTGGTGCGGAATGGGGCCCATGTTGTCAAAAAACTTGCAGAGCAGGTTCCATCCGCCTTCGCGCTCCATTACGTCGGCGCCGAGCAACAGGTCTCCGGCAGTTTCGACCGCTTCTTTCAGCAGAAATTTCCCGCCGCTTTTGGGCCGGACGTAACTCAGCCCCTCGTCGGGCAGAGTGTCGGGGCCGTTCGAAGCCTTGGTGGTCGAGGAAAACCAGCGCTCGTTGATGCCGCCGCGGTGGCCGCCGAAGGCGTAAAGATCGTCCGGGTGGAGCTTCAACCTGCGTCCGGGAATCATGAACGATCGCGGCACCCAGCAGGGTTCCAACCGTAAAATGCCTCCGCCTGCGTCGATTACTTCTTTTACCTGGGATCTGCTCCGCATTGACTCCCCTTATCGCGCCTATTAGTGCTCCAGCGGAATTCCGAAGGAGTAGAGCGTGTTGTCGTGCGTGGTAAAGAACACATGGCCGTCGCCGACAGACATGCCGGCCAGATGAGTATAGGTCTCGATTGCGTCTCCGCTGGAGTAGAGTTGCTTGCCGGTCGCGGCATCGAGAGCGTACAGCGTGGCGTGGGCGGAGCATTTCCTCCCTCGAGAGCAAAGACGACTCCGTTGGCGATCGCCGGGGGCGCCGGATTCATGAGATCGCGCGAGATCCAGGCTGGGGTCAGCACCGTGTGCCCGTCCTTCTCTTCCACCTTGAAGGCAACGATGCTGCCGTGCGGCGCCGGGCCGTTGGTACGTGGCAAATTTCACGTCGGGTCCACCGGCCCGACGATCGAAGCGAACACCCAGACAGCGCCGGACTTATCCTGCCAGGTGGCCAGGCTCTCCCAGGCGCCGCGCTTGGCCGCCTTTGACAACCTATCCGTCTGGGCCAGGGGCGTGTGGTGATCGGCTCCGCCGAAAGATGTGCTGTCCAGTAAAACCAGACTGCCGTCTTTGCCCGGAGCAGCGATCAGTTCCTTATCCTTGTAGGTAAACACCACCGGGCTGGCATTGAGAGTCTTGCTTTTCGCTGCGCGGCAGGGGTATACCAGTCCTTCACCTTCAGATCTTTTGCGGTGAGCGCCACCACGCTGTTGGCATAGACGCCGGCGGCGGGATCATCCGGCCCACTGCCGGTGACGATATACGCCGTGCCGTCTGCTGCCGATGGCCGGCCCGGTCAAGCCAGCCAGGCTCAGTTTCTGCGCCTTATAGCTGCTCACGGTGTAGTCGGGAGTGTTCAGGTCGATGGACCAGACCGCGTCGGCAACATTCTGGCAACCGGAGCCCGCGGCGGTGTACACCACCTTGTCGTTCATGTTCAGGCCGAAGGAGCTGCCGCCCGGCGCGGGGAGAAACTTCACCGGCGGAGCGTAGTCGAGGCCGGTGGCCATGATCTGTTCATGAATGTAACCATCGCTGGTCAGAACGTAGACTCCCCGCAAGCCGAAATATCCGCCTCCGGCAGCAGCGCCCACGCGACGCGCGGAAGGAGCGAGCGGTTCCGCAGGAGGAGGTGGCGTCGCTGGCGAGGAGCTAGCCGGCCTGGGCGCGCCGAAATGAATGACCTGCGGCGGCTCGGTGACGATCTGGATATTCGACCGCCGCATGCCTGGTGCGCGACCTTGAAATCTTTTTGCCAGACCAGTTCTCCCAGTTCGGAATCGACGCATACAAGGTGTTTGCGTCGGCCAAGAGCGCCAGGTCTTTGAACCCGCGGCCGGTGATCAGGCCGGGAAAGAGAAGCGGTTCGCTGAAAGAGGATGCTTTCGCGGACCCGCTTCCCAGCTTGAGCTTCCATAGAAATTTGAAATCTTTGGCGACCGTCTCGGTGGTGATTTCCGTTTCGGCCTTCTGCCAGCGGTGTGAGCCGGGTCGGCATCGGGCACGGGCCAGAACCCACGCGGGGGGCCTTGCGCGTGAGCCACACCTGACAGCAACATGGCGCCTGCAAAACCAAGGGTCATGGGCATGGCGAGAAATCTTCGCATCAATCTTATCGTCCCCGAGTTCTCATGGAGTGTTTACTCCAGGCCAAAGCAGTAGATTGTCCCGTCGAAGGTGCCAAAGATCACCCGGCCGCCCGCAACGGCGATGCCGGCCTGGTGCAGGAACGAAGTCATCTGGTCTCCGCTGGAGTAAAGCTCCTTCCCAGTCATTGCATCGAGCGCGTAAAGCTTGGCCGGAATGGAATGCTTGATCCGCTCTTCGTAGCTGTACAGCCCGCCCGTCACGTCATTCGCCTGGGCGGTGAATTCGCCGGCGGCGAGCACAAAGACGACTCCATTGGCGACCACCGGAGGCTCGGCGCGTCATCATGTCGCGCGAAAGCCAGGCCGGGGTCAGCTCCATCTTGCCACGCCGCGTCCGTCAACTTGAGCGCGATCACGCCGCCATTGGGCGTAGGGCCGTAGGAGACGGGAAAGTCCACGGCCACCGGCCCACCAATGGGCGCCAGCACCCAGCGGGTGCCGTCCTTGCTCTCCCAACTGGCAAAACTACCCCAGGTGCCTTCGGTCTGGAAATTCACGTTCTTGTTGGAAACCAGCGGGCTGCGATAGAGCGGGGTCTGGTGGTCCGCTCCGCCCAGCGACTTGCTGTCCATCAGGAAGTAGCGGCCTTCCTTGCCTGAGCCAACCAGGAGATCCCTTCCCTGATAAGGAAAGACGACCGGGGTGGTGTTCATATCCAGGTCTCGCTTGGTCAGCCACGCGTGGTTGCTGGGGGTGTAGTAGTCCTTGAGCGTCAAGGTATCGTTGGACGGAGGTGTAGGCCTGCACGGTGGTCGACAACTTTCCGGCCGCGACATCGTAGGCGCCGTCTCCGGTTTCGAAATAGATGGTTCCATCGTTGCCGATCGCGGGACCGGCGGTGCCGAAGATTCCTCCCTGCGGTGGCGTGGAATGAGAAGGCCTTCTTGGTAGTCAGGTCCACGGCATACAGCTCATTGGGAACGCCATGGCAGCCTTGCCCGCTCACGGTGTAGACCACGTTGTTCACCAGGTTCAGGCCGTACGCTTTGCCATAGGGTGCCGGCATCATCTGGATGGGCGCGTCTTTTTCGTCGCCGGTTGCCAGATCCAGGGTGTGCAGGTAGCCGTCGTTGGTGAGCACGTAGACGAAGCGCTGCGCTGCCCCCGCCGGCGTAACCACCGGGGTCGCGGTCAACGCGTTGTTGCAAATAAAGCCCGCGCCCTGCCCCGGCTCCTGGGGCTTGTCTGACGACCACTTCAGGTGCTTCTGCCAGACCAGCGAGCCGCTCGCGGCATCGACGGCATAGACATCGTCGGAGCTGCCCGCCAGAATGGCCAGGGTTTTGGCGCCGCCGGCCGTATGCACGCCGGCAACAATGATCGGCTCGCGAAACGACTGCATCCCCATCGGCTTGTTATCGGTCTTCAGCTTCCAAAGCAGGCGGATGTTTTTGGCGTTGTCGACGGTGATTTTGGTTTCGTTTCTCTGCCACGCCGTCGCGCTGCTGGTCGAAACTGCCAGTTGGCCACTCCGCAGCGCCGGTGGATTGGGCGTGAGCTTGAAACGCGGCCGCGGCAGCCCGGAAGCTGCCAAACCGAGGCAAATGTGTGCCACAAGAGAAAGCACCTTCACGCTGGGAACAATATCAATAAGGAAACAATGTGTCAAAGCGCCAAGGGAACCTCGCCGTGTGTGGCGTCGTATCATGGCCTTGTGCACTTCTCAATTGGAGGAAGCATGTCCACAGCCGCCAATTATCCGGCCGTTTTTCCGCCTCCCGCTTCCAGCCATCCCCTGGTACATCTGGGCCGGCGTGCTGGCCATTACCTCGTCTTCCATTGGGGGCGCCTGGGATGTTTCCTGGCACCGGTCCATCGGCCGCGATACTTTCTGGACCCCGGCGCACATGGCTATTCAAGCCTGCGGTGTGCTCGCCGGCATCATCTGCGCCTGGCTGATCGCTAAAGTGCACTTTTTCTCCGGACCCTGAGCTCACGGCCGCCTCGGTCAGTGTTTTTGGGCTGCGCGCCCCGCTGGGCGTTTTCCTCGCCGGCTGGGGATGCGTCGCCATGCTCACCTCGGCTCCCTTTGATAACTGGTGGCATAACGCCTATGGCCTCGACGTCAAAATCGTCAGCCCGCCTCATGCGTTGCTGATTCTGGGTCTGCGCGGCATTTCTACTGGCGTCATGTTCCTCATCCTGGCGGCCATGAACCGTGCCGCCGAAACCGATGCAGCCAGTTTCAAGCGCCTGCAACGGCTTTTTCTTTATGTTGGAGGCCTGGCGATCGTGGGCCAGATGTTCTTTCTGCAGGAGTACACCTGGGACGTAAAGCTGCACCAGGCGGCTGCCTACATCGCCATGGGGATCGGTCTGCCCTTCTTCTTCGCCTTTCTCTCGCAGGCCTCGAGATCGCCCTGGGCTGCGACTTCGACGGCTGCCGTTTATACCGTATTCGTCATTGCCGAGATCCTGATCCTTCCGCTCTTCCCCGCTCAACCCAAGCTTGGGCCGGTGTTCAATCCAGTCACGCATCTGGTTCCGGCAAAGTTCCCTGTCCTCATCGTGGTCCCGGCGCTGGCGCTCGATCTGCTTTGGCAGCGGACGAAGAACTGGAAACCGTGGCAGATTGCCCTGGTCTCGGGCGTCCTGTTTATCGCCGTCCTCACGGCAGTCGAATGGCCCTTTGCCAAGTTCCTGCTTTCCGACGCCAGCAAGAACCGCTTCTTCGGCACCATCTATTTCCACTACAACTCGCGCGCCGACGGCTTCGACCGCTTGCGGCAGTGGTTTCATCCCGACCACGGGCTGGTTCTCTACGCCGGGCTATTGAGGGCCGCTGTCTACGCTTCCATCTCCACCTGGCTGGGTCTCCTGTTCGGCCGCTGGATGCGTGGTGTGCAGCGATGAAGTGGTGGCGCCCCTGTTTACCTTGCTTCTTTCTCTTGTTCTGGCCCTGCCGGCGCACGCGCATATTGGCAGCAAGGATGTGTACGAGGAGGTGAACGCGGGACCGTACAAGCTCTTCGTCACCATCCGCACGCCCAATGTCATTCCGGGCGTGGCCACCATTGAAGTCCGCAGCTCCGGCGCGGCCGGTTAGCTCCATCCGCATCACCCCCACCCCGCTGACCGGCGAAGCCTCAAAACACCCGCCCAGCTCTGACGCCATGAAGCCATCGCCGGACGATCCGGCTTTCTTTACCGGCTCGCTCTGGCTGATGGCTTCCGGCTCGTGGGAGGTGCACTTTGATATCGATGGGGCCTCGGGTAAGGCCAAGCGCCAGCGTTCCCGTCCCCGCGATGCCGCTTTCCATCCTGCCCATGCAGCGCCCGCTGGGCATCATGCTCGCGCTGCTCGGCGTGCTGCTGATGATCGGAATTGCAGGCATTGTTGCCGCCGCTGTTGGTCAATCGCGTCTCAGCCCTGGCGTGGCGGGCGGCCCGGCGGCAGCGCCGCCGGGCACTTGTCGCCGGCCTGATCACCCTGGCGGTCACAGCCTTGATCGTCTATGGCGGTTACAAGTGGTGGAACGTCGAAGCGGCCGCCTATGCCGCGGACATTTACCATCCGCTGAGCCTGAGCCCTGTGCTCCAGGGCAACACTCTCGATCTGAAGATCGGCCGCTACGACAGCGACGACCGGCGCACCTTCCGGGCGCGCTCCAACAACGACCTGCTGCCCGATCACGGCCACGTGATGCACTTGTACGCCATTCGGCAGCCGGAGATGGACGCCGTCTTCCACCTGCACCCGGCGATGGTCTCTGCCGGGCGATCTGCGGATGACCCTGCCCTCCATGCCCGCGGGCACCTATCGGCTCTACGCGGACATTGTTCATGCCAACGGCTTTCCGGAAACACTTACCGCGGAGCTGATCGTGCCGCCAAACCTGCCGCCCGCTCCGCTGGCGTCAGAAGACGCCTCAGGCGCGCCCCCCGGCGCTGTCGCAGGGTGAGCTGGGAACAACCTACAAGCTTCCCGACGGCTACACCATGGTTTGGGATCGCCCCGCCGACCTCAGCGCGAATACGGGCTACAGCTTTCGCTTCCGTCTGCTCGACGCGGCAGGCCAGCCTGCCGCAGATGCGCGGCCCTACCTGGGGATGGCGGGACACGCCGCTTTCGTCAAAACGGACGGAACGGTGTTTGCCCATACGCATCCGGAGGGCTCTGCTGCCATGCAAGCCATGATCGCTCGCCAATGGCGATTCCGATGAGATGGCAGATAGCGGCTCGATGGCCGGCATGGACATGGCTGGACACGCCGCAGCAGCAAACATCGCGCCGGTAGTTGAGTTCCCTTATGGTTTCCCCGTCGCCGGGCCGGTATCGCATCTTTATTCAGATGAAGCACGCGAATACGGTAGAGACGGGCGTCTTCGACGCAGACGTGCACTAAGCCAGAGTTAAGATTAGCGAACAAGTCCTTGTGTGCGTCGCATTCGTCCAAATGGCTTTTCTACTCTATCCCATCCACCTCCACTCACGCCGAGGTGCGCCACCATACTTAAGTTTGTTGGCAACAGCAACTTTTCGATAACACCTAGTTCTGGACCGTCCGCAACAGCTCCACGAGCTTGGGGGCTGCGATGTGCTGGTAGTCAGGCGACAGCAACCCGTAGTCTTCAATTGAATCGTACTTGCGGCTGGCCCCGCTCGATTGTGCGCCATTGAGCGCCCAATAGCTCCAGCCAAGATCATTCTCCTTCATGTAGCGGATATACATCACGAACCAATCCGAGTTGGCGCCGCAGTCAATGTTTGGCAAGTGCCAAACTCGCCCACCCACAGGGGAACGCCCGGCTCGGTATGCAGCAAAAATCCGGCGCGTGCGTCGTAGAGCCTGCTTCAGCTCCTCGTAGCTCGCAAATCGATGATTGGCGATGTTGTATGCGTGAGGCGAATAGACCAGCCGGTCAGCGACGTTCAGTCGCACCGGAAGTTTGTCGAATCCGAGGAAGTTGGTCGAGTACTCCGGGCCCTCCACCATGATCAGCAGGAGAGGATTCGCCGCAAGCACCGCGTTGCCGCCGCGTTCCGCCGCGGCATGCCAGTCAAGCTTGGGATCCGTTCCTCCCCACGCCGCGTGGTTACGCAGTTCGTTGCGCAGGTCTGCGCCGACAACCCAGCGCTCGCTCTTGTAGCGCCGGACAATCGTCTGCCAATCCGTCAGCCACTGGGACTCTGGATATTCAGCGTTGTACCAAAGGCCATTGCCATCGGTATCATTGCAGCACCAGTCCGCTCTGCTCACATGGTTATCGAGGATCACCATGATATGGGCCTCCGCCAGCGCGTGGACGACCGCGTCCATCACCTCCATCGCGTGTTTGCCTTTGAACTGTGGATTTGCTTTCACCGCATAATCCGGCACCAGAGGATTACGCTCCAGCGTCTCATTGGCCCAGGGCAGGCGAACGGAGTTCACGCCGAAGCTCGGCAATCTCTTTCACAATGGTGGCCAGCGGAGCATGGTCGAGGCCTCCAGCAACAAAGTCCTGCTGATCGAAGCCGTACCAATTCACCGAAGTCAGCCGCACCCGATGACCTGCCGAATCGAGAATGTCATGACCGCTGGTATGAAGAGGCGGCTCAGCATGGCGCACTTGCGCACTAGCCACAATAGAAGTGAAAGCAAGACACAGAGCAGCGAGTGACCGAACTAACCCTGTTTGATTCCCCATGTGATTCATGGATCGAAGCATAACCTACAAACGCGACCCCTGGAACGGCAATGGTTGGAGTTGCGCGATCAATCTCGAAGGGACGAATTAACTTTTTCGACTCTGTCCACCATCTTCACTCATGCCAAGGTGGGCCGCTGCCTTCAACTTTGTCGACTGAAGCGGACCGCATTTCCTACATCGCGATGCCACCCAATGCGACTAATGCGGCTTTCCGTCAGAAAGCCGCATGAAGTTCGCCAACGCCACTAAGCTGAAAAGAAAATCCGGTAGCGGAAGGGACCTGCTGTTTCACCCCGACCGCGCGCAAATGCCGCAAGCGAAGATCCTCCCGCACAAACCCTTTTATCTCACTCATCTCGACACCCGAGAGTCTGGTTCGCTAAGCCCCTCACTCCGCTGCCGTCATGACGAGCAAATTACAGAGATCCCGTCTTTTACTCGCGAAGCAAATATACTGAACCACAGTCATGGGTATCGGACTCTCGCTGCTGGGCGTCGTGCTCCTCGTATCGAGCCATTCGTGCGTGTCTGCTACCGCTGGGACAACCGGGCAGGACAGCGCGTACACGCTGACTGTGCCGGTGAATGAGGTGAGCATCAACTTTCACGTCTCTGACTCCCGTGGTTCTGCGATCGACAACCTGAACGCAGAAGATTTACGACTCTTCGACAACGGACAACCGCAACAGAAATTGCTCTCGTTACAGGCGTACCATGACCTGCCCATTCGTGCCGGCTTCCTTTTTGATACGAGCGGATCCATGCTCGACGATCTGGACCACAACGCATCGATAGCAAACCTTTATGCCACTCGTTTGCTCAAGAAGGGAACAGACAGGGCCTTCGTGATTGGCTTCAACACCAACACCAGCCTGACTCAGGACTGGACGGATGACCCCGAAGCGATTGCATCCGGCATTCGGTCGATTGCGCAACGCGAGGAGCATGAAAATTCGCCGACCGCTATCTTCGATTCGCTCTATAAGACTTGTCGTGATCGCTGGAATATTGACCGCGGGGCTGTAACGGGCAACTTCATTTTGCTGTTTACCGACGGAATAGACAACGCCAGCCATGCTCGAATCGACGACGTCATCGACATGTGCCAGCGGACCCGAACGGCGATTTACGTCTTCACCAACCAGTGGAATTCCAGGGGAGCTTCCAGAGGTGGGAAGACTTTAAACGAGCTCGTGGCTAAGAGTGGAGGCCGCCTTTTCCTGAATGCAAATGACGACCAAATAAACCGAGACGTGCAGACGATCGATGCGGATCAGAGAAATCAATACCGGCTCGTTTACAAACCTTCCGATCTAACCGCGAATGGAGCATTCCACCGAATTAAGCTTCGCTGCTCGCTACGGGGAACGACGGTCTTGACCCGATCAGGCTATTACGCCCCGGGACGCTCTTGATAGGAATTTCGACTCACAGATCAGTTTTTTTAATCGGCAGCACTCCCACGAAAGGTTCGGCAGCTTTTACCTTCGAAGCCTGGTCAATTCCAATGCTTTCCCCTGGGTCTGTTGGCAGTTCAAGGAATGAGAATAGCCACTTTGACGGCGTATGCTTTTGAAGGTCGTTTTGCAGACAGGTTTTTTTTCCAGACGCAAGCTGCTGGGTAGAGACCGGTTATCTTAGTTCAGTGGTTGGGCGGCGGCATCGTGGGAGACGGACCGTTGCCTGCCGGAGAGGCTTTTGCGTCCGGTACCACGTCGAAACCCGGAAGCATGCGAGCCGCGGCTCCGAATTTATGGTAATCCGTGTACACAATATCGTTCAGTCGCGTCTCGTACGGTGCATAGACATCAAATGTCTCACCCCAAACGGTCAGGGTTTTCACGGTGCGGACTCGCATAGTCACGACGCTGCGATGGGGGCAGATATATTCTCTTCCACCGATCTCGACCGGCCCGTATTCGATCATTGCCGCCGCTCCCTTTGCGGGCAGTACAGGATTCAGATTCGGCTCAAGAATCCATCCCAGTTCGGCTTGCATCGTCAAGCGAAGAATCGCTCCGGTTCCAGGATCAATCGTCAATTCTCCGAGGTATCTGGGCGATGTCAGAAAGGTAACCCCACCCACAAGGCAGCAGTACGTAACGTTGTAATGAGGATTTTCGGCGCGCACGATATAACGAAAGACTGCTTCCCTTCCTCGATCGGCCTGTACCCAATGGCTCCAGATCAGTATGCTCTCGCCGCGCGTGGCATCTCTGAGCACGGAGCCAAGAATCGGGCTGAAAACACCGATTAGATTGAGGTCCCTTCTCCTGGCGCTCGAGCTAGCCTCCCTCTTCCCTGCATCCTGTTCCTCATGGCCGTTCCGATAGCGGAGAGTTGTTTTCTCGGTCACCGCCTCGCCCAATGACTGGTCGGCCGGGGCGGTCTTCCAGGTATCTGCTTTTTGGAGCGACGGCTGCTCATACTCGGTCGTGGTGCGCAGTGCGAAAAAATCCGGCAGTTTAGGAATCACTTCGTTTAGATACTTCACTGTCCTTGAAATCATCTGGCGCTGCGTATCGAGACCGGGTGCCGGGTCGGAGAGAATCTCTGCTGCGGGAGGGTCCAGGAATGCAGACTTATCGGCTAGAACTACCAGTGCCGCGATCGACTTCTTGCCGCGCAGACGATTCTTCCAGAGCGAGAGCAGGTTAGTGTTGAGCCGTTCGGTCAACTCCAGACTCGACAGCTCTTTTGCCAACTCACCGTCTTTCTCAGCGTTGGCTGTGTCCAGGATCTGATCCAGTTCGTGGACACTAACTCGCCTGGCCGCGAAGGCCGGCTGATCGTAGAAAACCGGCTGATCATAATAGCTGGTGGTCGTGCGTGCAGATAATCCAGGCACCTCGATTTGTACCTTGAGGTCGTGATATTCATCCAGCTGGGCTGCATACGGCGGGTCAAAAGACAGGGTGTAGAACGCCCGCGCATCCTCAACGCAATGTTCAATGGAGCGCGAGATCTCTGTAAATTCATCCACAACAAGGCCACCGCTCTGAACGGCCAATACCGGAAGCGCAAGATGTGAGGACGGACCAAAGCCCATCTCTTCCAGCTCCGACTGCGTGTGAACTCCCGCAAGATAGTCTTTATAAGAGTCTTTGAATTGAGAAGCCGTCGGTTCGTTCATTATCAATTTGCGGAATCGTTCAAGGGTTGTTTTGACCACTGCTGACCATGCCTCCGGCGAACTGATATCCAGATAGGCAGGCAGGTCCCCGCGTATCTCGCGAATTTGTGACAGGATTCTCTCTCCGCAGGCGACTAACTCGCTCCCGCTGTGAACTGTGTCCCGGAGTAGGGGGGCTTCAATCCAATCGAGTGTCATGGTGTGGCATCGTCCCAGATCCCCCAGCACGCGACAACCGGGGAGCAATGCCGATGAGGCACGCTCATAGAAATCACCCTCGACCGAGGGTGGCAACTGGGACTTGTAGGCAAACTTTTGGCCGCCGTCCAAACATACCTTCTGCACACACGAAAGTGGCCATTGATGAATCGTTTCGCGTTCCACGATGCCGGCACCGAGAATGTCAGCCAACTCCGCGTCTGTATGCAGCCAAATGTCCTTGAATATGGGATGGGTTTGCATACTTGACATCAAATGGCTCCGGTAACTATTGAAAATTGGATGGGCCCTTGCAAAGTTGGCTGGTATCTACCAGACCGATGGCCCGTTCCCTCACCGTCTCCGTTATACTTCCTCACAACCCCACCATGAGGCGCCACGTCATCATTTTCGGTCTCGTCGGCGGCCTTCTCATTGCCGTTCTGCAATACACCGAATACCGTTTTGTCATCATCGAGCACTCCGTCGAGCTCTACAGCGGGCTCGTCGCCATCCTGTTCGCGGCTTTCGGGATCTGGCTCGGCCTCCGCATCACGAGCAGCCGCGAGACCATCCGCGAAACGGTCGTGGTGAAGGAAGTGCTTGTTCCCGCGGAAGCCCCTGCTCTCCAGCCCTTCACCCCCAATACGGCTCGCCAGCAGACCCTGGGCATCACCGCACGCGAACTCGAAATCCTCAACCTGATCGCCCGCGGCTTCAGCAATCGCGAGATCGCCACACAGCTTTTCGTTTCCGAAAACACCGTCAAGACGCATTGTGCCCGCACCTTCGACAAGCTCGGAGCCGCCCGCCGCACCCAGGCCGTCCAGCGCGGCAAAGAACTAGGCCTCCTGCCGTGAACGCGTCATTGGAAAGCACGATTTTCGCTCCATTCTCAAAAAATCATCCGAAAGGATGACGACTTCCGGCCCCATTACACCCCATCGTGACTCCATCTTCATTCGCATCAGGAGCACCACATGAAAAAAGCCGTCCTCACCTTCGGCCTCATTGCCGGACTCATTATCTCCGTCCTTATGGACGGCTCCGTTCTCCTCTCCGACAAGATCGGCTCCGGCCACAGCCTGGTTCTCGGCTACGCCAATATGGTGGCGTCGTTCCTGCTAATCTACTTCGGCATCCGCAGCTACCGCGATAACACCCTGGGGGGCCAGATCTCCTTCGGCCGCGCCTTCGCCTGCGGCATCCTGATCACCCTCATCACCATCGTTTGCTACGTCGCCACGTGGGAGGTGCTCTACTTCAACTTCATACCCCACTTCATGGACAGCTACTTCGTCGCGCAAATCCACAAGGTCCAGTCCTCCGGACTTGACCCCGCTACCACCGCCGCCCAGGTCGCCGCCATACAGCACTCTCAGGAGCTCTACCAGAACCCCCTGGTCAACATGGCCTACACCTTCATGGAGCCCCTGCCCGTCGGCCTGGTCATTACTCTTATCTCCGCCGCCATGCTCCGCCGCAAGGCGCCTATCGAACCGACCGCACACACAGTCAATGACCGCATAAATCAAAAGACAGGGGCGTAGGCCTCGACATAAAACCACCGGATTTGGTGTCAGGTAAGGCAAGAACGGCTGAGAGTAGCCCTGGACGCGAATCCTGGTTAGGACTTGACACCACCGGCCCGTCAAAAACGGCCTATGGTCATCTGGCCGGCGGGCAGGGCATTGAGAATACCCGTGTGTACCATCCCACAATGGCGCGCCCTCGCATTGATGCCTTCTGAGACGGTACTAGCCAGGACGTAGTTGGCGATTTGCCGTGCGGTATCATGACGCTTTACCGTCGATGCTATCGGTGCGAACCTGGCTACAGTTCGTCGGCCTGTTGTTTGGGCTCGTCTTCTCGATGGGCGCGTCAGCCCTCTCTCAGTCAGCAAGCAACTCCGATACCCAAGTCAACGCGGCCTCACCTCATGCCGCTGACTTCTCGCTCATCACGGACCGCGAGCCCGTCATTTCCCTGGACGGCCTGTGGCGCTTCCATCCCGGTGACGATCCCCATTGGGCTTCGCCGGATTTCGATGACTCCGGGTGGCCTCTTCTCCGCTCGGACAGACCCTGGACGGAACAGGGTTATCGCAATCTGGATGGCTTCGCGTGGTATCGATTTACCGTCCAACCTCTTTCTCAAGCAATGACTCTGGCCATCGTTCTGCCTTCCATTCTCACGGACTATGAACTTTTCGAGAATGGTAAGAAAATTGGCGGATTCGGCAATATGCCGCCTCACGGGACCTTGCAATTCAACCAAACGGCTCTCTACCATCTCACTCCGGCACCACAGGACGCACCGCTTCAAATGGCGATCCGCGTCTGGCATCATCCCACTTTCGCAGCGTATTTGGGCGGTGGTCCGCGTTACGGTGGCGCTTTATTAGGACAAGCCGATTTACTAGAGCGCCAGTTTCGGGCATTGGAAGCCGAGCGCTCGACTCGCATCGTCAGCTTCTTCGTTATCGGAGTGTTAAACACGGTAATCAGCATTACAGTTCTTGGACTGTATCTGTTTCGTCGATCAGAACGAGAGTACCTCTGGTTTGCCGTGCTTCTACTTGCAAGCGCGTTTCAGGCTGCTCTTGCAATAAGCAGTTTCATCCTGCACTTTTCTATGGGCCTGGGCGACATTCTCGCCGAAGTTTTCGGCGCTCTTGGGCTGGCCGCCTCCCTCTTATTTTTCTCGCGTGTGCTGCAGGCGAATCGAACGTTGCTCTGGCGCGGCGTACTGCTCATCGCGCTCTTGGATCCTTTGAACGTTCTGCTCTATTTATTCCGCATCACCTCACCGGCAACATCGACCAGTCTGCGCGTTCTTTTCGACCTGCCAATCGAAGCGTTTATTCTCATCCTGCTCTTTCGCCATGCTCTCGCCGGCAGCCGCGACGCGCGTTTGCTCTTCGTACCAACGGTATTGCTGTATGGCACGGGCATACTCGGTGGTTTGATCCTGTTCATGTTTCAACTTGGTTGGTGGTCGCGAGTCTTGACTTCCATCAATCAGTGGAACGTTTTCGAAACCCCGTTTCCGGTCCCGCTCCAAGTCTTCGTCCAGCTCATTTTCGTCGTTGCACTACTCGCTTTTTTAATTCGCCGCTTTGCCAGCTCCCGCGCACAGGAAGAGCGCTACTCGGCTGACCTCGAGGCGGCCCGCTCGCTCCAGCAGGTTCTGATCCCTGAAACGCTACCCATCATTCCTGGTCTGGATATCAGCGTCGCCTATCACCCAGCCCAGGAAGTGGGAGGAGACTTTTACCAGATACTTTCGCTACCCGTCACCACACCGAACGCCCAGAGTGACACCGTCATCGTCATTGGCGACGTTGCTGGGAAAGGGCTTCCGGCAGCAATGACGGTTTCCATGCTGGTCGGTGCTCTTAGATCGCTTGTCGAAACAATTGGCTCGCCGGCAGAAATCCTCGCCGGGCTCAACCGTCGCCTCGTTGGCAGAGGATCCGGTTTTACTACTTGCCTGGCCATCCGCCTTTCCTCTTCAGGCAACTTAATTCTCGCCAACGCAGGTCACCTGGCTCCCTACTGTAACGGCCAGGAAATGGTGACTTCGCCAGCTCTCCCACTCGGCCTTGATCCGAGCGCAGCCTTTGCCGAAGAGACATATCAATTGGCACAAGGGGATCGCTTGACCTTGCTCACCGATGGAATTCCTGAGGCCACCAGCAACAAAGAACTTTTCGGCTTCGAACGAACAGCCAGAATCAGCGCTTCCCCAGCCGGTACGATCGCCGAGGCTGCCCTTCATTTCGGGCAGGCAGACGACATTACGGTCCTTTCGGTCGTCCTCGATCAACAATCCAATGGTTAGGCGCCGAAACATGGTCGAAGGAGTTCGGATCTACCACCAGCTTGGCAACTGGACGCAAACGCCTTCCCGGACAAGTGGCTCGACGGCATGCCTAGCTCTTTCAAAAAGCCCTGCACTCAGTCCCGGAGATCCTGATACCTGGCTAGAATCAACCTCACAATCACAGCAAAAATCATCGCGGTCGAAACGCCAAACATGAGCGCTCCATTCGCTGCTTCCAGCGGACCCAGCAATTTCCAGGACGGGACATGATTATGTCACCGTAACCTAAGGTGGTGTAGTTGACGGCTGAGTGGTAGTAGGCAATTCCGAATTCCTGAAATTCTCCGCAGACCAGAATAACCCCGCCCAGAAGGCCATCTCGATCAGGTGCGCCACGAACGCAAAGGATAGTAGCAAGCATGACAATTGCAAAATCGACTCGGATGCCTGCCCGCGCGGCCCAGTTTTCTCTCCAGGCGAAAGAAATTTACCGCCGCACCACAGCCACCCCGTGGATGAGGATCGTACAGAGAACGGCGACCCCGCCAACGGCCAGCGGAATCAGGATCGCGACTTGATGGGTTTGGGTCATTCCTTCCTGCCACTCGCGTGCGTCGGATAACATCACACTGGATGGTCACGGTTCATGCAGATATCACGGCTGTGACGACTCCCGTTGGAATACGCTGACGAAAATTCGTACAGAAGAGCTGAACGGTCAACCAAAACAGCGCACACGAAACTCTGGGAGCCTCGGGTAAACACTGCTTCAGATGCTCGGGCAAAAGAATGGTTCCTATGATTTTGAAGTGCAGCGTAACGGCGCCTTCAAGATGGTTCGCCCGTTTCTTTGGGGTCTGCCCAGGGAAGCCATACTTGAAAGCGAGTGTCCCTCGGCTTTGAAGTGACCTGAATATTGCCGCCAAGCTTCCTGATAATTGTTTGTACGGTATTCAGCCCCAGGCCTGTTCCTTCACCGACGTCTTTCGTCGTGAAAAAGGGGTCAAAGATATAGGGTCTTATCTCGAGAGGAATTCCCGCGCCGCTATCACCGACTTCAACCACCACATAGTTATCCTCGCGGAAGGTTCGTAGCCGAAGCTCGCCCCCACCCGGCATAGCGTCGAGGGCGTTCTCGATGATGTTGGTCCACACCTGGTTCAACTCGGTTCCCACCGTGTTCACCAGGAGCGGGACCGGTTCATATGCACGCCGTACCGTAATTCCGGGTTGCAGACTGTGGGCCAATGTGTCGAGCGTAGTTTCCAGGCTGCGCGCAACATCAACATTCTGTACCGGCCCCTGGTCCATGTACGTATATTCCTTAACCGTCCGAACCAGATTCGATATCCGGCTTGTACTATTCTCTATTGTCTTGAGCAGAGTCGACAGTTCCGCGGAGGCCGCGATGCGCACTAACGCAGCACGAGCTGTCTGCGGATCTAGTCGATTCAGCAATGAGGTGAGTATGTCCGGCGACATATCGAACTTTGCCAGGGCGGCCGACAACTCCCATGAATCAGCGTGGCCGTTACCTCGCAGTATCGAGTCCAGCGTCTCTTCCAGGTCGCTAAGTGCGAGTCCTTCGGATGTATTCGCTCCTGATAGCAGCGAGGCCTCGACTTCTTCGATTTTGGCCTTGTCAGAATCATCAAGCGAAGACCGCCACAATTCGGAGTTTGCACTCCGCAATCTTGCCAGCTTATCGCGCATTTGATCGCTCGCCCGCTTGGCAGCAGATGCGGGGTTATTCAATTCGTGAGCAAGCCCACCTGATAACCTGCCCAACGAGATTAGCCGGTCCCGTTGCTGCTCTATTCGAGTTCCCTCACGAATTCTGTCCGACATCATAGCGACGAGTCGCGTCGTCAGTTCGGGCATTCTTTGGATAAGCTCTGGGAAAAGAGCAGACGGAAATTTGAGCAGACGGCCATCGGTAACAGCTCGCCCGGTCACCGTAAACCGTTTCATCCTGGAGAAAGGAAACACCCCACTGACGTCACCCGCTTGCGCCGGAAGTGAAACAGTGTCGCCGCCAAATTCCCCTCTCCATTGAAAAAGCCCCTCAAGGAAAATGAACATCCAGTCTGCTGGATCGCCCTGTCGAACGAAGATTTCTCCGGCATTGAGAGACAGCTCATACACATGGCTCAGAAACCACTCAATCTGGTCGTCCGGCAAGTCCGAAAATGCCGGGACACTCCGTAATTCAATTGAACTGATCAATGACTAAGCCTTTCTCTACTTGCGCTTAGATGCTTTTTTCGAAGCGTCCCCAGGTCCTTCCATTGCAATCTATCTCTCAGGTGCCACCAACAGCCCCAGTGCATGACGGCAAAGATCTCGAGCGAAGTTCCAGTTTCGATGCTGAGGCTGCAGTTGTGACATAGAGAATACGACGGAGCTGATCGCTGTTAGTGCGACCCAGGTCAACCCAGCCTCCGTTCCCGGAAGGCGCTGGCGCCCTTCGCCTGAATCTGTTGCCTGGTATTCTGCGCCTCGGTAATGAGCCTTAAACGTCCCAGGTTTTGATACACGACCCCGCGAACACGGGCATCGTGCATGTGGACCGCCATCAGGGCATCCACCAGTTCATCGAGCAACTCACTCAATTGCCCCGCCTGATACTTGTCGAAAATAGCCCCAACAAGCTCAGCGTCCTTCTGCATATACATCAAAGACAGATCGGCCAGAATTGAATCTTTATTGGGATAGTACTTATAGAGTGTCCCGATACTGATTCCTGTTTTCTTGGCAATGTGGTTCGTCGAGACCTCTTCCAGGGGCTGACGATTTAAAAGGCGAGCAGCCGCTTCCAGGATCTCTTCACGGGTTTTCCGGGAACGCGGCTGTCGCGGGACTTTCCTGGGTTTAAGGCAATTCTGCACTGCGGTCCGGTCTGCTTTCGAAAGCGAGCAAAGAAAGCGAGGGAAAGCTCGCTGGCTTTTCTAGAATAAGCCTATGAGTGTTGGGCGTGAAGCAAATGTAGACGTTCTGATTCAGGGCGCGGGAATTGGCGGATTGACACTGGCCATCGCGATGATTCGCAAGGGCTATAGCGTGCGCATCGTAGAGCGTGCGAGTGGCCTTTCTGAGGTAGGAGCAGGCATCTGGATGGCCGCCAATCCCATGCAGATTTTTGACCGGCTCGGGTTTGCTGAAAAAATCATGGCTGCGGGCTGGACGGTTCATCGGATCACTCTGCAGGACTACAACGGCGACATCCTACAGGCCAGCGATCTATCGGCGGTGGCAAAACTCTTTGGATTCGAAACGGTCGCTCTTCATCGTTCGGCGCTGCAGAGAGTGCTCTTTGAACAATTGCCTTCGGACGTTGTCATCTTTGGAACGGAAGCCAAGAACCTCAACCAGGGTGCGGACGCGGTTTCCGTACTGCTTACAGACGGCTCCACGTTCCATGCGAAGATTGTTGTTGGCGCTGACGGCATCCATTCCCAGATACGAAGATTGGCCTCGTTAGGTGGAATGACGCGCTACTCCGGTTCGTCCTCATATCGTGCGATCACGAAAAGTGCACATCTGCTTTTTCCAGACCTAGACCACGAAGCCTACGAAATCTGGGGTAAAGGATGCCGCCTGGGCTTTTCGAAGATCAACGCGGACGACTACTACTGGTATATGACCTTCGACAGTGACCCGGACAAGAATTCTTCGCCTCTGGCAAGGCGCGCCCACGCGGAGTCGCTGCTGCGCAAATTCTTTCCCAAATGGACCGCTCTGCTTGAGAACACGCAATCGGACGAGATTCTCCAAACGGACCTTACCGACCTGAAGCGTTTGCCATCCTGGTCGTCGAATCGCGTCGGCTTAATCGGAGATGCGGCTCACGCCACAACACCTAATTTAGGCCAGGGTGGCGCCATGGCAGTTGAGGACGCCTACTCGCTGACGGATGCGGTCGAAAAAGTGGGTCTCAATGGGAAAGCATTCGAACTGTACGAAAAGCAACGCCGCGAAAAGGTGGACTGGACGGTTTCTACCTCGTGGAACATTGGACGAATGTGTCACCTGAAAAATCCCGTGCTGCGCAACTTGCGAAACATAGCCCTGAGGAAGATGGTCCGTAGTGGCGGAGAAAAAGAGATCCGGAAACTGTACTCGATAGGCTGATCTCCACATCCACCTCCACGCACACCAAGCTTGGCCGCCGCCCTCAACTTTGTCATCCCGCATGCAGACGCGCCGTGGGACGGGAGCGGACCCGGATTTCCACCGGGCACCGCCCAATACCACTACGCCGGACTCACCCTACCAGCCGTCTCTCCTGATGCTTAGGTAGAATCGAATCCAAGCTAAATGGAAAAACCCGCCTGCGCTCAGTGCAGGGTGTAATCCCACATAGGCTGAAAGAGAAAGCGAAGCGTATGTGCCGCACCTTTCGAAGATTCGCGCGCCGAACAGCGTTGTTCGCGTACCTATTGCTTTTTCTGGTGACCGCTTCTCCGGCCCAGCCACCGTATCGCTTCTTTTCCTGGACCACGGAAAACGGACTTCCCCAAAACTCGATCCAGGCATTACTCCAAACTCGCGACGGCTATCTATGGATGTCTACGCTGGACGGGTTGGTGCGCTTCGATGGGCTCCGTTTTCGAGTCTTTAATCGGCAAAATACCCCCGCCCTCACAACCAACGGCTTCTCATTCTTCGCTCTGTTTGAAGACCGGCAAGGCTGCCTCTGGGCCGGCACATTGACCGGCGGCGCTATCCGCTATTGCAACGGCACCTTTACTTCCCTCACGGTAAAGGATGGCCTGCCGAATAACACGGTGGTGCGGATCGATGAAGATGAGGAAGGAACGGTTTGGATCTTCACGGCTCCCGGTCTCGCTAAATGGCAGAATGGCCGCTTGATCCGTGTGGCTCCGGAACCCGGATCACCGTTCAATCCTTACCTCACGGCGTCCAATTACAACATTGGCGCGGATGGATATTTATTCGGCCTTTGGCGCATGGAAGCGCATGGATGGCAGCGTTTCGCTTACGGGCACTGGTCGCATTTCCCACTTGCCCTTCCCATTGAAGGATCCCGCAAAACTGCACATCTTATCGAGCATCGAAGATTCCCAACACAGGTATTGGTACAAGCTGGCCGACACCCCAAACGTCTACTACTGCGTCGATGGCGGCGTACTGAGCCAATACGACGGGCATTGCTGCCGAAGATTTCGTTGTGTATAAGGACCGCCTGGGTAACTTATGGGCAACGAATCCAGCCGGACACAGCAGGCTTTGGAAGGACGGACATTCCACCGCTCTACCCGGTTTTTCCACGCCGTTTATCTACAGAGTGCTGGAAGACCGGGAAGGAACGCTGTGGATCGGTACGGCGAAAGAAGGGCTGTATCGTGCAGACCCGCAGGCGATCGCCATGTTTCAGCATCCAAACGGTTCGCAATGGAATGTGGTCGAACCCGTGCTGCAAGACCGGGCGGGCAGTATCTGGTTCGGCAGCCGGTTGGGGCTCTTTCCGATTGAACAACGGCAAGTACGAGAATTTCTACCACGTCGATAAGGCATCCAAGCGAATGGCCTGGGACAACATCGTATCCGCGATTTATGAGGATCGGGACGGGACGATCTGGGCCGGCACATGGAATGGCCTCTCCAAACGTAGAGGGTTCGCACCTTGTCTCAGAACCCTCTAGCGCGGCGATCCAGGGCCGCGTCAACGCCATCCTTCGCGACCGTGCCGGCGATCTATGGGTAGGCGGTGAAAAGGGTTTGTATCGAATTCACGACGGTCATTGCACGCAACTCGGACGCGCGGATGGCTTAGCAAGTGACAGTCCGTACGTTCAGACGATCTTTGAAGACCACCGGGGCACACTCTGGATCGGAACCGCAAGCGGCCTTGCGCGCTCGAATGGGGGACGCTTTTCCATGCTCCCCGCCGCAGCGGATTTGAATATCACGGCGCTGCATGAAGACGCTGCGGGTGTGCTCTGGATCGGGACTTACGATACCGGATTGGCGAGGCTGGACGGCGAAACTTTCACCCGCTACACCGAGAAGGACGGGCTCTTCAACAACGGAGTATTTCAGATTCTGGAAGATGACCAGGGCTTCCTGTGGCTGAGCAGCCACCTGGGCATCTACCGTATCAAGAAGCAGGACCTGAACGATTTCTCGGCTGGCCGCATTTCACTCATCACCTCCTCCCATTTTGGAAAAGGGGATGGCCTGCTTAGCGTCGAGTGCAGCAGTCAAGGCCAGCCCACCGGTTTCAAAGCACGCGATGGCAAACTCTGGTTCCCGACCACGCAGGGATTAGCGGTGGTCGATACCGAAAGCAGTTAGGTTCAATCGGCTGCCGCCCCCTGTCGTGATTGAAGATTTAACCGTGGACGGGCATGCGACGGATTTTCACGCCGGCGTGAAGATCAAGCCGGGGCAGGAGAATCTGGAGATTCAATACACAGCGCTGAGCCTGGTCAAATCGCAACAGATTCGTTTTCGCTACAGACTGGACGGCTTAGACCCCAATTGGATCAATGCTGGCGCCCGGCGA
Organism: uncultured Acidobacteriaceae bacterium; assembly: GCA_963775365.1. Taxonomy (GTDB): domain Bacteria; phylum Acidobacteriota; class Terriglobia; order Terriglobales; family Acidobacteriaceae; genus PALSA-350. The sequence goes on along the minus strand of CAVZJL010000040.1, from coordinate 7,854 downwards.
ACCGCCTACTATTCGCGCATCCCTGCAGGCACTTATACCTTCCGCGTGATCGCAGCGAACAGTGACGGAATCTGGAATGAGGAAGGGGCAGGCCTGGCGGTGCAAGTGCTACCACCGTTCTATAGCACGTGGTGGTTTCGCCTGTTGAGCGCTTTAAGCTTGCCGGAGTTGGTCTACTTGATATGGCGGCAGCGGACCGCACAATGGAAACAGCGGCAAGCACACAGCGAGCCTTTTCGCGGGAGTTGCTGGCGTCTCAAGAGCGTGAACGAAAACGCATCGCTGCGGAATTACACGACAGCATCGGACAACGGCTGGTCGTGATCAAAAACCTGGCTCTCCTCCGGCTGCAGAATTTGAATGGGAACCTGGTCGAGCGGGAACAAGTCGAAGAGATTTGCACCGAAGCATCTTCGGCCATTGCGGAAGTACGGGAGATCTCTCATGATTTGCGGCCTTATCAATTAGACCGCCTGGGCCTGACAAAGGCTCTACGATCCATGGTCGAGAGCGTCGGCAAGGCTTCGCCAACAGCATTTTCGGCTTCGATCGACGACATCGACGATCTCTTTACACCCGAGTTTCAGATCGGCTTTTATCGCATCACGCAGGAATGTCTCAGTAACATTCTGAAGCACGCGGAGGCCAGTGAAGCGAACGTTGTTGTGCGCCGCACCGGCACTCGACTCCAACTCTCGGTGAGCGATAACGGCAAAGGTTTCACGACCAGCGGAGCCACTACTGAGGCACGCAAGGGTGGCTTCGGACTGGTCAATATTTCCGAGCGGGTGCAATTGTTCGCCGGCAAATTAGAAATCCAATCGGTGCCCATGAAGGGCGCTACAATCAACATCGACATCGATACGAACGGGCTGCGCGATGGCCGCTGAAATCCGTATTGCGATTGCCGACGATCACCCACTTCTGCGCAAAGGGCTTCGCCAGGTACTTGAAGCCGATCCGAATATAAAAGTGGTCCTGGAGGCAGGCGATGGAGAAGTTTTGCTCTCGGAGATTGAGCAAAGCCGGACCCAAATCGCAATCGTCGATATCGATATGCCGAAGCAAGACGGCTTCGCGGTAGCAAAGGAAATCAACAAGAGCAAAGATTCCGGTCGATGTGATCTTTCTCACCATCCACAACGAGGAAGCGATCTTCCATGCCGCCATGGATCTGGGGATCAAGGGCTACATCCTCAAGGACAGTGCACTCGATCGAAATTGCGGAAGCCATCCACACCCTTGCGGCCGGGCAATTTTACGTGAGCCACCCGCTTGTTGCTTACCTTCTCCATCGCCGCAACCGATCGCAGGCTTTGCTGGAAAATGAACCGGGCCTCAAAGGTCTAACGGCATCGGAACGCAGGATTCTGCATATGATCGCCGAAAATAAATCCAGCAAAGAGATCGGCGCAGAACTCTTCATTCATTACCGCACGGTCGAGAACCACCGGGTTAACATTTGCCAGAAGCTTGGCCTCCGGGGGACCAATAGCCTGCTGCGGTTTGCGCTTCAGCACAAATCCGAGTTATAGTGCAGCGGCCTAAACACAGGAAAGAGCCCGCGTAGCGATCGCTGGATGGCCCACAGTATCCCTGTTTCTTCTTTAAACAGTCCTGGATACCCGTGCGGTAGCACACAGATGAATTGTGTGTTTGCCGCTATTTCCTTTTGCATGCAGCAGAGCTTAACGTTCGTGCCATGGGGATCCCTCGGCGATGAAAGTCCTGCTGGTTGAAGAAAATAGCGCCGTACGTGGCTTCATCCGGCAGTTGGTCGCGTCGCCCGGGACCTGGATCCAGGAGTGCGTCGATAGCTCCGACGCAACCAGTGCTTATGCGGCCAGCCGGCCAGATCTCGTGATTATGGACATCGGCATGAAGGACCTGGATGGGATTGCAGTCATGCAGGCAGATCAAGGCAATGGATCCAGCGGCGCAGGATTGTTCTTGTTTCCGACTACGACGACGCCGCCATGCGCGAAAGCGCACAGCATGCAGGCGCATGTGGGTATGTGCTCAAAGATAACCTACTCGAGGTGAAGGGTTTGCTGAGCGCATTTTCCGCACCAGACTGACACCTCAGAAAGGGTGATGGATCGCGCCCTGAGGGAACGCGGTAGACCAATGGAGAATCTATGATTCTGAAACAGTACTACCTGGGATGCCTGGCCCACGCGTCATATCTGCTTGGAGACGAGGCCAGTTCGACCGCCATCATCGTCGATCCTCAGCGCGACATTCAGCAGTACCTGGCCGACGCCGAGCAATTCGGCCTTCAGATCCGCCACGTCTTCCTGACCCACTTCCACGCCGACTTCGTCGCCGGCCATCTGGAACTGCGCGACCGTTGCGGCGCAACCATCCATCTGGGTTCGCGCGCACAGGCGGAATACTCCTTCGCAGGCATGCAGGACGGCGATACGCTCGACTTCCCGGGTCTGCGGCTACAGGTTCTCGAAACGCCGGGCCACACCATTGAGTCCATCTCGATCCTGGTGTTCGATCTCCAGAAAGACCAGGCAAAACCTTACGCCGTTCTTACCGGCGACACGCTGTTCATCGGCGATGTTGGCCGCCCCGACCTGCGCGCTTCGCTCGGATGGACGGCGAGCGACCTCGGCGCACACCTTTACGACTCACTCCACAACAAACTCCTGCCGCTTGAAGACGAGACCCTGGTCTACCCTGCGCACGGCGCCGGCTCTCTTTGCGGCAAGAAGCTTTCCACCGACACCGTCTCTTCCCTTGGAGATCAGCGGCGCTTGAATTATGCCCTGCAGCCGATGTCCAAGGAAGAATTCATTCGCCTGGTCACGGCCGACCAACCCGACGCTCCACCGTACTTCACTTACGACGCCATCCTCAATACTCGTGAGCACGCAACCCTGGATAAGAATCTCGAGGAGGTTCTTATCCCCGTCGATCTCGCCGAGGTGCTTCGGATGGGAGATGCGGGCGCTCAGATCATCGACGTTCGTGACGCCGCCGAATATGCCAACGGGCACCTCGCCGGCAGTATCAATATCGGACTCGGCGGGCAGTTTGCCACCTGGGCCGGCACCCTCCTTGATCGCGCCAAGCCCATCGCGATCATCGCTGAGCCCGGACGCGAGCATGAAGCTACCGTGCGTCTGGGCCGGATCGGCTTCGATCACGTCAAAGGCTATCTGCGAGGGGGCATGCAGGCGCTCGCCGGCAGACCGGACCTGGTGTGGCAGACGGAGCGGATGACCGCCGCCATGGTGGCAGAAGAGATGGCGGGCGCCGATCCGCCCCTGTTGCTGGATGTCAGAAATCTGCGCGAGTGGACGGACAGGCACATTGAAGGCAGCGTCAACGTGCCGCTCAACCAACTGCAGGAGCGCATCGCCGAAATCCCACGCAACCGCCAGATTATCGTCCATTGCGCCGGCGGCTATCGGTCTTCGATTGCCGCCAGCATCCTGCATCAATACGGAATCACCCATTTGATCGAGATGGCGGGTGGCCTCGCGGCCTGGGATGCCGCCTCACTCACTGCCCCGCTGCCCACTGATTTTTGTCACTACCAACCTTCATCACCAAAGGAGACAACGAATGAGTATACGAATTAATGACGAAGCCCCTGATTTTTCCGCCGAGACCACCCAGGGCGCGATCAACTTCCACGAATGGATCGGCAATGGCTGGGCCATTCTGTTTTCCCACCCCAAGGACTTCACTCCGGTTTGCACCACCGAACTTGGCTACATGGCCGGGTTGCAGCCGGAATTCGCCAAGCGAAACTGCAAGATCATCGGGCTGAGTGTCGACCCGGTGAGCAGTCACGGAAAATGGGCAGCCGACATCGAAGAGACGCAAGGCCACCGCGTGAATTACCCCATGATCGGCGACCCGGAGCTCAAAGTCGCAAAACTCTACGACATGCTGCCGGCGGATGCGGGAACCACATCCGACGGTCGCACGGCGGCGAACAATGCCACGGTGCGCACCGTGTTCCTGATCGGCCCCGACAAGAAAATCAAGCTGATGCTCGTTTACCCGATGAGCACAGGACGCAACTTTGACGAGGTCTTGCGGGTTCTCGATTCGATTCAGCTCACGGCCGCACACAAGGTCGCAACACCGGTGAACTGGAAGCACGGCGAAGATGTGATCATCGTGCCGGCGGTATCGGACGAGGAAGCTAAACAGAAATATCCCGGCGGCTGGAAAGCGCCCAAGCCTTACCTTCGGATCGTTCCCCAGCCGAGCTAAAGCGCTTTCACTCCTGCTGTGATTGCAGGCGTCTCCAACAAAGAACGCCTGCACACAGCTCTCTCAACGGAGGGAAAATACGATGCCAACGATCGAACCTGAGATTTGGAAGAGCGCGAGACTCACCATCGAACGCGGCAAAAGCGAAACCCACGGCACGGTGTTTCGATTCTCCGGGCCGTTGACCACGCGAGATATGTACAGCGCCCTGTCTCCTGATGCCTTTCGCAACATTTTCGAATCGGCACCGGGCGATGGGCCCCACCGGCACACACCTTTGACCTCAATGGAGTTCCGTATATGGATTCGACCGGCCTCGGCATGTTGGCCAGCCATTACCCCCGGTGTCAGACCAAAGGGATTCAACTGAGCATTACGGGCGTGAACCCTCGTGTTCAGGAATTGTTCAGGCTCACCGGAATGGAGAAAGTGCTCCCCATCGCCTCCACATAGACGCCAGACCGGCATTATTATCGAATTGCCGACAACCCTGGCGGCGTCTGGAGGCAAAACATGAAAGCGTCTGTGCTTTATCGAATCGCCGCTGTTCTCATGCTGCTTTTTGATGTCGGCCACACAGCTGGTTTTCCCTGGTCCGATCCCAAATGGGGAGTGGATCTTGGCGCAATGCAGTCAACTTACTTCGACGTCCTGGGCTCTAGCCGGACCTATTGGGATTTCTATGTTGGGTTTGGGCTCTTCGGCACCGTGTTTCTTCTATTCGCGGTGGTCTTAGCCTGGCAACTGGGCGGCCTCCCGGCAGAAACTTTGGCGACGATGCGCGGCGTCGCGTGGGCTTTCCCTGTCTGCTTTGCCGCAATCACGGTTTTGAGCTGGAAATACTTCTTTATCATCCCTATCGTTTTCTCTGCCGCAATCACTGTGTGCCTGGTTGCTGCAGCCTGGCGTTCAGCGAGGCCAATTCGAAGCAGCTAGTTGTGTGACGGACTGCGGAGACGTGATGGATGGAGGCGCGGGATGGAATTTAACCACCAGGCAGGGTTTCTGCAGATCCCTTCCCGTTTTGTTTCGGGTACCGCGCCATTTCTGAAATACTAATTGCAAGCGGAATAGAGGAAATGTGAGCCGCGATCCTTCGTGTTCCATTTCATAAAGTCCCTCCCCCGAAAGAATCGATGAAAGAGTTCCTGGAGAATCGCGGCTTGAAGAGAGCATACTGGCTTCGGCGGCCGCCGCTACAGATCTTGAGTAATCGAGAGGGGACTTGTGGTAACTGAAGATAGTAATGAACGAGACTATTCACTTCTTTAGCCCGACTCAAGGATTTGCCTCTGCGCTCGGATTGATGGCACGTCAGGCGTTCTCCGACGCTTTTGCGCACCTCTATGACCCAGCCCCATTCGCGCAATTTCTGGAGGAAGCCTATGGGCCGGGTGGCAAGATGGAGCGCGATTTCGCCGATCCTTCCATTCGCTGGCGGGTCGCAGCTATCGCCGACCAGCCGATCGGCTACGCCAAACTCTCGGCCTTGGTAGCCCCGGCCCCGGCGCCGCAACCAGGGGCAATGGAGTTGCGACAGATCTACGTCCTTACGCCGTGGCACGGGCGAGGAGTGGCAGAGAGGCTTATGGGCTGGGCGATCGATGCAGCACGCGCTGAAGGGGCGCCCGAAATCTATTTGACCGTATTCGATCACAATGATCGCGCAAAGCGTTTCTATACCCGTCATGGTTTCTCCGAGGTGGGACATTGCGCCTTCAGGCTAGGTGACCGCGTCGACGACGACCGCGTCTGGCGAAAGCCTTTGCAGGGATAGGCGAACCAGCTTATAGAGCCGGCCTGGATCATCGGAATAACGGCGTCTTACCAATGATGGGCCACCAGGCAGGCGCGTAAGCTTACTTTTTGCCATTGTCGCCGGCGTGCCTTCTATCGGCGAGCCGCCACCAATAAAAACATCGGCCGTTCGCGTTCCTCGGCCAACTCCGGCCTGGTCTCGATTTGTTTGTCCGTCGGCCCCCATTCCTCGACACAGCAGATGGTGAAGCCGCGCTGGATAAGCAGATTCAGAGTGGTCCCGATCTTGCGATGTTGCTTGATGACTCCTTTGGTAAGCCAGTTCGTGGTGCGGGGGCCTTCTACGCTGTAGCTATGGATAGGCCACGTTTTTCGACCGCCTGCATCGGCTAGCCACCCCGGATTCGTGGGCGCTGTATAAATCGGATGCTCGACCGAGAAGACCAGTTGACCACCGGGAACGAGTCCGCGGTGTACCGTCGCCAGCAGCCGGTCCAGATTCTCGATGTAATGCAGCGCGAGAGAGCTGTAGGCCAGATCTATGGACCCTTCCGGCAGTTCGAGGTTTTCCAGATCTGATCTGGTATAGGTTATTCCGGCAACCGGCACGGTGGCCCTGGCCTGAGCCAACATCTTTTCGGATACATCCAGCCCCAGTACGGAGGCAGCCCCTTGCTCGCGAGCCCAGCGGCAGAACCAGCCGAAACCGCAGCCCAGATCTACAACCCGCAGGCCAAGCAGGTCAGGCAGCAATGCCCGCAGCGCCGGCCATTCCACCGCCCCAGCCAGACCTTGAATCGATCGGCTGAGCCGGCTATAGCCTTCGAAGAACTCTTGAACATCGTAGATATTCTGGGTCATCGTAGCGTTGCAGAGAGACGGATCTGCGAACCTCCTTCGGGCCCCGCTGGTCCTGGCTGGCTTATCGTATTGCGTTTGTGAGGTGGCACACAATGCGCCGGCGAGACCGGTGCTATGCTTTTGCCCATGAATTGTGCCGTGATCGATTTGCTTCGTTCCCTCGTTCGCCACCAGGTGTGGGCAGATGAGGCCCTGCTGGAGGCGGTACAAGCCCATCCTAAATCTGTGGGTGACCAGAACCTGTACAAAGTCCTGCACCATATGGTCATGGTGCAAAGGACTTTCTTGGCTTTCTTCCATGAGCGGCCATTCGATCGAATGAAAGAGTCCCAGCTTCCGGAATCCTTCGATCAATTGGTCCGGCTCTTTCGGGACACACACAAAGAAGAACTCGCCTTCGTCGAAGGGTTAACGGAAAGCGAACTCGACCGGCGATTCGATTTACCATTCCTGGGGTCACGTCCTACTGTCGCCGAGGGCCTCACGCAAGTTGTTATGCACAGCCAGAACCATCGCGGACAGTGCCTCACCAAAATTCGCGAGAACGGCCGAAAGCCGCCTACGCTCGACTTCATCAAGTGGGCCAAAATTCAGCACGCGGATCAGAGCCGTTCGACGCCGCCCAACGCCGCCGGATAAGGCTCTCCTTGACCGGAAAGGAGACGCGGGTGTACTCTCCTTTTTCAACTAGGAGAGAAGATGCAGAATCTCGTCGATCTGCCGCAGGGCGCTCTGGAAATACTCATCCTCAAGGCAATTTCTCTCGGGCCCTTGCATGGATATGGCATCCTGCTCCGCATTCAACAGATCTCCGGAGATCGCCTGGAGATTCAGCAGGGTTCCTTTTATCCCGCGATCTACAGGATGGAGAGCCGCGGCTGGATCAAGGGTGAATGGGGCGAGTCGGAAAACAATCGGCGCGCGAAGTTCTATCGCCTTAGCCAGACTGGAAAACGCCACTTGAAGGCTGAGAGCGAACGATGGGTCGAGATGACC
>CAVZJL010000039.1:0-53149 GCA_963775365.1 uncultured Acidobacteriaceae bacterium | reverse complement strand
GAGTTTCCCCGCAACCGTAAAGCCGTATCCTTTCGTGAGGTTGCTCTTTCGCAGCAACAAATCGGGCGCCCAGGATATCCTGGGCGCCCGGTTTATTTGCTCGACCGGATTAAATGCTACTGGGGTGGATTGCTAGTTCCTTGTGGCGGAGCCGGCGCAGCAGCCGGCGCGGTTTGCTGTACGCCGATCGCATTGCCCGAAACTACCAGGTTTACGCGGCGATTCTGTGCTCGTCCGGCGGCCGTCGCATTGTCTGCCACCGGGTTGCTCATACCATAACCGGTCGCAGTGATGTTGTTAGGGCTGACGCCCTGCGAAACAAGATAAGCGCGCACCGCATCGCCTCGCTGTTGCGAGAGAGTCAGGTTGTATTGGTCTCCGCCTATGTTGTCGGTGTATCCCTCAACCTGCACTTTCAGGTCTGGATACGCAAGAAGGATTCCTGATACCTTAGCCAGTTTTTCGCGGGCGTCGGGCTTCAGCGTGTATTTGGCAGTGTCAAACAGTACGTCGGACAAGTTCACGATCAATCCGCGCGCTGTCTCCTGGGTTTGTAGAACCTGGTTCAACTGCGCCTTCAGGCGTTCCCTCATCTGTTCAGTCTGGTCGGTTGCCTGCTGGGCGCTATGTTCCGCCGCTGCTTGGGCTGCCCTGGCATTTGCCGCGGCTGCCTCTGCCTGGGCCCGTTGGGCATCGGCCTGAGCCCTCTGCAGGGCTTCCTGCTGAGCCGCGATTTGCGCCTGCTGCGCGGCCTCCTGGGCTTGTTGTACCGCCAGCTGCTGCTGACGCTGCTTCTCCTCCACGATCTTGCGCAATGTGCTGACGCGTGCGTCCTCGGCATCCTGCACCGCACCGCGAGCGTAGGTAATCATCTCCTTGCGCTGGCTCTTCTTGCTGTCGAGCGCCTGTGCATTCTGCAATTCCTGTTTAGCTTTGGCCAGGATATCGGGTGCATATTTATCCGCGCCTGTGGCCTCCGCAATTTGGATCGCATTGATGGCCTCGTACAGCTGGAGCGGCGATTTGTCGTTTGGCTTCACCGGATTCAGCACCGCGTGCTGGCCGGCCGTCTGCATGTAGGCTCCGCGCGGCAGCAGGTTGAAGTGCACATTCACGGTGTCGATAATTCCAGTCGTCTTGTCTTTGTTCACCGTATTCTGCATCACCACCAGGTCGCTCGGAGTGGTGACTGCGAAGTAGGGCTCAGCTGTCACGATCAGGGCAAACTGCTGGAAGCTGGTGGTGACGTTCATTTCGGCCTTGCCGTTGCCAGGCATCACTTCGCCCAGGTTCACTGGCCGGCCCTGTGGAGTGATCGCCCACAGCACGTAGGTCAGGTATTCGACACCGAAACTGTTGGCGGGCACGAAGCCTTGAAATTTAGCATTAATGAACGTCTGCCCTTTGCTGGAGACATTGGCCTCGCCCTTTCCCTGGGGTAGGAGGCTGGTCCCTGCGAATCCGATTTTCGTGCTCCCGCTGCGGTGCCAATAGTTGATAGCTGGAATATCCCGGCCGACGACCTGGATCTTGTACAGGGGAACATGATTCTCGGTCTCCGTCGGCATGACGGGCTGCTGTTGCTGAGCGGTCGGATTTGCCTCCTGGGCATAAATGGCGCTGGAAGCAGTACAAAGTAAAGCAGCAAGGACCAATCTTTCTGCGATCATGTTGGCGTAACTCCAGTTTGCAGTCTCAAAGCGTTCAAATGCGATGGGCCCGATGAATCGAGCCCATGTAAGTCCCACGGCGCCACAGCGGCGCCTGCGATTAAATTTGATGCATATTGAGGATAGCGCGGTTAGGTGCGGAGTGGTAACCGGCGCGGTATTCCGGATCTTAAACCTGATAGGAATACCGCCTGATCTAGGAATCTTCCCGGAAAGAAATTACGTCTGTAGGGCAACCAATTGGTGGGCGATAGCGAACAATGCCAGTTCCAGACGGGTCGAAACACCGGTTTTATCGAAGATGTTCGATAAATGCCGCTTCACTGTCTCTTCGCTGATGCTGAACTGCTTGGCGATATCCCGATTGCTGCAACCCTCGACGATGCACCCAACCACTTCCAGTTCGCGCGGGGTCAGCCCGTAGGTTTTGCGCTCGGGTACGGCGGCTTGCTGCATCAACTCATGCAGCGCGCCGACCAGGTTTACCACCCGCTTGCCGCCAATCCAATAGTCCCCTGACGAGACTGCGCGGATCGCGGTGGTGAGGTGGTCGGCCAAAGCGTCTTTCAACACAATGCCGCGAGCACCAATCTGCAGCGCTTCAATGATCTGTTGGGTGGTAATGGTGCTGGTCAGCAACAGAATCTTTACCGTTGGCGAACCGCTCATGATGGCACGCATCGCCTCAAGGCCTGGCAGGCGAGGCATCTGCAGGTCGAGAAGAAGGATGTCGGGCAACAATTCGAGCGTGGCTGTAATGGCTTCGTCGCCGTCCGACGCCTCACCCAGCACTTCGAGGCTGGTGTCGCTCTGAAGCATGTTCCGTACGCCGATTCGCACTACCGGGTGGTCATCGGCAATGACGATACGAATCTGGTGGAGGCGGTCACTACTGTTCTTAGGTGTTGCTGCGATGGTTGATGTGGTCATTGGGGGCCCTGGGTTGACGCAAATTTACCTGCCAAAAGCATACGCTCCAACTCGATGCATGCATTCAGTAAATCCTTCAAAACGACGGGGGTGGCCGCTTCTTTGTAACCCCCCACTTCAAGGCTTGAGGCGAGCCCGGCGAGGTGGGTGGCCCCGATCATGGAGGCCGCTCCTTTGATGCGATGGGCAGACTGACGGACGGCGGTTGTGTCCCCAGCGGATATCTGGTTTTGGAGCGCCTCCAGGCAGGCCCGCGTGTCCGCAATGCAGGCGGCCACCACGTCATGCAGCGCCTCCACCGGCATCATGGCGCGCAGCTTCGCGACCACCGCCATGTCGAGGGCCGGTGCATTCGCAGCAGCCGTGGGCTTGCTCTGGGATGCTGCTGCCGTCCTGCCGGGATGGGCAAAGCGCACTGCAGGGGCGCGGCCGCGCTTTTTCGGCTTCAACGCCTTGCGCAGGTCACCCAGGGCAAGCGGTTTGAGCAAAAATCCGTCAAATGCAAGTAATTGCTGTCGCTGGGCTTCGGTCGCGCTCATTGCCAGGAGCAGAGGCTCTGGACCTTTCAGGGCGCGCACCTTCTCCGCCAGTTGTCCGCCCGAGACTCCAGGCATCTGCAGGTCTACCAGTAGCACATCGGGGCGGGCCGCCTGATCGGCTGTTAGCAAAGCGAGTGCAGCCCCGGCGTCATTGGCGCGAAGCACCTGATGGCCCTCATGAGCGAGAAGCACAGCCATCAGTTCAAGGCTCACGGCATCATCATCCACCAGCAGAACTTTGTGCCGGAGTTCGATTCCAGTCGACCTGGTTAGCAAAGGGGATTGCTCTCCTTGGATAGGCTTCTTCTCGAAGATTAAGCCATTCTTCGCAAAACGGTACCACTATGAGTTACCGGGCTACACCATGGTAACGTATGCCGAGACGCGGCAGATCCAGTCGGTGCCTGCCCCGGCGACCGGGAAATGCTCTAGAGTCTTTGCTATGGCTTCTGACGACGATCTCCGGCAGCAAGTGGGGGAATTGTCAGCCCGCATCGCGTCCCTGGAGGCAGCGGTGCAGGGATTACGGGCAGCCCACCCCGATTCTGCCCCGGCCGCAAGCGTCACCCCTCCTGTTCCCCCTCCTCCTCCTCGGCGGGTACCGGCCATCGTCAAGCCGAGTTCATCGCTAGAGAGCCGGATCGGAGCCCAGCTCTTGAATCGGATCGGCATCCTGGCCGTGCTCATCGGGATGGCCTGGTTTTTGAAACTGGCCTTTGATCGCGACTGGATTGGGCCCGAAATTCGAATCCTGATCGGTCTGATCTGTGCGGCTATGTTGGCGGTTTGGTCGGAGCGATTTCGCCGCAAGGGATTTCCGGCTTTTTCCTACAGCCTGAAGGCGTTGGGCACCAGCATCGCGTATCTCTCGTTCTGGGCTGCATCCAGTGTTTACCACTTGGCGCCGAACTGGCTGATTTTTCTCGCCATGACCGCGGTCACCATCGCCAATGCCGTTCTTGCCCGCCGTCAGAATTCGGAATTGTTGGGCATGTATGCCCTGGCCGGCGGCTTGGCGACGCCGGCGCTGCTCTCGATGGGGCATGCCAGCGCGGTCTTCCTCTTTTCCTACCTGGCTCTGCTCAACGCGGGCGCGCTGTTGTTGCTGGCGCTGCACCCCTGGAAGCGGATGGCTTGGGCCGCCTTGGTGGGAACGGCGGTTTATTACATTGGCTGGACCCTGAGCGAGGACGACCCTTCTCGCTTGCTGGTTACGGGGTGTTTTCTGGGCCTCCTTTTCGCCGGTTTTGCCCTGGCGCCTTTCCTAATCCTGCGCCAAGCCAATGCGTGGGACCCGCTTTTCTCCGTCGTCTTCCCGATTGCCAATGGACTCGCGACGTGGGTGGGGTTAATGGTGCTTTTCGGCGCCGGGGACCAGCATCCGGCCCGCCCATGGGTTACCGTTGCCTTGGCTCTGGCATGCCTGTTGCTGACGGCATGCTCACGTGCACCTGGCGCGCTTTCGACCTCGCGCACTTATCTTGGTCTCGGCGTACTATTCGTCACCGTGGCCATTCGATTGCAATTCCACGGGTATGTGGTGATCCTCTGCTGGCTGGCCGAATCGCTGGTGCTGGTTGCCTTGGCCAAGGCAGGTTCGCACGCGGCCATGCGCGTCTTTGGCACCGCGGTGCTGTCCCTTTCCGCCTGGTCACTACTGCTGGACTGGATCGTCTCGACGCCGAAGCCGTTGGCGGTTGCCGCGAACATGCACTTCGCCACCAGCCTGATAGGCGCAGCAGTGTTTGCCGCCGTAACCGGCGTCAGCCTGGTGGAGTTGAGGGCGCATCCTTCGCCGGTACGCGTCTTTGGCAGTTGGGGTTATCTGGCCGGCTTTGCCAGCGTTGCTTTCAGTCTCACCGTTCTGGTTGCCGTCTGCCTGGAGATTCACCACTACTGGTATTGCGGGGCAGGGTTCTTTCGCGATTTTTGTGGTGCATATGGCCAGCGGGAGCGCCGCGACATTGCGGCTGGGTTCAGCTACAGCGCCTGGTGCATGCTTTACGGTTCCGCTCTCATGACGGTGGGGTTTCTGCGGCGCAGCGCCTTTCTACGCTGGCAGGCTCTGGCCCTGCTCGCGTTTAGTATCGTGATGGTGTTTTTGGACGGCGTCAGCCACGAGAGTCAGGGGTTTCGTGTGCTTAGTTTTCTGTTCCTGGGAGTATTGTTGCTGGCGGTCAGCTTCGCTTATCAAAAGGATTGGCTGCGTTTGCGCGGGTAATTTCCCTCGGGATGTGCTGCTGGTGGGGTGGAACTGCAGTTCCTCCACCAGTAACTAATCTTGTGGTTTCCTTCACAGTTGTGATGGAGATGGTAGGGCCTGTAGTTTTCGCGCTCAGCGCACGGCTCTTTCAATCCCACTAACCGATCCCGGCGGGAGGCGCCCCGCTAAGCTTCGTCATCCCGAGCGAAGCCGAGGGATCTGCAGTTCTCCACCGGCAGCAACCCGTAGGCTAGCGCAGCGCGGGTTCGACTTGATTGAGCCAGTCGGGTGGTTTGAGAATCTCGCGGGGTTTCGAGCCGTCGGCTGGGCCTACGATTCCGTCGCGCTCCATCATATCGATCAAGTGCGCCGCGCGGCCGTAGCCTATGCGAAGACGCCGCTGTAGCAGGGAAGTGGACGCCTTGCCGAATTCCAGGACCAACCGTACTGCGTCCTCAAATAGCTCGTCGTTGCCGTCGCCATCCTCTGGCTCAGCATCCAGATCACGGCCCTTCTCGTCCCGGGGAGACTCGAGGAAGCCTTGCACGTATTGCGCTTCGCCCTGATTCTTCCAGAAGCCGACCACGGCGGCGATCTCCTTCTCGGTAACGAAGGGGGCGTGCAACCGCTGCAAGCGCGAAGTCCCAGGGGGCAGGAACAGCATGTCGCCTCGCCCCAGCAGTGCCTCGGCTCCATTCGAGTCAAGAATCGTGCGCGAGTCCACTTTGGTGGCCAGGCGGAACGAGATCCGCGTGGGCACATTGGCCTTGATCAGGCCGGTGATGACGTCGACCGAAGGCCGCTGCGTGGCCAGCACCAGGTGGATGCCAACCGCGCGCGCCATTTGTGCCAGGCGGGTGATGGCTTCCTCGACGTTGGCCTTATCCAACATCATCAAGTCGGCCAGCTCATCGATGATGATGATCATGTGGGGCAGCGGTTCTTCCGTTTCCCCTTCATCGAACAGGCTGGGCGTTTGGTTATCGAAGAGCTTGTTGTATTGATCGATATTCCTAACGCTGCGCGAGGCCAACAGCTTTAACCGCCGCTCCATTTCGCGCACCGCATTACGCAAGGCATTGGCCGCGAGCTTGGGCTCGGTAATGATCGGCGTAAAGAGATGGGGAATGCCTTCATACATGCCCAGTTCTACGCGCTTGGGATCCACCAGGATCAACCGCACCTGTTGCGGGGTCGCCTTGTACAGCACGGACATGATCATGGCATTGATAGCGACGGATTTGCCGCTGCCCGTGGAACCGGCGATCAGCACGTGCGGCATGGTCGCCAAATCGGCGGTCACGATGCGCCCGTTAATATCTTTGCCCATAGCCAACGTCAGCTTGGACTTGGTTTCAGTGAAGTTTTCTGCTTCGATCACGTCACGCAGCCAGATGGTTTCGCGATCATGATTGGGGACCTGGATGCCGACGGTGCTCTTTCCCGCCATGCGTTCAATAAGAATGCTCTCGGCGCGCATGGCAAGGCATAGATCTTCCGCCAGGCCGGTCACACGGCTGTACTTGACGCCGGCTTCAGGGCGAAATTCGAAGGTGGTGACCACCGGGCCGGGATTGATTTGCACCACCTGGCCGCGCACATCGAACTCCGCGCATTTCTCGACCAGAATCCGGGCCTGACTGCGCAAGTCCTCTTCGCGTACAATCTGCGACTCATCGCTGCGGTGGAGTAGAGTGCTCGGCGGCAAGCTGAAGCCGCTGACCGATCGTGGCGCGAGGGTGACCTGCTTGGCTTCCGCATCGGCCCGCCCTTTTACTGAGATGGCTTGAGCAGCCTGCGCGGGACGCTGAGTCTGTGCCCGTACGGGAGGCGCGGGTTCTTCTTCGTGGGGCAGATCGAACGCAGGCTCGAACTCCTCAGGCTCCCGATCGGGAATACTGGTTCGCGGCATCTGGTTCCAGAGCGACGGGGTATGAGGGCCGGGAGCCTCGGCGGCGGTCGCATCTTCAAAGGAGGCACGGCGCGGGGTGAGGTCCTCTTCCGCTCGCTGCGCCTGCCTGCCTGTAGCCTTGCGCGCCGCCTTCTGTATCTTCACGAGCGCGCTGTCTTTCAGGGCATCGCGCCTGGCGGCATTCTTTTCTGCACGGGTCTTTGCCCAGGCCAAATACCAGTTGCGAATGCGGTCGCGCCACGCGTAAGCGAAGGCGAAGCGAACCGCGATCCACTGTTGTGCCGTGCTGAAGCTGAAGGTGGTGGAAAGGTAAAGGGAAATGACCACCATGCTCACAATTACGATGGCGGCGCCGGGCACGTTGAGATAGTGGACCAGGTTGTCCCCCACCAGCCGGCCGATCAGCCCTTCGATCGGCAGGGCATGCATCCAGCGTAAATTGCCCGGGATCAGGCCGAAGACCGCGGGCGCAAATACCAGGTAGAGCAAAACACCGGAGATCTTCGCGGTTGGGGAACCGGCCGGGCGCGACCGCAGCCAGGTCCAGCCGAGAGCACCCAACATCAAGGGCACAAAGAAGGCGGCGACTCCTTCCAATTGCAGCAGCAGATCGCTGATGGTCGCGCCGATCAGCCCAGTCCAGTTGTGCGCCTGCCGGCCACCAGCGGAGGATGCCACGGTGTTAAGGGATGGGTCCGTGGGGTGATAGGAGGCCAACGCAAGGAAGAGGAGGCTCGCGGCCACAAGGAGAACCATGCCTGTAACTTCATTCAGGCGACGGTTGCGGGTCGGGGTCAATGCCAGTGCGATTGGCTTCATCGGGGGATACGCGGGGCTTGCCGCCTGCGAATTTCGCCAGGAACGGCCGCCAGTTCAGAACGCCAGAGTGGGTTCATTATCCCAGAGATGGGAGCCGGAAAAACAAAAACAGAGCCCCGTAGTAACCCGGGGAACCGTTTCCGTGACTCCCCAAATAAGTGCTTTGCTTGGAGCGATCTGCGGTCCTACTTCGTTTTGGGGGAAGGCAGGGGACTGCTGAGTTGGAGACGCCAGATGCCACCCCGCCGGGTGAGCAGATGGAGGACGTTCTCGCTGTAGGCGGCTTGGCTTCCAGGCCTGGTGTAGACCTTGGTGTAGGTCAAGCAGGCAGTATCGCCAAAGAGGTGCTCGCGCATATTGGTAGCCGTAATCAAATACGGCTCTCGACGACGCTCATGGCGAGCCAGGTTGTTGATGACATCCGCCTTGGTTGCGGTTGAGCCGTCCGGCTTCAGGCCCACATAGTCTTCGGCGAGAATCGTGCCCGCGATCGCGGTATCGTCCTCAATCTCGGCTCGCAAATACTCCTCTTCCAACCGGCGCAAGACCTCAAGGTCTCTCTGCGGACTAGCTTGGGGCGGGATTTGGTTGGACTGGGCCGATGGCGCGGCCTGCTGACCGGTCGCTCTGCCGGGAGACAGGATGGCCACGCTCAGGAGCACGGCTGCCGCGGCCACGCTTCGGCCGGCAGGGACATGGATCCTACTTTTCGACTTCAACTCCGCGCCAAAAGGCTACATGGTTCTTGACGTTGCGGGCTGCCGGCTTGGGGTCCGGGTAGTACCATGCGGCGTCCTGATTTTCTTGTCCGTCCACCAAGAGGCTGTAGTATCTCGCTTGCCCCTTCCAGGGACAGGTCGAGATGGTCGAGCTGGGGCGGAAGTATTCCCGCTTGAGTGAACTCTCCGGAAAGTAGAGATTGCCCTCAACCATCTCTGTGGTGTCGCTCTCCGCGATAATTTTGCCGTTCCAGGTTGCCTTTGCCATAACAGGGTTAGTTCTTGCGTTCCTTCCTACCCACTCCCACCTTAGCAGATGGATGCTTGCTCTGGTAATGCGCCGATCCTTTGCTTGGTACGGACACAAAACATTAGACGCACGAAATCGCCCAGCAGGAAGCCGAGGAATGGTTGCGGCAGTGTCCGAGCAGGCTCAGAGTTACTGCCGCAGCATAGTTGAAGGGTTAGTGGTTGTGTCTAGTGCATATCCGCCGCGCCACTAGCCTTGCCCTGGTCAGGCAGCATGGAGACGCTGGCGATGTGGATCGTCTTGTCAGAATCGTTCACCTTGCCCACAACGGCGACGTGGTGCCCGTAATGATCCTTAACTGCGTCGGGATCATCGATGGTGTAGACCGTTTTTTTGGCGTCGTCCACAAAGACCGGCTTTCCTCCGCCGTCGATGCACTTCTTCACGCAGGCCGCATTGGGGGTGCTTCCGTTGTGCGTCGCTCCGCACTTGGAATCGCTGATATATCCGTTGACCTTTGCGGCACTCATATCCGCGGCCATAGCAGGTACTGTCGAGAACGCCAAAACTACCACGAATAATTTCATTGCTGGCTCCATGCGACCGAATAGGGAGAAACAACCGCACCTGGAGTTGTACGCCCAGCCTCGCGTCATGGCAAGCTCCGGGCAAGGCCGGCATGCGACCCAATTTGACAGGGCTCAAGCGACTGGAAGTGCTTCAGCCTTGGTTTGGTAGCGCATGGCCTCGACGGATTCCATCTGCGGCGGCTCGGCAATCTTGCGCGCGTAGCTGCAGGCCACCTGGTTTGGTCCTCGACCGCCGCGCCCTTCTTCCCTTCTTCTTGGGCGCCTCGTCTTCCGCGGCCGACTTACGGTTGTTGGGACAGACCAGGTAGACCCCGGCGGCGCGCGTCTTCTCCAGCAGGTAGGGGCTGCCGCATTCCGGGCATTTCTCCGGGACTGGCTTGTCGTTGGAGGTGAAGTCGCACTTCGGATAATTGGTGCAGCCGTAGAAGAGGTTGCCGCGCCGTGCTTTCCGCTCCGCGATGTCTCCGTCGCCGCACTTGGGGCACTTCATCCCCTCAATAATGTTCTGCTTGATGTACTTGCACTTCGGATAGCCGCTGCAGGAGACGAATTCTCCATACTGGCCGTTGCGCAGCACCAGCTGTGAGCCGCACTTGGGGCAATTTTCGTCCAGTGGCTGAGGCGCTTTCTGCTGCTGTTTCTGGGTCAGCTTGCGCGTGGTCTTGCAAGGGCGGATCCTCGCTGTAACCGGGGCACGCCATGAACGCACCGAAGCGTCCCCGCTTCAGCACCATGACCCGGCCGCAGGCTTCGCAGTATTCTTCCGCCTGCTCTTCGCCTTCCTGGGCATTCATCTCCGGTTTGGCGGCAAAATTCTCTTTGGTGAAGGTGCAGCTCGCTGGATCTTTCTTGTTGTAGGTACTGCAGGCGAAGAAGCTGCCGAACTTGCCCCACTTCAACACCAGCGGCGAACCGCAGACGTCGCACTTCTCGTCCGTCGGCTTTTCCATCCGCTTGATGTTTTCCATGTGCTTGCCGGCATGCTCGAGTTCTTTTTCGAAGTGCCCGTAGAAGGCGCCCAGCAAGTCGGTCCATACTTCCTTGCCATCTTCGATATCGTCCAGCTCTTCTTCGAGCCTGGCGGTGTATTGCGGATCGAAGATATAAGGGAAGTTGGCGACCAGCAGATCGGTGACCACGAAGCCAATCTCGGTGGGGACGAACTTTGCCCCTCGGCCGGTGCCCACCTTCTGCACGTACTCGCGTTCCTGAATCGTATTAATGATGGTGGCGTATGTAGAAGGCCGCCCGATGCCGCGTTCTTCCAGCTCTTTCACCAGCGAAGCTTCGTTGAAGCGCGGCCGGGGCTCGGTGAAATGTTCTTCCGGCAACAGCGCGTTCAACGCCAGGGCCTGTCCGTTCTCGAGCGCGGGTAGCCGATTCTTGAGCTCCTCGTCCTCATCGTCCTTCTTCTCTTTGGCTTCCTCGTAGACCTTAAGGAAACCATCGAACTTCATCACCGAACCGGTGACGCGGAAGTTATAGCTGCGGTCCGCCTTGGCTACGATATCGACCGTGGTCTGGTCGAAGACCGCGGGCACCATCTGCGAGGCGACAAAGCGCTGCCAGATGAGCCGGTACAAACGATACTGTTCGTCACTGAGATATTGCTTGATCGCGTCCGGATGATGGGTGACGCTGGTCGGACGGATCGCCTCGTGTGCATCCTGCGCGTCCTTCTTGCTCTTGAACGCATTGGGCGCAGCCGGGAGATAGTCTTTGCCGTGGTTCTGCTCGATCCACTGGCGCGCTTCGCTGATGGCATCGGGCGATACGCGGGTGGAATCGGTACGCATGTAGGTGATGAGGCCGACCGCTCCTTCGCTGCCCAGCTCAATGCCTTCATACAAACGCTGCGCTACACCCATGGTGCGGCGTACGCTGAAGCCCAACTGGCGCGAAGCATCCTGCTGCAGCTTGCTGGTGGTGAAGGGAGCAGTGGGGTTGCGCCGGCGCTCCTTCTTCTCTACGTTCTGTACCGACCACTTGGCCTTTTCAAGCGCGGCCACCACCGCATCCATCTGCTGCTTGTTGGGCAGGGAAGGAGCATCGACTGTCTCGACGACCGCTTTCTCGCCATCGATGCCGGTGAAGCGCGCGGTGAACTCGGTCTTTTCGTTTGCCGGAGTGAGCTGGGCGTCGAGCGTCCAATACTCCACCGGCACAAATGCCTTGATCTCACGCTCTCGTTCGACGATGAGGCGCAGAGCCACGGTCTGCACCCGGCCTGCGGACAAGCCGCGGCGGACCTTATCCCACAGCAAGGGCGAAATCTGATAGCCCACGATGCGATCGAGGACGCGCCGCGTCTGCTGCGCATCCACCAGGTTGCGATCCACATCCCGGGTATGTTCAAAGGCGTCGTGCACGGCCTTTGGCGGTAATTTCATTAAAGGTGACGCGGCGAATCGAGTTGCCCTTGGACAGGCCGCGCAGCTCATCTTCGAGATGCGCTGCGATCGCTTCTCCTTCGCGGTCAGGGTCAGGCGCCAGATAAATAGTGGTCGCCGCCTTGGCCAGCTTCTTCAGCCGGTCGACGACCTTTTCTTTTCCCGGGATGACGATCAGTTCGGGCGCAAAACTGCCGTCGCTCAGATCCACCCCGATCTTGTTCTTGGGCAGATCTTTAATGTGGCCGACGGAAGCTTCGACGGTGAAGTCTTTTCCGAGATATTTGCTGATCGTCTTTGCCTTGGCAGGCGATTCGACGATCACTAGTGATTTACTCATTTCGTTCCTTAAACCCGATGACTACTTCGTACGGACTGAACATACCGTGCAAAAACTCTCTTCCAATGGGACTGACTGTACCACCTGGAAGGTTCAGGGTTATTTACTTATCGTGATCCGCATCGCGGCGGGAGCCTCCGCAGCCTGCCTTTAAGCGTGCTTTCTCCTGCCCTGTGTGCAACTTCCGCGTCTGCAACTTATGGTGCAGATGGCGCGGAAGCTACATTCGTCTGACGTAGTTCTTGCCGGGAAGTTGCTTTATCCGGCTGGCCAGCTCGAGTTCGAACAAGGCGGTGAAGATCTCGGACGAAGTCAGTTTGGACTCCAGCATTTCCATCAGCTCATCCAGCTGCACGGCTTCGTCGTGACGCAGCGCGTTCAGCACAACCTTCTCCGGCTCCTGCAGCGGAAGTTCTTCCACAATCGATGCAGCTTGCCCCGGTGACGATGCAAAACCTAGTTCGCCCTCCAGTTGCAGGCGTACCTGGGTGGGCAGTTCCTGCCACACATCCTCCCATGTCGCAACCAGCTTAGCGCCCTGTTTAATCAACGTGTTGGGGCCCCAGGCATTCTTGGTGGTGACGTTGCCCGGGCACGGCGTAGACGTCGCGATCCTGCTCCAGCGCGCAGCGCGCGGTCACGCGGGTGCCGCTGTTCTCCCCCGCCTCCACTACCAGCACGCCGACGCTCATGCCACTCAAGATGCGATTGCGCTTGGGAAAGTTTTGCGGCGCGGGAAAAGTTCCCAACCTGTATTCGGAAACGATGGCTCCTCCAGAAACGAGAATGTTTTCGGCCAGAGATTTATTTTCTTTAGGATAGATCACGTCGATCCCGGTACCCCAGACGGCGACGGTGCTGCCGCTGTGCCGCCAGCGCACCCTTGTGGGCCGCGGTGTCGATGCCGCGCGCCATGCCGCTCAGGACCACCATCCTGTGGCTGGCCAGGTCGCGGGCCAGAATTTCCGCCATGCCCGTGCCATACGGCGTAGGGTGACGGGTGCCCACGATGGCGATCGAGGGACGCGCCAAAAGCTTCACGTCGCCCAGCACCCAGAGCACCGGCGGAGGATCGAAGATCTCCCGCAGCCGCTCGGGGTACTCCTCATCCTCGTAGGTGAGAATCGCTCCTTTCTGTTCGCCCACGCGTACCACTCCCGCTCCGCCTCGGTGCGCGCCTTGCCGGTGAAAAAAAACTGGGCCGAGGGCGCGGGAAAATTGAGCGACTCGAGTTCCGTCAGGGAAAGTCGAAAGAGGCGCGAACTCGGGGCAAGGTCTGCGCGGCTTTCAGGATTCGCTTCGGTCCCAGGCCGGGGGTAAGCGTGAGCGCAACCCAGGCGAGCCGCTCTCCGACGCGGTTGCGTTTTGGTCGGAGCCATTCATCGCTGACTGCCAAGGTACACTAATGAGTGACCCGTCCACTCAAGCGCCGCATTCGTATGGCGGCGATCCACTTCCTCAATCCTGCTCCTTTAATGTGGGACTTCGAGCACGAGCCCGAGCGCAGCGAGCTGCGTCTGCGCTACCAGATCGGGTACACCACGCCTTCGGGTTGCGCGGCGGAACTGGCCGCAGGCGAGGCGGATATCGGCCTGGTTCCGGTCGCGGCCCACGCCACCACGCCTTCGCTGTTGATCGTGCCCGGCTGCACCGTCGCTTCGCTCGATCGGGTGCGCTCGATTATTTTGGTGGTTCGTGCGCAGCAGGGAGTCGACGGAGTGCGAACGGTCGCGGCCGACACTTCTTCACGCACCTCCTACGCCTATACCCGCATCCTGTTCGAGATCTTCTGGAAGGTTCCGGCGGAGTTTATTCCCCACGCCCCGATCTTGAATCCATGCTCGCGGTTGCCGACGCGGCGTTGCTGATCGGCGACCCGGCCCTGCTGGCGCTCGAAGGATAAGGATGCCCGCGCCTGCAGCGGACGGGCGAACAGCTGCTCTACCTTGACTTGGCCCACGAGTGGCATGGCTTCACCGGACTGCCCTGGGTTTCCGCCTTCTGGGCGGTGCGCGCCGGCGCCTTGGAAGAGACCGGATCAGTGCCGCCGAAGCTGGTAGAGGATCTGCAGGCCTCGCGGGACCATGGGCTCGAGCATATGGAAGATCTGGCCGAGGAGTGGTCCACCCGCATCGCGGTGCCGCGCGAAACCATTCGTTTCTATCTGACCAACAATATTCACTACATATTGGATGAGGCTTGCCTGCGCGGACTCGATGCTTTCTACCGGCTTGCGGCCGAGTGTGGCGCGCTTCCGCCTGCACCGCCGCTGCTTTGTAGCATGATTTAATTGAGATTGCGTCGCGCATCCTCGATCTGCGTCCAATGGGCATGATCCAGCAAGCCAGCAAACATGCGGCGCAGCGCAGGCCGTGAAGTCCGCCAAGGCCGCCCACAGCGCGCACGGACTGCACTGGCTCATGGGTTTCGGCACCCTGGGGCTTTTTGTGGTTTCGGTGATCGATTCCTCGATCATTCCGCTGCCGGTGCCGGGAAGCACGGATCTGCTGTTGATCTTGCTGGTGGCCCACCGGGCGGAGCCGGTTTTGGCGGCCATTGCGGCGTCGGTGGGTTCGATCCTGGGCGGCTATTTGACCTGGGGCACGGGCGCCAAAGGCGGAGAAGCAGCGCTCCATCGCTATATGCCCAAGCGATTTGCGCGCCGGTTGACCGGCTGGGTGGAGAAGCAAAGGCACGCTGGCCGTCACCATTTCGGCCTTGCTTCCGCCGCCTTTTCCGCTTGATGCCCTTCTTGCTGGCCGCCGGCGCTCTGGGGGTCTCGCGGAGAAAGTTTTTGCTTTCCTTCGGCCTGGCGAGGACGTTTCGTTATGCACTGGTGGCCTGGCTGGCCGCCACCTATGGCAGGGCGATGGTTCGTGCGTTTCGCCACTACCTCGCCGGCTGGAGCACCACCCTGATGTGGGTGTATCTGGGCTTGGTGGTGGCGGCAATCTTGTACGGGGTCTGGAAGTTTCGCCGCGAGGGGAGCAGAGCAGCAGAGCCGCAGGCCGCTACGCTCAGTGCAAACTGACACCGGCCCAGTTTGAAAGCTCTCTCTCAGCAAATGAACGACGGGTGCCCACATCTCGCTTTTTCGCGAGATGTGGGATGCCACGAATCTCAGCCCATCAGCGTTAATTGCGAATCAAGAGTTATGTGTTAGGGGCAGTGGTCTTCCACATCTCGCGAAAAACGAGCGAGATATGGGGCCCACCCGTCGTTCATTTGCTGGAATAAAGTCTCCCAGGCTACATCTCCCAGCGGAGGAGGCAGGCGCCTACGGTAAAGCCAGCGCCTACAGATGCCAGCAATACCAGGCTTTCGCGGTTCAGACGATGTTCGTCCAGCGCCGTCTGCATGGCCAATGGGATGGTGGCGGCGGTGGTATTGCCGAAGCGATCGATATTGATGATCACCCGGTCCAGCGGCAGGCCCAGGCGCTCCGCGGTAGAGACAATGATGCGCTTGTTGGCTTGATGGGGGATAAAGCAGCCCAGGTCGCTCGCACTGATGTTGTTGGCGTGCAGCAACTTGGTGGTTGTCTCCACCATCTTGCGCACAGCGTATTTGTAAACCGCCTGGCCGTCCTGGTGGACATAGTGCATCCTAGCCGCGATGGTTTCGGGGGAAGCCGGGCAGAGACTGCCGCCGGCCGGCATATTCAGGGCCAGGCGCCCGGAACCGTCAATCTCATGACAAAAGTCGATCAGCCCGATTTCGCCCTCTTCGGCGGGTTCGACCAGCACCGCGCCGGCTCCATCGCCAAATATGACGCAAGTGGTGCGGTCGGTGTAGTCGATGATGGACGACATCGTGTCCGCCCCGATCACCAGGACCTTGGATTGAGCGCCGGACTCGACCAGCTTGGCTCCCACCTGCAGGGCATAAAGAAAACCGGAGCACGCGGCGGAAAGGTCGAAGCCCCACGCGCCGTGGGCGCCGAGCTTGTCCTGCACCAGGCAGGCGGTCGCGGGAAAAAGCATGTCGGGCGTAACCGTAGCCACGATCATCACCTCAACTTCGC
Source organism: uncultured Acidobacteriaceae bacterium (assembly GCA_963775365.1). GTDB lineage: Bacteria > Acidobacteriota > Terriglobia > Terriglobales > Acidobacteriaceae > PALSA-350. The sequence continues at coordinate 36,763 of CAVZJL010000039.1, read as the reverse complement.
TGGCCATGATGCCTCGATCGGCCAGGCAGCGGCGCGCTGCTTCCACCGCCATGTCACTGGTAGCCATGCCCGGCTCGACCAGGTGGCGCTCGCGGATGCCAAGGCGCTGCATGATCCATTCGTCAGAAGTGTCTACCATCTTTGCCAGGTCGGCATTGGTAAGGATGCGCGGCGGCACATAGGTTCCCAGAGCGCTGATTTTGGCGCGCCGTGGTGCACGCGGACGCAGTTCGATGCTCAATATTCTTCTCCAGAACGAAACTGTCGGGAATTCAAGCGCATGAACAGAGCAGGTGCCAGATAAGGCATCTGCAAATCGGATCGATGAGGGGCGGATAGGCTGGCAGGGTCACGGGCGATTGTTTGTACCGGGCAACCTACTGCGCACGCACTGACCCGTTACCGTTGCTTCCTTCCGGACCTGGCGGGGTTGGCGGGGTTGCGTCGCGTAGGACCCGGCACCCATGATAATATCACTGCGGACCGGCCGGGAAAAAAGGCCAAAAGAGGTTCTTAGTAGCCGTTGGCTATCGAGGTATTCGACGCTGAGATCGAAGCCCGGTTTCAAGGGCACGCTGCTCCATGAACTTGATCAGCACATCGGCCTCGAGATTGACTGGCTGCCCGGCTTTCAGGGTGTGCAGATTGGTGCGCGCATAGGTATGAGGAATGATGGCCACGCTGACCACGTCACCTTCTGCCGTACCCGGTTCCCAGCGGGCGATGGTCAGGCTGATGCCTTCAATCGCGATCGAGCCCTTCTCTACCATGTAGGGGCTTAGCGGGCGGGGACGGCAACCCGAAGCCACCAATCGGCAAGTGCCGGGATCGGCGTGCGCATCGACCGGTTCGAGGCTTAACAGTGTGCCCGTGCCGTCGACATGGCCTTGCACCACGTGGCCGCCGAGCGGAGCGCCCGCCGGTGTCGGCAGCTCCAGATTTACCGTGGATCCCGGCGCGAGCAGGGAAAGGGAAGTGCGGGCGACCGTTTCCGCCGCCAGGTCGGCGTGGAAGCGGCCGGGCTCGATATCGAGCGCGGTCAGGCACACGCCGCTGACCGCGATGCTGTCGCCGGTTCGCAGCGTAACGCTATCTCCGATGGGCGCGGCGATGGCGATCCGTCTCGAACCCTCGCGCTGCTCGACGGCGAGGACGGTGCCTGTGGTTTCTATGAGTCCGGTAAACATGTCGACTTTGATTAGATCACTTCGGACCAGGGATCGTGTAGACAGGCTTCTAACGCGAAATCCTGGCCAAACTGCTTCAGCGAATAGTCCTGAATTCGAGGGAGTCCGTCGATCGCGCCAAGCATCGGGACTGCAGCCTTGCCGAGAAATGTGGGGCGCGTAAAACAACGTGAGTTTATCCACCAGGCCCTGATTGAGAGCAGACGTATAGACCTCGGCACCGCCTTCGAGCAGCACGTTGGTGATCTGCATCTCCGCCAGCCGCACCAGTGCTTCCTGCAAAGAGATGCGCGGGCCCGTTGCGGCGATCTGCTGCAGGCGAACGCCGCGAGCTTCGAGCGCCTTTTGCGCCGCCTCGCTCGGCATGGCTGAAAAAAATGAGCACGTCCTGGTAAGCGGTTTTGACCAACTGAGAGTCCAGCGGGGTGCGCAGACTTCGAATCCAACACGATCCGCTGCAGCGGCCGTCGCCGCGGCAGTTCGCTGCGATCGGTCAGCAGAGGATCATCGGCGAGGATCGTTCCCACCCCGGCGATCAGTGCATCCGCGGCGTGGCGCATACGATGCACTTCGGCCCGCGCTTCGCTCCCGCTGATCCAGAAATGAGCCACGGGCTTCGCGATGCGCCGGCGCGATGCGGCCATCGAGAGTAGCGGCAACTTTCATAGTGACGTAAGGAAGAAAGGCGGTGATGAACTTTGCGTAGCCGTCGTTCAGCCTGCGGGCCTGTTCCTGCAGCACACCGCTGCTGACCTGCACCCCGGCCTCGCGCAAGCGCGCCATGCCTTTTCCGTTAACCTGAGGATTAGGGTCGACGGTGGCCACCACCACCCGCTTAACGCCCGCCGCTATCAGAGCGTCCGCACAGGGTCCGGTTCTTCCCTGGTGACTGCAAGGTTCCAGAGTCACGTAGGCAGTCGCGCCGTGGGCCTGAGGGCCTGCCTGCTTAAGGGCCACCACCTCAGCGTGGTCGCGCCGGTCAAATTCGTGAAAGCCTTCGCCTACGAGCTCGTCGCCCCGAACTAACACGCAGCCGACGGCCGGGTTGGGAGAGGCGAGGCCGACCGACCGCTCCGCTTGCTGTAATGCGCGCTCCATCCACTGCTCGTCAATTTCCGGCATCGTTCTAGTCACCGAGCAAGGATTCTACAAATGCCTTGCTGTCAAATGGTAAAAGGTCTTCCAACTTCTCGCCCACGCCGACGTAACGGACAGGGACCTTGAGTTCGCGCGCTATCGCGACGGCAATGCCGCCTTTGGCTGTGCCGTCGAGTTTGGTGAGCACGATGCCGGTGACGCCCGCCGATTCGGTAAAGAGCCTGGCCTGCTGCAGGCCATTCTGCCCCGTGGTCGCATCCATCACCAGCAGGACATCGTGTGGGGCGCTTGGTATGATCCGCTGGGCGGTTCTCCGCATCTTGCTCAGCTCCGCCATCAGGTTGTCTTTGGTGTGCAATCTGCCGGCCGTATCGACGATGAGGACATCGATGGCCCGCGCTTGGGCTGCCCGCATGCCATCGAACAGGACAGCCGAGGGATCTCCGCCCTGTTTGGTCTTGATCATTTCCACGCCGGTGCGCTGCCCCCACACCTCAAGCTGCTCGATGGCCGCGGCACGGAAGGTGTCGGCAGCCGCCAGCAAAACGGTCTTGCCCTGGCGGCGGTAATAAGATGCCAGCTTCCCCGTCGTCGTCGTTTTGCCGGTGCCGTTCACGCCCACCATCATGATGACCCTGGGCGGGGCTGTGTATTTGGGCTTGAAGAAGTCCTCTTCTTCCCGGGCGTCCAGGATGGATTGGATCTCCTGCTTCAGTAGCTCCTTCAGCTCTGCGCCGTTTCGGATTTCGTGCCGTTTCACCCGGACGCGCAGGGCCTCGATGATCTCGGTGGAGGTTCCGATCCCCAGATCCGAGGCCACGAGACTCATCTCCAGTTCTTCCAGGGCGGCTTCATCGACCTCGTGGGTCAGGGCGACGATGTCTTCGATTCGGTCGGCCAGGGTCTCGCGGGTGCGCGAAACGGCCTCCTTCATGCGACCGAATATGCTCTTTTTTTCGGGTTCTTCCAGGCTGCCAAAAAGCGTCTGAATCACAAGGCATCTCGATACGGCATAAGTTGAGTGTACTAGGCTAGAGAGACCGTGAACGACGACGGGGGGGACCCCACAAGTTAGTGCTTCCTATTCATCGCGGCCCGGGCGAGCCATTAGTTCGCGGATCGCGTCCTGGGGCGACTTGCCGTGCTCGAGAATGGCTGCCATCTGCTCCGTGATAGGCATTTCCACGCTGTGGGCTTTGGCCAGTCCCAGCGCCGCGGAGGTGGTCCGTATGCCTTCGGCGACCTTGCCCTGCAGCTGCGCCAAAATCGCGGGAAGCTTATACCCGCGGCCGAGTTCAACCCCGACCGAGCGGTTACGGGAAAGCGGACCCGTGCAGGTAAGCACCAAATCACCCAAGCCGGAAAGGCCGGCAAGGGTCTCCCTGCGCCCCCCGCAGGCGACCGCCAGGCGCGTGATCTCTGCCACTCCGCGCGTAATGATGGCCGCAGCGCTGTTGTGCCCCAGTCCCAGCCCGGAGGCGATGCCGGCGGCAATGGCAATGACGTTCTTGAGTGCACCCCCCAACTCCACGCCGATCACGTCGTCGTTGGTGTAGAGCCGCAGTGCGGGCGCACTTAGTTCCTCCTGAAGCCGGCCGGCGAGTCGGCTATCCGCGAAAGCGAGGGTGATTGCTGTAGGGTCTCCCGATGCCACCTCCTGCGCGAATGACGGTCCGCTTAAAGCACCGCAGGGCAGGCTGCCACCATGACTTCGATCGGCCAGCACCTGCTCGATGACTTGCGTCATGCGGAGAAAGGTCTGGTCCTCGATTCCCTTGGTTGCGCTGACGATGATTTGTCCAGGAGCAAGAAAGGGCGCCATGGCCAGATAGATCGCACGCACATATTGCGACGGCACCGCACTGATGACAATTTCCGCGCCCACCACGGCGTCGGCCAGGTTTGTCACCGGCTCCACCTGCGGAGGGATTAGAAACCCGGGAAGGTAGCTGCCCACGACTGAGGAATGAGACCACAGGGAGATGGAGTGGTCGCCTCGGCGAGCGAGGCTCAGGGCGAGAGCGGTTCCCCAGGAGCCGCTGCCTACAATGGCGATACGGCTCATGCTCCGGTCTTCCTCGACGCGCCGAAGCCATGCTCCGTGCCTTGCACCAGGCGCTGGATGTTTTGGCGGTGCTTCACGATGACGCTCCAGCAGCAAACGAAAACAACTGCCCCGGTGGCGTAGCCGTATTTGCCCGGTGAGAGCCAGAGGGTCAGGAAGGGAAGCACAGCCGCCGCCAGGATCGATGCCAGGGAGACGTAACGCGTCAGGACCACGATGGCAATCCAGAGTCCGAGCGCGGAGAGCGCCGCCAGCCAGCAAAGCGCCAGGAAGACCCCGAAGGCAGTGGCCACGCCTTTGCCGCCCTTGAAGCGCAGCCAGACGGGAAACATGTGACCGAGAATCACAAACAGTCCGGCCAGGATGGCAAGATTATTGATGGTTGCCGCTCCCTGGTTGCGACCCAGGAAATTTGCCACTACCACTGCGGCGTAACCTTTGGCGCCGTCAAGGAAAAAGGTCAGGATTCCCAATCCCTTCGCGCCTGAGCGAAGCACATTCGTGGCGCCAATATTGCCGCTGCCCTTGGCGCGGATGTCCTCCTTATTTACTAACAGCACCAGGAGGAATCCGAATGGGATGGAACCCAGCAGATACGCCACGCTAATTACGATCAAAGACAGAGACATGGTTGCATCCGATTGTGAGTGTAGCAGCGCTGGTGTGGCAAGCAACGAAGCCTCGGTGATCTGGTAGATTAGGGCGCATGTTCAACAGGTTTTTGTCGATGAATCTTTGCGCCGCATTGGGGGTGGTTGCCTTCTCCTTACCGGCTCACGCGGATAACCCATTGGTGGTCAAGACAGAGCAGGGCAAGGTACAGGGGAAGATGAGCGCGGACGGGCAGGCGCACGACTTTTTGGGCATCCCGTATGCGGCGCCGCCTATCGGCCCGCTGCGCTGGAAGCCGCCGCAACCAGCGACCAAATGGCAGGGCGTGCGGCAGAGCACAAGCTTCGGTTCGCGGTGTTTCCAGCAGGAGCGTTATGACGACATGGTCTTCCGCGATCCGGGTGAGAGCGAGGACTGCCTCACCCTCAATGTGTGGACCCCGGCTGCCAAAGCCAAGGGCAAGTTGCCGGTCATGCTCTGGATTTTTGGCGGTGGCTTTACCGGTGGCGGCACCTCGGAGCCTCGTCAGGATGGCGAACACCTCACCGGCAAAGGGGTGGTGGTGATCACCATGAATTACCGGCTGGGAATCTTCGGATTTTTCGCGACTCACGAATTGGCTGCCGCAGATCCGCACCACGCCGCCGGCAATTATGGACTGATGGATGAATTGGCTGCCATGCAGTGGGTGAGGCGCAACATCAAGGCCTTTGGTGGGGACCCGGACAATATAACCATCTTCGGCGAATCGGCAGGTTCCTTTGCTGTCAGCGCGCAGATGGCATCGCCGCTGGCTAAGGGCCTGTTTGCCCATGCCATCGGAGAAAGCGGCGGCGCGTTTGCCAGTAAGGAGCTGGCTTTTCCGCCTTTGGAGGAATCTGAGAAGGCGACCGAGGACTATCTCCACCGCGCCGGCAGCGACAGCAGCCTGGCGGCGCTGCGGGCGGAGAGCAGCGACGAGATCCTGAAGTTGGCGACCCGGAAGGGTATGGGCAAATCTCCTTTTGAGCCCGATACGGATGGCTACTTCCTGCCCCAAAGCGTTGCGGCGATCTTTGCCGCCGGCAATCAAGCCCATGTGCCCTTGCTTGCCGGTTGGAACCGGGACGAGGACAGCGGGGATGTACTGAAGCATCCGGAACGGGGTACCGTGGAGGGTCTGAGAGCCACGGCGGTCAAGGAATTCGGCCCGCGGGCAGACGAATTCCTCAAGGTGTACCACGCCACCGACGATCCTGAGGCCTTGCGCGCAGCGGAGGATTTTGCCGGCGACCGCTTCCTGGTGTATTCCACTTGGGCCTGGCTTGAGGCGCAGGTAAAGACCGGGGGCGCCACAGTCTATCGCTACTTGTTCGCGCAGCCCTCGCCGGGAGACCCCTTCCACGCCGCCGCTGACGGAGCTTTCCACTCCGATGAAATTGAGTATGTCTTCGGCAATCTTGATTCGCGCAAGGGTGCGAAGTTCACGCCGGAAGACTACAAGCTCTCCGATTTGATGCAGACCTTCTGGACCAATTTTGCCAAGTCTGGCGATCCAAACGGTGCCGGAGCGCCCCATTGGCCGGCGTACGATGCGGCGGGCAACTGGCAGGTAATGCGGCTAAGCGCGGATCCTGGAGCGGCGCCGGATCCGCATCGCGACCGGTACCTCTTTCTGCAGCAGGTGTGGGAACCATGAACGCGGGGGAGGGCCGCTCTTTCTTTTCCTGGGCTGCTCCGTAGAATGAACTGGTACATGCCCAACCTGCATCGCTCGACCGGCTTGGCGGATGAGACTCTACCCGTAGTCTGCTTGATCACCGCGGATGAGGAGTTCCTCAGTGGAATCGAGCCGGAGTTGACGCCTTGGTACCAGGTAGCTCACCGCAATCACTACGGCGATGCCGCCATTTGGGTTCGCGAACACCGGGCCCAGGTGGTAATGGTCGATATCGACACTCAGGGCGAAGATGCCCATGCGGGCATTCGTGTGCTGCAAGAGCTGCGCATCCTGGAACGTGGCCTGGTCCTGATCTCGCTCAGCCGTTCCCGCGCCCGCGCCGTCGAGAAACAGGCCACGGAAGCGGGCAGCGACGTCCACTTCCATAGTCCTATCGATCTTTCTGAACTGCGCGTGGTGCTCAAGACCACGCTCGAAGAACGCACCGAGGAGATGGAACGGGTGCGCATGCAGCAGCAGGTGCTGGAGCGCAGCAAGTTTCACGACCTGGTGGGAGCGAGCGAAGCCATGCGCCGCGTGTACGACGCGATCTCGCAGGTGGCCGATAGCCGCATCAACGTGATCGTGCGCGGAGAGAGCGGCACCGGCAAAGAGCTGGTAGCCCGCGCCATCGTTGCCCTCAGCAGCCGGAGGAACAAGCCTTTCATCAGTCTGAACTGCGCGGCCTTGCCCGAGAACCTCATCGAGTCAGAACTCTTCGGTCACGAGAAGGGCGCTTTTACCGGCGCCAGCGAGTCCAAGCCAGGGCAATTTGAGCTGGCGGATGGGGGCACGCTCTTTCTCGATGAGATCGCTACTCTTACTCTGCCGCTGCAGACCAAGTTGCTGCGTGTGCTCGAGGACCGGCAGGTGCAGCGCTTGGGGGGACGGCAAGGGCGGAAGATCGATTTCCGCCTGATTTGTGCCACCAACGAGCCGCTGGAAGAGATGGCGCGGCACGGAAAGTTCCGCGAAGACCTTTATTACCGCATTCACGTGGTGCCTATCCATCTGCCGCCCCTGCGCGAACGAGCTGGAGATATCGCTATCCTTGTCGACTACTTCCTGCGCGTACACTTGCTGGCCAACGGCCTCGAGCAGAAGCGCCTGACGCCGGACGCCTTGGCGGCGCTGGAAGAGCATGCCTGGCCTGGCAATGTGCGCGAGCTGGAAAATCTGATCCAGCGGTTGGTCATTATGGTCCCGGGCGCCAGCATCGGACTCGAGCATCTTCCGCAGCAGTTGCTGGCGCACAGCGTTACCGCCAATGAGGCGATTCTGATTCCACCAGAAGGCGTGCGCTTCGATGACGAGATACGGCAGCTGGAAGTGGCGCTACTGGCCACAGCGCTGCGCCGCTCGAATGGCAGCAAGGCTGCCGCTGCGCGATTGCTGCAACTTGATTCCCAGCGAATGAAGTATCTCTGCCGCAAGTATTCTCTTTAAGTTAATTTTTAACCCAAGTGGGGTTAAAAATTTAACCCATAGGCCGGCGGGCGCACGCCCACCGGACACGTGGATTGCCGAAGACAATTTTCGCTGGCCCAGTGTTTTCAGCAATTTAAAGAAATCTGAAGTCTGGTCGCAAGATTGGCGCTCTGCTTGCAATAGGGCAATGCGTAAAGCAGTTCAATTAAAACTGGAGAAACCACAATGGCGATGGAAAAGAAATCGATCAAGAAGGCAGCCCCGACAACCAAGAGCAGCTCCACCAAGTCGAAGGTTGACACCAGCAAGCCCGTAGCGAGCAAGGTTGTTGCCGCCCGGAAGATCGGTAACGGACAACTGTAGTCGCCGCTTGCCGTGCCGTTCGGATCCCCAGAGCCGGCGGTTGGCGTGGAGTTACTCATGACGGGGCGAGTTCTTGTCATGATCGGTAAACGCATATGGTTATCAACAAAAAATCGCTGATAGGTCCCGCCGCAGGAAAGTCGAAAGCTGACGGCGCTAGCGATAAGAAGCGTAGGACCAGGGCCGTAGAGCCAGCGAAATCGGCTGAAGCCAAAAAGTTGGCGGTGACCAAGGTGGCCACCGCCAAGCTTTCCACGGCCAGGCTAACGTTTCTCAGGTAGCTGGGAGCCAGGGCCAATCTGCGTTGGGAAAAAGCGACAAGAGCCTCTGGCTGTTGTCGCTTTTTGGCGTTTACCAGAAGTGTGCGCGCAACAGGTTGCCGGCTGCAGTGACGATCCGTGCTGCGAGGCTACGGCGCCGGCCAAATATTTTGGCCTCACCACTCATGCCGGGTTCTATGTGCGCACCCATTTCGTTGAGCGGCATGCGGGTGGTATAGAACGTGGGCAGCTCCAAACCCCTATATTGTTGCCCGGCCATGAGACCGGGGGGCAGGGGAACCGCCGAGCTCTCCATCGCACCCAGGCGGCCGCGAACCTCTGAAAACTCAAAGGGGATCTGAAGGGAGACTGGATCTCCGGCGCGCACCCGTTCCATCTCCGAAAGGGGGACGAATAGTCGTGCCACGAGTCGCGATGGATCGACAATGGTCAGCAGTGCCTGGCCTGTAGCCACGTCCCTATTCAAGAGGCTCTCGGGATCACGGGTGGTGACCACGCCGCCGACTGGCGCCGCAACCGCAAGCTGCGCCCCTTCTTCGCTCGCGATTGCGCTACTCCGCCGCGCTGCTCGCTGCTCCACCAGCGCTTCCCCCAGCCCGGAATGCTGCAGCTCTGCTTGGAAGACATCGGCTTGCGAGGAAGCCACCTGTGCTGCAGCTTGCTCGCTGGCGCTGGCCTCGCTCAAACTCTGCAGCCTGGCCAGCACCTGCCCGCTATGCACTGCATCCCCTTCTTTCACATACACCGCGAGCACTTTGCCTGGAATGCCGGCATGCACCTGGTGGGTCTCCCACGGCTCGATGACGAAGTAGGCATTCTCGCGATCGCGCATGATTGGGACAAAAAACAAGGCGAGTAAGACGATCCCAAGCGCTACGCGCAAGGGCGTGGGCCGGAAGGAGCCGTCGGCCACCCGGGCGTGGTAGAAATTCAAAGCGAAGGTCTGCAACCCACGCAGCCGCGAGCGGAAGATAACGAATGCCAGCAAGGCCGCCGGCACCAGGGCGAGCTCGGCAAACCAGTTGGACAAGACGTTGTAGCTGAAGCGCACAAACAACAAAAGCAGCAGGTAGCTATAAGCGCCGGAGATCAGCGCGTACAGCACGAAGAGCGGCACCCGCCGTCGCGCCACGGTAGGAACGTCCACCGGGATACGAAAAATATGGCGCTGTACCGAGCCGACGAGAAATGCGGTGGAGCGCTCTTTGAGATCCGGGATGCCCAGCCATTCCGCGAAAAAGTAATACCCATCCAGCTTGATCAGTGGATTGAAATTGATGGCCACCACCGCCAGCCCGGTGAGAAGAATGAGCTTGTAGGAGAAGTCATGGATCCACTCCCCCGGGAGGGTACTGGTCCATACGATGGTCGCCACACCGCAAACGATCATCTCGATCCAAATTCCGGCGAGAATCGTGGCCATCCGTTGCAGCCGGCTGGCCGAGACCCAGGATTCGGTGACGTCTACGTAAAACGCGGGGGTCAGGTAGAGGAACATCAGGCCCATGCTATGGACTTCCCCGCCGTAGTGCTTACAGGTGAGCCCATGAGCACTCTCATGAACGAAACCGATCACCATGAGCAGCACCCAGAACTGCACCAGATCGGAGGCGGTCTTGTTCGCGAAGTCGTAATAGGCCGGTATATCTGGGCCGAGAACATTCCATTTTGCGATGAACACCACGACTTCAAAGACAAACAGCAACACGGCGGCCACGACCATCCAGCGGTTATAGACGTACTTGCCAATTTTCTGATCGAGCCGGGTAAGTACTTGTCCGGATCCCAGGCCGAAAAGGAGATGTGCGCCACATTGAAGCTTGAACCGCTCTGCACGCGACGGCTGCGTTGCGCCGCGAGCTTTTCATTCATGGCAATGTTTTTTTCCTGCGGATCCTTATACCAGAAGCTGCTTTCATCCATGTTCTCGGCAAAGGTCCGCGCCTCATCGGCAGAAACTGGGATTCCCGTCTCTGCCTCGAAGGCGGCTGCAATGTCTTCGTACGTACGCACTCCGTCGAACAGGCGGGCGAGTTGCCATTGCGTCGGTTTCAGACGCATGAGATTGGCAGTGCTTCGCTGGTAAACCGCGACGATCGGTTCGCCGTCGGTGACATCTTCGCGGATGATGAGGTCGGGATCGATACGTGGAGGATTCTTGCGCGAGAGCCGGTTGCGGGGTATCTCGGGGAGCGCTGCGTCGAGTGCCTCACTCAGGTTCATCGCGGGCTCAGCTTGACCTGCATGGACATGCCCGGCTTCAACAACGGGGACGGTTTTTCCAGGCTGCCAATGACCTCGATACTACCGCTCGCCGGATCGACGACGGGGCTCACGCGGAACACGACCGCCGGCTGTTTCAGATGCGGGTAGTCCGTAGTGGTGAGCTCAAGTCTTGCGCCGCGAGGGAAAGCGGCCATGGCAGACTCAGGCACGGTGAAAAGAATGCGCAGTGGCGCCTGCGCCGTGATCCAGAAGAGGGCGTCGCCCTTTTTCACCGCCTGCGCGTCATGCACGGAGCGGCGGCCTACCACGCCATCGAAGGGAGCCGTGATGCGGGATTGGCTCAGTTCGACGTCCGCGGCATGCAACTCGGCTTCGGCGGCAAGTTCATCAGCCTTGTAGCGGGCCACCTGGGACTTGGTTTCGGTGAGCTTATATTGCACATGCTCCCAATCCTCATCATCGAGTATTTTCTCCGCCCGCATAGCATCGGCTCGGCGCAGGTCGGCTTCGTTGCTCCTTTGCTCGGCCTCCCAGGACTGTACCTGGGCGCGCAGGGAATCGATCCTGGCTGCCTTCTCTGCGCGCGTTGCCTGCAGCGCGCGATCGTCCAGTAGCGCCAGCACCTCTCCCTTACGGACGTGATCGCTAATCTCAACATTGACCGAGGTTACGCGCCCGTCGCGTTCGGCCACGACGTCGGCCTGTTGTTCCACGACTAGTGGGCCGACTGTCGTAAAGTTGTGCGCGTCGCCGGTTGCCGGGCCGGTGGGATGGGGAGACGCGTCTGGCCCGGTCAGGAAGGCGGATGCGCCCGCGAATGGCGATGATGCGGCCGCCAAGGGCCCCGCAGCCGAACCGGATGATGGCGATGAGGCCACAACGGGCTGGGAGGCCGCAGGTCCCTGCCTGCATCCTGCGAGACCAAATCCGCCCATGCAGCATAGCGCTGCGGCCGCGATCCATTGGCAAGTGCTACGGTTACCTTTAACACCATTTCGCGGAATGATTACCAACCGATCCAACCCCAAAGCTGTTTCCAGAGCCATAATGCCGGCGCCCGCAATAAAACAAACCCGGCGGGTCTAAATCCGGCGGAGATCTTGGCCCGGCCATCCATGCCGGTGCGCAGTTCTGCGCTTTCGTTCGGCACCAGCACGTGGGCGTAAAAAACACGGTCATCACCGCTGGGCTGGGCTTCGGGGCTGATGCTGAAGACTTGGCCGCGCAGGGTCTGCGCGGGAAAGCTATTCAGTTTGATGGCGGCCCTCTGGCCTCCCCGCACCAGGTTGGCATCTTCCTGGTTCACGGCGATGTTGATTCTCGCGCTGGCCAAATCGAGTACCTGGGCGAAGGTTGCGCCGGCATCGAGGTGTTCGCCCGCCGCGTTCTGCAGATCGGGCGTCACTACGATGCCGTCGATGGGGGAACGAAGTTGTGCATTGGCGATACGTAACCGTGTCCGCTCCATTTCCGCCTGTAGGTAGTCGGCCTGGGTCCTGTCTTCCCCTGCTTGTGCGGAATGCCGGGCCAAATCGCCTTGCATGGCCAGCATGGCTGCCTCGTATTTGGCCTGCGCCGAGGTCAGCTGGTTTCGCCAAGCCCAGTCGTCCATGGTTGCCAAAACTTCACCACGGCTCACGTGCTGGCCCTCCCGGGCGTACACGTTCGCGATTGTTCCCTCGACCGGGGCGGCGAGGGTGGCGACGGATTGCGGAGCCACCACGGCTGTGCCGCTGATGCGCAGCGGCAGGGGGCAGAAGATGAGCAACAGGATCACCGCCGCCACGGTGCCCAGGATCACTCCTTGCCGCTTTCGGTCGCTCCGCAAAAACGCCTGTTTTCGTTGCACCAATGGCTCAAGCAAGCCGATGAGCGGCACTTCCCGGTAGAGCAGCGCATTGCGGATGGCTACCGTGGTTTGCCCGGCCAGGACCTTGATCATCTCGATGTGCGACACCTCGAGAAAATCCGGGGCGCTGCTCTCATAAAGCAGCAGCCCCACACGTCCCTGGTCATCGGCCAGCGGGAGGGCAAAGAGGGCGCGATAGTCGCTGGATTCGAAGTGCTTGCCGATTACGGCGCGGACCTGGGCATCTTCGGCCTCTGGTTCCTCCTCGTGTTGGCGGACTAACAACTGGCGATCATAGGTGGAGAGCCATTGCAGCAGTTCGCGCAGCTGCTCCACTTGGACGTCGCCGGCCGGAATATTGGCCATCCCGGAAACAGCCTTCAATTGCAGCCGGCCACGATTGTCGAGCGCAATCGAACAACGCTCGAAAGGCAACACCGATTGCGGGCTGTTGACAATAATTTGCAGCAGGCGCTCGAGCCGAAGCGTGGAAGTGATCTCGGAGCTGACATGAACCAGGGCTTCGAGAATCTCCAGCTTGCGCTCGGCATGCATCAGGCTGGCGTTCTTGAGCGCGCTGCTCACCGTCTCCGACATGCTGTTCATGAAGAACAGGTCGTCATCCGTTGAAGCCCGCACCACCCGCCTTGTTGATGGCCTCGAGCACGCCCAACTCGCTCTCGCCGCCATCCTGTGCGTGCTCGATGAGCGGCACCAGGAGCACATCGGTGACCGGCGGGCCCCCAGCGGCACGTTGGTTGCGGGTTGCCAACCGGGGGTCTTCGGGGTCGTTGATCAACAACGGCGTACCCTCTTCCGCCATATCCCCGATATAGCCTTCGCCGGCATCCTCCGTGGCGCCTACTTCGGCGGTTGCATCCTCTCCCCATGCGGAAACCAGGCGTAGCTTGCCGCCATCGAACATCCATAGGTGAATGGCCTGGCAAGGCAGCATCGCAGCTACCTTGACCGGAATCAGTTCCAGCAGCGGCTCGAAATCGAGCGTCTCGTTGAGCGATTTCTCCAGGTCATAGAGCTGGGTCAAGCGGTGGATGGAGTCGAGCAGATTCTGCCGTTGTTCCTCGTACTGCTCTGCCGACCCGAGGGCGGCCACGGCGAGTTCTGCGAGCCCTTCAAGCGAGTGCAACGTGGCCTCGGTAAGCGGGTCGCCGAAGCTGACGATCTCGAAGGTCCCTATCAGTTCTTGCTCACGTAGTAAGGGCAAGTAACCGATGGACCGGATGGTGCGCACTACGTGAATGTGGGCGTAATCTTCGCGGGCCACCTGGCCGGCGGAATAGACGATGGGCCGCGGCGATGCCAGCAGGGGAGCGAAGAGTGGTGCGGTTGCCGCAATGGACGGGTTACCACCGAAATCTCGTCGGATACGCCGAGGGTAGTCCAGGAGGCTTCCATCCTGCGCTCGGACGCAGGCTGTAGAGTGCGCATGCGCTGTCCGGAAGCGCCTTGCGCACCGCATCGGCCAGTAATGTGGCGCGGGCAGCGACCTCGGGTGAGGCCAGCAAGGACTGGGCTAGTTCCGAGAAGTGTTCGCTGTTCAGCCGGCTGCCGGTTTCGATCTTCATGCGCCTGTCGTCTGCTTGACGTATGTGGCAGGATAGGTTGATTGTTAATCTGGTCGGAGAGTACAGCATTTTTTACTTTTGGTGAATAGAAAGTGAAATGCGGCTTTTTGCTTAAGAAAGAGCCGCAAATTACCAGGCTTGCCGGTGCCTAGTAGAAGTGAAACTCTCTAGCAAGCGGTATCTTTGATGTAAAGCAAATTCAAGGCTGGGAGAGGACGCCGTGGATCTTGATATTCGACAGAGCGGAACGATTTGTTGCCTGAAGCTGAAGGGCCCGCTCAAGTACGGAGAAGGCGTCAAGCAGCTTGACGAGGCGGTCGAAGGCGCGCTCAATAGCGGGCACATCCACCTGCTGCTGGATCTTTCCGCGATGCCCTATATCGATTCCAGTGGGATCGGTGCGATCGTGGACGCTCTGCGCCAGGCAAAGAAGGTGGGCGGTGACGCGAAGCTGGTGAGTCCGTCTCCTTTTGCGGCCAAGACCTTCAAAATGGTGGGGATTCTTAGCTTGTTTAAAGTCTATGACAGCGAGGCCGACGCGGTGGGAGCCTGCCCCGCCTGAGCGGCCAGACGGTCGTTTCGTTCACTAAGGACGGGTGTCCCATATCTCGCGAAAAACCAGCGAGATATGGCGCCCCAGTCGTCCCCGAGCAAGGAAAGATCCTCCTACTTCAACTTGCGGCGGACCAGATCCAGTGCCTGCTGGCTGGCCCAGGAGCGGATGTGTTCCCGGTCGCCGCCAAAGCGCCGTTCGACCACTTCAGTCTGCTTGCCATCGGCGACGGCGACGTAGACCAGGCCGACAGGCTTCTCTTCCGAACCACCGCCGGGACCGGCGATGCCGGTAACACCGAGACCGAACGTTGCTGATGTCTTATTGCGAATCCCCTCGGCCAGGGCGATCGCTACTTCCTTGCTGACCGCGCCGTGGGATTCGATCATGGACGGAGGGACGCCCGCGAAGAGACTCTTGAGCCGGTCGCTATAAACCACCGCCCCACCCAGAAAAGATCGCGAACTACCGCTGATGCTGGTCAGCCGCTCCGCAATCAGGCCTCCGGTGCAACTCTCCGCCACCGCCAGCGAAGACGCCTTCATGCCCAGGTAGTAGAGAACGATCTGTTCCAGGGACTCACCCTGTGAAGAGTAGATATACTCTTCCAACTCCTCTTCGATTTTTCCTGCCAGCTCATCCACCCTTGCCTGGGCTGCATCCGGATCTCCCTTGGAGCAGTTCAGGATTAGGGTGATATCGCCGGTGTGGGCAAGGATGGTGGTATCAACGTCTTTGTACTTGGTGTAGATCGGTGCGATGCGTGCATCAGCCTGCGACTCGCCGATCATGGCAATCTTGAGCGTGCGCGTGGCAATGGTTCGCAGGGGAACCACGGCACGGAGCCGGTCCATGCATTGCGCGTCGAACATGGCCTTCACTTCCGAGGGCGGCCCGGGTAGCAGTATGACCAGCTTGCGATGCTCACCATAGACGGTGTCCAACCATTGCCCGGGGGCTGTGCCGCGGTCATTCTCAAGCACCACCGAGCCGTCCAGCACATCGGCCTGGCGGGCATTATTCTCCGTCATCTGCGCCCGGCGGGCAGCAAAGCGGGCATAAAGTGCGCCGACGATCTCGGGGTGACGGCGCAGGCGAATGCCCAGCGCTTCGGCAACTGCCTGGCGCGTCAGGTCGTCTTCTGTGGGCCCGAGACCGCCCATGGTGATCACGATGTCTGTGCGTCCCAGCGCAATCCGAATCGCGCTAGCGAGATACCCCAGGCGGTCCCCAACGATGGTTTTGAAAACCACGTTTACGCCCAGCGACATCAACCGGTCCGTGAGGAAGAGTGAATTTGTGTCTTGCCTGTAAGGCGAAAGCAGTTCTGAACCAACAGCAATAATTTCGCAATTCATCCCGACTTCGATGCCTGCCTGTTTCCACTAAGAATTTGATATCGCGGCCTGGGCACGCGCAAAAGCTCTAGAACAAGCGCACGCCTTCGATGCCCAACGGTACATCATAGACTGCGCCATTGGCAGCCAGGATCGCGTTGCCGCCGGGCACAAACGCGAGGCCCACAATGCCGGAGCCGGCAAGAACCACCGAGGCCTCTCCCGCTGGGCTAATGCAGATGATTCCGCGCGTGCCATGGTAGGAGGCGGAAACGTACACGTTGCCCGCGACATCGAACGCCAATCCTTGTGGGCGGCCAAGCCCCCGGTAGTAGACGCGAACCACGCCGGCTTGATCGATCGCATAGATCGAGTCGTAGCTGGAGGTACTGGGAGCGGTCACGTAGAGCGTTCCATCCAGGCCAAAGGCAAGATGATACGCAGCAATACTGGGTTCCAGAGTGGCAAAAACGAAAATCTGGCGATCCTGGGCGATCTTGAAAATGGTTCCGCTGCGGTCACCCACGTAGAGGTTGCCGGCGGAATCGAAGGCTATCCCGGTAGCGATGCCCATGCCTTCGGCGTACACCGAGGATGCTCCTTGGGGAGAGACGCGGTGTACGGTGCCGTCCAGCCGGGAAGAGACGTACAAGTAGCCGTGGGAATCGAGCGCCAGCCCGGTGGCGTTCGTAATTCCGCTCACCAGGGGTTGCATTTCTCCCGTCGGGGTGACGCGGTAGACCGAAACCGCGGTCTTCTGCCCCCGTGGGCCGGAATCGGTGGAGTAGATGTTGCCCTCGTCATCCACTGCCGGATTGCCGACAGGATGTAGATTTCCTGCCAGCAGGCGGGCGATCTTAAGACGAATCGAATTGCTCGATTGTCCGTTTTGCCGGATCTCGAGTCTGCCGGTCTGCACCTCTTCGGGTATGCGAACGATCATACGGTTGGAACGGCTGAGTAGAACCGGCGCCAGGACCCCGTCGAGCACGGCCACCGGCAGGCGAGAGCGCACCGCGCCCAACTGGGTTCCGCGGACCTCGACTTCGCCGCCTGGCAGCGCGGCGTCCGGCATCGCGGCATCGATCCTGGGTGAGTTCGGAGTAGGTGATTCCTTGGAGAATCGCATCGGCTGAATTCCTGCGTGCTAGAGCGTTGTTGTCTTCGATGGCATCCCGCCCCTTGCGAGGTGCCCTGCCTTACCCAATCCAGTGTTGCAGCGCCTGCATCAACAGCAAAGCATACACGCCCGCAGCGACATCATCGAGCATGATCCCCCAACCCGCGGGCAAGCCCTCGAGCTGTCTGGCAGGCCATGGTTTCACGATGTCAAATAAACGGAAGAACAGAAATCCGGCGAGCAAGTGACTCAAGTTTACGCGCGAATGAATCAGCGCAATCCATTGCCCGGCGACCTCATCGATCACTACGTGTCCCGGATCCTCCCGTCCGCTCTCCCTTTCCACAAGAGTGGCGGCGGGAATTCCTATGATCAGTGCAGCCACTGCCGCCGCCAAAGTAAGCCACGCCAGCGGATCTGGTGCTCGATGCAGGCCCATGGCCGCTGCCAACCAGAGCAGGGCCGCAGCAGCTGACCCCCAGGTGCCCGGACCGGGTCGAAGCAGGCCGGCGCCTAGAAAGGTCCCTACCCCCCAGGCCCATCCTGTCTTTTTGCCTACCGCGGCATCATTCATCACCGGGCAAGCGAGACCGCATCCCTTCAATTTCTTCCAGCAGATCGGGATCGAGCACCGGCGAGGAAATACGATAAACGCCGCTTGCCCATTTTCCCAGGTCTATGGTCTTGCAATGCTCGCTGCAGAAGGGAAAATCCGGATCGCTCGTGGTGACAAGCTGCCCGCATGTAGGGCAGCGTAGGCCTTTAAGTTTTTTTCCCGAGGGACTCATCTCCACATTTCCTTGAGGTCATTCGGCGATAATTCTGCCTACCAGATCGTAATCCTGCGACTCGGTAATCTCGCATTGGTAAAAGTGTCCGGGGTTCAGCTGGTCGAAGGGTCCAAAGTCGTTAATAAAAACCTTGCCATCGATCTCGGGAGCCTGGTGTTCGGTGCGGCCCTCCCATAACAGCGGAGTTTCCTCCGAAGCTCCCTCGACCAGGAGTTCAAAGGTGCGGCCTACCAGGGCCGCCCTGGATTTACGGCTGATCGATTGTTGCAAACGCATCAGGGAGCGGCGCCGCGCCTCGATCGTCCGTGCGGGCACTTTATCTCCCAGGTGAAAGGCTCCCGAACCCTCTTCGTCGGAGTAACTGAAAACCCCCAGCCAGTCGAGCTTGGCAGAGCGGACGAAGTCGCTGAGCACGGCAAAGTCGGCTTCGGTTTCGCCGGGAAATCCAGTGATGAAGGTGCTGCGGATGGCCACGCCGGGCACGGCCGCACGCACGCGCTCGATGGTTTTGAGAAAGATGTCGGCATTTCCGCCGCGCCGCATGCTCTTCAATACTGCGCCTGAGGCATGCTGCAGAGGCATATCCAGGTATTTGCAGATCACGTCATGCCGGGCAATGGTGTCGAGCAGGCGCCCAGTGACTTTGTTGGGATAGGCGTACAGGAAGCGAAGCCATTTCAGGTTGGGAATCTGCGCCAGGCTGTCGAGCAGTTGCGCCAAGCCATCCTTCATGCCCAGGTCTTCGCCGTAACAGGTAGTGTCCTGGCCGATCAGCGTCAGTTCGCGCACGCCTTGGGCGACCAGCTGCTCGGCTTCGGCGACCACAGATGCAAAACGGCGGGAGCGAAACTTGCCGCGAAGGTTGGGGATAACGCAGAAGCTGCAAGGGTGGTCGCACCCTTCAGCGATCTTGATGTACGCCGAAGATTTGCGGGTGGCCAGCAGACGCGGCGTGGTGTGGTCGTAGAGATATTGGGGAAGTTTCGCTTGAGCGCCCTCCCACGTTTCGCGCGCAAAGCGCCCCTGGGACTCCCGCAGGTCGCCTTCCGCGCGCGAAGGCACGTTCTGGCCGTTGCTGCTGGGGAGGATCGAAAACAGCTGCGGTTGGTCGGGCGGGGGCACGGGCGCTTCGAGCCCGGCAGCGGCCAGAATTGCCTCCAGCTCTCCAGTGCCGACTACGGCATCCACTTCGGGCATGTTCTTGCGGATTTCGTCCCGATAGCGCTCTACCAGGCAGCCGGCGACGATCAACTTGCGTGCTTTGCCCGACACCTTATGCTGTGCCATTTGGAGGATGGTGTCGATCGATTCTTGTTTGGCTTTATCGATGAAGGAGCAGGTGTTCACCACCAGAATGTCTGCCGTCTCCGGGCGATTTGTGATCTCCGCGCCTGCCTGGTCAAGGAGGCCCATCATGACTTCGCTGTCGACCAGATTCTTTGGGCAGCCCAGGCTCACAAAGCCAATACGGGTCCGCGGCTCGAGCACTGCGGAAGCACTGCCGGCAACGCTGGCAACGCCAATTGGCGCTCGTTCTGTTAACTCTTGTTTCACCTCTCTATTCTAGAGCAATCAGGCAGTTACCGCTCACGGCCGTGTGCCCGTCAGCCCCGACGGTGTGGAAGCGTTCCATCGCGCAATTACTCCAAAGGCACACCCGGTGTGCCGAACCACACAACGTCCGGGGTGGTTCGCGCGTCTATCAGAATAGGAAGAAGGGAGGACGCTCATGCAAGTGCCAGTTATTGCAGGTGTAGACCACCCGCATCCTGTCGACATGAGCGAGCCGATCAAGTGCGCCTTAGTCGTTAAACCAACCCGGGCCTCAAAGCACAAGAAGGAAATGCTGCGATACTTGGTTTTGGTGATCGCGCTGCTGGCGGTGGTGCTCTTGATTGCGATCGCGTTGTATTACACGCAGGGTAATTCTGTCAGCATTGAACACGTCAGCTCGCTTGCTCCGCACCTCCGCGTTGCGCGCTTGAGCTGACTCCCACCCGTTACTCGCTCGGATTCACAGGTCAAGTGAGCAACCTCGTTTGCTAAAGCGGGCATCCCAAGCCCTCAAGGAAACGATAAGCGAAGAGCATGCGAACCTCAGTGTTCGCAACGGACTGTGAAAGGCACAAATGAAAGCCCTAGGAGTAGTACTAATTGTTCTGGGTGCGTTGGCGTTGGCGTATGGCGGATTCACCTACACACACCAGAAGAAGGTGGTTGATCTGGGGCCTATTCAGGCCTCCAAAAAAGAAACAAGCACGGTGCCGTTGCCACCGATCCTTGGAGTAGTAGCCATTATCGGCGGCGGTATTCTTGTAGTGACGGGCAAGAAATAGACTTCACGAGTCACTCTCTGTCTTTGAGAATTGCTGCCATCAGCAGGGGTGCCGCCGGCCGTGGACAACGGCAACTACCCACAACGGTTGTTCCCCCGGCGCATAAACAATCAGATATTGACGCACAAGAATGAAGCGCAAAGGCCTCGAAGTAAGGTGCGGTCGTTTTCGGCCTCGGGCAACGCGCCAACTGACCGGCGCCGTTCCTCACTGCGGAGTGATGATTCCTCCCGCGCGATGCCGCGCCGGAAGGGGCACTCCCCGATGATCTCTTTCTACTTCTTCCCGGCTTTGGTGCGCTGGGGCGGGGAGAGCAAGGTTCATGGCGGCCGCCGTCACGTCGGTGTATTTGAGACCTGCTCCAGTGTTGAAAATCACCACTTTTTCCTCAGGCGAAAGCCAACCGCTCGCAATCAGGTGACCGTAGGCCGCGGTGGCTGCCGCTCCTTCAGGAGAAAGAAAAAGCCCTTCATGGCGGGCCCAATCAAGCAGCGAAGCGAGAATCTGTTGATCGTCGAAGTCCGGGACCGTCCCTCCTGACTGCCGCACGATGTCGAGAATAAGCGCATCCCCGTAGGGCTTCGGGACGCGGAGACCGGAGGCAAAAGTGGCTCCGTTGGGCCACATCTGCGAGACCGTTTCACCCTGGCGGAAGGCCTTCGCAACAGGAGCGCAGCCCGAGGCTTGCACCGCGATCATCTTCGGCCTTTTCCGTCCCGTTACCCAGCCGAGAGTTTCCATCTCCTCGAAGGCTTTCCACATCCCGATCAGCCCGACTCCCCCGCCCGTCGGATAGAAGACAGCGTCGGGATATTGCCACCCTGACTGCTCCACTAGCTCATATCCCATGGTTTTCTTGCCTTCGACGCGAAACGGTTCCTTCAGGCTGGAAATGTCGAACCAGCCCTCGGCATCCTTGCGTTCAGAGACGATGCGCGCACAATCGGAAATCAAGCCGTCCACCAACGTTACGTTTGCGCCATAAGCGACGGCTTCGAGGTAGTTGGCCAGGGGAACGTCACGAGGCATGAAGATGTGGGCCTCGATGCCGGCGGCTGCCGCATAGGCCGCCAGGGCTCCGGCAGCGTTGCCGGCGGACGGGACGGCGAGCTTCTGTAAGCCGTAATGGCGCGCCATGGTGACGGCCATAGAAAGCCCCCGTGCCTTGAAAGTGCCGGTTGGGTTGGCCGCCTCCTCTTTCAGAAAGAGGTTGGGATACCTCCGGCTGCGCAGCATGGGAGTGAAGCCTTCGCCCAGCGTGACCGGCTCCGCGGAGGGCAAAACCGCGGCATAGCGCCACATGCCCAGGGAAGTCGGGGCAGCAGCAGCCCGGGCCTGGATATCCTCCCGGGAAGCGGTTTGCTGGAGTGCGGCCATGTCGTAACGGACGAGGAGAACCCCTCCACATTGAGGGCAAAGGCTTTGCGGGGTTTCGGCGGTGATTTGGGTGCGGCAGCGGGAGCATTCCAGGTAGGCGATTGCGGGCATAAATTCATGATATTTGAGGGTTTCCATTTCCCGGAATTTCCTGATGCGCAGCGCGCCAGACGCGGCCACGAGTGAGGCTTTCTTTCAAGGAAAACCGCATTAAATTGATTGATTTAACTAACTTTGGACAGGAAATCCGGGTTTAGGTGCAACAGCGGCAGTGCGGGGTCGCAACAGGTAAAATAGAGGGGTGAGCATTCAGTTAATTGCCATTGATATCGACGGCACTCTGATGTCGTCGACCGGCCCCAGGATCAGCTCCCGCAATCGCGCGGCAATACGTGCGGCGGAAGCAGCCGGCATCGAAATTGTCATTGCCACCGGCCGGAGGCAGGCGTACGCCATGCCCCTGATAGCCCAGTTGGATCTAGACGAGAATTCGGTGATGATCTCCTCCAATGGAGCCGTTGTGCGCGGCTTTGACGGACAGCTATTGGATCGCCGCTTCCTACCCGTAGAGACCGCCAGGCAGCTATGCGTTGCTTTGCGGGGTCACGGCACCATGGTGTTCACCTTCGACCGCGAAGGAACAGGCGCCCTGGTAATCGAGAGCATGCAGCAGCTGCATGGGCGCATCGACCGCTGGGTGGAGGCGAATCGACCCTACCTGACGGAGGTGCAGCCCATCGAGCGAGCTTTCGATAGCGGCGAGGAACCCATCCAGGGCATGGTTTGCGGCACGGTCGCGGAGATGATCGTCGCGGAAAAGCAGCTGCGGGCGAGCGACCTGGGGCAGCAGATTGCCACCCACCGGACCGAGTACGCAGCGCGCAACCTGAGTATTCTAGACCTCTTACCTCCTGGTTGCTCGAAAGGGGCAGCGCTCGATAGCCTGGCCCGCATCCGTGGCCTGGAGCGAGACCAGATCATGGCCATCGGCGACAACCTGAACGACCTGGAGATGCTGGAATATGCGGGTCGCTCGGTCGTGATGGCTAATGCCAGCGACGAGATCCTGGCCCTGGCCCTGCGCCGGGGATGGGAGGTTACCGCCTCGAACGATGACGACGGCGTAGCCCTGGCCGTCGAAGAGGTGGTCCGCCGGGCACTAGCTGCGCAAGATGCCGACGGTAATGGAGAAGAGGCAATAGCCGGGAGCGCCGTGGTAGAGTTTGCCCAATGAACAAAATGTCCCGCTTCGGAAGCTGCCTGGGGGTCCTCGCTTTGCTGGGGACTGTGCCTGCATTGCATGCCGCCGAAGAGGTCACCTTGAAGAACGGGTATAACCTTCTGTGCGATCACCGGGAGGAAACGGTGGCAAGGTGCGGCTGTTTACCAGCAAAGACAGCGGCAACTTCGTTGAAGTGGATGCGGCCGAGATCACCTCAGTTGACACGGTTCCGGATCCGCCGGTGACGACTGTGCCAATCGCGGGGATCCCGGAGCCCAAGCTGACCGACGCCGATGTGCACGAGTTGATCTCCAAGGCTGGGGCCAACCACAATCTGGATGTGGACCTGCTGGCCAGCGTAGTGCGGGCGGAAAGCGGCGGCAATATCCATGCCGTAAGCCGAACCGGGGCGCAGGGCCTGATGCAATTAATGCCTGGAACCGCAGCCCAGTTAGGCGTGGCCGACAGCTTTCGCGCGGATCAAAACATCAATGGCGGAACGGCTTATCTGGATGCGCTACTGGTGAAATATCACGATCACCTGGCCCTGGCGCTGGCGGCCTATAACGCCGGGCCGGCAGCGGTGGACAAGTACCACGGTGTGCCGCCCTATCGCGAGACCCGGATTTATGTAGCACGGGTAATCCGTGAATTCAACCGCAGAAAACAGTTGGAGAAGGCTGAGCTGCGGGTCAATCGCATCGCCACCGCTGGAACCAAGCAGTAACTGCGAAGCCGTCCCCAACTCGTCGCCTGGTCACCTATTGGAGTCGCATTGTGAAAAAGCATCCATGGATCATGTACCTCGTGGGAGCGATTCTGCTGGGGGCCTGGGGTGGCTGGTTCACACCCGAGTCCACTTTCAGTGGAGCGTCTTTCGCGACGAGTTGCAGCACGTGGATTGGCGGCGCATTGTTTTTGGCATTGCCATGGTCGGGTTCTGTTACTGGCTGCGCGCAGCGCGCTGGGCGGTGCTGGTGAAGCCGCAGAAGAAAGTCACCTCGTTCTCCCTGCTGGGCTCGCAGGTGATTGGTTTTACTGCTGTGGCCCTCTTTGGCCGCCTGGCAGATCTGGTGCGCCCTTACCTGGTCGCGAAGCGAACCAGCCTGCCGATTACCTCGCAGATAGCGGTCTACACCGTAGAGCGCATGTTTGACCTGGGCGCGATGGCGATGATCTTCTCCGGTGCCTTCCTGCTGGCTCCGGACCGCGCGACGCTGCCCCATCATGAAGCCTTGCAGCACGCGGCGCTGGGGGCCTGGCGGTTACCGTGGCGCTCGCCATTTTTGCCGTCAGCGTGCGCGCTTCCGGTAGGGCGGTTGCCGGTCTGGCGGAAAAGAGCCTGGGCTCGCTTTCGCCCGCTCTCGGTCATTCAGTCGGGACCAAGATTCGCGCCTTTCGCGACGGTCTCGATTCCATTGCCACCTGGGGTGATTTCTTCCGCTCGCTGGGCCTTTCGCTGCTGATGTGGGGTTTGATCACGGCAGCTTATCTTGAGACCACGCGAGCGTTCGTGCTTTCACCGGAGTTATCCTCGATGACCCTTGCCCGCTGCATGGTGTTGATGGCCGCGAGCATGGTCGGATCTGTGGTGCAGTTGCCGGTGATGGGATGGTTCACCCAGATTGGCGTCACCACCGGCGTGATGCAGAAGGTTTTCAATGTGCAGTTTGAGCCGGCGTTGGCTTGCGGCACAATGCTGCTGATCGTGACCTTCATGTGCGTCATACCGGTCGGCCTGATCTGGGCTCGGATCGAGCATGTCTCGCTCAAGAAGATCTCCGAACAATCGGAGCAATTGGGTCATGAAGACGTCGAACCGACGCCGGTGGTTAGCTAGGCCCTCAGGACTCCTACCTTTCCCCTGAAACCAAGGACGGGTGGCCCACATCTCGCTCGTTTTTCGCGAGATGTGGGATACCACTGCGCCGACCCTATAACTTCGATCTCGCCAAGGATTAAGGTCGACGGCGCCCATCCTTGGCGGCACTTTCAGAATTGCGAGCCGGTCTTGCCGCGACTGCTAGAATTTAACTACTGATGAAATGCCCTTATTGCGGTTTTGCGCAGGATCGAGTGGTGGATTCGCGCGAAAGCAAAGAAGCGGACTCGATTCGCCGCCGTCGCGAATGCGAGGGCTGCAACAAGCGCTTCACTACCTACGAGCGCATCGACGAAATCCCCTACATGGTGGTGAAGAAAGACGGCCGCCGGGAAAAGTTCGAGCGCCAAAAGGTGCTGAGCGGCCTGCTGCGGGCATGCGAGAAGCGCCCCGTCTCGGCAGCCAAGCTGGAAGCAATCGTGGATGAGACCGAGGCCTTCCTCGTGGATTCGCCGGAGCGCGAACGCACCACCAACCAAATCGGCGAGCTGATCATGAACCATCTGAGGACCATCGACAAGGTCGCCTACATCCGCTTTGCCAGCGTTTATCGGGACTTCAAAGATGTGCGCGAGTTCAAGGAAGAGCTGGAACAGCTGCTGAATACCAGGGACGCGTCCAAGACCGGCAAACGATAGAGCGGCACAGTAGGAGAAAGAATGGCAGCAGGATCGCAAAGCTCGACCAGAACACACACAGTCACACTGATCGCCGGAGACGGCATCGGCCCGGAAGTGACCGAGGCGGTAGTACGCATCCTGGAGGCGGCATGCAGGGAACCGGTGCGAAGTTTGCCTGGGAGCCCTTTCTGGTCGGCGCCAACGCCTTTGAAAAGTATGGCGAGTACATTCCGCAGGAAGTGTACGACTCCATCGAGCGCAACCGGCTGGCTCTGAAAGGGCCGGTGACGACGCCGATCGCCGGCGGCTTCTCATCCATCAACGTGCACCTGCGCAAGAAGTTCGAACTATTCGCCAACTTCCGTCCGATCAAGAACCTGCCGGGCATGGATACGCGCTATCCGGGCGTGGATCTGATCATCGTGCGCGAGAACACCGAAGGCGAGTATGTAGGGCTGGAGCATGAAGTGGTGCCGGGGGTGGTGGAGTCGCTGAAGATCGTCACCGAGAAGGCTTCGACGCGCATTGCGAAGTTTGCCTTTGAATACGCGCGCAAGTTCAAGCGCCGCAAGATCCACGCGATCCACAAAGCCAACATCATGAAGATGTCCGACGGGCTCTTCCTGCGCTGTGCGCGCGAGGTGGCGAAAGGCTATCCCGAGATCACCTATGGCGAGCACATCGTCGACAACACCTGCATGCAGCTGGTCATGAATCCATACCAATACGACACCCTGCTGACCGAAAACCTGTATGGCGACATTGTCAGCGACCTGTGCGCGGCATTCGTGGGCGGCCTGGGCCTGGTGCCAGGCGCGAATCTGGGCACCGAGCTGCGCGATCTTCGAAGCTGTCCATGGCTCGGCGCCCGACATCGCGGGCAAAGACATCGCGAACCCAACCGCGCTGCTGCAGTCCGCCATACTGATGCTGCGCTATATTGGCGAAGCCAGTACCGCGGATCGGGTGCAGGCCGCCCTAGAGAAGGTTTACATCGAGAAGAAGACGCTGACCCGCGATGTGGGCGGAAACAGCGGCACCAAGGCCTTTACCGCCGGCATCCTGGCTGCGCTGTGAGCACCAGCAAGCATTGACCGCGCTGAACCCGGATTTCCTGTTGATCTCCGTGGCGCTGGCGAGCTCCATGCGGCTTTCCTTAATGAAAGCCGCACTCGTGGCAGTATCCAGTGTAGCGTTGCAGGAAATCCGGGTGATGCGGGTAAGCCCGCCGCCACGGAATAGTCTAGAATTAACCAGAATCTTTTCACGACGATACGGCCATGCAGACACGACACAAGATCGGCATTCTTGGCGCTACCGGAGTCATTGGTCAGCGCTTCATCCAACTGCTCGAGGGGCACCCGTGGTTTGAAATCACGTGGCTGGCCGCGAGTGACAAGTCCAGCGGCAAAACCTACGGCGAAGCCGCGCGCTGGAAGCTGGACACGCCGCTCCCCAGCCGCATCGCCGCGATGATGGTTTCGCCCGCGGCTCCTGAAGGTGCTCCCGGCGTGATCTTTGCCGCGCTCGACACCGATATTGCCCGCGAACTGGAGCCGAAGTTTGCCGCTGCCGGTTGCGCCGTGATCTCCAATTCCAGCGCTTTTCGCATGCAGGCGGATGTTCCGCTGGTGATTCCCGAGGTCAACGCGGCCCACTTGGACCTGCTCGAAACGCAGAGCTGGCGCAAACAATCCGGCGGCTACATCGTGACCAACCCCAACTGCAGCGCCATCGGGCTGGTTCTCGCGCTCAAGCCCCTGGCCGACCGCTTTGGCCTGGAGAGCGTATTTGTCAGCACCATGCAGGCAGTCAGCGGCGCCGGCTATCCGGGCGTGCCTTCGCTCGACATCCTGGGCAATGTCGTTCCCTTCATCAAGACCGAAGAAGAAAAGCTGGAAGCCGAAACGCTGAAACTGCTGGGCAAGCTGAGCGGGACCAGGGTGGAAGCCTCTGAACTGCCAGGGTGAGCGCGCACTGCAACCGGGTTGCGGTCGAAGACGGCCACACCGAGAGCGTCAGCATCAAGCTGACGGCCCGAGCCACGCGGGAAGAAATCCTTGCCGCCTGGAGCGAATTTGCGCCGCTCGCCGGGTACAGCTGCCTACCGCGCCCGCCAGCCGATCGAGTTGAGCGCTGCCGAAGACCGGCCGCAGCCGCGGCTGGACCGCATGCGCGGCAAAGGGATGGCCGCCACCGTGGGCCGCCTGCGGCCTTGCTCCCTGCTGGACTGGAAGTTCACCGTGCTCTCCCACAACACGATTCGCGGCGGCGCCGGCGCGGCGGTACTGAATGGCGAGTTCCTGGCTGCCCTGGGCAAGCTTGTTCCTCCCGCTGGCCCAGCCGCCCACGATCACGTGGCTGTCCCCGCATGAAGCCGGTGGTCATGAAGTTTGGCGGCACTTCGGTCGAAGATGCCACGGCAATCCTCCGCACCGCCAAAATTGTGCAGGCCGGTTCGCCCGTGGCCAGCGGCCGGTGGTCGTGGTCAGCGCCATGGCCAAAGTCACCGACCAACTTCTGGCCGCAGCCAAAGCCGCCGGCCGCGGAGATCGAAACGGAGCGTTGGCCATCAGCTCGCGGTTGCGCAACCGTCATTGTGATACTTCTGCACGCTGCTTCCGGACCATCGCAAGGGCGAACTGCAGAACTGGATCCAACAGGAATTCGAATCGATCGACGAAATTCTGCGCGGGCTTTCCGCGGTCGGCGAACTGACTCCCAGGACCAATGACATGGTGGTGAGTTTCGGCGAGCGCCTCTCCAGCCGCGCTGGTGACCGAGGCCTTTCGCAATCAGGGCATTCCAGCGGTCCACGTCGATGCCCGGACCTGCATCATGACCGACGCCCAGCATGGCAAAGCCACCCCTAACCGGCGCCCTGATCGAGGCCCGGTGCGGGCAGAACTTGCGGCCCATGGTTGATGCCGGGCGATGTCCCCGTCATGGGCGGCTTTATCGGTTCCACGCGTCGAGGGCGCCACGACTACGCTGGGCCGCGGCGGATCGGACTATACCGCCGCGCTGATCGGGGGTGGCATGGATGCGGAGGCGATCGAGATCTGGACCGACGTGAACGGCATCATGACCGCCGATCCCAGGGTCTGTCCGGATGCGCTGCGGGTCAAGACCATCAGCTTTGAAGAAGCGGCGGAGTTGGCATATTTCGGAGCCAAGGTGCTTCATCCGGCGACCATTCTGCCGGCGGTGCAGAAGAACATCCCCGTGCTGGTGCTGAATTCGCGCAATCGCGGAGAATGAGGGCACCCGCATCACCGCTCTGGCAACCCACTGCCGCAGCCCTTTCAAGTCCATCGCGGCCAAGCGGCGGCTGACCATCGTCGATCTGGTAGCCAGCCGCATGCTGATGTCGCATGGTTACCTGCGCGCCGTATTTGAAGTCTTCGATAAGCACAAGTGCGCCGTGGATATGGTGTCGACTTCGGAGGTGAGCGTTTCCCTTACCGTCGATTCGAACGAGCAACTGCCGGAGCTGGCCGCCGACCTGAGCAAGCTCGCGGACGTGACCTACGAAGGACGTAAGGCGCTGATCTGCATGGTGGGAGGCAATATCCGCGGGCAGAACGGCATTGCCGCGCAGGTCTTTCATGCGGTCCGCCATATCAATGTGCGTATGATTTCGCAGGGAGCCTCGGAAATCAACATGAGCTTCATGATTGACGAGGATGATGTGGATGAGGCGGTGCGATCTCTGCACGCGGCCTTTTTTGTCGATCCCGATCCGGAGATCTTCGACGTATCGGCCCGAAACGAGCCGCGGTCGGAACCGAACTGGCGGCTCCAAAACGAAAGTAGAAAGCGTGCATTTGTAACCATGATCTTCTTAGTGCTGGGGCGCGGCAAGACCGGGCAAGTGGTGGCGGATGTCGCCAGTCAGCGTGGACACAGCGTCCGGGTGATCGGCGAAGAAGAGAACACCAATGCCTCGGCCCTCACTGCTCCCATGCTGGCGCAGTTCGATGTGGTCATCGACTTCACCACGCCGGAAGCGGTTATTCACAATATGCGCGCCTGCCTGGCCAATGGAGCGCGGATGGTCGTGGGCACGACCGGATGGTATGACAAGCTTGACGAGATACGCGCCATCTGCGAACGGCGGAATGGCGCCCTGGTGTATGGTGCAAATTTCTCTATTGGCATGCAGGTGATGTATAAGCTGGCCGTGACCTGGTGCCGCTGGTGCGTGGATTTGAGATCAGCATCAGCGAAACCCACCACGAGGGCAAAAAAGATGCGCCCTCGGGAACGGCTCTAGCCCTGAAGCAAGCTTTGTTGGAAGTCAATTCGGGCTTGAAGGTGGAGATCGTGTCGCATCGCGAAGGCGAGGCTGTCGGCATACACACGTCATCAGCGCGGCTTGGGAGACGATGTGATTCAGATCCGCCACGATGCGCTCTCCCGCCGCAGTTTCGCCGAAGGCGCGATCCGGGCAGCGGAGTGGCTCTGCGGCAAGACAGGCTGCTACGACTTCAAGGAGATTTATCCCCAGTTGCGGTAGTAGACTCCATTTGTTATGACCCTCAGTGGCTGTGGCACAGCACTGGTGACCCCCTTTCGCAGCGATGGCAGCCTCGACGAGGAAACGCTCAGCAAGCTGGTGGAATGGCAGATCGAAAGCGGCATTCATTTTCTGGTCGCCTGCGGAACGACTGCTGAAACACCGACCCTGAATCATGAGGAGTGGCTGCGGGTGATTGGCATCGTGACCGAAGCCGCGGCTGGCCGGGTGCCGGTTCTGGCTGGTTGCACCCACAACTCTACGCTGGAAGCAGTTGCGCTGGCAGAAGAAGCCGCGTCCGTGCCCGGGGTTAGTGGCCTGCTTACGGCGAATCCCTTCTACAACAAACCCGGTCAGGAAGGGCAGTACCGGCACTTCCGCGCGATTGCAGAGGCGGTTCCGTGCCCGGTGGTGCTCTACAACATTCCCGGCCGCACCGGGACCAACCTGGAGCCGGCGACGATTCTTCGGCTGGCCGAGGATGTGCACAATATTAAGGGCGTGAAGGAATCCAGCGGCAACCTGCAGCAGATCGCCGAGTTGATTCACTTGCTGCCGCCGAGTTTTACCGTTCTGGCCGGCGACGACCTGATGGCTCTGCCGGTCATCGCGCTGGGCGGAGCGGGTTTGGTGTCGGTGGCATCCAATGAAATTCCGGCGGAGATGGCGCGATGGCTAAGGCGGCTCTCGATGGTGACTGGGCGACTGCCCGTGCCCTCAACCGCCGCTACTTTCGTCTGCTGACGGCTAACTTCTGGGAGTCTAGTCCGGGGCCCGTCAAGTGTGTGATGGCCATGATGGGCCATCTCGAGGAAAACTATCGTCTGCCCATGGTGCCCGTGACCCCGGCGACCCGGCCAAAGCTGAAGACGCTGGCTGAGGAACTAGGCCTGCTGTCGAAGCCATAGATCGTAAGACCAAGCCGAACCGATGCGGATAGCGCCCCGTATCTCCTGCAAGCGTTTTGTCGAGATCTTGATGGGAATGCGGCGACCGTCGACTTGCCAGCTGCTAGGCATTGTTTACCAAGGAGTTTGACGTCCGACGATCGATTGGCCACGACCCGTGCGGTTAGGAGAGAGTCTTGGAGAAGAATGACAACTTACACGACAGCGCTACAAGCAAACATCGAACACTATTTTGCCGCGGGCGCCGACGCAATCGGCGACCGGGCAGCCATGGATGCCTTCCTGGAATTGCGCACCGCGCTGAGCGAGGGCCGAGTGCGGGCCGCCGAACCCGATCCCGGAAACTCCGCCGGGATGGCGCGTCAATGCCTGGGTCAAGCAGGGCATTCTGCTCGGCTTTCGCCTGGGCAAGCTGGAGAAAATGGGCGGCGACGACTTCTCCTTTGTCGACAAAAGCACCTACCCGGCGCGGCGATTCGGACTGCAGGAAGGGGTGCGCGTCGTGCCCGGCGGCTCAGCCATCCGCGAGGGCGCCTTTCTTGCCCGCGGCGTGGTCTGCATGCCGCCGATGTACGTGAATGCCGGCGCCTACGTGGACGAAGGCACGATGGTCGATTCCCACGCGCTGGTCGGCAGCTGCGCGCAGATCGGCAAGCGGGTGCACCTGAGCGCCGCGGCGCAGATCGGCGGGGTGCTGGAGCCGGTCAATGCCACACCCGTGATCATTGAAGACGACGTGCTGATCGGCGGCAACACCGGAGTCTACGAGGGCACACTCGTGCGGCAGAGCGCGGTATTGGCTGCGGGTACGATCCTGACCCGGGGAACGCCGGTCTACGACATCGTGCGCGGTGAAGTCCTCAAGGGCATCCGGCGACCAGCCCCTGATCATTCCTGAGGGCGCGGTGGTGGTGCCGGGCGCGAGAGAGTTGAAGCGTGGATGCGGATGCCGACCTGGGGCTTGAGCCTGTACACGCCGGTAATCGTTAAGTATCGCGACGACAAGACAGACCTGAGCACCGACCCTCGAAGACCTGCTTGCGTTAAGCGAGCTCGCGTGGTAGCATTAAAATTTGATGTCTTCAGGCAAGTTACAAATCATCCCCCTGGGCGGTCTGGGCGAATTCGGAATGAACTGCCTGGCCTTCGCTGGGCAGACGACATCATCGTCATCGATGCCGGTCTCATGTTTCCCGAGACCGAATTGTTAGGCGTCGATATTGTCGTCCCCGATATCACCTACCTGGTCGAAAACCGCCAGCATGTTCGCGCCATCATCCTGACCCACGGCCACGAGGATCACATCGGCGGCCTGCCGTGGATCTTGAGTGAACTGAAAGTACCGGTCTACGCCACCGAGTTCACTCTCGCCTATGTCGAAGGCAAGCTCGAAGAGCACAGGCTGCTCGACACCGCGGAGCTGATCGAGATTTCGCCGCGGCAGAAGTTTCACCTCGGCGCTTTCACCGTCGAGCCGATCCGCGTGACCCACAGCCTGGTGGATTGTGTCGCCCTGGCCATTGAAACGCCTGTGGGCGTGATCGTGCATACCGGCGACTTCAAGATCGACCTCTCGCCTCCGGATGGCAAGGCCTTCGACCTGCACGCCTTTGCCGAGTACGGCAAGCGCGGCGTGCTGGCTCTTCTGCAGGATTCGACCAACGTCGACCGCGCCGGATACACGCCCAGCGAGTGGGCAGTGAAGCCGCGGCTGGACGAGATCTTCTCGCGCACCAAGCAGAAGCTGTTCTTCAGCTGTTTCTCGTCATCGATTTACCGCATCCGCATCGCCCTGGAACTGGCCCAGACGCATCGCCGCAAAGTCGCGATCGTGGGCCGGTCGATGGTGGAGTCTTCGGAGATCGCGCAGGATCTTGGCTACCTCACGGTGCCCGCCGGACTTATTGATTCATCCCGGGCAGATCCGCGATTATCAACCCTCTGAAGTGGTGATTCTGATCAGCGGCACCCAGGGAGAGCCGATGTCGGCTCTTTCCCGGGCGGCGGTCGACAATCACAAGCATGCGCGCATCGAGCGCGGCGACACCGTGGTGCTGAGTTCCCGCGTCATTCCCGGCAACGAGAAGAGCATCTACCGCGTCATCGACCACCTTTGCCGCCGCGAAGCCAACGTGATTTACGACGATGGCGAATCCGGACTGATCCACGTCAGCGGACACGGCAGCCAGGAAGAGATGCGGTTGATGATCAACCTGCTGCGGCCCAAATTCTTCATTCCCGTTCACGGCGACTATCGCCATCTGCAGAAGCACGTGCAACTGGCGAAAAACACCGGCGTGGTCCAGCAGGCGCTGCTGCTGGAAGACGGCGACGTTCTCGAAGCTGGACGCAAACACCGCCGCCAAGAGCAGGCAAAGTCACCACCGGCCGGGTTTGCATCGATGCCGGTTCCACCACCGATGTGGTCGAAGACCTGGTCATTCGCGACCGCAGGCACCTGAGCGAAGATGGCCTGGTGCTGGCCATCATCACCATCAACAAGCGCACCGGCAAGGTGGAGAGCGCGCCGGAAGTGGTGACGCGCGGATTTGTGACCGGCGAGATCGCGCTCAGCGATCAGGCGCGGGAGATCGTCAACCGGACGCTGGAAGCGTCGTCGGCCGAAGAGAAGGCCGACTACGGAGTGATGAAAGAAAAGATCCGTCTCGATCTGAAGCGCTACATCCAGAAGAGCACGTCGCGCCGGCCGATGATCATGCCCATCATTCTGGAAATCTAATTTGTCTGAGAAGCCGCAGACTGGTCACGCTGGCCGAACTGCGCGCGGCCCAGGAGCGGATTCGCGGTGTCGCCGTACACACGCCGCTGGTTGCTTTCGAAGTGCCGGCGAGCCGCTGGCGTTGTGGGTCAAGGCTGAGGGGCTGCAGCCCATCGGCAGCTTCAAGCTACGCGGCGCCTTCAACAAAATCGCGCAACTGTCTGCCCGCGAACGCGCCCGCGGCGTCATCACCTATTCCAGCGGCAACCATGCCCAGGGAGTTGCCTACGCGGCTCGAGCCGCTCGGCATCAAAGCCGTCATCGTGATGCCATCGAACGCGCCGTCGGTGAAGGTAAAGGCCACCCAGGCGCTGGGAGCGGAGATCGTCACCGTCGGCCCAGCGAGCCGCGGAGCGCAAAGCCAAGGCAGAAGAGCTAGCCGCGAATTCGGCTACGTCGTCATTCCCCCCTACGACGATCGCGACATCATTGCCGGGCAGGGAACGTGTGGTCTGGAGATTGTTGCCGACCGGCCCGAGGTCGATCTGGTGCTTGCGCCGGTGGGCGGAGGCGGGTTGCTGAGCGGCGTTGCGGCTGCAGTGAAGCTGAGCCGGCCCGGAGTGCGCGTGATCGGGGTCGAGCCGGCACTTGCCTCAGACGCGGCTGAGAGCTTCAAGGCAGGTCGAATCGTCTCATTCACCGGCGAACAAACCGCCGGACCGCGGCCGATGGGTTGAGAACGCAAAGCGTAGGCGTGTTGAATTTTGCCCATATGCAGGCTTTTGTCGACGGCATCGTGACCGTCACCGAAGCCGAGATCCGCGAGACCATGCGGCGAATGATTTTTGCCACGCGGCTGGTCCCCGAGCCCAGCGGCGCCGTCGCCCTGGCAGCCGCCCTGTTCCATCGCGAGCAACTGCCGAGCTCTCAGCAGACAGTGGCGATCATGAGCGGCGGCAACGTCGAGGCCGCGGTGCTGCGCAGCGTATTCCGATAGACTGAATTCTCGGCGCCTAAACGCTCGGCTACCTCATCCTTCGCATAGCTCTCTTTGAATCGAAGATTGGGATTGAGCAAGACAGGAGACGGTGAATGGCTTCGGGTGCAGAAGCAGTCGGTATGCCCACCCATTCATCAACTAACAGCGCGACCGGACGGAGCAACCCTAACTTTTAGTCGTCAAGAGAGGCTTCCTTGGCAGCGTATTCTAGGTCTGTCGAGTCTAAGCATTTATGCGGAACGGATTTTTCGCCTTTTCTGCCCTCCTGCTATCGCGGTCCAAGCGACCGCAGCGCCGAAACCCCCAGCCCCCAGCCTTGGCCCCAAAGCAACAGTCATTCGCAACACCAATCTGTACGTTGGCCCCGATACCACTTCCGCGCGGCTGGCTGAGATCTCACCCGGACGCGAAATGGTGATTGGAGAGAACAACGGCCCATGGGTGCGGGTCTTCGCCAACACCGACGAGGAAATCTCCAAATCGCAGGACGCGCCCGTGTTTGGCCACGAAGCGGCTGCCGTGCCCATTGCCGGCTGGATGCAGGCACCCGGCGTGGTCAGTGTGGATACCCCCAAAGGAGACCTGATTCTTTTTGGAGCAGCTGCCAGCGCAGAGAAAGATGCTAACCTGCCCCACGCGCCTCAGGAATTTGCCCAGGCAGCGAGGCTGCTCTACCAGCGAATGGCTGACTTTTACCCACAGTCACCACTCGCGCCTGAGGCCGCTTGGCGCTCCGCCGATATTCGTTGGCAATTGCAAAAGGCCGACGTTTTCTCCCTGCCCTCGGCGCATGAAAAAGATGCTTACCTGCGCGAGCAGATCGACGATGAAGAGTTCCGCAAGCTGAAGAAGATCTACCCTCACACCCAGATGGGCCGACCTGGCCGATTGGGACATGCTGGATAACAAGGTCTGCGGCGATTGGCAGGGCTCCACCAAGTGCCCGGAAAAAGAAGCAGAGATGTACGAGAAATATGCTCAAGAGCATCCGGAGTCGCCGCGGGCCGCGGAGGCGCTGTATAACGCCGTCTACCGGCAGGGTGCGTTGAACGACATGTACAGCCGCAAATGGAGACGAAAAGAAGGCCGGCGAGGCCAAGGCAAGAGCCGTAACCATCGCAGGTACCATTGCTACCAAATATCCCCAATCGGACTATGCCGCCCGCGCCGCCAGTCTGGTATACCAGTTGCAGGAATCAATTCCCATCTACGGCGCCGACCGCCAGTAACTTTGGTGGCCGGAGGGCCTTTTGAACGATTACATCCTGTCGGTTTTGCTTGGAATTGTCGAAGGACTGACCGAGTTTCTCCCCGTCAGCTCCACGGCGCATCTCAGGTTGGTCGAGGCCATGCTCCACGTCGATCTGCCAGCTCCTATTGGAAGATGTACACGGTGGTGATCCAGTTGGGCGCGATCCTCGCGTTGGTGCTGCTGTTCACGGGCCGAATTCTGGAGTTTTTCCGCACCTTTCCCGAAGGGGAAAATGGCGATCGCACCGTCCTCACCCACCCTCTCTCCTTAACCATGGTCGCGTTCTTCTGTACCGCGGTTCCTTCTTTGTTGCTCATTAAAGTGATCGGCAAGCATCTGGAAAGTATTCGCGTGATGGCGATTCCCTGCTGATCGGCGGGATTGTGATGTGGGTCGTGGACGCATTGAGCGTACGCCGTGATCTCAAAACCAAGGATGTAGAGCAAATGTCGCTCTTCCAGGCGATCTGGATTGGCCTGTGGGAGGTCACCTCGGCGGTGTTCCCCGGCGTTTCGCGCTCTATGTCCACCATTGCGGCAGGCCAGGCGGTGGGCATGACTCGCACCGCGGCCCTTGAGTTCAGTTTTCTCTTGTCTATCCCGGTCATGGTAGCGGCCACGGGCTATGAATTTCTCCGCACCGTTCATCCCAAGCAGGTGCCCGGGGGAGAGGTGATGGTTCCTCTGGTAATGAACACACATGGCTGGATCGTGCTGGCTATCGGATTTATCGT
>CAVZJL010000038.1:0-62115 GCA_963775365.1 uncultured Acidobacteriaceae bacterium | reverse complement strand
TAAGCCTTTATGTAATTTATTCGTTCGGTTATGTTTCCTGTCGCTTCGGCTCAGTTACTACGTATTGCTAGAGGAAGGCTCTTTGGATATACCTGCATCGTCCATCTGAGAAAAGTCGCTTCGTCTGTTATCGATCGATGTCGCCACGCCGGTCACCTCTCCCTAGGGTTGATGCCGGGGCATCGCAGCTCAATATGAATGCCGTGTGAAAAATCAGAAAAAAGGACAGAAGCACCTCTTCGGGCTCTACGCCGGCCTGGCACCAGCACCTCTTACAATGATCACAGCCCTATGAATCTATTCATTCTTCGCCACGCCAGCGCCGGCACCAGCATTGCAGACCCTGAAGTAGACCGGAAGCGCCCTCTCGATAAGGAAGGTGTTCGCCACTGCCTTCAGCTGTCGCGCGTCCTGAATGCTATGAAAATAGGTTTCGATGTCATCGTCTCAAGCCCGCTCAAGCGCAGCCTTCAGACGGCAAATCTGGTCGCCACTGAGACCGGGTACAAGTCACGAGTCGTGCAATCCAACAGCCTTGCTCCCGAAGCCACTCTCAAGGATTTTAAGAAGCTGCTGGATGAGTATCGCGACCGCGATAACGTCCTCGTGGTAGGGCATAACCCTAACCTAAGCATTTTTTTGGGTGCCCTGCTTGTTCCGGCCGCCGCCAGCCCGGCTCGAATCCGACTTCGCAAGGGCACCCTCGCCAGGTTGAGTTTGACTCCCAACGCGACGACCCTGCAGTCTGTGCTCGATCCTCGCGTTGTCCGCACACTCTACGCCATTTCGGCCAAGGGCCCTGGCAGCAAATCTCGCAAGGGCAAGTCTTAACCCGGCAAGAGATCCGGCGCGCTACTTAGGGAAGCATCGCTTCGGCTTCGATTTCGACGCGCCATTTGGGGTTGAGCATAGAGGCGACAACCATCGTCGCTGCTGGGCGGATCTCACCGAACACTTCGCCGTGGACGCGGCCGATCTCTTCCCAATCTTCCTGGTGCGCAATGAACATGCGCGTGCGGTACACATGCTCGAACTTCGCTCCTGCCTGTAAGAGCGCGGCTTCAATCAACCTCAATACAGTGCGTGTTTGCTCGGCGGCGGAAAGATCATCGGCACCCACCGGGCCGGTGCCGGAGACATGGACGACCTTGCCGATGCGCACGGCGCGTGAAAAGCCGATGATGGGCTCAAAGGGACTGGTTCCGGGGAAATTTTGGCGATCCATAAGGAAGAGTGTAGCGTCTCGCCACGCGGAGCCGCATACTAACTCGTGTGCCGTGGTGCTGTTGGGGCGATATCGTGTCGTGGACGAGTCGCCTTAAACAGGTTCCGTTTTCCCATCAAGGCTAAACTAGCCACCGGTACGATAACCGTCGATTCAAGTGAGCCTTCGCGGCCCCGTCCGATTCCTGGATGCTGTGGCCTCGGGTGGGTCCGACGATTTAGGACAATCAGCGGGTCCGCGTACGGCTCGCTGGATCGACAAAGTTGAGGGTCGTTAGGCCTCACCTCGGCATGCGGTGGACGGTCGGACCGCTGGACGGTGCATGCCCATCCCGCCAAGCCACGGTCCTCTTCGTAGGAATTCAATGGAATCTTTTCAAGGTCACCTCTTCCATCCAAGCTGCTATAGGTGGATGAATGCCGAAAGTAGTTCGGCTTTCATGAAACGGGCGGCCCCGAAGTATTGAAATTCGAGGACGTGCCACTGCAAGAGCCGGGAAAGGGCGAGGTCCGATTGAGAGTGCAGAGCGATCGGGCTGAATCGTGCCGAGTCCATGTTCTACCACGGACGATATGTTTATCCCCCTAAGTTGCCTGCGGGTCTTGGCTACGAAGCGGCCGGCAGAGTGGAGGCCGTGGGACCGGATGTCGACAAAAGCTGGATAGGCAAGCAGGTCTCGACTATTCCTGCATTTACGCTCAACGACTACAGCATGGTGGGCGAAACAGCGGTGGCGCCGATGGAGGCGGTTGCCGGAGTATCCGTCGAATTTGTCCCCAGCCGAAGGCGCAGCTATCTGGATGCAGTATGTGACCGCCTATGGGGCCCTGGTTGCCATCGCCGGGGTTACCAAGGGTGATTTCGTTGTGATTCCTGCCGCCTCCAGTAGCGTTGGGCTTGCAGCCATTGAGATTGTGAAGGCGGAGGGTGGCATTTCCATCGCAACAACGCGCACCCGCGACAAGAAAGAACAACTGACGAAACTGGGCGCCGACTACGTGATCGCCACGGACGAAGAGGATTATGTTGCCAGAGTCGCGGAAATCACCAAGGGAAAAGGCGCTCGCGTGACCTTCGATCCGGTGGCCGGGCCGTTTATAGAAAAATTGGCACAGGCCGCGCAACCCGGAGGCATTATTTTTGCCTATGGAGCACTCGTCCGGGCAGCCAACTCCCTTTCCGCTGCTAACGGCTCTTAACAACAGCCTTTCCATTCGCGGCTATAGCTTGATGTCCATCACGCCGTGTTCCGGAAAAGCTGGCCCTGGCGAAGAAATATGTCTATGACCGATTGGCGGATGGGCGTTTTCATCCCAAGATCGCGAAGACATTTCCCTTTGCCGCAAACGGTCGACGCCTACAAGTATCTTGAATCGAACGCGCAGGTTGGCAAAGTAGTAGTCACGGTGCCGTAAGCTGCAGGTGGCTGCGTTCCTGCACGCAGCCACCTGCAATTTAAATAGATAGGTTCAGGACGCGGTTGAGGCGTTGCACGAAGGCAGCTGGGTTCTCGAGCGGTACGCCTTCCATCAGCAGCGCCTGATCGAAAAGCAACCAGGCCGCATCCTCTTGGGTGGCGTCATCGGGCCGTGCCAGCAGCTTGCGGATGATCTCGTGATCGGGATTAATCTCGAGAGTGGGCTTGAGCGCGGGCATATCCTTCTGGCCCATGGCACGCAGCATTTGCTGCATCTGCATCGAGGGCTCCGCTTCGTCGGAGACGATGCATGAAGGGCTGTCGGCCAGCCGCACCGAAGCACGCACATCTTTCACGCGATCACCAAGCGTTGCCTTTAGCTTGTCCAGCAGCGGTTTGAGCGATTCGGCTTTGTCGGGCTCGGCCTCATCTTTCAGGTCTTCGCTGGTCGAGGTCTTGTTGACCGACTTGAGGTCCACGTCGCCGTACTTGTCGATGCCGGCGAAGACGATCTCGTCGAAGTCATCGTCCAGAATGAGGACTTCGAGATCCTTCTTCTTGTAGATCTCCAAAAGCGGCGAGGTGCGGAGCAAGGATTCACCACCGCCGGTGATGTAGTAGATGCTCTTCTGCCCTTCCTTCATGCGCGACTTAACGTCCGCGAGGCTGGTAAGGCCTTGCACCTTGGTGGATTTGAACCGGACCAGATCGAGCAGCGTCTCACGATTGGCATAGTCTCCGTACAAACCCTCCTTAAGGGGACGGTTGTACTCGGTGATGAACTTCAGATATTGTTCGGGCTGGTTGGCCGCAATATTCTTCAGCTCGGAGAGGATCTTCTTCACGCTGGCGGTCCGGATGCTGGTAAGCACGCGGTTCTGCTGCAGGATTTCACGGCTGACATTCAGGGGAAGATCTTCGCTGTCGATGATGCCGCGGACGAAGCGCAAATACTGCGGTAGAAGCTCCTTGGCGTCGTCCATGATGAAGACGCGCTTCACATAGAGCTTTACGCCGGTCTTGTATTCCGCCTGGTAGAGATCGAGCGGAGCCTTGGAGGGAATGAAGAAGAGCGTGGTGTACTCCGAGGCTCCCTTCTGCCTTGGTGTGGAACCAGAAGAGAGGATCCTCCCAATCGCCGGTGAGGGATTTGTAGAGCTCCTTGTAATCCTCATCCTTGAGTTCGCTTTTCGAACGGCGCCAGAGGGCGCTGGCGGCATTGACCTGCTCGGTGGTGCGCTTCTTCTCCGACTTTTTCTCGGCCTCGTTCCATTCGCTCTTGTCGTAGGTAAGAAAGATGGGGAAGGCGATGTGATTGGAGTACTTCTTCACGATCTCCTGCAGGCGCCAGCTATTGGCATACTGCTTCCCTTCTTCGTTGAGGTGCAGCAGAGACCGTGGTGCCGGACGTGGAACGCTCCGCGGGCTCAATGTCAAAGCCGCTCTTGCCGTCGCTGGTCCAGCGCCAGGCTTTGTCTTCACCGGCCTTGCGGGAGACTACCTCGACGCGGTCGGCGACCATGAAGGCGCTATAGAAGCCAACGCCAAACTGGCCGATGAGGTTGGAGTCCTTTTTGGCATCGCCGGAGAGCTGGGCGAGAAAGTTTTTGGTCCCGGAGCGGGCGATGGTGCCCAGGTGCTCGATCAGATCCTCCTCGTTCATGCCGATGCCGGTGTCGGCGATGGTGAGGGTTTTCTTTTCCTCGTCCAGCTCCAGATCGATACGGGGCTCGAAAGGAACGGATTTATAGGCCTCGTCGGTGAGGGTCAGGTGGCGTAGCTTATCGAGCGCATCCGAGGAGTTGGAGATGAGCTCGCGCAGAAAGATCTCAGGGTGGGAGTAGAGAGAATGGATGATCAGCTGCAGCAGCTGATTGACTTCGGTCTGAAATTCGCGTTTTGACATATATATGGCTTACCAGAGATATTCGTTAACTGCCTTTAAGAGTATAAAGGGGAGCTTGCACTGCGGCAGCACCGGCGGATGGCGGCGGCAATTACGGCCATCTCGCCACGACGAGGGGCTGGTAGAAACCGCTCTCGGCGGGCATAAGCCATCGTACATCCTGGAATCCGGTCGATTGCAACGCCCTGGAAATTTCGTTGCGCTGTACAGCGCGGTACTCCGAAACGAAGTGATGGGTCGTCCACGCCTGGTCAGATTGGGTAGTAATGAACAGATGCAATGTATACCTCGCTTCATCGATCCAGTCCCAGACCTGATGTACGATTCGCCGTTTTCCCTCGCTGCCATAGAACGCGGGTGGCTGCATGGCGGGTCTTTGCAAGATGAGCGCGTCGTAATCCCGGATGCTCGC
The DNA here is from genome assembly GCA_963775365.1 of uncultured Acidobacteriaceae bacterium. Lineage (GTDB taxonomy): Bacteria > Acidobacteriota > Terriglobia > Terriglobales > Acidobacteriaceae > PALSA-350. Next base: position 57,155 of record CAVZJL010000038.1, on the reverse strand, counting down.
GATGAACAACCCATTTGGCTTTAGTTTTGAGCTTACGGCTTTTATTGCGCAAACGAGCTGTTCGGCGGTGAGATGCGGGAGAGCATTATCCATTGCCACCACGACATCGAAGTCGCGATCTGCAATCTCCGTCAGCGAGGTCATATCCGAGACGTGGAACGAGATGTCAGCCCACGCTTCTCAGCCTCGCGCGTTGCCCTGCTCACCGCCGCTTGACTCAGGTCAGAGGCAACGACACGATGGCCAAGGCTTGCGAAGCCGAGGGCCTGCGTTCCGATGCCGCAGGCACAGTCCAGAATTTTCAATGGGACCAACCTTGCGCGGCAAGAAGCGGATTCAGAATCCGGGCTTGGCGCTCGATTGCCTGATCCCAATCGTCGAAGATCAGGTGATAGTGATCCGCGAGGGGCTCGTAGAAGCTCAAAATTCTTTCTGGCATAGAAGCTGACCTCCCGAGATCCCCATGATATCTCCTGCTTGACATGTCATTCACCAGCCCTTTCGCGGACCAACCCCAAAGTGAGCGAGCAGAAGGGCAACGATGCGATCGGATGCCTCCTGCTGAAGCCAATGAGAGGCCCCGCGGAGCCTCTCGAAGTGATAGGGTCCGGTAACGTATTTCGCTGTTTCCACGGCCGCAGTCTTACCCACAGCAAGATCGTTGTCTCCCCAAACGTCCAACGTGGGCTGTCTCCACTGTTTCATGTCGAAGTTACCGGAAACCAGGCTTTTCTGGAACCTGGGAGGGGAAATCGCTAGGGCTACCATGGGTTCGCCCCTGGGTGCAGTCTAAATCTGAGGGCTGCTCCGAAGTTGGCCAATCGGCGTATGCTGGTTGCGTCGTGGCGAAGGAGGCGGAATGTTAAAGCGCGCGTCAACCCTGTTTGTGATGAGTCTGCTGGTGACCCCTGGATTCGCCAAGGACAAGAAAGCAAATCTACCAGCCTATGTTTTGACTGCCAAAACCGTCGCCGTCATCATCGACCCCACTGCAGGCATCTCGATCGAGGATCCACGGGCGAACCAGGATGCGCAAAAGGATGTCGAGGCGGCGTTGCTGAGCTGGGGTAGGTTTGAGCCTGTCCTGTCAACGCGAATGGCGGACTTGATCATCGTAGTGCGCAGGGGGAATGGGCGCATGATGAATGAGACGATGCCCGATCCCCGGCAGAACGACCGTCCAGGCTCCGTCACGCAAACCGACAATGGAATATCCATGGGCGGGCAACACGGTCCGCAACCCGGGCTGTCAGGTGGGCCGGTGGGCCGGGCACGGATCGAGCCAGACCTCACCCAGTCCCCGGACGGAGATGGGACAGGCAGACGATTCATTTGTTGTCTACAGAGGGGGCGAAGAAAAGCCGCTCGACACGCCTCCTGCGTGGAGATATGTAGCGATCGATGCCCTGAGCCCGCACTCGGTTCCGGCGGTATCGGCGTTCAAGAAGGCGGTGGAGAACGCAGAAAAGGCCGCATCCAAGAACCCCTAAGAACGAGACGATGAAGGAGGAGCCGTCGAATACTGGACGGCTCCTCGAAAAAAGCACTAACGGGAAAACAGCCAATTGTCCAGCGGAGAGAAAATCCACTCCAGGGCACGCAGGTAGGCCGCAAACAGAGATACAAAAACGATGACGACAAGTGTCGTCGAACGAACCTCTTGCCAATTGGGGTAATGTACCAGCTTCATTTCCTGCTGTACCTTTCCCAGAAATTCAAAGAAATCCTTGACGCGACGGAGTACCCCGGCGTTTTCCCGGGGAATGACGACGTACGTTTTCTCAGCATCTTCTTGGGACAAGAGACACGCTTCCTTCCTGGATTTACCAGTTGTTCGCAACGAGCACAGCAAGCCGAGACTTAGAAATGCGTCGGCCTGATGGGATAGCTGGAAGGAGAGCTAGGCTGGTGGCGCGCGGGTGTGAGAGGTAGAGAACCGCAGCTGGGTCTCAAAGCCCAAGTCTTCCGCTTGGAGCCAGTCGCCGACCGATGCCGCCAAAAACAGAAGAACAAAGAAGATGGGCAGGGCCAGCGCGATTTGGTCAAAACTATGGCCCACGCCAGAGGTGATGGCAATCGACAGCGCCAACACCAGAACGATCACAAACGCGACCATTAGCGTCCGAGATGAATCGAACTAACGGGGACTGGTTGTTTCGCTCTGCGCATCGCCTCTGATTTTACAGAAGGTATACTTCCCCCGCCTGCCGCAGTTAAGAAAAAAGCGCGCGGGAAAAGTCCAGACTTTCGCCGGAGGGCACAAGAACCAATGAACGAACTCAGGATCTCTGCAAACCCTTCCCTTCCCAACAGGAGAAGCTTTCTCAGCGGAACCGCAGTCACGCTGACAACTGGCCTTTGTGGATCACTTTTGATTCCTCAACCTGCGCAGGCCGATAGCGCAGAGCTCAATATCCTTGGGCCCAGGCCAGGGTACTCTCCTCAGGTTGGCACCTTCGTCTCGATGCTTACCTGGATGCGTGAGGCCAACGGAGTTCTGAGCGCCACCAAGGGGCTGACGCAGGCCGATCTGGATGTTCTCTTCGATAAGAATGCCAACACCATCGGCGCCCTGATGCTGCATCTGGCGGCAACCGAAACGTATTACCAGATGAATACGTTCGAGGGGAAAAAATGGGACAGCTGGTCCGATGCGGTGAAGCAACAGTGGGACCCGGCGATGAACCTCGGGGACGCGGGACGGAAGACTATCAAGGGGCATGACCGGGAGTACTACGTGGAGATCCTGCAGAAAGTCCGGGCGAAGTCCCTGGAGGAGTTTCGCAAGCGGGATGACGCGTGGCTGATGGCTGTCGACAAAGACTGGCCCTGGGGTCCGACCAACAACTATTGCAAGTGGTTCCACGTTTGCGAGCACGAAGCGCATCACACGGGACAAATTGCACTGCTCAAAAAACGGCTGCCCGGAGCGAAGCCGGACGCCGCGTAGGCTGTACAGACCCGCCTGACTTAATTGGCGCTCAACGGGAAAACATGGCCTCGCCTCGTAACCTTTGCGGGCGAATGCTGTCACAAGTGCGTGGATCATCATGGACGAGCACGAAAATAAGAGTAGCCCGATGCCTGAAGGCCAGCCTCCCGCCGAAGGCGAAAAACCGGCGACTCCATGCTGAAGCCGCTGCCGCGGAGCCCAGTGAACCGGCGACGGCGAAGTTGGCTGATAACGATCCGGTTTCGATTGAACCCAGCAGCCGCCGCCCGCCCCTCTGGCCGCGGTAGAAACACCGAGCGTGTCCTGTATCACCCAGCATTCGCCTGGATAAGAAGCATCCTCTGGCGATCCGCTGGATGCATTGGATCAACTTCCCCGTGCTCTTCACCATGATCTGGAGCGGCCTGCTGATTTACTGGAACGACTCGGACAACGCCTACAAACATCCGCATGCGGTCTACCGGATCGGCGTGGGCCCGTTCACGCTCTTCCGCTTCTTTCCACCGTGGTTCTGGAAGGCGATGAATGCTCCCTACCATGTGACCGAAGGGCTGGGATATCACTTCTTCTTTATGTGGCTCTTTGCCATCAACGGAATCCTCTATGTGCTGTACACCACTTCTCCGGGGAATGGCGTTTCGTGGTTCCCGACAGGAAAAGCCTGATCGAAGCGATCCAGGTGACTCTCAAGGACCTTCACCTGACTAAGTACCTTCCGCCGCAGACAAAGTACAACGGCGCACAAAAAATTGCATATACCTCTGTCATTTTGATGGGCGCCGGAAGTCTCATTACGGGCCTGGCTATCTACAAACCGACGCAGGCGCATTGGATGACGACTTTGCTGGGCGGCTACGAGATGGCGCGCTGGGAGCATTTCCTGCTCACCATGGGCTTCTGCGGCTTCTTCCTGGTTCACGTGACCCAGGTGGTGCTGGCGGGTTGGAATAATTTCCGCAGCATGGTCAGCGGACTGGAAGTGAAGTCCGGCGCAGGAACCATCCCTCGAAGCGGAGAGAAAGAGTTGGGGATGAGCGATCTCGACGATAAGCAAGCGGGCCCAGCACAGCCGGAGCTACCTTCTCCCGAAGCGGTGGCGGCGGAGCAGCAGGCGGCCGACGCGGCGGTATTGCAGGAAAGCCGCAAACACACTCGCCGCAGCTTTGCCATCGCGGCCGCAGGCGCGGCAGCAGGCTGGGGTCTCTACCAATGGATCGATGGCAGTCCACGCCTGAGCATGCAACCGAAGCCCTTTCGCAGGGCTTTCCAGGCCAATGCCAAGCTTGCGCGCACGGTTTTCGACGACCGGGCGCTGGCGCCGACCTACCCGCTCAAGCGGGCTGAGGATCTGCGCGTCAACGGCGTGTACGGCTTGAAGCAAGCCCTGGTTCCGGAGAGCTGGCGTTTGCAATTGACTGGGGTGGCGAATGCGAAAAGCTATCCTCAATACTCCGCGGATGTCACGGCATGGGAGTATCGCTATGCGGATGTGAAGACCAACGAAGACATGGGCCACGACACCAAAGTGGCTCCCAGCGCCGACACGGCGGAGAAGATGGCTCCGGCATCGATGGTGGCCGGGGAAAAAATCCGCCAGGAGCGCGTCGGCCGCATGCCCCGCGGGCTCGAAGAGGCGGGGGAAAGCCGCTCCACGCTGGCCCCTGGCACACCCGGTCTGCTGCTGACCATGGACGATCTTCTGAAGCTTCCGAAACATGAGCTGGTCACGCAATTCAAGTGCATCGAGGGATGGAGCCAGATCGTGCATTGGGGCGGAGTGCGGTTGGCCGACTTCATTGCGGCCTATCCACCGGAGAAAGGGCCCGATGGCAGGCTGCCGCGCTATGTGTACATGGAGACACCCAACGGCGACTACTATGTCGGTTACGATATGCAGGTCTGCCTGCATCCGCAAACGCTGCTGGTTACGGAGATGAGCGGCAGCCCGCTCACGCAATATCACGGCGCTCCGCTACGACTGCACGCACCGACCAAGTACGGTTACAAGCAGATCAAACGGATCGGGCTCATTGCCTATACCGATCAGCAGCCGGACGATTATTGGACCAAGCTAGGGTACGACTGGTACGCGGGGCTGTGAGCATTCGAGATAGGTAGACAGCAGTGGTCGTTCTCAGACTTAGGAATACCGCAGGATTGCGTCCTGGGTAATTTCCGCCGTCCCTACTGGACAGCCTGTGTGAGAACTGTCGAAAGGAGCCCTACGAAGGGCATGGCTTGAGCCGCGCCATCAAAGAGTTCTGCTGATGGGGGCTTCATAGCCCAAGTCTCTTTTAGTCCTCTACGGCCCGTACTGATACAGCTTCCGGAAAAGTCGTTGACCTCGAAAAAATCATCCCTCAGCGGCTAAAGCCGGACCTGTTCTTAATCACTTACGTACGAGCTGAAGCTCGTACCCTTCAACGGCCTTAGTTTTCCGCAAGCTGTATAGTCGCGCCCTGATCACAGCGGATCGATCCGGCGAGCTGGGTGCCCCATTCAAGCCGCCCTTTGGCTTGAGTGGGGCACCCAACATTCGTTACCGGTGTGAGAAAAACCATGGCGCGCTCATGGACCTGCTCCGCGGATCGGCCAGTTCTCACGACAGCATCTAAACGTCTGGGCTTCTCTCGACCGTCCCTGCGGGACTCAATTGGTAAATGGTAGTTCTTATGCAGACTGTAGAAGCAACGTCGGTTGAATGGCGATGCGACACCATCGAATAGCGTTCCAAGGGCTGCGCCCATCTTTTTCGGCCCAGGTACGCATGGCGAACCTGGGGCACCCGTCCAGACAGACATTCTTCGTCAGGGATTTGAGAGACGTTACGTCTAGGATTGCGCGGACGCTGGCCCAGGGCTTCGAGCACCATGCCGGCGGCTTGGGAGACGCTGCCGGCTCCCAGAGTGACGATGACATCGCCTTCCGCGGCCTCGGCGACGGTACGGCTACCGCTTCCTCGAAGGAGGCGGCATATTGGACTTCTTTACGGCCTATGGCACGGACCAATGCAGTGGCGTCGACGCCGGCGATGGGTTCTTCGCTGGCGGCATAGATGTCCAGGATCTGCACCGTATCGGCATCGTTGAAAGCAGTGGCGAACTCCGCCATCAGGTCGCGCGTGCGGGTGTAGCGATGAGGCTGAAAGATCACGTGCACCCGGCGAAAACCAGACTCCCGCGCCGCGCTCAGCGTGGCGCGGATTTCCGTGGGATGATGGCCGTAATCGTCAACCACCGTCACGCCGCGAACGGCACCCTTCAACTGAAAACGGCGATCCACTCCGCGAAAGCCGCGCAAGCGCATGCGCGATGTCTTCACAGGACACATCGAGCTGGGTGCCAATCGCCACCGCGGCGGTGGCATTCAGCACGTTGTGCCGGCCGGGCACGTTCAGAGCAAAAGGGCCGAGCACCAGGCCGCCGGCAGCCACTTCGAAGCGGGATCGCACGTCCTCCGCCGGGGGCAGCATGCGCAGCACATAATCGGCATGCGAAGACATGCCGTAAGTAAACACCCGCCGCTTTACGCGCGGCAACAGCGCCGCGAGTTGGGGATTGTCGATGCATGCGGTGCACGCGCCATAAAACGGAACCCGCTCCATGAATTCGAGGAAGGCGGCCTCCACGTCTTCCATGTCGCGATAGCAGTCCATGTGCTCGCGATCGAGATTGGTGACCACGGAGAGAATGGGCGAAAGCTTCAGAAAGGAGCGGTCGCTCTCATCGGCCTCGGCCACCAGGTATTGCGATTTGCCCAGACGGGCGTTGGAACCCAGCGCATCCACCCGGCCGCCCACCACCACGGTTGGATCAAGCCCCCCGGCGGCCAGCACGGTGGCAATCATGGAGGTGGTCGTGGTCTTGCCGTGCATGCCGGCGACCGCGATGCCGTATTTGAGCCGCATGAGCTCGGCCAGCATCTCGGCTCGCTGGATGACGGGGATCTTGCGCTGCCGCGCCTCCACCACTTCCGGGTTTTGCTCGTTGACGGCGGAACTGGTCACCACCACGCCGGAGCCAACCACGTTGCCGGCCGCATGGCCCTGAAAGACCGTCGCCCCCAGGCTGCCCAGGCGGTCGGTAATGCTGGACCGGCGCAGGTCGGAGCCGGAAACGGCATAGCCCAGGGTGAGCAGAATTTCTGCGATGCCGCTCATCCCGATGCCGCCAATACCAATGAAATGAACGCGTTGTGCTTTGGCAAACATGGCTGGGGAAGGTAGGTTGGTGAGGCTCACTCCCCCTTACTGTATCAGCCGGCAGGATCTGCTTCCCCTTCGCCAGGCGGCGCATCTAATATGTTGTAAAGTTAAGCCAGGGGGCCGAAGACCGGGCGCAGAAGTTAGGTCCGGGCAGTTCTGCGATCGAAATAGCAATTTGCTTGCCAGAGCCCGAAAAAAGGCGCAACTTTTTACAGAAGGTGTGGTTTTAAGCAGTAGGCACCAAAAGTTAACCAGGGGTGCTCGAAGTACGCCAAAGCGGTTGGTTACGCAATGCAAAATGCCTTGGCGGGAGGTCCCAAATGCGTTCCTTAGATATTTTGTGCTGCTAGCAGCCCTGATGGTTCCCGCAGCGTTACTGTTCTCCACTCCCGCCAATGCCCAAATGGGTGTCGGTATTGGGGTCGGACCCGGCTACGGGGATTATGGCTATGGGTATCCTGCTCCAGTTTGTTCTTGGGGCTATTACAACTACTATCCTTACGCATGCGCGCCGTATGGCTACTACGGACCTAGCTGGTTCGTGGGCGGCCTCTTTATCGGCGCAGGCCCGTGGTATCACGGCTACTGGGGTCGCGGCGGCTACTATGGTCGCGGCGGGTACTATGGCCGGGGTGGATACTACGGCGGAGCAGGCTATCGCGGTGGCGTAGGCTATCACGGCGGCGGTAGGCTATGCCCGGACTGGTAACAGCTTTGCTCGTGGCCCGGCCGGCTATGCGGGTGGCTGGACATCCGTTTGCAGGTGGCGGAGTCTCACGCGGGTAGGCGCTGGTAGCGCTGGTGGCTTTCACGGCGGCAACGTCGGTGGCGGTGGTGGCTTCCACGGCGGTGGTGGTGGCGGCGGCGGCTTCCATGGCGGCAGCATGGGTGGCGGCGGCGGCTTCCACGGCGGTGGCGGGGTTCGTGGCGGCGGTCACGGCGGCGGTGGTGGACACCGGTAAGATCCAAGACGATGCACGGGGAACGGCTGGCGATTTCGCCAGCCGTTTTCTTTTGGCGGACTTTTCCGCAGCCATACCCGCAAACACCTGAGTTTTTCGCAGCATGAACCCATACCCGTGAACACGTGAGTTTTCGCGCAGCCTTTGCGCCGGCTTCAACGTCCTTCATTTAGAGCGAAAGTGCCACAGGTCCAGTAACGATCTCCAGCGTCGTCACCGAGTTGCCTTGTGGGGGAAGATATTTTCGCTTTTCTTTCTCAAAACCAAAGGGAGAAGTCGACGCCTCCTCAAGAGACATAAATGTCTCTATTGAACTTAATTCAATTGACAACTATAGTGTCTAGCTGATGTAGTTATCTGCGCTGGACAATCAGGACCCCGGATAGCGAGAAGGTCCTCCAGGCGTATCGATTCCAAAGCTCGATCCACTTAGGAGGCAGATGATGCCACAGTATTCAGGCAAGATTTTTCAGTTGTTACGCTCCAAAACCAGGAACGTCAGAATTCCGGTCAGAGTCTTTTTGGCTTTGGCAATCCTTACTGCTGCCATCCCTCAGGGTTATGGGCAGACGGATTTGGCCAACATCGTCGGCACGGTTACCGACAGCAGCGGCGCAATCGTCCCGAATGCGCAGGTGGAGATCAGGAATGCGCAGACCTCAGCCGTGCGCAGCGTTACCACAAATCCGAGCGGCTTCTACTCTGCGCCGTCCTTGACGGTGGGCTCATATGCCATCACGGTGACTGCGACCGGGTTTCAGAAAACAACACAGACTGTCGACCTCACGCTGGGAGGCTTGACTACTGACTTTCAGCTCAAGCCCGGCAGCGTTTCTCAGGAAGTCACGGTGAGCGGCGCCTCCGGATCGGTCGGGCTGCAGACAGACAGCCATGACATTTCCGTGTCGGTCAGCAGCGCGCAACTGGTAAACCTGCCCAACAGCGGCCGTAGCATTCTGAACATATCCACCCTCGGGCCTGCATCACAAGCGGGCACGGACGCAGGCAACGGAGCAGGAGACGAGAGCTTTTATAGCCAGACGTCTTCCTCCGTTATCATTGCCGGCCTGGGAAACGCGCAGACGCTCTTTCTCCAGGACGGCGTCGACAATACCAATCTGTTGACGCAAACAGCCAACATTTTGGCCTCGGTCGAGGCAGCGCAAGAGGTATCGACGATCATCAATAACGCACCGGCACGCTTTAGCGAGCCGTCCATCGTCAACGTGATCACCAAGAGCGGTTCGAACGAGTTTCATGGAACCGCCTACGATTTTCTCCAGAACGACGCAGCGAACGCGACCAACTGGTATGCGACCTCGAAGGCTCCATTGCGGTATAACCTGTTCGGCGCCAATTTCGGGGGGCCTATTCTCAAAAATAAGCTGTTTGGTTTCTTCGACTATTCAGGTCTTAGAAGCCACACCAGCTCTCTTGTCCTCGACCGTGTTCCGACGGCTGAAGAAAGGGCAGGAAATTTTTCCGCTGATCCAGGAGTCATTTACAACCCGGCCACCTACAATCCGGTTACGGGAACCTCCGCTCCGTTCGCGGGCAATGTGATTCCCGGCCTAAGCCCATTCGCACAACTCTGGCTGCAAAATTACCCGCAGCCGAATACGCCGCTCAATGCGAACAACGTCAACTACATCGGGAATATCCCTTCGAGCAGCAACTACGACGAGTACCTGGGGCGGGTGGACTGGAACATGTCCGCAAGAAACCAGGTATTCGGCACTATCGCCCGGTTAAACAGTTCCGGAGTCAACGACACCATTACTCCTGGGCTGTTTGGCATAAGCGCACCGTTAAAAGGGACGAACGCCTCGGTGAACGATACGTTTGTCATTAACAGCCGTCTGGTGAATGTGGCTAAGGTTGGCTACAACCGAAGCAACCTGCTCCGTAGCCAACAGGGAACGGGCGCCAAGGATTACGCCAACTTCTACGGACTACAAAACCTGAACCCTCTGCTTCAACAATCGACACCGCCGTCCATCTCTATCGCGAATTACACGTCGCTGGGAGATCCATACTCACCGCAGGGAGCGGTACAGAATCGCTACCAGTACGCCGATGAATTGGATTGGAAGCTCGGCAACCACACCGTCAGTTTCGGCGGAGAATATGTAAGAGTTCAATTCAACGGAGACTGGGTTGTAGGAAACAACGGCATCTACAATTTTGACGGAAGCGCAACTTCTGAGTATGTCGACGGTGTACGGAGTTCAACAGATCAGGGAAACGCGTTAGCAGATATGGAACTTGGATTTCCCGTAACCGGCAATGCGCTCACCGGCACCTCAGTGGGCGCCTTTCGGGGCAACGTCTTGGCCGGATACGTTCAGGATGACTGGAAATTGCGGTCCAACCTGACTCTGAACCTCGGGATTCGGTATGACTACCAAAGCCCTCCCACCGACAAGAATGGCCATTCCGCACTTTATATTCTTGCTACCGATAGCAACTCGCCCGGAACCTGGAATCCAAACTACGGCGACTGGGGTCCGAGGGCGGGTTTCTCTTATACCGCTAACAAGAACACCGTGGTTCGCGGTGGATATGGGATTTATTACGCGCCGATCCTCTATAACAATCTTCAGTTCTCGCTGCTCTACTCACCCAACGTGGTGAACCAGTTCTACAGCCTGAATATCACCGATCCGGCGAATATCCAGAATCTATTCGTTGCCAATCCCCCCTCCGTTCCGGGAAAGGGAGGGTACACCATCGCCAAGACCTTGAAGGATACCTCGGCGCAGGAATGGAACCTTGATATTGAACAGGCTCTCGGTTCAAATACGATGCTCACGCTGGCTTATATCGGAAGCGTGATGCGCCACCAGTCAGGACGCGGGGACGTTAATCAGCCGGATGCCCTTTCACCAGGCAATACATCTGGAAAGCTGGATGTGCTGCCGTATACGTCGGCCGGCCCGACCACCGGACAGCGCAACGTATACAACGCCAACTACAATGGTCTTACCGCCAAGCTGGAGCGAAGGTTTACGGACGGCCTGCAATTTCTAGGGAGCTACACGTTTAGTAGAGCAATGGATGTTATCGATGGCGATAACTCCAATATTCAGAATATTTATCATCCCGAGTACACCTACGGTCCGGCAAGCTTCGACCGGACCAATAACTTGACCTTCAGCGGAATCTACCTACTGCCGTTTGGTCCCGGACGGAAATTTGCCACGTCGAATAATATCTTTAGCCGGGAGATCATCGGGGGGTGGCAGCTTACCGGCATCCAGCAGTTTGCGACTGGACAGCCGATTGCCATCACAGCCAATAACAATGCGGATACGAGTTCGCTCCACAGCGTGTACGCAGACGTGGTGTGCGATCCGAGCAGTGGGTTTCAGCACACGCGATTCCACATCTTCAACGCTGCCTGTTTGGCACAGCCCGGAGCAGGTCAATACGGAACGGCGCGTAATGTCAGTCGCCAGCCGAGTACGTTTACCACGGATTTGGGACTGGTCAAGAACTTCGCCATTACCGAGCGCCAGCAAGTACAGTTTCGCGCCGAAGCCTTCAACGTATTTAACCACCCTCTATTTTCAGATGGCGGCAACAGCAGCGTAACATCGCCAACGTTAGGATTAGCGACGTCTCAGCAGAATTCCCCTCGCACTATGCAGTTTGCGCTGCGGTATTCATTCTGATTCGATGCTAAAAGACCGAAGAGCATTTGTTAGCGCGCTGGGGGGAACAGTCGCGGCCGCTTCCCTGCCCGGTGCATGGGCAGTTCAGACGAGTGCGCCCGTACAAGGGCGGCCTTCAGAAGATTACGTTCTGGCCGCCTACTACTTTGGAAATTATCATGTCGATCCGAGGAACGAGGCGCAGCACGGTCCTGGCTGGACGGAGTGGCGGCTCGTCGAGGCGGCCAAGCCTCGTTTTGCTGGACATGCACAACCCAAGATCCCTCTGTGGGGATACGAAGATGAATCTGATCCCAAAGTCTTCGCGCGGAAAATAGGTGCAGCTTCGCATGCTGGCTTATCCGCGTTTATTTTCGACTTGTATTGGTACGATGATGGCCCCTTCCTTCAGACGGCTCTCGAAAAAGGCTACCTTTCAGCGGCTAACAGAAATGATTTGAAATTTGCAATCATGTGGGCGAACCACGACTGGTTTGATATCCATCCCGCAAAGCTTGCCTCGCCCCCCTATCTCCAGTTTCCGGGAAAGGTTACCCTTGAAACCTTTCGTCGCATTACAGACCACATCGTTAGCAGCTATTTCACCGTACCTAGTTATTGGAAGGTCGACGATTGCCCCTACTTCTCGATCTATGAACTCTACAAGTTCGTGCAGGGTATGGGAGGTGTCCGCCAGGCTGCGAGCGCGATCCGCGAGTTCCGTGACAAGACGAAGGCGGCAGGTTTTCGAGACCTACATTTCAATGCCGTCACCTGGGGAGTGCAACTGCTTCCCGGCGAGACAGATGCTCCCGATCTAAAAAGCTTGCTGCAGGAGCTGCAGGTCGACAGCACCACCTCTTATGTCTGGATACACCACGCCAAGCTGGCTCACTTCCCGGTAACCCAATATGAGACGCTGGCTCAAGCCTATGAGCAGTATCGTTCGACCGCAGCCGCCAATCTGGGAAAGCCATACTTCCCGAACGTTTCCATGGGTTGGGACTCATCGCCGCGCGCCTGTCAATCCGACATTTACGTTGAAAAGCAGTATCCCTTCCTCCCTGTGGTCCAGGGAAATACCCCCGAGGCATTTGGGAAGGCGCTGCGCTCCGCGAAGATGTTTATCGACAGTATGCCAGAACCCAAACAGAAGATCGTTACCATCAACTCCTGGAATGAATGGACAGAAGGAAGCTATCTGGAGCCCGATACAGTGAACAAGTATGGCTACCTGAATCAAATCAGCAAGGTGTTCGGAAAACCTCAGAGGACCGGACCTGACAACAAGAGCTAAGCTAGTAATCTGTACACACACGTAATGCCTAGCTCAGAAAGGGAGTGTTGGTCTATGCGCAGGCGGTTGGTTGCAGCCTTGACGACTTCAGTCCTCTCCGCAACGGTAGTTCTTGGCGCGAGCCGGCCGGCGGATATTGCGTTTCGTGTCCAGATGATTGATCCCGGTTACAACGAAACCGCGGCCGTGGCGGATCTAAACAAGGACGGGAAGCTCGATATCATTTCGGGCGAAAGCTGGTACGAGGCCCCCAAGTGGACCAAGCATCCCCTGCGGGAGATCGACTACAGCCATGGCTACATCGACAATTTCAGTGATCTCACACTGGATGTCGATGGCGACGGCTGGACCGACATTGTGCAGTGCAGCTATTTCGCGCACAACATTGTTTGGCTAAAAAACCCGGGGAGAGCGAGTGGCCCGTGGAAAGTTACGGAGATCGACAATAGTGGACCCTGCGAGTTTGCATTCCTCGTCGATCTGAATAACGATGGCAAGGCGCTGGAGGTTCTGCCGGAGTTCGATCGCCCGAACGTGCCGTTGGCCTGGTTTGAGCTGCAGAACGGCAAATGGGTGAAGCACGTCGTTGCACAAGGAAGCTATGGGCATGGCATCGGCGTTGGCGACGTAAACGGCGATGGCAGGAATGATATTTTGACGCCGAAGGGTTGGCTGGAAGCTCCGGCTGATGTGCGTGCGCCGGGCGACTGGGTCTTCCATCCGACCGACTGGGATCAGCATCCAATCCCGCCGGCTGGTCACGGTGCGGCCGAACCTGCACCTACAGAGGCTGCGCCGAAACGCGGTACGTCGTTCGGCTACATGTACCTCATCGACATCAACGGTGATGGCCGCAAGGATTTGCTCACAGGCATGGCCCACGACTATGGGCTGGCATGGTACGAACAGACGGCGGACGGGCAGTGGATACAGCACATCATCGATAACACCTGGTCGCAGGCACATGCATCGGCGTTGGTGGATATGAATGGTGACGGCCAGTTGGATTTTGTCACTGGCAAGCGCTATTTCGCGCATAACGGCGCGGACCCAGGGGAGCGCGAGCCCATTGGCCTCTATTGGTATGAGTATCGCAAGGTAGCTCCGACAGCTCCAAGCGCGCATGATCCGGGAAATGGAGGCGTGGAGTGGATCCGTCATATCGCCAGTTACGGCGACCGCATGGGCGGCGGCTTACAGATCGTTGTCAAGGACATGGATGGCGACGGGGACCTGGATATCGTCAGCGGCGGAAAGGCGGGTCTGTTTCTTGCCGAGAATCTGACCAAGTCCGAGAAACGGGTCGTGTCCCAGCCTGCGCAAGGCCACTAGCTCATCGAATGCAGTCACTCGGACATGAAGGGACGCGGCCTTTTCCTATTGGGTTTTGTGTGATGACCCAGCCAGTGCAGCGACCATCTCCGCAATTCGCGCCGCGGCCTGGGGATGAGCGAAGGTACGGGCGCGCGTCGACATCTCGCTCAGCGTCTGCCGATTCCTAAGCAGGCCGGATAACGCTTCCAAAAGTGCGGCTGCGGTCATGTCCTGCTCCAACAGCATTTTGGCCGCTCCGCCTTCAACTAATACTTCTGCATTTTTTCGCTGATGATCGTCCGCAGCCTGGGGAAACGGCACCAGCAACGAAGGCTTGCCACTGGCGGCGAGCTCTGCCACAGTGCTGGCTCCGCTGCGGGCCAGAATCAGATCCGAGGCCGCAAACTGGTTGGGCATGTCTTCGAGAAAAGCCTGTACCTTCCAGCGATCCGGGGGCCGCCCCACTGGCGGCATACGCTGCTTCGGTGGTCTCGGCGTGGCGGGCTCCTGCCTGGTGCAGGATGGTGAGTCCGGGCACGGAATCCAACAGTGCCTTGGCAATCTCCGGCATTCGCTGGTTCAGCGCGCGCGCACCCTGGCTTCCGCCCATGACCAGCAATCGGGGAGCGCTTTCGTTGGGGCGTGGAGGGAGCGCGAAGAACTCGGCGCGCACGGGAATTCCGGTGAGCTCGGCGTTGCGGAAGTAGGCCAGCGTGGGAGCAAAATTCACCGCGGCTGCGCGGATGCGCTTGCCAATCAGCCGATTGGCCAGGCCGGGCACAGCATTTGGCTCAAAAGCCAACGTCGGCACGCGTTGCACCAGAGCGGCCAGCATCGCCGGTCCGGAGGCGTACCCGCCGACACCGACCACCACCTGCGGCTGCCAGCGGCGTAAGAGGCGCATGCAATGGAAGATGCCGCGCGGCAAAGCGACCAGCGTTTTGAGTTGAGTGGCGAGGCTGACGCGGTTGAGCTGGCCGACATCGATGAGTTCGAGCGCGTAGCCGGCCTGCGGCACCAGGCGGGTTTCCATTCCCCTGGCCGTGCCGAGAAAGCAGACTTCCGCTGCGTAGGCGGACTTGAGTGCACCGGCTATCGCCAGGGCGGGAATCACGTGGCCGCCGGTGCCGCCGCCGGCAATCATGACCCGCATGCCCGTCAGTCGATCTCCCGGGTGAGACTCAGCAGCACGCCAATGCTCGCCAGGGTGATGAACAGAGACGTGCCGCCGTAAGAGATGAAAGGCAGAGTGATGCCTTTGGTCGGAACCAGCGCGAGCACCACGCTGATGTTGAAGAAGGCCTGGATCAGGATCGTCGCGGTGATGCCAAAGGCGAGAAAGCGCGCGAAGACGTCTTTGGATAGGCTGGCCGCGCGCAGTCCGCGATAACCCAGGGCGACGAACAGGGCGATGATGGCCAACGCGCCAATCAGGCCGAGTTCTTCGGCAATGTTGGCAAAGATGAAGTCCGTATGCGGCTGGGGCAGGTAGAAGAGCTTCTGCCGGCCTTCCATAAAGCCGAGCCCGCGTATTCCGCCGGTACCGACCGCGATCAGCGACTGAATGGTGTGGAAGCCGGAGCCCTGCGGATCCGCCTCCGGATTCAGGAAGGCCAGCATGCGCGCCCGCCGCCAGGGCACGCGGAAGAGCAGGATAGTAGAGCACGGGGGCGGCAGCGAGCACGGCATAGCCGAAGTATTTCGTTTCCGCGCCGGCCAGGTAGAACATCAGCGCGGCCACGGCGGCGCAGACCAGGGCGGTGCCCAGGTCGGGCTCTTTCACGATGAGCAGGATGAAAGACCAGGCGTGGGCAGAGCCGCCGGCAACAGAGTGTTGCGCCAATCGCGAATGGAATGCAGCTTGTCCTGCAGAAACCAGGCCAGGAAGAGCACCAGCACGGGCTTGGCAATCTCCGAGGGCTGAAAGGAGAAGCCCGCGAAGCGGATCCAGCGATGGGTATTGTGCGAGTCGCGCAGAAGAAAGACGCCCAGCAACAGCAGGGTGGTGACGGCCACCGCGGGAAAGACGACGATCGGCCGGTTGAATTTGCGGTAATCGATGCGCATCAGCAGGATCATGGTGACCAGGCCGAGGACCGCCCAACCGACCTGCTGGCTGACAAAGTATAGGGCGAGCCATAGCGGTCCTCGGCCATGACCGCGGAGGCGCTGAAGACCATCAACAGGCCGATGAAGACCAGCAGGACGGTCACGCCGAAGAGCCACTTGTCGACCCCTACGCGCTTTGCCATACGCCTGCTCCTTCGTTCGCTCCCTGACGAGCCATCACTGCCTGCTTGAAGACTCTTCCCCGCTGTTCGTAGTTTTCAAACTGGTCGAAGCTGGAGCAGGCAGGCGCCAGCAGCACCACGTCGCCGGCCACTGCCTGGCCTGCTGCCTGGTCGACCGCCGCCTCGAGCGTACCCGCTTGAACCACCCTGGTGACCCCGGCAATCTGCCCTTCGATTTTTTCCGCCGCCGAGCCGATGGTGTAGACCGCTTTGACCCGCGCCCGCAGCAACGCATTGAGCTGGGTGTAGTCGGAGTTCTTGTCCTTGCCGCCAAGGATCAGGTGAATATTTCCCGGAAAGGAGGCGATCGCCTTGGCCGTGGCGTCCACGTTGGTGGCCTTGGAATCGTTGTAGTAGTCGACGCCGTGGATGGCGGCCACGAACTCCAGCCGATGCTCGACCGCATGGAAGCGATGCGACCGCCCGGGCAATGACCTCGGCCGGTATATTCGCCACGCAGGCCGGCGCAAACCGCAGCCAGTACATTCTCGATATTGTGCTCGCCCTTGAGCGGAATATCGGCCAGGGGAAGGATCGGGATCGGCTGAGGCCTGCTCCGATGCGCGAAACATCACCATGCCGTTCATGAGGAAGGCGCCGCGGCGGACGATTTTGCTGCGGCTGAACCATAAGACCTGCGACTTGGCGCGGCTGGCTGCCTGCTGGACGACCGGATCATCGCCGTTGAGGATGAGGATAGTCGTCCCCAGTCTGGTTGGCGAAGATCTTTTCCTTCATGGCTACATAGTTCTCGAAGGTGCCATGCCGGTCCAGGTGGTCGGGAGTGATGTTCAGAATCACGGCGATGCGGGGATGAAAGCTCTCCGTGGTCTCCAGCTGAAAGCTTGAAACCTCGAGCACCGACCAGGCGCCGGCCGTACTTTGATCGACCATCTCGATGACGGGCAGGCCGATATTGCCGGCGACCAGCGTCTTGCAACCCGCCGGCGGTGAAGATCTCGCCGCACAGGGTGGTGGTGGTGGTCTTTCCGTTCGAGCCGGTAATGGCCAGAACATCTCCCTTGAGAAAGCGGGCCGCCAGTTCCAACTCGCCGATGATGGGCAGGCCCAGGTTGCGCACCTGCACCAGTTCCGGCGTGGTCAAGGGCACGCCCGGGCGAGACCACGATCAGGTCCTGGCGGCGAAAGGTCAGCAGTCCATGGCCCCCGGCTTCGACCAGCGATGCCCGCCTCCAGCAAGGAGGGAATCTCTTTGCTCAGCGCCTGGGCACTGCGCAGATCGGAGACGGTGACCTGGGCGCCGCGACGGCGCAGAAAGAGCGCCGCGGCAAGACCCGATTTGCCGAGGCCAACGACCAGTACTTTTTTGCCTTTCAGTTCCATCCAGCCATCCACCTGAATTTCAACGCAATTTCAGGGTGGTGAGTGCAAAGAGCGCAAACACCAGCGCGGCAATCCAAAAGCGCACAATCACTTTGGACTCCGACCAGCCCATCAGCTCGAAATGATGATGCAGCGGAGCCATTTTGAAAATACGCTTCTTGCGCAGTTTATAGCTTCCCACCTGCAGAATGACGCTGATCGCCTCGAGCACGAAAATGCCCCCGATAAACGGCAGCAGCAACTCCTGCTTGATGACCACGGCGACGGTGCCGATGGCGCCGCCCAGCGCCAGCGAACCCACGTCGCCCATGAACACCTCGGCGGGATGAGCGTTGTACCAGAGGAAGCCGATGCTGGCGCCCACCATGGCTCCGCAGAAGACGGTGACTTCGCTGACCATGGGCATGCGCTGCAGTTCGAGGTAATCGGAGAAGACGGCGTTTCCGCTGACGTAGGTCAGCACGGTGAGCGCCGCCGCGGCGATGATGGTGCAACCGATGGCCAGGCCGTCCAGTCCGTCGGTGAGGTTCACCGCATTGCTGGAGCCGACGATGATCAGGGTGACGAAGATCACGAAGGGCAGCAAAGGCGAGTACACCCAGATGGGGAATCGCGCCCAGCGCATGGATGGATAGATCGGGACGGAAGCGCTTGAGAAACGGCACCATCAGATGGGTGGAGTACATGCCCTCACTGCGCATGGCCAGCAGCACCAGCGCAATGGCCACTCCGGTGATGATCTGCAGGCCCATCTTCTGCGATGGCGGTCAGGCCGAGATTGCGCCGCTGGATGACCTTGATGTAGTCATCGGCAAAACCGATGGCGCCGAAGGCCAGCGTGGAACACATCACCAACCAGACGAAGGGATTGGAAAGGTCGCTCCACAGCAGCGTAGGCAAAAGGATGGCGATGCAGATGAGCACGCCGCCCATGGTGGGCGTGCCGGCCTTTTTCTGGTGGTCCTTGGGACCGTCTTCGCGGATGTACTGGCCGATTTGAAACTCGCGCAGCTTCTCAATGACGAACGGGCCGATGAGCAGGGCGATGAGCATCGCGGTGAGACTGGCGAAAGCGGTGCGAAACGTCAGATACCGGAAGATGCGGAAGGGTCTGAAGTAGGGAAAAAGTTTTTGATAAAGCAGCCAGTAAAGCAAACTTCCTCCGCTACCCGCGCAAAGAATTCGAGCGTTTGGGCTATCTTACAGGCCTTCACAGGCGCGTGTCTGTGTTTGCATTTTCGCGCGAACCACAGCGGCAACTAGCCTGTAGCTCTGTATTGACAACCGACCGACGGGTGCTCCACAACTCTTCCTCTGACTCTCGATTCACCGATCATGAGCGATCAGCATCGGTGGTATCCCACATCTCGCGATAAAACGAGCGAGATCCCGATTTCCTGTACAAGGCGCTGAACGACGACCGCGTATGCAGCTTTCATTAAGGAAAGCCGCATGAAGCTTTCCAAGGCATTAAATCTCGCAGGAAATCCGGGCTGTCGGGCACCCATCGGTCGTGGTCAGGACAGGGTTCGAGTTGGTTTACTCCTGCAGGAAGCGCAGCGCTTGCTCGAGGCCGACACCGCGGGATGCTTTGAGCAGCACTGCATCGCCTGCTCTCAGCTCGGCTTTCAGCCACTCGCCGGCTTCCTGCGGCGAGGCGAGAAAGATGGCCAGGGCGCCGGCCTCGCGCGCGGCTTCGACAAGATGCTGGGCGTTTCCCCGCACTCCGACGACCAGGTCGATGCCGCTTTCGGCGGCAGCTGTGCCGCACTGCTGATGCAGCGAGACTGCCTCGCGGCCCAGTTCCAGCATCTCGCCGGCCACCAGGATGCGCCGCTTGGCGGGCATGGAGGCAAGGGTTGCGATCATGGACTTGAGCGCTTCCGGATTGGAGTTGTAGCAATCGTTGATGACCGTGGCCCCGCCGATGCGCAACACCTCGCCTCGCTTGTCCGGAGGACGCAGCCGGCCGGCAGCGGCAGCACACTCGGCCAAGGGAATGCCCGCTTCCAAACCGGCCGCGATCGCCGCCATCGCATTCCAGATGTTGTGACGGCCAAGCAGCGCCAAGGTCACGGTTGCCTGTTCTTCGCCGGCCGTGACCTGAAACCGCACTCCCTCGGCGCCAAGCTCCTCGATGTTGGCGGCGCGCGGATCGGCACACGGACCGATGCCGAAGTAAATAGAACGGCCGTGAAAGTCGCGCCCGAATTGGCCCACGTAGGGGTCGTCACAATTCAGGATTGCGACGCCGGGAGCGGGCAGGCTTTGCACCAGCTCATATTTGGCGCGCGCGATGCCGGCCACGCCATCGGGAAAATTCTGCGCGTGGGCGCTGCCGACGTTGGTGATGACTCCCCAATCGGGGTGAGCGATGCGGGCCAGCGCCGCGATCTCGCCGGCATGCGACATCCCCATCTCGATCACGGCAATTTCATGCTCCGGCTCGAGCTTGAGCAGTTGCAAGGGCATGCCGAATTCATTGTTGAGGTTTCCCTGCGATCGCAACACGTGGAAGCGCGCCCCCAGAACTTCCGCGACCGCCTCCTTGGTGGTGGTTTTGCCGGCGCTGCCGGTGACTCCGATGACGCGCTTGTTCCAATGCCTGCGCACGGCGGTGGCCAGCGTTTGCAGGGCGATCAGCGGATCGTCGACGATCAGCAGCGTGTGGGTATGCGCCAGGTCAAGAAGATCAACTACCTTGCTGCGAGCGACGACCGCGGCGCGAGCGCCTCGCTCGAGCGCAGCGGCGACAAAGTCATGAGCATCGTAACGCTCACCGCGGATGGCGAAAAACAGGTCCCCCGGCGCGAGCGTGCGGGTGTCGATGGAATATCCCGTCGCCGGCTGCTCGGCCGGATCGCCCTGCCCGCAGCCTGAGCTCGGCCCCCATCCAATGAGCGATGTCCTGCAGTTGCAGCTTCATTTGCTTATTTCCCCGGCCAGCAATACCTGCCGCGCGATGGCCACATCATCGAACGGTATCACCCGGTCGCCGATGGTCTGAGTTTTTTCGTGTCCTTTGCCGGCCAGAAGCACCAGGTCACCCGGCCGCGCCTCGGCGATGGCCAATTCGATGGCGCGATGGCGATCTGGCTCGACGATGACCTTGGCCGGAGTCGTGCTTGAGCCCCGGCAGCACCTGGTCGATGATGGCCAAAGGATCTTCTCCCCGCGGATTATCCGAGGTAAGCACAACCACATCGCTGCCCTGCTCCGGCCGCCTGGCCCATCAGCGGACGCTTGCTTCGATCACGATCGCCGCCGCAGCCGAACATGGTGATCACCCGCCCGCCTCCGCGGCTCACAAACTCGCGCGCTACGGCGATGATATTGCGCAGGGCGTCGTCGGTGTGGGCGTAGTCGACCACCACGGCAAATTTCTGCCCGCAATCGACGGACTGGAATCGACCGGGCACATAGTCCAGCGAAGCTGCGCCCTGAGCGACCTCGTCGAGCGTCAGGCCGCGGGCAACGGCAGCTGCGCTCGCAGCCAGCAGGTTATAGACATTGACCCCTCCGGTGAGGCGGGTTGCGATGGGGACTTCTCCGTGCGGGGTGATCATGGTGAAGCGCATGCCCGCAGGCTCCATCTCGAGCCCATCGGCGCAGAAGTCGCCCTGGTGCAGCCCGTAGGTGTAGACCAGCTCGGACCCGGCTGCGCGCGCGGTTTCTTTCAGGCTGGCGCCGTAGGCATCGTCCTGGTTGAGGATGGCGGCGCGCGGCGGTGGTCCAGCGGAGCCGTCGAAGAGCTTGCGCTTGGCGGCAAAGTAATTCTCCATGCTGCCGTGGTAGTCGAGATGGTCGCGGGTGAGGTTGGTGAAGATGGCCACGTCGAAATGCAGACCGGAGATCCGCTCCTGGTCGAGAGCGTGGGAGGATACCTCCATGACCGCTTCGGTCGCGCCGCCGTCCACGCCTTCGCGAAATAGCTCCAGCAGGTCGCGCGATTCGGGCGTGGTGTGCGGCGCGGGAAAGATTCTGCCTGCGGCGTGGTACTCGATGGTGCCGGCGAGGACGGTTTTGCGGCCTTGATGGCGCAGCATCGCTTCCAGCAGAAATGCCGTCGTCGTCTTGCCGTTGGTTCCGGTTACGCCGCTGAGTTTGAGCTGCGCTTCGGGATGGGCGAAGAAATTTGCCGCAATGGCAGCCAGGGCGCGCCGTCCGTGCGCCACTTCGATCACCGCTATCGCCGGATACGCGGTTGCGGCGGCGAAGCCGGCAGCGGAGTCAGTGACAATGGCGCGCGCACCTTGTGCGACCGCTTGCGGGATATAGCGATTGCCATCCGTGGTGCCGCCGCGAAAGGCGACAAAGAGCGAGCCGTCGACCACCCGGCGCGAGTCATACTCGACGCCCGTCACCGCGGGGCTGGGGCCCGCGCGTCGGATGAGATCGACACCATGCAAGACGCTATTGAGCTCCACTTTGTATCCCTTTCCTCTTGTTGAAGACGGACCTCAGGGGCTAAAGCGCGTCAGCTTTGCCGAGACCGACGCGACCTTGGTATCCATGAAGCTGCGACTGCGGAGAAGTTCTCTCAGCGCCGATTCTTTCATGCGGCTCGACTCCGTTGAGCTCCACCGGTTTTCTCTGTAGAACTTGGCTCGCGCTGTCGCATCTTCTCGCGTCTTTCGGCACGGCTAAAGACGCCCACGCAACTCTATCCAGCTGCAGCTGTAACAGGAACGCCCTTCTTGAGCGATCTTCGGCGGATTGTTGACCCGCGCCTTTCTCAGAGACTTGCTCCGCAGGTCGTATCCGCACTAGCAGCCCGAAATCTATCCTTCACTTTTGTTGAAACGGACGCTTTTACTTGCAGAGACTGCAGATAGTCGCGCATGCGTCTGCCGGTACACCGGAACAGTGTCTGGGTCTAGCGAGTGAAGCGGACAACGATCTCGGTGCCGGGAGGCACCATGCTCCCGGGCGCGGGAACCTGCTCCCGGGCGATCCCGCTGCCTACAATCTGTAACGCCAAGCCGGCCGTGCTGGCCGACTCGACGGCCACACGCAGAGGCTCACCCAGAAACGAGGGAACCCCAACCCGGTTCGCTGCAACGACGACACCATGGCCGGAAACATGCGGTTCGCGCGCGGCGACGGTAGCCGCCAACGAGGGTGTCTCTTTCTTCGCCTCGGCTGCATGCACCGGGAGCTTGGGCTGAGGCGGCGCAGGAGGCGAAACCCCAGCCATCGCGTCAGCATTCTCCGGGATGGTTCTCACGGGCGTCTTCCCCTTGCATCGGTTGAGGGCACCGCTTGCGCCTGCTCGGTGCCCGATGTCAGCTCGTTGGCCGCGGAAGGCACCGGCTGCTGGCCACTTCCCTTGCCGCGAAGTGGATCATCCGCGGGTAGATTGTTGACTTCGGCAAACAGCGCGTCGAGATCCCCAGGTGTGGTCCGACGGAGCCTCGTCCATCTCAGGGGCCGCCTGCGTCTTGGCCAGATCTTTCGGCGCAGTCAGATTGGTGTCGTGGGGCACACCCAGGTATTCGAGGACTTCCTGCGCCACCTCGCGAAAGACCGGCGCTGCATTGACATTGCCATAGTGATTGCCTTCAGGGGAATCGATGATCACCGCAACGCTGATCGCCGGGCTGTTCACGGGCGCGATGCCGACAAAGGAAGCAATGTATTTCGTCTTGGAATAGCGATGGGTCAGCACATCGATTTTTTGCGCAGTACCCGTCTTGCCTCCCGAAGTGTAGCCATTGAGTCCCGCATCGTTCTTGGCCGTACCAAACAGCACCACGCCCTCCATCATCTTGCGCATCTGCGCGGCGGTCATGGTGGAGATCACGCGGTGTGCACCCGCCGGCAACGAATCGGGAAGTTCTCTCTGAGGATGAAAGGCGGCCGGCTGCAGCTTAGCCGCAGACTTGCCCGTTTCCTGCATCAGGATGTGCGGAGGCAGATAGACACCGCCGTTGGCAATGGTCGATACCATGGTGACCAATTGGATAGGCGTCACCGCGACCTCCTGCCCGATGGCAATCGAGCCGATGCTCGACCCTGACCAGCGCCGGATGGGCGCGAGCAACCTCGCGTCTCGGCCGGCAATTCAATGTCGGTGCGCGACCCAAAACCGTAGTCGTGAATGTATTGAGTGAACTTTTCCGGGCCCATGCGCAGGGCCAACTTGACCGCCGCTACATCGCTCGACTCCGCCAGGGCCTGGGAGATGGTGAGCACACCGTTGGGATGGCTGTCGTGGATGATCCTTCCCGCCAGCTCCATCTTGCCACCCTGGCAATCGATCAGCTGATCCGGAGTGGTCACCTTTTGTTCCAACGCTGCGGAGTAGGTCACCAGCTTGAAGGTAGAACCTGGCTCATAGACATCGCTCACCGCGTGATTCTTGAGCAAGCTGGTGGTGGCATGACGAAAGTCGTTGGGGTTGAATGTGGGGCGGATAGCCAACGCAAGAATCTGCCCGGTATACGGGATCCTGAACCACGACCGTGCCATTCAGGGCATGGGTACGTTCGAGCGCGGAATCCAGCGCGCGCTCAGCCATGAATTGAATATTTTCATCGATGGTAAGCACCAGGTTTTGTCCCGGGTCGGGCTCATGCTCCTGGCTATCCAGCACGTGGCGGCGGGCATCGAGCGCGGTGAGCTTGCGGCCGGGAACACCGTGCAGGTCGCGATCGAACTTGCGCTCCATTCCCCCCAAACCGTTGTCATCCGTGCCTACGTATCCCAGCACCTGGGCAGCGAGCTGGCTGTTGGGGTAAAAGCGCTTGAATTCTTTCTGGAAGTAAACGCCCTTGAGATTGAGCGCCTTCACCCGCGCGATTTCCGCGGGCTCGAGCTTGCGTGCGATCCAGGCGAAATTTCTCGAGGCGTTCAGGCGAGCCGCAATCTGATGCGCGGAAGTGAAGCGGTCCGTGGGGTCGGTGTGCACTACTTTGGCCAGGGCATTGGCAACCGCCAGACGCTTGGCGTCCCCATCCTTGTCGCCCCGCTCGGCGATCTCCGAAGGAACGGCGTAGACCGAATCGGCCAGCACGGTCATGGCCAGCTCGTGCAGATTACGGTCGTAGAGAATTCCGCGGCGGGGCGCGACCTCAAAGGTGCGCTGCTGCTGCCGGGCAGCGCGGTCCACGAAATCCTTGTAATGGATTACCTGCAGCCAGACCAGGCGGCCACAATCAAGCAGACCCAGCAGACAAAGAAGAGGGATATATGCAGCAAGCCAAGCCGGCGATGGACTGGTTCCGGTTTGTACAGGACCAGCAGGCGAAGCACCCGCCCGCTGCCCCAGGAGTCTTAGTGCGCGTTGGTTGGCGAAAAAACAAGAACTGCTTCACCCGGACCTGCCATTGCCTTCGAATTCGTTGCGCCCTTGATGGTTATGGGTTGAGGTTCGCGGTATCCCACATCTCGCGAAAAACTAGCGAGATGTGAGGCATCCCGTCATTTGTTACCAGGACAGAGATTCCGGAACTAGCGCAAATGGGGCAGGGGTGATGCTTCTGCAATGACAGGCGCATTGGTGTCAAACGTGCTGTCTCCGCGCACTACCTGGCCAGGCCGCGGTGCATCCAGACCCAGCTTGCGGGCCATGCGATCGATGCGGTGCGGATCGCAGAGTTGCGCTTCCGTAAGACGCAGCTCGCGGTTCTGTTCCTCGAGCGAGTTACGCTGCTGCTTCTCAGCCTCTACCCGATATCCATACTCAATGGCGCTGAAGTGCTGCCACGCCATAAAACATGATGCAGACGAAAAGGACGGTCATCGCCGCGGTGAAGATACGCATCTCGCGCACACGCACCGGATCGGCCGCCTTCACCAGGCGAGAATTGTCCAACCGCTTACAGCAAAAGACCTCTGGGGTGGGCCCTCGCCGGGCGCGCTGCTGCGCAGCGAAGAGATAAAGGTTCCGCTCCGCCACCTGCTGGCTGTTCCGTTCTCGATCCGTAGTTGAGGTCGTATGCTGCGATTGCCTGTGTCGCCATTTTTCCGTCCGCCTTAGTCCCTGTCGTTCTTGATAACCTTTGCTGCTTACCCTTACGTACTCTGTTCCATTCGCTTCCCGGTTCTTTCCGCGGCCCGCAGCTTGGCGCTGCGTGCTCGTGGATTGCGATCCGTCTCCTCTTCGCTCGCCGTCACCGGCTTGCGTGTAAGCACTTCAAAAATCCCTTGCCGCGCACCCTCGCGCAGGGCATCTTTTGCCAGCCGGTCTTCGAGGGAGTGGAAGCTGATCACTACCAGCCTTCCCCCAGGCTTCAGCAGCCTCGGCGCTGCTTGCAACAGCGCCTGTATCTCGTCCAGCTCAGCATTGACATAAATTCGGAGCGCCTGAAAGATTCTGGTCGCCGGATGGATTTGATGGCGGCCTCGCTCAGATTTCATCGCCGGGGCTGCGGTCGATAAGACTTTGGCCAGTTGTGCCGTGGTCTTGATCGGCCGCGCCCTGACAATGGCTCTGGCAAATCTCCGCGATCTCCTTTCCTCTCCGAATTCGTAAATCAGGTCGGCGAGAACTTTTTCGTCGGCCTGGTTTACCACTTGTTCGGCAGTCGCGCCCCTCCGCGGATCCATCCGCATGTCGAGTGGCCCGTCCGCCTGAAAACTAAATCCTCTGTGCGCTGTGTCCAGTTGCATCGAGCTGACCCCAAAGTCAGCCAGCAACCCATCCAGGCTGCCTTCGGCAATGAATCGGCTCATGGCGGAGAATGGTTCTCCGTGGAGCTCCCATTGCGGCATCTGCTCGCCCAGCTCTTCGCTCAGCGCCTGGAACCTTCCCCGCGCCAACTCCAGCGCATCGGGGTCGCGGTCGAAGCCAATGAAATGCCCCGCCGCGCCCAGTTCCCGGGCAACGGCTGTGGCGTGCCCTCCCAACCCCAGAGTGGCATCCACGTAAGTTCCGCCGGCCCGCACGTTCAGATATCGGATCGCATCTTGTAAAAGAACCGGCACATGCCGCTCGCTACTCGGTACCATGTGCTCCCCCTGGGGGGTCTAAACTAAAGTCCAAAACTTGCTAATGTCTGCTGGTCTTCGGCGGTCAACGGTTCGGTTTCCATGGACTGCTTGAACTCGTCGTGGTTGGCCACTTCGAGATAGGTCTGTTGCCCAAAAACCACTGCATCTCCTGCCAGCTTTGCCGTTTCCCGCAGGATCTGGGGAAGCAGGACCCGGCCTTGCGCATCCATCTCTGCCATCTGTCCGTAGTAATTGACCCGGTCCAGGAACTTCTTTCTGGCCGGATTCATGCTGGGTATCTGCGCCACCTTCTCCTCAATTTTTTGCCACTCCGACAAGGGGTAAATCTCGGCCCGCCGTCCATCCTTACTGGTGATGTAAAACTGCGTTCCGTAGCGCTCGTCGACCAGGCGCTTGAACTCCGCAGGCAGCTTGAGCCGTCCTTTTTCGTCCACGCGCGTTGGGTGATTGCCACGAAACATCCAGTTGCCTTCTTTTCCCTGCCGTTCACTTGCTTTCGCCCCAGGGTGCTCGCGTTTGACACTTCCCTGGAGGCTGGATTCCCTGTTCTCATCGCTTTTTGCCTCGAGCGAGTAACGAAATCAGTTTTTCTGATCGGAATCGGTTCTTTGTTCCCACTTTGGACCACTTTTGTCCACATCTTAGATCAGCCGGGGAGGCTGTCAAAGGGGAAATTCCAGCAAATCGTTCAGAAATAGGGGGTTTCGCGGGCTTATCGCAAAAAATACAACCTGTCAGGGAATCACAAAGCTTACCTACAATAGATTGTGTTGCCTTCGTTGATTCAGGTTGTGCGGGATGTACTTGTCAAGAAGGCGGAAGTCAGGCAAGCCGTACAGTACTTAAGTTGTAGTCGGCGGCGAAGTCCTTCTTAATCAATGGTCGTCTCAATGGTCTGCTGACGGGCGCGCACCTTTTCGTTGACCACGATGGCCAAATAGATAAAGACGAGCAGATTGAGGATGGTGAGCACGATCTTGAGCACGGTGACGTGGCGGATGATTTCGTAAAGTTCCCAGGGCAGGAACGAGCCGGTCAGGATCAGGGTGAAGTACTCCGCCCACACCTTTTCCAGCACCAATCCGGTGCCTTCGATGATGTCCAGCGCGGCGTAAAGGAAGATGGCGAAGCTGATCTCCTTGAGCCGGTGAGGGTTGAGCAAGGCCGACTTCTCCAGCAGCATGTTGACGAAGCGGTTCTCGGGGTCGAAGCGCAGGGCCGTGGTGGCCCGCAACAGGACGTCGGCAATATCTTTGTGCAATAAATTGATGACGCCGAAACCCATGGAGACGAAGAGCACCGCCTTCAGAAGCTTCAAAACGCCAATTGCGATGAGCCAGCGATTGCGGTTTGGATGGGAATGCGTTGTCAAAGCGCCGTATTAATCAACCCTGCATTCAAGCCGATGATACACCCTGCCGCGCCGGGAACCGCCGCTCTGTGTAAATCAGAACTGAAAATTCTGTACCGGCCTCCTCTACAGTGACGTTGCACTGCGCGTGGAACAGGAAATCCGTTGGCCACCCCCGACCGTACTACCAGTGAATCAAAAACGCAATATCCAGTGAAAGGAAATACCAATGAACAAGAGAAGTGTGCTCGCAGTTGCCGTAGCCCTGATGTTTGGATTTTCCGCGCTCCACGCGTCCGCACAAAAGGATCCCATGGTCGGTGGTGCAGCGATGTATCCCACCAAGAATATTGTTGAGAACGCCGTCAATTCCAAGGATCACACCACACTGGTGGCGGCGGTCAAGGCCGCCGGCCTGGTCGACACTTTGGAGGGCCCGGACCGTTCACGGTGTTCGCGCCCACCAATGAGGCTTTTGACAAGCTTCCTGCCGGGACAGTGGATACGCTGCTAAAGCCGGAAAACCTGGCTCAACTGAAGAAGATCCTCACCTACCATGTAGTGGCCGGTAAGCTCACCGCGAAGGATATCGCCAAGCAAATCAAGGCGGGCGGCGGCAAGGCAACGTTGACCACTGTCGAGGGGGGCACCTTGACCGCGATGATGCAGGGCGGCAAGCTCGTTCTCACCGACGAAAAGGGTGGAACAGCGACGGTTACGATCGCCAACGTGTTTCAATCGAATGGCGTGATTCATGTGGTTGATACCGTGCTGATGCCCAACTAGGTTGTTTCTGATCCCTTGGTTCTCGAAAGCAGGCGCCTAACCGGCGCCTGCTTTTTCTCTATATGCTTAGGCCTATGCGGCACAACTTCCAGACCGAACAGTGGGTTCCCTATCCCAGGGAGCGGGTATTTGCATTTTTTGCCGACCCGGCAAATCTGCCGCCGCTGATGCCGCGTTGGCAACAACGCTCGGGTGGAAGAGGCCGAGTATGTTTCGCCGCCTGTCCCTTCTGCAACAACCAGCTTTGCTGCCGGCGAGGGCTCACGGATCACGATCAGTTTTCGGCCGATTCCCTTTTCCCCTGTGCGCCTGAAGTGGGACGCATATATTGCGGAATTTCGCTGGAATGATTTCTTTTGCGACGAACAGCGGCGAGGGCCTTTCAAATACTTTCGCCATTGCCATCGCACCCGGGAAGAGATTCGCGAAGGAATTGCAGGCACCGTGGTTACCGATGCAGTGGAGTATGAACTGCCCTTGGGCCTGCTTGGTGAGATAGCGAACAGACTGGTGATGAAGAGGCAGATACGGGCGTTGTTCGCGTATCGGCAGAGGATGCTGCCGGGGCTTTTGATTATCTAAGAGAGGACGGATGCGCCATATCTCGCTTGTTTTTCGCGAGATATGGGATACCGCTGCTCTTACCCTCTGACTCTCGATTCATCCGACGGACTTAGCGGTCAACGTCCGCAGCATTCCACATCTCGCGAAAAACAAGCGAGATATGGGGCAGCCGTCGTCTGTGAGGGCGAAAAACGACCCGTCGTTACTTAGCGGGCGACGAGGCGTTTGCGGGTCCGTTGCTGTAGATAGGGCGCCAGCTTTTCCATGGCGGCTTCGACGCTGATGCCGTACTTGGCGCGCAATTGGTCGACTTTGCCGTGCTCGATAAAACGGTCGGGCCAGCCGATGCGCACCACCGGCGCTTCCATCTGCATGTCGCTCAGCGCTTCGAGAACGGCGCTGCCAAATCCGCCCATCAGAACGTGATCTTCCAAGGTGACGATCACGCCTACGCGACGGGCGTACTCGGCGATCAAGTCGCGATCCAAGCGGCTTGACGAAGCGGGGATTGATCACGGCAGCGGAAAAGCCCTGCTGCCGGAGCTCCGCGGCGAGTTGCTGCGCCATCGGCAACAAGGCTCCCAGGCCAAAGATCGCGACCTCATCGCCGTCGCTGATGATTTCCGCTTTGCCGATGGGCAAGCGCCACCGGATGAGCCTTGACCGCGGCTCCCGGGCCGGTGCCGCGGGGATAACGCACCGCGGTTGGCCCCGGCTGCAGCAGGGCGGTGTACATCATGTCCGCCAGCTCATCCTCGTCCTTGGGAACCATGTGGATGATGTTGGGAATGCCGCGCAGATAGCTGATGTCAAAAAGGCCGTGATGCGTCGGGCCGTCATCGCCGGAAAGCCCGCCGCGATCCATGCAGAAGACGACCGGCAGGTTCTGCAGGCAAACATCGTGCACGATGGGATCGAAGGCGCGCTGCAGGAAAGTGGAGTAGATGGCGCAGAAGGGTCGGAAGCCCATGGTGGCCAGGCCGGCGGCAAAGATGACCCCGTGCTCCTCGGCAATGCCCACGTCGAAATACCGGCGCGGATGATGGGGGCGGAAGAGGTCGAGCGCGGTTCCATTGGGCATGGCCGCGGTGATCGCCACCACCTTTGGGATCTTCGTCCGCCAGCTTGACCAGGGTTTCGGCAAATACCTCAGAATAGGTGCGTTGGCCCGCAGGCGTGGTCTCGCCGGTATCCGGATCGTAGGGACCGAGGCCATGAAATTTCTTCTGCTTGTCGAGCGCGGGCTGGAAGCCGCGTCCCTTCTGCGTGATGGCGTGCAGCAGGACAGGGCGCTCCTGCGTCTTGAGGAACTGAAATGTTTCGATGAGCAGACCGATGTTGTGGCCATCGAGCGGACCGTAATAGGTGAGCCCAAACTCCTCAAAAAGCATAGAGGGCCACAGCATGCCCTTGGCTGCTTCTTCCGCCTTGCGCACCATGTGCCGGGCGGTCTTGCCGCCGAATTTTTCGAGCAAGCGGGCCGCGGAATCGTGCAGATTGGTGTAGCGCTCGTTGGTGACGATCTTGTGCAGGTAGTTGGCGATCGCGCCCACGTTGCGGTCGATCGACCACTCGTTGTCGTTCAGCACCACGATCAGGCGCTTGGTTTGCTGGGCGATATTGTTGAGCGCCTCAAAGCTTATGCCATTGGTGAACGCCGCATCCCCGGCAAAGGCAATCACGTTCTCTTTGGTCCCGGCCAGATCGCGCGCCACCGCCATGCCAAGGGCGGCGGAGAGCGCGGTGCCGGCGTGGCCCGCGCCATAGCAGTCATGATCGCTTTCCGTGCGCAGCGCGAAGCCGTTCAGGCCGCCCGGCTGGCGCATGGTGTTGAAACGGGTCGCGGCGGCCGGTGAGCAATTTGTGAATGTAGGCCTGGTGGCTTACGTCAAAGACAAACCGGTCAGTAGGCGTATTGAAGACGTAGTGCATAGCCAGCGTCAGTTCGACGACGCCGAGGTTCGGCCCAAGATGGCCGCCCGTCTTCGAAAGTACGAGGATCAGCTGCTCGCGTATCTCCTGAGCCAGTGCCTCCAGTTCCGGCACGGTAAAGCTCTTGATATCCGCGGGCGAGTGAATCGTATCGAGTAGTTTCCCCATGGTTTCTCGTGTACGCCCTTACCGCCTTAGCGCTTCATCGCCCCATCAAAAAAGACCCCGAGCTGGGGCCTGCTGGTGCGCCTGAAGCTGCTCTTATCTCGGTAGTATACCAAGCTTGCCCGGCGCCCGACATTATCTTTAGGCCAGGTGTTTGGTTCCTGTGCACTTCCCGGTGTTCAGGCGTCTGCCACCGGCAGGGCCTCCATGGTCTCCATCGCCGGCGTCTCGGAGCCGAATTCCCCTTCCCAGCGCGCAACCACCACCGACGCCAGGCAATTGCCCACCACATTGACGGTGGTACGCGCCATATCCATCAGGGCGTCGATGCCGAGAATGACAAAGATCGGTCTCTTCGGGCAGGTGGAACATGGCAACCGTGGCCAGCAGCACAACCAGGGTCGCGCGGGGAACCCCAGCCACTCCTTTGCTGGTGAGCATGAGGGTGCCAACCATGAAGATCTGCTGCTTCCAGCCCATGTTCACGCCGGCGGCCTGGGCAACAAAAACCGAGGCCAAGGCAAGATAGAGCGTGGAACCATCCAGATTGAAGCTATAGCCCGCGGGGATCACAAAGGCGACAATCCTGCGCGGAACACCCAGGGCTTCCATCGCCTCCATGGCGCGAGGCAGCGCCGCTTCTGAAGTGCTGGTGGCGAAGGCAATGGTCGCCGGCTCGGCGACCGCGCGCAAAAATCTGCGGATGGGCACGCCGGCAATGCAGCGCGGCGGGCAACAAGCCGAGCAGCCCGAAGGCCAGCAGCGCGGCATACAACGTAAGTAGCAGACGGCCGAGGTGAAGCAGCACGCCCGGTCCCATTTGCCCCACCGTGTAGGCCATCGCCGCGCCGACGCCGACCGGAGCGTAATACATCACGATATTGGTGAAGGCAAACATGGTTTCGGTCAGCGATTCGATCACCCGCAGCAAAGGCGCGCGATTCTCGGCGCTCAGCCGGCCCATGGCCACGCCAAAAATGATGGCAAAGACCGCAACCTGCAGAATCTGGTTGTCGGCCACCGACTTGGCGATGTTTTCGGGAAAGGTGTGCAGCAGCACCTCATCCCAGCGCATAGGAGGCGCCTGGGCATGGCAGCGAGAGATTCGCCGCCGCATGCTGCTGCGGGACGTCTAACCCCACCCCGGCGTGAGTGATGTTGATGGCCGCCAAGCCAACCAGCATGGCGATGGTGGTAAGCACCTCGAAATAGACCAGGGCCTTCAATCCCATCCTTCCCAGGCTGCGCATCTGTCCGTGAGCGGCGATGCCGGTAATCAGTGTCCCCAGAATCAATGGGGCAACGATGGTCTTGATCAGCCGCAGGAAGATGTCGCTGAATACGCGCAGGCTGACGGCGAAGGCCGGAGCGTCCACGCCCAATTCGCGCGCCCGCGATCATGGCCCAGAAGATCCAGACGGTCAACGAACGCCGCCGCCAGGCGCTCCACGCCAGCAGCAGCAGCCCGGCCAACCGCAAGGGTACGGAGACATGGCGTAGAGTGGCTCAGAGTGGCCAATAAGCCGGCGCAGTAGAGAGCTAGTCCTGCTAAGGCAACTGCATGTTTGCGCGCCATCACCATGCTCTCTCCACCGGTCGAACAAACTCTGTCTTCTGAGGCTGGCTCGGCTAAACAGGCTGCTTGAACCGGGCAAGAAAGCAACCCTCAGGGCTAAAGCCCTCGTGAGGCGCGTTGCGTACGGCCCGACTAAAGTCGTGCCCGGACACAAAACATGAGCTTCTCGCAGGCTGTGGAACCGTGCCCGTCGTAACAGCGAGTTTTTCCGCAACCTGTAAAGCCCTCATCAATCCTCGCCCGTTACGGCACGACGAAAGTCGTCCGGACACAAAACATCGGTTTTTCCGCAGATTGTGAAGCAGTGCCCGTCGTTTAGCGAGTTTTCCCGAACGTTGTAAAGCACATCAATCCTCGGCCAGTGTGGCACGGCTGAAGCCGTGCACTTCGTAGAGAGTTTTCCTCAAGCCAACACGTGGCTTGAACGGAGCACCTAACATTTTTTCAGGCCCGCAAATATCCTCGGCGCAGTGTACAGCAAGGATGGATTGCCTCATGTTTAGTGCTGCTGGTGACGCGACTATTACCGGCGGCCGTTACTTTGCTGTTAGAGAATGCCTCGCCGAGAGACTGAACCGAACGTCGGTAACCAGCTGCCTGCAACTTCGGGAGATTGTTGCCGCGCTTCCCGCATACACGAAGAGCCGTCTCAGGTTACGATGTACCCAGTTCTTGTCGCTCACCCCCAAGGCGATTGCATACCCCCCGTTGGATTCCGGACTATTTTTCCGTTCGCATTCCATCTTCCCCCGGTACTTGGTTGATTTGATCGTTGTGGGTTGATCATCGATCGTGATGTGGTGATCAGAGGATGCAGAAGAATTCCGATGCTTTCCAGTTCAACGACCGTGCAGCATGACGAGACGGAGCGGCTCAAGTCTCTGCTGCAATACGACATTCTCGATACGCTGCCCGACCCCGCCTTCGATGAGATCGCGCGCATGGCGGCTGCGATCTGCAACGCACCCTACGCGTTCATAGGTTTTCTCGATTGGTCGCGCGTCTGGTTTAAATCCAGTATCGGTTTCAGCGGCCGGCAGATTCGCCGCAACGGTTCGCCTTGTCAGTTTCTTGTTGCTGGAGGCCAAGCCACTGATCATCAGCGATGCCGCATCGGATCACCGCTTTGCGGCGTCAGGCATCGTGCTCGACCAGGGCATCCAGTGCCGCTCCTACGCAGGTGCTCCTCTGATTCTCTGCCTCGGGCACCATTCTGGGCACGCTCGCCGTTTGCTCCACCGAGCCTGACGCATTCGGCCGCAACCACCTGGAGAGCCTGCAGGTTCTCGCTCGTCAAGTCGTCACCCGCCTGGAGCTCTACGCCACGGGTCATACGCAGGAGAATGTTGTTCGCTCGCGTCAACGCTCCGAACAAGCGCTCACGGTCGAACGAAATTTTGTCGCCGCTGTGCTCAATACCATTAGCGCGCTGGTGCTGGTATTCGATACAGCGGGCCGTATCGTGCGCTTCAATCGCGCCTGCGAAACCATCTCCGGCTATACCTTTGCCGACCTGGCGGGGCGCTCGTTTCCTGAAGAGCTCTTTCCTCCAGGAGAACGCGAGACGGCTATTCGCATCTTCGAAGAGGTGCGCGCCGGCAATGCGAACCAATCCTATGAGATGGATTGGCGTACCAAAGCAGGACGGATGCGGAGAATCGCCTGGACCGCAACCTCGCTGGTCAATGCCCAGGACGAAGTGGGCTTTGTGATCATGACCGGCGTGGACGTGACCGAGCAGCGCGAAGCGGAGACTGCACTGCGCACCAGCGAATTGCGTTACCGGCAGCTGGTGGAAAGCAGCCTCGGCTTCATTTGCACCCACGACCTGGAAGGTGTTCTGCTCTCCATCAACTCGCATGCCGCCGCCACGTTGGGCTACGAGCCGGAGGAGATGGTCGGCACTCCGTTGCGCGACTACATCGATGAGGATCATTTGGCCGATTACGTCGCGTATTTTTCCGCATGGAAGCGAAACCCGGATCAGGATCACCAAGGGCGCTTTTATTTGCGCGGAAAAGCCGGGCAGCTGTGCATCGTCGCCTATCGCAACAAGCTGTTGCACTTGCCAGGCGTGGATCCCTTTGTGCTCAGCCATGGCATCGACATTACCGAGCAGACGCACGCCGAAGAGGAACTCAATGCGCTGATGCGCCAGCGGCAATCGATCCTGGACTCCGTCGGTGACGGCATCTTGGGAATGGATATGGAGGGCCGCCTTACCTTCATCAACCGCAGCGCGGCCGAGATGCTGGGCTACTCTCCGCAGGATCTGCTGGGACAAAACATGCACGCCCTGATCCACCATTCGCGCGCAGATGGAACGCCGTACCCGGCGGAGGAGTCTGACATCTTCGGCAGCGCAAAGCGCGAGGCTCCCTTGCACGTCGACGACGATGTCTTCTGGCGTAAGGATGGCAAAGCGTTGCCGGTGGAATATGTTGCTTGCCCGCTGGTGGAAAGCGACCACACGGACGGCATTGTGGTCGCCTTCACCGACGTTACGGAACGGCGCCGGCTGGACCGGATGAAAGACGAATTCATCGCCACCGTCAGCCACGAGCTACGCACGCCGCTTACCTCGCTGCGGGCTGCTCTGGGGTTGGTCGCGAGCGGAGCGCTGGAAAAGCGTCCGGAGAAGATTCCGCAGATGCTCGATATCGCGTTGGCCAACTGCGACCGGTTGGTTCGCTTGGTCAATGACATTGTCGACTTCGAGCGCATCGGCAGCGGCACACTTCCGCTGCACAAGAGCGAATGGAACGCGATCGACCTGCTGCGGCGTGCCATGGACCCGGAGCGATCCGCTGCTTCCCGCGCCGGACTTATCTTCCGTATCGACGTGCAGCCAGTCGATGTGTGGGTGGACGGCGATCGCATCCTGCAGGTGATGGGTAATTTGATCCGCAATGCGATCAAGTTTTCCGAAAAGGGCGGAGAGATTCGTCTGGGCGCGCGGGCGACCAGCGAGACGGAAGTCACGTTCGAGGTTCAGGATCAGGGCGCCGGCATTCCAGAGGACAAGCTGGATTTGATTTTCGAGCGCTTCCAACAGGCGGATGCTTCGGATTCGCGCTTGCAAGGCGGGACTGGCTTGGGCCTGGCGCTATGCCGCGGCATTATCAATCAGCATGGGGGCCGGATCTGGGCAAAGAGCAGTCCGGGCACCGGTAGCACCTTTTATTTCACGGTGGACCAATATGTTCCCAAGCCGGAAACAGAACCCGAAGCGGAGCCAAAGGTAGAGGTCGAACCGAAGACAGAAGTCGCCCCAGACGAGACGCTCTCCTAACCATGAGCTGTCCTGACCACAACTGAGGGGTCAGTTGTGGTTAGGAAGGTTGGAACTCTTACTCTTCTGATCCGCGCAGTTGCGCGATGACGGTGAAGTCTTCGAGGGTGGTGGTGTCGCCCTTGATTTCGCCGCTGGTCGCGAGTTCGCGCAGCAAACGACGCATGATTTTTCCGCTGCGGGTCTTGGGCAGAGCCTGGGTAAAGCGGATGTCATCCGGGCGCGCCAGCGAACCAATTTCCTTGGCTACCCATTCGCGCAACTCCTCTTTGAGTTGCGGCGAAGGATGATGGCTGCTTTCAAGCGAAACAAAGGCGGCGATGGCCTGCCCTTTCAACTCGTGGGGACGCCCGACCACGGCGGCCTCGGCCACTTTGGGATGCGCCACCAGCGCAGATTCTACTTCCATGGTTCCGAGCCGGTGCCCGCTTACGTTGATAACGTCGTCGACACGCCCCATTAGCCAATAGTCGCCATCGAGGTCCATGCGCGCGCCGTCGCCGGTGAAGTAGCAGCCGGGAATTTCCGACCAGTATGTTTTGGCGTAGCGATCGGGATCGTTGAAGATGGTGCGCGCCATCGATGGCCACGGCTTGCGGATCACCAGCAATCCGCCGCTGCCCGGCGGAACGGCTTCGCCCTCACGATTGACGATGGCTGGTTCTATACCGGGAAAGGGACGCGTGGCCGAACCCGGCTTGGTGGGAACAGCTCCGGGCAGCGGCGCCAGCATGATGGCGCCGGTTTCCGTCTGCCACCAGGTGTCGACGATGGGACACCGTCCCTTACCGATGATCTCTCGATACCAGATCCAGGCCTCGGGATTGATCGGCTCGCCGACCGTACCCAGCAGGCGAAGGCTGGCCAGCGAGTGCCGTTGCGGATACTGGTCGCCCCACTTGATGCAGGCGCGGATTGCGGTTGGAGCGGTGTAGAAAACGGTGACTTTATGGTCATCGACGATTTTCCACAGGCGATCCGACTCGGGATAATTCGGTGCGCCCTCATACATGACCGTGGTCACACCGTTCTGCAGAATCCCATAGATCACATAAGAATGTCCCGTGACCCAGCCCACATCGGCGGTGCACCAATATACGTCGTCCGGCTTGAGATCAAAGATCAGCTTGCTAGTGAGGTAGGTTTGGACCGAATAACCACCGGTGGTGTGCACCAGGCCCTTCGGCTTACCGGTTGTTCCCGAGGTGTAGAGGATATACAGCGGGTCTTCCGAATCGAGCGGCTCGGCCGGGCACTCTGAGGGCGCCTTGTCTACCAGGTCCTGCCACCAATGGTCGCGACCTTCCTTCATCGTCACCGGCGAACCGGTCCGGCGATACACAACCACATTTTTCACCGTCGGGCAGTGGACGATAGCCTCGTCGACGATCGCTTTCAGCCGCACCTCCTGCCCCCGGCGATACGAGCCATCCTGAGTCAGCAGGGCAACACACGATGCATCATTGATACGGTCGACCAGCGCGTTGGCTGCGAATCCTCCAAAGATCACGGAGTGAACGGCGCCAATACGCGCACAGGCCAGGAGCGCAATGGCCAACTCCGGCGTCATCCCCATGTACACCGCGACCCGGTCGCCCTTCCGGATGCCCAGGCCCTTAAGCACATTGGCGGCTTTTTGCACCTCGAGGTGCAGCTCACCATAAGTCAGCTTGCGCGTCTCGCCGGGCTCACCTTCCCAAAGAATGGCGACCTTGTCTTTTTTGTCGCTTAAGGCGTGACGATCGACGCAGTTGTAGCAAAGGTTGATTTTGCCGCCCCCGAACCACTTCGCCAGGGGTGGTTCCCATTCCAGAACGCTAGTCCATGGAGTAAACCAGTGCAGCTCAGCGGCAACCTCTCCCCAGAACTTTTGCGGGTCCTGAATGGAACGGCGATAAAGTGCCTCGTACTCCTCAAGACTCTTCACGTGCGCGTGCGCAGCAAATTCGGCTGGAGGGGGAAAGACTCTTTTCTCACGCAGGATCGAATCCAAATTGGGTTGCTGCGAAGTCGTGCTGGATTCCATTACTTTTATTCCTCTCACCACGCGCGGTACGGAGCTATGACGGTTACAAAATGGAACCGCCCGGAATGGTCATCGAAAAACGCCGCCATGGTTACCACCTGAGCATTGTACTCGGCACAATCAGACTGGTTCGTTTTGGTAACGTAGCTGGTGCCACTCCCAAGCGCTGCGGACGATGTCGTCGAGCTGGGTGTACTTCGGCTTCCAACCGAGGTCTTTCTCGATTTTTGCCGAGCCGGCAATCAATACCGCGGGATCTCCCGGCCGGCGCGGCATCTCATCCACTGGAATCGGATGCCCGGTTACCCGGCGAACAGACTCCACCACTTCTCGTACCGAAAAGCCTACCCCGTTGCCCAGGTTGTAAATCATGCGATCGCGCACATCGAGGCCTTCAAACGCTAATAAGTGCGCCTCCGCCAGATCCTGGACGTGAATGTAGTCGCGAATGCATGTCCCATCGGGGGTTGGGTAGTCCTGGCCGAAAACCTTAATGCTCTGACGGCGGCCGAGAGCCACGTCCAGGATGAGGGGAATGATGTGGGACTCCGGCTCGTGTGCTTCACCGCGGCCGGGAACAGCACCCGCGACGTTGAAATAGCGCAGGCTGGCATAGCGCAGGCCGTGCACGCGGTGGATCCAGGACAGCATCTGCTCCACCAGCAGCTTGGACTCGCCGTAGGGGTTGGTTGGGACCAGGGCGGCATCTTCCAGAATGGGAGTGCGCACGGGTTCTCCGTACACTGCGGCTGTCGAGGAAAAAACTAGTTTTTTTAAATTTTTATTTAGCATGGCCTGCAACAAACCGAGGGTCGCGGCCGTGTTGTTACCAAAGTAAGTCTCGGGTTTACGCATGCTATCGCCGGCTTCGATGAGGGCGGCGAAATGCATAACGCCGGCAAATTTATCGCTTGAGAAGATCTCTTCAAGCCGTTTGCTGTCAGCTACATCGCCCTCGACAAAGGTGGCGCCGGGCGGTACCATTTCGCGACGTGCGTGGCACAGGTTGTCATACACCACGACCGAGTGTCCGCGTTCCAGTAAAAGTTTCGTAACAGTTCCGCCAATGTAGCCCGCACCGCCCGTCACCAGAATCTTCACGAGTTCACATGCCCTTCTTGTACTCTTAGTGCAGAGCCTAAATGGCCGTTATGCAGGCGCAACGAAAAATCGGCGCTGCGAATTATATGGTGGTGGTTTATGGGCGACGCTGAGCTGGTTTCGTCATGGCGCTCCCTGGAGTATTCGCAAGCCTTGGGTGTGCGCGGCTCGCAGTTGCACGCTATGGAACTCTTCATGCCTTATCCATACACTTCTGTTTCCAACGGCTCCACCTTTGGGTTACTGCATCCCTGTAGAAACTCGTCTATCGTGAGCATATCCGCAAGTACTTTGGTACTGAGAATTGACACGGGGCGGAAGTCGATACAACCTGCAGGATCCTCGGCAGGAACTCGGGAGTGTTAAGCATCGATCTCGAGTGTGCGTCTGTTTGAATGTACGAGTTTTTTCGCTGCTTCATCAACACCCTGGTGGCTCGCACATTACCTATACGACTAGAGAGAATTTAGGGAACTTTAATTATGCCGAAAGATCTTCCGATTCGCGACAGCTTCGGACTCCTGCCAGAACCAGAGGGCCGTTGGGGCTCCTTTGGAGTCAGTATGGTCACCAACCTCACCATCATGGCGTTGGTGGTACTGCTGACCGCTGCAGTCCACAAGGTGCAGAAGGAAAAGTATATCGAGCACATGGTGTTCGTGCAGCAGAACACGCCGCCGCCGCCGCCGAAGCCCATCATCCCCAAAGTGAAGGTGATTGCTCCGCCGCAGCCGCAAGTGGTCAAGCTGGAGCCGCCCAAGATTGTGGTGCCGAAGATCCAGCCGCCGCCAGAAATTCCCAAGCCGGTGAAGCTCGATACTCCGGAACAGCCCAAGCTGCCGCCTGCGCCGCCGAAGGCTGTTGCGCCTCCGCCGCAGCCGAAGGTCGGACTGTTTGCCAGCCCGAAGCCTACGGAGGTTGCCAACAACCAGGTGAAGCCCGATGTCAAGGCCGGTGGATTTGGCGATCCGCAGGGAGCCAAGCCGAATCCTAATTCGACCCAGTCACAACTGGTTGCGACGGGAGCATTCAATGCCGCTCCTGGGCCGAATACCGGCGCCGGCGCGGCGCGTAAGGGTGCAGTTTCAGGCACTTCCTTCGGTGCGGGTGTTGCCAATGGTGTTCCCGGCGGACATGACATGGGCAAGGTGGCTTCGGCCGGCTTTGCGAATGGCGTGGTCGGTGGCACAGGCAAACCAGGTGGCACAGGTACGGTGGCGTCAGCTGGCTTCTCTACCAATATGGGACCCGCTCCCAATCAGGTGGCCATTAAGACAACGGAACCGGCTTTTGTTCCTCCGGTCGTTATATCGGAGCCGCATCCGGAATACACTCCGGAAGCAGCTCAGTTGAGGATCCAGGGTGAGGTAACTTTACAGGTGCGTTTTCTGGCTACTGGCCAAGTCGAGGTATTGCGGGTAGTGAACGGGCTGGGGCATGGTCTGGATGAGCAGGCAAAGCGTGTTGCCGAGCAAATCCGGTTCAAGCCCGCGGAAAAAGATGGGCATCCGGTAGATCACACGACTTTGATTCACGTGACCTTCCAGCTGGCCTAAGCCAGTGGCTGCCCCCCGGTTCAAACGTTTTCCAAGTTTTACCGATTTCAGTTCTATGTATTCAGCAACAGTTACCAATCGTTCAAAGGTTACAGGAGCCAGGAAATGACCCTGCGTCGAGTTTGGATCACCAGTCTGCTGCTGACGCTCACCGCGTCTGTGGCACAGGCCAAAACAAAATATCAGCCCCCCTCACCTCTCTCGCCGGAACAGAGCGCGCTGGTGCAGAAAGCGATTGCGGCCGAAAAGGTCACCATCAAGCAGATCCAGAAGCACTCGCCGCTGGTGCAGACCTACATCCAAAACATGAGGCCGGACCAGGTTCTGTACGCGGTGCCGGAATCGGACCAGTATCTTCTGGGCCGGGTCGACTTCGGCAAGTCGATTACCGACACTGCCTATGCCGGCGAAGGCAGCAGCCACGGTCTCTTCAAGGGTTCGATGAAGTACGTCTCGGGCC
This sequence comes from uncultured Acidobacteriaceae bacterium, assembly GCA_963775365.1. GTDB lineage: Bacteria > Acidobacteriota > Terriglobia > Terriglobales > Acidobacteriaceae > PALSA-350. The sequence goes on along the minus strand of CAVZJL010000038.1, from coordinate 15,373 downwards.
TGACCAAGGCGTTCAAGATGCAGTACATCTCTGCCGGTTTTATGGAGATGATGTTCCTGGATCCGATCTCCTTCGACCAGCAGCACTATGACTTCAGCTATGTCCGCCGCGACTTCCTCGGCGCGGTGCGCACGCTGGTATTTGACGTGCATCCCAAGCCGGGCACTGGCAGCGGCCGATTCACTGGCCGTATCTGGATCGAAGACCAGGGCGGCAACATTGTCCGCTTCAACGGCACCTATACCGGTGGCAACCAGGACGACGACAGCTCCAGCTACTTCCACTTCGACAGCTGGCGCGAAAATCTGCAGCCTGGCCTTTGGCTCCCCGTCGGCGTCTATGTAGAAGAGACGCAGAAGAGCTCCGAGCACCCGGTCTCGTTCAAGGCCCAGACCTACATCTGGGGATACGCCCTGAAGCTGCCCACGCACGAGTCTGACAACGAGTCGATCAAGATCGACGACGTGCAGGATCAGAGTGATCAGAACCAGGACCTGAGCCCATTGGCTGCCCAGCGGGAATGGATCTCGCAGGCTGAGGAGAACGTCCTCGACCGCCTGGTACAGGCTGGATTGCTGGCGCCTCCCAGTGACTTCGACAAGGTCATGGAGCAGATTGCCACCAACATCGTCATTGGCAACAACATCCAGATCACCGATAACATTCGCTGCCGCGTCCTGCTTACCGCCCCGCTGGAATCGCTGGCGGTGGGCAACACCATCATCCTCAGCAAAGGCTTGATCGACGTTCTGCCTACCGAGGCCGATCTGGCTGCAGTGCTCTCGTTCCAGTTGGCTCACATCGTACTGGGTCACCACATCGACACTCGTTACGCGTTCAACGATCGTCTTCTCTTCCCTGACGAAGCAACCTTTGAGCGTATCCACATGTCGCACTCGGATGCCGATAACGAATTGGCTGCTAAAAAGGCCATCGACCTCCTAAACCACTCCGTCTACGCCAGCAACCTGTCGCAGCCTGGCCTCTTCTTGAACCAGCTAGATGCTCGCTCCAAGCAGCTCACGGCACTCAACACGCCAAGGCTGGGAGATTCGCTGCTGCGCCCCACCGGGGAGCCGTGGCTCAACGGCCTGATGTCCAAGGCACCGAAGCTGGATATGAACAAGCTCGATCAAGTAGCGGCCCTGCCCTTGGGCAGCAACTTGAAGATCGATGCCTGGGATGACAAGGTCATTCGCTTGAATGCGCGGATGCCTCCCATCATGAACGCGCGGGATAAGATGCCCTTCGAGGTGACTCCGGTCTTCTTCCGCCTGATCCGTTACACGCCTCCCGTCGCCGCGGCTCCCGCCCCGGCTGCAGGATCGGCCGAGACGGCGCCACCACCACCGCCGGCAGTCGACACGCAGCAGAGCGCGGCTCCGGCTCAGGCTTCGGCCACTCAGCCGAGCCCCCAGTAAACCCCTTGTAAACAGTTACTAAGAGGGTTTCACCAACGTTAAACACGGCAATGGCGGGGTAGACTTAAACCTACCCCGCCATTTGCATTTGTCCGGGGAAAACATCTGAGTGGTGCGCATGATCAAAAGGTATCTGCTGGCTAGCCTGCTCTGTCTTTGTATGAGTGGGGTTCTGCATGCACAGGTAGTCGCTGCCGGCCACGGGGGCGCGCACGTGGTGGGCGGAGCCTACTTCTCCGCATACCGGCCCGACTACGGGCCGAACGAACTCCTGGGTTGGGGCGGCTTCCTCGATTTAAATCTTCGTGGGCATCTGGGACTGGAAGGGGAAATACGTTTTCTCCGCTTCAACCAGACTTACGACGTGCATCAAGATAACTACGAGTTGGGGCCGCGGTATCGCTGGCGTTTTGGCCGATGGGAGCCGTATGGGAAGTTCATGGTGGGCAACGGCCAGTTCAACTTTCCGTTCAGTTATGGCCACGGCGGGTATCTAATGCTGGTCGGTGGTGGAGGGCTAGACATTCACTATCATCGCTTCACGATCCGGGCGGTCGACTACGAATACCAGCACTGGACCAATTTCCAGGACAGTTCCCTGAGCCCAAATGGCTTCAGCAGCGGGATCGCCTACCGGATCTTCTAGGGGATAAGAGAAACTGCAGGTCCCTCGGCTGCGCTCGGGATGCCAAGGGTAGGGTCGCTTCCCAAGTCAAAAGAGGTGAGTCGGATTGAAAGGTCCCTCCAACAGATAACGCATCTGTTCAACCGGTAGCGGATCTTCCCATTCGACTAACAGTTTCTCACTTGAGTAGCTACCCTACCCTTGTCATCGCGAGCATAGCCGAGGGACCTGTAGTTCTCTATTCGCTGTAGCAAATCTAGAAGTGGTAGGCGATACCGATCGTTGGGTTGTAGACGTTGTAGAAGCGGCCTGTCTTCTGCGGTTCCAGACCGAAATTTGGCGTCTTCATCAACAGCCCCCGGTACTCGGCGCGGATGTCCCAGCTCGGACTAAGCTCGTACGCCACACCGACCCCGTACATCGCGCCCAGAATGGTTTGTCCCTTGGTGTCGATCTGCGTGGTGCTGGCATCGTCCAGGGAAGCAAACATGAAGGCCGCGGGACCGCCCTCCAGAAAGGGATTCCAGTTTTTGAAGTTCGCGTTCAGCACGTAGGCGCCGGAAAACTCCTGCATTCTGTCGTGGACTCTTACGTTGTTGAAGCTGGTGTAATACTTTTGCGCATTCTGCGAGTACTGATAGTTGAGTTCGAGGCCGCTCCTCGGGGTCAACATGTAGCGGTAGCTCACCAGGCCACCCAATCCATAAGTTCCGGTCTGTTGCACGGCATTGCCAGTAATAAACGGGGGAAAGATACCGGTCACGCTCACGCTTACATCCTGACGGCTTTCCTGAGCATGACTAGCAACTGCCAGAAATGGCAGAAGCAGAAATAACAACAGCGTTTTCTTCATTCGTTCCTGAACCTCTCGCCTGCGACCGCCAACAGGCTCCACCCGCCTCTCGGGCTCGTCGATTTTCCTTGAGGAGTCGAATCCCTGACCCACTTTCGCAATTGTACCTGCGCCCAGCATCCGAGGCGACATCAGTGCCCCAACGTACATGCTTAAGCAGTCCTTTCGACACGAAACTCGTAGGGCGCACCCCGTTCCAGCGAAAGCGAGCGCACCACCTTGAGAAACGCAATCGCGGCGTGCGACAGATTGGCTTGCTTGCGGTGTACCAGACGGAGGTGACGCTCGAAGCGCAGCGCTTCCACCGGCACCTGGACCAGTTCCCCGCTGGCGAGCTCATGCCCCACCGTCAATCCCGGAACGAATGCCACCCCGTTGCCCATGGCGACGAACCGCTTGACCGCCTCCAGACTAGGCAGCTCCACCCCCATGTTCAACGGCGTCTTATGCTTTTGAAAGGCGGCGACCACTTGCCTGCGCACTGGCGAGGGAACATTGTGGGCAACGAAACTCTCCGCACCCAGGTCTTCAATCGCTACCCCCTTCTCCCGCGCCAGAGGATGAGCCGGGTTGACCACAAAGGCTAACTCGTCGGTGTAAACCGCGATCGACCGGAAGAGATCCCCGTCGGGGCGAAACGACAAAATACCAATCTCCACTGAGCGCTGAAGCAGATCGTCCGGGATCTTGCTGGCCAGCGAGCGCTGGATGCTCACCCCTATCTGCGGACAGAGCCGGCGAAACCGATCCAGCACCGGAAGCAGGTAGAGGCAGGTAAACTCGTTGGCCGCAATCAACAGCCGTCCACGATCGAGCGACTTCAGCTCGTCCATGGCGCTGACGGCTTCCGCTCTGAGGTTCAACATCTTGCGCGCGTAGTCGCATAGAACTTCGCCGGCGGCGGTCAGGGTTCCGTCTCTTGCGCTGCGCTCGAACAGCACCTCGCCCAGGTCGCTCTCCAGCTTGCGAACCACCTGGCTGACCGCAGGTTGGGTGCGATGCAGCCGATTGGCAGCGCGAGAGAACCCCTTTTCTTCAGCGACGGCGAGAAAAGTCTCTAACTGATGAATATCCATAATGTTGAGGCGCCCAGCTCATGCGCTTGCTGCACTAGTATAAGTATTTATTATAATTTTTAGAAGCATAATAAATTTGATCTATGCATGGGGATCATGGAGAATGATGCAGAGCAGGATGCGGAAGGCGGCGCTTCCATGAACCAAGCTTCCCCAGACAAGCACAGCGGCAAGGATCGGGTTTTCTTCTTCGATACCACCCTTCGTGACGGCGAACAGTCTCCAGGCTGCAGCATGAACACCCCGGAAAAGCTGCGCATGGCCCACGCCCTCGAAGCGCTGGGCGTGGACATTATCGAGGCCGGATTCGCGATCGCATCACCCGGCGACTTTGCCGCGATCCGCAGCATCTGCCAGGAAATACGCAGTCCACGCATCGCTTCCCTGGCCCGCGCCAGGACCGACGATATTGAAGCGGCCGCGCGCTCCCTGGAAGGGGCTGACCGGTCGCGTATTCACATCTTCCTCGCCAGCTCAGACATTCACCTGGAGCACAAACTGAAGATTCGGCGGGCCGAGGCGCTGGAACAGGTCGATGCCTCCGTTCGACTGGCGCGCACCTACGTGGACGATGTGGAGTTCTCTCCCGAGGACGCGAGTCGATCAGATCCAGACTTTCTTTGCCGCATGGTCGCGGTGGCCATCGATGCCGGGGCATCGACGATCAATCTGCCCGACACCGTCGGCTACTGCGTTCCCAACGAGTATGGCGCTATCTTTACCATGCTGCGGGAGCGGGTTCCGCAGGTAGCGGGCATCACGCTTTCTTCTCATTGCCACAACGACCTGGGCATGGCGGTGGCCAATACCCTGGCTGCGGTGGAGGCGGGCGTAAGGCAGATTGAGTGCACCATCAACGGCATCGGCGAGCGCGCCGGGAATGCGGCGCTGGAAGAAGTGGCGGCGGCGATCCTGGTCCGCCCAGATAAGTTTCCTTACGCCCACGGACTGGCGCTGGAACAGCTTTACCCCACCAGCCAGTTGTTGGCCGAGCTGATCAGTTTTGCTCCAGCGCCGAATAAAGCGGTGGTGGGCAGCAATGCCTTTGCTCACGAGGCGGGCATTCACCAGCATGGTGTGCTGGCGCACCCGCTGACCTACGAGATCATGACCCCCGCTTCAGTGGGCGTGCCCAATAACCGTATGGTGCTGGGCAAGCACTCGGGCCGGCGCGCTCTGACGCACCGCCTAAAGGAGCTGGGCTTTGCACTCGATGCCGCCGATCTCGATATCGTCTATCACCGTTTCAATGAGCTGGCGGACCATCGAAAGGCCATCTTTGACCAGGACTTGATCTCGCTGCTCCCTGAGCACCACCGCCGGGCTGAATTGATTTCCGCCCCACAGATCTAAACCGCCGGCGCAGCAAGGATCTGCGCAGAAGGGAAATCCTCCATGCAATTGAAAGTGCTCGTGGGTGCCGGAGACGGGATTGGTCCTGAGGTCACTCGCGAAGCGATGCGCATCCTGGTTTCGGTCGCGGAGTTCGGCGGCTATGACTTCCAGTTCACCGAGATGCCCATCGGCGGGGTTGCCATTCGCCAGACGGGCACGCCTTTGCCGGCCACCACGCTGGACGCTGCTCTGGAAAGCGACGCCGTGCTGTTGGGAGCAGTGGGTGGCAACGAATTCAATTCCCTGGCCCCGGATCGCCGGCCCGAAGCGGGTCTGCTGCAGCTGCGACAGGCCTTGGGTGGGTTTGCCAACCTGCGGCCTTCCTTTGCTTACCCGGCCTTGTCCGCCAACTCTCCGCTGCGTCCTGAAGTGACCGAAGGAGCGGACATTCTGTTTATCCGCGAATTGCTGGGCGGCCTGTATTTTGGAGAGCCCCGCGCCTGGAACCGGGAGAGCGGAGCGGCCTGGAACACTATGCGGTATACCCGCGACGAGGTTATCCGGGTGGCTCACGTGGCCTTCCAGCTGGCTGGAAAGCGGCGTAAGAAAGTCACATCGGTCGATAAGGCGAATGTGCTGGAAGTATCGCAGATGTGGCGCGCGACGGTGATTGAAATCGCCCAGCAATATCCGGGCATCACGCTGGAGCATCAATACGTGGATGCCTGTGCGATGCACTTGATGAACACGCCACGCAACTTCGATGTGGTGCTCACCGAGAATCTTTTTGGAGACATTCTCAGCGATGAGGCGGCGGTCATCACCGGGTCACTGGGCATGCTGCCTTCCGCGACGATTGGCGGCACAGTGAATCTTTACGAGCCGGTACACGGCTCGGCTCCCGATATCGCCGGCAAAGGGATCGCCAATCCCCTGGGCGCTATCTTGACCGCAGCCATGATACTGCGTCACTCGGCCAACCTGGAGCAGGATGCACAAGCGGTCGAACTGGCGGTACGCAAGGTTCTGGAGCAGGGTTATCGCACCGCAGATCTGCTGCGCGCGGAGCAGCCTGGCCGGCATGTAACCACCCAGGAGATGGGCAGTCTGGTGCACCAGGCCCTTAACGAAATCATCGATCGCCGGCAAGCCTTGCACGCCGTCTAGCGGGAGTTATCGGATATCGCAGGTCCTAGCTCCGCTTGTTTTTTGAACGAGCGCGATGACTGAGAGTGACGGGTCAAGCGCCGTGGTATCCCACTCGAGCCAAAAAACAGCTGAATGGGCACCCTTGGTTTGTGGTTAGGACAAATAGGGAAAGCAAGCATGTCGCAAAGCGCAAAAACGCTCTTCGAAAAAGTCTGGGAATCACATGTGGTGGTAGCGCCCGAAGGCGAGCCGGCGCTGCTGTACATCGATTTGCATCTGCTGCATGAAGTGACTTCCCCGCAAGCCTTTGAAGGGCTTCGCCTGGCAGGACGCACCGTACGCCGCCCCGACCGGGCGATTGCGACGGTGGACCATAACGTCCCCACCACAGCCAACCGGCTGGTCATCGCCGATGCGATCGCGGCCAAACAGATGGATGCCTTGCGCGCCAACTGCGCCGAGTTCGGCATTCCGCTCTATGACGTGCAGTCGCCGGAACAGGGGATCGTACATGTGATCGGTCCTGAACTTGGCGTTACCAAGCCCGGCATGACCATCGTTTGCGGTGACAGCCATACCAGCACCCATGGCGCATTTGGCGCTCTAGCCTTCGGCATCGGCACTTCGGAAGTGGAACACGTTCTGGCGACCCAGTGCCTGCAACAATCGCTCCCCAAGACCTTCCGCATCACGGTGGATGGTGAGCTTGGCCCAGCTGTTACGGCAAAGGATATTGCCCTGGGCATCATCGGCCACATCGGCACCGACGGCGCCAGCGGTTGTGTGATCGAGTATGCCGGGCCGGCCATTCGCGCGCTCTCCATGGAGGGCCGCATGACCCTTTGCAACATGAGCATCGAGGCCGGTGCGCGCGCGGGCATGATCGCTCCCGACGAGACTACCTTCCGCTATCTCAAAGGGCGGCGGTTCAGCCCCACCGGCGCCGACTGGGATCGCGCCGTGGCCGAATGGAGGTCGCTGGCCACTGATCCCGGCGCTACCTTCGATCGCGAACTGGTACTCCATGCCGAAGATCTCGCACCTTTCGTCACCTGGGGCACCAGCCCCGGAATGGTGGTGCCAGTCACTGACCGGGTGCCCGATCCTGCCTCCAGCCACTCGGATGCGGAACGGCGCGCCTGGGAACGTGCGCTCGAATACATGGCGCTGGAGCCGGGCAAGGCCATTGAAGAGCTGGCTATCGATCGTGTGTTCATTGGCTCGTGCACCAACGCCCGCATTGAAGATCTTCGCTCCGCAGCCAAAGTAGTGAGCGGGTACCACGTTCATCCCCAGGTGCGCGCGATGGTGGTTCCCGGATCGCAGCAAGTGAAGAAGCAGGCCGAAGAAGAAGGTCTCGACGAGGTCTTTCGCGCCGCTGGCTTTGACTGGCGCGAGCCCGGCTGCTCCATGTGCCTGGGCATGAATCCTGACATTCTGGCGCCCGGCGAACGCTGCGCCTCGACCAGCAATCGCAACTTCGAAGGCCGCCAGGGGCGGGGCGGACGCACCCACCTGGTGAGCCCCATGATGGCCGCCGCGGCCGCGGTTTCCGGCCACTTTACCGATGTCCGCAAATGGCAGTTCAACCCCGTTCCTACCCAGGAGGTGTCGCTCCCATGAAGCCATTCCGCAAACATAAGGCGGTGGTCGCGCACCTGGACCGCGAGAACGTCGATACCGACCAGATCATCCCCAAGCAGTTCCTCAAGCGGATCGAACGCACCGGCTATGGGCCGTTCCTGTTCTACGATTGGCGGCGCATTCAGGAGGGACCGAACGCGGGCGAGCCGCATCCGGATTTCATCCTTAATCAACCCGCATTACCAGGACGCTGAAATCCTGGTTGCGGGCAAGAACTTCGGTTGCGGGTCTTCCCGGGAACATGCGGCGTGGGCGCTGAACGACTACGGATTTCGCTGTGTGATCGCGTCCTCGTTCGCGGATATTTTTCATTCCAACGCGGGCAAGAATGGCCTACTGCTGGTCACGTTACCAGAGGAACATGTGCAGACTTTGATGAAGCGGGCCGCGTCGATCCCGCGCTATGAGCTGACGGTTTCGCTGGAAGACCAGATGCTGCACGATGACCACGGCCTCTCACTTCCCTTCTCTATCGATCCCTTCCGGCGCGAGTGCCTGCTGCTGGGCCTGGACGATATCGGGTTATCGCTGAAGCACGGCGGTGCGTTGGAGAAATTTGAACAAGGCCACGATAAAGCGTTCTGGCTTGCGCCGCGGCCGGCAGATACGGAGACCTACCTAGGAGCACTATGAGCAGCCAAGCGGATCAAAAAACCCGGCTCACCGGGGCGGAGATTATCTGGGCGACACTCGAAGGGGAAGGGGTGCGCGAAGTATTCGGCTATCCCGGAGGCGCGATCCTGCCGGCCTATGATGCCCTGCGCAAATTTCCCGTCCGGCACATCCTGGTGCGCCATGAGCAGAGCGCGGTGCATATGGCAGACGGCTATGCGCGCGCCTCAGGACGCGTGGGGGTTGCCATTGCCACCTCCGGGCCCGGCGCCACCAACATGGTGACCGGCATCGCCACAGCGATGCTGGACTCGATTCCGCTGGTCTGCATCACCGGCCAGGTACCGAGCAAAGTGCTGGGCACGGACGCCTTTCAGGAAGTGGATATTACCGGCATCACGTTACCGGTGACCAAGCACAACTATGTCGTTACCCGGGCCGAAGATATTGCTCCTGTGCTGCGCGACGCCTTCCGCGTTGCGAATTCCGGGCGCCCCGGGCCAGTACTGGTCGACATCACCAAGGATGCGCAGCAGGCTACCGCGGAGTTTGACTTTGCGGCAGCGGCGCCGGAGAAACTCGGCACCCACCCGATGCTCAGTGTCGCGCAGCAAAGCATCCTGGACGCTGCGGAGCTGATCCGTTCCGCCAAGCGACCCCTGATCCTTGCCGGCCACGGAATCATCCATTCGGGCGCCATGGAACAAGTACGCACGCTGGCGGAACGGGCCCAGATCCCAGTTGCCTGCACGCTTTTGGGCCTGGGCAGCTTTCCCGCCTCCCATGAATTGAACCTGGGCATGATGGGCATGCATGGCGAGTCCTGGGTCAATCACTCTATCCAGGAAGCGGATTTGCTGATTGCCTGCGGCATGCGTTTCGACGACCGGGTCACGGGCTCGCTGGCGACCTATGCCCCGCAAGCGAAAAAGATCCATATCGACATCGACCCTTCGGAGATCAACAAGAACGTCCCTGTACAAGTGGCGTTGATCGGCGACCTGGCCCGGGTGCTGGACCAGCTTCTGCCGTTGATCGGCCCGCGCGACGGCGCGGCGTGGATCCACGCGATCAACCGGATGAAGGGCGATGCGGCCGTCCTCGATATCAAGAACCTGCCCGACAACGGTCATCTCTACGCTGCACACGTGATCAACGATCTGTGGCGTGCGACCTCAGGAGATGCGGTGATCGCCACCGACGTGGGCCAGCACCAGATGTGGGAGGCGCAGTACTACAAGCATGAGGAGCCGCGCTCTCTGATCACTTCCGGGGGCCTGGGGACGATGGGTTTTGCGTTACCCGCGGCCATTGGCGCCAAGATCGCCTGTCCGGGCAAGGAGGTCTGGGCCATCGCCGGAGACGGCGGCTTCCAGATGACGATGCCTGAACTGGCCACCATTGCCCAGGAGAAACTCGATATTAATATCGCCATCATCAACAATGGTTACCTGGGGATGATTCGCCAGTGGCAAGAGACGTTTTACGAGAAGAACTACGAGTGCTCACCGATCCTCTCCCCGGATTTCGTCAAGCTGGCCGAGGCGTTTGGCATCCGGGCCGCGGCGGTAAGAACGCGCTCCGAGGTGATGAGCGTTGTAGAGGAGGCGCGCACCCACAAGGGCCCATTCCTGATTAACTTCCTGGTGGAGCAGGAAGACACGGTGTACCCGATGATCGTGCCCGGAGCAGCCCTGCACGAGATGATCCGGCGGCCGTCGGGTAATCCGCTGGTGGAAACTGCTTCGGACGTGTAGCGCGTTTTGAGGGAAAGCCATCCCTCAGCGGCTAAAGCCGAGTTTGTTGGAAGAGGCAAATCAGAGTTATTCCCCCACTCAAGCCAAAGTACCGATTGAATGGGGCACCCAAGCATTTGTTGCCGGATCGGCCGGTCCTTAGAAGAAAGGTAAGCATGCTGCACACATTCGTCGCCTACGTGGAAGATAAGCCAGGTGTGCTCACCCGCGTGGCGTCGTTGTTCCGCCGGCTGAACATCAATATTTCCTCGGTCACCGTGGGTGGTTCGGAGCGCACGGGCATCTCGCGCATGACGCTGGTCGCCGACGCTCCGCCGGCAGCCGGCCATCGCATCATGGCGTCGCTTTACAAGTTGGAAAACGTGGTCCAGGTGGATGATGTGGGCCGTTTCTCCTCGGTCAGCCGGGAATTGGCCTTGATCAAGGTGGCCACTACGCCTAAGACGCGTTCCCATATCTTTGAACTGGTGAATGTTTTCCGCGCGCGCGTGGTCGATCTTGCGCCCGGTTCGCTCATGATCGAAATCACCGGCAGCGAGAGTAAGATCGAAGGCCTGCTGCAGGTGCTGAACGAGAACGAAGATCGCGTGCTGGAGATTTCGCGCACCGGCCGCATGGTGATGCGCCGCGGCCACCATACCAGCCGCGTACTGGAAGCCCTGGGCGATGTCGAGTCACAGAACGGCGCAGCGGCCTCGCCAGTGGCGGACGCGCTCTCTGAGGAAGAGGAGACTGACGGCTTCCCCAGCGATAGCGATCTTCCACAACAACAAACGTAACTACCTCTGTACACAAAGGAAAAGGGAATGACCAAGACTTATCACGACCAGGATGCCGATCTCTCGCTGATTCAAGCTAAGAAGGTAGCGATCATTGGCTACGGATCCCAGGGCCATGCCCACTCGCTGAATCTTAAGGACTCAGGCGTCGATGTTCGCGTCGGATTGCCGGCAACCAGCCGGTCCATCAAGAAGGCCAAGGCCGCCGGCCTGGAAGTGCTCTCGGTGGCCGATGCCGCCAAGTGGGCCGACGTCATCATGATTCTGGCCCCCGATACTTCCCAGGCAGCCATCTACAACGAATCCATCGCTCCCTCCATGGGCAAGGGAAAGACCCTGATGTTCGCCCATGGCTTCAACATTCGCTACGGCACCATTGTCCCGACGAAGGAGATCGACGTCAGCATGGTGGCCCCCAAGGCCCCCGGCCACCGGGTGCGCGAAGTCTTTACCGAAGGCGGCGGTGTACCCGCCCTGATCGCTGTGCACCAGGATGCCTCTGGCAAGGCGCACGCCCTGGCTCTCTCCTACGCCAAGGCCATCGGCAGCACCCGGGCCGGCGTGATCGAGACCACGTTCACCGAGGAGACCGAGACTGACCTCTTCGGCGAGCAGACGGTGCTGTGCGGAGGCGTCAGCGCGTTGGTGAAGGCCGGCTTCGAAACCCTGGTGAACGCGGGCTATCAACCGGAGGTGGCTTATTTCGAGTGCTTGCACGAATTGAAACTGATTGTCGACCTGATGTACCGGGGTGGCCTTGCCTATATGCGTTATTCCATATCCGACACGGCCGAGTACGGCGACTATACCGCCGGGCCGCGTCTGGTTACGGATGCCACGCGCGCGGAGATGAAGAAGATACTGACCGAGATTCAGAATGGGACGTTTGCCACCAATTGGATCAAGGAAAATGAAACCGGGCGCAAGCAATTTGACCAGATGCGCAGCAAGGAGGCCGCGCACTCCATCGAGGAAGTGGGCAGCAAACTGCGTGCGGCCATGCCTTTCCTGGATCCGGTAACGGTCACGGTGGACAGCCCCGGCGCCGCGCCACGTCTGGCCGAGCCGGTTGGCGCCTAAAGACGGGCCAGGTTTGCAGGCTGCGGAAGCCTCGCAGTTGAGTGGGTCCGGGGAAATCCCGGACCCTGTCTGTTCAGCCCTACTCTTCATCTGGGCATAGCTGCTCCAAATTACTGAGCCGTTATCTTTTTGGCTTCTTTTGGGCACTGGCTCTTCAGTTTTTCACGCACCCCTTGCGGGTGTTTTCGAGTCTACTCAGCATGCGCGTGTCGCCGGTCTTACGGTCCTCCGTTGTTGCTCTACTCTCGAGCCTTTGCCTGGCTACGATGACTGGGCAGACGCGGAACCCACAACCGAGCGCGGCCTGCCCTGCACAGCCCAGCACCCTGCGCGCAATGCGTGGGTGCTACCACCCATTGCTGGTCTTCGCTCCCGCGATGGACGATCCTCAATTGGTGGAGCAGTTCAATCAGCTCAAGGCCCACGCCAACGAACTCAGAGGCCGCGATCTGCTTTACGTTCCCATAGTCCCGGAGGGTCATAACCAGCCGATTCCGGGCTCCAGGATCCACACTGCCAGCCTTAGTGAAGATGAACTGGCGGCAATGCGGCACCACTTCAAGGTCGAACCGGCTGAGTTCCTGGTAATCCTGATCGGCAAAGATGGAGGAGAAAAGCTGAATAGCCGAACCCCGGTGGGAGTAGAACAGCTAAAACAAATGACCGACCCGTTGCCCATGCATAGGAGCGAGATGCAGCCGGGACCTCAGGGCGAGGAATAGACTCTTCGAGTTCGTCGCCCCAATTGCACTAAAACTCAAATAGCGTACAGTTTTCCTTTCCGGCCCCGTATTTCCCCTTCACACCGGCTGTCCTGCCATCTGACGGGATTTCAGGGCGAGACCCCACCGCATTCGGCTAACATCAAAAGCACACCGCGAGGTGCCATGACGACCCAAGCCACCCCTGCTTTACCTACGGTTCCACCCCCCTATCGCGCCCCCCATGATCCGGCGCGGGTTCCCGAGATTGTGGCCGCACTCAAGAAAGTAAGCCCGCTGCACGGGCTGGAGCAGTCGGAGTACGAGTGGTTGGCGACCAAGGGCACCGAGGTATTCGCGGAATCGGGCGCGGTGGTCTTCCGCGAAGGCGATCCGGCCAGCAAGATGACTATCCTGCTCCAGGGTGAGATTTACGTGCGCCGCGAGCACGGCGGACCAGCCGCTCTCTTTATTGGCCGCTCCGGGCAGATCACCGGCCTGCTTCCCTTCTCCCGCATGAAAGCTTATGGCGGCCTGGGTTACACCTCCGCTGCTACCTGGGGGCTGGAATTCGACCGGTCCCTCTTTCCCGAGATGCTCAAGGCCATCCCCTCGCTAACGGAACGAGTGGTTGGCATTCTTCTGGATCGCGTGCGCGAAATCACGCGCATGGAGCAACAATCGGAAAAGCTGAACGCGTTGGGCAAGCTCGCCGGCAATCTGGCCCATGAACTGAACAATCCCGCTTCAGCAGCCCAGCGTTCCGCCGCCGGCATTCTGGAAGAGCTGCGCGTTTACGGCCACGAGCGCTTCAATCTTGGACGCCTTTGTTTGAGCGCAGAGAAGACCGAGAAGGTACTGACCTGGGAAGACCAGGTCCGCGCCGAAGCCAAGAGGCTGGGCCAGCCGGCCGAAACGGAGCAGACCCATCGCGAAGACGAGATCGTTCGCTGGCTCCAGCAACACGATATTCAGGAATCATGGCACATCGCTCCGGAGCTAGCCGAGTTTGGAGTAGTGCCCGGTCAACTGGAGGATCTTAGCGGGTACCTTGACCCGGGCGCGATTGCCGTGGTGCTCTCCCAGTTCACGTCGTCTTTGCGCACGGAGAGGATCGCCGAGGCCATGATCGACTCCACTGCGCGCATCTTCGATCTGATTCGCGCGATCAAAGACTACTCGTACATGGACCAGATGCCCATTCAGGAAGTGGATCTTCCTCAGGGCCTGGAGAATACGCTGGCCATGCTCGCCTCCCGCCTGCGCCATGTGGAAGTGGTCCGCGACTACGAATCCAACTTGCCTAGCGTCAGCGCGTACGGCCGGGAACTCAACCAGGTGTGGACTGCGTTGATTGAAAACGCGCTGGATGCGATACAGGACAAGGGTGAGCTCAAACTCGTGGTGCGCACTGCGGGGGATATGTTGCTGGTGGAGATCTGGGACAACGGTCCGGGAATTCCAGCCGAGCTACAGGCGCGCATCTTTGAGCCATTCTTCACGACCAAGGCCCCGGGAAGTGGGCTTGGACTGGGCCTCGACGTGGTGAGCCGCATCGTTCGCATGCACCGCGGTTACGTGACGGTGCAGTCGAAGCCCGGCAGTACCTGCTTTCAGGTCCGGCTTCCCTGGCAACAGGTGCAAGCGTATTGACGCATTTTTGCTAATACTGTGGTCCGGTGGGATCAGCTATGTGGGGCCATTCTTTCCACCCCGGGCACGCAAAGACCGCGTGCCCCGGGGCCCCGGTTTTGGCGGAATGGCAGTGCCGGGTTCAGTTTCGTGGTCTACGCCATTAGCAAAAATGCTCTGAAGGCTATTGGGGCGAGTACGGAGTATTCGGAGCAACCACCTTTACGATTCCGCAACCCACGTGGTTGCCGGCAGTGTTTTTGACCTCGCCCTTTTGCCCGTCCACTTTGAACTCCACGCTAGATCCCACGACAAATTGGGTGGGCTTGATGGAGCTGCCCAGTTTGGTGCGGCAGACGTATCCGTTGGTCGGCGTGTCGACTACGAAATCGTATTGCTGATGCTTCTGCTTTTTGGTGGTGCTGCCCACCGTTTGCAAATCTTTAAGCGTCGCCGTTGTGGTGGTGCTGGCGGCCAGAGCGGCTGCGGAAAACAAGGCGGTAAACACACACAGTCCTGTTGCTTTGAAAAATATCATCGCTTCTCCTTCTTGCGCTCACGCGACTGCCCTAGGCCCCTACAAGTTTGGCGCCAAAAGCCAGCAGCAATGAACCCAGGATAATACGATAAACGGCAAAGATAACGAAACCGTGGCGCCGCACCCATAGCAGGAACCACTCCACGACGCCAAGGGCAACCGCGAAGGAAA
>CAVZJL010000037.1:0-107615 GCA_963775365.1 uncultured Acidobacteriaceae bacterium | reverse complement strand
GATTCGCATCGCCGTCGTCGGCGCACATCTCAAGGGAATGCCATTGAACCATCAGTTGACGTCTCGGGGAGCTGCCTTTGTGGAAGCAACGGAAACCGCCGACGATTATCGGCTCTTCGCGCGCTGACAGCTTACCGCCCAAACCAGGCCTGGTACGGGCTGCTGCAGGCGAGCGCGGCGCCCCGATCCAGCTCGAGCTTTGGGATGTGCCGACGGCTCTCTTCGGTTCCTTCACCGCGGAAATACCGCCTCCGCTCGGAATCGGCAATGTCATACTAAGGGACGGCCGCATCGTAAAAGGCTTCATCTGCGAACAGTATGGACTGACGGGCGCGCGGGAGATTACTTCCTTCGGTGGCTGGCGCGCCTATCTCGCCAGCCTGCCACTCCAGCCCTGAGGCTCCGGAGGTTGCTCCATCTTCTCTACCGTCCTGATCGCCAATCGCGGAGAAATTGCGGTCCGCGCCACGCGGACCCTGCGACGGATGGGCATGCGAAGTGTTGCCGTCTATGCAGACGCGGATCGCGACTCCCTGCATGTGCGCACTGCCGATAAAGCCGTCAGCTTGGGCGGCGGGCACCCCGCGGAAAACTACCTGCGCATAGATAAGATGATCGACGCTTGTCACGCCTCGGGCGCGCAAGCTGTTTTCCCCGGCTACGGCTTTCTCTCTGAGAACGCGGAGTTCGCCGAAGGCTGTGAGTCGGCGGGCATCATCTTCATAGGTCCCACGCCCGCGCAAATGCGGGCATTCGGACTGAAACACCGATCTTGCCAGCTTGCTGCCGAGGCCGGCGTGCCCCTTGTACCCGGTACCGCACTCCTCGCCCATCTGGACGATGCCCTCTTTGCTGCGGACCTACTCGGCTACCCACTCATGCTGAAGAGCACTGCGGGCGGCGGCGGCATCGGTCTGGCTCGCTGCACCACGCCGCAGGATCTGGCAACAGCCTTTGAGAGCGCGCGGCGGCTCGGGCTTCAATTTTTCGCAAACGGTGGGGTATTTCTTGAGCGTTCGATCGACCACGCCCGGCACATCGAAGTGCAAATCTTCGGCGATGGCGAAGGCAACGTGGTTGCGCTGGGTGAACGCGATTGCTCCGTCCAGCGGCGTTATCAGAAGGTCCTTGAGGAAACTCCCGCACCGCATCTGGACGATGCAACCCGTGCCGCTCTGCTCGATGCCGCGGTCAAACTCGGCAAATCCGTCAACTACCGGTCGGCCGGCACAGTCGAGTTCCTCTACGACATGTCCGACCAGAATTTCTACTTTCTTGAAGTCAACACGCGTCTACAGGTAGAACATCCAGTGACCGAGATGGTCACCGGCCACGACCTCGTGGAGTGCATGGTGCGCCTGGCGGCTCATCAACCTCTCGACTGGGAAGCACTCGAACAAAAACCGGTTGGCGTGGCCATGGAGGTGCGGCTTTATGCCGAAGACCCTGCCAGAAACTTCCAACCATCTCCTGGCATCCTGACTGAGGTTGACTTTCCTGAGAGCGCCCGTGTCGATGGCTGGGTCGAGACGGGCACCGCCGTCTCACCTTATTACGACGGGATGCTGGCCAAGCTGATCGTACATGGCGCCACGCGCGACAAAGCGCGAGCCAGGCTTGCCGCGGCGCTCGATGCGACTCGACTGCACGGCATTGAAACAAATCTCGAGTGGCTACGCCAGATCGTCTCGGACAGCGGCTTTGCCGACGGCAACATATCCACGCGCTTTCTCGACGGCTTTCGTTTCACGCTCTCGCGATCGAGGTGGTGGAACCCGGCACCTACACCACCGTGCAAGACTATCCCGGTCGCACGGGCTACTGGGACGTTGGCGTTCCTCCCTCCGGCCCCATGGATGACTATGCATTCCGCCTGGCGAACCGCATCGTCGGCAACCTCAGCCACGCCGCTGGAATGGAATGCACCCTCACAGGTCCCGCGCTGCGTTTTCACCACGACGCCATCATTGCAGTGACGGGTGCCAAGACCACGGCCACGTTGGATGGAGAAGCAGTCGCCATGTGGGCGCCCGTCCATGTGCGCGCCGGGCAGATTCTCACGGTGGGCGACGCCACCAGCGGTTGCCGCACCTATATCGCTGTGCGCAACGGGCTGGATGTCCCTGTCTATCTCGGTAGCCGTTCCACATTCGTGCTCGGCCAATTCGGCGGTCACGCCGGACGCCCCCTGCGCGCAGGAGACATGGTGCGCATCGGCAATCCTCGGCTAACTCGGGGCGTATCCGCGCCCATGGATGATCCGCGCACGGTGCCCGCGGAACTCGTTCCCAGCTATCCCAGCCACTGGCAGATTGGTGTACTCAACGGACCACACGGCGCGCCCGATTATTTCACTCGCGAATCCATGAACCTGTTTTTTGCCACCCACTGGGAGATACATCACAACTCGAATCGCCTGGGGGTGCGGCTGATCGGCCCCAGACCGGTATGGGCACGCGAAAACGGAGGAGAAGCCGGCCTGCACCCCTCCAATGTGCATGACTGCGAATATGCGTTGGGCAGCGTCAACTTCACGGGCGACCAACCCGTCATTCTCACCCGCGACGGCCCCAGTCTGGGCGGTTTCGTCTGCCCCGTCACCATCGTCAGAGCGGAACTCTGGAAGATTGGCCAGGTGAAGCCGGGCGATCGCATCCGTTTTGTACCCCTGAAATATGAAGATGCACTCGCCCTCGAACACGCGCAGCAGAGAGCTATTCGGACGCTCGAACCCGAGCCGTCCGTCCCGATGTTTGCTGCTTTGCAGCCCCTGACTGCGGCCGCATCTCCTGCGCTTCTTGCGGAGCGAGCCGCAGACGGCCATCACCCCAAGGCACGATGGCT
Source organism: uncultured Acidobacteriaceae bacterium (assembly GCA_963775365.1). Taxonomy (GTDB): domain Bacteria; phylum Acidobacteriota; class Terriglobia; order Terriglobales; family Acidobacteriaceae; genus PALSA-350. The sequence continues at coordinate 104,771 of CAVZJL010000037.1, read as the reverse complement.
TCAGGCGGGCGACAGCTACATTCTGCTTGAGTACGGCGAGGATGTGCTCGATCTGGCTCTGCGACTCCGCGTGCATTTGTTGCTGGAGGCCATCCGCGCGGAGAACCTTCCTGTCGAAGAGCTTTCGCCCGGCGTACGGTCGCTTCAGATCCGTTACGACAGCAGCCGCATGCGGCAGCCTGAATTGATGCGTCATCTGCTGCGGATGGAAGAGGCGCTCCCTGATGTGGCCGGCCTCAAAATTCCGACGCGCATCGTTCATCTGCCGATTGCATTTGACGACTCGGCTACACGCGGAACCATTCAGCGTTATCGTGAAACGGTGCGCGCCGATGCACCCTGGCTACCCAATAACCTCGAATTTTTGCGCCGTGTCAACGGCCTTCAGACAATCGCCGAGGTGCAGGAGACGATCCAGGCAGCCCGCTACATGGTGCTCGGCCTGGGCGACGTTTTTCTGGGAGCGCCTTGTGCGGTGCCCGTCGATCCGCGCCATCGCCTGCTCAGTTCCAAGTACAACCCGGCCCGCAACTTTACGGCAGAGGGCACCGTAGGCATCGGTGGTATGTACATGTGCATCTACGGCATGGATTCGCCGGGAGGCTACCAGCTTGTGGGCCGCACCCTGCCGATATGGAATACGTCTCTTAAAAACATGCAGTTTGAGGCTGGCAAGCCCTGGCTGCTGCGCTTCTTCGATCAGATATCTTTTCATCTGGTCGATGAGCCGGAGCTGACCCGGCAGCGTGAAGCATTCCGAACCGGACGGCATCATATCCGCATCGAGCAGGAAGTCTTCGACTATGGCGAGTACTTGCGGTTTCTTGACCAGCACAGCCTTGACATCGCAGCTTTCCGTGCGCGTCAGCAGCATTCCTTCGCCGCCGAGATCGCCCGTTGGAAAGATCAGGAAGCTGCTGTTGCGTCGAAGCCGGGTCCTCTTCCCATTGTGGTCGAGAAGGCGGTCCCCGATGGGCATCGCCTCCACGCCCCCATGAACGGCAGCATCTGGAAGTTGCTGGCCAAACCGGGCGAGAGGGTAGAAGCTAATCAGGCGATCCTTATTGTGGAGGCCATGAAGATGGAGTTGATTATTTCGACTCCCACGTCCGGTGTGGTCAAAGCCATTTACTCTACGGCTGGCCATTCCGTTGCAATGGGCGATATCTTGGCAGTCATCGAAGCATGAAAGAATACTTCTAATCCCTATGCCACAAAAAAGGCCACCCCAAAAGCTGGCTGATTCCGCCTACGAACAGCTCAAATCCGAGCTCTTCGAATTTAAGCTGTTGCCGGGAGACAGGTTCACCGAAGCCGAGGTTGCAGAACGCACGGGGACCAGCCGCACGCCGGTGCGACAGGCGCTTTATCGACTGGAGCGCGAGGGTTTTCTCGACGTGAAGTTTCGCAACGGCTGGGAGGTGCGCCCACTTGACTTCACGCAGATTGACGAGCTCTATGAGTTGAGGATCCTGCTGGAGCAGACCTCGGTACGTAGTATGAAAAACCTTAGCCTGAAAGACCTGAATTTGATTTTGCTGCCGCTCGAGGCCATCTGGCAGGTGAGTTCGTCGAAACGGAGCAGCAACATCTCCGAGGTCGCGAAGTGGGATGAAGATTTTCATTGTGCCCTGGTTTCTGCATCCGGTAATAGGGAGTTCGCGCGCGTTCATCTGGAGGTCACTGAGCGTATCCGCATCGTCCGCCGGCTCGACTTCACCAAGCCTTCGCGCATCACCAGTACCTATCAGGAGCATGCATCCATGCTGCAGGCTCTGCGCAAGCGCGCCTTTACCGAAGTCACAAATCAGTTGGCAACGCATATTGAGATCTCACGCATTGAAGCGCGGGAGATCACTTTACTGAAACTGCAAAACGCGCGAAAGGACTTTTCGCCGCATACATCGTCGTCGCGTCCGCTCTTATGAATTGGCTGACGAATGCCCTCCGAGAGCGTGCAAACTTGTGGGCAGGGTTCCTCTGGCGGGATGAAGGGCGATTGGCCGAAGAATCTCCAGATCGCCCCGTGCATAGCGGGCAATCTTTTCAGCGTCAGCTTATCGCTCTTGCGGTCGCAATGCGATGATCGCTCTCAATTTCCGCATATTGCCCACGATCACTTCATGGCCGAGTGCTATGACTGCTCGCTCACTCATATTCTGAGAGACTTGCCGACAAACGCATATGTCATAGCTGCTGTGACATATGGCATCGGAATGCCCCGGGGAAGTGACGCCACTTTTAGTGACTTCTGTGGTCGGCTTCATCGTCGCTGCGGATTAAACTGACTGTTAGTACGCGCAAACCTTGACTACCTTCACAAAGCGAACTTGAGGATGGATGTCGAGGGTGAGAGGGGCCCTCCTTTTTAAGGGCCTTCGGGAAGAGTTTTTTTCAATGGACCCAAAAGCTGAAGTATTCTTTTTTCGGTTCGCGTATATGGTTGCGATTAAACGACTTAATCACCATCCAAGCTTGCGGACTTGGCTTTAACGACAGTCGTCGATTCGCCTTGAAGCTATAGATTCCACGTAGCTTATGGTCGGGGAGAGAGGATTCGAACCTCCGACCCCCTGGTCCCGAACCAGGTGCTCTACCAGGCTGAGCCACTCCCCGAACTTGCGGTTGGAAGGATGTCTGCGGACTGAAAGGTCCCTGGCTGAGCCCTTCATAAACGTCCGCGAACTACATCAGAGTGTATCAGAAGGCCTCTACCCGGATAGACCGAGGGTACACTGCGGTGAATAGCCATGACTCCCTTGCAGCAACTCGACCTCACCGGCTTGCATGTGCTCGATGGGGGAATGGCCACCGAGCTTGAGCGCAAAGGCTTTAACCTGGACGGTCCGCTGTGGTCAGCACATGTCCTGGAGATCTCGCCGGAGGCCATCGCCGCAGTTCATCGCGAGTATCTTGAAGCCGGCGCCGATTGCTTGCTGACGGCCAGCTACCAGGTCTCCGCTGAGGGCTTTCGGGCGATCGGTCTCGATCCTCAAGGTGCTGCCGATGCAGCGGACCATGCGTTGCGCGCATCCGTAGCCCTGGCCGAGAAGGCTAGGAGCGAGTATCAGGCAGGCACGCCGCGCCGGATCTGGATCGCGGCTTCGCTCGGACCCTACGGCGCGATGCTACACAACGGAGCGGAATATCACGGCAACTACAATTGCTCCTTCGAGGATCTGGTGGGGTTCCACAGCCGGCGCATAGCGGTGCTTGCTCAAACCAATGCCGACTTCCTGGCCTTCGAAAGTATTCCCTCACTTGAAGAAGCCAGGGCCATCCTCGCCGCACTACAACCGCATCCAGACCTGGCAGCGTACCTCAGCTTCACCTGCCGGGACGGAATACACGTTTCCCACGGAGAGACCTTGCATGCGTGTGCGGAGTTGCTTGACACGCAGCCCCAGGTGATCGGGATGGGCGTCAATTGCACCGCTCCCGAGCTGATTGGCAGCCTCATCGGCGAGCTGGCCAAGGTCACCCGAAAGCCCATCGTCGTCTACCCCAATTCCGGTGAGCAGTGGGATGCAGTACATCGCTGCTGGCAAGGCGACGGACAGATACAGGCGTTCGGCGAACTAGCCGGACGGTGGCGAGAAGCTGGCGCGCAATGGATTGGGGGCTGTTGCCGCACCGGTCCAGAACATGTGCGTGCCGTGGCCCGGGTCTGGCGAGGCTGATTTAGTTTTGCGGAAACCCGCTCTTCCTCTAAGCTGTTCGCGTGCGAAGACTCATTTGCTTGCTTCCGTTCCTTGCCATGGCTTTATTTACAGCCCCTGCCCAGTCCAACGCAAAAGCGACAGACAAATCGACCGGGGTCGATCAGGACGTTCTTTCAAAAATCCCGCAGCGAATGAAATCTTTTATCGATCGGCAGACCGTCGCTGGAGCCGTTACCCTGGTGGCCCACGGCAGTGACATCGTGGAGTTCGACGCCACCGGCATGGCCGATGCGGAAGCCGGCCACGCCATGCAGAAGGACACGATTTTCCAGATCATGTCCATGACCAAGCCGGTCACGGCAATCGGCATCATGATGCTGGCCGAAGAAGGCAAGTTGGCTCTGCGCGACCCAGTCGAAGACTACTTGCCCGAGTTCAAGGATCTGCGCGTAAGAACAACATTGGGCCCCGATGCCGAGCACCTGCGAATTCCCAACCACGCAATCACCATCCGTGACCTGCTTACTCACACCGCTGGGATCCAGGATTACCCCGGCCCACCCACCATCCCCGACTACGCACAAACGATGAGTGTTCCCCTGGATGAAGTCGTGCGGCAACTGGCCAAACAGCCGCTGCTGTTTCAGCCGGGAACGCAGTGGAGCTACTCCAGCCCCGGTATCGAGATACTCGGTCGCATCATCGAGGTCTGCTCGGGCGAAAAGTATGCGGACTTCATCACGGGGCACATATTGAAGCCGCTGGGAATGAAGGACAGCTTCTTCTTCCCGCCCCCGGACAAGATCTCGCGCATTGCCATGGTCTACGCGCAGAAAGACGGGAAACTGGTTCCCTCGCCAGCCAGCATTCTAGGAGGCGACCCGGCGAAGCACCGCCAGGGAGCTGTCTTTCCCGCACCTGGCTGGGGACTCTATTCGACGGCCGAAGACCTGCTTCATCTCTACCGCATGATGCTCAACGACGGCGTTTACGAGGGCCACCGCTACCTGTCGCCCTTCTCGGTGCACGTGATGACTGAGCCGCAGACTACCGGGATACAGCCGGTGGGATGGATGCGGGGCTCCGATTATGGCCTGGCATGGGAGATCGTCACCGATCCGTTAGGTGAATTGGCAGGACACACCATGGGTACCTACGGGCACGGCGGTGCTTTCGGGACCCAGGGTTGGATCGACCCTAACAATGACTTGATATCCATCCTGCTGATTCAGCGCTCCGACGGAGGGACGGAGAGCATGACCAACGTTTTCCTCAATATGGCTGAGTCCGGCGTGGGCAAGTAGGGCGCTTTCTCAGCCGTTACATTCCTGCAACATGCGACAATGGTTTTACCTGCATGAAACCTGAGTCGCTCTCCGTGGACCTGGAATCACTCTCTTTGACGCCGGAGCTTCTGGCTCAGCACAGCATCACACCCGAAGAGTATCAACGGATCGTTGCCGCCCTGGGGCGGCCTCCGGGGTTGACTGAGCTGGGGATTTACAGCGTCATGTGGAGTGAACACTGCTCCTATAAGTCCTCTCGCGTCCATCTGAAGCGGCTGCCGACCCAGAGCGCGCGCGTGGTCCAAGGGCCGGGAGAGAATGCCGGCATTATCGACGTGGGCGACGGCTGGGCTTGCGCCTTCAAGATTGAGTCACACAATCATCCCTCGTTCATCGAGCCTTTTCAGGGCGCCGCGACCGGGGTGGGCGGCATTTTGCGCGACATCTTTACCATGGGCGCCCGGCCGCTGGCCGTCATGGACTCGCTTCGTTTTGGTCCCATCACGGAGGAGGAACTGGGCCCCGATCCTTCAGGCTCATAATGCGTCCGCCGTCGTCCACAAGAACCATTCCCTGCTGGAGGGCGTCGTCAGCGGCATCGCCGCCTACGGAAATTGCTTCGGCGTGCCCAACCTGGGCGGTGAGACGCGCTTTGAACCGTGCTATTCGGGCAATCCACTGGTCAACGCGTTTGCACTGGGTTTGGTGCGCCGAGACGAGATCTTTTATGCCAAGGCATCCGGCATCGGCAATCCGGTGATTTACGTGGGCGCGAAGACGGGCCGCGACGGCATCCACGGAGCCACCATGGCCAGCGAAGAGTTCAAAGAGGGCTCGGAGCAGAAGCGGCCTAACGTGCAGGTAGGCGACCCGTTCATGGAGAAGCTGCTGCTCGAAGCCTGTATCGAGGCCATGCGGACCGGCGCGGTGGTGGGCATCCAGGACATGGGCGCTGCCGGATTAACCTGTTCTACCTGCGAGATGGGCGCCCGCGGCTGCGTGGGCCTCGAAGTAGAGTTGGACCACGTCCCGCAACGGGAATCGGGCATGACCGCCTACGAGATCATGCTGAGCGAGAGCCAGGAGCGCATGCTGCTGGTGGCAGACAAGAATCGTGAAGCTGAGGTCATCTGCGTCTTCGAAAAATGGGGTCTGGATGCAGTGATCGTGGGCAAGGTGATTGCCGAACCCAGGTTGCGCATCCTGCACCATGGCCAACTGGTCGCCGACATACCCAACCAGTCGCTCACCGACGATGCTCCGCTGTATCACCGGCCGGTTGGGCAGTGGAAGGCGCCTGTTCGCCTCAATCCGCCGTCCGAAGTGCTGGAGCAGCTTACCTTTTTTGAGGAGACGCTGAGCGGCGCCACCGCTTCTGCCACCAACTATGCGGACGAATTGCGCGCTCTGCTCGCTTCCTCGAATATCTGTTCCAAGAACTGGATCCACGAGCAGTACGACTCGATGGTGCAGACCAACACGGTGCAGGGCCCGGGCGCTGAGGCAGGCGTGATGCGCATTAAGGGCACGAATCGTGGCCTGGCCATGGCGCTCGACGGCAATGAGCGCTGGTGCTACCTGGATCCCAAGCTGGAGCTTCCCACGCCGTCGCCGAGGCTGCACGCAAGGTGGCTTGCTCCGGCGCGACCCCGGTTGCCGCAACCAACTGCCTCAATTTCGGCAACCCGGAGAAGCCCGAGATCATGGCCCAGCTCTCACTGGCAATCGATGGCATTTCCGAGGCGTGCGTGGCCCTTGGAACTCCAATTACCGGGGGCAACGTCTCGCTTTATAACGAGACCCGCGGCCAAGGCATCTATCCCACCCCGGTGATCGGGATCGTGGGCATTCTGGATCAGCTCAGCAAGGCGGTGGGGGCGGATTTCCAGCGAACCGGCGACGCCGTTCTGCTCATCGCTCCCGCGTCGGTTTCTCCACTCGAGGAGCGCATGCAGGAATTTGGCTCCTCGGAGTACGCAAGGAAGGTTCTCTCCGCGTTGTGGGGTACTCCGCCCTGCCTGGACTTGCAGGTTGAGGCTAACCTGCATCGCTGCCTGGCTGAGCTTTCGCAGCAGGGCTTGATTCATTCAGCACGTGATATCTCTGATGGTGGGATTGCGGTTGCGTTAGCGGAAGCATGCTTTCATCATGAAATCGGCCTGCGCGCGAATCTCTCCAAGGCGCCCGACCTGCCGGCGGAATGGGATCTTTTTGGGGAGACCGCAAGCCAATGCATAATTAGCTGCGCTAAGGAATCAGTGGCGCAGGCCGAAAGGTTAGTTGGGCGGTACAACGGCTTGATGGTGGTGACGCTGGGAGAAACCGTGGCTGATCTCTTTGAGCTGGCGGTCGACAGCCGGGTGCTCATCCGGGAAAAAGTCTCCGGCCTGCGTAATGTCTGGTCGGGAGCGCTGGCCGCGCTGCTGCGCGACGACGTACCGGTGGGAAATTAGGGGCATGGAGAGTACGAGCATCAACCAGCATTCGTATCCGGACGAAGCCGTGGAATCAGACCCCGTTCCTTTTGACAAGCTGCGCGAGGAGTGTGGAGTGGTGGCCGTGCACGGCCATCCCGACGCGGCACGCCAGGCATATCTCGCGCTTTATGCTTTGCAGCATCGCGGGCAGGAGTCCGCGGGTATTGCCACAGCCGATTACACCAACCTTTACAACATCAAGGGTATGGGTTTGGTGGCGGACATCTTTACCGACGACGTGCTGGCCAAATTGCCGGGCGAGTTGGCCATTGGCCATACCCGCTATTCGACCACCGGCGATTCGGCGCTATTGAACGCGCAGCCTATCCGGGTGGACTCGACGCGGGGCTTGATTGCCATTGCGCACAACGGGAACCTGGTGAACCTGGGCACGCTGCGCACCAGGCTGGAACGGGAGGGCGCATACTTCCAGACCACCAGCGACTCCGAGATCATCGTGCAGCTGATTGCCCATTCCACCGCCAAGACGCTCATTGAGGCCATCGGAGACTCGCTGCGCCAGGTGTCGGGCGCCTTTTCTATCGTCATGATGACGCGCGACCGCATCTTTGCCGCTCGCGATCCGTATGGCTTCCGGCCGCTGTCGATGGGCCGCATCACCAATCCGGATGGTCCGGACACCGTGGTCTTCGCCTCGGAAACCTGCGCCTTCGATCTGCTGCGCGCCAAGTACGAGCGCGACGTACGGCCCGGTGAAGTAGTGATGGTTACGCGCGACGGCGTCACCTCAGTGGAATATGCCACTGGCATGCGGCAGGCAAGCTGCATCTTCGAACATGTGTACTTTGCCCGGCCCGACAGCCGGATCTTTGGCCGCTGGGTGCAGGCCAGCCGGGAGCAAATGGGACGACGCCTGGCACGCGAGGCGCCGGTCGACGCCGACCTCGTGGTACCGGTGCCTGACTCCGGCGTGACAGCCGCCCTGGGGTACGCGGCGGAGAGCGGCATCCCATTCAATTTCGGGCTTATCCGCAACCACTACGTGGGGCGCACGTTCATTGAGCCGGAGCAGCGGGTGCGGGACTTTGGGGTGAAACTGAAGCTGAACCCGGTGCGCAATCTGCTCGAGGGCAAGCGCATTATCCTGATCGATGACTCTGTGATACGAGGCACTACGAGCCGCAAGATCGTGCGCATGGTGCGCTCGGCTGGAGCCCGGGAAGTGCATCTTCGCATCAGCTGTCCGCCTACCATCTCGCCTTGCTACTACGGAGTCGACACGCCGAACAAGAGTGAACTGATCGCGGCCAATTCGTCCGTGGAAGAGATCCGACAGTACATTGAAGCCGATTCACTCAGCTATCTTTCGCTGGAGGGCCTGGAGAAGGCCTGCGACGGGGGAGAAGGTAACCGCTACTGTACGGCCTGCTATACGGGCGACTATCCGACGCAATGGGTCGACGTTGCGGAGATTCTGCCCGCTACCGCTGCCACCACTTAGTTAAGGTAGATCGAAGAGCAGTATTTCGGTCTCTTCCGTCGCTACCACTGTCAGCCGCTTTTCCAGGCTGATCGCCAACGCATCTCCCTGCTGGAGACTAAGCTCGTTGGCCGATACGCGCCCGCGAGCGACCTGCAGCCAACCGAAACCCTCGTTCGCGAATACGTATTCAATTTTTGCTTTGGGAGTTAGACGCGCGACGTACAGTTGGGCATCGCTCTTCATAGGAAGTGAGTCCTCGCGTCCGTCCGGCGAGGCGGCCAGATGCAGCCGGTCCGGTTCTTCCGCTATTGGATACCGTCTCTGCGCATAGTTGGGCTCGACCCCGTTCTTGTTGGGGAGAAGCCATATCTGGAGCAGGTGCAGCGGTTCGGTTCCGGAATGGTTGAACTCGCTGTGGCGAATCCCGCTGCCGGCTGAGATGCGCTGTACTTCCCCCGGCCCGAGGATGCCACCATTGCCCTGGGAATCGCGGTGTTCCAGAGAGCCCTCAAGCACGTAGGTGATGATCTCCATATCGCGGTGCGGATGGGCCGCAAATCCCCGCGCCGGCGCAATACGATCTTCATTGAGAACTCGCAAGTTACGAAAGCCGTTGAATTTTGGGTCGTAGTAGTCCGCAAAGGAAAAGGAATGGTAGCTATCTAACCAGGTTTGCTTGGCATGGCCTCGGTCTTGTGCCGATCGGATGCTTAGCATCGTGCTGTCCTCGTCCGTGTGGCAGGTTCAGTTTTACCTCATGGCTCGGCCTTGGCTGGGGTACCAAAGACCGGTGGGATCAGATTTGACACGTTCTCGTGCCAGATTAGGATCGGTCGCGTCTGAACACGAAGGGCCGACAGCACGAAGAGAAATTCGGGTTAGCCACTAATTTCCAACTCGACCACGCTCTACCGGAAATTCGGGGGCGTGGCCCATTCGTCCTCTGTGTTCGGGGGAGAGTCCCGGCTGGTTGGCTACTCCGATTTAGCGGAAGAACCGGACGAGGCTGGAGCCGGAGCGCTTTCTGTCTTGGCGGCTGGGGCTTTCTCCGCCGTTCCACCCTTATCCGAAGACGTGGAGCTGCCGTCAGAGCTGGTCCCCCCATCCGATGACTTGGCAGCAGCCGGCTTGGCAGCGTAGTCGGTGGTGTAGAAACCTGAACCCTTGAACTGGGGACGGGCGGGCGTGGAAATCAGGCGTTCCACTTCACTATGGCAGACAGGGCATTCCTTGGGATCTTCAGCAGAAAAAGACTGGATCAGTTCAAAGCGATGACCGCACTTTTTGCACTGGTATTCATATAGCGGCATCCGTACACTCCTTCAACTTTGCAGGTTCATCATTCATTGGCTGATGGTGCAGGCTGGCGATCGGCCAGCTCGATGAGGCGAACCTCGGTAATGGCCTCCGTGGCCTGCAGCGCAGCCAGGACCGAGGGGGCAACGCGGCCATCGATCTGGACCACAGCGAGCGCGTTGTGCTGAGCCGTGCGCAGGCTCCGTCCTAAGGCAAAGTTTGCAATATTCATTTTATGCTCGCCCAGAATGGTGCCGATGCGGCCGATTACGCCGGGTACATCCAGGTTGCGGATGAACAGCAACGTTCCGTGCAGCGGGGCTTCAATATCAATGCCGTCGCAAGCAAGCAGCCGGGGCGAACTGCCGTGAAGCACAGTGGCGCTCGCAGTACTGTCACCGGTCGCGGTGTGCAGGGTCAGCTTAAGCACAGTCCCCGCTCCGCCCGATCCTTCTTCTTTCTTCTCTTCATGCACCCGGATGCCGCGCTCGGTGGCTACCGATAAGGCATTGATGCGATTGACTACGTCGGAATGCGCCAGTACCCCTTGAATAGCGGCGTTGCGCACCAGCTCGGTTTTGCCCTGCGCCAAGCGTCCACTGTAGGAAAGATGAATGCTTTCCAGATTCCCCGCGGCCAAGGGCGAGAGGAATGCACCCAGACGCTCCGCCATGAGGATGTACGGGGAAATTTCCTGATACTCCTCATAAGTCATGGAGGGCAGGTTAACCGCGTTCTGGACTACCCCGAACTTGAGGTAATCCTTGACCTGCTGCGCAATTTGCACCCCAACGGCCTCCTGCGCTTCCCCCGTAGAACCGGCTATATGCGGAGTCAGGATGACGTTGTCCAGCCCGAAGTAAGGCGAATTTTTCAACGGCTCCTGGCTAAAGACATCAAGGGCGGCGCCGGCCACCTGGCCGGAGCCGAGGGCCTCCACCAGGGCGGCATCGTCGATCAGCTCGCCCCGGGCGCAGTTGACGATGCGCACGTTCTTTTTCATCGTGGCCAGCGTTCGGGCGTTGATGATGCCCGTAGTTTGGGGAGTAAGCCCCACATGCAGGGTCAGGTAATCGGCGCCCCGAAATAATTCATCCACGGTGCACAGGCGGACTCCGTTTTCCCGCACCACGGCGGGGGCGACAAAAGGATCATGCCCCAGTAGTTCCATGCCGAACGCCTTAGCCCGTCGTGCCACCTCCAGGCCGACCCGGCCCAGACCCAGAATGCCCAGTTGCTTGCCCCGCAACTCTGTTCCCTGCAGCGACTTCTTTTCCCATTTGCCCGCATGGAGAAGGGTGTTGGCGCGAGGCAGCTGGCGCCCGAGCGCAAGCATCAGTCCGATAGTCAGCTCAGCGACGGCGATGGCGTTGGCGCCCGGCGTATTCATGACCACGATGCCACGGCGTGTCGCGGCGTCGGCATCGATGTTGTCGACCCCCACGCCTGCGCGGCCGATCACCCGCAGCTTGGGGGCCGCACTCAGCAGTGCCTCGTCGACCTGGACTGCGGAACGAACCACGAGCGCGTCCGCATCCGCCAATTCGGCGGCCAGCCCGTTCTTGATCTGATCGTGGGTCACGATCTGCCAACCGCTCTCGCCTTCGAACACAGCCAGGGTGGCGGGCGAGACTTTCTCAGCCAATACGATCTTCATCGTGCTCCTAAGGGTTCTTGTCCCGCGACGCGACGGCTGCCGCAGAGAGGAGCAGCCGTTGCGCTGGGGTGGGACGTTTGTCTAACGGGCGGAAAGGGAGACACCTGCCGAGGCACGATCCCGCCGTGCGGCCTCGTCCGGCGCCCGCGATGCGAAGACGTTCTGGGCAGCCACCAATGCTTTCCCAAAAGCGAAGCCCGGCAACTTGAGGGCATGGGCTACTTGCTCCAGGGCGCCGATCAGGGCAATGGTGTCCATGTAGTCGAAAAATCCCAGATGGGCGATGCGGAAGATTTGCCCCTTCATCTCCCCTTGTCCGTTGGTGATGACGGCAGCGAAGCGGCTCTTCAACTCCTTGACGATGACGCCGGAATCGAGACCTGCCGGAGGCAATATGGCCGTTACCGCGGCAGCCGGAGCGTCCGGGGCGAAGAGCTGCAGGCCCAGGGCTTCCACCGCGGCGCGGGTCATGGCGGCGCAGCTTTCAGCGTTTTCCACCAGCTTGGCGCGGCCTGCCGCCAGATCGCCGTCCGCCTGACCAGCAATATAGTCGAGGGCCGCTCCCAGCCCCGCAATCAGGGCCACCGCAGGCGTGTAGGCGGATTCGCCCTTAGCCGCGTTCTTTCTCTCTTTGCGCAAATCGAAGTAGTAGCGGGGATTGAGCGAGATCTCCATCAAGTCCCAGGCACGATCGCTGACCGCCAGGTAGGAAAGGCCGGGAGGAATCATGACCGCTTTCTGCGATCCGCCGATGAGCACATCGACGCCCCACCCATCCATATCGAGGTGCGTGGTGCCGAGGCCGGTGATGGCGTCCACCACCAGCACGGCGTCCTTGCCGCTCTGCTTCAATACGTCCGCCACACCGGCAACATCGTGGCGCACTCCGGTCGAGGTCTCGGTAGCCTGCATGAAGATGGCGCGGGTCTCTATCTTGAGCGCCTTGCGCACCTCTTCCAGGTCGAAGGTTTGGCCATACGGGCGCGCTGACTACATCGACATCGCACCCGAATGCCTTTGCCAGGCTGACCCAGCGCTCGCCGAACTTGCCCGCCGTCAGCACCAGCACGCGGTCTCCTGGTGAGGTCAGGTTCGAAACCGATGCTTCCATCGCTCCGGTGCCGGAGGAGGCGAGCAGTATGACGTCATTCTTGGTCCCGACAAAGGTTTTCAGGTCGCGGAGTACCTTCAGGTACAGGGCGCGAAATTCGGGGGTCCGGTGGTGTATGTCGGCTGCAGCCATAGCGAACTGGGCGGCAGGCAAAAGCGGGGTGGGACCGGGAGTAAAAAGGCGGGTCTTACGGATCATGGTTCCATTGTAATAAACAAAGCTTTCTATAATGGGCGCTTAAATGGGAATGGAGGCGTATGAGCCTGGCTGAGAAGATCCATCAGGATATGGTGGGGGCCATGAAGCAGCGCGCGGTGGAGCGTTTGTCCACCCTGCGAATGGTGGTATCAGCGTTGAAAAACAAGGAGATAGAGCAGCGTACGCCGGTCACCGATCGCCCAAGCTTTACAGGTACTGACCACCTTGATCAAGCAGCGCAAAGACTCCATCGAGCAGTTCACCAAGGGCAATCGGCCGGAGCTGGCGGAAAAGGAAGCAGCGGAGATTAAGGTTATCGAAGAGTACATGCCCAAGGCGGCGGGAGATGAGGAGCTGCGGCAGTTGGTGACTTCCACCTTGGCGGAGCTTCGGGCTCAGGGAGCCCAGCCGGGTCCGAAGGACATGGGAACGGTGATGAAGGCGGTTCAGGTGCAGATCCAGGCCAGCGGTTTAAGGGCCGACGGCCGGGTGGTCAGTGAGCTGGTGAAGGCCGCGCTGGCCGGGTAAGGAAGCGAACCGCAGGTCTACCCCTTCCTACTCTGGGATCACCTTTACAAAGGTGCCGTCCGGCAGCTGGCCTCCGAGGACGTGCACCACTCCGTTTTTCACCAAGTCCGCGGAGCATGACGCCCTTGCCGGAGCGGCGCGGGTGGACTTGGAGGCGGGGGCCGGACTGGCGGCTGGAGCGGCAGCCGGCGCCCGGCCCATTCCGCGGTCCATGGCCACATTGGCCAGCCGGTCTGCATGGCGGTTCTTCTCCCGCAAAACATGTTGAATCTGAAAGTGGTCAAGCCGCGCAATACGGCGCTTGGCCTCCTCGTAGAGAGGACGGAGTTCGGGGCTGTTCACGCGATACTGCCCCTTGATCTGCTTGACCATCAGCTCAGAGTCGGAGACAACCCGCAAACTCCTGTGCCCGTTGGTGATGGCAAACTCCAACGATGCCAGCAGGGCAGAGTACTCGGCGAAGTTATTGGTGTGCACACCCAGGAACTGGCTCAATTCACCCAGAACTTTTCCTGCCGAGTCCTGGATATAGACGCCGAAGCCGGCCGGACCCGGGTTGCCGCGAGACCCACCGTCGCAGTACGCGACAATGCTTTCGCCGGAGTGCTCGAATAGGGAAGACATAGGCTGAGTCTATCGAATCCCGGCTGCTTACCAAACGCTCCCCGCTTCGTCTAGGGGACAGTGGTTGTGTGTACCTGGAGCGACGAATGACGACGGACGCGCTTCGCTTTACATCTCATAGGCCAATCAAGGCTGGGAGCTCTGCCTGGGCTCCGCAGCGAACGTTACAATCCTCGTCAGGCATGGCAAGCGAAGCATGGGGTCGCGCCACCGAGACCGAGCTTATCCGCGAAGCGCAAAAGGGCTCGCGTACCGCCTTCGAAGCCTTGGTGCGCCAATACGACCAGCCAGTCTTACGGCTTGCGCTGCGCTTGACGGGGTCTGAGCAGGATGCGCAGGACATCCACCAGGAAGCCTTCCTCAAGGCCTATCGCTACCTGGCAAATTTCCGCTTCGAATGTTCCTTCTATACCTGGATCTATCGCATCGTGACCAACCTGTGCCTCGATCACTTACGGCGGCGCAAATCCCGCCGGGAAGAGCAATCGGTGGTGGTCGATTCCAGCGGCGGGGAGATGGACCTGCTGAGCAATATCTCCGACGAGCGAGCGATGGCCAATCCCGAGCGCGAGCTGGAGCGCAAGCTGCTGGGGGAGCGGATCCAGGAAGCGCTGGGGCGCCTGACGCCGCGGGAACGCATGGTTTTTGAGCTAAAGCACTACCAGGGCCTGAGATTACGAACGATCGGTGAAATGTTGAACACCACGGAAGAGACCGCCAAGAACACGCTCTTCCGGGCGACTAGAAAACTAAGAACTAATTTGGCGACACTACGGTGAGGCGAGGTTTGGTATATGGATTGCGATCTGGCGCAACAGAAGATTGCTCTATTCGCGTACGGAGAACTTCCTGACGATCAGTGCCATTTGCTGGAAGGTCATCTAGCTACCTGCAAACGTTGTCAGGAGGAGTTTGCAGCAGTACAGGCGCTACAGCAGGCGATGGCGCTTGCGCCTACCCTTGAACCTTCGGCCAACCTGCTGGCGCAAGCCCGTCTACGGCTGGAGGAAGCACTGGACACCATGCCGCGAAGTGGCTGGCTGATGCGTGTCCAACAATCCATGTTCCGAGGGGTGAGCATGCTCGGCCGGGCTCCGGTCGCGGCCTCCGCACTCCTGGTTCTGGGTCTCGCCTCCGGCACCTGGGGCGGGTATCAAGCTGCATTGCGCAGTCACCGGACCCCCACCGAGCTACCCGCAGCGATTGCGGGACCCGGAACAATCGCCAACGTCAGCAGCATTGTCCGCGAACCAAATACCGAAAATGTTCAAGTACGCTTCAATCGCCTGGTCCCGGAAACCACCCAGGGGTCGCTTGACGATCCGAAGATACGGGAATTGCTTTTGGTTGGGGCACAGAGCCAGGTAAATCCCGGGGTGGCGCAAAATTCCGTGAGCCTACTGGCCGGCGAGTGCGAGGCGGGACACCAATGCTCCGACGGCCCGGTTCGCAACGCTTTGCTGGTGGCGCTGCGCTACGACAAGAACGCCAGGGTCCGATTGCAGGCGTTGGACGGCCTTAAGTCCTATGTGGCAGAAGATATGCGCGTCCGCGACGGGGTGCTGGAAGCGTTAATGAACGACGAGGACGCCACGGTGCGCACACGCGCCATTGAGCTTCTGCAACCGGTCGAGGCCGATAGCAGCGTGCGCGAGGTATTGCACACGGTTGCGTCGGAGGACGACAATCCGCATATTCGAACCGTCTCTCACGAAATTCTGGATGAATCACCACAAATCCAGTAGCTTGAGAGTTGCTTTTAAGGCATGCAGCAAGTCTTAACGGTATAAGTCCCTTGGGAGTCCTCCAATGAAGCACCTTCCGATTTTGGGTTCGCTGGCCGTGTTACTGGGTGGTCTTTTCACCACCTGCTGGGTATCAGGAGACGCGTTGAATCTGCCGGCCAGCATGCCGGAGTTTCTGCTTTTTACCTCGCAAGGCTACCTTGGCGTTGTCTTAGGGAAGGTGGATGATGAGCGTGCCAACGCGCTCCACCTGAAAGATGCTCACGCAGCCGAGGTGGTCTTAGTGGACCACGACGCTCCAGCCGGCAAGTCTGGCCTCAACGTTCACGACGTGATTCTTCAACTGGACGGACAATCCTTTGACAATGTTGACCAGCTGCGCCACAAACTCCATGAGTTGCCATCGGGGCGGACGGTTACTCTACTGGTCAGCCGCGACGGCACCCGCTTGAACGTGGTGGTGCAGCTCTGTAACCGGAAGGTGTTGGAGCAGCAAGCTTGGTCGAAGCATTTCACCGTTCCGGAGCCGACCGCACCAGCATCCGGGCAGAGCTTCCTGGGAAGTGTTGCCTCGAGTGGTCCCGCCTTTCTGGATAGTATGATTCCCCGGGCCCTTTATGTCGGAGCGGATGTGAACCCGGTGCGCACCCAGTTAGCTGATTATTTCGGAGTGAAGAGTGGCACCGGACTGCTGGTGGAAAGCGTGGACTACCAGAGCCCGGCATCGCGGGCCGGCTTAAAGGCTGGAGATGTTGTAGTAAAGGTCGAGTCGCAGCAGATGACCAGCAAGAATGACTGGCTTAAGGCGATTCGCAACCATCGCGGGCACCCTGTGCAGGTGACCGTCATGCGCAACAAGCAGGAGCAGATCTTGACCATGAGCGCGGGAAAGGTCAAGAAGAATTAAGGACCACCTCTCACGCGATAAACACCGGAAATGCACCTGCTGTAACCACTTAGATGGCCTGTGATACCGCTCAGGCTGCGAACATCCCCATTCCTTTCTGGTTACTCGCGCCCCCGCTTGCGCTGTGTTTGAATAACAACAGATGCAAATCCGGCGGAAACAGACCTGGAAAGGGCGGGCCACGGCGGGGGCGCGCAAAGTGCGCGAACTGATGGTCGTCGGGCAGGCTTTAGCTTCCACCCGGCACGTAGTGATGGCACAGATCGTGCCCATGCGATTCTGCAATCTCTCCTGCGCTTACTGCAACGAGTACGACAAGGTATCGAAGCCCGTACCGCTCCCAGAAATGCTGCGCCGCATCGACCACCTCGCAGCCCTGGGCTCGAGCATCATCACCATCTCTGGCGGCGAGCCACTCACGCATCCGGAGCTGGACGACATCATCGCCCGTATACGCCACCACGGGCGGGTAGCCGGCATGATCACCAATGGATACCTGCTGGTGCCGGAGCGGATCGAGCGGTTGAACCGGGCCGGCCTTGACCACATGCAGATCTCGATCGACAACATCGAGCCGGATGAGATCTCGAAGAAGAGCCTCAAAGTTCTGGACAAGAAGCTGGAGTTCCTCTCTCAGCACGCCGAGTTTCACGTCAACATCAATTCCGTCGTTGGCGGCGGGATCAGGAATCCCCAGGATGCGCTGGTGATCGGCAATCGGGCGCTGGAGCTTGGGTTTACGTCAACCATCGGCATCATCCATGATGGGGATGGTCAACTGAAGCCCTTGAAGGATGAGGAACGGCGCGTCTATTACCAGATGGCCGGGATGGCGAAGAAGAACTATTCCCGCTTCAACAAGTTTCAAGAAGCAATCGCCAATGCTGAGCCGAACAACTGGCGCTGCCGCGCCGGCTCACGCTTTCTCTATGTTTGCGAGGACGGACTGGTGCACTACTGTTCACAACAGCGCGGCTACCCAGGAGTTCCGCTGGCACAATACACCAAAGCCGACCTCAAGCGGGAGTATGTGACTGAAAAGAGCTGCGCTCCGCACTGCACCGTCTCCTGCGTTCACCAGATTTCTTACATCGACCACTGGCGTTCGCCTCAGACGCGGCAAACCACTCCAGGCGAGCTGGTCAATATCCAGACCTAGACACCGGCTTCGGTTGAGTATGCGGCAGCAAGAAAGCAACACCTCAGGGGCTAAAGCCCTCATTAGGTGCCTGCGTACGGCCCGACTAAAGTCGTGCCCTGACACAAAACCAAAACTCTGCGGATCAATCTGGTGAGTTGGGTGTGGGAAAAACTATGGCGCGCTCATGGGAACTGCTCCGCGGATCGGCACGCAGACTCTTTAGCCCCTGAGGTGGGCACTGGTGACACTTTTTCTGTAGCCCGTCTATCTATTGACCGGTGCCGTGATGCACAGCCACAGCTTGGCCTTTGGTATCGGCCAGCGCCTGGTCGATGATCTGATAGAGGCGTTGGCGATCAACAACCTCCACAAAAGGCACGCCATTCGTCTTGTTGGTGACAACCCAAATCGTCGGCGTGTGCTCGATGCCAATGCGCTTGCCAAGATCGATGTCTGCCTGGACCAGGGCCGCCAGCTTCTTCTGCGGATCAATTACAAAAGGAAGCGCAACGCTGTGCTCCTGCGCAAACTTCTCCGCGAAGTTGCGAATCGCTGCCGAGGCGGCTGTCGTTGGACCTGCTGGAGTTTCAGGGGAAGTTTCTCCCGCTGCATCAATCAGCTGCTGGTTGGCAAAGACCGCATCGCGAAAATCGTCGCCAAGCTTTTTCGACTTGGTGTCAAACCAACGGGCGTACACCGCGGCGTCAAAGCTCCAGGCGTGGAAGGGCAAGGGAAAATCGTGACGCACCCAGGGAATGTGGTACTGGTTCGCAGCGTCGTGTAAGAGAGGATTGGCGCGGGCACAATCGGGACATTCCATATCCTCGAACTCAACGATCGCCACTCGGGCGCCGGGCGGGGGTTTGAGGGCCGCAGGATCATGCACGGCGGTGGACTGGCCGGCGGCAAAATGAGCCGCAAACCCGGCGGCGCCGAATACGACAAATGCCGCCATCAGGAGCCGGAACCGGTGCGGTGGAGTGTTTGAAGTTATCGCCGGAGGCGTTGATGGAATAGCGTGCATGGTTCCTGTGCCCTTCACTCTTCAGACCTTCAATCCTCTCTATTGTAATGGGTAGGCGGCCGCTCGATGCGATATGATGCAGGCTTCCGGTGGGGGATGGGAAGCGCCACGTTGAAGATCGTACTCAGCCTGGCCGGAGCGGGTGCGGTCAGTTTTTGTGTCTTTGTTGTGCTGGAAGCCCTGCTGTCACGCACCCATCCAGCCAACGCCGGCGCCGTGCTTTTTCGTTTTCAGTTGAGCTCGATGGTAGCGATGGGGGTCTTTGCCGGGTTTGCTATCGTGATTTTCGTCCGGCTGTCGCGGAACCGGCAGAGGTTAAGGAAGTGATATGAAGAATCGCGCGGAGTGGCTAACGTTCGGCGCATTTGTGATCGCTGTACTGGCAGCACTAGGTTTCCTGTTGCGGCGCGGAGTGCACGGCCAGTCAGCGGCCCTGGCAATCGCCCTGCTGTTCATCCTGCTGTTGCGGATCGGAATCTTTGCCTGGAATCTGCGCCGGCAACGTGCCGAGCTGGAGCGGAAGTAGATCTATCCTCCTGCCTCCCCGGCCAGGAAAAAACGTAGCGTGGACACTGTGCTACACTCGGTTCCCGCAAACGAAGCAGGCCGCCAGCGTGCATGGTAACGCGCTCCCCAGCGCGCACGGACCGCTCCAAGACTCCTAATTTTGGGAACTGGAGATACCTGGATGAACCGTTCATTAAAGACCTATCAGGGACAGGACATTCGTAATGTCGCGCTTGTGGGCCATGCGCACTGCGGCAAGACCACCCTGATTTCTGCGCTTCTTCAAGCAGCCAAAATGACCGAAAGGCTCGGCCGCGTGGATGACGGCAGCGCGGTAACCGCTTATGACGAAGAGGATGTGGCACGCCGGACCACCATGCAAAATGCGCTGGCATTTGCCGAGTGGCACAACGTAAAAATCAATTTCGTAGATACACCTGGCTTTCCCATGTTCGTGCACGAGGCGCGCGCGGCGCTGCTGCCGGTCGAAGCGGCGTTGCTGATCGTCAACGCGGCATGCGGCGTGGAAGCCATGACCCGGCGGGTGTGGCGGTTCGGCGAAGAATTCAACCTGCCCCGGGTGATCGTAGTCAACCAGATGGATCACCCCCGAGCGGATCACCAACGCACCCTCAACGCGTTGCGCGAAGGTTTTGGCCGCCAGGTGGTTCCGGTACAGCTACCCATTCTTGAGGGGAACGGCCAGAATCCCATCTTTCGCGGTGTCGTGGACCTGGTAACCATGCAGGCCTTCGTGTACGAACCGGACGGAAGCGGTTGCGGCCGCCTATCTGAAATTCCGGTACGCCTGCGCGAAGAGGCTACGGAGGCCCATCAAGCCCTGGTAGAGCTGGTAGCCGAAGGCAAGGACGAGTTGATGGAAGAGTACTTCCGCGAAGGAACCATCCCGGAAGAGCACTTGATCGTAGCCCTGCACGAGGCTATCCGTGAGGACCGAATTTTTCCCGTGCTCTTTTCGAGTGGCTTAAGGAACGTGGGCAGCGACCATCTGCTCGATTTTCTGCAGGTGTACGCGCCATCGCCGGTGGAGCGGGTCCCGGTGGCAGCGCGCGGGGCCGTGGAATCTGTGGGCGTTCGCCCCGATTCGGAAGCCGAGATGGTGTTGCGCAAGGTGGATGACCGCGAGCCGCTCTCGTTATATGTCTTCAAGACCATGTCTGATCCTTTCGCAGGCAGGATCTCCTTCTTCAAGGTCTTTTCTGGAGTCGCGAAATGCGACGCTACAGTTACGAATTACACCCACCACAGCGCAGAGCGCTTGGCCCACCTGACGGTCATGCAGGGACGCACTGCAAGTCCCATCGGTGAGTTGCATGCGGGCGATGTGGGCGCCGTGGCCAAACTGCGCGAGACGTTTACTGGCGACACGCTGGGGGATGCCGGCCACGAGATTTACTTCGACCCGGTGACCATGCCGGAACCCGCTGTCACCTATGCCATTGAGCCCAAAACCCGGGCCGATGAAGATAAACTGGCGCCAGCGGTTCACAAGTTGATGGAAGAGGACCTGATGGTCCGCTTTTATAGGGATGCCGCTACCCATGAATTCCTGTTGGCCGGCTCGGGCCAGCCCCATATCGAGTCCATCGTGCAACGGCTGCGCCGCCGGTACCACACCGAAGTGACGCTCAAGGCGCCCAAGGTGCCGTACCGGGAGACGATCCGCGCCAGCGCCAGCGCCCAGGGCAGGCATAAAAAGCAGAGCGGAGGCCACGGGCAGTTCGGCGATTGCTGGTTGCGCCTGGAACCACTCCCCCTGGGTGGAGGTTTTGAGTTCGTCAGCGAAATTTTCGGCGGGGCCATTCCGCGCAGCTTTATTCCGGCGGTCGAAAAAGGGGTGCAGGAAGCGGCGGCGCGCGGCTGGCTGGCCGGCTTTCCCATGGTTGACTTCCGCGCTGTGCTTTTTGACGGAAGCTATCACGATGTGGACTCCAATGAGCTCTCCTTCCGGCTGGCCGGGCGGCTGGCCTTCCGCAACTGCATGGAACAGTCCAGGCCGGTACTACTGGAGCCGCTTATGCGGGTGGAGATTGAGGCGCCGGAGACTTTCACCGGCGTTTTGATGGGGGATTTGACGGGACGGCGAGGCCGTGTTCAAGGGATGGGCGCCGGCCGCGGCACTACGATCATCCGAGCTGAAGTCCCGATGGCCGAAATGCTGACGTACGGCGCCACGCTCACTTCCCTCACCCAAGGCATGGGCAGTTTTCACATGGAGATGGCCCGCTACGATGTCGTCCCCGCAGGGTCGGCCGAGAAGGTAATCGCCTCCGCCCATAAACACGTTCACGCCGACGACGAATAGAGATTTTCAAAAAAATCCAACAGGAATCAAGCCATGCCCCATATCTCGCTCGTTTTTCGCGAGATGTGGGATTCCACGGATATTGACCGCTAAGTGCATCGGATGCATCGGCAGTCAGAGCGAAAGAGCAGTGGAATCCCACATCTCGCGAAAAACGAGCGAGATATGGGGCACCCGTCCCTTGATGAGGGAACCAGAGGCACCAAGCTAGTACGATGGGGAAGCGACCCCCGAAACGGCCGCAATTTAGGCAACCTGGAGGCCCCGATCCAATCTAAAGGATTGGACGGAAAGGAAGAGACGACCCCTAATGACGATCCCAGCGCGGCGGCTTGTGACAGCGTTTACGGCGGCTTTGTTGTCCGCCGGAATACTGTCGGCTCAGACGGCCAATCAGAGTTCCGCGCAGAGCCCTTATTACGGCAGCGTGACCGTTGTAAAACCGACCGACGGGGTTAAGGCCCTGACCATCGACCAAGCGATCGGGATGGGCATTGAACACAACCTGGCGCTGATCGAGGCGCGGCAGCAGGAACTAGGCGCAAAGGCGCAGACCAGCGAAAGCCTGCAGTCGCTTCTCCCTACCGTCACCGCCCAAGCCGATTCGGGCGCACACCAGATCAATCTGGCAGCCCTGGGATTCTCCTCCAGCCTTTTGGCTAAATCCGCTCCCCTTTTTCCTGGTCTGGACCTGGCGTCGGTCCCCACGGTCGTGAAGGTCAACTCGACCGACGCGATGGTGAATTATTCGCAGACGCTGTTCAGCCTGCAGAATATCGACCTCTACCGGGCAGCAAAGGCGAATGAGCAGGCTGCGTATTTCAGCAAGCAGTCTTCGCGCGGGCTGGTCGTACTCACCGTGGGCAACGCCTACCTGCAGACGCTGGCTCTTGGCGCCCAGGTGGACAATGCGAAGGCCCTGCTGCAGGCCGATCAGGTGCTGCTAGACCAAACCGTCGCCGAGCACCAGGCCGGCACGGCAGCGAACCTGGACGAATTGCGGGCCCGGGTACAGTTCCAAACCCAACAGCAAGCTGTGATCTCGGCTGAAGTCAACTTCAAGAAGGCCAAGATCGCGCTCAACCGGGAGATCGGCCTACCTGCGGAACAGGAGATCCAACTTACCGATAGCGCACCATATGCCGACCTGGCGACCATGAATATCGACGAAGCCAAGCGAATCGCGTACCAGAACCGCCAGGACTATCAGGGTTTGCAAGCCCAGATCCGAGCGGCGCAATTGCAGCGGAGAGCAGCCAAATGGGAGCGGCTGCCAACCCTCGATTTTCAAGGTAATTATGGCGTCACCGGGGTAACCGGCGGTCTTTACCACGGTACGTTTGTGGCTGGAGGCACGCTCAACCTGCCCCTTTTTGAAGAAGCCAAGTTCCGCGGCGACAGCGGTGTTGCAACCGCCAACCTCACCAACTTGACCGAGCAATTGGCCGCTTTGAAAGAGCAGATCAACCGGCAGCTAAGGGATAGCATCCTGGATGTGCAATCGGCCACAGAACTGGTGCGGGTGGCGCAAAGCAATGTAGAGCTCGCGCGCAAAGAATTGGAACAGACCACGGATCGCTTTCAGGCCGGCGTGGACGACAACCTGCCGGTCGTGCAGGCACAGGCAACCTTGGCCGACGCCGAAACCACCCTGGTGAATACGACCAGTCAGCACAATCAGGCCAAACTGGGGCTGGCGCGCAACCTGGGTATCGTCGATACCCAATACGCAACCTTCGTGCACGGCAACTAAGCCAGTTCCTGCGCTAGACGTCAGGCTTCGTCCAGCAGCGTCACTAATCCACTGCGAATATCGAAATAGCCGGTAGCCACCTTCACGTTGCCGGCTTCGATCATCCCCGCCAGCAGCGGGGACAATTCCCGCAACCGCGAAGATTGAATCAAGGCATTGGCTCGAATCGTGGCCTCAATGTCGGGGCCGGCTTGCTCCACGGCTGCCTCAATGTGCGGGAAAAGAGCGCTGATCTGTCCTGGGAACGAGAGTCCCGCTGTGGCTTGTCTTTGAATGGCGGCTGTGACCGCTCCGCACCTGCTGTGGCCCATGACCAGGATGGTGTTGGTGCCGAGCACAGCGGCAGCATACTCAAGACTGGCGACAATCTCCGGGGTGACCATATTGCCCGCCACGCGCGCAACAAAGAGCTGTCCAATCGTCTGATCGAAAACCACTTCCACGGGCACGCGCGAATCGGAGCAGGAGAGCACCGCGGCAAAAGGCTCTTGCTTCTCCAGGGTCTGTTGCAGCATGGCGAGGTCACGGCGGTGGGCGGACGTGCGCCCGCTCATGAATCGGCGATTCCCCGCCAGCAACTCATCCAGCGCGGCTGCGGGGCTCAATCTTTTATCGGTTTCGTTCTCCGTGACGTCTGCGGCCATGGGCACCCCTCTCACCTTCGGTCGCTCCCAAAATCGTGAGGACGTGCCTGCATCCTATCGTATTTTCCCGCTTGCGATATCCTTTCCGGGGACGGTCCGGCGCAGTTTTTCTTGAGAAAGAAGCTGCCTCTTTGTATTTTGTTTCAATTTTAAAAAGCAGGCATATGGCCCCACCAAGAACAGGGACAGCAGCATTTGCCTTTAGAGATTTTCGCCGCTATCAGCTGGCGCGGGTAATGGTCATCATGGGCGCGGAGGCGCAGGCAGTGGCTGTTGCCTGGCAGGTGTATGAGATCACCCACCGGGCGATCGATTTGGGCTACACCGGCCTGGTGTTATTTTTGCCCGGCCTCTTATTCTTGCTGCCAGCCGGGCATATCGCCGACCGCTACGACCGGCGCATGGTGATCCTGATTTGCTATGTCATGCAGATCCTATGCACCGCCACGCTCCTGGTCTTCGCTCTGCGGGGGTTGCATCGCGTGGAGCCGATCTTCGTGGTGCTCTTTCTGATCGGGTCGGGTCGCGCCTTCAGCGGTCCGGCCAGTTCGGCCCTGCTGCCCCACCTGGTGCCTACGGAAAATTTCGTGAACGCTATTACATGGGGAGCGACAGTCTTCCAAATCGCCAACATCGCCGGACCAGCTGTGGGAGGTCTACTTTACACCTTGCCGCTGAAAGGGAGGCTGTACGGCGCTCCCATTGTGTTTCTATTTACCCTGGCGACCGGAATCGGCTTTGTGCTGTTGATCGGGTCCCTGCACGTACGCCCTGGGCGAATGGAGCATCGGTCGATTTCGAGCGATGTCATCCTGGCAGGCTTTCGCTATGTCTGGAAATCCAAGCTATTGCTGGGATCGATTTCGCTGGATCTCTTCGTGGTGCTGTTGGGTGGCGCCACTGCACTGCTGCCGATCTTTGCTCATGATCTGCTGCATACAGGCCCGCAGGGGCTAGGCGCCCTTCGCTCCGCTCCAGCGCTGGGCGCCCTGGCGGTCTCCATCTGGTTGACCTTCCACCCTGTTTTGCGACGCCCGGGCATTCTTATGTTCGCTGGGGTCGCAGTTTACGGGTGCGCAACCATCGTCTTCGGCCTTTCCAGGAGTTTGCCGCTTTCGCTCGCCGCGCTCATGGTGGTGGGGGCATCGGATATGGTCAGCGTCGTGATCCGATCCTCGATGCTGCAGCTGGCCACGCCAGCTTCGATGCGCGGCAGAGTCAGCGCAGTGAATTCGCTCTTCGTTGGAGCGTCCAATGAGCTGGGTGAGTTTGAAAGTGGCGTGACCGCCCAGTGGTGGGGAGCAGTGCGTGCCGTTGTGGCTGGAGGTCTCGGAGCGCTGGCCGTTACCGGCATTTGGAGCACGCTCTTTCCCGCCCTTAGAGGAATCGACCAGCTGACCGCGGAATCGCTCCTGCAAGAGGAAGAACAAACCTTACGGGGCGACTGACAAAAGTATGCTCCCCTGCCAATCGCGCCCTGTCACACCCCTGTCTGAGGCCCCGGGAGGCAAAGTTTCAGTTGACAGGATGAACGCCTAATTCCACAATTCGTAAGGCTTTTGTCGTACTTTCTGCCGACCCCACAAATTTCCCCCGGCGGTCCGAATCATTGCTCTTCAATCGACCCGGGTGAGCCGGTGGGCCAGTCCGCAGCTGCGCGGGCTGATCTAACAGCGGAATTATGGGTAGGAGTTTGCGAAAAATGAGAAGTTCAGTCTTCCTGCAGGGCCTTGCGACGGTGTGCATCGCCGCCGCTGCTTCCACCGTTTCAGGCCAGACCGCAGTCCAGCTTTTCAGCCCCGCTAACGTGCGGGTATCGACCCAGGGGACGGGGTACGGAGCCAGCGAAAACGTCTTCAACACCACCATCTTGAATCTGACGTGCACATCGCCGATCCAGGCCAAGATTTCATCCACGGCGGACGGCAGCGGAAACGTGTTGGTGGATAACTTCATTACCTTCAATGAGGTGGGAGGGAGCCCTGCCGACATCTGCAAGAACGGAACGATGGAAAACGGCAACCAGCAGAACTGCTTCACCGGCAATTACGCATCCCAGGCCAGCGCCGGCGAACTGACCGGTAAGGATCCGGATAACTATCTGGCCGCTGGAGGAGTGCCGCCCATCGATGTCAGCAGCTATCTCACCACCGGTGCGGTGCAAGCCCAGATCGGGCTCGTGGATACTGGCAGCTATCTCACTAGTTCTACTCTCTACCTGGTGACCAACTGCGCCTTTAACGGGGTCGCAGGGCCGGGCAAGGTGACCGGCAATCCAATCTCCCAAAGCAATCCGACCGACCAGCAGCTGACCCAGAATTTTTCGTTTAATTCAACGAACAACCAGCAGGTACAGTTCACCTACAACCTCTCCGAGGCGCAGGACGCCGGCAGCCTTTCCATCACCGATGGGACGTCGCCTACGGCTTCGGACACCCCACTCAATGCGGCGACTTTCCAGTCCACCTACTTGAAAGGCACCTCGTTTGCGACCGGCAGTTGCCTGATCCATAGCGGTGAACTGTACAACGGGGCGCCAGCGTGCAAACTCTACACCGCTCACTTGCCAGGTCGGAACCGATCCCACCCAGAAGGGAGCTTTGTGTCCGACGTCGCAGCAGCGCAATGAGATTTTTGAGGATGTGTTCGACGGTCCCAGCTTTACCCTTCCCGATGTTCTGGGCACAAATCTCTTGATCTACCACCAAGGAGTGGGCTTCCTGGAGGCTAAAGACGGCTGGAGTGGAGGGCCTTGCGTGTTCGATTCGTCGTCCAACATCGCTAACCTGCTTTGCCCGCAGAACCTGTTGACCAGCTTTACCGGTCCGGGCGCCTACACAAGCGGCGCCCGTGGCCAGAGCTCCAACTCCACGTTCATTACCGTGGCCCCGGTGCCGGAAGATCTAACCATCGTCACTGTGCCCGGGCAGCGACTCGGCTCCTGGGTCAACAGCAACAGCTTCAAAGTAAATTTCTGAAGCGTGCCGCCTGCCCTGGCTTCCAAAAACAACTTCGTAGCGGCGCCGATCCAGAGCATCACCTACGGTATTTCCCTGGCTTCGAGCGTGCCTCAGCCGGGAGCGCCGGTCCCTGATGATGTGACCGTACCGAATACCGCTTGCCCTACACCCGGTCAATCCAATCCGCCGAAAGCTACGCCATTCTCAGCGCAGGGAGAGGGAGTCAGCGTCCCTGCGGATGGCCAGTACCTATTGCATTATTTTGCCCAGGACTGCGCAGGCACCGAAGAACTAAAGTTCACCAAGACTGGGGGAAGTTGGTCGACCTCGTTCTACACTTTCCCGATCAATGTGGACACGGTCAAGCCCGTAGTTCAGACGGGACCCACGCTGTCTCCGGCACCCACGAGCAGTGGCTATAAGGTTGGCCAGCGGGTAACCGCGACTTATAGCTGCACGGACGACCGTTCCGGCATCGTGCAGTGCGGCGCCGCATTTTACTTGGTGGGCAGGCCGAACACCGGCACGATCAACAGTCTTGTCAATACATTGCAAGTAGGCCAGCAAACCTTCACTGTGACCGCCGTGGACGCTGCGGGCAATACCATAACTTCCGCCCCGGTCAGCTACACAGTGCACAGGTAATCCTGCATCGGGCGATTGTTAACTGAAGAGGATTCACAAAGACCAGGGTTCTTGTCCTTCGCAGAAAACGCGAAGGACGGGAACCCTCAGTTATTTTTTCCAGCGGTTGGATTCTTCGTACATGGTCTTGAAATCGGTGCGGCGCATCATATTGGCCGCGCCCGAATCGGAACGAATTCCGTCCAGTAGTTGGGCAGCCTCGCGGTAATAGTCGGCCGCGATTCCGACGCTGCCGTTCAGTCGTGCGGACGTTCCCAACAAATAGTAGATTCTGGCCAAACCGAAACGTACTCCTGCGCGTTGCGCTCCGGGTAGCTCCTGCTGCAGACCGTGATTAGCGGCCGTGTAATCTTTCAGGCCAATCTCTGCTTCTGCCATCTCAAGATTGATCTCGAGCGATAGGTGGGCGGCGACGAAGCCTTTGGTATGCAGGAGAGCTTGCAATCCGCGTAACGCTTCCTGGAAGCGACCCTCGGAAACTGCGACCCGGGCCACGTTCACCCTTGATTGCAGCAGAACTTCACTGTATTTGGTTCGGGCAGCGAGCGGGACCGCGGATTCATAGAACTTTGCGGCACCTTTGAGGTCGCCCTGGTAAAAGGCGAGGTCTCCCCGCGTATTTAAAATTTCAGCTTGCAAGGCATCGTTTTTCAAAGCCCGCTGAATTTTTTGCGCCTCCTCGAGGGGCGCCGCAGCCTCATCGCTTCTTCCCGAGCGAGCCAGAGCTCCGGCCAGATCGTTCAGGAATTCCGCCATATTCAGCCCGTTTTCCCCTTGCTGTCGAAAACTCTTCACTGCATCCTGCATTGACTTGACCGCCGCGCCAAAGCGGCCCTGGTACTCAAAGACCAGGCCGATTTGACGAGAGACCAAGGCAACGCTGTGTGCATCCCCGGCTTTGCGCGCCGAGTTCCAGAGCCCGCATCAAGCCTGTCATCGCTTGCTCGTATTGTCCGGTTACTGTGTAGGCTTCGCTCAAGCCCTCAAGGGTCGTCTGCAAGATCGCCCGGGACACCCAGCTTTTCGCGCAACTGTAAGGCCTGCTGGTAATAGGTAAAGGCATTGTCGTTGTCCCCGATGGTCAGATACACGTTGGCGATATTGTTGAGGCATTACGCCTCGTAGCCCTGGTCGCCCGTTTCGCGCTGGATCTGTAAGGCTTGTTTGTAGACATCGAGCGCCTGATCGAATTTGCCCAGGTCGTGGTAGATCGTGCCCATATCGGTGAGGGTGTCGGCGACGCCGCCCTTCATGCCGATTTCGCGCAACAGCACCAGCGACTTGTTATAGCTGGCCAGCGCAGCATCCGGTTTGCCGCTCGTCGCTTGCACATCAGCCATTTCATTCAGGGCTGCGGAGATGCCCCACTTTTGACCGATCTTCTGGTTGATCGCAATGGATTCCTCATAGTTGTGCAGCGCTTCCTCCGGCTTGTTGAGCAGGCGGTACGAGGTTCCCATGGAAAGAAGAATCAGGGCCCTCTGCTCCTGGTTGTCGAACTGAATCGTAAGGCTGAGGCCCTGGGTCAGCGCGTCGAGAGCCGCCTGAGGATTGCCGGTGAGGTTATCCACGACCCCCGTCTGCCACAGCGCCCTGATGTTTTTGGGATCAGACTGCAGGACTTTAGCGAAAGTAGCGCGCGCCTTGTCATACTCCCCGCTTTGCAGGTAGAGGACGCCTAGCTCGTACTGAACATCGAGATCGCCGGGTAAGCTTTTGGAGAGATTCTCGTAAGCCTCGATCGCTTTCTTGTTGTCTTTCATGACGCGCGCGTTACTGGCGCTAATCAGATATTTCTCGGGCAGCGGCAGGTTTTGATTCTGAGCGAGATTGAGGGCGCGGATGGACGATTGCTCGGCGTCATTTTGAAATCCAAGTGCAGCCTGCGCATCGGCGAGCATGGAGAATGCCAGCGCAAAATCGGGATCTTCATTCGTCGCCAGCTGCAGGTGCTTTAAAGCATCCAGATTCTTGCCCGCACGCATCAGCACGGAACCTTCATTAAATTCGCGCAATGCATCGACAGATTTTGAGTTGGGCTTGAACGACTGTGCCTTCAATTCCTCGACCACGCTGGCGGAGAGGGAAAGGTTCTTGCGGACGGAGTCGGCCAGGCTGTCGATCGCCGCAGGCAGATCTTTTACCAGCGCTTGGGCTTTGACGGGGACGGTCTGGTCATGCACCAGGTCGCGTATGGTCGCATCAATCACGATCTGGTCGCCGAAGCGTGCATATTGGCCTGAAACCAGAACGTCGGCATTGCTGAACTGGGCCACGCGGCGCAGCATATCCGGATCCACCGCGGTTTCCGGGCCGACGTGAAGATCGGAAAGCACCTGATGGAGCCTATCGGTAGAGACGGGGTGCAGGTGGGCTGATTGACCGATGTCGGTACTGAGCATGTCAGCAATGCTGGAGCCGATCCAGTCGTCCTTGGCATCGCCGGAGGAGTTGCGGAAGGGCAAAATCGCCAGCGATCTCGGACGGACAGCCGGCGCCTCCTGCTTCGCTTCAGGAAGGGCCGCGCTCTTGGGCCGGGTAAGAAAGTACCCGATGACCGCGACGAGAAGCACCAGCAGAACGGCCGCGCCGACGAGCAACCGTTGATTCTCTGTAGCCCATCTGCCGGGCCCAGGCTTAAGGCGAGCGGCGATGACGCCGGATTTACCGGTGCCCTGCCAGAGCTCAAGGTCTGCCAGCAGCTCCGCCGCCGACTGATATCTCAGCGAGACATCGCGCTCCAGACATCGGCTCACGATCTGGCTCAGCTCAGGTGGGACGCTGCTGGTCGAATTCCGAGACGGGAACGACACGCTCCTGGGTGCGTTTGATCAGGCTGGCCAGCGCGCTGTCGGCACGGAAGGGCGTTTGCCCTGTCAGCAGCTCGTAAAAGATGAGGCCCAGGGAAAAGATATCGGAGCGTTGATCCAGATTTTGCGCCAGCGCCTGCTCCGGCGACATGTATTCCATGGTGCCGACCATGGCGCCGGTCTGGGTCATGCGCTCGCCTTCCAACGTCTTGGCCAAGCCAAAATCCATAACCAGGATGCGGCCACTCTTTTCCCACATGATGTTCTGCGGCTTCAGGTCACGGTGGATGACGCCAACGTTGTGCGCGGCGGCTAACGCCCGGCATACCTGCTCAATGACAAGGACTGCCTCATGAGGCGGCAGCTTGGTTCGTTGGTGGAGGATGTGGGCGAGATCCTCGCCCTCGACATACTCCATGGTGATGAACTTTATGCCCTCGGCTTCGCCCAAGTCATAGATACGGACCACGTTGCGATCGGTGACCTGAGTTGCGAGGATGAGTTCCTGCTTGAACCGGTCAAGAATGGCGCGGTTGCGAGCCAGGTCCGGGCGTATCACCTTGAGGGCGACTAATCGGCTGAGCTCAACGTCCTTCGCTTTATAAACGGCACCCATGCCGCCTTCGCCCAGCAAGCTCAAGATCTCGTAGCGTTGGGCCAGCAGGTGGCCGGAGGCCAGGACGTGTTGTCCGCCTTCGCTGAAATCACCTGCCATCGTGTGGGGAAAGGAGGTGCCGACTACGGTAGGGCTATCACTGGGAACCACGTTCGGCGGGGCGCCAAAGATGGTATCGGCATCGCTGGGAAGCCGAACATTGGCGGACGAGCTTTCTCCCTTTACGGGCGCACGCACACCCCCATTGCCCGGTTTTGAGGCGTCTTGCCCGGGAGGATTTCCTCCTTCTTCTCGCATTACTCAGCGGCCCCAGCTCCGCAAGGACCCACGCCTGACGTAAAGAATGACTCGATCGCGGGAATAGTCGCAGTATATAGCGGTAGGGAACACTTAAACCCGAGGATTCCGTACGAACCGTCGCTGTCCCAACCTTTGCAAACGATGGACCGGATGAATCGGCTTAGGTTGCGGAACGACACGCTCAACGAAGGGCATGGGTTCCGCCTTGCCATACCGGGCCAAGACTGGTGAGAGCTTTAGAGTCCGCGTGAGAACTGGAAAATAAACGCAGCCCCCCGTTCGACTTCGCTCAGGGCAGGCTCTCGACTACGCAAAGGTTTCCGAAAAAAGAATGCACTTTGTGAGAGATAAGAGAGATAAGCCCCCCGGGCGTCGCTTTCCTGCGGAAAAAGATTGAGTGATAAGCGAGATAAGACCTACTTATCGAAAGTGTGTCGGCGGTTTGCCCGGGTTGGACGGCCAGCCAGAGAGTTGCGTATTGCTGCCCGTCTAAGCAGATCGACGGAAACTGATATTTCCCTTTGCCGATAGGCTCATGCTTTGTGGCAGGGCACGGCTAAACCCGTGCCCTTCGTAGGGCGAGTTTTTCCACGAGCGCGCGCCGACCCTGTGGCGAAGCCGAGCAGGGTCGCCGTGATGACGATCAGAGTACGTCGGGTGTGAGGAATTAAATGCCTGTGCCGTAATCGGCTGAGCAGACACTATCCCCAGCGTGCGAGAAAAAATCGTACTGCGTGCGGTGATTGAATTTATAACGCGCACGCAACTCGCGGCCAACATAGAGACCAACAGCAGCAATACCAACAGCAACGGAAGTCCAGCCAACAATCGCCATAGCAAACCCTTCTTCCTGGGTAGGCGAGATTGCCGGCATTATTTCGCCGGAACCCTGAGCCCTGAGATCGTTACTATCCATGTACATCATGCCGAAATGATAGCGCAGCTTGGTGAGAATCACGTAGTTACGGCGGTGGACACCAAAGGGCTATTTCACCTGCTCAATTTGATGCAGTAATTGGACCTTTCGTGGCGCCGGAAGGAAGCTGGCTTCCACAGAATTAGCCGCCAATTCACGAAGGTGCTCGGGGGTAAAGCCAAACGCGTCATGGGCCAGGCGATATTCGTCCTGAAGATCGCTTTCGAACATTGCCGGGTCGTCGGAATTGAGGGTAACCATGAGGCCGGCATCGAAATAACGGCGTACCGGGTGCTCCTCAAGAGTGGGGCAACAACCGGTGCGCAAATTCGACGTCACGCAAATTTCGAGCGGGACCTGGCGTTCCGCCAGCACCTCCATGAGATCCGGATCCAGTTGAGCGGAAAGGGCATGGCCGATGCGCTCCGCCCCGATGTTAAGAGCTGCCCAGATGCTCTCCGGTCCCATGGTTTCGCCGGCATGGGCGGTGAGGCGCAGACCGGCGTCCTTCGCCTCCTGATAGAGCTCGCGAAAGGGCTCGGCGCCGGTCCGGCGCTCGTCGCCACCGATCCCAATACCCACAATGCTTGGCCACTCCGGCCGCAGTTCCGCGGCTTTGCGAAAAACGCGCGCCGCCTCCTCAGGGCCAAAATGACGAACCGCATCGAAGATCCAATAGAGCGTAATCCCGAATTCCCGCTCGGCGCGCACTCGCGCCGCTTCCATCCCATAAAAGAGAGGTTCGAACTCGATCCGCCTCCAGTAATACACGACCCCCACGGAGACGTAAGCCTCGGCATGCACCACTCCCTGAGCCGCCAGACGCTGAAGCATGCGATAGGTGATCAATTCATAGTCTTCTGGACTGCGGAGCCGTTCGCTGACCGCCTTGAAGGCCAACAGGAAGCCGGTGAAGTCGGTGTAGTGATATAGAGACCGTGCCTCCTCCAGCGTCATGCCCTGATCATCGTGCCGCCGGCTCAGTTCGACCAGAGTTTCCGGCGTAACGGTTCCTTCCAGGTGAACATGGAGTTCCGTTTTGGGGAGCGATCGTAACCAGGAGGCCGCGATCCGGCGTTGAGCAGGGCGAGTCATGAAAGAGAGGAGAATTCGCTGTGCTTGCGGCTGTAGAGGAAATAGATGCCCAGGCCTATGGCCAGCCAGCCGAAAAAGCGCAGCCAGGTGATGACCGGCAGGCCGGACATGAGCAGCACGCAAAAGAAAATGCTCAGGATGGGTACGGAAATTCCGCCCGGAGCGCGGAAGCCGCGCCGCCTCTCGGGTTCGCGATAGCGCAGGATCAACACCCCGATCGACACCAGCACAAAGGCGAAGAGAGTTCCGATATTCGACAGGTCAGCCAGGGTACCTATGTCCAGCAGTCCGCTGGGGATGGCCACCAGAAAACCTGCAACCCAAGTGGCCACAGCCGGAGTGCGATACCGAGGGTGTACCTTGCCGAACCAGCGCGGAAACAGCCGGTCGCGCGACATGGCGAACCAGACTCTTGCCTGGCCGAGCTGAAAAACCAGGATGGAGGAGATCATGCCCATCATCGCGCCGCAAAGGACGATCAGCCGGACCCAGTTGAGAGTCTCTGAACCCGTCGCATGGTTAAGTTTCTTCAGGGTATTGACCACCGGCGCTGCATCATCCACCAGGGTCTGCCAGGGAACCAGCCCGGTGAGCACCACCGCGACGCTGATGTAGAGCACGGTGCAGACAACCAGGGTAGCCAGGATGCCAATGGGAACGTCGCGCTGGGGCCGATGACACTCTTCCGCCGCGGTCGACACTGAATCAAAGCCGATGTAGGTGAAGAAAATGATGCTGCCACCGGTGAGGACGCCAGACCAGCCATTGGGAAAGAACGGATGCCAGTGGGCGGGATGGATAAAGCGCGACCCGGCAATGATGAAGACCAGGATGGCGGAGATCTTGAGCAGCACCATGACATTGTTTGTGCCTGCGGATTCCCGGATACCCCGCACCAGCACGATGGTCAAAATCAGGACGATGAGAAAAGCCGGCATATTGAAACCGAGATGCCAGCCGGGTTGGTAGATCGTATTGCCCTGCAAGTCGGTGAGGCCGGAGGGTAGGAAGGCGGGAGAAATCCAGCGCGCGGTGGGGTGCAGGCCGAACCAATCCATGAAGTCGACGATGTGGGCGGCGAAGCCTACGCACACTGCCATGTTGCTGACGGCATATTCCAGGATGAGATCCCAACCGATGATCCAGGCGACCAGCTCTCCCATGGTCGCGTAGGTGTAGGTGTAGGCGCTGCCGGCGATGGGAATCATCGACGCCAGTTCGGCATAACACAGACCGGTGAAGGCGCAGACGATGGCCACCAGCACGATGGAAAAGGCCAGCGCCGGTCCAGCTCCCGGCCGCCCGGACAAGGCGTGGTGATTGACCAGGTAGTCGAGTAACGGGGTGTTCAGAATTGAGGAAGTATCGAACTTCTCGCCCGCGATGGCAGTGCCGACCACGGTGAAGATTCCCGAACCGATCACCGCGCCGATGCCGAGTGCGGTAAGCGACCAGGGGCCGAGCGTTTTCTGCAGACAGTGCTCGGGGAGTTCCGAGTCACTGATCAGTTTGTCGATCGATTTGGTTGCGAACAGTTGCTTTCGCAGCGTCTCGGCTCCTTTTGCCACACATCCAGCCCGACCGCAACCCTCATCGCCATCAGCAGAAAAGCCCCGCAGGGAAAGTAGCCCCAATTGACCCGCTCAACAGTTTCGATCGTCAGGGCCTTAATGCTTTGTGTCAGGGCACGACTTTAGTCGGGCCGTAACGGATTGAGAGAGAATTGGGCTTTAGCCCCTGCTAACGGCGCATCCAGCACCAAATCCTAATCCGTGATACTTCTCAGCCGTGCCGCCAGGATGTAAGAAAAAACCAGGGGCTAAAGCCCAAATTTAGCGGAGTTCATCGGCCCGACTAAAGTCGTGCCCTGACACAAAGCATGAAAGCCCTAACTACTGACGCTAATCTGTACAGGTTAGGGCCTCTTCAGCTATCACCCTAGCGCTTGCTTTGACCTCTCGATAGCTTCTTGGTCTTCTTCTTGTTGGAACCCCGGGGTACAGTGCGCGCGCCCTTGGGTGCGGCTTTCTTGCGCGCAGTGCGCTTGATCTTCTTGCGTTCCAACTTATCTTCTACTTTTTTGGTATTGGCCATTATTTTCCTTGTCTACACTTTTTCCAGCTGAGCAAACTTTTCCACTAGCTTCTTCACGCCGAATTCTGCAAATTGTACCGTAATCTTCGCATCGTCACCGTCTCCCTCGCGGCGGAAGACCACGCCCTCACCATATTTGGGATGACGAACGCGCTGGCCGCTGCGGAATCCAGTCGCTCCAGGAGAGACGGGGATTTCCAGCTTCGGCCGGCTCCCAGTCGCCTTGCGCGAAGAGAAGAACTGGGCGATGTTATCCAACGAACCCGGCCCCGCTTGCGGCCGGTTGGCAGGCGATGCAGTTCGGGAAACCGTTCGCGGACGCTGGTCCTCGTTTTCGTAACTGTAGTGGCCGCTGGACGACTCCCAATCATCGCCCACGCTTGAACCGTATCGTGAACCGTAGGCGCCGCCGATCGAGGCGCGCTGGCCGCGGGTCAGGTCTTCCATCAGATGAGGCGGAATCTCTTCGAGAAAGCGCGAGGGAATGCTGGATTCCGGCATATCGTTGCCGTATCTGCGACGATAGCGAGCACGGGTCATCACCAGGGCATCCATGGCCCGGGTCATGCCCACGTAGCAGAGCCGCCGCTCCTCTTCGAGTTCGTTGGGTTGATTCAGAGTCCGCGAATGGGGAAAGAGGCCTTCTTCCATTCCCGCCAGCAACACCAGGGGAAACTCCAGTCCCTTGGCCGAATGCAGGCTCATCAACGTGACGCGGCTTTCGGGATTGTAACGGTCGGTGTCACTGACCAGAGCGGCGTGGTCGAGGAATTCGGACAGCGTCTCCCCGCGCTGCTGCGCATCCTGGGCCGCGTTAGCGAGTTCCTTCAAGTTTTCAATGCGGGAGATGGCTTCGGGTGTCCCTTCATCCTCGAGCGAGCGAATGTAGCCCGTGCGGTCGATGAGAAAGCGAATCAATTCGGGAAGCGTCGCCGCATCGCCGGGTTTGCGGAATCCCTCATAGGTAGGCGAATCCGCCGCGGGGACGGGATGCACGTCCGCTTGCAGGGGCACAGCCTGTTCTTCCGGATCCGGTTCGGGATCGAGATCGCCGAAGTCGAAGCGGACGTCTTCCCAGTCTCCCGAATCTGCCCCCTCGACATCGGGGACAGCTGACTGCGGTGACTCCGGCACAGGGAGAATGTCTTGCGCTAGTTTTTCGGCGAAGCCGGGCTCGAGCAGGGCGCGGGCATCCAGTATCAGACGGCGGAATGTGTCCAACGCCATCAGCGCGCGTTGCGGCAAGAGGTGCTCCTGCAGTGCGCGCCGGATCGCTCCCCAGGTGCTGATGCCGGTTTCGAGGCTTAGACGCTCCAGCACTTCCAGTGTGGTCTTGCCGATGCCGCGCGGCGGGGTGTTGATGATGCGCGCCAGGGCAATCGAATCATCCGGATTCTGCACCAGCTTGAGATAGCTCAACAGATCTTTGATCTCGGAACGGTCGTAGAAAGAGAAGCCACCCACCATGGTGTAGGCGATTCCATAACGGCGCAGCGCTTCTTCCACCAGCCGGGACTGTGAGTTGGTGCGGTAGAGGACCGCGACCCGGGGCCGCTCCTGCTCCTGGCCCGCGAGACGCAAGTACTTCTTGATGTAATCGGCGATAAAGAGCGCTTCGTTTTCCCCGTCGGGCGCTTCGTAATAGCCGATCATGGCCCCACCCTCACGCGAGGTCCAGAGATTCTTTCCTTTCCGCTGCAGGTTGCGGGCCACCACTGCGGAGGCTCCCTCAAGAATCACCTGCGTGGAGCGATAATTCTGCTCCAAACGAATGGTCTTGGCTTCCGGGAAGTCTTTCTCGAAATCCAGGATGTTGCGGATATCCGCCCCACGCCACGAATAAATACTCTGGTCTTCATCACCCACGACGCAGACGTTGTGCTCGGGGCCGGCCAGCAGCTTCATCAGCTCGTATTGCGGCCGGTTGGTGTCCTGGTATTCGTCGATCAACAGGTAGCGATAGCGCCGGTTGTAGCGTTCCCGCACTTCGGCGGAGGAACGCAGCAGGCGCACCGCCTCGAGCAGCAGGTCGTCGAAGTCGAGCGCATTCGCCTTGCGCAGTTCCTTACGGTAAATCTCATAAATGTGCGCGATCCGTTCGCTCACCGGATCGGTGGACTGCAGGTAAATCTCCTGCGGGTCAAGCATATGGTTCTTGGCATAGGAGATGCGGGAGAGAACCGTACGGGGCGTCAATTGCTTTGTGTCCAGCCCCATACGCCGCATCGCCTGCTTGACGATGGCCTGCTGGTCGGCTTCGTCGTAAATCACAAAGTTGCGGGTAAGCCCCTCATCGCCGATGCGCAGCGCTTCGATGTCGCGGCGTAGAACGCGTACGCAAAAGGAGTGGAAGGTGGCCAGCAGCGGTTTGGCCAGGGAGCGATGTTCGAGCAGTTTGTCGACACGCTCTGCCATCTCCGCCGCGGCTTTGTTGGTAAACGTGACCGCCAGGATGGCGTCGGGCGCCACATTCCGTACCTGGATGAGATACGCGATGCGGTGGGTGATCACCCCCGTCTTGCCGGATCCCGCTCCCGCGAGAATAAGCAAGGGACCATCGACGGCTTCGACGGCGGCGCGTTGCTGCGGGTTTAATTTATCGAGCAGATGTTGCAATGGCTGGTCTCTGAAGGGTGCGTTGATGCGTTGGTTCGGCGGATGGTCTGGTTACGGGATGGGTTCTCTCTTACCAGTGTATCGTCCGCGGCCTGTTCATAAATGTGTTGCAATCTTCGTATGCAGAGTAAGGCAAAAGAAATCGGGCGCAGGGTTTGCGTCTTTTGTGGATCGAGTCCTGGGGTGCGGCCGGAGTACCGCACCGAAGCGGAAACTTTGGGACGCCTCCTCGGAGAGGCCGGCCTGGGCCTGGTGTATGGCGGCGCACAGGTGGGCCTGATGGGCGCCTTGGCAGACGCCGCGCTGGCTCATGGAAGCGAGGTCATCGGCGTCATTCCCCAGGCGCTGGCTGGAGTGGAGGTGGCGCACCAGAATCTCACCCGGCTGGTGTTGGTGGAAACCATGCACGAACGCAAAGCTCTCATGGCCCAGGAGGCGGATGCGTTCGTTGCCCTGCCTGGCGGTTTTGGAACCTTCGACGAACTTTTCGAGATCCTCACCTGGGCACAGCTCGGAATCCATACAAAACCGTGCCTTTTGGTGAACACCACCGGCTATTACGACCAACTGCTGAGCTTTCTCGGGATCGCGATCGATCAGGGATTCCTGAAGGAAAAAAACCGCGCCCTGCATTCACGTCACCGCTAGCGCCGCGGAGGCTCTGCAATCATTGCAGAGCCTATGGAAGACTCTGCCAGTGAGCCACAAGCCTCCGGCTAAGCCTGCTCCCTAGGCCGTTGGCGGAGACAAGACCGGTGCGTAGCCGGCGGCAGGCTCCTGCTCGGTGGCTTGCAGGGGTTTGAATTGCTTGCTCAGCGCGAGACCTTGTTGCTGATACGAGGAGCCGATCGAGCGGCCGTAGACCCTTTCCGGCAGTTGTGCCATCTGGTGATAGATCAGCTTTCCCACCAGTTGACCATGTTCGAGAAGGATAGGGACTTCGTGCGCCCTGACTTCGAGAACCGCCTTGGTGCCGGGAATTTCCCCGCGATCGCCGTATCCAAAACCCGGATCGAAGAATCCGGCGTAGTGGATACGGAACTCGCCTATGGAAGGGTCGAACGGAACCATCTCCGCGGCATGAGTCGGCGGGACGCGGATTCTTTCATGGGATGCCAGGATGTAGAAATCGCCGGCCTGCAGCGTCAAGTCTTTGGACTTGGACCGGGGGATGATTTCCCAGAATTCCCCGATGTCGTAAGCGTTGACCTTGCCTAGATCGATCGCATGCCTGGTCTTCTTAGCCCGGTAAGCGATGATGTTGGACCCGGTATTCCCCACCAGATCCACCGAAACACTGAGCCCTCTGTCGATTCTTGGGTCGATTGGGCTATTGTCCGCGTCGAAGGTCAGTTGCTCTCTTTCCGCCAGCCTTACCAACTTGCCATCGGTGGCCTGGGGCTTGCCCCGCATGAGCCGCAGCTGATTCAACTTCATCCCGGTTCTAACCCGGACGGGAAACGTGCGCGAGACGACTTCCAGATAGAGCTTCCCCTCGTAGCCTTTGGGGACGCGTTCGAATTCGATTCCCGGCTCGGTGATCAGCCTGGTGAAAACGTCGAGGCGTCCGGTAGTGCTCTTCGGGTTGGCGATCCCTGACACATCTGCCGGCAAGCGCAGGCTTTCCATGAGAGGCACCAGGAAGACGGAGCGTGGCTCCAAAACTGCAGAGTCCTCCAGATCGATCTCGCGGATGAGCAGGTCCCTGATCTTGCCTTCGATGGGCGAGTGGCCGGGCAAAAAACTGGCCGCAATCTGGAAGGCTTTCTTCCCCAATCGGAGGTCAATACTCGCCGGCTGGATCTGGTTGGCGTCAAAATCGGGGGCGATTATTGCTCCGCTGTCGATTAGTCCCTGGATTGCCTGGAAGGGCAAGATCCCAGTGGTCTCGCTCTTAGGCCGCGCGACCGGATCATCGACAATTGGGGAGTCTTTCATACTCGGAATTTCCAGGTCGCTCGGCAATTTCTCTCACTCTCTTGGACCGCTCCATAATTCTTATCCACCCTCAGATTACAAGCACCCCTGCGCCAGGATGGCTGTGTAATTTGGGGTGACTTATGTGGGTTTCTCTTTCGATTGCTGCCTTCAGCGCGGCCCAGCCGCCTGGCACGGGCCGCACTGGCAACTGCGACGAAGGTAATCCCAGGAATAGATCCCGCTCTGGTGGCCGTCATTCCAGCGAAAGCTGATGGCATAACGGCCGACCGGGGAAACCGACTCCGGCCGTGGCGGCGCCTTGTACATCTGCAGCAGCGTGGCCGG
The DNA here is from genome assembly GCA_963775365.1 of uncultured Acidobacteriaceae bacterium. GTDB lineage: Bacteria > Acidobacteriota > Terriglobia > Terriglobales > Acidobacteriaceae > PALSA-350. The sequence continues at coordinate 64,124 of CAVZJL010000037.1, read as the reverse complement.
CTGCGGCTTGGGCTCGCCTGGTCTACGGCCGGTTGCTCCGCGCTCTTCGTGGCAGGTGGCGCAAGGGCAGGCATCGCGCAGCCAGGTGAAGTTCCAGCTGCTTTGATGGCCGTCCTTCCAGTCGATTTCCATGCCCGTGCCGGTCGTCTTTTGCACCCGGACACGGGCTGGTTCGATGGCCTCGTGGGGCAGATCGCGATGAGCAGTCTCTTGCGCCAGCCTCTGCGCCTCTTGCTCGCTGATAAATCGGATGCCTTCGTGGCTCATCGCTATCCCTTCTTCAAGAATACTGCTTCCAAAAGAAGTACGCAGCCATTCCCAGCCCGATCAGCACCACCAGCATGCGCATGAACCGGGGATTCATCCGGCGCGCATATCGCGCTCCCAGGTAGCCGCCGACCGCCGCCGCGATCATCATCAGCAAGCAATACTTCCAGAGAATCTGCTTCCCCACGATGAAGGTGACCACGGCGATGCCGTTTGCGGTAGTGGTGGCGATTACCTTCAACGCATTGACCTGGTTGATGTTCTGGATGCCAAAGACGGCCAGCACCGACATCAGCAGAAAACCCGCGCCGGCGCCGAAATAGCCGATGTAAAAGCACACCAGCACGACACCAAACCATAGCGGGACGAGGCTGGGGCTGACGCCGGTCAAGGTCATACGCCGCCGCTGCAGCCAGCCGGAGACCGGTCCGCTGGCGGCAAAGAGCCCGGAGGCGAGCAGCAACAGCCAGGGCACCAACGCCATAAAAGTGGCCTGGCCGGTACGGAGCAGGATGATGGCTCCCACCACGCCGCCGAGCAGTGCCGCGGAACAGACCGGAAGCACCAGCCGCAGGTTAGCCTTCAAGTCTTGCCAATACGCTGCGATCGAGGTGAACTGGCCGGGCCAGAGAGCAACCGTATTGGTTGCATTTGCCTGGATGGGCAGAACCCCCACCCCAAGAAGCGCTGGAAACGACAAAAATGAGCCGCCGCCCGCCATGGCATTCAGCGCGCCGGCGAGAAACGAAGCGATGACCAGCCAGGCGTGTTGCCAGTGAGGTCCAAATGGCATGAGTTTTTATTCTACGGGGTTACCCGTGAATGCCCGTATTTGGTAGACGCTTAATGTGCCTGAGTTTCCTAATGAAACGACGGGTGCCCCACATTGCTCAGCTACGTTTTTCGAACGATGGGCGGATTCCATCTGAGGTCTGACCGCTAAGAGCATTGGATGAATCGAGAGTCAGAGGGAAAGACCCTCGGACATCCCATTCATGCTCGCGTAAAACGAGCGAGATGTGGGGCACCCGTCCATCCGTTTATGGAGCCAGCAGACGCTAGTCGACCTGCAGGATTAGGCACTTCAGATACTCGGTCTCGGGAATATTGAGGATCACAGGATGATCTGGAGCAGCACCGCGGCGTTCCAGAAGACGAACGCGGCGTTGCGCATCGCCGGCGGCGGCCGCCACCACACCATGAAACTCGTCCCAGGAAACGTGGTGGGAACAGGAACAGGTCACCAGCGTTCCCCCCGGACGCAGCATCTTCAGGGCGCGCAAATTGAGCTCTTTGTATCCGCGCAGAGCGCCGGCCACGGCGCGCTTGGACTTGGCAAAGGCGGGCGGGTCAAGCACCACCGTGTCGAAGGTGTTGCCGGCGGTGCTCCAATCACGCAGAAGATCGAAAGCGTTGGCTTCGATCCACTCCACCGGCGCCTGAATGCGGTGCAGGTTGACCTCCAGGTTCTCTTCCGCCACCTCGAGCGCGGCCCGGGAGGCGTCAATGCCGGTCACCCGGGAACAGGTTCGGGCCAGGTGAAGCGCAAAACCGCCCTGGTACGTGCAGACATCCAGGGCCTCGCCATGGGCATAGCTCGACGCGGCGGCGTAGTTCAGACGCTGATCGAGGAAGGCGCCGGTCTTCTGCCCTGCGTTGGCATCGTAGTGAAAGGCCAGCCCGTTCAGGTGAAAGATAGTGGTCAGTTGGGGAACAGGCTCGGCGGTATAGAGCGGCGCCTCGGACGGCTGGCTGAGCTGCTCCAGTTCCCGGATGCGGGCATCGGACCGTTCCACGATCGTGAGCGGCTCAAGTTCGGACTTGAGGACCTCGACGATGACCGCGCGGACCTCCTCCCGGTCAAGTGCCTTGGCAAGGATCTCAAACAGGATCAGATCCCCATAGCGATCGACGATCAGCCCGGGGAGTTGATCGGCTTCACTGAAGACCAGCCGGCAGGCGTCGGTGCCCTCCTCCAGCATCCCCTGGCGTAGCTGAATGGCGGGCGTAGGCGCTGATCAAAGAGCGCCAACCAGCCCTCATGCGTCAGATGTGGGTCGGACGTTATCAGGCGCAGCGCGATCTGCGAGCTGGGACTCCACAGCGCAGTGCCCAGGGGAAAGCCGCGATGGTCCGCCACCGGGATCAGACCCGCTTCTGTCTCCACTAAATGCTCGATATCCGAACGGTAGACCCAGAGGTGCCCTGCACGCAGGCGGTCCGCAGCCCGGCGGGAGATGGTGGTGACCGCCGCCTTGCCGGCAGGCGCAGAAATGGGCTCACGGGACACAAGTCATCTTCGCACGAGATTCGTTGGACCACCCACCAGGCCGTTAGGCGAGTCAGAAGCGGTTGCTTATGTACACCGGAAGTGAAAATGCTTAGCGAGCAGCCTATAATCAGGTATGGCGACTGTGCACTCTACGCCACTTGAACCTCCGGCGGAGTCCGGACATCCTGACGGCGAAGTTCGCCGAGCTGCTCGCGACCATCGGCAAGAATCGGCCGAGCGACGACATCGGCATCATTCGCAGAGCCTGGGAGTTCTGCGTGCAGCACCACAGCGGGCAGCTCCGGGCCTCCGGGGAGCCGTATGTCCTGCATCCCCTCGAAGTAGCCCAGGTTCTGGCGGAGATGAAGCTGGACTCGACCGCGATCGCGGCCGGGCTGCTGCACGATGCCGTCGAAGACACCCCCGTCACCACCGAAGACATCACCGAACAATTCGGGGAGCAGGTCGCGCACATCGTCGAAGGCGTGACCAAGATCGACAAGATCCAGTTCGCCAACCGCGAAGACCGCCAGGCCGAGAACGTGCGCAAGATGCTGCTGGCCATGGTCAGCGACGTGCGCGTGGTGCTGATCAAGATGGCGGACCGGCTGCACAACATGCGGACGCTGCAGCACCTGTCCGCCCGATCGGCAGGAATCGATCGCCCGGGAAACACTGGATATCTATGCTCCCCTGGCCCACCGGCTGGGCATGGGCAAGGTGCGCGGCGAGTTGGAAGACCTGGCCTTCCGTTACGTCGATCCCTTCGGCTATGAGCAGGTGAAGAGCGCGGTGGATGCGGCGCGCGATGAGGACGAGCAGTTTCTGAACTCGGTCGAATCCCTGCTCAACGAACGGCTGCGCGAAAACAATATCAAGGCGCGCGTGGAGTGGCGCATCAAGCGGCTCTACAGCATCTATCAGAAGCTGCAAAAGCAAAAGATCACCGTCGACCAGGTGTACGACCTGCTGGCGGTGCGCGTGATCACCTCCACGGTGCAGGATTGCTATGCGGCCTTTGGCCTGATCCACTCCATCTGGCGGCCGGTGCCGGGGCGCATCAAGGACTTTATCGCCATGCCCCGGCCCAATCTGTATCAATCACTGCACACCACGGTGATGGGCGAGGGCGGCCACCAATTCGAGGTCCAGATCAGGACCGAAGAAATGCACCGCGTCGCCGAAGAAGGGATCGCGGCGCACTGGAAATACAAAGCGGCCGGCTCGCCCACCAACGCGCGGGATGAGCAACGGCTGGCCTGGGTGCGGCAGCTGGTCGAGTGGCAGCGGGAGATGACCGATCCCAACGAGTTTCTCTCCACGCTGAAGATCGATCTCTACCCGGAAGAGGTTTACACCTTCACCCCCAAGGGCAAGGTGGTGGTGCTGCCCAAGGATGCGACGCCGATTGACTTCGCCTATTCCATCCACACCGAGGTGGGCAATACCTGCGTAGGCGCCAAGGTAAACGGCAGAATGGCGCAGCTGCGGACCAAGCTGCACAACGGCGACATCGTGGAAGTGGTTACCCAGAATGGCCACACCCCCAGCCGCGATTGGCTCACCTTCGCCAAGAGCTCGCGGGCGCGCAACAAGATCAAGCATTGGCTCAACGAGCACCAGCGCGAGCGGGCGATCGAAATCGGCAAGAAGCTGCTCGACCGGGAGGCGCGCAAGTACAAGGTGTCTCTGAGCAAGCTCACCGACACCGACTATGCCCGCGCGGCCAGCGAATGTGGCTTGGCGACGGCCAGCGACCTGATGGCGGCCATCGGCTTCGGCAAGTACTCCTCGCGCCAGGTGCTGAACAAGCTCTCCCCGGGTGTGACCTCGCAGACCGGCCTCGAAGTGGAGCCGGGCAAGGACGCCGCGAGCGGCGCCATGTCCGAGGCGGTCAGGCGCGTCCATATGCACGGATCCGACTCCCTGCAGGTGGAAGGCCAGGACGATTTGCTGGTCTACCGCGCCCGATGTTGCAATCCCATTCGCGGCGAAGAGATCGTGGGTTACGTGACCCGCGGCAAAGGCGTGGCGGTGCATGCGCGGAGCTGCCCCAACGTGCAGAACCTGCTCTACGAGAGCGACCGCCGCATCTCCGTGGAGTGGGCGCGGATGGCGGAGGAAAATGCCGGCCGCAAGATGACCTACCCGGTGAAGCTGACCGTATTTTGCGACGATCGCGCCGGCATGCTGAAGGAAATGACCGCGGTCATCAGCGACGACGGCACCAACATCCGCGGGGTCGATTCCAAATCGACGGGCGATTCAGAAGCGGTGGTCGAATTTGTTCTGGAAGCCGAAGACATGCGGCACCTCACGCGCCTTGTGAGCGGCCTGCGGCGGGTGCCGGGCGTCCGCGACGTGCAACGCGCGCACAAGGTATAGAAATGCACGGATGGACGCTTTGAGTCGGTCCGGCCACTTTCGATTTGCTGTGCCAGATCCTTGGCCGGCGAAAATCAGGGCATGAATCCCGACAAATCAGCGGTTTCCACGGAAAATGCGCCTGCGGCCATCGGCCCCTATTCCCAGGCCGTGCAATATCGGGGATTTGATCTACACCTCCGGGCAGGTGGCGCTCGATCCGGCGACCGGGCAAATGGTCGAAGGCGGAATCAGGGAGCAGACTGTTCGCGTGCTGGAGAACCTGAAAGCGGTGCTGGCCGAGGCCGGCAGCGATCTGCAACAGGTCATCAAGACGACCGTCTTTCTCAAGAACATGAGTGATTTTGCGGCAATGAACGAGATTTATGCCCGCTACCTGGCGCCAGAAGGTGTGGTCGCGCCGGCGCGGTCCACGGTGGAAGTGGCCAGGTTGCCCAAGGACGCCCTGGTGGAAATTGAAGTGATTGCGCAACGATAGACCGCTCACGCAGCATCGAACGCCAGGAGCAGAAGATCATGGAAAAAGAGCAAGTCGAGCAAGATCGAGAAGACCGACGCCGAGTGGCGTGCCGAGCTGACCCCGGAACAGTATTACGTGATGCGGCAAAAGGGGACGGAGCCGGCGTTCTCCGGCGCACTCTACCGCAACCATGCGGACGGCACCTATCGTTGCGGAGCCTGCGGCGCCGAACTATTCAGCTCCGACACCAAGTTCGAGTCAGGCAGCGGATGGCCCAGCTTTTCGGTGCCGGCAAACGCCGCAGGCGGTGCGAACTGCACGAAGACAAGAGCTACGGGATGACGCGCACCGAAGTCACGTGCGCGCGCTGCGGCGCCCACCTGGGACATGTCTTCCCGGATGGTCCAGGGCCCGGCGGGCTGCGCTACTGCATCAATTCCTTGTCGCTTGGTTTTGAACCCAAAGATGCCGGGGAAAAAGAATAATCTGAGCGTACGCCTTTACGACCTTGCCGGCTTTGATGCAGCGGGTGCAGACGCGAATACGCTTGTGCCCGCCATCGACCTCCGCCTTGACCGGACGAAGATTTACGTTCCAGCGGCGCTTGGACACATTGTGCGCATGCGAGATCTTGTTACCGAACTGCGGACCCTTGCCGCAGATTTTGCAAATCTGAGCCATGACTAACTCCAATACCTAAACTTTTCGCAGACGCGAACCTTCAGTATAGCTCGATCAGTGAGGCGGGACAACCACACCGCCGAGTCGCAGACGCTGATAGAATGCCATCTCAATGACCAGCGACCCCGGCGAAACGGAGTTACCGTGCGCCGTGGCTGGTCTTCTGGGTGGCCTTTGCGGTGCGCGTGCTCTATCTCACGCTGGCGCACACCTACCGCATCCGGCCCTACGACGACCACATGCTGTTCGGCGAAGAGATGGGGCGGATCGCTCGCGCACTGGCCACCGGCTTCGGCTTCTCCGACCCTTTTCGCGGGCACACCGGCCCGACCGCCTGGGTGGGACCACTCTTTCCCCTGATTTTGGGTGGGGTTTTCAAGGTGTTCGGCGTATTCACCCCGCAGTCGGCGTGGGTGATTCTCACCATCAACAGCCTGTTTTCCGCTCTGACGGCGCGCACCATCTGGGAGATCGCGGCTCGCTGCTTCAACCGAAACGTGGCCCGGTGGTCGGCCTGGATCTGGGCGCTCTACCCGGCCGCCATGCAGTATGCCGTCCGCTGGGTTTGGGACACGTCGCTCACCACGTTCCTCTTCTCCTGGGTGCTGGTGGTGGCGCTGCGCATGCGCACTCCGGATACATCCGGCATGACCGCCGGGCGCTGGGCGCTTGTTGGGACTACTTTGGGGTCTGACCGGCCTGAGCAATCCGGCACTGCTGATCTTCCTGCCCGTTTGCGGGCTCTGGGTGCTGGCCGGAGCGCCGACTGGAAGCGCCAAGTGGGCGGGGTGCTGCTGGCCGCCGTGCTGTTCGTCGCCTGCCTTGGGCCGTGGACCTGGAGGAACTGGGTGGTCTTCCACCACTTCGTGCCCGCCCGAGGAAATTTTGGCGCCGAGCTGTACCTGGGCAATGGACCAGGGGCAACCGGGTTGTTGATGGAGTACGACCATCCGATCCAGGCGCCCGACCAACTGCGCTTTACACAGGATGGGCGAAATTGCACTATTCCAGAATGCGCGGCGAACAGGCCTGGGCGGCGATGCGCGCGGATCCCGGCCACTTTGCTGAAAATACGTTGAAGCGGGTGTTCTTCTTTTGGGGAGGCGTTCCCCACCCGGTCAGCGCTACACCATGGGTGGAGTACGCGCGCAGCCTGAATTTTGTTTTTGCCAGCGTTTGCGGACTGCTGGGACTGGCTCTGGCCCTGCAGCGCAAGGCTCCCGGCCGCCGGTCTATTGGCATGGGCCTTCCTGCTGCTGCCGCTGGTCTATTACGGCGTGGCCGCCCACGCCCGCTTCCGTCACCCGCTGGAGCCGCTGATGGTGGTTCTCGGCGTTTACCTCTTTCAATCCGCGCGAGCATTGACCAAAATCGACGGGAAACGTAAGATTAGAGAGCTTGGGACTAAGCCTGCGGTCACCGGTCTGCGTTCACCGTTCGGGTTTGAGCGCATCCAGCATATCCAGTATTCTGCCCAGCTATTTTGACGACGCCGGTGTGGCTCGGCGTTTGGAGGTTTTATGTACGCGGTGATCCGCACTGGTGGTAAGCAGTATCGCGTCGCCCCGGGCGACGTGGTCCGAATCGAAAAGGCCGCGGCCGATGCCGACAGCGCAGTGGAGTTCAGCGACGTTCTGGCCTTTTCGGACGGATCGTCGCCCATCTTCAAGCCGGCCGGCGGCAAGGTACTTGGCACCGTCGTCAACGAAGGACGCGGAGACAAGATCCTGGTCTTCCATTTCAAGCGCAAGAAGCAATACAAGAAGCTGCAAGGGCCATCGCCAGGCCTACACCGAGATCCGCATCAACAGCATCGAGGTCAACGGTTTCTTACGGCAGCGATAAGGCCGAAGTAAACGCCGCCCAGTAGCTGCCCGCGAAACAAATTTTCTGATGAGGATAGGCAATGGCACATAAGAAAGGCTTAGGCAGTTCCAAAAACGGCCGCGACTCAAACGCTCAGCGACTAGGGGTAAAGATCTTTGCCGGCCAGGTGGTCACCGGCGGTTCCATTATCGTGCGCCAGCGCGGCACCAAGTTGAAGCCCGGCCTGAATGTCGGCCGGGGAAAAGATGACACCCTCTACGCGGAGATTGCCGGCCGGGTGAACTTCATCGACCGTGGCAAGACGGGCCGTTTTGTCTCGGTGGAACCCGTAGAGACTGCCAGCGTCGGGGCCCAGCAAGGCTAAAGACTCGAGGAACCCAATCGCTGCATAGACAAAAAAGCCATAACGGGATCGCCGTTATGGCTTTTTGTCTTTTAGGCCTGATAGTTCAGCTGGCTACATGGAGCGAGTTCTTGATCAGAATGCGGTCGACCACCTTCTCGACATCCTGAAGGAAGAAGTCGTTGGCCGGGACGGCGACCGGAACCCGGGCCCCGCTCTGGCCGAGCGTAGTAGCGATTTCGTTCCAACGCGCCAGGGGCGAGGAGGAGTCGAGGACGGCAGCCCGGCGAGCCGGTTCCGGCAGCAGGAAATAGGCAGACCAGACGCCCAGCGTCAACAGGCTGGCACTGGTGGTGACTACGCTGATGGTCGAGGTCATCATGTTGTGTGCCGAGGTGCAGAAAGGCCGCAGAGACAACCAGGTCGCTCGCCGCCATGATGCCGAAGCCAAAGCTGATGCCGAAGACCCGGCTGCGGTAAGAAAGACCAAGCTTTCCCGCCGCGATCATGAGGAAGAGCAGAAGACTGAGGATGAAGATGCTTTCGCAGCGCATCGCCTGGGCGACGATGGCGAGGAGAAACCTGTCCCCTTTGCCACCGGGCGTGAGCAGAGCCGCCGAGGCGGCGACAAACGAAATGCAAGCGACCCAGCGGAAGGAGATAGTACCCAGCCACTTCAAGCCGGGGAATGGATCCATGGAGGACTGAAACATCTCCTGGATAACCAGGAAGACCACGATGGCGCCGGCGACGTAACTCAACCAGTAAGTATAGAAGTACAGGGCATAAGCCGTCGCGTTCGTCAATCGTGACGAAGCGGTGGATCTGCAGCAACAGATGAAGGACCACCGAGGACCCGAGGCGAACCGCGACGTAAGCGAAAAGCGCGGGAAAACGCCGCTGTTCCCGGGATCTGAGCAGAGCCATCATGGCAACGACCATGAGGAGAGGCTCTGCCGCGTACAAGATGGTGAGGGCTACGCTCGTCATCACAACACCCCTTCCGAGTCTTGAGAATAGCTCGAAACGGGATGCTGCTCAACCTAAGAAAACCTTGATAAGCTAGCACTTTTGTGCTATGAGTGCATAGTTTGGGTACTGTCGTGGATACGTTTAGTACCGTGTATTTGGCTTAGAGTGCGCAACCTGTACTCGGGAGGGCAGTTGGGCACTGGCATTGCGTGGGAAACACTAGGCTATGATTCGCAGGACGAGGTCGCTGTTGGCTTGGTAGTTACTGCACTGGCAACGAAACCGGCGAAAATGACGGAGAAGATGGATGCGTGGACGAAGAGTTTCATGAACTGGTTACCTCCGGGGGTTGGTGTTTGCTATTCAATGTAGAAGAACGACGATAGTCAGAGTATAGTGCGCGAAACTTTCCAGACTCTGCGTTTTCAGTGATATTAGAGGGTATCTACTCCGTCCATTACCACAGTACCCATTAAATCCACGCTTAGAGTAACTCAAAAATGGGTTACTTCGGCATCCGTCTAAAGATGTAAAGTGATCACCCAAGTACCGCGACTCATTGAATGGAGCTACAACCGGGCAGCTCCCCGCCAGCCCTCCTGGACCCCTTGTCCACAGTCGAAATGGGCCTTGAAACGTGGTAAACTGTATGGAGTCAAGTGCAGTCAACCCCTGCACTTTCAAGATGTTATTTCCAATCGGGCGCTTCGCGCCGAGAGCCGCTCGCAGAGCTTTGCCGTCCGGAGTTGCATGTCCACAAAAGAAGTTGCCGTTCCCGCCGCTATTCCCCCTGCTGCTATGCGTGAGACTTCGCCGTTAGAACGCACATACACCGGGGACAACATCAAGATTCTGGAAGGTTTGGAGGCTGTCCGCCTGCGTCCCGCGATGTACATCGGGTCAACTGGCGATCAAGGCCTTCACCATCTGGTCTACGAAGTGGTCGATAACTCAGTCGATGAGGCGCTGGCCGGCCATGCGACCCATGTAGACGTAACCATTCATATCGACAACTCCATCACCGTGACCGATGACGGCCGGGGCATACCGATCGACGACATGGATGTCCCCGGAGGCGAGCGTACGCCCGCAGTGCAGGTGGTTCTGACCAAGCTGCATGCCGGAGGCAAGTTCGACTCGTCCACCTATAAGGTTTCCGGTGGACTGCATGGTGTGGGCGTCTCCTGCGTCAACGCGCTCAGCGAAGAGCTTGACGTCGAGGTCTGGAAAGATCAGCACACCTATGAGCAGTCTTATGCCAAGGGAGTGCCGGTTACCAAACTGAAGCAGACGGGGACCACCAAGAAGCGGGGCACGAAGATCCACTTCCTCCCCGACAAGTCCATCTTCACGGTCACCGAATACAACTTCGACACCCTGGCCCAGAGGCTGCGCGAACTGGCCTTCCTGAATAAGGGTTTGGAGATCAAGTTGGTGGACGAGCGGACCACTGACCCCAAGACGGGAGAGGCCAAGCGCTCTGAGTTCAAGTACGCGGGGGGCATCGCCGAGTTCATCAAGCACCTGAATCGCGGCAAGCAGGTATTGCACGATAAGCCCATTGTCATGGAATCTTCCCGCGATGGGATCGAGCTGGACATTGCACTGCAGTACAACGACAGCTATTCCGAGGCAGTATTCAGCTTTGCCAACAACATCAACACGGTGGACGGCGGCACCCATCTTTCCGGCTTTCGTACCGCGCTGACCCGCACTATCAATACCGCGGGACAGCAGATGGGGCTCTTCAAAGACGTGAAGGAGAATCTCTCCGGCGACGACGTCCGCGAAGGATTGGTCGCGGTAGTCAGCGTGAAGCTGCCCCAGCCGCAATTTGAAGGGCAGACCAAGGGCAAGCTCAACTCCGATATTGCCGGCACGGTGCAGGCTTTCGTCAACGAGCGGCTGGGGATGTTCTTCGAGCAGAATCCTCCCATCGGCAAAAAGATCATCAACAAGGCGATTGAAGCTGCACGCGCACGCGAGGCAGCCCGGAAAGCACGGGACCTGACCCGGCGCAAAGGCGCCCTGGATGGCGGTGGCTTGCCCGGCAAACTGGCCGACTGCAGCGAGCGGAATCCGGACCGCTGCGAGCTGTACCTGGTCGAGGGCGAGTCCGCCGGCGGGACAGCTAAGCAGGGACGGGACCGTAAATTCCAGGCGGTGCTGCCCCTCAAGGGAAAAATTCTCAACGTAGAGAAAGCCCGCTACGACAAGATGTTGGGCCATGAAGAAATCCGGGCCATGATTACCGCCCTGGGTTGCGGCATCGGCAAAGATGACTTCGATCCATCCAAGCTGCGCTACGGCAAGATCATTCTGATGACCGACGCCGACGTGGACGGCTCCCACATCCGCACCCTGCTGTTGACCTTCTTCTTCCGCCACATGGTCGATCTGATCCGCCGCGGGCACGTTTACATTGCCCAGCCGCCTCTGTACCGGATCAAGAAGGGCAAATTCGAGCAATACATCAAGGACGACCGCGAATTCGTCAAGGTGATGATCAAGCGCGCCTCCGAGGGCATGGGTTTGCGCTACGGTACCGCCGGCAAGAGACTCGAAGGGGGTGCGTTGACCAAGTTCATGAGTCAACTCAACGACTACCTCGGCGTCTTTGAAAAGGCGAACAAACACTTGCGCAATCAGGAAGTTACAGAGCTCTTACCCAAGTTCGAGCTGATGAAGCGGACAGACTTCGAGGGGGACGGAGCGGTGCCGCAGAAGCTGGCCAAGCTACATGCCGAGTTGGTAAAGATGGCTAAGCGGTGTGAGTTCAAAGCCGTGGCTGCTCCTCGCTACGAGGAGGAACACCGCACCTGGTCGGTGAGCTTCACTGACAGCCAGGGCGCTGAGCGCCGAGTGGACTGGACCCTGGCGTCCTCGCCGGAGTATCGGCAGATGATGGCCAAGTACGGGCTGATTCGCGAGGAACTAACGCCTCCATTCGTGATCGAGTACGCCAAGCCGACTGATGCCGAGGAGGGGGAGACGGAAGCCGCGGCCCCGGATGCAGCCGCCAAGCCGAAGAAGGCAAAGCGGGCTCCCCTGGATCCCGTAACCAAGCAGTCGGCCCGCGAAGTCTTCGAGTACGTGATCGAACAGGGGCGGCGAGACTATGACGTCCAGCGCTACAAGGGCCTGGGCGAAATGACGTCCAGCCAGTTATGGGAAACCACCATGGATCCCGACCGGCGCACGCTGCTCTCCGTCAAGCTGGAGGATCTGGCCGAAACGGAGTCGATCTTCAGCACGCTTATGGGCGAGGACGTCGAAGCACGGCGCAAGTTCATTGAAGACAATGCTTTAGATGTGAAGAACCTGGATATCTAACGTTCTGTCAGTGGGGAGGGGGCTGCAGCACCCTCTCCATTGATCTACTATCCGGGCATGGCCCTCCTCGAAGTTCAGCAACTCACCAAAAATTATGCAAGGCGCTCGGGATGGAGCGGTACCCGGGAGCAAAAGTGCGTCGTCGACCGAGTCTCCTTCTCGATCACCCGGGGCGAGACTCTGGGCCTGGTAGGCGAATCGGGCTCCGGCAAGAGCACGGTCGCCCGAATGATCCTGGGCCTGGTACCCCCCTCTTCTGGAACGGTTTACTTCGACGGGCAGGAGGTGATCGGCGATGGGTCAGGCACCGAACTTCGCATGTTGCGCCGCCGAATGCAGCCGGTTTTCCAGGATCCCTTTGCGGCCCTGAACCCACGCATGACCGTGGCTGAGATCATCGCCGAGCCGTTCCGCATCCACCGCGACGATGCGCCTGGCCGGCCGGCCGAGGATGCGAAGGCCCTGCTGGCTGAGGTTGGCCTGGATGAGTCCGCCCTGCCACGCTATCCCCATGAGTTTTCTGGCGGTCAGCGGCAAAGGATCAACATCGCCCGAGCCCTCGCGCTCCGGCCTGAACTGCTCCTGCTCGATGAACCGGTCTCTGCGTTGGATGTGAGCGTCGGGGCCCAGATCATGAACTTGCTACGGCATCTACAGCACACATTCCATTTAACTTACCTCTTCATCTCCCACTCCATGCCGCTGGTGCGGTATCTCTCGACCCATATCGTCGTGATGCGTGCCGGGAGGGTCGTCGAGGCCGGAACATGTGATCAGATTTGCCACTCCCCCGGAGAGGCTTATACCAAGGCTCTCCTAGAGGCGACGCCGGAGCTGCCGGCATGAACAGAACCTTACACACTTGCACTCATATTTTATGATTCCTTTATGCTATGATCTTCATCATAAGGAGTGGCTGACAATTCAGCCGACACTTGGAGGACATGATTATGGCAATTACTCGCTGGGAAGCGTATCGCGATGTGGTGGCGTTGCAGAATCGGATGAATAGCCTTTTTCAAGACTTCTCCCGGAATGGCTCGGGAGAGAACGAGTCGATCACGGCTGCGGGCTTCGTGCCCCCGGTTGACATCTACGAGGACGAGCACAAGCTGGTGCTCAAGCTCGAAATCCCCGGCATACGCCAGGAGGATCTGGATGTCCGGATGGAAAACTCGACCCTGTCGGTAAGGGGCGAGCGCAGTTTCGAAACGGAAGGTAAGGAAGAGAACTTCCATCGTGTGGAGCGGCGTTACGGCAGCTTCTATCGTGCCTTCACGGTTCCCAATACCATCGACCCGGAGAGTATCAAGGCGGAATACGACGCCGGCGTTTTGCGTTTGGAACTGCAGAAGCGCCCGGAAAGCAAACCTAAGCAGATCAAGGTAAACGTCGGATCAGCCAAGCAGCTGAACCAGAATCAACAGGCAGCACCAGAGACTGCCAAAACCGCGTAACCTTCATCGCTGGGACTTCAGTTCGCCCCGGCCATTATCCGGGGCGAACTCCCAAATTTTAGGCGCTGAGCTTGCGCGCCACCTCTTGTTAGGCAATACCAAGATCAAAAGACAAATTGAAGGCCAGGCTTATCCACACCAGGGCGAGAACCGCCCTTGCTTTCGCGCCAGGCGCGAGTTCAGGATTATCTGGTCAGTCAGGAAAATACGAATATGGCAATACGTTGGGATAAGTTCACATTGAAATCGCAGGAGGCGATCCAGAAGGCCGGCTCGCTGGCCAATGAGAATGGCCAGCCTGAGGTGCAGCCGATGCATCTGCTAATGGCTCTGCTGGAAGACAAGGAAGGCATCATCATTCCCTTGCTGCAGAAGGTAGGAATCCCCACCGAGCAGATGTTGGCCAGCGCACGACATGCCATCGCAGGCATGCCCAAAGTTTCCGGTGCGACCTCAGAGCCGGGACTTTCCCCGGCGATGCAGCGGGCGCTGAATGACGCCTCCAAAGAGGCACAAGATTTTAAAGACGAGTACGTTTCGACCGAGCATTTGCTCCTGGCATTGGCCCAGCTCAAGAAAGATCCGGCGCAGTTGCTGCTGGCCTCGATGGGCGCCACGCGGGACGCGATCCTGCAGGGATTGACCTCGGTGCGCGGCAATCAACGAGTGACCGATCAGAGCCCTGAAGGCAAATACCAAGCGCTCGATCGGTACGCCAAGGATCTTACGGAACTTGCGCGGCGGGGAAAATTGGATCCGGTCATCGGTCGCGATGAAGAGATTCGGCGCGTGATCCAGGTGCTTTCGCGCCGCACCAAGAACAACCCGGTGCTGATTGGCGAGCCCGGGGTGGGCAAGACTGCCATCGTCGAGGGTTTGGCGCGGCGCATTGTCTCCGGTGATGTGCCGGAACTGCTGCGCGACAAGCGCGTGATCTCGCTCGATCTTGGCTCCATGCTGGCGGGAGCGAAATATCGCGGTGAGTTTGAAGACCGCCTCAAGGCGGTCCTCAAGGATATTCAGGAGTCCAACGGCCAGGTCATTCTCTTTATCGATGAACTGCACACCCTGGTTGGGGCAGGCGCTGCCGAAGGGGCCATCGACGCTTCGAATATGCTGAAGCCGCCACTGGCACGGGGCGAGTTGCGAGCCATCGGCGCAACCACGCTGAACGAATACCGCAAATACATCGAGAAGGATGCGGCGCTGGAGCGGCGTTTCCAGATCGTCTTTGTGGGCGAGCCCAACGTGGAAGACACGATTGCGATTCTGCGTGGTCTCAAAGAGCGCTACGAGGCTCACCACGACGTCCGCATCAAGGACTCGGCCATCGTGGCCGCGGCTACGCTTTCGCACCGCTATATCTCTGACCGCTTCCTGCCGGACAAGGCGATCGACCTGGTAGACGAGGCAGCGGCCTCGCTGGCTATCCAGATCGGCTCCGTGCCGGTGGAGATCGATCAGCTGGAGCGGCAGATGATTTCGCTGGAGATTGAACGGACGGCGCTCAAGCGGGAGAACGACAGAAATTCGAAAGAGCGCCTGGAGGTTGTGGTGCGGGAACTTGCCGCGCTGAAGGAAAAGGCCACGGGACTGCGCGCACGCTGGCAGACTGAGCGCGAGGCCATTACGCGCCTGACCGAAGTGAAGAAGAAGATCGAAGCGCTGCGCTTTGAGATGGAAGAGCAAACGCGGCGTGGCAATCTGGAGCGCTCGGCGGCTATTCAATATGGAGAGCTTCCCCAACTCGAAGCCGAGTTGAAGCGTCTGAACGACAAGCAGGACGGCGCCGAGGCCGGCCGCCTCTTGAAGGAAGAAGTCGACGAGGAAGACATTGCCAGGATCGTCAGCAAATGGACCGGGATCCCCGTGGACAAGATGCTGGAAGGAGAAGTGCGCAAGCTGGTTGAGATGGAAGGCCGTCTGCGCGAGCGGGTGGTTGGCCAGGATGAGGCGCTGGAAATTGTGGCCAACGCAATACGCCGCTCCCGCGCCGGGCTGAGCGACCCGAAACGACCGATCGGCTCCTTTCTCTTCCTGGGGCCAACCGGCGTGGGCAAGACCGAGACAGCACGCGCCCTGGCGGAGTTCCTCTTCGATGATGACCAGGCGATGGTGCGCATCGATATGTCGGAGTATATGGAGAAACATGCCGTCGCCCGGTTGATTGGGGCGCCTCCGGGATATGTGGGCTATGACGAAGGTGGGCAGTTGACCGAGGCAGTACGCAGGCGGCCCTACTCCGTGATCCTTTTCGATGAGATCGAGAAGGCGCATCCGGATGTCTTTAATGTCCTTCTGCAAGTGCTCGACGACGGACGGCTGACGGATTCGAAAGGCCGCACGGTGGACTTCAAAAACACCGTGCTGATCATGACCTCGAACCTGGGGGCGCATCTGTTGCAGACGGAAAACCTGGAGAGCGAATCCGCATTTGAAGCGGCTCGCGAGCAGGTAATGCAACTGTTGCGGCAGAGCTTCCGGCCGGAGTTTCTCAACCGGGTAGACGATGTCGTCATCTTCCGTCCACTGGGAGAGGAGCAGTTGTCACACATTGTCGATCTGCGGCTGACCGATCTGCGCAAGCTACTGGAAGCTCGCAAGATCACGCTGGATCTGACTGAAGGCGCGCGGCATCAGTTGCTGCTGACCGGATACGACCGCCAGTATGGGGCTCGCCCGCTGAAGAGAGCGATCCAGCGGTTGATCCAGGATCCTTTAGCGATCAAGATTCTGGATGGCGAGGTGCTGCATGGCGATCACATCCGGGTGGATGCTGATCCTTTGAAGAACCGGCTGCTCTTCGAGGTCGAAGGCAGGACTGTCGGGGCCTGATCCCGAAGTAATTCGTAAGTCCCCCTTCTTCGTAAACGAGGAGGGGGATTTTTTTTGTATGGCGACGTGCGCTCTTAAGTGCAATTACTGAAGCCGTCCCTGCGAGATTGCCCGGTTGCAGACGCGGATAAATTCGTCAAATGCGCTTGGGGGCAACAAGCAAATACAATCGTGGGCCTTCGGCCCGTCTTGTTCAACCCATGTAGTGCCCCGGCTTCGCCGGTGCAAACATGGGCACCCGTCCAGTTCCTCTTGGGGTAAATTAGACCCACTCGCCTTTGCGCATCAGTGGCTCCGCGGTACCGGTGGCCGTGATGCCGTCCAAGTCGATCTCGCTCGAGCCGATCATCCAATCCACGTGGATCAGGCTTTCGTTCGCACCCCTAGCCGCGAGTTCCTCCGGCTTGAGCTGGTCTCCATTCTTCACGCAAGTGCTGTAGGCCTGTCCCAGTGCGATGTGGCTGGCCGCGTTCTCATCGAAGAGCGTGTTGAGGAAGAGCAGCCCACTGCTGGCAATCGGCGAGGAGTGGGGCACTAATGCTACTTCACCCAGACGACGCGCTCCGTCATCCGTATCGATCATTCGCTGCAGCACTTCCTGTCCCGCGGAGGCCTTGGCGTCGACTACGCGGCCGCCTTCAAAGCGCACTGCGATCTTCTCAATCAGCGTGCCCTGGTGGGAGAGTGGCTTGGTGCTGGTCACCGTGCCTTCTACGCGGTCCTTGTGCGGAGTGGTGAAGACCTCTTCCGTCGGCATGTTGGGGATGCAATAGGCGCCGGTGCCGGCCTGCGTGCCTCCGCCCATCCACAGGTGATCATCCGCCAGTCCCACGCGGAGATCGGTCCCCGGGCCACGGAAATGGAGAGTAGCGTAGCGCTTCTCGTTGAGCAGATCCGCGCGCCGATGCAGCCCGGCGTCGTGTTGTTTCCATCGTGCGATGGGATCGTCTGCATCCACCCGTGATGCGGCAAAGATCGCGTCCCACAGCTTGGACATCGCCTGATCGGGCGGAAGATCGGGAAATACCGCTGCCGCCCACGCCGGCGTGGCGCTGGCAACGATGGTCCAATTGATGTCATGACGGGTGATGAGCTCGATGGCCGGACGATAGGCTTTAGACACTGCGCGGTTTGCCCTGCCAACTTTTTCCGGATCTTCCTTCGATAGCAAGGATGGGTTTCCGCCGGCAATGGCAAGCCGCGCAGCGCCGCTGCGAAATGCCTGCCGCCATTCCCTCATAGAGCCATCCTGCGGCGGTATCGAAGCCCGCATCTTCGGCGTATCGATAACGCAACAACGACGACTGCTCATCGGTGAACAGAGTGGTCACGAGCGAGGCGCCGGCCTTGTAGGCCTGCTCGGTGATCAAGCGGGCCAGCGGCAAAGCATCGAGTGATGCCGTCATGACCAGTTCCTGGCCACGCTCGAGTCCCAGACCTGCGTTGATGGCAACCTGGGCCAGGCGATCCAGTTTCTGCTCAAAGGTCAGAGATGTTTTCGGAAGTTCCGTTACGGTGCCCATGAATCCCTCGTATCTCCCATTATCAACCGATCGCTCGCGACTTTTGGCAATCGCTTGGGAATCCACTTCCGGGGGATGCGCTTCGGCTAGGAGCTTGTGCTTGCAAC
The DNA here is from genome assembly GCA_963775365.1 of uncultured Acidobacteriaceae bacterium. Taxonomy (GTDB): domain Bacteria; phylum Acidobacteriota; class Terriglobia; order Terriglobales; family Acidobacteriaceae; genus PALSA-350. Next base: position 45,662 of record CAVZJL010000037.1, on the reverse strand, counting down.
ACGCGAGGGATCCCCTGTAGGTCGTGGACCAAGCTGACGGAGCGCCAGCCGCGGAGCATTGCTTCGACGGCTGGCTGCTGGCCGAAGCCGATCTCGATTAATAGCCAGCCCTGTGGCTTGAGCATCTTACGGGCCTGCGGGATCAGGCGCTCATAGACCTCCAGACCCGTAGGCCCTGAGTAGAGCGCGGAGTGCGGCTCGTAATTCAGACACCTGGGGCTCCAGGACCTCTCCTTCCGCGATGTACGGAGGATTCGACACGACCAGGTCAAAGTCCGCACTATCGACGGCCGCCAGCAAATTGGATTGCAGGAAGGTCACCCGCTCGAGCACCCCATGCCGCTGCGCATTGCGGCGCGCGACTTCGAGCGCTGCAGGAGAAAGATCCACAGCCGTTATGCGGGATCGCGGCCGGGCATGCGCCAACGCTACAGCGATGGCTCCCGAACCGGTGCCCACGTCCACGATGCGCGCATTTGCTTCGAGGCCAAGGTGCTCCAGGGCTGCCTCAACGAGGTGCTCGGTTTCCGGGCGCGGGATCAGGACGTCCGGGGTCACCTCGAAGAGCAAGCCAAAGAACTCCTGCGAGCCGGTGATGTACTGCATGGGCTCGCTGGCCAGGCGCCGGATGAGGAAGTTTTCCAACTGATCCGATTCAGCCGCGGAGAGGAGACGCTCGGGATGAGTAAGCAGCGCTGTCTGGTCGCATCCCAGCACGTGGGCGAGCAGCACTTCAGCATCGCGGCGGGGATTGCGTGAAATCGCGGCCAGGCGAGTGCGAGCCGCTTGCAGAACCTCGCCGGCGCTGGCCGGCATGTTATGCCACAGTGGCTGTTTCAGCCTTCAGACGCTCGGCCTGGTAGTGCGCGATGAGGGCGTCGATGGTCGGCTGGAGCCTGCCTTCCATCACTTCCGCGAGCTGGTGGTTGGTCAGACCGATACGGTGGTCGGTGAGCCGGTTCTGAGGGAAATTGTAGGTGCGGATCTTCTCGCTGCGATCGCCGCTGCCCACCTGCTGCTTGCGCTCTTTGGCCAGTGCTTCCTGCTGCCTATCCATTTCCACTTCGTAGAGCCGCGCGCGCAAAACGCGCATGGCCTTCTCACGATTCTTGATCTGCGATTTCTCGTCCTGGCAGCTCACCACCGTATTGGTCGGCAGATGGGTGATGCGCACCGCGGAATAGGTGGTGTTCACCGATTGGCCGCCGGGCCCGGAAGAGCAAAAAGTATCGATGCGAATGTCTTTCGCCTCGATCTTCACGTCGACTTCTTCGGCTTCGGGCAAAACCGCGACGGTAATGGCCGAGGTGTGAACGCGGCCCTGGGTCTCGGTGGCGGGCACGCGCTGCACGCGATGCACTCCGCTCTCGTACTTCATCTGCGAGTAGACGCGCTTGCCCTCGATGATGGCAATCACTTCCTTCAGACCACCCACCCCGGATTCCGACTGGGAAAGAACCTCCACCTTCCAGCGATGCTGTTCGGCAAAACGCGAGTACATGCGGAAGATCTCGGCAACGAAGAGCGAGGCTTCGTCTCCACCGGTGCCGGCGCGGATCTCGAGGATGACGTTCTTCTCGTCATTGGGATCCTTGGGCAGCAGCATGACCTTGATTTCTTCTTCCAGTGCGGCAGCTGTGCTCTCCAGGCGAGTGAGCTCCTCCTGCGCCATGGCCGCAAGCTCGGCGATCGTCTCTCGTTCAGCATGCCTTTGGCATCGGCGATTCCCTGCTGTGCCTGCTTGAGCTCACGATACTTTCCCACTACTGCTTCGAGGTCCCGATGGGCCTTGGCGGTCTTGTGATACTTTTGCTGGTCGGTCACCAGCTGCGGGTCGGCGAGCTGCCGCCCAAGATCTTCATAACGGGTTTCAATCTGTTCCAGGCGATCCAACATGATAGGGTTCCTTTCCGGTCAACTTTTGCGTTTCGAGGCGAAACAAAGAGACATACGGCGGCGGGAGCCGCTAGGAAAGAGCGTGCCGGACAGGAACCGTATTGGCGACGCGATGAACCATTTGTCTTATTTTAACAGGTTCGGCCGCCCCCGCATCTCAATGGGAACCTGACCATGCATGCCCCATTTACCGAATTCGCAGAGCTGTGCCAACGCCTGGCCGAGACCGGCAGCAAGCTCGAAAAGCGCGCGCTTATGGCTGAGTATCTGCGCCCCCTTCCGGTGCCTGAGGCGGGACTGGCGGCGCTGTACCTGGCTGGAGTGCCTTTCCCGGAAACGGATGGCCGCGAACTGAAGGTGGGCGGGGCGGCGCTGAGTCGTGTCCTCGCCGAGCTCTCCGGGGCCAACCAAGCCGCGATGCATGCGGCTTACCTGCGGCATGGCGACCTGGGCGGCGCAGCACAGGACCTTTTGCAAGGACGAGCAACCGCGGCGTCGACCCTCTCGCTGCCCGAAGTGGCCGAGGCCTTTGCTGCGATCGCCGATGCCGCGAAGCCGGCCAGGAAACAACAACTCACTCTGGAGCTACTCAAGAAGGCAACGCCGCTCGAGGCCAAGTACCTGATCAAGATCATCCTGGGGGATATGCGCACCGGGATCCAGGTCAGCTTGGTGGAGGAGGCGATCGCCGCTGCTTACGGCGCCTCCATGGGCGACGTGCGACGGGCCAGGATGCTCAATGGCAATCTTCCCGAGGTGCTGGAGCTGGCAGCCAGTGGCCGGCTAGCCGAGGCGCGGATGAAGCTCTTTCATCCTCTCGGCTTCATGCTGGCCAGCCCGGTGGAGACGGTAGAGGAGGCCTTGCAGCGGTTCACCACTGAGGTGGCCGAAGAGGCTAAATCTGACCTGACCGAGGTGCAGCCCGGCGAGCCAGTCATCAAAGAGGCCCAGTTGGAAGATAAGTACGACGGCGTCCGGGCGCAGATTCACTGTGGCTCGCCCGAGCATCCCGGACGCGTGGTGCTTTACTCGCGCTCGCGGGAGGATATGACTGCCAGTTTCCCGGAAATTGTTGAGGCCTTTGCCGGCTTCGAAGAGCCGTTGGTGCTGGATGGTGAGATCCTCGCCTGGAGCCGGGAGCGTGCGTTGCCGTTCTCCTCTCTGCAGGCACGATTGGGCCGCAAGCGGGTCACAGCCGAAATGCGCGAGGCCACCCCCGTGGTGTTTATGGCTTTTGATCTGCTTTACGCCCACGGCGAACCTTGGATGGACAAACCCTTGCACCAACGCCGGCACGCACTGGAAGAGCTGGTGGAGCGAGAGCAGCTCCGAACCCGGGTGAGCAGCCGTTTGGCCGGCCGCGGGCAGCAGACGGAGTTGCTCTTTGAACCTGCGGCACCGGAGGACAGTTTCGCCCGGCTGGTGCTTGCCCCTGCCGTCCAACTGGAGAGCGTAGAGCAGTTGGAGCAGGCCTACGTGGACGCACGGGCCCGGGGCAATGAAGGTGTCATGCTGAAGGCCCGGCATAGCACTTACCAACCCGGTAGGCGTGGTCTGGCCTGGCTCAAGCTGAAGCGCGAACTGGCCACACTCGACGTTGTCGTGACAGCGGCAGAGTATGGACACGGAAAACGGGCGGGATGGCTGAGCGACTACACCTTTGCGGTCCGCGACGGCGAGGTGCTGCGCAATGTCGGCAAGGCGTACTCCGGGGTGACCGATGCGGAAATTGCCCGGCTAACCCAGTTCTTTCTGGAACACACGCTGGAGGATTTCGGGAGCGTGCGAGCCGTGGAGCCGCTGGTGGTCCTGGAAGTCGCCTTTAACAATGTGATGCGATCGGATCGCCATGACAGCGGGTTTGCCCTGCGCTTCCCGCGCATCCTGCGCATTCGCGATGACAAACCGGTCAGCGAGATCGACACCCTGAAGCGAGTCGCCGAGATCTACCAGTCGCAGCCGGACAAGGCCTTTTGACACGCGAAAACCGGCCGGCGTATACCAAGAAACTCCTAACGGAACAACGGCAGGATTCTTGTTTCCCTTAGCTTGCATGGCGAATGGAAAGCGACCCATCGAGAGCCGTTATCCCACTCAAGCCAAAGGACGGCTTGACCCCGATTCCTGCCACGCTGTGCTAGAGAGGTCCACGTGTGCGCTTTTCATTAAGGAAAGGCGCATGGAGTTTATCAACGCCACAAGCCTCTGCAGGAAATCGAGGCAAAGGGGGCACCCAGCATTTGTTGCCGGTGTGGCAAACCTTGGCACTCGTGACCGAAGAGACGGGCTCTAGTGGGAGTGGGCGTGGGAGTGGTCGTGGCCGGAGTGGTCGTGCACGTCGACTTCAGGCGGCGGAGAACAACCATGCGCGACCTCGCAATCGACGCATTCAAATTGAACCGTGGAATGGTAAATACGGAATTTTTGCCGCAGGACCCCTTGCACCTGTTCCAGTATGTGGGCGCTCTCCGACGGCGGGATGTCGGCGATGATGATGTGCGTGGCACAGGCATGGGTCTGCGATCCCAGACTCCAGACGTGCAGGTCGTGCACATCTTCGACTCCCTCGATGGCCTGAAGCGAGACCCGAATCTCCGCTAGCGAGCATCCGCGCGGTGTTCCCTCTAAAAGTATGTTCAATGTCTCGCGCACGATGGAAAGCGAACTCCAGAGAATCAGGGCGGCGATCAGAAGGGAGAGAACAGGATCGATCCAGTTGTGGCCAGTGAACAGGATAGCGGCGCCGCCGACAATGACGGCGGCGGTCGAGAGCGTGTCGCCCAGCATGTGAATGAAGGTGCTGCGGATATTGACGTCGCGCGAGGTGGTCCAAAGCAGGGCGGCAATCACGCCGTTCATCAGGACGCCGGCCGCGGCGACGATCATCATCAACCGGGGTTGGACTTGCACCGGCTCACTCAGGCGGTGGATGGCCGCAATGGCGATCCAGATGGCGATCAGCACTAGCGTCAACGCGTTGAGAAAGGCGGCCAGGACACCGGCACGCTGGTAGCCGAAGGTTTTTTGGTCGGTCGGCGGGCGAGTCTGAAAATAGACGGCGACGAAAGAAAGCAGCAACGCGAGAAAGTCGGATACGTTATGGCCTGCCTCGGAGATCAAGGCGAGGGAATGAGCACGCACTCCGGCTACGAAGGTCAGGGCTACATATCCCAGCGTGGCCAGCAGCGAGATGCGTAAAATACGCTGAGTCTTCTCCGACCCCCCGCCATGAACGTGCATACATATAGTGTACCGGCAGGGGCAGTAGAGGGGAAAGCAAGGGCTATCTTAGCGAGTGAGCTGGGTCTTTGGTGCGTCCGTGAAGGGGAACGGAATTGGCCGTATCGCGCAAACCACTCCAGCCTTCGGCCACAATCAGGGAGTTGCCAGGGTTGTGCGGGTCGTAGCGAACCGATGCGGGAAAGCCCAGCCGGCAGTCATAAATGTTGACAATGTGCCGCAGCATGGTCACGTCCTGGGAGCACTCGTAGACCACCCCCGCCGCCTCATATTTGTAAAGAATCAGCTGCATCCCGTTGGGCCGGCCGCTCTCTTCGGCAGTGAGGTCGGAGATGTCGATGACGGTGGCATCGATAATTCGACCCTGCTGGACCAGCAGATCCCTGCGCTTGCGCTCCTCTTCGTCGGGGCTGACGCGGCGGCGAAGAAGTGCGTACGCGGCCATGCCCCCCAGGCAGACTCCAACTGCGGCAAAGGTGCCAAAGAGCTGGGAGTCGCGCAACGGGAAGCTATTCATGAAAGCTCCAGCTCAAATAGGGGTACACGATGCAGGATATCGCAGGCCAGCACCTCCGGGGAGATAGGGTGAGGGGCTGGACCCCATTCGGCAACATCACCCCGGCACAAATTGTGCAAGGAGGGCTGCGCTATACTGGCAAAAGATGTCCATTCGTTCGTCTGCTGTCCGAAGCTCGACGGCGATCGCCGTTCCGCGAGCCGCCTCTTCCGCAAAATCCCGCTCCGATGCCCGGCGCATTCGCTCCACGACCGTTCTGTGCGTCCGGCGAAACTCAAGCGTGGTGATGGCGGCCGATGGCCAGGTCACCCTGGGCGACAGTGTGATCAAACATAGCGCGCGTAAGATCCGACGCCTCTATCAGGACAAGATCCTGGCTGGGTTTGCCGGCTCGACGGCGGATGCGTTCTCGCTCTTTAGCCGCTTCGAGGCCAAACTGGAGCAGTATGCCGGCAACCTGGGGCGGTCGGCGGTAGAGCTGGCCAAGGATTGGCGTACCGATAAGATGCTGCGTAACCTGGAGGCCTTGCTGGTGGTTGCCGACCTGAAGCAGACCTTCCTGATCAGCGGTTCGGGAGATGTGATCGAGCCCGATGAGGGGATTGCGGCCATCGGCAGCGGTGGCAGTTTCGCGCTGGCGGCGGCCCGGGCTTTGGTCGAGAATTCCGAATTGCCGGCGCGGGCCATTGCGGAGAAGTCGTTGCGCATCGCGGGCCAGATCTGCATCTACACCAACGATCAAATCACGATTGAAGAACTGCACGGCTAGCGATGCTTCGAGGAAACTCGCTGGCGGAGGGGTACGGGCTACGCCGTAACTCGTACCCTTCACTAGAAGGAGCAGGCAAATGGCTATTTTCTTACCAGGAACCGCAGAAGAGCTGGAACTCTCGCTCGAAGACCTCACGCCGCGGGAGATCGTAGCTGAGCTGGACAAGCATGTCGTAGGGCAACGCGCCGCCAAGCGGGCCGTCGCGATCGCGCTGAGAAACCGTATGCGCCGGCAGAAGCTGCCGCCCGACATCGCCGAAGAGATCATGCCCAAGAACATCATCATGATTGGGCCCACCGGCGTGGGCAAGACAGAGATTGCACGACGCCTGGCGAAACTCACGAATTCGCCCTTCATGAAGGTAGAGGCCTCCAAATTCACAGAGGTGGGTTATGTCGGGCGCGACGTGGAATCGATGATTCGCGACCTGGTGGAAATCGCCGTGGACATGGTTCGCGAGGAAAAGCTGGAGGAAGTGGAAGACCGGGCCGAACTCAACGCCGAAGAGCGCTTGCTGGACCTTCTACTGCCACCGTCGCCAGCCGCCACCAACACGCCGGGTAGTGGTACCCACTCCGCGCCGGGTCCGGTGGTTATCGATGGCACGAACTTTCCCCCGGCAAGCCAGGAAAGCCACAACCGCACCCGCGAGAAGCTGCGGCAGCAGTTCCGTGAAAGCAAGCTGGATGATCGCACGGTGGAAATCGATGTGCGTGAACGCAGCACACCGTCGTTTGAAATCATCTCCAATCAGGGCGTCGAGGAGATGGATATCAACCTCAAAGACGTCCTGCCTAACCTCTTCGGCCAGCGCACTAAGAAGCGCAAGATGAAGGTCGGCGAGGCTTTCGAGTACCTGGTGCAGGAAGAAGAGACGCGTCTGGTCGACATGGACCAGGTAACGCGGTTGGCCGTCGAACGGGTGGAGAATTCGGGCATCATCTTTCTCGACGAGATCGACAAGATCGCCGGCCGGGAAGGCGGTCACGGTCCGGATGTATCGAGGGAGGGCGTGCAAAGAGACATTCTGCCCATCGTCGAAGGGACGACCGTTAATACCAGGTATGGCATGGTGCGGACCGACCACATCCTCTTTATTGCGGCCGGGGCATTCCACGTTTCGAAGCCGAGCGACCTGATTCCTGAGCTACAGGGTCGCTTTCCTATCCGCGTGGAGCTGCAATCGCTGACAGTGGAAGACTTTGTCCGCATTCTTACCGAACCCAAGTCGTCGCTTACCAAGCAATACACGGCGCTCCTCGAGACCGAAGGTTTGAAGCTCAGGTTTACCAAGGAGTCGCTGGAAGAGATGGCGCGGTTCGCGTTTCGGGTGAATGAGACCACAGAGAACATCGGCGCGCGCCGCTTACACACCATCATGGAGCGGGTGCTGGACGAGATCAGCTTCATGGCGCCCGACATCATGAAGGGCCATTCCGCCGAGGGGCCGCTGATCGAAATTGCAGCTTCGGCCGCGGAAAACGGCGCCACCGTGCCCCTGCCGGTGAGCGACGTGGAGACGGCAGACGGCCACGAGCGGGTGGTTCTGATCGATCCGGAGTACGTGCGAGCCATGGTGGCTTCGATCGTCAAGGACCAGGATTTATCGCGCTATATTCTCTAGGGCTCTAGCGATGCCCTGGCAAATGACGGGTGGCCCATATCTCGCTCGTTTTTCGCGAGATGAGGGATAGCAATGCTCTTTCCCCCGAACACTCGATTCACCCGATGCCCTTAGCGATCAAGAGTCGTGGCATCCCACATCTCGCGAAAAACGAGCGAGATATGGGCCACCCGTCATTTGCAGGGATCGAGATAGTTCAAAACGAGGGGTTGGACTTCAGGGCGGCGAAACGAAGCGTGGGTAGCTCCTCGACGGCGCGACGCAAGGTCTGCTCCCAGCAGGCGTGCATGAGGTCCAGTTCAGGGTCATCCGCCTTGAAGCGCCGATAGCGGTCGAACTCCAGCTTGTCATTCTGATATAGAAGGACTTCCAACGGCGGTCCCACCGTCACATTCGAACGCATCGCGGCGTCCAGCGACAACAATGCGTAGGTTCCCGCGACGTCCAGGCTGGTGGAACCGAACTCAATGCCGCGATCGAGGATGGGCCGTCCATATTTAACCTCGCCAATCTGCAAATAGGGTGAATCCTCGGTGGCGCTCAGGGGGTTTCCCTGGGGGTAGATCAGGAAGAGGTTCGGTTTCTCTCCTTTGACCTGACCGCCTAACAGGAGGTGGATGTTGAACTTGAAGTCGTCCTTCTCCAATGCGGCGCGATCCATATCCGAGACCCGGCGAACGCAGTCCCCTACAATACGGGCGGCCGCGTACATGGATTCGGCCTTCGCCAAGCCCTCTCCGGATTCGAAATCGTTGCGCAAAAGGGTGACTACAGACTGGGTCAGTGATAGGTTTCCACTGGTCAGGATGACGAAAGCGCGTTCTCCCGGCTGGAGAAAGGTGTGCATCTTTTGGCAGACGTTCACCTGGTCAAAGCCGGCATTCGCTCGGGAGTCGGACGCCATCACAAGGCCGTCATGGGTCATGATGCCCAAACAATAGGTCATTCTTGATCTCCAGCCTGAATGCTAGAGCATTTTCGGGGAACGCGGTATAACCATAGAAACAAGTAGGAACCGCTTCTAATTGTCTGATAGCTTTTTTGAGCAAAGGCCAGGATCACGGGGAGGCTCCAGGCGACGGTTAAGGAGGCTTTTTCTTGAGGAAAAAGCCTGTTCAGGGCACAGTTCTTTATTTAGGGCTACCCTGCCTTTGCTTTAGCATCATAATTTTTGCGACAAGGACCTTGTCGTTCCTGTCGAACTTGCCCGGGGGTGAGACCCTGGGCGATTCGCTCTTCAGGGCTCGATCGAGGGAGTGCAATGCTTATTCGCTTAGGTTATGACATCGGTTTCAACATCCCCGCTCCCGTTACCATCGTCGCGATGCTCCATGTGCATCCTTCGCGGCAGGCAGACCTGCTCGAGCCCGACGAGCTGAAGCTGGATCCGGCGGTTCCCATCACCAACTATATCGACACCTTTGGCAACCGCTGCTCGAGGTTTGTGGCCCCCACCGGCCATATCCAACTGACGGGTTCTACTCTGATTGAAGACTCCGGCATGGAAGACCCTTCGCCGTTGGATGCAACCGAGCATCCGGTGGCGGATCTACCCAACGAAACCCTGATCTACCTGCTCAACAGCCGCTACTGCGAGGTGGACCGCCTCTCTAACATCGCGGTGGAGTTGTTTGGCGATGCGGCTCCAGGGTGGAGCCGGGTCCGCGCCGTTTGCGATTGGGTGTATTCCAAGGTTGCTTTTGGCTATCAGCATGCCCGTTCTACTAAGACTGCACTGGATGTGTTCACCGAGCGGGTTGGAGTATGCCGCGACTTTCAGCACCTGGCTGTGACGTTCTGCCGCGCCCTCAACATCCCGGCGCGTTATGTGACCGGATACCTCGGGGATATTGGGATACCGCCGACCTTTACACCCATGGATTTTAGCGCGTGGTTCGAGGTGTATCTGGACCACCGCTGGTGGACGGTGGATGCACGGCATAATCACCCGCGCATCGGCCGGGTGTTGATGGCCGTGGGACGGGATGCCTCCGATGTAGCCATCACTACCTCGTTCGGGATCGCTAACCTCACACAATTCAATGTGATCAGCGACGAAGTGCCGACCGAAGCCACAACAGGATTCAAGCAGTGAGCCAGGATGGCCAAATGGAATTAGCCCGCCCCAGCACGTTTGCCAATCCGCTACTGAAGGACTATGTCCTCGACAATACGTACGACGAGATGTTTTCTGAGGACGGCCTGGTACGACCGCATTACGCCGCTGCGTTGGAGACATTTCTCAACCTTCCGCCGGAGGAGATCGCGCGCCGCAAGCGCTCAGTCGACCTGTCTTTTCTCACCCAGGGCATCACCTTCAACGTGTATGGGCACGGAGAAGGAACGGAAAGAATTTTCCCTTATGACTTGCTGCCGCGCATCATCACCGGCGCAGAATGGCTACACATCGAGAAGGGGCTTACCCAGCGCATCACCGCCCTGAACTTGTTTCTGCACGACGTTTATAACGAAGGCAAGATTCTCAACGACGGCCATGTGCCGCGCGAGATCGTCTACAGCTGCCGGCAGTTTCGCAGAGAAATGCGCGGCCTGCAGGTTCCCCGGAACGTCTATATCACAGTGACGGGTACAGATCTTCTTCGCCTGAGCAGCGGTGAATTTGTGGTGCTGGAAGACAACCTCAGGGTACCCAGCGGCGTCTCCTACATGCTAACCAGCCGCCGGGTAATGAAGCGAACATTTCCCCAATTGTTTCGCGACTACGGCGTGCAGCCCATCGAACACTACACGCAGTTGCTGTTGAGCACCCTGCGATCGCTGGCGCCCGAGGGACGTCACGATCCCTCGATCGTGTTGCTGACGCCAGGCGTTTACAACTCGGCTTATTTCGAGCACACCTACCTGGCCCGGCAGATGGGCATCGAGTTGGTGGAAGGACGCGACCTGGTTATCCACGACAACGTGGTGTACATGCGCACCACTGCCGGCCTGAAGCGCGTGGATGTGATCTACCGCAGGGTCGACGATGACTTCATCGACCCGCTGGCGTTTCGCTCCGACTCCATCCTGGGCGTGGCCGGCCTGTTCAATGCCTATCGCGCCGGCAATGTAACCCTGGCCAATGCCTTCGGCACCGGCATCGCCGACGACAAGGCTGTTTATGCTTATGTGCCGGCAATCATCCGCTACTACCTGAGCGAAGAGCCGATCCTGAATAACGTCGAAACGTATCTCATGACCGACCCTAAACAGCGCAAGTACTGTTGCGAAAACCTCGACAAGCTGGTCGTAAAGGCGGTGGGGGAGTCGGGTGGATATGGAATGCTGATCGGACCGCACAGCACCGCCGAGCAGCGCGATGAGTTCAAGCGCATGATCGAAGCCAACCCGCGCAATTACATTGCCCAGCCTACGCTCGACTTCTCCCGCGCCGGCTGTTTGACGGAGAACGGCATCGAACCCCGGCATGTGGACCTGCGGCCTTATATCTTGTATGGCGACAAGGTGCGCATTGTTCCCGGAGGACTCACGCGCGTGGCGTTGCGGAGAGGCTCGCTGGTGGTGAACTCGTCGCAGGGCGGCGGCAGTAAAGATACCTGGGTTTTAACCGACTAGGGGACCATATGCTTTCTCGCGTAGCAGACAGTCTTTACTGGATGAGCCGCTATCTTGAGCGCGCCGAGCATACGGTGCGCATGCTCGACGTGAATATGGGTCTCATGCTGGACAAGTCCAGCACCAGCGCGGAGGGACGATGGAAGCGAGTCCTGGCTGCTCTGGGAAACCCACAAGGGGTTACCTGGAACAATGACTATTACCAACTTGTCCATTCATTGACGTTCGACGCGGATATTCCAGCGTCGGTGACTTCCTGCCTGATCGAGGCACGGGAGAATGCGCGCCAGGTACGCGACGAGATCAGCTCTGAGCAGTGGCAGCAATTGAACCGCATGTACCACTGGGTGATCCAACCACAATCAGAGTATGGACTCAATACACGGCTGAGCGACTTCCTTCCGGCGGTGATCGACGGGGTCCATCTATTCCAGGGGGTCAGCGACACCACCATGAGTCACGGCGAAGAGTGGCAGTTTATTCAATTGGGCCGCTACCTGGAGCGGGCATCGTCTATCGCGAACCTGCTCGCCCTGTATCAACCGGAACTTCTCAGTACGCCGGAAGCGGCGGCAGAAGGAAGTCAGTACCAGGAATGGGTCGGGTTGCTGCGTTGTTGTACGGCCTTCGAAGCCTACTGCAAGGTGTACACGGCGGACCTTTCCGCCGAGTGGATCCTGGAATTTCTATTATTGAACCCGCAATTCCCACACTCCCTAAGATATTCCGTCGATTGCCTGCGCCAGGCGCTGGTCGCTGTACGTGCGTCCAGCGGAAGGATGCCGGTGGACGATTTGTCGAGGGTCTCCGGCAAGCTGCAGGCCTCGCTCAGCTTTGTCGAAGTGGATGACATTCTCGCCCAGGACGCAGGGGCTTACTTGAATAACATCCTGCAACAATGCCGGCAGACGCACGATCTGATTTACCGTTTCTACATTCAATATTCGGTGCAAGCTGCTCTCGCGATGTAGTCATTTTTTGAGGGCAAGGAGTTTGACAGGCGATGGATTTTTATCTGATACGGCACCTGACCAAGTTCCTTTACGCGGACCAGGTAAGTGAAAGCCTCATGGAAGCGCGGATGCACCCGCGCAGCGATAACAATCAACGCTGTCTCTCGTTCTCCTTGTCGGTAAGCCCCCGTTGCCGGGTTTTCTCCTATCGCGATCACCTGGGCAACAACGTCCATCACTTCGATATCCCTGGGGAGCACTCGCAGTTGGTGATGGTCGCCGAGGCGCTGGTGGAGCAGCAGCCGCTGCCCGAGATTCCGCACTTGCTCCGCCCCGGAGCCTGGGATGAACTGGATTCGTTGGTCTCGCTGGGGGATTTCTCCGAGATGCTGCTGCCGAGTGAATTCGCGAAACCGTCGGCCGCGCTGCTCGATCTGGCAAAGCTACTGGATGTGCGCCGCCGTGACGATCCTTTGGTGCTATTGCGGCAATTGAATGCCTCGCTTTATCACTGGTTCGACTATGATCCGCGGAGCACGCACGTCAACTCGCCGATCGACGAGGCGCTGGCATCCAGAAAGGGGGTATGCCAGGACTTTGCTCACACCATGATTGCCCTGGTACGTCACGTGGGTATTCCCTGCCGCTACGTGAGCGGCTATCTTTATCATGGCGAGGAGAATGCTGACCGCTCGACCGCGGGCGCTACGCACGCCTGGGTAGAGGCCTTCTTGCCCCAGGTGGGCTGGGTAGGTTTTGACCCCACAAATAATTTGCTGGCGCACAACCGGTATATACGCACAGCGCTGGGAAGGGATTACGCGGATGTACCGCCGACGCGTGGTATCTATCGGGGCAGTAAGGAGAGTGAGCTTTACGTGGCAGTCAAAGTGTCGAAATATGTTGATTTGCCGCCGCTGGACCGCGATATGCCAGTCCCGGAAGACTGGTCGATCCTGGTGGAACGAGCCCAGGAACCTCCAGCGCCGGCCGCGCAGTTGCTGCATCTACAGCAAATGCAACAGCAACAGCAGTAGGTCACCTAGACAGCACGAGGGGCAATGGCCAAACGTAACCTCTGCGTTTCTTTCCTTCTTCTCCTAAGAAGACTAGATCGCGTAGCTTATCAGAGGTGATTCAATGGAACAGCATTTCGGCTACTTCTGCCGGGCATATGTCGGGCAAGACGTTCAGGCGAATGTGATCGCCCGTACACTGCTGGAAGCCGAGCTTGAAATCACGCGCATGATCCGGGGAGGAGCCATGGCGGCACACGCAGTGCAGCACGGAAGGCCTGATCACGAGCCGGTGCTGGTGGCGAGCGCTTCGGGCGGTAAGGCCGACGGTGAGATGTGGCGATATCTGCGCCAGAACTCTGGAACGGAGTTTGAACGCTGGCGGATCGCTTACGCTTCCAAGACCAAGATCCTGGACGATCGCTGGGTGGTGATCGAGCTCTGCTCCAACGGAATCAAGGAATATAGCGCCTTTGGCAAAGCCGTCCGGGCGATATGGGCCAACGCCACCGTACACACTCCTACTTCTTAACCGCTTCCCCCACTTCTTAACCAATTAGTTGCGTGCGAGCACCGATGAGGGACCGCAGGTCCCAACGCGTCGCTACCCCGGGTCGAGATGACAAATTTCAGGGTTGGGGTCCATTGAGTGCTGCGTATCCCACTCAAGCCCAAAAACGGGGCTTGAATGGGGCACCCCGACCTTCTTTGCTGGTGCAGGAGGCCGGGTCATTGCTCCTTTAACTTGCCAGAGGAAAGTCAGTTCCTCCCACGGCACGCCGGGGCAGGTGGGATAAGAAGGGGAGGGTAGCGCTCACCTCAGCAGCTGTTATAGGGGATCGACAGAGCTGCAGGTTGGACGATGCTGCGGACGTTCTGCTTGACGGGGTGTGCCTGATTCTCCTAAGGTCAGAGCGCGAGTAAACGTTTGCATCGTCTGTTATTTTGTTCCCTATGCCGAAAACCACCGACATAAGTGGCCTGGACACGCTGAAGGAGCAGGTTCTCGAGGCCAACCTGGAGCTGGTTCGCCGCGGGCTGGTTCTCTTTACCTTCGGGAACGCCAGCGGCATCGACCGCCACCGTGGGCTGGTGGTCATCAAGCCCAGCGGGGTTGACTATACGGCGATGGCTGCGACCGACATGGTGGTCACCGACATGGACGGCAGGATTGTCGATGGCAAGCTTCGCCCTTCCTCTGACCTGGCAACGCATCTTCTGCTTTACAAAGAGTTTCCTGACATCGGCGGGGTGGTCCATACGCACTCGGAATATGCCACGGCCTGGGCCCAGGCGGGGCTCGAAATTCCCGCTTACGGCACCACCCATGCGGATTATTTCTACGGCCCGGTTCCGGTCACCGCGGAGTTAACGGCAGAGGAGATTGGCGGAGATTACGTGCACAACACGGGTCTGGCGATTACGCGCCGCTTTCAGGGTCTCGATCCGCATGCCGTTCCGGCGGTGCTGGTGGCCGGCCACGCGCCCTTCTGCTGGGGTAAAACGCCGCTCGACGCGGCCCACCACGCGGCTGTTCTGGAAACGGTCGCCCGTATGGCGTATTTTACGGCTACTCTGCGGCAGAGCTGTGGGGGGGTCTCCCAGGCGCTGCTGGATCGGCATTATTTTCGCAAGCACGGCGCCAACGCAACCTATGGACAGGAGAAATGATGCGACGACTAGGACTGGCTAATCTATGGTGACAACTCTGGCGCTGGCGGTCTCTACCCAGCTTGCGCGCCTGAACTGGATCGACGTCCTGGTCATCGCGATTTACTTCGCGATCGTGGTCTTCATCGGCTTCTATCTCCGGGGCTCCTCCAACACCAGCGAAGAATTCTTCATGGCCGGGCGCGAGATGACGGCCTGGATCGCCGGGCTGAGCTTCGTTTCCGCCAACCTGGGATCGCTGGAGTTGATGGGCTGGGCCGGATCTGCCTACCAGTATGGAATCCTGGCCATGCACTGGTACTGGATCGGCGCTATTCCGGCGATGCTGTTTCTGGGCATCGTGATGATGCCGTTCTACTACATCTCGAAGACCCACTCGGTCCCGGGATATCTGAAGCTTCGTTACGGTGACGGGGCACGAGCCCTCTCGGCGGTCAGCTTCGCATTCATGACCATCCTCATGAGCGGCATCAATATGTACTCGATGGCCATTGTGATGAAGGTGGTTCTGGGTTGGGACCTGAACTTCAGCATCTGGGTTTCCTCGATCACCGTAGCGGTATATGTAGCGCTGGGCGGACTGAAGTCGGCGATCTACAACGAGATTCTGCAGTTCCTGCTCATCTGGGCGGGCGCCCTGCTGGTGCCAATTCTGGGTTTGATCGAGGTGGGTGGCTGGAGCAACCTGCGGCAGCAGATTGCAACCAACCTGGGCCGTTCCGACTATGTGCACCTGTGGTCGACGCTGGGCCACTTCAACACCAATCCCATGGGCGTGAACTGGTTCGGAATCGTCTTTGGCTTGGGCTTCGTGGTCAGTTTCGGCTACTGGACGACGGATTTTCTGGTCGTGCAGCGGGTGCTCTCCGCCGATAGCATCCGGTCCGCCAGGATGGCTCCGGTGATCGGCGCGGCGTTCAAGATGGCCGTGCCTTTTATCGTGATCCTGCCCGGCCTGCTGGCCCTTTCCGTGCTTCCCTTTCACCTGGTGGCGCAGGACATCGCGGTCAAGACCGGCCAGCACAGCTTCAACGAAGTTCTTCCTCTGATGCTGGTGCGCTACTGCGGGCCCGGCCTGCTGGGGCTGGGCGTTACGGCTCTGATCGCCGGCTTCATGTCTGGAATGGCGGGCAATGTCAGCGCATTTTCGACGGTGTGGACGTATGACATCTACGGAGCCTTTCTAAACAAGAAGGCTACCGATCGGCACTACGTAGCCATGGGCCGCTGGAGCACCCTGATCGGCGTGCTGGTCTCAGTCGGGCACGGCGTACCTGGTGCAGCATGCAGCCAGCATCATGGATTACGTGCAGCAACTCTTCAGCTTCTTCATCGCGCCGCTGTTCGGAACCGTGATCCTGGGCATGCTGTGGAAGCGCGCGACCAAAGAGGCCGGATTTTGGGGATTGCTGGCCGGTACAGTGACGTCGATTAGCCTTTGGCTGTGGGTGCAGCACGATCCGCATGCCTTGCGCTACGTGGCCCTTTCCCCCGACGCCAAAGATATGGCGGAGAATGTTTATCGCGCTCTCTGGGCGTGGTTGGTCTGCGTGCTGGTTACGGTGGTGGTCAGCTACATGACCAAACCCCGGCCGGTAGCGGAACTGGAGGGGCTGGTCTACGGTGCTTCCGTACTTCCCAAGGAACACGACGACCACTGGTACCAGCGCCCGATTGTGTGGGCGGGGGCAGTGGCTGTGGTCTTCGTCTTCCTCAACATCATTTTCTGGTAAGGAGCCGGGTCGATGCGAGAGTCCTTTTCTATCTGGTGGTTTGCGGGTGTACTGTTGCTGGCCTATGGCGTGGTGATCATGAGCACCGGTATCTGGGAACTTAGTCACCCGCTGCCCAATCCTCCGGTGCTGAGCAATCTTCATGCACCGATCTGGTGGGGTGGGCTGCTCACAATCGCCGGCCTGGGTTATACCATCGGCTTTCGCCCCAAGCACACGGTTAACAAGCGAAGGAAATAACAATGGCGAAACAGATGACGTTCGGCGTGATTGTAGGCAACCGCGGCTTTTTTCCCGACCAGCTGGCGAAGACGGGCCGCGAAGAGATTCTGAGAGTGCTGGCGGCGGATGGGATCCGTACCATTGCCTTGACTCCGGAAGAGTCGAAGTTCGGCGCTGTCGAAACGCCGACGGAAGCGCGTCTTTGCGGCGATCTCTTCCGCAAGCATCGCGATGAGATTGATGGCGTCATTGTTACACTTCCCAATTTTGGCGAAGAGCGCGGGATTGTCGATGCCTTGCGCCACTCTACGCTGAAGGTTCCGGTGCTGGTGCAGGCGACTCCCGACCGGGCGGCGGATATGAAGATCTCCCATCGCCGCGACAGCTTTTGCGGCAAGATGTCGGCCTGCAACAACATGATGCAGTACGGTATTCCGTACTCGCTGACGGCGAACCATACGGTGCAGCCTGACTCCGATGAGTTTCGCAAGGACCTGGCCTGGTTCTCCTCGGTTTGCCGGGTGGTGCGGGGCTTTACCAATTTGCGCGTGGGCGCTATCGGGGCGCGCCCGGCGGCGTTCAACACGGTTCGTTACAGCGAGAAGCTGCTGGAGCGGAGCGGGATCTCGGTGGATACGCTCGATCTTTCGGAAGTCCTGGGCCGTATCGAGCGGCTGAAGGACAACGACGACGCGGTGCAGAGCAAGCTGGCGGCGATTCAAAAGTATGTGTCGACGAACAATATCCCGATCGCGGCGCTGATCAAGATGAGCAAGCTGGGCGTGGTGATCGAGCAGTGGATGCAGCAGACGTATTGCACGGTGAGCGCGATTCAGTGCTGGACATCGCTCGAAGAATACTTCGGCGTGGTGCCCTGCACGGTGATGAGCATGATGAGCGATAACCTCTTCCCCAGCGCCTGCGAAGTGGACATTTGCGGGACCATCAGCATGCACGCCCTGGCCCTGGCTTCGGAGACCCCGAGCGCGCTGCTGGATTGGAATAACAATTACGGTTCCGATCCAGATAAGTGCGTGTGCTTCCACTGCTCCAACCTGCCCAAGCACTTCTTCAAAGACGTCGTCATGGACTTCCAGGCGATCATCGCGGGCACGGTGGGCAAGGAGAATACCTTTGGCACGTGCGTTGGCCGGGTCAAGGCAGGGGCGATGACCTATGTGCGCTTCTCCACCGATGACTTCCACGGCAAGATCCGGGGATACGTGGGGCAGGGGGAGTTTACCAACGATCCTCTGGAAACGTTTGGCGGCGCCGGCGTGGCCAAGATTCCGCGATTGCAGAAGCTGCTGCGACTACATCTGCGAGCAGGGCTTCGAGCATCATGTCGCGGCCAATTTCTCGCAGGTGGGCAGTGCGGTGCACGAGGCGGCCACGCGCTACCTGGGCTGGAGCATGTACAACCACGACGCGGAGCAGGCTTAACGGTGGCGATTGTTGCAGGAGTTGATTTTGGCACACTGAGCGTTCGGGTCACGCTGTTTGACAGCGCCCGGACAGAGAAGGGTGGATTGGCCACGGCGTCGGCCAACTATCCGCTGAAGCGGAAGCGGGAAGACCCGGATTTCGCCACTCAGTCGCACGCGATCAGATGGAGGGGCTGGTCAGCGCCATGCGGGCCGCGCTGGCCAAAGCCGGCATCCCGGGCGAGCAGGTCGAGGCTATAGCGCTCGATACCACCGGCTCGAGCGTGGTTCCGGTCGACGCCGGCATGCAGCCGCTCGATGACTACTATCTGTGGTGCGACCATCGCGCCAAGGGCGAGGCGCAACAGATTACCGCAACTCGCCCACGCCGAGCATCTGGAAGCGATCGAATGGTGCGGTGGGGTGTATTCCCATGAGTGGGGATTCGCCAAGCTGCTGCACTGGCTGCGCCACAACCCGGAGAAGCGCGGTCAGTTGGCGAGCGCCTTCGAACACTGCGACATGGTGGCGGCGACTCTCTGCGGCATTACCGACCCCAAGCTGGTGAAGCGCAGCATCTGCGCCATGGGTCACAAGTGGATGTGGAATCCCAAGT
The DNA here is from genome assembly GCA_963775365.1 of uncultured Acidobacteriaceae bacterium. GTDB lineage: Bacteria > Acidobacteriota > Terriglobia > Terriglobales > Acidobacteriaceae > PALSA-350. Next base: position 26,402 of record CAVZJL010000037.1, on the reverse strand, counting down.
GGGACGGGCTGCCGTCGCAGGCTTTTCTTTCCAAGGTAGATCCGCTGTTGGATGGGATTCGCAACAAGCTTGGTGGCGAATATCACACCTCCGAATGCGCTGGCTGGTCATCTTTCGCCGGCGTGGGCGGAGAAGATGGGCTTGCGGGCGGGTATTCCGATTCCTGTGGGCGCTTTCGATGCCCACTGGGATGCCATCGGCGCGGGGTGCAGGGAGGGCGATGTAGTTAACGTGGTCGGGACCTCGACCTGCATCATCGCCATGCAGCAGAAGACGACGCTGATTCCGGGCGTCTGTGGGGTGGTTCCGGGTAGTGTGCATCCCGGCTACACCGGCATCGAGGCGGGGCTGTCGGCTACTGGAGATATTTTCGAAGCCATTGCCCGTCGCGCGAATGTCAAGGTCGCGGAGCTTAGCCGGGGCTGGAAAATTATCGGCCAGGACAAACCGGCTTGCTGCGGCTGAGCTGGGACAATGGCGACCGCACGATCCTGGTCAATCCGGAACTGGGCGGCATCACCCTTGGCTGGAACCTGGTCCACACCGCCCAGGATGAACTGTTCGCGGCGATCGAAGGGACTGCGTTTCACACGCGGATTATCCTGGAGCGCATGGCCGAGTATGGCGTGCCGGTGGATCGCGTGATCAATGGGGGCGGCGTGCCGCAGAACAATCCTGTGCTCAACCAGGTGTATGCCAATGTCCTGGGCAAGCCGGTGTTGGTTCCGGATGGGATTCCTACCAGCCTTGGATCCGGGATCTTCGCGCTGCTCGCGGCTGGGGCTTTCAAGTCGGTGGAAGAGGCGCAGGAGAAGATGTGTCTGCCATACCAGACGTATCAGCCGGAGGCTAAGGCTGTGCGCGTGTATGAGGAGCTCTACCAGCTCTACCGGAAGGTTTATTTTGCTTTTGGATTGCGGGGCGCTCCGGCGGTGGAGTTGGGGGATGTGCTGCCCAAGTTGATTGAGATTCGGTCTGCTGTGCTTGGGAATTGATAGGAGCGGGGAGTTGCTGGTTTAGGGCTGTGGTATCCCACATCTCGCGTAAAACGAGCGAGATATGGGGCACCCGTCATTCGTGGTTTGTACAGGCTGTGAAGGACAAGAACCGTATATACGTCAACGCTGGGTCTTGGATGAGAACAAACCGCAGGTCCCTCGGCTCCCACGGTGCGTCGGGGCAGGCGGGATGACAAGGGATGATTTCCCAAAGCGCCTAGGGCCGTACTCGGCGGCCACGGTTTCGGGCACACGTAACCAGCCATACAGCGGGAAGCTCTCGGCGAGTTCCAACACCTGGCCTCGTATGAGACGCAGGGCTTGGGGGTCATTGCGCTGGTCTAACGCTTCGGTGATCCACTTGGCGATGGTGCGCATCTCCGGCTCTCCCATGCCGCGCGTGGTCAGGGCTGGACTGCCGATGCGGATGCCGCTGGGCTTCATCGGCGGATTGACGTCGTAAGGGATAGCGTTCTTGTTCACGGTGATGCCCGCTTCGTGCAGCGCGTTTTCGGCTTCGCTGCCCAGGATGCCGCGGGAAAAAACATCCACCAGCATCAGGTGGGTATCGGTTCCGCCGGAAATTACGCGGTAGCCTTCGGCCATCAGGGTTTCGGCCAAGGCTTTCGCATTTAGCACCACTTGCTGCGCATATTGCTTGAATCCTGGTTCCAATGCCTCGCGAAAAGCTACGGCTTTGCCGGCAATAACGTGCACCAGGGGACCGCCCTGTTGGCCAGGGAAAACACTTCTATCGACGGCGGTGGCGAATTGCTGCTGGCAGAGAATCATGCCGGCACGAGGACCACGCAAGGTCTTGTGCGTGGTGGTGGTGACGAGGTGGGCGTGGGGTACCGGTGAAGGATGAGCGCCGCCAGCCACCAGGCCGGCGAAATGGGCCATATCGATCAGCAGCAAGGCTCCGACCTTATCGGCGATCTGGCGCATGCGGGCGAAGTCGATGATGCGGGGATATGCGCTGCCTCCGCCGATGATGAGCTTTGGCTTTTCACGCTCAGCAGTGGCTTCGAGGAGGTCGTAGTCGATCCGCTCCGTCTCCTTAGCAACGCCGTAGAAGACCACGCGGTAGAGCTTGCCGGAGAAGCTTAGCTTGTGGCCGTGGGTCAGGTGGCCGCCGTGGGCCAGGTCAAGTCCCAGGATGGTGTCGCCGGGGTTGATGACCGCCATGTAGGCGGCGGCGTTCGCCTGAGAGCCGGAATGGGGCTGCACGTTGACGTGCTCGGCGCCGAAGAGTTGCTTGGCTCGTCCCGGGCCAGGTTCTCTACGACGTCGGCGTATTCGCAGCCGCCGTAATAGCGCTTGCCGGGATAGCCCTCGGCGTATTTGTTGGTGAAGACTGACCCGACAGCCTCCAGTACTGCCTGGCTTACGAAATTCTCCGAGGCGATCATCTCCAGGCCTTCGTGCTGGCGACGGATTTCGTGATCGACAGCCGCGGCGATCTCTGGATCGGCCTCGGCAAGCGTACGGCGCATACGGTCAGACATGTTGCGATTCTAGACTATTTGCGGGTGTGGTTTTGTGGGTGGAAATCCGGGTCCTCGCAGTTGAAGCAGATCGCCCTCAGGGGCTAAAGCCCTCAATTGCCGCCCCTCTACGGCCCGACTAAAGTCGGGCCCTGACACAAAGCAGGAGTTTCCCCGCAGCCTATAAAGTCGCATCGAGGTGAAAACGGTCCACTCAGCGGCTGAAGCCGGAGGTGCTTTTAGTCACTTACGTACGGGCTGAAGCCCGTACCCTTCAGGGACTTCTTGGAAAGCTGTTTGCTTAGTAGAGGCACATTGCCCTCAATTGCCGCCCCTCTACGGCCCGACTAAAGTCGGGCCCTGACACAAAGCAGGAGTTTCCCCGCAGCCTATAAAGTCGCATCGAGGTGAAAACGGTCCCCTCAGCGGCTGAAGCCGGAGTTGCTTTTAGTCGCTTACGTACGGGCTTAAGCCCGTACCCTTCAGGGACTTCTCGGAAAGCTGTTTGCTTAGTAGAGGCACATTGCCCTCAATTGCCGCGCCTCTACGGCCCGACTAAGGTCGTGCCCTGACACAAAGCAGGAGTTTTTCTGCAAGCCGCAAAGTCGCATCGAGGGAAAACGGTCCCCTCAGCGGCTGAAGCCGGAGTTGCTTTTAGTCACTTACGTACGGGCTGAAGCCCGTACCCTTCAGGAACCGGCGGTTCTGCAAGCTGCTTCGTCGGCCGGCACGCAAACACCAAGGCCCGATTTTTGTTGACCTCTTTACGGCTTTGGCATTGCCAGCGCTAAAGCGCGTGATTAGTGTCGAGACTCTTTCCAGGAGCGCTAAAGCGCTCCTTCCCCCGCATGAATGCGGGGGCTCCCACCGCTCATTTGGACAAGTCTGTTTGGCGGTCGGCCCTGTGGGCCTCAGCGATAGGAGGGATCTGCCGGGTCTTCTGGTTCTCAGGCAGGGGCTTTGATACTCGCGAGAACTTTTCCAAATAAATTGGGCGCTAAAAGCGCTGTAAGCGATAGAAGTTACTTTTAGTTACCTTGTAAGCTAGCGAGCGATTAGCTCCTTCTCTGGAGTCGGCAGGGCTGGAACTGTCGCTAAGTGCTTGAAAGCACAGTAGATAAAGGAGCCGATGTACCAGCCGTCCATGAACTTGTAGGGGTTTCGCCGGTGGTGTAGTGGCCGCAGGGCAGCACTTTGGAAACGAAATCGATGCCCCGGCGGCGGAAGTTCTCGATCACCTGCGAGCGAGTATTCGCGGCAGAAAAGTCAGGTCGTATGTGGCGTGGACCAGCAGAACTTTTTTCGGGTTGGCAGCAAACTGGTCCATGTAATGCGACGGGGCTGATGGCAGCCCAGACATCGCGCAGTCGCTGCTGGGTCACGCCGATGCCTTCAAAGGCGGCGCGGATGTGCCGGGTGCTTTGGCCGGTCCACACCACGTCACCGAAGGACATGGAGGCGTGATTGAAGGCGGCGACGCGGATGCGGCTGTCGAGCGCGGCGGCAAGAAAGGCATAACAGGAGCCGAGACTGGTGCCCAGGATGCCGAACTGTTCGTAGCCCTGCTGCTCCAGCCAGTCGATGCAGCAACGGATGTCGATGACCGCCTGGCGGCAGGAGGCGATGGTGCGGCCGACGTTGGCGCTGACCGCGTAGTCGGCGCGCGCCAGCTCTGCCGGACGGCGAATGTCGTGGTAGGGCTTGCTGAGGCGCAGGGCGGAAATGCCAAAGCGGTTGAAGATGGAGCAGAGAGCGTTGTGGCTGAAGGCGTCGGCATTCCACTGCGGCATGACGATGATCGCCTGTTTCGGCTTGCCTGCCATCTTTTCCGGCGGCGCGGGAAACCAGCGGGCGTTGACTAGATCGTTTTCCGGATAGGGGGTGCGCACCGGCGAGGTGAAGCGCAGAAATTCCGCCTTGGGTAGTCTGCCCGGCGGCGGCCAGCCGGCGAAACCTGGCATCCTGCTTGCAGGGTTTCGGGGCGGACATTGGTGGGAAACAAGCTGCGGGTGACGCTCCTCCAGGACGAAGTCGTGCGGAGTCTGGTAGGCGAAGAACTCGGCGCGATGGTGCAGGATGAAGTCGTTCAACTGGAGCATGACGCTGCTCCGCCGCGGCATCGTCTGCCGGAGTGCGAGGCAAGGTGAAGCCGTGAGACTGGGCAAACTCCTGCAGCCAATCGAACCCCCACTCCACCGGGCGGACGATGCGATTGGTGTCGCGGGTGGTGAGGTCGGTCTCCCAGCGGTACATCCACCGGGCATAGAGTTTGCCGAGCATTCTCTTCACCTGGTGTCTGCGCCTGGATGCGGAATTGCTCGACCACGGCGGACATATCCTCTTCCCCCTGGCCGGCGGTGATGGCGTGCTCGAACACGCGCAGGGCCGCCCTGCCCATATCCAGATCAAGGTCCACATGGTCCGCTTCACTGACCGCGTAACGAAGGTCCTTGGCCATGAGCCGGAGCAGGAAATGGGGCTCGTATTGGCGTTCGGTCATGCGGCCGCTGAGCAGCTTAACGATCGGGCTGCCGGGAGCTCCTTCGGTGAGCACGCCCAGCGCCTTCTCGCCGTCCAGCCCGCTGCGCTCGATCAGGGAGAGGGCTTCGGCCAAGGCCGCGGCCTGCGAGCCGGAAAGGAAGTTGTTGATCAGCTTCAGGCGAGCACCGCTGCCCACCGGGCCAACGTGGACGACATCGCGGCCCATGGCCTTGAGGATGGGGGTGATCTTGTTCACGGCGATCGGCTGAGCCTCCGGCCAGGAAGAGCAACTGCCCGGCCTCAGCCTGGCCTTTGCTGCCGGTGACCGGCGCATCCACCAGCTCACAGCCGTGCTCCTTGGCCGCCCGGTCGAGTTCCTCAATCCACTCCACGGTGACGGTGCTGGATTCCACCAAAATGGTTCCCGGAGCGGCGTCGACCAGGGCCTCGCCCCGGCCCATCCATACGTCGCGGCAGACGGGGACATCGGCCAGCATACTGATGACTACCTCCGCGCCTGCTGCCGCCTCGCGGGGAGATTTGGCCACCTTGGCTCCGCGGTCGGCCAGGGCCTGTGTCTTGTCTGGGGTGCGATTCCAGATGCTGAGTGGGTAGCCTGCGTCGAGCAGGCGGCCCGCCATGCCTGAACCCATCAGTCCAAGCCCTAATAGAGCAATCTTTGTCTGTTCCATAACATCTCCTGCCAAGGCTCTAGAATAGAAGGGTTATGGGGTTTACGGAAAGTTACGACGTTGTAGTAGTGGGTGCGGGGCACGCGGGATGCGAGGCGGCGATGGCCGCGGCGCGCATGGGGCTGCGGACGGCGCTGTTCAGTTTCAATCTGGACCTGATCGCGCAAATGTCGTGCAATCCCGCGATTGGCGGCATCGCCAAGGGGCACCTGGTGCGGGAAGTGGACGCGCTGGGCGGCATTATGGGCGAGGTGGCGGATGCGGTCGGGATCCAGTTCCGCTTGCTGAATACTTCGCGCGGGCCGGCGGTGTGGTCGCCGCGGGCGCAGTGCGACAAGCGGCAGTACCGGGTGAAGATGCGCCAGGTGCTGGAGTCGCAGGCGAATCTGCACATCAAGCAGGCGGAAGTGGTGGACCTGGTCCTCGATGAGCCGGATGGGTCCGCGGCGCTGCGCGGGGTGCGGCTGCGCGATGGGCGCACGGTGTTCGCGGGTGCGGTGGTGATCACCACCGGCACCTTTCTGAATGGACTGATTCATTGCGGCGAAGAGCGCTACCCCGCCGGGCGCAGTGGCGAACCACCCAGCGTGCTGCTGGGCGAGGCGCTCAAGCGGCTGGGGCTGCGCGGGTGCCGGCTCAAGACGGGAACCCCTCCGCGGCTGGATGGCCGCAGCATCGATTGGAGCCGGTTCGCGGAGCAGCCGGGGGATGTGGACCCGACGCCGTTCAGCTTTCGCACGGTGGAGCTGCCGCAGAAGCAGATCTCCTGCCACATTGCGTACACCACGCCGGAGACGTTGCGGATTATCCGCGAGAATGTCAGCCGCTCGCCGATGTATTCGGGGCAGATCACGGCTGTCGGGCCGCGGTATTGCCCTTCGATCGAAGATAAGGTGGTTCGCTTTCCGGATAAGGAGCAGCACCAGTTCTTCCTGGAGCCGGAGGGGCTGGATACCAACGAGGTCTACGTGAATGGCATGTCGACCTCGCTGCCGATGGAAGTGCAGTGGGAGGTGGTGCGGTCGATTCCTGGTCTCGAAAATGCGGAGATGCTGCGGCCTGGGTATGCGATTGAATACGACGCCATCGATCCTACGGAGCTGGATCGAAGCCTGGCGGTGAAGCAGATTGCCCGGCTGTATCTTGCGGGGCAGATCAATGGCACTTCGGGGTATGAGGAGGCGGCATGCCAGGGCCTGATGGCGGGGATCAATGCGGCGCTGCTGGTTCGTGGGGAGGCTCCTTTCACGCTGGACCGCACCGAGGCTTATACCGGGATTTTGATTGACGACCTGATCAGCAAGGGCACCAATGAGCCCTATCGCATGTTTACCTCGCGGGCGGAGTTCCGGTTGCACTTGCGGATTGATAATGCGGATCGGCGGTTGACTCCGTATGGGCATAAGCTGGGGCTGATCACGAGCGGGGCCTGGCAGGATTATGAGCAGAAGCAGGCGCGCGCGGTGGCGCTGGAGAAGCTGCTGGCTACGCGCAAAGTGGATCTCGAACGCCTGGGCGCTGTGTTGCCGAGTGGCCTCCGGAGCTGGGAATGTTGCCGGTCAGACTTATGCCCAGTTGCTGAAGCGGCCGGAGATCAGCCTGGAGGCCTGCTGCCTGTTCTGCGGCCGGAATGGGAGCAGGTGATGGGGCTGGGTCTCTCTGGTTTTCTTCGAGCTGGGTGCCGGTCAACGCCAGGGTTCGGAATGAGCTGAAGTCGGTGGAGACGGAGATCAAGTACGCCGGGTACCTGGATCAGCAGCGCAAGGCGATCGATAAGCTCAAGAAGGCGGAGCAGCGGGCTATTCCTGCCGGATTTTGAGTATGCGGGGATTAGTGGGTTGTCACGGGAGATGCAGGAGACGCTGACGCGGGTGCGGCCGCAGACGCTGGGCCAGGCTAGCAGGATTCCGGGGGTGACCCCGGCTGCGGTTTCGCTGTTGCATGTTCATTTGGAAGTGGGCGAGAAGCGCAGGATGCTGCGCGACGTAAGGGGCACGTTTCGGCATTGCTCCCTAATGACACAGGTGCGGACTGTCATGCCTCGGGCTTTAATTGCCTCGACCTAAGAGCGATCCCAGGGCTGAATGAGGCCGGGGCACCCGACAAAGGTGTCCCAGGAGTTCGCGCTTCCATGAGTCGATTACCTCAGTGGTCTGAATGATTTCGCAGGCTAGCCGCAGTCTTCTTTCAAAAGCCTGGGGGTGTTGGGGGCGGGGGGGCGGCCTCCACTGCTGGGTCCGCCGATGCCCACACCTACGCCTTGGCCGCTTGGATATTGCTCCGGGGCCGAGTCTGGAGCTTGATTCTGCATGCTGGGATCAGGGGCTGGCGCCACGTAGGGACGGCGCGCGCGCCGATGCGGGCCCGGGAGGCACAAAGCCGTCACCGGAAAAGCGTGGGATGCCGAAATGACCGCGAAGATGCAGTAGATCGAGCGTGCTGATGTCTCCGTTGAGCGCGATCAGGTTGAGATCCTTGGGCGAGGAAATCAACACCATCATGCCAGTTACGTCCATGTGAGCGAAGTTGATCCATAGGTCGGTCTGCCCAGAGTCGAAGGGGTCACCCTTGCCATGAGCAGCGACCAGATGCCGCCAGCCGGCAGCTTCGTATTGCCTGCGGATAAGGTCCAGCGCAGCAGGATCATAGAGGCCGGGCGCGGCGAAGTGATAACTGTGCACCGAGATGCCATTCAGCTTGGCGATGGCATTGCGCGCCTGCTGATCGGCATCGCCGATAAAGTAGCCGGCCAGCTGCAGCATGGAACGGTCAAAGGTGAAATCGGTGTGAAAGGCGGCGCGCTGTCCCAGCACCTCGAAACCCTGGGGGATCCAGCTTAGAGGCTGCCGGGATGGCGCAGCTTGCGCACTTTGCCCAAAGACGGCAAGCGGCCCCGCGAGCAGGAGGGCGAAAAGGGCGAGGGTAGCGCGGAGACGAAACATGGCTGACTTGCTCCTCCAGGGATAAGACGCCAAAACCCGGGAAAAGTTGTGGCCAGGCTCCGCCAGCCCGGTACCAGTGCAGCGGAAGAAAAGCACGGGCCAGCCCCTCTAGAGCAGTTTCGCAATACGGTGGCCTGATAAAGATCGCGAGGTGTGGTTTTCTTTGGGAGAAAACCATGAAAAGACCTATCTCTTTGGTCTACACAAATTGCGAAACTGCTGTAGCCCCCTGAAGCATCTGCCGATAACGAGCAAAGCGGAGAAGGATGGAATCCTCTGACAAGAGGACAAATAAAGGTGACATCGGGGACACGCCCGCATACATTGGCTATTCTTGCGGTTGCGCTACTACTACGGTTACTGATCTTGTGGTTTGCGATCGCGCAGTTTCCGCATCACTGGCTTTACTCGCGCGGGATTGAGTTGGGGACACTGGCGCAATCGCTGGTCACGGGACAAGGGCTCAGCTCGCCGTTCGGCGGATCGACGGGGCCAACTGCCCTTCTAGCTCCGGGATACCCGGCAGTTATCGCCGCTCTTCTTCCGGATCTTTGGGTCTTTCAGCGTTGCAGCGGCTATCGCTGTCATGTTGATGCAGCTTCTGTTCAGCGTGATTACCGTGCTGTGATCATGCAGGTTGCGCGGCAGTGCTTCGGCATTCGGAGCAGCCAACCTCGGCGGGCACGTTTTGGGCGGTGTCGTTGCCGCTTATCTGGATGCCGACGATCTTTTGGGAGACCTGCTTGTCCACCCTGCTGCTGGTGGGCATGATCGGCTTTGGCACTGCGTTGTGAGCGAAGCCGAGCGGATTGCTCTGGGCGCTGATGGGCGCCTATTGCGGGCTGGCTGCGCTGGTGAATCCGTCCCTGCTGCCGGCGTTGTTGGCGCTGCTGGGATGGGCGGCGTGGCAGACGCGAAAGACGTTCTGGTATTTGCCGGTGGGCTTGCTTGTGCTCTCCGTAGTGTTTGCTCCGTGGCCGATACGGAATGCGCGCGTGCTGCATGCTTTCATTCCCCTGCGCAGCACGGTTGGATTCGAATTGTGGGTGGGCAACCGCGCCGGAGCCTCCGGATTTCTGGATGAATCGCAGTTTCCCACTATTCAACCGATGGGAATACGACCAGTATGCCGCCAAAGGCGAGGTAGTCTATATGCGAGACAAGTCGGCGCTTGCCAAGGCATACATGCGCGCCCATCCAGGTGAGTTTCTGCGGCTTAGCGCGGTGAGATTCTTCCGCTTCTGGACGGGAACGGGCAACAAAGACGGTTCCGTGATTTTCACTCTCCATGCTGTATTGACTACCTCTCTTGGATTCATGGGTATCTGGCGCTGGTGCAGAGAAGGCCGCGTCCGCCTGGCCGTCTTGTTTCTCTTGCCTCTGATGGTTTTCCCTTTGCCCTACTACATTACCCACGCTGAGTTCCGGTACCGGTTGGTTGATCGATCCCTTGCTTACGATCCTGGCCGCGTATGCGCTCACGAGTTTTCGGGATTGTGCGGAGAAACGATGACTCTGGAGAGAGCCCCAGCGGTTTGGCTGCGTTGGGCGCTGCCATCGTTTGCCGATCTGTTTTTCCTTGTCCTTCTCGGCATCCTCGCATTCAGCCCGATGAGTGCCGGTTTGCTCGGCGACGCCGATACGGGTTGGCACATACGGAGCGGCGAGCAGATCCTGGCAACCCACGCGATCCCGCGCACCGATCCCTTTTCCTACACCAGGCACGGAGAGCCCTGGTACGCATGGGAGTGGATGTACGACGTGGTCATTGCCGCGATCCACCATGTCTCAGGTTTGAATGGAGTTGTACTCTTTACCGCTGCAGTCATAAGCGTCACCTTCGCACTTCTGTTTCGATTCATTCTGCGCAGAAGCGGGAACCTGGCAGTGGCCGCGTTTCTGACCCTGTTGGCGGCAGCGGCTGCCCAGGTTCATATGCTCGCCAGGCCACACGTTCTGAGCTGGCTGTTCACGCTGCTCTGGGTCGAAAATCTATGCCGCTTTGAGGATGGCGAGCGCTCGGCGTTGCTCTGGCTTCCGCCGCTGATGTTGCTCTGGGTAAATCTTCACGCGGGATTCATTCTGGGGCTGGGGCTGCTTGGGATCTTTGCCCTGGGGGCCATTTGGAGATCTCTCACCGCTCCGCGCGGCGGGGATCGCGAAAGATAGCCCAACTGGCTCATCGTCTTTTTCGTTTGCCTGTTGACCACGCTGCTTACGCCTTATGGCTACCGGCTGCATATTCATGTGTATCAATACTTGTCCAATAGCTTTCTGATGGACAACATTGACGAATTCAGGTCGCCGAATTTCCATGTTTCGTCTACGAATATTTCGAGCTATTCATCCCGCTGGTGATTGCGGGAGCCGTGCTGGGACGCGATCGGCTCACCCCAACCCGCGTGCTGCTCCTGTTGTTCTCCCTGCACGCGGGGCTCTATGCGGCCCGCAACATACCCATTTCAGCAATCATTATGAGCCTGGTTCTGGGGCCGCTGATAACACTGGCCTCTCTCCGCAATCCGATGGCTCATCACATCTCGATGGTTACATTCCATACTCGACGCGGGGCGAAGTATCTCGGACAGCATGACGCGCCTGGAAAGGCAGCTCCGTGGGCATGTGGCGGCGGCAGTGGTGATGGCCGCATCCGTGGCGCTGGTGTTGAACGGTGGGCGGGTGTTTTCAAGACAGATCCTCGCCGCCCATTTTGACGAGAAGATCTTTCCTGTAAAAGCAGCCCAATTCATCGCGCAAAGAGGCATTCGCGATCATCTTTTCAGCTCCGATACCTGGGGTGCTTATCTGATTTACAGGCTCTATCCGGAAACCGAAGTTTACTTCGACGACCGCCACGATTTTTATGGAGAAGCGTTCGTCAAGGAGTACGGGAAGGCGATTTTGGGATCGCGGCAATGGCGGGAACCACTCGATCGTTATCAAGTGAAATGGGTGCTCATGCCCGTGGATTCGCCCTTATCCAGCCTGCTAAGAGAAAGCCAGGACTGGCGTGCCGACGTACGATGACGGGTTGGCCATCCTCTTCACCCGGGCCTCGCCATGCTGGTGACCAACTACATAAGGTTCTTTCACGTCGAGACGCATCACCTGACATTTGCCGGTATCGAGACGCTGGTGACGCTGCCGCGCTGCTTCTCTTCGTCCTGCTTCCGGTGAGATTTGCAGCGGTCTTTCCAACAGGAGTTTGCGTTCGTTTCGCGCAGAAGCGATGGCGCGCTTGCGTGGTCGTCTTCCTGCTATCCTCCTTCGGCCGCATTGCACTGCTGCCTATCGAGCCGTTTCCACCGCCCAGGGTGCAGGATGAATTCAGCTACCTGTTGGCCAGCGAGACATTTGCTCATGGACGACTCACCAATCCGACTCCACCACAATGGCACCACTTCGAGGCATTTCACGTCTTGATGCAGCCAACCTATATGTCGAAGTATGGAGCGGCGCCGCCACTTTTTATGGCATTCGGCGAGCGCTTTTTTGGAACCCCGCGGGCTGGAGTGCTGTTGAGCATGGCGCTGGCGGCGGCCAGCCTGTGCTGGATGCTGCAAGCCTATCTTCCCGCGGAGTGGGCATTCCTCGGCGGCCTATTGGCCGTTGTTCGGATAAGTTGGTTCAGCTACTTCGGTAATGGGTACTGGGGAGGCTCGGTGGCGATGCTGGGCGGCTGTTTGCTGCTGGGCGCTGCCGCCAGGCTTGGACGCAGACCGAAGCCGCGTTACGGGCTGCTGATGGCGCTGGCACTTCTTTTGCTGGCCAACTCGCGTCCGTTTGAAGGTGCTCTGCTTTCGTTGCCAGTTTGCTCTTATACCTTGTGGATCCTGCTGAAAAGAACGGGCAAGTTTTCGCGTTCTCATCCCCGGGCTCGCGGTTCTGCTGGTGGGAGCCGTTTGTACCGGCTACTACTGTCACCGAGTAACCGGACGCTTCACCTTCCCCTGGGTAGCGCATTGGCAGCAGTGGGGCATGTGCCCACCATTTCTCATTTGGCAAACCGAACTATTCTGTTCATTACCAGTTTCCCGAGCAGCTTATCTACAACCGCGACGGGGACATGTTCCCGTACGCGACGATGCAAAACGAAGGTTGATTTCCTTGCGGAAGTGGCGGCTAAGGGTATTTATCAATGGCTTTTCTTTATCTTTCCGGCGCTGACGCTGCCGCTTATCGGCCTGATTCCGACGTGGCGCGCCAGGAAGTCCCGGGTGTTGGTGTACACGCTCGTCTTTACCGTGCTGGCTTTATCTCGGAGACCTGGCTGCAGGCGCACTACTTCGCCGTAGACACGGGCATCTTGTATCTCATATTGTTGAACGGGTTGCGCTGGATGCGGGTGCTTGGCCGCGAGGAGCGTAGTTTGGCTCAAATTGATGCGCGGCACTCTGGCGTCGATTGTCATCATGGCCGCGGTGCGGCTCATTGTGGTTCCGACGGACGGATTTCCTACTTGGGGCACGTGGATGAACCTGGACGGGCAGACTCCCGCATGGCAAGACATTCACCACATCATGGACTCAAAGCCCGGCAAACAGCTGGTCATCGTCCGCTATCGTCCCGAGCATCTCTGGGAGAACGACTGGATTTACAACGGCTACGACATTCCCACCCAGCATGCGATCTGGGCGCGCGATTCGGAGCCCGGCGAGTCGAATCTGCCTCTGCTGTGCGCGTTCAAAGATCGCCAGGTGTGGCTGCTTGTTCCGCCGGAAAAAGGATTTATGCCGCCGCCGGACCGGACGGCTCCCTGGAATCCCGCCGCAGCCGAACAGTTCTTGCGGCCCTATCCTGTTGCGGAGACGTCGGCTTGCGGAGACCTACTGAAATATGCTGACTTCGGGAACGCCGGAAGCCGCGCTGCCAGTCACGTTCATGTCGATGGTTCCGCTTCCACTCAGGGTCAACTGGTCCACCACGATACTTCCGACTGCGTAGGTTGTTGAGCCACCTGCACCATTCAACTGGACCAGGTCCGCATAGCTGCTGTTATGGAAATAAAGTACGCCGCTGAAATTGAACGATGCGCCCGCCCCGATCAAGGTGTTATTATAGGTGTTTGCATGGGCGGAGAAGAAAAGAAGGCCGCGCTTTCCTGTAGCGGAGTAGGTGTCGGAGCTTGGTGCGCCGATGTAAGTTCCCCCCGCGCCGCACTGCGATATCAGCACATTCCCGGTAAGGGAGCGGGCGTCCCAGTGGGGGTGAGCGTGCTGGAACAATTCATATAATAAGAAGGAACCGAGGTGATAGAGCTGCTGGCCGCCCCGGAACCGCCGGCAAATAAAGGCCCGCCCCTGAGGAAATAGAACATGACGCCTGACGTGGCCGGCTGGGTTCCGACCCACGCATTGCGGATTGTCGTGGCTGATCCGACGTTCAGGTTTCCATTCAGGTAATACACTCCGGGCATGAAAATGACAACGTCATTGGCGTATGCCGCGAGACTTGTGGTATTGATACCGCTTGGGTAGTACCCGGGAGTAAATTCCAGGCAGTTTCCGTAGATATTTCCGCTGTTGTAGGGATAAGTGCTGCTGTAGGTCAAATAATGTTGCTGAGCGGCTGTATTGGGGCAACTGTCCGTTCCACTCGCGACCCAGGTGCCGTATATATAGCCATAGGTTGAGTCTGAGTTGGGTGTATAACCTTGCGCCACGGTGGCCACGGGAGTTACGGCCTCTGACACCTTGCTCACCGGCTGGGTTGGGGCAGGAACGCTGCGTAGGGATCGGGAACGACGGTTACGGGACTCTTCCACTTCGCTTGCGTCGTATTGTTCATGATGTAGTTGGCGCCGCAAAACTGGTTGGTAGCGGACCCCCCACAATGGCCAGATTTCCGCCTGTTCCCGACGGCCCGGCCGTACTGGTATCGATGGGATAGCCATTTCCACCATTGCAGTAGACGGCGTTGCTCGAAGAATTCGCTGAAGGTGAACCATTGGCGGACGAGTTCACCTGGATGCTGGTTTGGGGTCCTCCTACGATCACAATATGCGCCCCTCCTGACAGGGTGAGGGCCCCACCCACTGTGGGATTTAGAATGACGAGCGGCGCGCCCCCAATGCCGGGCGGTAATCCGCAGGTACAGGACGCTCCAACCGTCAGCGACTTCACCCCTACCAGACCCATGAACCAGGTAGCCGGCTTCTCCCGCACCACGACATTGAGGAACGGATACGTGATGCCGGAGGCTGCGGTGACGCCGGTCACCACAGTGGGGAAAGTCCAACTGACCGCGACAGCGCCTGCGACGGTGCTCGTGCCCCACCCGGCAGCAGAGGTGGTCGCTGTATAGCCGTTGAATTGTGCATACTGGCATAGCGCGGCGGATGACGACGAGGCGCAATCGCCGGATGTACCGAGGGTAAAGCCAGGGCTGCTGGTGATAGTGCCGTTGTGCAGGTAGAGCATGTCCATCGCGCCCGCGACGCAGGCGGCGTCGGCGGCCGATTGTGCGGCCTGACGGTGGAACCACATGTTGGAGAGGTCGACGGCGAAGCCTACAGACGCCAGCAGGAATGTTCCCAAAATCAAGAGCAGGAACACGGAAGCCTGGCCCGCCTGGCTGGCGAGCTCTCCCGTCCCGAAGCGACATCCAGCTTTGTTTTGTGTCATGGCGGCATGGTTACGAGCTAGTACACAATTTGCCCCTGGGAGGTGAGCGTCACCACATTCTGCAGACCGGGAAGATTGAGGTAGGGGACATAGGTATAAGCCACCTTGACTGCGACCGGATTCCCAACCGCCGCTGTGCTGTTGGCGTAGTTCACTGTAATCGTCATGGCGGTCAGGTTGTGCAA
The DNA here is from genome assembly GCA_963775365.1 of uncultured Acidobacteriaceae bacterium. Classification (GTDB taxonomy): domain Bacteria; phylum Acidobacteriota; class Terriglobia; order Terriglobales; family Acidobacteriaceae; genus PALSA-350. Next base: position 10,994 of record CAVZJL010000037.1, on the reverse strand, counting down.
GGAGGCGGAGGCAGCAGTGGTCACTGCCGCTTGTACATTCGAGTACGGAGTCTGATTGGTGCACTGAGTGTCAGGGCCGCTGCAGTTGGAGCTGTCTGTTCCATGCATGATTGCGTAGCGCACGCCTTCCTGTGCGGCATCGTTCAGTACGCAACAGGTATAGGTGAACATGCACAGCTCGAATAGCCAAAATACCAGGGAGAAGGCCACGATAAGCGAGACGACCATCTCTAAGGTGGCCTGGCCGTCTTCACGGCCGGGCCGGCGGCCGGTGAGGCTCATTGCATGCGCCTCATTTCCACCATGCGATGGAAGGTCAGGGTGGGAAGGATGGAGACGGGAATGGGAATGGGTGGAGTGACGGTGTAGACGACGTCCACCCGGTTTAGTTGGAATTGGGGAGATTCAGGGTCCATATCAGGGGTGCCGCTAACCGCCCCGGCCCCAGTGCTGGGAGTTGCGCATTGGGCAGTATTACCAGACGCGTTGGTGCCTACGGCACTGGAACATATCCGAACAGAGACGGTGGCGGTTGAGGCGGAGGAGAGTCCGATGCTGGCGATGGCAAGACTAGAGACGGCGGTGGCACTTGGCACTGCGGCCTGGGCGGGCGACGAGGTGCCCTGGATCGCATACTCCATAGCGTTGCGCGCAGCGGAGTTCAACGACATAGCAACCAGGAAGAAGAACCCGAAGTCCACGGCGTAGCAGACCAGGGTAGTAAAGATAGGGACCATGAGCGCCAACTCAATGAGGCTCTGACCTTCCTCGCCCCGCGGCCATAGCCGCGAGGCGCTTACTCCATAAGAGCCCGGCTTGCGTCGATGAAAGATAATCTTGTTTTTCACGTTTTTTTCTTACGCGCTTTTCTTCCCGACTCTTATCGCAGTTACAGCCACACCCAACTTACACATCACATTCCCCTATCGGCAAAAACTGATCGGCCATTAGGGCCTGCCGCCAGCAACGGCACATTGAATAGTAATATTGCCCACTCGATCTTCTATCCTCTTATCTCCCACATTTCTGTGACCTATCACATGCAGACATACTCATGACCAATGTAAGTATCTCTTCCTGGGCCAGCCTCAGGATGGGTATTGACTTTACCTTTCGCTACCTAGACGATGCCTAGTAGATAGCTGGGCCGCTTGGCTATTTGTAACTTTCAAGGAGGGCGAATGAACAATCTAAAATGCATTCTATCTAACCTTTTATGCGATGAGTCCGGCCAGGATCTTATCGAGTACGCGCTCGTCGCGGCCTTGATTGCATTAGGCGCCACGGCTGCCATGACCAGCCTCGCGGGCAACATCAGCACCGCATTCAGCACCGTTGGGAGCAAGCTAACCACCGCTGTGTAGCCCGGCACCCTGCCAGCCTTGGCCTATCCTGAGGGCACGATCGGCGGGCAGCCGGCGTTCCGTGGAAGAGATGTAATGAATGATCTGCAACAGTTCTTCTCCGACCTTTTGCACGATGAGTCGGGTCAGGATCTTATCGAATATGCACTCGTTGCCGCATTGATCGGGCTGGGAGCCACGGCCACCATGAGGACGCTCGCGACTGCTATTGGGACTGCCCTCAACGGCGTTGGCACCAGATTAACCAATGCTGTCTAACTTAACCTGAGCTCGGATTTAGTCCGACATGTGCCTGGCACGAATGCAGATCGAAACGAGATTGCTGATCTGAAAGTATCCCGTGGGGAGATTGAATATCGAGGTTGGGTACGCGGCTTGCTCGCTTCTCTGCGCCACAGTCGGCGCGGTGTACGACGTGGCTACTCGGCGGATCCCAAACGCTTTTACGCTTCCCGCGATTATTTTTGGGCTGCTGCTGCATTTCACGCTGGGCGGGTGGCGTGAGTCAGGCACAGCAGCGGCAGCCGGATTGTGTTGCGGTTTGATCTTTCTTCTGTTTCATCTCGCCGGCGGCATGGGTGGGGGGGACGTGAAGCTGATCACCGCGGTGGGCTGCATCGCGGGCCTCTCGCTTATTCAGCCGCTGCTTATCTCGACATCTCTCGCCGGCGGAGTCATGGCGATCGGCCTTGCACTCTATCATCGCCGCCTCAAGGAGACGATGGTTAACGTGTGCACGCTGACGGTTCATCACGGGACGGCGGGCCTAACGCCCCATCCGGAGTTCAACATGGGCAATGCGCAAACGCTGCGCTTGCCTTATGCATTGGCGATCGCTGCGGGAAGCGCTCTCAGTCTTTGCCTATTGATTGTGCAGAGGTAAACCATGAAGGCAAAGCGCCTGCTTACGGCCCTATTGATCGCGTTGGCTGTTTCGGGTCTGTTTACCTTCTGGCTTAGTAGACGAATGGCGAAGGGGGCTCGTGTGACTGTGCCACGGGAGCAACGCTACGTCGCGGCGAGCGTGGCGCTCGAAGCGGGTGAATTCCTGAAACCGGCGAGCCTGCAATTGGTCGAGTGGCCTGTGTCCTCGCCTCTTACCGGGGGGTTCACCAAAATCGGCGACGTGGCGGGCAGAATCGTGCTCTATCCGTTGCCCAAGGGAGAACCTATCCTGGAGCGGCAACTGGCGGCGGTGGGAAGCGGTGGAGGCCTGACGGCAAACATTCCCGCGGGCATGCGAGCCATTTCGGTTCGTTCTGACGAAGTGGTGGGGGTAGCTGGTTTCCTGCTCCCGGGAGCCCACGTCGACGTGCTGATGACCTTTCATTCGGCGCTCGCCCCAGAGCCGCAGACACTGACGGTGCTGCAGGATGTGGTGGTTCTTGCGGTGGGGCAGCAAACGCACCCCCAACCAGACGGCAAGCCGATCAACGTGAATGTGGTGACGCTGCTGCTGAAGCCGGAGGATGCGGAAAAGGTGGTGCTTGCCACCAGTCTGGGAGTGATCTATTTCGTGCTCAGAAACGGTGCGGACAAGGAACAGGCGCTCAGTGCGCCGGTGGGGGTCAATCAACTTACCGGAACCCCTGGTTTGCCGGCCACTGGAGCCTTATCGCCCACGAACACCCTACTGCGCCCGAGGTCCAAGCGATACGAGGTGGAAACCATACTGGGCGATAAGCAAGTGGTGACTGGTTTTAACTGAGGGCGGGGACGTTGATAGTTACGTATGGTCGTTGGGGAGGTACATATCGCACGCTCATTTGGGTTATGCTTAGCGGCGTCAGCCAGGCACAAACTACGGCCGCCAAGCCGGCAACGACGGCTGCAGCCGCCAGTTCTGTGACCGCAATGCATGTGGCGACCTTGCCGGACGCCACGACTGCGCTTCCCAGCTCGACAGAATTTGCGAGCCAGCCGCTGCACGTCCTGGTGGGGCGGTCGATTTTTATCACCACGCTCACCCGTTTGAAGCGCGTGTATGTGAGCAACCCGCTGGTGGTCGACTCCTTCACCTCGAGCCCCAAGCAGATCGTGGTCTCAGCGAAAACACCCGGAGTGAGCAGCCTGATTTTGTGGGATGAAGCGGGCCAGTCGACCACCTACCTGGTTTTCTCCGACCTGGATGTCGCCAGTCTGCAGAGAGAAATTCGCGAGGCGCTGCCCTATGACAACATCACGGTAGAAGCGCAGCAGGACCGCGTCTCTCTCTCCGGCACGGTGTTGAGCGAGGCTTCCGCCGACGCGGCCGTCAAGCTGGCCGGATTGTATGGGAAGAGTTGTGGTCAATTCCGTGGTGGTGAGAGCACCGCATATCCGGCAGGTGAGGCTACAGGTTGAGATCGTGGAGATCGACCGGTCGAAGGTGGAGCAGTTTGGTATTAACCTCTTCAGCTATGGAAAGAATCAAAGCAACTCCACCACAGGACAGTTTCCCTCGTCCCAAGTCTATACGCCCGCCAGTGGCAATACTTCGGCGATTCTCACCAGCAGCAATCCTCTCAACCTATTGTTTTACAATTTTGGCCTGAATATTGGATTGGCCTTGCAGGATCTGCAGGCGAGAAATCTCGCGCAAATTCTAGCCGAGCCGGCCATTACCACGTTGAGCGGACAGAAGGCCTCGTTTCTTGCCGGCGGCGAGTTTCCCTTTCCGGTGGTTCAGGGTGGAGCAGGCGGACTTACGTCCATCACCATTCAATTCCGGCCCTATGGGGTGCGGTTGGATTTTACCCCGATCGTCAATGACGATGGGACCATTCAGTTGAAAGTGGCACCGGAAGTAAGCGCGCTCGATTACACCAATGCAGTCATCATTTCCGGGTACACGGTTCCTGCCATTTCCACCCGCCGGGCAGAGACCCAGGTAGAACTGCGCGACGGACAGAGCTTCGCCATCTCCGGTCTGCTGGACCATCGCACCACCGACATTTTCAACAAGATGCCGGGCATAGGCGACGTGCCGATTCTGGGCCAGCTGTTCCGCTCAAAAAATGTGAACCACTCCACCGAGGAGCTGATGGTGATCGTCACCCCCAGCATCGTCGATCCGTTGACCGATTCGACGTCGCCCACGCCACCGAAACTCCCGGTGCCGATGCTTGACCCCACACAGTTCGATAAGAAGACAGGCAAGCAAAAACCAGCTACGCAACCCCAACCGGACAGGCGGTCCGCAGTGATCAAGCAGCGAACAGAACCCGGATGCTCTCGAGGTGGCGCTACTGACGGTGCAGGTTGACCCTGCAACGGCGGACCAAATTCGACGAGACGTCTTCTCATCAGCCCTGGACGATGGTTCCAGTGAATTACGAGAGCTATTTTTCCACCACCAAGCTGCCGGCCCTTACCCAGCGGGCCATCGAAGCCCAAGCCTGCATCGCGGTGGTTGATTTCGATAAGGATCCGGAGCTTGCGCTCGAGACAGCTGAATTTCTGCGGCAGAGTTTTTACCACAAGATTGCGATCCTGGCGCTCTCTTCCACCGCCGACCCTGACCTGCTACTGCGCGCCATGAGAGCAGGGTACAGTGAATTCCTTGCCAAACCGTTCGACGTCGACGAATTTGCGGAGACGCTCGCCCGGCTCGACCATCGCTGGTCGGCCACCATAGGCCGTGCGCGCAATTCGGGAAAGATTCTTTCCTTCTTCGGCGCCAAAGGTGGCGTCGGCACCACCACGCTGGCGGTCCATCTGGCCATGTACCTGGCCCGGGGCTTCGGAAAGAAAGTGCTGCTCATTGATAATCACCCACAGTTAGGACACGTAGCTCTCTACCTCGGAATGGATGGGAGCAACCATCACTTCTATGACCTGGTGCAAAATGTCAGCCGCCTGGACCAGGACTTGCTCCGCGGATTTATCGCCACCCATGCCAGCGGCCTGGATGTACTTTCTTCTCCCGACGTTTATGGCGGCGTGTGGAAGACCGACACGGATTCGGTTGAGCGGACACTGGAGTTCCTGGGCACGCAATACGATTTCGTTCTTCTGGATTGCGAGGCGTCGTTCGACGACATCAACCTCGCCGTCATTGCCCTCTCCAACTGGATATACCTGATCTCTACTCCGGAGATCGGCGCCATCCGCGATCTCTCGCGCTACGTGGATGGGCTCATTCAGAATGAACAGGCGACCAAGAAGCTGCAGGTGATAATCAACCGCTATTCCTCGCACGAGGCGGTCACGATCGAACAGATTGAAAAGGCCGTGCACCTGCCGATTGCGTTCAAGATTGCCAATAACTATAGCCAGCTGGTGCAATCCATCAACGTCGGCGAACCGGTGGCAGCAGACAAGAAGTCGGAATTTTCCCAACAGATGACGAAGTGGGCCGCCGCATTGGCGGGGACCGCTGGGCCAACGACTGCGGAGCCGGTCAAGAAGAGGTTTGCCCTGTGGAAGTAATGCCGGGTTTCACGCGGATGGGAAAAAGGGGGAAGCAGCCCTCAGGGCTAAACGGGCTGCGGGAAAAGCCGGAAGGGGATGAAAAGAGCGCCCTCAGCGGCTAAAGCCGGATTTATGGCAAAGCATTTATGTACGGCCTGAAACCCGTACCCTTCGAGGATTTCGGTATGCATGAGTCGAGCAGCAATGGAAGCGCCCGGATCGTCCCCGCCATCGTGAGAGGCGCACGACCGGTCGCGCTCAAGATGCAGCAGGAAATCAAGGCGGCGGTACACCAGGAGCTCATCAAGCGTTTGGATCTGGAGAAGATCGCGCTCATGCACGGAAATCCGGCTTCCCAACAGCAGCTGCTTACCGTGATTCATCAGCTGATCGGCGAGCAAGGCATTCCTCTCTCCGCAGCGGAGCGGGACCGGTTGGCGCAGGAGGTGTTGGATGAGGTTTTCGGCCTCGGCCCGCTGGAGCCACTGCTCCAGGACCCGACCGTCAACGACGTTCTGGTCAACACCTTCAACTCGGTCTATGTAGAGCGCCGCGGCGTGCTGGAAAAGACCACGGTAGTCTTCCAAGACGACCGGCATTTGATGCACGTGATCGACAAGATCGTCTCCGCGGTAGGCAGGCGGGTGGACGAGTCCTCACCGATGGTGGATGCCCGCCTCAAAGACGGTTCGCGTGTCAATGCGATCATCCCACCTCTGGCCGTCGACGGGCCTATTCTGTCCATCCGTAAGTTTGGGTCGAAACCGCTGGTCGCAGACGACCTGTTGCGTAACAAGGCGCTCACCGAGCCGATGCTGGAAATTCTGAAGGGTGCGGTGCAGGCCCGGCTCAACATCATCGTCTCCGGGGGCACCGGAGCGGGCAAAACCACTTTGCTGAACGTGCTCTCCGGCTTTATCGACGAGCGCGAGCGCATTATCACGATTGAAGACTCGGCCGAGTTGCAAGTGAAACATTCCCATGTGGTGCGGCTTGAGTGCCGGCCCCCGAACGTGGAAGGCAAGGGCGCAGTGAAGCAGAGAGAGCTGGTCATCAACGCGCTTCGAATGCGTCCCGACCGGATCGTGCTGGGCGAGGTTCGCGGCGAAGAGTGCATGGATATGTTGCAGGCAATGAACACTGGCCACGACGGTTCACTGACCACGGTCCACGCCAACACGCCGCGCGATGCCCTGGCGCGCATGGAGACCATGGCCTTGATGGGCAGCGTGAGCCTGCCGGAAAAGGCGATTCGCGCGCAAATTGCATCCGCCGTCCACCTGATCGTGCAGATAGCCCGCATGAGCGACGGCTCGCGCCGGGTTACCCATATCACCGAGCTCACAGGCGCGTTCAGCGATGTCATCAGCATGCAAGACATCTTCCTTTTTGAAAAAGAGGGACTCGGACCCAATGGGAAGGTGAAGGGCCGATTTCGCTCGACCGGAATCGTGCCTAAATTCGGCGATAAGTTGAAGGCGGCGGGGATCCCGTTGCCAACCGGCCTGCTCGACTACTCGGTGGAAGTGTAGGGCTATAGAGATGGCTATCGTGATTTTCGGGTTTATCTCGATTTTGCTGGCCACTTTTGCAGTGGTCATCGCGATGACGCGGCGGTCGCCGAATGAACAGACCATCGCGCAGCGGATGGCACTGATCCCCATATCCGTGAAGAAAGAGGTTGGCGCGGAGACAACGCAATTGTTCAAGGCGACGCGAAAGGGCAGGTTTGACTGGCTGGACGAAATCCTGCAGGGATACCGATTCGCGGAGAAGCTGCAACTACGCATACTACAGGGAAATAGCTCGACCACTGTGGCCACCCTGATCCTGACCAGCCTGGGCTTGTTCCTTGCCGGATATTTCGTTACGTGGCTGTTCGCCTCGATGGCGCTGATCGACGCCGCCGGCGGGGTAGCACTGAGTTTGCTGCCCTACGGAATTCTTTCCTTCAAGCGTTCCCGGAGAATCAAAGCTTTCAACGCGGTGCTCGCGGAGTCCATTGACATGCTGGCCCGCGCATTGCGTGCCGGCCATTCCGTGGTAGGGGCGATCGATATGCTTTCTGAGAATGCGCAGGAACCGGCGGCCTCTGAATTCGGGGAAATTTTCAAACAGATGAACCTCGGCTTGCCTATGCGGGACGCACTGCTGCAGCTTCTGGAGCGCGTTCCCTCTTCTGATCTGCGCGTTCTAGTGACGGCGATCCTGGTGCAGAAGGACACCGGCGGCAATCTCGCGGAAATCCTGGACCGGACGGTTTTCGTCATTCGCGAACGACTGCGGATTCAGGGTGAGATTCAAGTGCAAACGGCCCAGGGAAGAATTACCGGATGGATTCTGAGCGCGCTTCCAATTGTAATGATGGTGGTGCTTAACCTGGTGAACCCGGGCTACTCCAGCATCCTGTTCGATGATCCATTTGGCCGCAAGCTGATGTACTTCAGCATGGGTATGCTCGCGTTTGGCGCTTTTATCATTCGCCGCATCGTTAATGGAATCGAGGTTTAGCAAGATATGGGCCTGGTCTTTTATGTTGCGCTCACGTTTACGGTCTTTCTGGTTCTTGCGCTGCTTCTGGCTCCAGTCATCCTGAGGCCCTCACCGGCCGCCAAGCGGATCATGGAGATGGTGCAGAGCAATCGCCCGGACGTAAGGAACGTAGGCAGCAAAGAGCGAGTGCAGGAAACCATCCTCTCCATGGCAAGGGCCGTGCGGGTTCGATTCGGCCTGGCCGAGGATGAAAAGGTCAAACAGCAGCTTTTGAGCGCAGGACTCAAGAGCAGCCGAAGCATGAACGCATACTTTGCCAGCCGCATTCTTGGTCCTCTCTTAGGCCTGGTATGTGGAAGCCTGATTCACACCAACACTGTTTTCTGGGCTTTGTCCCTGGCCGCTGTCTTCTATCTGGTCCCGGACATGTGGTTGAAGATGAAGATCAAGAAACGGAGAGAAAGAATCAGGAGGAGCCTTCCGGATGCGCTCGACCTGCTGGTTATCTGCGTGGAGGCGGGGCTGGGTCTGGATCAGGCCATGCTGCGCGTAGGACAGGAGTTGATCATCAGCCACCCGGACATTCACCAGGAGTTCATGCAGGTCAATCTGGAGCAACTTGCGGGTAAGCCGCGGTTGGAGGCATGGAAGAGCGCGGCAGAGCGTACCAAAATTCCGGAGTTCTCGCTGTTTGTGAGCATGTTGACGCAGGCTGACAGGTTCGGAACTCCCATTGTCAGAGCGTTAAGCAGGTTTGGTGACGAGATTCGTCAGAAAAGACGGCAGCGGGCCGAGGAGATGGCCGCGAAGACAAAAATCAAAATACTCTTTCCTCTTGTCCTGTTCATATTCCCATGCATTTTCATTGTGTTGCTTGCACCCGCGGTCCTGAACATTGCCAAAAATATGCAGTCGTTCAAGTAGGGCCGATGGTTCGTCGATTCTTTTAAGTATCAGTAATGCACATGGTTACTTATAAGAGCCGGGAGGGTATACCGGGTGGAAACGTTGATAGGAGAGGGAAGAAAGGAGGAAACATCCAATGGATACGACAACAATCGTTCGGATCGTAGCAGGTATTTTGGCGGTGGCCGTGCTTGCATTCGTGATATATCGCAGAAAGCACGCGAAGGCATAGATTGGCCGCGATCGCCTGTGGCACCGTGACGGGTAAAGGAAACACGATGGCCCTCAGAGATATAACGAGGGCCACCACAGTGGGCACACGGATCACCATAGCCGACACGCCTCTCACCCGCCTGGTGGGTTTGGTGGGCAGGAGAGGACTTGATTCCGGATGCGGGCTGCTTATCCGGCCTTCGTCCGGAATTCATACGTTTGGCATGTTGTTTTCGATCGATGTGGTCGCGCTCAGCAGGGGGCTACAGGTGCTCCAGCTTTGGCATCGCCTGGGTCCGTTCCGGATGACCAGCATCCGGTTGAGAACGCATAGCATGCTGGAGTTACCGGCCGGCCAGATTTGCAGTTGCCAGATGGAGGTTGGAGATCAGTTGGAGTTCGTCTAGAAGGCGGCGCACATGACCAGCCGCTGGAGGTATAGGGCACAGGTCGTTCCAAATGACACAGGTGCGAGCGGACCCAGGTGAGTGCCGCACTTACAGCGCTCGGATCATCTTCGAGATTGGGTCCCAGCCCTTCCGGGCTGGGCTCACGTTTGGCGGACGGCCCTCCGGGCCTCGCATCCGTGGCGATTTTGCGGTGTCATTTCTTTCTCAACCTGCCACAGGCAAGTTGGCTGCTCGCACGGCACGCCGGGGCAGGCGGGATGACAATGAGGAGGTAGGCGCTCATCTCAGCAAATGGGCTCAGAAGCAAAGGGAAGGGCGGCGATCCAAGTTACAGACCGCCGCCCCCAGAACAACTAACAGCCCTTCAGCGTTAGCTGCAAGGTTTGCCCGCATCTGCGTGGGCGCCTTTGGCCTTGGCGGCGGCTTCGGTCATGTATGCGCCGGCTTTGGTCGTACCGTAATACTTCGTACCCGGGCAGTGATAGACCTTGGTGGACGTGTTTAACCAGACCAAACCGGGACCACCACCAGGAGCCGGAGTTGTCCTGAGGTTGGGCGTCGTTGTCTTGGTCTTGGGTGTAGGAGCGGGCAGGGGCAGCAGGAGCGGCGGCCGCAGCTGGAGCTGCTGCAGCGGTTGCAGCAGGTGCTGACTGCAGCGGGCAGCGGCAGGCGCGCCGGCGGACGCGTACCAGGTCTTCACGCCTTTGTGGCCGCGGCATGCACCGCTTTGGTCGCGCCGGTCCAGTAGGACCCGTCATTGCACAATCCGGTAGCACCAGCGGGGGCCCCCGCAGGGGTCTGCGCCACGCCTGCCTGCGAAGCAATCATTGCGGTTACAGCCAGCGCGGTAACCGCCAACATCGAACGGATCAGTGTCTTCATATGCGCTCCAGTTAAGTAATCGCGAGAATTAATTTTGGGGGCCGAGCCACCAATAGTACGGTGGCCCAGGACTGGAGCACAAGCAGAATTGTCGATGCAATTGGCGGCGTGAAAGCTAATTAGCGAGGGGCCCATGGGGAATTCACTCGACATAGGTAGAAATGAGTCGTGTATCTGTGCCCTTACGGCATGGCTGTAAGAGTCTTTGCGCCGGCGGTATTGGGCTGCGACGAGGGCAGGATTGTCGCCGCGCAGGAAGCGGACATAGCGCTCACTCACGGTGTCATATTCGGTGCTGCCCATGGTCTTTGAGGGTGCGATGCCACTGCGCGGC
>CAVZJL010000036.1:0-99091 GCA_963775365.1 uncultured Acidobacteriaceae bacterium | reverse complement strand
CAACGGCACGTTCTGCGGCGGCCCGTGTGGGGTAGTCTTTCTGCTGTCTTAGCGGCGCGGAACCGGCGATGAGGATCATGTCATTAGCGCCTCGCAGTCCTTCGACAGGTTCCGTCGTGTAGTCGCCGTTCTTCCAGGCGGGGTCGTTGCGGATCACCTGCATCGCCATGTAGCGAAACATGCGGTTGCGGCCGGCGATCTCCACCGGCAGGCAGGCGAATGGGGCAAGCGCATCGGAAAATTGCGGAAAGGTCTCACCCCAGACGAAGGACTGCATACAGCCCATGGAGGTCCCGAGAATCAGACGCAAATGATCGACATGCAGGCCATCGACAAGCATGGTGTGTTGGGACGCGACCATGTCGTCATAGTCATAGTGCGGGAACTGCATGCGGAGGCCGTCGGAGGGCTTGCTTGACTCGCCGTGGCCGATGTCGTCAGGAAGGATGATGTAGTACTTGGTGATGTCCAACGGCTGCCCGGGCCCGAAGAGTACATCGGAAAAGACGGGATTGAGCAGGGAATGCGCGTCTCCACCCGTGCCGTGGAGCAGCAGGACGGCGTTGTCGGTGTGTCCGGCCGCATCGCGGTGAGGCGTTCCCAGCGTGAGGTAGTGAAGCTTCAACTCGGGGATGGATTCGCCGCTACCGAAGTGGAAGCTGCTGATGACGTAGTTGCCATCCTTTGCCGGCCAATGCGTCGGGGCCTGACTGCTCTGGGCGTTGCACGCTGCACTCGCCAGCAGCGCGACTAGAACGAGTCGGCTGAATGGCATGCTATTGGCCGCCCCCATAAGGGCTCGGCGTCTTGCGCACCGGAGGTTTGTAATTGACCAGTTCATCCACCGGCCTCTTTCCCGCCCATGCGATACCACGCAGCAGCATGGCTTGAATCTGTGGGTTGGCATAGTTGGCGTAGGTATGTCCCTGCATCCACACGAAAGCGCGGGCGGGCTGGCCGCCAGGAAGGGTGTGTTCATACGTCCAAATCTGCGGCACAACCTCGCCCTTATGCTTGCCGGCGCTCGGAGTTCCAGGGATTACCGCGGTGGCGAGCACGTGGATCGCCGGATCCTTGGCCCATGTCATGGAGTAGAAAGCTTCGTCGAAGATCGTGATGTCCGACATACCGGTCATGATGGGGTTTGATTTGTCCACGATGGTGTAGGGGATATCCGCGCCCAGCGTGTAGTTCACTTCACCGTGTTTCTTGGCGCCGCCCACCAGGGTTGCGAAGTAGGCAGGATCTGGACCACACAGCGAATCGTGCAGGCTGACGATACCCCCTCCGCGTTTGACGAAAGCTTCGAGCGCGGTCTTTTCGCTCTCGCTCATGTAGCCGTCATCTCCCTTATAGATCACCAGCACGTCGACACCCGCAAGTTCCTCAGCGCTGGGGTGATGCAAAGAGCCATCGACGATGGCGCCATGCTCGGTGAGGATCTTGCTCCAGTCCGCGAGGAACTGTGGATAGTCATGCTGGCCCACCTGGTGAGTCTTAAGGCCCGCCTGAAGATATACATGCATCCCGTTGGGATTCTGGCCCCATATCCGAGGTGCGCCGCTCTCAGCGGAAGTAGATTGCTGCGCTGACAACGGCAGCAAACAAGAGCACAGGATGGCGCTTAAAACTACAGACAAGTAACTTGATACCCGCGATTTCATAAGCATCCCTTGAAGCAATAGATTCCGAGACCGTAGACTACCACCGAAACGGCGAGGAACGTCATGACCCACGTAGCCCCGCAGATCAAGTCAACACCCGTTTTGAACTTCGCTTCACCGGTCACAAGGACATTCGCGACGGTCGTTTAGCCGGGAACCAAAGCATGTGGGACCTGACAGCGAGCCGGTGCACTCTTCGGACAAAAAAAAGGGACCGCACGAGAGCTTCTTGTTCCCTCACCAAGGACGGGTGCCCCATATCTCGCTCGTTTTTCGCGAGATATGGATTCCGCCGATGCCGACCGTAAAGTGCATCGGATGAATCGGCGGTCAGAGGGTAAGAGCAGTGGAATCCCACATCTCGCGAAAAACGAGCGAGATATGGCCCACCCGTCCTTGCTGAGGGAACAAGAAGCAGCCATCGATGGAATGGGTTTGTAAGTGTAGTTCTCTCGCAAACGGACACACACCAAAAATCAGGAACCACTCCGCTTCCAGATTGCAAAGTAAGGCTGCTTCGAAAGCGTCGAGTTGAAGGCGGGATAGAGCCACGCCGCATCGGTTCCGCGCTGAAGCACAAAGTAGTACTGCAACGGGAAAGCTGAATTTGTGTAGCTCCCGGGAATAGCAGCACTATAACCGTCGTGGCCGGGTTGCATTTCCACTGACAACCAGCGCTCTGCCTGGTTGACGTGACGGTAGTAGAGATGCACGGCATTGGGCGCATCGTGAGCAGCTACGCCCTGGGATAAGCAACGATAACGAGAGCGGCTGTCCAGGATGGAAGCTCGGGGGTGGTGTGTGAATACAACGGACTGATGGCCGCTTCGGTCTGCCTGCGGCGGCTTGGATTGCCTGTTCGACGTTATGTGAGGGCTCGGGCGAAGCAGTCGGATGTTTGCAGGTTGCTCTCCATGGCCGCAATATCTTTATCGATACTGGGAATCCGGTCGGTCCAATTTCCGCGGCGCATCGGAGTGTTGCCGTAAGTGATGTCTGCTCGGTACACGTTATTGGCGCGAGACGCCATGGCTGCCCATGCATCGCGCGCTTTCTTGTATTGGGCAAGCGCACGCTTACCCGCATCCGCACTGCCAGTCCGCTGGTAAATCTCAAACAACACCCCGCTGCGCAGCTTGGCCGCGAAGAAACTGCCCAATCCATTCTGGATCATAACGTCCTCTTCGATTCGCCGGAACTCAGGCGAGGCATGCGACGTCGCTTGCAGGCGCGCGCTGGCCAAAGCCTTAGCAGATGCCGCCGTGTAATCCTCCAGCCATTGCGCAACTTCGATCGGCGAATACTTCGGATTGGCCCGCCCGGCGAGCAGATCCCCGGTATAGTCGACGATGGTGGAAAAAAGCTGCGGGTCGAGAGGACTCACCGTGCCGAAACACTTGGGTGTAGGCGTGTCGCTGTAAGGCGACCGCTCACTCCCCAGGACGATGGGCATGTTGTCGTATATCTCGGCCCAGAACGCATGATTCGAAGCCGAAGGCAGATGGGCCGACGTCACCAACGGCAAAACACGGCTGGCATTGGCCAGAGCGCTCTCAACCGAAGGCGCGCCTGGCCAAAACTGCTCTTCAGGTATCGGCGCCAGCTCTCCGGATCGGCGTCTGGGTTGTAGAGGCATCGTCCCCAGACACGGTAGTAGTATTCAAATTTCTCCCAGTCACCCGACTTGGGATTGAGCGACGTGTCCGCGTAAGCGCAACGGCCGCCCGGGAGCCCGGAGCCTTCGCGTCCCTTGAAGAAGAGAGGCTCAAATGATCTCCAGCCCGGCCGCGCCGCAGAAGTGGGAAGTTCGGCCGTAAGCCGCGGCCATCTCCGGATCGCCAGAAAGCAGATGCCGCTGCGTTCCCGGCCACAGGCGAAAGAGCAATTGATAGTGGCTGCCTTGCTGAAAGAAATCGGCATAACCGTAGCGGGTGAAGCGGCGGGCTCCGTTGCTCACGCTGAAGACACCCGTCTCCATGCGGTCCGGCTGCGGTATCTCCAGCTGCCGAATATCCGCCTGGTTGTAACCAAGGCTCTGGTGTTCCGCGGAATACTTAGCTCCCAGCTTGACCGGCATGCCGGTAGCTGTCGCTATGTCGATCATGGTCTGATCTACTCCCTTGGCGTGCATATCGATCTCGATTTTGCGGCCGCTCCCGGAGATCGCTTCAAACAGCGTCTTCCAGAATGGATAGCTTCCTTCCGGAATTCCGCTCTCGCCGTGCACCCGAAGGGTGAGCCCCTGGATCTGCGGGCATTCCTTTAGAATCATGGCCAAGGCATCGCGGCAATACGCGGCATGCGTCTGGGGCGTAAGCCCTTCGATGCGGTGATGTGCATGGGGACTGTCGGTCCACTCATAAGCGTGGGTCCAAATTCCTAATTGGAATTGCAGCCCGCGCGCGCCGGTTTCGGCGGCGATAAAACGCAACATCTCAAGATTCTTTTCCCGCTCCTCGCGCAGTGAATGGGGCAAGGTTTTGTTCTCCCGTCTCGCTGCCGAGCCGGACCACGCGTACATCGTAACCAGGTACGTCGACGAGATACGGATAAGGGAAGTGAAAGTAGTCGCCGGTTACACCGCGAGGGAAGTCGTAGCCTATTCCAAAAGTGAAGTTGAAGCGATTGAAGCGGCTGGCCACGAGGAGATCCAGATAGCCTCGCCAAAAATCCTTGTCGTAATACCAGGCCTTATCCTCGACCTCGCTGCAGAACGCACGTGCGATGCTTCGGACATCGTTCGCGGGCTCTTCCTCGACAGCGCTGCCAAGTCGCAGCGCAGCGGCGGGCTCGGGTGAGAATCGAACTCGTTCTGCCAACTCCAGCAGCCCATAGATGAATCCGCGTTGGCCGCCGCCAGAGACCAGGATTGCCGGTACTTCTGCCAGAAATCCCGGGGTCAGACGAAGACTCTCAGGAGTGTTGAGAATTCCTCCCGTCTGGGGGAAATTCCGCGCCAGGCTTGAGGCGGCACCGGCCACAGCGATCGAAAGGGTCGAGCCGTTGAGCTGATCCAGCGACGGAACGATATCGCAAAGGGCGCCTTTGGCAACCAGCGCATCCCGAAGCTGATCTGCGGCCCAATGGACCGGTTCGCTACAGGCAATCGGATCGTTGTCATCGACGATGACAGAAATCCTGCGGCTCGGCGCCGCAAGGGCACTTGGCGTGAGGCGGAAGGCCGTCATCGCGCCAGAAAGCTTCAGAAAGGCCCGCCGCTGCATTCGGGAGAAACGATCCGTCGACATGCGTTGGCCTTACACTATAGATGGTTGCGATCGCTGCTAGCAATCGATGCAGCGGTTTCACCTAGGTTAGAATTCTGGGCAGGTCCCCTTGATACACGCCGGCCGGCACTTTCTCCAAATTCCCGGACCCACAAACGTCCCCGATCGAATTCAGCGGGCGATGCATCGTGCGGTCATCGATCATCGGAGCGCAGAGTTTGCGAAGCTTGGCTCCGAGGTCCTGGAGAATCTGCACCCCCTCTTTCAAACGACCGGCCCAGTGGTGATCTATCCTGCTTCAGGCACCGGGGCTTGGGAAGCGGCGATCGTCAACACCCTATCTTTCGGCGACCGCGTGCTGATGTTTGAGACCGGGCATTTTTCCCAACTCTGGCGGCAGCTCGCGGAGCGCTTCGGAATCGCAGTCGACTATGTTCCGGGGAACTGGCGGAGAGGCGTGGACGCGGGTGAAGTGGCTTCCCGCCTGGCCTCCGATGATCGCCACACCTATAAGGCGGTGATGGTGGTCCATAACGAGACCTCATCCGGAGTGACCAGCAGTATCGCTGACATCCGGCGAGAGATGAATCGGTCCAACCATCCTGCGCTGCTGATGGTGGATACGATTTCCTCTCTGGGCGCCATCGATTACCGTCACGACGAATGGGAAGTGGATGTAACCATCTCCGGGTCGCAGAAGGGACTGATGCTGCCGCCAGGCCTCAGCTTCAACGCGATCTCGGAAAAAGCGCTAGCCGCGAGCAAGAGCGCAAAATTGCCGCGTTCTTATTGGGATTGGCAGGAAATGCTGGGGCACAATCGCAATGGCTATTTTCCCTTTACTCCGGCAACCACATTGCTTTACGGCTTGAGGGAGGCGTTGGCCATGCTGCAGGAGGAAGGCCTCAGCAATGTATTCCGCCGCCATGACCGCCACGCGGAAGCGGCGCGCACTGCAGTGCGAACCTGGGGCCTGGAAATTGTCTGCGTAGAACCCCGCGAGTACTCGAGCGCGCTGACCGCAGTGTTTATGCCGCAGGGCCACGATGCGGATCGTTTGCGCAGCATCATCCTGGAGAACTTCGACATGTCTCTCGGAGCTGGTCTCTCCAAGCTGGCCGGCAAAGTTTTTCGCATCGGCCATCTTGGCAGCTTCAATGACCTGATGCTGGCGGGAACCCTCAGCGGAGTCGAGATGGGCCTGCGCCTGGCCGGCGTGCCTCACCACTCGGGGGGCGTAACCGCCGCCCTGGAATCCCTTGCCCCTATCGAAACCCCGTCGTCTGCCGGCCGCTAGGGAAATAATGCAGACTGGCCCGCCCCTCCCGCTAAGTTCCCACGGCAAACCTGTAGATACCTTCCCCCAAGCGGTCGAGCTGGAAAAAGAGTTAAAGCGAAACATTAAGGGCGAAGTCCGTTTCGATCGAGGGAGCCGCGCCATGTATTCGACCGACGGATCGAATTACCGCCAGGTTCCTATCGGGTTGGTGGTCCCACGCGATGCGGAAGATGTAGCGGCTGCCATGACGGTCTGCCGCCAGTACGGAGCTCCGGTGTTGGCCCGCGGGGCAGGTACCAGCTTGGCGGGCCAATGTTGCAATGTAGCCGTGGTGCTCGACTTCACCAAGTACATGAATCGGATCCTGGAGCTCGATCCGCAACAACGTTTTGCACGGGTGCAGCCCGGGGTTGTGCTCGACACGCTACGCAACCAGGCAGAGGTTGACAAGCTGACCTTCGCGCCTGACCCGTCTACACACAACCGCTGCACGATTGGCGGCATGATCGGGAACAACTCCTGCGGCACCCACTCTCTGTTGGGGGGCAAAACGGTAGATAACATCGAAGAGCTGCGCATTCTGCTCTACGACGGGACGCAATTGACCGTTGGCCCGAAGACGGCGGACGAGTTGAACTCCATTCTTCAGCAAGGCGGCCGCCCAGCCGAGATCTACACTGCCTTGCGCACGATGGGTAACCAATATGCTGATCTGATTCGAGCGCGTTTTCCGCAAATCCCCAGGCGTGTCTCCGGCTACAACCTCGACGAGCTGCTGCCGGAGCGATTCAATCTCGCTCGTGCGTTGGTCGGAACGGAAGGCACCTGCGTGACCGTTCTCGAAGCCAAAGTAAAGCTGATCCCCAGCCCGCAGCATCGCGTGCTTGTCGGAATCGGATACCACGACGCTTTCGTCGCAGCAGACCATGTTCCTGAGATCCTGACTTTTCAGCCAATCGGTTTTGAGGGCTTCGAGGGAAGCATTGTCGATGGGCTACGCCTCAAGGGAGCTCCTAAACTCGAACTGCTACCCGAGGGTCGTGGCATCGTGCTGGTTGAATTTGGTTCTGACGATGCACAGCATGCGCGCAGCCTCGCCGAGCAACTGATAGATCATCTGAAGCGAATGCCCGATGCGCCGAATACCCGTCTCTACACAGCGTCTGAGGCGCGCGCTGTATGGCACCTGCGCGAATCCGGGCCCCGCGCGGCGGCCTTTGCTCCTGGCGCGGCGCCGCAATGGGAAGGATGGGATGATGCGGCGGTGGCTCCGGAAAAGCTGGGTCGCTACCTGCGCGATATTCGTTCGCTCATGAACGAGTATCAGTATGAAGGAGCCTTCTACGGCCACTTCGGCCATGGCTGCATCCATATGCGGGTCAGCTTCGACTTGCAGAGCGAAGCAGGAATTCGCAACTATGGCGAGTTCGTCGAGAGGGCTGCCGACCTCGTCGTCAGTTACGGAGGTTCACTTTCCGGCGAGCACGGCGACGGACAATCGCGCGGTTCATTGCTGCCAAAAATGTTTGGGCCTGAATTGATGAATGCCTTCCGCCAGTTCAAGGCAGTGTGGGATCCACAGAACAAAATGAACCCGCATAAGGTGGTGGATGCCTATTTGCCCACGGAAAACCTGCGCCTCGGTGCAGACTACAAGCCGCTACAGCCGGCAACTCACTTCAAGTTTGTCGAAGACGGCGGCTCCTTCGCCAACGCCGCGGCGCGGTGCATTGGAGTCGGAACGTGCCGCAAGCAGGACAGTGGTTCGATGTGCCCGAGTTACATGGTGACGCTTGAAGAAGAGCACAGCACGCGAGGACGCGCCCACATGCTCTTCGAACTGCTTCAGGGCGAAGTGATCGATGGCGCTTGGAAGAACGAGCAGGTCAAGCGGGCGCTCGACTTATGTTTGGCATGCAAGGCTTGCAAGTCGGAATGCCCGGCGAACGTAGATCTCGCCACCTATAAAGCAGAGTTTTTGTCTCATTACTACGAGCAGAAGCGACGCCCATTGCATGCCTATGCCTTCGGCATGATCGATCGCTGGGCAGCGCTGGGTTCGTTTGCCCCGCGTGTCGCCAATTTGCTGAGCAACGTCTCGAGCTCGAAACTGTGGTTGCAGAAAGCCCTCGACCTTGCGCCCCAGCGGCAGATGCCGCAAGCTCGCTACGGTCAGCTTCCAGAAGTGGGCCTCTCAGCAACGGACTGCAAAAGAGGGCAGACCAGGTGTGCTTCTTTGGCCGGATACCTTCAATAATTACTTTAAGCCCGAGACGAGTCAGGCTGCATTTGAAGTACTTACGCAGGCAGGGTTCGGCGTAAGCGTGCCCCAAAGTCATCTGTGCTGTGGCCGGCCTTTGTATGACTTTGGCATGCTAGACAAGGCCAAGCAATACCTGCAGCGCATCATGCAAGTGCTAGCGCCGGAGATTGACGCCGGCTTACCCATTGTGATTCTGGAGCCGAGCTGCGCGTCGGTATTTCGCGACGAACTGCGAAACCTCTTTCCTGACGATGCGCGTGCAGACCGACTGCGCCGTCAAACGTTCCTGCTCAGTGAGTTTCTGCAGCAACACGCCTATCAGCCTCCGCAACTGTCACAAAAGCTGCTCCTTCACGGGCACTGCCATCACAAAGCAATCATGAAGATGGCCGCCGAAGAGGAGTTGCTGCGCAAGGTCGGCTCCGAACTGAAGACCTTGGACGCGGGCTGCTGCGGAATGGCGGGGCCCTTTGGTTTTGAGCAGAAAAAATATGCGGTGTCCCAAGCAATTGGAGAGCGAGTGCTGCTGCCCGCAGTACGGCAGGCTGGCCCGGATACGCTTATCGTTTCCGACGGCTTCAGTTGTCGCGAGCAAATCTTGCAAGGTACGGGGCGGAAGGCCCTCCACCTAGCCGAGGTTTTACAGCGTGCGTTGCATCAACAATAAGTCTTGGACCCTGTTCATCCACCTCTACTCGCGCTAAGGTTGGCCACCGCCCCAACCTTGTCATCCCTCCACTGCGCTACGCTCTGTCGAAAAAACATTTCCATGAGAGGTCTTAGGTCGAGAAAGGCGCACCGCAGGTCCCTCGGCTTCGCTCGGGATGACAAGGGGAGGGTAGCGTTCACCTTAGCAGCCGTTACATGGGATGGACAGAGCCGCAGGTTATCCGCAGATTTTCATCTCCTTGGGCGGGCCAAAAGGCCCATGACTCCTCCGGCCGGGATGACAAAGGTTGAGGATGGTGGCTTACCTGGGCACGGGTAACGTGGATGGTGAGATGTGGATACCCGCGAACCCTTGAGCGCCGTTTCTCTACTACCGAGCCTGCATCGATGCCTGCTCGGCACAAATCCGCATGTCGCGGCAAAACTCGTCGATCCGTTTGCGATCCGTGTCCCATGAGCACATGAATCGCGCCGCGCCTCCAATAAAGGTATAGAACTTCCAACCCCGCTGGCGCAGAGCCTCAAGCACTTCGTCCGCTGCTTGGACGAACACAGCATTGGCCTCCGGTGGAGAAGCAATCTCCACTCCCGGAATACCGGTCAGCTGATCCGCCAAATATCGTGCACACTCGTTAGCATGCGCCGCGTTGCTAAGCCATGCGCCGCTCTTCAGCATACCTACCCACGGAGCAGCAAGAAAACGCATCTTGGACGCCAGTTGTCCTGCCTGCTTGCAGCGGTAGTCGAAGTCTTGGGCGAGCTTCGGATCGAAAAACAGAATCGCTTCGCCAACCGCCATTCCGTTCTTAGTCCCTCCGAAGCAGAGCGCGTCGATACCGCTCTTCCAGGTTAGCTCCGCGGGGGAGGCGCCCAGGCTGGCGCAGACGTTGGCGAATCGTGCTCCGTCCATATGCAGCCGCAGACCGTCTTGCCGGCATACTTGCGAGATGGCGCGCAGTTCCGCGACGGTGTAGACGCGGCCTGTTTCCGTAGACTGACTAATCGTGACGGCGCGCGGCTTAGGGTAATGAATGTCCTGCCGCTTCGTAGCAATCTGGTGGATTGCAGCCGGAGTGAGTTTCCCGTCGTCGCTATCAGCGGTAAGGATCTTGGAGCCGTTGGAAAAGAATTCGGGAGCGCCGCATTCATCCGTCTCTACGTGGGCCGATTGACAGCAGATAACGGCGTGATAGGACTGGCATAGGGAGGCAAGCACCAAGGAATTGGCCGCAGTGCCGTTGAAAGCAAAGAAAACCTCGCAGTCGGTTTCAAATAATTCCCGGAAAGCATCCGCTGCAGCCGCGGTCCAGGGGTCGTCCCCGTAGCCGGAGACGTGGCCGTGATTGGCGGCTTCCATCGCCGCCCAGGCCTCAGGGCAGATGCCAGAATAATTATCGCTTGCGAACTGCTGCAGAAGATCCGTGCTCTTGATATCGGCCATAGTGTCCATATTAAACCGCGGAGAAAGAAGACGGACCGGGGAACAAATCGGCCCTGTTCCTACGTAACCACAGAGCAGGGGGAGCCCTCCGTCCATGTTCCTTCATGACTTGCGCCAAGCGCTTCGTCAACTCAGCCGCATGCCCGGATTCGTGTTGACCACGATCCTCACCCTGGTGCTGGGCATCGGAGCCAACGCCGCTATCTTCAGCGTGGTGAACGGAGTCCTTCGCCACCCGGCCGGAGTTGACTACCCGGAGCGCGTCGCCGTTATGAAGGTTCGGTATACGCAATTTTCGCTTGATATCCCCTTCGTCTCCGTGCCCGATCTCATGGACGCGGCCGCTCTCAAGGATCAAGTCGAGGCCGCCTCGGTGGCCCACGATACCAGCTTCAACATCGTCCATGACGGAACCGTCGAACATCTCCCCGCCGAACAGGTCGGGGTGCGGTGGTTTCAGGTTTTTGGAGCCCGCCCCATTCTTGGGCGCACCTTCACGGCTCAGGAGGATCAACCCGGCGCCGGGCCGGTGGCCGTCCTCAGTTATGGCCTTTGGCAACGCGCCTTCGGCGGCCGCCGTGATGTCCTCGGGCGGACCATCATGCTGGACCAGAAACCCTACCAGGTCATCGGCGTCATGCGCAGCGACTTTGATTGGCCGCGCGGCAAACAGTTATGGGTACCGATCGCGCTTACCCCCGAGGCCTTTGCTGCGCGAGAAAGATTCAACGAATACTACTATGCATATTTGCGGCTGCGACCCGGCATCTCTTTTGCCCAGCTCAATGCCGGCCTCGCTCAGAAAATGCATGAGGAGGTGCTGCGGGAAGGGAAGAATGCCTATGGAGCGAGCTCAGGATGGTTCCTCTACGCTACCCCGCTCACGCAATTTGCCGCCGGCCCGCTGCGCAAGCCTCTCAATGTGCTCTTTGCGGTTGTCGCCCTGGTCCTGCTGATAGCCTCAGCCAACGTTGCTGGACTCTTTCTGGCACGCACCTCCGCGCGCACCCGCGAGTTCGCCATCCGCACGGTCCTGGGGGCCAATGCAATCGCGATTTTGCGACCCTTCCTGATCGAAACCGTGCTTCTCGCCGGGGTCGCCACGTTCATCGGTATCGCCTCTGGCCCTATCCTCGGACGGCTTCTTCTTTGGCTCATTCCTCACAGCCTCGCCGAAGGCTACAGCGTTCACATCGATCCCGCGCTCCTGGCCTTTACCGCCGCTGCCGGTTTATTTACCGCGCTCATTGCCGGTGTCGGCCCTGCGCTCAAGCTGGTGCGGCAGCATCCATCGCTCAAGTTCTACGACGGCGGCCGCAGTGCCACGGCGTCGGTCGAAAAGCAACGCCTGCGCAGTGCGTTTGTGATCGCGGAGGTAGCCATCGCCTTCTTACTGCTCACCGGCACCGGGCTCTTCCTGGTAAGCCTTCGCCAACTACAGCGCGTCGATCCTGGCTTCAACCCCAAGGGCGTCCTCACCGCATCGGTCTACTATTCCGGCGACGAATTAAGACGCCAACAACCACGCCAGGCCGCATTCATCGAAGCGGTCGTCGATAATCTCTCCCGGCAGCCTGGGGTCACCGCCGTAGCTGCCGTGCAACCGTTGCCGTTTGATCCGGAAGAGGGCGGATCGAGCTCCTTCGATATCGTCGGCCGTCCAACCGCACCCAATGACCCGGGCCCGCATAGCCAGCTGGCTTATGCATCCCCGGGCTATCTCAAGCTCATGCAGATTCCCTTGATCGCCGGCCGCTGGATTTCGCCGGAAGACCGTGCCAATACAGAATCCGTCGTGGTGATCGATGTCCGCCTCGCCAAACGATATTGGCCCAACCAGAATCCCATCGGGCAGCACATTTCGAGCGGCCGTGCCGGGCACGCGGCTCTGATCATCGGCGTTGTTAGCACCATCCGTCTGAGCTCTCTTGAAGAGGATTCGAGTGATGGAATGCGCTACTATGCCAGCGCACAAGCCGACGATGCCCTGACCAACTTCCTGATTCGCACCAACGGCGACCCCAACTCTTTTGTGCCTGTGATGCAAAGGGCCGTGGCCTCCGCCGATAGCGCCCAGGCGGCTTATGATATCCAAACCCTCGAGTCCCTGGTCTCCGCGTCGCTTGCCGGCCGCCGCCTCATCGTCGATATGCTGGCCGCGTTCGCAGCCCTGGCGCTGCTGCTTGCCATCGTAGGCATTTATGGCTTGATCAGCTACATCACCAGCCCAGCGCACCGACGAGGTCGGCATCCGCATGGCTTTGGGCGCGCAACGCATCGATATCCTTAACCTGGTGCTGTCCAGCGTCTTCACCTGGATCGTCACCGGCCTCATCATCGGGGCGGCGCTATCATTCGTAACCGTAGTTGTCTTGCGCAACTCCTTCACCGCCTTCGGCGCCGGAGTACTGCCGTCACTCGGGGCCGCCGTCCTCGCCTATTCACCGTAGGAGCCATCGCGGCATGGCTGCCTGCCCGCCGCGCCTGCTCCATCCAACCGGTAGAGGCATTGAGAAACGAGTAACCCCGCTAAATCACCTCGATATCCCAACCCAATCCCGGACTATCCGATGGACGCGCATAGATTCCTTCTGGCCCTCGAGTGATATGGTTGTCCTCTTCGAAGCGCCGGTAAACCTCTTCCGGCCCTCCGGGCGGGGGCATGAACGTCTCTGCCCACGGGCTATTCGGCGTGGCCAGGATGAAGTGAATCGAGTCGAAAGCGCCTCCACCGTGAGGAATCACCGGGATATCATAGGCAGCCGCTAACGCCCCAATACGGCGGAGTTCCGTCATCCCACCGCACCAGTGGATATCGGGTTGCCAGATCGACGCCCCACGATGGTCCAGCAGTTGACGGAAGGCGTACCGCGTATATTCATGCTCGCCAGTAGCGATGCGGGTTGACTTTATCTCCGCGCTCAGGCGCCCGAAACCTTCATAATCTCTCGGCTGCAAGCACTCTTCCATCCAGTAGATGCGATAAGGTTCGACCAGCTTAGCCATCTCGATGGTGTATTGTTCGTTCCACGCCATATAGCAATCCAGCATCAGGTCACCGTCTGGGCCTAGCTGTTCGCGGGTCTTCTTTACCAGTTCGAGGTTTTTCTGCTGCCCTTCCCAGCCATCCGCGGGGCCGTAGGGAATCGCAAGCTTCAATCGCTTGTAGCCGAACTTGAGGTGTTGCTCGACATCATTGCCGGTGCAATAGGCCGGAATACGCGCCTTGGTCTGGCCGCCGAGCAATTCATAAACAGGAAGATTGAGTGCTTTGCCGATCAGGTCCCACAAGGCCAGGTCGACTCCGCTGATTGCGTTGATGGCTATGCCGGCCTGTCCATAGGGCATCGTCGACCGATACATGATGTCCCAAAGGCGCTCCACGTTGAACGGATCTTCCCCAACCAGCAGCTTCACCAGGTGCTGCTCCACCACCGCACCGCCGCCCGCTCCGCCTGATCCATAACCGGTGACGCCTTTGTCCGTCGAGATTTCGACCGTGAATCCTTCCAGCTTTCCTGGATCAGGGTTCCATAACGATCGAGTCGCCTTGTACTGCGGATAGATCGACATGGGGTTTGCCACTTCGACGCCCTGTGTTGACCACGATCCCGCAGCCGGCGTGTAACTGGGCACTGGACGTTTGGGCCGGGTTCGCACCAGGCGCACTCCGGTGATCTTGAGCTTGCTCTTTTCTTCTTGAAAGGCGAGTGCGGGAAGGCTGATAGCGAAGAGCCCGCCAAGTTTAATCAGTGATCTGCGATTCATCCGAGACGCTCCGCATAGGGACATAGATTTCCATACAGAGTGATATACCGGACGGGTCAACAGCGTAAAGTCCGCTCATCGCACGTACCCGAGACGAAGGAGGACGGCACGATAAGATGAGGACACGATGCTGGGCTACTTCAGAAGACGTCATTACGTGGCTTGGGCAGTTCTCCTGGCTGGATTTCCCACTGCACTTGCGGCCCAAACACCAAACGGTGCGGGCCCCTCACCGCCGCCCGTTCAGACCGAGGCCCAACAAACAACGCCCAGGAAAAGCCGATTTGCACCGTCCTATCCGGTCTACTCTGCGGTGGAAGGCCAACCGATCAACCCCAGCCCGCCCGAAAAAAGTGACGACAAGCCGCTGTTCCCGGAACAAACGCGTGCGCCGTATCACAAGACCGCGCCCTACAAGGTCACGACGCTCACCGCCTCCCTGCACGCGCCCTGGGCCCTGGCTTTTCTTCCGGCGGAGACATCCTCATCACCGAAAAACTGCCCGGCGCGATGCGCATCCTGAACAAGCAGGGTGTTCTATCCGAGCCGCTTCCCGGACTAGCCGGCTTATCCACCGATAAGGAAACCGGCCTTCTCGACGTGGCCCTCGATCCCCATTTCGAAACCAACCATCGCATCTTCTTCACCTTCTTTGGATATTCCGACAAGGTCGTAGCCAGTACCAACGTGGCGCGGGCGCGCCTTGAAGGCCGCTCATTGACCGACGTGAAGGTGATCTTCCGCTCCACAGCCGGCCTTGCCCAACGGAGCGGACCTGTCAGCTGGAACAAAGACCGGAGGCCGCATCGCCATCGCGCCTGACGGCAATCTGTTTGTCGCGATCGGCGACCGCGACAGTGCCGGAGCAACGCCCTGGGACGTGGCGCAGAAGCTGGATACAGATCTGGGCAAGGTCATCCACATTACGCCCGATGGCAAGCCCGCAGCCGGCAATCCCTTCCTCAATACGCCCGGCGCGCTGCCGGAAATCTGGTCCATCGGTCACCGCAGCCAGGAGGGCCTGGCATTTGATCCGGCAACGGGCCGCTTGTGGGAAGACGAGCATGGTCCGCGCGGCGGCGACGAACTCAACCTCATCGAGAAGGGTAAGAATTACGGCTGGCCGGTGATCACGCATGGCATCGATTATTCCGGCGCCCCGGTCGGCGCGGGGATTACCGCGAAAGAAGGGCCTGGAGCAGCCGGTCTATTACTGGGATCCAGTCATCGCGCCTTCGGGACTGGCTTTCTACCAGGGAAGTCTCTTTCCGGATTGGAAGAACAGCGTCTTCATCGGCGGGTTGCGCGGCATGCTGCTCGACCGGCTCACAGCTCAGCGACGGCAAAGTGGTCGCGGAGGAAGCGCTGCTGACTGACCTGCATGCGCGCATCCGCGATGTCCGGGTTGGGCCCGACGGCGCTGTCTATGTGCTTACCGACAGCGGCAGCGCCGTGATCGTTGACGACACGCCGCCGACCAGCAAGCTGTTGAAGCTGACGCCCCAATAGGCCTGTGTGAGAACGCTACAGACAAACTCAGTCCCGAAAAGCCTGCCCGAGGTCCTTCGACTCCGCGCCACCAGGCTTCGTGTCACACGATAAATCTGTGAGGCGCTCCGCTCCAGGATGACGATTTTGTGGGAGTTTTGACGAAAACATCCTAAACAAGTTAGCGCTTATGGGACGTAGCCCTGGGCATCCTTAACCGTTCTCCAAAGTTCTTTGCTCACCCAGGACTGCCGTCCTGGGGCATTCTCAGCCGTCCCCTGGGCAGGCTCTACCGGACTGTGTTTGTCTGTAGCGTTCTCACACGACTCGTCAGTCCTGAGTGTACCTACCGAGACCAGTCCCGCAGGTATGGCTGAGAATATCCCAGAATGGATCCTGGGCATCCACACCAATCCTGGGAGACCCAGCAATCGCCAGCAGAGTCAAAGAGCCATCGTAGTCGCGTTACGAGCACACGGCCTAACGCGCGAACGCAGAGTATGCTCGTTTCGTACAAAAGAAATTACGTTCAGCGCGGACGAAAACCTGATCTCGCGGGCCACGCTGATTGCACGCGCGCAACACAAGATCCTGAACGCGGCCTTCCGCGAAGGGCTTGTACAATTCGCCGACAGTTCAGGTAATGCGCAAAGTTTTGACGCACTGATGAAGCGCCTGAAGCGCGTGGACGCCGGAAAGCATTTCCGCAGGGAAGAGCTTAATGAGCGGAAGATTATTTCCGAATAGAAACCCCTTTCTATCGCAGGCTTCTTGACCAGCCTATCCTTGCTCGGCAACCGCTAGCCATCAGTCTCAAATAGCGCCGATCACCCTCCCTGTGTACACTCAGGAAACAACCACCTGCAGGCCTTCCTTACGGGGAGATAAATCCGAACGCTTCGGGGCGAGAATGATCAGTTCTGGCACTGTCTTTGGACCCTATACAGTGATCGAGAAGATCGGCGCCGGCGGCATGGGTGAAGTCTATCGCGCGCTCGATCCCCGCCTTGAACGCGAAGTCGCTCTCAAGCTCATCTCCGACGACTACCTGGTCCGGGACCCGGCGGCCAGTTCCCCACCTGCGGGCACTCCGCGCTCCCGTGTCGAACTTTCCCGTGAGCGCTTTCTGCGCGAGGCCCGGGCAGTTGCCACCCTCAACCATCCCAATATCTGCGCCATCTACGACGTCGGCGAGCGAGAAGGGCAGCCCTATCTGGTGATGGAGCTGTTGCGCGGGGAAACGCTACAGCAGTATCTAAGCCACCACCGGCTCGCGCCCTCCGAAGTGATCAGCTTAGGTCAACAGGCCGCCAGCGCGCTCGCCGCTGCTCACTCTCGGGGCATCATCCATCGCGATATCAAGCCCGCCAACCTCTTCGTCGTAGATGGTGGCCGCGATCGCAAGCAGCTCAAGATTCTCGATTTCGGTGTAGCCAAGAAACAGGGAGCTGACGCTTCGCCCGATTCCCACTACTTCGAGCCGCAAGGTAACACTGCCAGCACTACCGATGCCGGCCTCACCACGCCCGGCTCGACCTTCGGCACCGCTGCCTACATGTCTCCCGAGCAAGCCAAGGGAGACCCGCTCGATCAGCGTACAGACCTCTTCAGCGTGGGGAGCGTGCTCTACGAGATGGCGACTGGACGGCCACCCTTCGGCGATCGCAGCACCGCCGGAGTCTTTGCGGCCCTGCTGATGAAAGACCCGCCCCCGGTCAGCAGCCTCAACCCAGCCATGCCCAGCGGGCTCGATTCCATCATTGCCAAGCTGCTCGCCAAGGACCGCGATCAGCGGTACCACAGCGCCGACGAACTGCTAGCTGACCTGGAAGCCATTTCTACCCCCACGTCCCCAACTGGCACCGGTCCTGTAGCCGTTTACACAGCGCCACCTATTCCGGCTCCACCGCCGGCAGCCAGCCATCCCCGCCGCGTTCCCATGCTCGTCATCGCCGCCGCGCTCCTCGTGACGTTGGCCGCCGGGGCTTTTTGGTTCCGCAATCACTCCAGCGCCAAGGCTGCGCTCCCCGCTTCGAAAAACAGCATCATCGTTGCCGACTTTATCAATAAGACAGGCGACCCAGTCTTTGACTCCACGCTCAACCAGGCCCTACGTGTGCAGTTAGGCCAGTCTCCCGTACTCGACATCATCAGCCAGCAGCATCTGCGCCAGAGTCTCCAATTCCTTGGCCGCAAGCAGGACGAGCCCATAACCCCGCAAATTGCCCATGAGATCGGTGAGCGGGACGGCGCCGTCAAGGCGATCCTTAGCGGCACCATCGCGCCCTTAGGCAAGGCTTATGTCATTACCCTCGACGCCCAGAACACCGTCAACGGCGACGATATTGCCACCGAGGAAGCTACCGCGCCAGACAAGGAGCATGTGCTGGACGCGCTCAACCAGGTCGCGACCGGTCTGCGCGGCAAACTGGGGGAAAGTCTCTCCAGCATTAAACGATTGAACGCTCCCTTCGGCCAGGCGACTACGCCATCGCTCGAAGCCTTTCGCGCCTACGCCCTGGGTGATGAAGCCCATCAGAAGGGAAACGACATCCCCGAAGCCGAGGACCACTACAAACGCGCCCTGGAACTAGACCCCAAACTGGCCATGGCATGGGCTCGCCTAGGCGTCATCCGCCTCAACACCGGAGCGAGCAGCGAGGCGGCTGACAACTTCACCAAGGCCTACCAACTCAGCGACAACGTCAGCGAGCGGGAGAAGCTCTACATCACCGGCCAGTACTACTCAACCGTCCTGGGCGACCTGAATAAGAGCATTGAGACCCTGCAGGTCGCCACCCAAGAGTATCCGCTGCAGATCGAGAACTTCATCAACCTTGGAGTCAGGTATCTCGCCTACGGCGATCTTGAGAAGAGCGCTGCCGCCAATCGAACAGCGCTGGCGTTGCAGCCGGACAATGCCGCCGCCCTGGATAACGGGATCGGGGAAGCGGCCTCTCTGGGCAATGCAGCTGAGGGGCAGAGGTACATCGCGGCAGCGCAGCGCATCGGCCTGAGCGGAACGAATCTTTTCCGGACCGAACTTCAGTACTACGCGACCCAGGCAGATTGGAACAGCGTGCAGAAAATCATCGCCCAAACAGCCGGCCGGCCCGACCAATTTGTCGTCACCTCCGCCTGGGGTGGGCTGCTTCCCCAGTTGGGCCAGATCCAGTTGGCGAAGACTACTCTGCTCCGCGCAGCCGGCCAAGCCGCGAGCGTCAATGGAAAAGATGTCCAGGCCGGCAGCGTACTCAGCGCCGCCCGCGCCGGCTGGATGGTCGATCGGTGCTTCGACCCGGATCAAGCCGTCAAACAAGCCTTGCAATTGGATAAAGGAAAGGTCACGCTGGTCGCCGCCGCCGATACATTGACTTTGTGCAACGAACCAAAGCAGGCGACGTTGGCGCTCTCTGATCTTGAAAAGCGCTACCCGCAAGACACGCTCATTCACGAGCTCTCCGTGCCCCAGGCCAGGGCGTGGCTTGCCATCAAGGCAGGCGACGCGCAGGGAGCCCTCGCACAGCTGGAAAGGGTTCGCGCCCACGACGCGGCTTCCTATGCGCCTTACCTGCGCGGTCTCGCTTACCTGCAGCTCAAGGACTCGGCGAATGCCATCGCCTCATTTCAAAACGCTACTCGTCTGAAAGGCCTCGCTTACACCACCGGCAGCCCCTACGCACTATCCTACTTAGGGCTTGGTCGCGCTTACGCCATGGCCGGCAACAAGCCGGACGCGAAAAAAGCCTACGACGCCTTCTTCTCCGAGTGGAAGAACGCTGACTCTGACCTGCCTGTCATCTCTGAGGCAAAAAAGGAATACGCCGGACTCTAGTACGAAATAGCGCACGGCACGATGCCCTGTGTACACTCAGGAATCGACCACCTGCAAATCCCCCTCGTTGGGACGTGAATCTGATCGATTTGGGGCAAGAATGATCGGCGCCGGAACTGTGTTTGGGCCCTACAGAGTAATCGAGAAGATAGGCGCCGGTGGCATGGGTGATGTCTATCGCGCACTCGATACCCGGCTCGAACGCGAAGTCGCTCTCAAGCTCATCTCCGACAGCTTTCTGGCCTCTGAGCCCCCCGCAAGCCCTTCGCCCGTGGGCACTCCGCATTCCCGGGTCCATCTCTCCCACGAGCGTTTCTTGCGCGAGGCCCGCGCCGCCGCCACACTGAACCACCCCAACATCTGCGGCATCCACGACGTCGGCGAACAGGAAGGGCAACCCTACCTCGTCATGGAGTTGCTGCGCGGCGAAACGCTGAAGCAGTATCTGAGCCATCGCCGTCTCTCTTCCTCCGAAGTGATCGCCCTGGGCCAGCAGGCTGCCAGTGCGTTGGCTGCTGCTCACGCCCGGGGAATCGTCCATCGCGATATCAAGCCCGCCAACCTCTTCGTGGTCGAGAGCGGCCGCGACCGCAAGCAGCTCAAGATTCTTGATTTCGGTCTGGCCAAGAAGCAGGGAGCCGAGGCCTCGCCCGATTCTCGCTACTTCGACCCGCACAACAATACCGCAACCGGCACCGCCACAGGGATGATGGATCTCACCACTCCCGGTTCGACCGTAGGCACCGCTGCGTACATGTCTCCTGAACAAGCCAAAGGCGACCCGCTCGATGCCCGCACCGACCTTTTCAGCTTGGGCAGCGTGCTCTTCGAGATGGCAACCGGGCAGGCCGCGTTTGGTGGCCGCAGCACCGCCGAAGTCTTCGCTGCGCTGTTAATGAAAGAGCCTCCCCTTGTTAGCACCCTCAACTCGGCCATGCCAAGCGCGCTTGATTCCATCATCGCCAAGCTGCTGACTAAGGATCGTGATCAGCGCTATCGGAGTGCCGAGGAACTGCTCGCCGACCTCGAAGCCGTTTCTGCCTCACCATCCTCTTCGGGCGGCGATGTCGCTGCGGCAACCGTTTCCGCCGCGCCACCTGCGCCGATCACAATTCCGCCGCCGCAAGCAGACCAACCCCGTCCCCGCTCCCGCATGATCGTTGTTGGGGCCTTGCTGTTAGTGGCCATCACCGGTGGCGTCGCTCTTTTCCGCAATCATCCCGGCGCCAAACCTGGGCCTGAGCCAACTCCTGGCGCCAGTGCTCCGCCATCAGCCATTCCCGCGGCAAAGCCTGGCGCATCGAAGGACAGCATCATCGTCGCCGACTTCGTCAACAAAACGGGCGACGCCGTCTTCGATACCACTCTCGACCAGGCCCTCCGCGTGCAGTTGGCGCAGTCTCCAGTGCTCGACATCATCAGCCAGCAGCACCTGCGTCAGAGCCTTCAGTACCTTGGCCGGAAGCAGGACGAGACCATCACCCCGCAGATCGCCCGCGAGATCGGGGAGCGGGAAGGGGTTAAGGCAATCCTTACCGGCACCATCGCTCCTTTAGGCAAAGCCTTTGTCCTTACCCTCAATGCCCAGAACACTGCGAACGGCGACGACATTGCCAGCGAAGAAGCGACCGCCGCTGACAAAGAGCACGTGCTCGAAGCGCTCAACCAGGTCACCACCGCCATGCGCGCGAAATTGGGAGAAAGTCTCTCCAGCATTCAGAGGCTCAATGCCCCTTTCGGTCAGGCTACTACCCCGTCGCTTGAAGCCTTTCGCGCCTACGCCCTGGGGGATGAAGCCCATCAGAAGGGAAATGATATCCCCGAAGCAGAGGACCACTACAAGCGTGCCCTGGAGCTTGACCCTAAGTTGGCCATGGCATGGGCCCGCCTGGGCGTTCTTCGCATGAACGGTGGCGCCCTCAGCGAAGCCGCAGACAACATCACCCGAGCGTATGAGCTCAGCAACAATGTCAGCGAGCGCGAAAAGCTCTACATTGCCGGTCACTACTATTCCACGGTTGTGGGCGATCTGAATAAGAGCATTGAGACCCTGGAGGTGGCAACCCAGGAGTATCCGCTGGACCCCAGCAATTTCATCAACCTCGGCGTTACCTATCTTACGAACGGCCAGATCGAGAAGAGCGATGCCGCCAATCGCAAGGCCGCCGCTCTGCAACCAGACAATGCCATTGCCCTGGAAAACGGAATCGCGAACGCGTACATCCTGGGGCACACAACCGAAGGTGGTGTGAATATTGCGACCGCACAGCGTCTAGGCTTGAATGGGACCTCTCTTTTGGGAGTCGAAATGATGTACTACGCCGTTCTGTCTGATTGGAACAATGCGCAAAAGATCATTGCTGAAACAGCCGGGCGGCCCGACCAATTTGTCGTCACTGGCAGCTGGGGTTCGATGCTTCCTCAACTGGGCCAAATTCAGCTGGCGAAAACCACCCTTCTGCGCGCAGCCGACCAGGCCGGAAGTGTTAACGAGAAAGACGTCCAAGCTTCCAGTCTGCTCGGCGCCGCCAGTGCCGGTTGGATGGTCGACCGCTGCTTCGATCCCGAAGCGGCAGCCAAACAGGCCGTGAAATTGGATAAGGGTAAGGTAACGCTCACCACAGCCGCCAGCACCCTGGCTCTGTGCAATGAGCAGAAGCACGCCAACCAGATGCTCTCGGATCTCGAAAAGCATTATCCGCAAGACACGCTCATTCGTGAGCTCACGGTGCCTCAGGCCCGTGCCTGGCTCGCTATCAAGAGGGGGGACGCGCAGGCGGCGATCGCCTTGTTGGAGAAGGTGCGCGCCCACGACGATGCTTCCTTGGCGCCCTATATGCGCGGTCTCGCTTATCTGCAGCTCAAGGACTCGCGCAATGCCATCGCCTCGTTTCTCGACGCGACCCGCCTGAAAGGCCTTGCCTACAACAGCGGCAGTCCTTTCGCCTTGTCCTACCTCGGGCTGGGCCGCGCCTACGCCATGGCCGGCAATAAGCCAGACGCCAAGAAAGCCTACGACGCCTTCTTCACCGAGTGGAAGAATGCCGACTCCGACTTGCCCGTGATCGCCGAAGCCAAAAAAGAGTACGCCCAGCTCTGACCCTATGCGCGCCCTGGTACTGCAAGGTCCCAACGATCCGTTCACGCTGACCGAAGTTCCGCTCCCCACCGTGTCCGCCGGTCAAGTACTGGTGCGCATCAAGGCTAGTGGAGTCAACCCACTCGATACCAAAATCCGGGCTGGGGGTGCGGCCCACGCACGGGTTGTGCTGCCCGCGATTCTGGGAACGGACATGGCAGGCGTGGTCGAGGCGGTTGGTCCGCAAGTCACAACCTTTCATCCTGGAGATGAAGTCTACGGAATGGTCGGTGGTATCGGCGGTCTGCAGGGCACTCTCGCTGAATTTGTAGCTGCGGACGCGGATCTCCTGGCCATCAAGCCGGCAAATTTATCCATGCGCGAGGCTGCAGCGCTGCCGCTTGTCTTCATCACTGCATGGGAAGGTCTGGTGGACCGCGCCCAGGTACACGCTGGGCAAAAGGTACTCATCCACGCGGGCGCCGGCGGCGTCGGACACGCCGCCGTCCAACTCGCTTACGCGTCAGGCGCGCAGGTCTTCGCCACGGTTTCCCAAGAAAAAAGCAAGATCGTCGAGAGTTATGGGGCCACCGCGATTGACTATCGCAGCACAACGGTTGAGGCGTATGTAACCCGGTACACTGGCGGAGAAGGCTTCGACATCGTCTACGACACCGTGGGCGGAAACACTCTGGACGACTCGTTCCTCGCGGCGAAAACCTACACAGGCTACGTTGTCAGTTGCCTTGGTTGGGGCGTTCACAAGCTCGCGCCGTTGTCCTTTCGCGCAGCTACTTACTCTGGTGTCTTCACCTTGCTGCCCATGCTTACGGGCAAGGGAAGGGCACACCACGGAGACATCTTGCGCGCCGCAACCAAGCTCGCCGAGGCAGGCAAGTTGACACCGCTGCTCAGCCAGGAGAGGTTCACCTTGGAAACGGCTCTTCAAGCGCACATGGCTGTGGAATCCGGTAAGACCGTTGGAAAAGTCGTCGTAGAGCTTGACCATTCATAAGCGAGCGTAGGGAACTGCTTCTTTCTGCTACATAACCAAGCGAACCTGAGCATTCGACTACTGCTGGTCCGTGGAAAATTGCCGATGGATAAGGTGAAGTAGCCCCCGCTTGTATCGTTCGTCGATGCCGGCCGTGGCTGCTCAAAACCTTCCTGACGAGCAGCCGGACACTCCATGGGCCCTGACAACGCAGCTATGGTGATGTCCTATAACTACTATCTAGTCGCCCTATCGGTCGCGATATCGACTCTTTCCTCTTATGCGGCGCTCGATCTTGCAGGTCGAGTGACCGCCGCCCATGGGGCCGTCCGCATCGCATGGTTGGGCGGCGGTGCATGTGCCATGGGCATGGGGATCTGGGCCATGCACTACATTGGCATGTTGGCTTGCAGCCTCCCGGTGACCGTTGACTATGACTGGCCAATCGTTGCCCTCTCCCTCCTATCTGCCATTTTCGCCTCCGGTGCGGCCTTGTTCGTGGTCAGCCGCCAACAAATGACGCTGGTGGATATCACCCTGGGCAGTCTAACCATGGGAGGCGGCATCGCGGCCATGCACTACATTG
This sequence comes from uncultured Acidobacteriaceae bacterium, assembly GCA_963775365.1. Lineage (GTDB taxonomy): Bacteria > Acidobacteriota > Terriglobia > Terriglobales > Acidobacteriaceae > PALSA-350. The sequence continues at coordinate 74,798 of CAVZJL010000036.1, read as the reverse complement.
GCATGGCCGCGATGCGGTTGCCCGCAATCTGCAGTTATTCCATACCACTCGTGGGGCTATCGGTTGTATTGGCCGTACTCATTTCCATGGTGGCGTTGTGGCTTGCCTTCGCGCTGCGCCGTGACCGTCAGAACGACCGCGCAAAAAAGATTGCTGCTGCCATGGTGATGGGCTCCGCGATACCCGTGATGCACTACACCGGTATGGCAGCCGCCACATTCGTTCCCTCGCATACGCCCCCCAACCTGGCGTACGCGGTGAACATATCCACGCTGGGGATTGCCGGCATCACCCTGGTCACACTCTTCGTGCTCGGCATGACGCTGCTGACCTCTGTGGTGGACCGGCGATTCGCCGAGCAAACCCAGAGATTGGAATCGACCGAGCAACGTTATCGGCAGCTGGTCGACTCCGCCCAGGTTGTTTTGTGGCGTCGTGATCTGCGCTATTCCACCTTCAACTTTGTCAACGCGGAGGCGGAAACGCTCTTCGGCTATCCGGTCGCCGATTGGTTGACTCAACCGTCATTTTGGAACGATCACATGCACCCCGATGACCGTGCTGCCGCGGATTCCTATTGCGATCAAGCTGCTCTCGATGGACAACCGCAACAATTTGAACATCGGATGATTGCAGCCAACCAGCAAATTCTATGGATGAGGACTGGTGTCCGTGTGATCGCCGGAAGCGAAGACGCAAGGGAACTCTTCGGGGTCATGGTGGACATCAGCGCGCGCAAGCAGGCTCAGGAAGCGGCGGAGGCCGCCAACCGCGCCAAGAGCGAGTTCCTGGCCAACATGAGTCATGAGATCCGGACCCCGATGAATGGCATTCTTGGCATGACTGAGCTTGCTTTGGAGACACAGCTCTCATCCACCCAGCGCGAATATCTCCTGGTAGTTAAATCGTGTGCCGATGGCTTGCTTTCTCTGCTCAATGACATCCTGGACTTCTCCAAAATTGAAGCCGGCAAACTAAGCCTGGACCCGCAGCCCTTTGGACTGCAACAGATGATTGCCGATTGTATGAAGGCGCTCTCCCTGCGGGCTCACCAGAAGGGCCTGGAATTGGCCTTCGAAGTGGCTCCTGACCTTCCCGAACAGATGGTTGGAGATTCCGGCCGGCTGCGCCAGATCATCATGAATCTAACCGGCAATGCCATCAAGTTTACCGAGCACGGAGAGGTTGTCCTGAGTGTTATTCGTGAACGGCAGGCCGATGGTTTGATCCTTCGCTTCACCATCCGCGATAGCGGGATTGGTATTCCAGAGGACAAACTAACGAAGATCTTTGCTGCCTTCGAACAGGCCGATTCCTCCACCACTCGTGTCTACGGTGGAACGGGATTGGGGTTGAGTATCTCCAGTCGCCTGGTGGAGCTCATGCACGGCCGGATTTGGGTGGAAAGCGAGGTCGGCGTAGGTAGCTCCTTCTCCTTCACCGCTCAATTTGATGCAGTGACCCAGGCGATTGGGAAGGAAGTCTTTGTCAGTCCTAAAATTCTGCGCGGCGTGCGGGTTTTGGTGGTCGACGACAATGCCACCAACCGCCGTATTCTCGAGCGCATGCTGAGCACCTGGGACATGATCGTTGATTTGGCCGCCAGCGGAGCCGAAGCGCTGGCCCTGCTCTACCACGCCGTAAACAACAATGTTTCCTATCCTGTGATTATCGTCGACGGACACATGCCGCTCATGGATGGTTTCACGCTATTGCGGCGAATCAGGGAAGCCAGAGAACTGAAGGTAGGGAAAGCCCTGATGCTCTCTTCGGCCGAACAGATCGAAACCGCCAGCCAGTGCCGTGAGTTGCAGATCTCGGAATACGCGCTGAAACCAGTCGCCCGGAGCGACCTGCTTCAACTCCTCTTGAGAGCTTTGGGTGATGCACCCGAAGCCAGTGCGCTTGCTCCGGGCATTCTTTCGCCGGTAGTCATTCGGCCACTGCACATCTTGTTGGCGGAAGACAGCGTATTTAACCAGAAGGTCGCGGTGGGTATGTTGGCTGTGGACAAGCACACAGTTACGGTTGCGAATAACGGGCGAGAAGCTGTGGAGGTTTTCGCACGGCAATCCTTCGACCTGGTCTTCATGGACCTGCAAATGCCGGAGATGGATGGCAAAGAGGCAACGCAGAGGATCCGCCGCCAGCAGGAAATGAATGGAACGCGCGTGCCCATCATTGCCATGACTGCGCACGCCATGACCGGCGATCGGGAAAAGTGTCTGGCTGCCGGAATGGATGACTACATTTCCAAACCGATCGGCCGCGATGAATTGGCCGCGGTGGTTGCCCGCAATACCAACTCTGCACCAGCATATCCCGCCAGTACGCAGCGGTAGCATTGATTCGATGCCGGGATCACGCCGGTGCGCCACGCAATGGAGAGGCCGCCGCTACGACTTCAGCGGCGGCCTGGCGCACCTGTGCTGACTAAACCAGCCGGTTACTTGGACTGACGTTAGTTGGAGCCGGAGACAGAAGCAAGGTCGGTCTGCTTCTGTGAAGACTTGAGAGCCATCCGCTGCTTCTCAAGGTCGGCATTCTCGGTCTCGAGCTTCTTCTTCTCTTCCGAGAGCTTCTTGTTCGAAGCGTCCAGTTTCTGCGCATCCTTCAGCAGTTCCTGGTTCTTCTTGACAATAGCGCGCTGAGTGGTGACCTGATTCTGGAGAACCTTGTTCTGTTCGGCCAGACGCTCACGCAGAGCGGCATAATCCACGGACGCGTCGTTCGCATTCGCGGGCAGGGCTGTGGACGAATCGGTGGAGGCTGGGTTGCTGCTCTGGCAGAATCCTGGTACGGCAGAGAGAGAGAGCAACAGGGCACAGGTTGGAAGAAGACGCATTGTGATACCTCATTCCCTTTGGGGTTGAACTTCATCGAGCGGGGCCTGGGGTTCATTCCAGGCGATCTGGCATCGATTGGCCTAATCCTAATGAGCCAGGGGGTGTCTTGTGAGTATCACTTTCGGGCCACTTACACCCTTAAGTAATCAGCCAGTACGTTGTTGTAAACACGCTCCGGCAAAGTCGTTCTCATCACTAAAGCAATAAGAATCATGGGGCTATCGGGGCTGCAGCGCAAGCATTGTGAGAACCTCTCCGCTAAGACGCCGCTGCAGTAAGCCCCGAGTTTTTTAATTCACGGAAACAATGGAGTGCGCGACAACAGGCACATCCGGAGATTCAGGACCGCCCTGGCTTCCGGTGAAGCGAGAATCAGACCCGAAAGGTCACAGAGTGCCCGGAAACGGCACCGTTACAGTGACAAGAGTCCGTATGTGCACGGCACTCAAACAGTCCCGAAGGGACGGCTGAGATTATCCCGGGACGTGAGTCCTGGGCATCAGGTCGTGGGATTGGCGACTATGGATCCCGATTCAGACTCAGCGGGGCCGGAATGGCAATCATGTGATCCATTCCCCCATCGACCAGACCCGTTGTGTGATCAGCTTAGCGTATGGCTCAACAATCACGCAGATGATCGCTGGTCGGCCCGGGAAGAATGCGATTCAACATTTTCCGGAACCAGCGAATCCATAAACAGCGCCAGGTTGCTTCGGAGAACAATGTGAGGTGCTAGTCGAACGATGCGCCTGGGTGCGCTACCGTTGACCAGATATCGGCTGAGAATCTCAAAAGCCATCTTGCCCTGCGTAAATGGGCGTTGATGAAGCGAGGCGAAGACGTGGCCGGCTTCAATCAGATGTTCCATCTCGGGGAAGAGATCGGTGGCAATGACCTGAACTCGGCCAAGACGGCCACTCTCGTCCAGTGCTCGCATGACCGGCATGCTATTTGCTGTGTTGATGTAGATTCCGCCCAGGTCCGGATTTCGCTCCAGCAGCAGCAGCGCCGATTTGTGCGCGTCCTCGGGGGACTCGTGGGACTCGATCGCGGGAAGCAACCGGAGGTGCGGAGAAAGGATCGCGAGGCTGGCCGCAAACCCGCGCAATTTCTCAGCGTGATCCTGAATCTTCAGGTCACCCGTGATCGCAACCACCGTGCGATTTTCCCGGATGATCTGTCCCAGCAGTTCTGCAGCGATGCCGCCGCTCACCGCCGATTCAACCGCGATTGATGCCAGCCGGTGCGTTCGAGCCGCATCGGTGGCGACGTAGACGATGGTTTTGTTTTCTTCTTCGGCAATTCGAGAAATCGAGTTCAGCCGCGCCGGGTTCCCGGGCGCCATGATGATTCCATCGAACTGCCGCCAATCGTGCCGTTCCATCGCATCCAGGTCCCCTTCACCCAGACGGGGGAACGAGTGAAACACGACCTCCACGGTCGCCCCCGTGGTTCCGTGTGATGCGGCTCGAATGCCTGCTTTGAGAGGATCGAAAAAGGAGGCGATCTGCTGGGGAAGAAAGACGCCGATGCGCACATGGCGGTTCAGTTTCAGGTTCCGCGCTGCCAGGTTTGGAGTGTAATTCAGCTTTCGCGCCATTTTGAGGACGCGGTCGCGGGTCTGTGGGCTGACTCCGTTCCGCCCGTGGAGGGCTCGATCGACGGTGCCAATCGATATACCCAGCGCGTCCGCAAGTTCCTTAATGCCCGCTCGTGGTTTCTTATCTTCGGTCACTGCGTCGCCATTCTATCCTGAGCCCGATTTCTATTGGGTGCTCAACGTTTCCGGTCAGGCCGAAAATGTCATCCAGAGCCCGCAGAAGCCGCTTGACTTTCCTTTCAGGTCAAACTAAAGTCGGTAACGTTAACGCCTGCCGACGCTCCACCCGTCGGGAGAAAAGGCATGAGCCACGCAACCGTAAAGGACATCGCGAAATTGGCTGGAGTTTCCACCGCCACTGTCTCCCGGGTGATCAACGCCAACAGTACGGTCTCTTCCACCGCCAGAACAGCCGTAATCACCGCCATCGACCAACTGCAATACATCCCCAATCGCAACGCTTCGGAATTGGCTCTCATTGCAGCCTTCAAAAGACGCCGGGGCAGCATGCGCGTGGTGCCCTCCGCCGCATCCAATCGACATAGGAAGAGACGACCCGACTTATCACTGGCTATCCAACCGGATGTTAGCACCCGCGATGCAAGTAGCGGCGAAATGGCAGGCATCGATAGACAGCTCCGGGTGTTGCGCGAGTCCATCAAGCAAATGGAAGCTCAGCTAAAACGAATTGAATATGCGCTCGCCCAACCAGGATTCGCAAGGGTTAGACGCTAAGTTCAGGCCCGGCTGCAACTCGGGCAAATATGGTTTGACAAGCACTTGAGCCCTAAAATAGCATGTCGTGTACGATACCGTACAGTCGCTTGACCGCTTGGACACGTTGTTGTCATTAGAGGGATATCGCCATGCAATCTTCGGTACGCTCAGATCGCAACGGCTCCCCGCATTTGCTCCATCTGCCATCTCCCCCCAGCCAGGAAAACGGGTCAGTCAAGGCCTGGTCGGAACCTGTAAGTATTTCCACCTACTTACCGGCGAGACCCGATTGCAATCCCATGTTCCTTGAGAAGCGTGTCTATCAAGGCAGTAGCGGACGCGTCTATCCTCTGCCCTTCATCGATCGCATATCTACCGAACCTACAGAGAAGGTGTGGCAGGCGATACACCTTGAAAATGAATACCTCCGCTTGATGATTCTTCCCGAGATTGGCGGCCGCATCCACGTCGGTTTTGATAAACGAAACGGCTACGACTTCTTCTATCGCCAAAATGTCATCAAACCCGCTTTGGTTGGTCTCGCCGGTCCATGGATCTCCGGTGGAGTGGAATTTAATTGGCCCCAGCATCACCGTCCGGCCACCTTCATGCCCGTCGAAGTCGAGATCGAGCGTAAGGATGATGGATCAGTCATTGTGTGGTGCAGCGATCATGACCCCATGCTTAGAATGAAGGGCATGCACGGGGTGTGCCTTCATCCAGGCAAGGCGTGCGTCGAGTTGAAAGTGCGCCTTTACAATCGAACCCAGTACGTGCAGACATTTCTCTGGTGGGCCAACGTAGCAGTCCACGTACACGAGAAATATCAATCGTTTTTCCCGGAAGATGTCAGCTTTGTCGCCGACCATGCCAAGCGTGCGGTCACAAGTTTTCCCTTGAGTAACGGGCGTTACTATGGAGTTGACTACGCCGAGCGTGCGAAGTCAGGCGTTCCCAGGGAAGACCAGCCGGCAATGTTCGTACCCGATGGTTCCTATCCGGCTAACGATCTAAGCTGGTATGCCAACATTCCGGTGCCGACCAGCTATATGGTCACGCACAGCGAGATGGATTTTTTCGGCGGCTACGACCATGCCGCTCAAGCTGGAGTCGTTCACGTAGCGAATCACCAAATCGCACCCGGCAAAAAGCAGTGGACCTGGGGAAACCATGAGTTCGGTTATGCCTGGGATCGAAGCCTCACCGATGCGGACGGACCGTATGTGGAGCTGATGGCGGGTGTCTATACCGACAACCAACCGGATTTCTCATTTCTCGCTCCTGGCGAAACCAAAAGCTTCAGCCAGTATTGGTACCCCATTGGCGAAATCGGTCCTCCACAGGCGGCCAATGTTGAAGCGGCAGTCAGTATGCGTTCGCTCGGCGGTGAAATCCACATCGGTGTTTGCGTAACCAGGCCCATTCCCGGCGCGCATATTTTGCTCCAATCCTCGACCGGCCTTTGCGCGGAGTGGCGGGAAGACCTCTCGGTCGATCATCCCTGGCACGCAACCTGCCCCGTCGATCCGCGCTTATTTGAGCATCTTTCCTTGTCCCTCGAAGCCGAGGGGAGAATCGTGATTCAATACGACCGTTCTGAGACTCTCCCTGCAGAGATGCAGGAAGCCGCGACGGAACCTCCACCCCCCGAAGAGATTCCTACGAACGAGGAACTCTATCTCACTGGTCTCCATCTGGAGCAGTACCGGCATGCCACCAGAAGTCCTGAGATCTATTGGCAGGAGGCACTGCGACGAGACAGCCTCGATAGCAGGTGCAACAACGCTCTGGGACGTTGGTTGTTGCGACGAGGCGAATTCAGCAGCGCGGAAGAACACTTCCTCCTATCCGTAGGCCGGTTGACAAAACTCAATCCCAATCCCTACGACGGCGAGCCCTACTACAACCTCGGCCTCGCTTTGCGTTTTCAGGGTAGGCAACGTGAAGCCTATGCTGCTTTCTACAAGGCTACGTGGAACGCGGCGTGGTGTGGGCCTGCCTATCACGCGCTCGCCGAACTCAATGCCGTCCGCATGGATTGGCCGGCAGCACTGGACCACCTACAGCGTTCTCTGCGCACAGAGAGCGAGAACCTGAATGCGCGGAACCTGAAAGCAATGGTGCTGCGTAAGCTGGGAGAAACGGCTGAGGCAAATGCGCTCTTGCGAGAGACGCGCGCACTCGATCGCCTAGACACCTGGTCTCGGTATCTGGAGACTGGCACTGCACCCACCGACGGACAGCGGATCCTTGATCTAAGTTTCGATCTCGCGCGCGCCGGATTCAATACGGAAGCGTTAGAGATTCTCTCAAGCGCCGATCTTGCTGGCGCAGATGGATCGGTACCGATCATCCTCTATTTCAAAGCACGCCTTTACGCAGAACTGGGCGATCTGGGCCTGAGCGCCAAAACTTACCGGCAGGCTGCAGAAGCAGAACCGGTATATTGCTTTCCCAGCAGATTAGAAGAGATTCTCGTTCTCGACGCGCCATCTCTGCGAATCCTGAGGACGCGCATGCCACGTATTTCCTAGGCAACCTGCTTTACGACCGGAGGCGGCACGAAGACGCAATCTCACACTGGGAGTCATCTGTACAACAGAACCCGCAGTTCGCTACCGTTTGGAGAAACCTTGGCATTGCTTACTTCAACGTTCGTCACGACGAACACAAGGCGTTGGATGCGTTCGAACGCGCCCACTCTGTCGATCCAGACGATGCGCGTATTCTCTACGAGCGCGATCAACTCTGGAAGCGAGTAGGGAAGTCTCCACAAGAGCGGCTCGAAACACTGCAGAGGCGCCCTGACCTCACGTTCCTGCGCGATGATCTCGCGGTGGAGTTTGCCACCCTCCTGAACCAAACAGGGGAGCCAGAAAAGGCGTTGCACCTACTCACTTCGCGAATCTTTCAGCCCTGGGAGGGAGGAGAAGGCCTGGTGCTGGCCCAGTTCGTGCGCGCGAATCTACTCCTGGGCCGGCGAGCTCTGCTGCAAAACGATCCGTCCCAAGCACGGCGCTTCTTCGAGGTTGTGCTCACTCCGCCTCAGAATCTTGGAGAAGCCAAGCATCTGCTCGCAAATTGGAGTGATGTTTTCTACTGGATAGGTGTTTCCTATGCGGACGAGGACCGATTGTCGGAGGCCGCTCATGCATGGGAACTTGCTGCGAGGCAACACGGCGATTTCCAGCAAATGAGTGTGCGTTCCATCTCCGACATGACATTTTGGACCGGCATGGCCTATGCTCGCCTGGGGCATGGGAAAAAAGCCCGCGAAACCTTTCAGAGCATTTACGATTACTCTCTGCAACTGCAGCAGCAGGTCCCCAAAATCGACTACTTCGCTACCTCTCTCCCAGCCATGCTGTTATTTGAGAAGGACCTTGCCAAGCAGAATCAGATGGAAGCAAAATTTCTGCGGGCGCAAGCTCTCCTCGGCCTCGATCGGGACCAGGAAGCAAAGGACATGCTTAGAGAAGTGCTGCAACTGGACAGAAATCACGCAGGCGCGGCTGACTTAATCGAGCTTCTGCAAGGTAAGTTGAGCCAACCTTATGGCACCCAGTGAATGAGTCCCATAGTCAAACTCGCAACGCAACGCTTCAGCTTGTGCTTTGCATCCGGCGAAGAATCTCGGCCAAGCTCACGTTTTCATGAGACTCGGTTCCGGCCGCGAGGGAAGGGCCAATCGCGACAGCCTCACGATGGCCTTCATACCAGGCGATATAGGACGATTGATTTGCCCCCGAGAGCCGTTGAAGATTGATCCAGGTGTAGTAGGCTCCCATATCCGCATCGGCCAGCGATCCTGCGGGATCGAGTACCACCCGCTGCTGTGTACCGGAGAATTCCTCGTCCGCTGATTCCTCCGTTTGACGCGGTGCGAACCGGGTCAGCATGGTAAGGGGCCGTGCGCGGCGGAGCGCTTCGCGTGCAGCCCATTGCACAAAGGTTGTGCTGTAGATCTGCGTTCCCGAGCCTTCCGTCAGCACACTGATGGCGAAACGGTTCATGACAGCGTCTTCCGGGTTATGCTTCATCCCCACTTCCGACGGGTCCGTTTCTGCAAGCCGGGTTCGCAGGGTTTCAGGACCGGCCTGAGCTGCGGAGACCTGCTGCATCTTGTGGATGAGTGCTTTGCGCACAGGTTTCAGAGGCCCATAGGCCAGCGATGCGATCTGGCTATTAAGCACAGTAGGCAGCTCGGCGCCGTCAATGCACCAGTGCCCATAAGGAGAAGGATGTGCCTGGGTGCGTGCCGCGACAGTCCCCAGGAACAGGTCATAGCTGCTCCCGGAATCAACATGATCGAAGTAGACGCCATGGGGGCGCAATTTACGAAAGAGCGGATAGTCTGTCTGGCTGATCTCTCGAGCGATGACTGTGATACCCAGCCGCGGGGCGGGCGCCGCCGCTTCCGGTATGGCGGCATTGAAAGCATGGATGTAGTTCTCCGCGGCGCTGCTGAAGTCATCGATCTGATGCGTTGACCACAGGTACGCGGATAACTTCTCCGAGAAGCGGAAGGGTGCACCTATCCAATCCATGGCTTCCAGGGCCGGCGCTAGTTTCAGCTTGGCAAATGAGTTCATCGCGCTCGACAACTGCTCCGGTGTCATTCCTCCCAGGTAACGAAACTGCCGGTCAATTTCATCGCGCTCCGCAGGAAATTTCCAGTCATAGGCGATGACCTCGCGCAACAACAGTGGCAAAAATGCCAATGGGAGCTGCTGCAGTAACTCCATATGGCTGGTCGCGACCTTCTTCGCCTCTGGTGGGTAGCTTTGAAACTGTTGCTCAGTAAGCCGTTGGGTAATCATGGGCTACAGCACCTCCGGCAGAGCTTTGCCGCGCGACAAGTCGGGCGAAAAGCCGAAGAGAGATCCAAGTGTGGGAACCAGGTCGATGGATTCTACGGGACGATCGACGACCACATTTTCCCTTATGCCTGCTCCTCTCACCACCATCCAAGTGGTTCTTGAATACGCGTCGCCAGTGCGATGATGTTGAAAGCCATTGCCGCCGGCAGTGAAATCCGAGTCGCGGCCAAAGTCCGGCAAAATGAACATCGTCGTCTTACCGGCATACTCCGGTTCGCTTTGAATCATCTGCCAGATTTCCCCGCAGAGCCGATCCGAGCGCTTGATCGCATCGACGTAGAGCGAATAGGTGCCTGCATGGGCGACATCGATATCGTGCAGGGTGATCCACAACAAGCTCGGCGCCAATTGATGCATCAATTGCCTGGCGACATACACAGAGAGCTCATCCGGGCTACGGAGGCTGCGAGCGTGTGTAGCAAAATCCGTCACCGAGACTTTCAGCATCTCAGCCATCTGGTGTAACTGCTGGTCGCTCACGCCCAGAGCCGGCGCATAAACAGGGCTCTCGTAGTTGTCGCGTAACAGGTGGTCGTAGCCTGAGGCATCATTTGCCGGCATCGCTGCCGCCAGCAAGCGTTTGGGCAGAATCACGCCCGCGCCCAATCCGGCTCCATGCGAAGAATGGCTGCTCTCGCCAATGAGGCTGAAACCGTTGCTGGGGGCGATCACCCATGCATCGGACGCAGGTCGATTCAGTGCTTTGCGAAAATACTCGAAGACCGTTGGATTGTCCGGCGCGACCGCGGCGAAATTGTTGAATGTCTCGTACGCGCCCGTTACCAGGCTCGAAGTAGCAACATAGTGGCCCAGAATGCCTCGATTCACTACCTGCGTAAAAAAGGTTCCCTGGGGGATGAAGTCTTTTAGGAGGAGGGGAATATTTTCCTGCCCCTCGGGCATAAAGGTCTCTTCGTCCCGTGTGCCTCCACCAAATGTAACCACCACGGCTTTTTGACCTGTGCGGGCCGCCATAGCGCGTAGTGGAGAGAATGCCGACATCATGGCCGCCGCTGTTGTTCCGCCGGCCATGCGCAGGAATTCGCGCCGGTTCCAGGAGATCGCGTGCTCGATGTCACGGGAGGATCCGGAATTGCGAATCTCGCTCTGTTTACCCAGGGAATTCATCTATTGCCGTCTTTCACGTGGAAACTAGTGAGGCCTTTCTGTAGTTTGAAGTGCCTGCGCGTCTCCTGGTTCGTGGCCCTCTTCTTCCGCTTCCGCATCCTCTCGTTTGATCTGCTTGAGTATCGCGAGGTGCTCGTCGGCTAGCTGCTTCTGGTTGGTGCGGGTGTACATGATCACCAGGCGATAATGCGCCCGATTGAAATCCGGGCAAAGCTTAACCGTCTGATTGAACTGCCCGATAGCGTCCTGATATTTCTGCTGGTCCTGATAGAGGATGCCGAGCTCATAGTGAGCCTCGTAGAGATTCGGGTCGGCCGCGATCGATTGCTTCAGCAGGGCCTCGATCGTGCCCAGATCGGCGGCAGGTTCTCCTTTGGAACGCTGCCATAGGCTCATGGCGTAGTAGTAGATGGCCGGTCCATTGTTGGGGTAGAGCTGCGCGAACTTTTCCAGGCGCTTCCGTATGTCAGGGATGAGCGCTGGCGAGACCGTACTCACTTTGCCCAGGAACTGAAAGGCCTTTGGGTCCGTCGGGTCGAGATCTACTGCCGCACAAAGGGTTTCTACGGCATCGTTGTACCGGCCTTCCGCATACAGAGTTACCCCTAATCCAACCATCAACTTCGCCGAGCGAGGATACTTCTGCACCCCGTAGCGGAAAAAAGTATAAGCATTGCCCAGAAAGCCCTCGTAGTTCTTATGCTGCAGGAGAAACGAGGCCAGGTCAAAGATGTTTTCCTCGCTCGGGTCCAGTTGAGCAGCGCGATAGTACTGGGTTGCGGCGCCCTTGTAATCGCCTGACCTCTCATTCGCTTCCGCCAGAAGATTATCCAGTTCCGCGGTCTCGTGTTGCGCGATCATCTGGTGAAGTTGCGCTGAAGCCCTCACTGCATCGCCAGAATTCAGATAGGCCAGAGACAAATCGTAGCCGGTGTTGTAGTCCTGGGGGTTGAGATGCTGAGCTTTTTCCAGGTAAAGGATCCCGTCAGGTAAGCGATTCTGCTGCAGATAGAATTCGCCCAGGCGTTGCTGCGCGCTGAAGTCGTTGGGGTTTTGCTTTGCTGTCTCGAGTAGGGCCTGCTCTGCCTCCTGGAGGTGAGGCGAACCACCGAGCGGAGCTGCCCCCGGCCCGGATTGGAAACCGAGAGCCGCCATGGTGGTGAAGTGAGTGACCAGAAACACCATCCCGACCACGCGAAACCAGCATGGAGCCTTTAGATACATCGGGATGAGTATATCTCTTGACGTCTACCAGTAGTACTTCAATGCGAATTGGATCTCACGCGGTGAGCTGCGCGTTGTGGTGGACTCGCCAAAATTCAGCGTATCCCGGTAATTATTGTTCGAGGGCAGGTTAAAGCTTGGCGTGTTCGTCAGGTTGAATGCCTCCGCCCGGAACTGCAAGCGGGTCGTATCCGTCACTCGAAATTCCTTGAAGATGGAGAAATCAAGGTTATGGAAACCCGGACCATTGACCTGGGTGTTCGAGCCGCCTAGGGGAGCAAGATCGCTGTTCCCAATGGTGGTGGCTACTGGAGGATCATTGAACGCTGCCGGGTTGTAATAGTGGGCGGGTCCGCCCGAACGATACTTGGTGACACCCGGGATAACGTCTGCATAGCAGGTGCCCGTGGTGGCCGTGGTTGTGGTTTGGCACGGAATGTATTGTGGAGGACCGCTGTTGAGGGTCAGGATCCCATTGGCTATCCAGCCCCCAAGCAGCAGCTGGGCAGGTCCATGAAGATCGCTCAGGAAGGCCTTGCCCGAGCCAATCGGCAGTTGATAAGTGCCACTGGCCACGAAGGAATGGTTGATATTGAAGGAGGCCAGGCCACGGTCATACGAGATCCCCGTAATTTGTGGGGCACGAAAACCGCCCACACCGCCATTGCTCAACAGGTCTCCCGCATCGGTCAACGTCCGGGCCCAGGTATAGCCGGCCAGCATGTTGAAGCCATGGCTGAAACGGCGCTCATACTTGGTTTGCAGTGAGTTGTAACTGGCGGTCCCCGCGGTCTGGTCGTAAGACGCTCCGTTGGCAAAGTCAGGAAACGCCAGGTACGGAGTAATGGGCGTACCCGGCGGCAGAATCTGTGATGGATTGTTAGTGCCGGAAAAGGCCTCAATATGTCGCCCAACAGAACCAACGTATCCCGCCTGGATTGAATCCTGCGAAGTCAACGCATATTGCAGCATCAGGTTGAATCCCTCGGTGTAGGGAGTCTGGTAATGGAGTTGAACTCCTCTAAATTGCAATCCATTGCCGCTAACGTTCTGAGGATTGAGACTGATGCCGCTCAATCCGTTTTCCAGCGTTCCGTAGGTGCCATCGGGGAAGATGGTGGGAGTTACACTGCCAACTCCTCCATTGGACGAATCCTGAAACTGCAATACGTATTCAAAGGGATAGTTGTAGCCGAGGCTCGGATCGCCGCCACGGTTCTCAAAGGCGCCGTAGAAGATACCAAATCCCACGCGGGCGACCAGTTTTTGGGTCACCTGGTACGAAACGCCAAGTCTCGGTCCAAAATTGAGTTTCTGCGATATGCCCAGGCCGGTACCGTATTGATTCGTGTACACCAGCTGAATCCCGTCCTTCGCCAGATCTTGCGTAAAGCTGGTGGAGAGCGGCGTCTTGGTTTTGTTCGCGGACGTCATGATGAATTGCGCAGTGGAGCCCGGGATTCCAGGGACGAAGTTGGCCTGGGCGCCATTGGTATCGCCTACCTGCCCGAAGTATTCCCAGCGCAAGCCGAGATTTAGTGTCAGGCGAGGCGTGACTTTCCAATCATCCTGAAAATAGACTCCGTAGTAGTTACGATTGCTGTGCAGATAGCCATAATTGGATGCTTGAACCTGGTCAGAGCCGCCGGAGTAGTTGACGCCGTTAGGAACCGTCGCCGCTATTGGAGAGAGCAGGAATTGGGCCGTGCCGGTAAGGTTGTCTGTCTGGTTCGGAATGGACGCATATCTGCCGTCAAAGTCGAACGCGCCCTTGGACTCCGGCGGCGCAAGCCACGGGAAGTACAGGTACTGGAACTCAATACCGCCCTTGAAGGTGTGTGACTTATAGACCTTGGTCAGGTTCTCGGTAAGTTGGGTGGTGTCGCTGTAGCGGTCGCCAGGCAGCCACTCGGAGCCGCCCAGGTTGTGGACATTCGCCCAAGCTCAGATAGGGAAGTCCGCCGTTGCCGGCAAACTGGGGAACACCAGCTGATTCCAAATTGAGCGGGAATCCCCAGGGTATTTGAGGTCGTTGGCGTGCGGGTGGTGTGTTCCTGCCCATAACCGAAGCGCACCTCGTTGATCAGCGTCGGCGTGAAGACGTGAGTGTAGCTGACTGCTACTCCGTATACATCCCACTTCTGTGTGCCGTCGCCATACGCTCCGCCGTCGGCGACCCCTCCAAACGGAGGAGGCACGTGTTGCGTATTGTTGATGTAGCTGTAGCGCCCGAACATCTGGTTCTTTTCATTGAAATGCTGGTCGATGCGCATGTCGAACGTAGTTTGTCCGGTGGTATTGACGGTGGTCGTCTGATAGTTGTTTTCCACCCCAGCTATGTTTTGTGCCGGAAAGAGTTGGAGAAGTTTGATGGCATTGGCGTCCAGGCGGCCGGCGGGCAGTTGATTGTTGGGGAAAGCTTCTCTGACATAGCCATTCTTGGTGGCCATGATTCCAGTCACGGGGTCCACTTGACCGGCCGTAACTGCGCGCGTCGTTGCCGGATCAAAAATCTGTCCGTTGCTGAAGGAGCGCCCCAGGGCGTCTGTGCGTTGGAAGTTTCCTGTTGCATTCAATAAGATCGGCGAAGTTGGTGTAAGCCGCTGGCCACCTCTGGAGCTGGTTGGCACCCAGATGCCGCTCTGCAGCACCCCCTGGTGGATTTGCGTGCCCTCGTAGTCTGCGAACCAGAATGTCTTGTCCTTGATGATTCGTCCGCCGGCAACTGCGCCAAACTGGTTTTGCCGCAGTTCCGGCTTGCGCTGGGTTGCAGGGTCTGAAAAATAGGCGTTGGCATCCAGGGCATCATTGCGGAAAAACTCCCAAACGGTGCCGTGAAAGCCGTTGGTGCCGGATTTGATCGTGGCATTTACGATCGCGCCGCCGGCGCGTCCAAATTCGGCGCTAAAGTTGTTGGTTTGGATATTGAATTCCTGGATGGCGTCGACCGGGGGCTTCACCACGTCAGCTTCACCGCTTAGAAAATCGACATCGTTGCTGTTGTTGTCGATGCCATCCAGAAGGTAGTCGTTCTGGGCAGGACGGGTGCCGTTGGCGGCAAACTGGTTTCCTGCCCGGGCCCCTTGCTGAGGCTGTGTGACCCCGGGGGTAAGGGTGGCCAGCATGGTCCAGTCACGGCCGTTGAGGGGCATGTTTTCTACGGTGGTTGCGCCGATTACCTGGCCCACGACCGCATTCTGCGTCTGCAGTAGGGCAGCCTGCGCAGTTACCTGTACGGTTTGGCTCGTCGATCCGGCTCGCAACTCAAAATCCACGACAGCCTGTTGTTGAATATTCAGCTCGAAGGCGGCATTTTCTGCCGTGCTAAAACCGGCATGCTCGACGCTGATTCGATAGGTGCCGATCTTGAGCGGCGTCACGATGTAGGTGCCGTCCGAACGCGTCGTGGTGGTGAATTGCTCTGACGTCCCCTGATTGGTAATAGTCACACGCGCGTCGGGAATGACCGCACCCGACTGGTCCTTCACCGTTCCCAGAATCGTGCCGGTATCCACTTGAGCGACTCCCGAGCATGCTCCAAACAGCAGCACACAGGTGGTCAGGAGTATTGCCAGCCAGCTCTTATCTAGTAACTTGCTCATGGTGCCTCCATCCTCCATAGGGAGGAAATAGAACCTCAAAGCCCGGCGCTTCAGTTGTCTTTGCCTGTGGCCGTGTACGATACCATCGTGATGGAATAAATCAGGATTTGAAGAAACGCAACTATAAGAATGGACTGCAAGAACTGTCAAGAGCTTATTTTCGTGAAGGTCACCGGAGCACTCAGGTGGCCGGATATCCAGGTTTCTCGCTGCAAGGCAAGTGGAGACCCGGGCGTTTGAAGGTGGGAAAAATAGCGTCCTCCCAGCTACGGTTCGAGTAGTCAGTGATCCAACTGGCAGTGAGGTTTGAGTCATTCGACTCTGCCTAAATGTGATCTTGACAATCGCTCTTTGCGGCCAATACCGTTAACGAACACGATTAGGCTCTTGAGAGGCTGACGATCTAAAGGCGTTGTTGTTCGTGGCGTCGGCGTACCCTGAACGTGACGAAGATTGGCACGGCGTCAAAAATGAAAACCATGCGTCATGGACTTCGACCGTAAGCAGATGATTGTATACAGGTCCGGCTTTGGTGGACACGAGGTGGGTTCTCTCAGATGATGCTGGTTCCGATCGCCTCCACTCCAAGTACCCCGACCGCCACCAGGACATTCAACCAACTCTATCTTTGGGGTATTTCGCTTGCCGCTGCGTTGGGTGGGTTGTTGTTCGGCTATGACTGGGTGGTGATTGGCGGCGCCAAGCCGTTCTATGAAACCTATTTCCAGATCCACAATCCAGCGCGGCAAGGCTGGGCAATGAGTTGTGCCCTGGTAGGGTGTTTGTTGGGAAGCATTGCGTCGGGGTATCTGAGCGATCGCTTCGGCCGCAAGCGCATGCTCATCGTTGCCGGCTTTGCCTTTGCCCTTTCATCGTTGGGCACGGGCCTCGCTTACGGTTTTCTGCAGTTTGTACTTTGGCGCATTGCTGGAGGCTTCGCGATCGGGCTGGCATCCGCCCTTTCCCCGATGTACATCGCCGAGGTCGCGCCGGCAGAGTTGCGAGGTAAGTTAGTCGCGACCAATCAATTTGCGATCGTTATCGGCATCGTCATGGCACAGGTGGTGAACTGGCTGATCGCCAGGCCGCTTCCGCCGGGCGCTACATGGGTGCAGATACGCCAGTCGTGGGATGGCCAGTTTGGCTGGCGATGGATGTTTGGTGTTACCGCAATTCCCGCAGGCCTCTTTGTGCTGGCGATGTTCGTTGTGCCCGAGAGTCCGCGCTGGCTTGCGAAAAAGGGTCTGCGCGCCCGGTCCGAAAGCATTCTGGCCCGTATTGGTGGAAGCGCTTACAGTGCTCGCGTCTCCGCAGAAGTCGAGGAGTCACTAACCCACGGCTCACCTGAGTCTCCTTTGCGTGAGCTACTCAATCGGCGTTACGCCCGGCCTTTATTACTGGGGATTGGCCTTGCGGTTCTGCAGCAGTGGTGCGGCATTAATGTCATTTTCAATTACGCCCAGGAGATCTTCACCGCGGCTGGCTACAACCTTTCCAGCATGCTGTTCAACATCATGGTGACCGGTATCGTGAATCTGATTTTCACCGTACTTGCCGTCTTCACCGTTGACCGGCTGGGGCGGCGCGCGCTTATGCTGGCAGGCTCGGGCGGCCTGGCCATCCTCTATGTTTGCCTCGGGTCGGCGTACTATTTTCATCTGCGCGGATTCGCCGTTCTCCTCCTGGTTGCCGCGGCCATAGCCTGCTATGCGATGACGCTGGCGCCGGTCACCTGGGTACTTCTCTCCGAGATCTTTCCCAACCGGATTCGTTCCGCGGGAATGTCGGTTGCCACCACTTCTTTGTGGAGCGCCTGCTTTGTTTTGACTTACACATTTCCCGTGCTCAACCAACGCCTGGGCGCTGCCAGGATCTTCTGGCTCTACACCGTTATCTGCCTCGCCGGCTTTATTCTGCTATTTAAGTGGGTGCCGGAGACGAAGGGACGCACGCTCGAAGCCATTGAAGGCTACTGGAAGTAGGGTGTGCAGCACTTCCTGGAGCGCTCATGTAACCGACGCTGAGGACTACCTCCGGTTGGGAACCTCGGAAGACCGGCATGACGCTTGGAATGGGGACACGGTTGAGAGAGCCCTGGATGCTTTGCCCCGTGGCCTAATTACCTAACCAGCCGGATCGTAGTTCAAGTTAGGTCCGAGCCAGCGCTCGACTTCGGCTACGCTCATACTCTTGCGTTCGGCGTAGTCGGTGACTTGATCGCGGCCGATCTTGCCCAAACTGAAATAGCGCGATTCCGGATGCGCGAAATAAAGGCCACTCACGCTCGAGCCAGGCCACATCGCAAAGGACTCCGTGATCAGCATACCGGTGTTCTTCTGCACATCGAGCAGTTGCCAGAGCGGACCTTTCTCCGTGTGATCTGGACATGCCGGGTAGCCCGCGGCCGGCCGAATGCCGCGATACTTTTCGTCGATGAGATCGGCGTTGCTCAGGCCTTCCTTGCAGCCGTAGCCCCATTCCTCGCGCACCCGCTTGTGCAGGCATTCAGCGAAGGCTTCCGCCAGGCGGTCGGCGATGGCTTCCGCCATGATTGCGTTGTAGTCGTCGTTTTTGGCGCGGAAGCCGTCGCACAGCTCCTTGAGGCAGATGCCGCTGGTAACTGCAAAGGCTCCGATGTAGTCCTGCAGGCCAGTTTCTTTGGGGGCGATGAAGTCAACCAGAGAGCGGCAGGGCTCATTGCCTTCACGGTTGGCTTGTTGGCGTAGGAAGTGGAAGCGCTTCAGCACCTTGGTGCGGGTGTGGTCGGTATAGAGTTCGACATCGTCGCCTACTGCGTTGGCAGGGAAAAAGCCGTAGACGCCACGCGCCGTGATCAGCTTCTCGGCAATGATCTTGTCGAGCAGGGCATTGGCCTCGGTGTATATCTGGCGCGCCTGAGCTCCGTATTCCGGGTGCTCGAAGATGCGCGGGTATATGCCCTTGAGTCCCCAGGTGTGGAAGAACGGCGACCAGTCGATGAAGTCGCGCAGCGTGGCTAGCGGAAAGTTGTCCAACGCGTGTACTCCGGTGAACGACGGCGTGGGTATGTCTTCCGCTCTCCACTCAATCGGCGTCCTGCGTTTGCGCGCGGTCTCAATACCGACGAGCTTTTGTTTGGGCGCGGCGTGCGATTTGCGCAACTTCTCGTATTCCTCGCGATGCGCGACCACGAACGCGCCTTTGCCGTCCTCGCTCAGCAGGCTAGTAGTGACGGGGACAGCGCGGCTGGCATCAAGCACGTGGATCACGGGCTCGCTGTAGTTGGGGGCGATCTTGATGGCGGTATGAGCCCGGCTGGTAGTAGCCCCGCCGATGAGCAACGGCAGCTTGAATCCCTGGCGCTCCATCTCGCGGGCCACGTGCACCATCTCGTCGAGCGAGGGCGTGATGAGGCCACTCAGGCCAATCAGGTCCGCCTTTTCTGCCTTGGCGCGCTCCAGGATCTTTTCGCTCGAAACCATCACCCCGAGATCAATGACTTCGTAGTTGTTGCAGGCCAGCACGACGCCGACGATGTTCTTGCCAATATCGTGCACGTCGCCCTTAACCGTGGCGAGTACAATTTTTCCCTGTGCCCGAACCTCCTGGCCGGCAGCGGCCAGGGCTACCTTCTCCGCCTCCATGTACGGGGTCAGATGGGCGACGGCCTTCTTCATGACCCGGGCCGACTTGACTACCTGGGGCAGGAACATCTTTCCCGCGCCGAATAAGTCACCCACCACGCTCATGCCATCCATGAGCGGGCCTTCGATCACCAGCAGGGGACGACCCAGCTTGACGCGGGCTTCTTCAGTGTCGATCTCGATGTAGGCGTCGATACCTTTGACCAGGGCGTGCGAGAGGCGCTCCTCGACGGTGCCATTGCGCCATTCCTCGGCTTTCTTTTCGCTGGCTGCGGTGCCAGCGCCCTTGAGCGTTTCGCCAAAGTCCACCAACCGTTCGGTGGCATCGGGACGGCGATTGAGCAGCACATCTTCAACCAATACTTTAAGGTCCGGTCCGATCTCTTCATACACCTCGAGCATGCCGGCGTTCACGATACCCATGTCGAGGCCGGCAGCGATGGCGTGATAGAGAAAGGCGGAGTGCATCGCCTCTCTTACCTTATTGTTACCGCGGAAACTGAAAGAGATGTTTGAGACTCCGCCGCTCACCTTGGCGTGGGGCAGGTTGGCCTTAATCCAGCGGGTGGCATTGATAAAGTCGACGGCGTAGTTGTTGTGCTCCTCCATGCCGGTGGCCACGGTGAGGATGTTGGGGTCGAAGATAATGTCTTCGGGGGGAAACCCAATTTCTTCCACAAGAAGGCGGTAGGCGCGCTCGCAGATACGGATCTTTTCTTCGTAGGTCGCGGCCTGGCCTTTTTCATCAAAGGCCATCACCACGACTGCTGCTCCGTACTTGAGGACGGTGGCGGCGTTGTGACGAAATTTCTCTTCGCCTTCTTTGAGCGAGATAGAATTGACGATGCCTTTGCCCTGCAGGCACTTGAGCCCAGCTTCGATGACCTCCCATTTGGAGGAGTCCACCATGAAGGGGACTTTGGCGACCTCGGGTTCGCTGGCCAGCAGCTGGAGATAGCGGCTCATGGCGGCGACGCCGTCGATCATGCCCTCATCCATGCAGATGTCGAGGACGTTGGCTCCGTTCTCGACTTGCTGCCGGGCGATGCTGACTGCTTCTTCGAATTTGCCTTCCTTCACCAGCTTGGCGAAGCGGGGCGAACCAGCTACGTTGGTCCGCTCGCCGATCATGATGAAGACGTTTTGCTGCTGGGTGAAGGGTTGTGATCCGGAGAGACGGAGCGGCTTGGGCTCCACGGCTACACTCATGCCGGTATCTCGATCGGGTGCGCGTGCGCTCCCACAGGGCGAGGAGGCAGGCCCTCGAGCGCTTTGGCGATAGCCGCGATGTGCTCCGGGGTGTTGCCGCAGCAGCCGCCGGCAATATTGATCAGTCCTCCCCGGGCAAAGTCGCCGAGGTAGCGGGCCATGTCCGGCGGGCCGAGGTCGAAGCCGGTTTCGGAAAGGGGATTGGGCAATCCGGCATTGGGGTAGCAGGAGATGGCCACGTCCGCTTTGTCTGAGAGTTCCTCCAGGAACGGATACATGAGGTCTGGGCCGAGCGAGCAGTTGAGCCCCACGGAGAGTGGCTTCACGTGCTGCACGGCGTTCCAGAAGGCCTCAGTGGTTTGCGCGGAGATTAATGTCTCACCGCCTCGCCCCACGGCAGCGGAGATCATGACCGGAAGTTCCTTGCCGTCTTCATCGAATACCTCGCGAATGGCGACCAACGCCGCCTTGGCGTTGAGGGAGTCAAAGATTGTCTCTACGAGCAACAGATCTACGCCGCCGGCGATGAGCGCGCGCGCCTCCTGGGCGTAGGCGGTTTTTACCTGGTCGAAGGTGACCACGCGGAAACCGGCATCGTCGGGGTCGGGCGAGTTGGAGAGTGAGACGGTCAGCGGTCCGATGGCGCCGGCCACAAAGCGCGGACGCCCGGTTTCATTGGCGATGCGATCAGCCCATTCGCGGCACTGCCGGGCGGAGGTCTCGTTGATCTCCCAAGCCAGGTTGTTGAGGAAGGGATCCTCGATGACCTTTTGGTAGAAGGCGGGGTCCTTGCGGCCGCCGTGCTCCCGCGGATCGTCCACGAAGAACTCACTTTGCGTGATGCTGGTGGCGCCGAAGGTGTTGGTCTCGATGATGTCTGCTCCGGCCTCGAGAAAGCGGCGATGGATGTCGCCGATCATCTTGGGCTGGGTCAGGGAAAAGAGGTCGCCGTTATTCAGCAGGTCCTTTTTGGAGTCTACAAAGCGCGAGCCGCGGATGTCCGCTTCCTTCATACCGTAGGTGCGGATGGTAGTGCCCATCGCACCATCGATGATGGCGATGCGTTGCTCGAGGATCTTCTGCAGAGGATGCTGCGGGACTTTGGTCATTTCTTCCTGGTGGCTGTGTGTGGCTGCTATGCCACATACAGCATTCTTATTATATCGGTACAAGAGATGCGGCTAGGTACGGGAAGGGTTCCGGGAAGTTTAGCTGGCTATGGAGGCCTTGAAGATTAAATTGTTGGCCTGGCTAGCTTTATGACTGCACCGGCTGCCAAATGGGCCAGTCCAGATTAGTCATCTTGCAGGACGGGATTCCACCCAGGCTCAGCAGGGGATGGGTCGTAGGCCACCGAGCCGGGAACCGTCAGCTGGACCTCAGTGCCGGTGCCGAATTCGCTTTTGAAGTCCAACAGAGCGCCCATGCGCTTCGCCCGTTCGCGAATACCGATCAGTCCCCAGTGTCCGGCGCGCCCACCTTCCTCCAGGACCGTTGGGTCTATGCCCTTGCCGTCATCGCGAATACGCAGGCGAAGCAGGCGCTCATCGTAGTGGATCCTGGCTTCGATGTGGCGCGCTCGTGCGTGCAGGAAAGCGTTCCGTATCGCCTCGCGGCCAATCCGGTAGATTTCGTCCTGGAGAGGCGGAGATAAGCTTTGCCGTTCGCCTTCCACCTTCACACAGAAGGCAGGCGAATCGCGGTTGGGATCCTGGGCATCGGCCATTTCCTGACCAATGGCCGTGAGCAAGTCCGCGAGATCGATGGGAGCGATCGGCGAGGAACGTAACCCTTGAATGGCATCTCGGCTTTCGGCGATGGCTTGGTCCGCCCGGGTGAGAGCGCTATCGAGGATGCGTATTGCGTCTTCGGGGCGCCGGGGGAGCATATTGCGGGCCGCTTGAAAGCGAAGGATTAAGCCGTTCAAGCTTTGCAACAAGGTATCGTGCATCTCTCGCGCGATGCGCATGCGTTCGGCAACGCGCGCTTCCAGGCCTACGTGGAAGAGCGCCTCCTGGGCACGCTTCTGCTCGGTAATGTCCTCACAGGCGATCAGCACGATGGGGCCGTTCACGCGGGCTACTGCTTTGGCCGACCCTCGCACCCGGAGGACCGTGCCGTCCTTGCGCACGCAGCGAAATTCCCAGCTTTGACCACGGCCGAGTTGTTCAAGGCAGAGAGTGAAATTCGTTTGCACTTCCGTGCAGTCGGACTCACAAAAGAAGGAAAACACCGGTTGGCCGACTAACTCGTCGACTTGGTAGCCAAGCTGCTCGGCGCCAAAAGGATTTACCGCCAGCACATTGCCGGCGGCATCCACCATGAAGTACATGATGGGATTATTTTCAAAGACATCCCGCCATTGTTCCTCGCTCAATCGCAGCGCTACCTCCGCCTTTTTGGCAGCCGTCTCATCCCTCATTGCCCCGACAAATTCGATGTCTCCCGATACATCACTTAATGCGTGGGCCGCGAAATGAATGTACTTAATGGAACCATCCGGCATGAGCAGGCGGTACTTGTGTTCGTAATCTTTTTTATCGTGAGCGGCGCGTTCGACGATCCGTTTCACCGAGGCTACGTCTTCCGGGTGAAGGCGTTGAAGAAAAAGATCGACGGTGGGTTTTATGGTTCGATCATAAGCGAATATACGATAGGTCTCCTCGGACCAGTAGAGCTCTCCGCTTGCAACCTTCCAGCCTACGCTGCCGGTTTGGCTGAGCCGCTGCGCTCCGGATAGGTACGCCTCGCTGCGTCGGAGGGCATCTTCGGCGATGGCACGCTCGGCCCTTTCCTGGCCTTCGCGCAGGGCTCTTTGCACGGAAGGCAGTATGCGCGAGAGACGAGTCTTGAGAACATAATCCGTGGCCCCGATTTTGAGCGCCTCGATGGCGACTTCTTCGCCCATTTTTCCGGATACGAAGATGAAGGGAAGTCCCGGCCGGCGATCGACAGCGAGTTTCAATGCCGAAATGCCGTCGAAGGAGGGGAGGGAGTAGTCAGCCAGAATCAAGTCAAAGCCGTCGTGCTCCATTGAAGCGAGGAAATCAGCCCGTGTCTCGACACGGGTCACGAGGCAGACGACACCCTCGGTCTCAAGCATTGCCTGAACCAGTTCTGCGTCCTGCGGATCGTCTTCAAGATACAGAATGCGTAGGGGAGATTTCACAACTTTCCGATATCTCCAATGCTCGAAATAGCTAGTTCTTCTTTATGCTTCCTGGCGGCGGCTCATTGATCACTGCCCAGAAGACCCCGAGTTCCTTGATGGCATTGACAAACTCGTGGAAGTCCACTGGTTTTACGACATAGGCATTCACGCCGAGCTTGTAGCTTGCCACCATATCTCTTTCCTCACGCGAGGAGGTGAGGACGACCACGGGAATCATTCTCAGTTTCTGATCCGACTTGATCTGCTGCAGAACCTCCAATCCATCGACCTTGGGCAGCTTCAGATCAAGGAGCAGGACGGCGGGATTCTCACTGGTTCTTTCTGCGTACTTTTCGCGGCAATAAAGGTAATCCAAGGCCTGCGCGCCATCGCCAACCACAACTACTTCATTGACGAGGTTGTATTCCTCCAAAGCCATCAGAGTAAGCTCCACGTCTTTGGGGTCGTCTTCCACCAGCAAAATGCGTCCAAGATTGTTCATACCTGTTATCTCCTGCGGCTAGGAACCGAGAAAAAAAAGGTTGCGCCCCGGTCCACCAAACTCTCAGCCCAGACTCTGCCTCCATGGCGATGGATGATGCGTTGCACGGTGGCCAGACCTATGCCAGTTCCTTCAAAAGAATCGGACTGGTGAAGACGTTGAAAAACGCCAAATAGCTTGTGGGCATACTTCATATCGAAGCCAACCCCGTTGTCCTTTACAAACACTACCATGCCGTCTTCTTTATTCTCCATAGACCCTATTTCGATTTCGGGCTGCGATTGTTTGCGTGTGAACTTGACCGCATTCGAGACAAGATTAACCAGCGCCAGCTTCAGCATGGAACGATCTCCATGCAGATTGGGCAAGGCGCCAATTTTCCACGCTATATTGCGGCCGCCTGTCTCCAGCTGCGTATCGGCCAGGACTTCTTTCACCAGTTGTTCCAGGTCGACCATAGTTTCACGGGTTTCAGCGCGGCCGATTCTTGAAAAGGCAAGGAGATCATCGATCAACGCGCCCATCTTCTTTGCTGATTCCAGGATGATCCTTGTGTAGCGATGACCCTTCTCATCCAATGTTGGGCCAATATGTTTTTGCAGCAGCTCAGTAAATCCAACCATATGGCGAAGAGGCGCACGGAGGTCATGGGATACCGAATAAGCAAAGGCTTCCAGCTCTTTGTTACTCACCTCCAGCTCGCTGCTTCTTTTAGCAAGCTCAACGTTCAGTTTGCGAATTTCCTCTTCCCGTTGCTTGCGTTCGCTGATGTCGTTATTGGTTTCCAGGATTGTTGTGGGGCGGCCGTGTTCATCCTGGCGCAGCGACCAACGGCTCTCCACCACCACAGCGGATCCGTCCGCTTTGGTTTTGCGCAGCTCGCCTTCCCATCGGCCGGTGCGGAGTAACACCGCGCGTATTTCCTCGATGGGAATAGGGAACTTCGTCTGCAACAGCTGTTGGCTGTGCTTGCCGACCACCTCCTGCCAGGACCATCCATACAATTCCTCTGCGCCCCGGTTCCAAAAGGTGATGATGTCGTTCATGTCACGGGCGATGATGGTGTCATGGGTGAGATTGAGCAGGCTGGCTTGTTGGGTGCGCTCCGCCACCTCCTTCTGGAGTTCATCTTGGGATCGCAATAGCTCTCGTTCGACGCGGCGTCGTATGGTGCTGAACCAGGCCAGCAGTGACGCGAACAGGATGAAAATGACATAGTAGGGGACGTCAATCCGGGAGACGTAGAGAGTGTAGAGAGGCTCGGTGAAGAAGTAGTTGAATGCCAGGCTCGAGAGTACGACGGCCAGGACACCGGGCCAGAGGCCTGCGTACCAAACACTTACGGCGATGGCGAAGAGGAAGAGAGGGAATTCCACCCCGCGGAAGTTATAGCGTTCCAGGAGGAGTGCCACTCCGAGCGCCAGGGCGACAGAGACGATGGCAAGGCCATAGCGAAGAATGGGAAGCAGATCCTTCTTGATGGTGGTTTTTTGCTCCGCCATGGGTTGCCTCGCTCGATGCCGGGGCCGATCTCTCTGGTCCGACCTCAATGACCCCACCTATTCTGCCACGTCTTCGGTCTTACGCACATTCCTGCGTGCGGGTATCCTGCTGATGAGCGTGGCCTGAGCAAAAAAATCAAGACTGGGGATCAAGGGGTTTTAAACGGGGAATCCAGCGGGGTACATTAAGGCAGTAGTCCTCGTATTCCTTCCCGAACTTTCGAGAGAGCGCAGGCTCTTCATAAAGGACGACAAATGCAAAGAATGCCAGCCACACAAGAAGTCCATATTCAAGTAGGCGAAGGCTGCCAAATAGCAATCCCTGGCCGAAGATCAGCAGCGACACGGCAACATACATCGGATTGCGCATCCAGCGATAGAGCCCGGTGATGACCAGATGCATCGGGGGAGCGAGGGGCGCGGGCGTCCCCAGCCCCTGGATCGCGAAACGAGCAAAGGAATCAAGCAGGATGGGAAGACCGGCAGCGATCAACAGCGCTCCGAGGATGCGGAATGCGAAAACTCCGAGCAGGGCAGAGCCTATGCGCCAGTGAGTCACTGTCCATGGAACATAGAGAGCAATCGTCCCCGGAGCTACGATCAGAAAGACCGATGAGCCGAAAATGGCGCTGATGCGTTTCATCAGAATCCTCTAGAGCCTTCTAGTGGCGGCTATTGCACCTTCAGGCGTGACTTCTTCACGACGAAGACGTAGGGATTCCAAGTGGAAAGGACGTAGTAGACGCTTAGTTCTGTGCCCTTCAGTTTCGTCCATCGCTCCACTACGTGCGCGGGCGCTGCGGACTGCTGAACCATGCATTCGAGTCTTCCTATATCAGCGTTGTCAAGTCACATGCAATCGGCTATAGGGTCTCTAATTTGCCGGGCGCTTCTTGGCCGGATGATCTCCTCCTTGGTGGAACACCAGGGATCCAATATTGCCGTCTACGTCAGGAAGGAACTCGATCTCCGCATCTAGCCGGGGTATGAAGAAGCGTGGGTGCCCACCCTCGGCACCTTGATACATAGCAGGCGCGTCGGCCGGTTGGCGGGTGCCTCGTACGGTAAGGGAATCGCCGCTCACGGCGATGGTGAGCGCAAAGATCGGATTCACATCGTAGACGCCGGTGAATTTCTGTAGCTCCTCTTTTGCAATCGGTACGGATTTGCGTTCGCTGGCCAGGATAACTTTCTTCCCCATGGCCACATCCAGCAATTGTGCCCCCATGGAGCCGGGCGCACCTCCATTCACATTACTGAGCACAACGACCGTTATCTTCCTGTCAGGGACATAAGCTAGCTGGGTGTTAAATCCTTCAATTCCTCCGCCATGTTGAATAACTTTGACGCCGCTTTGCTGAACTATTCCTACACCCAAACCGTAATTTCCTTTGCCCGCGGTGGTCATCGCGGTGAGCGACGCGTCATTGAGCACCTTTCCGCCGAAGAGCGCGCGCTCCCAGCGCAACAGGTCACCGGTCGTGGAGTAAATAGAGCCCGCCGCCCATGGCACAGTCATCGACTCTGCCCGGGCATGTACCAGACCATCTTTGTCTGGGCGGTAGCCTTGCGCACGCCTGGGCAGGATCAGTTCATCCGTATCCAGTCCCGTATTGTGCATGCCGATTGGATCGAAGATACGCTTGCGCAGGAGGTCACCGTATTTCTCGTTGCTGACCTTCTCGATGACGGCGCCGAGGACCTCGTAATTTGAATTGCTATAGGCGAACTTGCTACCAGGTTCGAACTCGAGGGGCTTGTCGCGAAAAAAGGCGATCTCCTCCGAGGTCGTGTGCTTGCTCATCCCCCAGGTTCCAAAATCCCTATCGCTGGTGAAGTTGGCAATGCCAGAGGTATGGCCCAGCAGGTTGGCTAGCGTGATCTTCTCCCAGCTGTTGGGAGCATCCGGCAAGTATTTGCCGACGGGATCCTCTATGTGCAGTTTGCCGTCCTGTTGCAGAAGAAGAATCAACGTCGCCGTAAATTGCTTAGTTAGCGAGCCGAGGCGAAATTTGACGTCGGGAGCGTTGGGGATATTCCACTCCAGGTTGGCCATTCCATAGCCTTGGTCGAGAAGGATGTGATCGCCTTCAGCTACGAGAACTGCGCCCATGAAGGCATTGCCCGCTGTGTACGATTTTGCTACTTCTTCCAGGCGTGTTTTGATTGCCGGGGAGTCGCGGGTTTGGGCCAGGGCGATTACATATACCAAGACGCATGCAGCTGCAAAACCGGCTAAGGTGGTTTTCATTGGCGCCTACCGAGCTTAGTTACAAATGCAGACAGCATACAAGAGGGAGCGGGCGAGGCCTTGAATCCGCCGCGGTTTTGCCGTGCCGCTTCTTGCTCAGCACGCCAGGAGCATGCCTCCCGCGGGGCGCTCCACGGCAGGTTGGGACAGGCGGGGTGACAAGGATGGGCCGGGCCGGGTTCACCTCTGTTGAGAGCTACTCACTTGGGTAGTTGCGAGGGGGAAAGACGCACCGCAGGTCCCTCGGCTTCGATGGGGATGACAAAGGGTGGAGTGGTGCTTCCAAGAGAAATTCGCTAGTGGCTGAAAGAATGCTAATCGCTTGATTTCGCTCCGGGTAAGCTCCACGGCAGGTTGGGACAGGCGTGACAAAGGTGTGGGCGGTTTTTTCTTCTGGTTGGGGAACATCCGTCTTTGATTGCTCGTATGGACCAGCAGAGGGTGGTTATGCAAACTCTGCGTCAGGATATTTCGTACGCATTGCGACAAATGTTGTTGTCTCCGGTTTTCACCCTGACAGCCATGCTTACCCTTGCCCTGGGCATTGGCGCAACCACGGCGATCTTTTCGCTGATCCACTCGGTCATGCTCAAGTCGTTGCCGGTTGTGGATCCGTCGAGTCTCTATCGCGTGGGCGATGGCAACGACTGCTGTGTCGAGGGCGGCCCGCAGACCAATTGGGGCATGTACTCCTACCAGCTTTATCAGCGTTTTCAAAAGGCTGCGCCGGAGTTCGAGCAATTGGCTGCTTTCCAGGCTGGCGGATCACAATTCAGCGTGCGGCGCAGTGAGGTCGACCACCTGGCCAAGCCGTTGCGGGGCGAATACGTTACCGGAAACTACTTTGCTACTTTCGGAATTCAGGCTTTTGCCGGCAGAGCACTGGTTCCTGCAGATGACCAGCCCGCGGCCTCGCCTGCAGCGATGCTCAGCTATCGCGCCTGGCAGCAGGAATACGGTGCTGACCCCAAGGTGGTCGGCGCAACCTTTATGCTGGATAGTCATCCCTTCACGATCGTAGGCATCACTCCCCCGGGTTTCTATGGGGAAACACTGCGCAGCGATCCGCCGGAGATATGGATTCCATTACAGCAGGAGCCCATGCTTGCGGCCCCAAGCTCCCTCCTGAAGCAGACCAATGGGTGGCTGCGCGTGATCGGGCGCCTACGGCCCGGAGCGACGACAGATGGGCTCGCCGCTCGCTTTACGGCGATCATGCGGCAGTGGCTGGTCACCGATTTTGTGGGCGAGGACTTGAAGGAATATTTGCCCCAGATCAAGGGTATGTTGCCCAAGCAAGAGATCAAGGTGGTCCCCGCAGGCGCAGGGGTGCTGACGATGAAGGAGGACTACAAAGATAGCCTGCGCATCCTGTTCATTGTCTGCTGCCTGGTGTTGCTGATTGCGTGCGCGAATATCGCCAACCTGCTGATGGCTCGCGGGACCGCAAGGCGGGCGCAAACGTCGGTGCGTCTCGCCCTCGGAGCTTCGAGAAAGCGCCTGATGCGCCAGTCGCTCACGGAAAGCATTGTGCTTTCCTGCCTGGGAGGATTGGCAGGGATGGCCATCGCGTACCTGGGAGTCAAAGCCATCGTGATGCTGGCCTTCCACAGCGCCCACTTTGTTCCTATCGACGCCAGCCCCTCGTTGCCCATACTTGCTTTCGCCTTTGGCCTGTCGCTATTGACGGGAGCGCTGTTTGGTACCGCGCCGGCGTGGTTGTCTTCGCGTGCCGATCCGGCGGAAGCACTGCGCGGAGCCAATCGCAGCACGCGCGATAGTTCGTCGCTGCCGCAGAAAGCTCTGGTGGTCGTGCAGGCCACGATCTCCATTGTTCTGCTCGCGGGAGCCGGGCTGCTCATTCGTAGTCTGCAGAAGATGGAGCATCAGGATTTCGGTTTTGAGACCGAGCATCGCATCAACATTTCGGTGAATGCGCCGTTCTCCAGTTACTCTCCAGAGAAACTGGACGCCATCTATAACGAGCTACAAACCCGCTTGGCGGCCATCCCTGGGGTGCAGCGGGCGGCTCTCGCACAGTATTCCCCCTTGACCGATAACTGGGGCGAGATGGTCATCCGCGAAGGCCACGGCATTCCAAATGTGAACGAGGATCAGGGTTCCTCGTGGGACCATGTCGGGCCCGGATACCTGGAGTTGATGGGCCAGCATATCGTGCGCGGGCGAAGCATTACCCAACAGGACACCGCGGCGACGCGAAATATTGCTGTAGTGGATGAACTCTTTGTACGCAAGTTCTTCAAGAAGGGCGAGGAACCGATCGGCACGCATTTCGGCTTAAACAAGGCGGATTACAGCGGTACCTTTGAGATTGTGGGAGTGGTCCGCGAGGCGAACTACACGGATCCCAGCGGCCACTGGAGACGTCCTTTGTTCTTCGTGCCGCTGGCACAGCACGTGCACTACCCCATCGCCATGCTGCAGATGATTGATGACCGCACGCACCTGATCGAGAGCGTGGTGCTACAACTGCGCGGCAGCATGGAGGGCCTGGAGCCGCAGATCCGCCGCGTCTTCACGGATGTGGATCCCAACTTGACCATCCTGGGCATGCAGACGATGGATGAGCAGGTGGCGAACCGGCTCGATCAACAGCGCACCGTGGCGCAGATGACCGGGCTGTTCGGTATTCTCGCGCTCATTCTGGCCGCCGTGGGATTGTATGGCGTGACTGCTTATACCGTGGAGCGCCGGACCAGCGAGATTGGCGTGCGGATGGCGCTGGGCGCGAACCGGGGCAACGTGATTCGACTGGTTCTGCGTGGAGCGTTTCTGCAAGTGCTTATCGGGCTGGTCATCGGGATCCCCGTTTCGATCGGTTGCTCGCACCTTATCTCCGCTCAGCTTTATCAGGTTCGGGGGTGGGATCCGATTGTTCTTGGGGGATCGATGTTCGCGCTTGCGGTGTGTGCTTTGTTTGCGAGCATTATTCCGGCGCAACGAGCGGCTTCTATTGATCCGGTGAAGGCGCTGCGTACGGAGTAAGTGGAGAGAACTGCAGGTCCCCTCCTCTCCGCTGCGCTCCTGTCGGGATGACAAAGGGGAGGGGAGCTGCTCACCTGAGCGGCTGTTATTGGGATGGAGAGAGCCGCTGTTTGGTTAGGCTGTTTTCAGTAGTTCGGCGACGGTGTCATGGCCGTTGTCGTTTGCTAGCTGGTATAGGGTCTTGCCTTCAGGAGAGCGAGTGTTTGCGTCGGCTCCCTGATTCAGGAGAAAGCGGACTACTTCGGGCTTGTTCTGAATGACGGCGAAGGCTAAGGGTGTGTGCCAGCCTTCGGCATAAAGCGGATACAACGGATATTCGCTGAAGGGGCGATGCAGCGCTTCTGAATCTTCTTCGAGGATGGTTTGGATTCTTTGCGTTAATCCGTGTTCAACGGCTTCCATGATGTCCACTGGACCGCGGAGAATCAGGTCCCTAATTTCAGCGTGGCCTGCATAGTTGGCCCATCCAGCGGGAGTGCCGTGATATTTTTCCTCGCGCGCCCGCACGTTCGCGCCGTGCTGCAGAAGGACCGAAGCGGCGCTGAGGTTGCCGTTAAATGCGGCTGCATGCAGTGGCGTGTATCCAGAGGTGGAATCTACAGATGTTTTGGGGTCGTCTCGAACATTTACAGAAGCACCCGCCTGGATCAGGGTTTCTATGACCTTACGCGGAGCCCGCTCAGCCGCGCGCAAGATGAGATTGCCCCAACGGCCACCCGGCTTGAGGATGTGCCGGATCTCTCCGCAGAAGTTTCTTGATATCGGGCGTCCTTCCTAAACAGACCGCGGCCGGCAAACGGACCTTGGCGCCGCGATCGAGCAGGATTTGCGTAAGCTGCGTCTCTCCGCTGAGCGCCGCCTGATCGAGCGCGGTGAAGCCGGCTTCATCGAGCGACTCCATGTTGGCGCCGAGGTCCAACAGCGTGAGCAGGGCCTGTGGTTGTTTCTTGACTACGGCCAGGTGCAAAGGCCTGCGGCGCCGATTGACCAGATCCATGCGCTTCTCCAGGTCAGCGTGCGACTGCGAGACAAGGCCGCGGATGGCCTCTACATCTCCCATGGCCACGGCGGAGAAAAGGTTGTGCCTGGCCCCGTGGGTCAACAGGTAGTCCACGATCTCATTCCTGGGATGGATGTATTCCCAAGCTGTTGCCCAACCGATGACGCCGAGTTCGTGGTAATCCCCTTCGCCGATGGGATCGGCGCCGTGTTCGATGAGGAGGCGAATCATAGGAAAGAGCTGCTTTTCCGCGGCGAAGTGCAGCGGGTAAGCATTGTCGCCCTCGCAGCGGATGTTCGGGTCGGCGCCGTGCTCGAGGAGAAACCGCACTCCCGCTTCGCTCTTTCCAAAGACGGCGTGATGCAGTGCAGTTCTCACCCCGGGTCCGGCGGTTTCGTTGATCAGGCCAGGATCAGCGGCGAGCAGGGCATCGAGACGCGCAAGATCGCCACGGCCTGCCGCATCCTGCAACGAACGGATCGTCGTCTCCAGGGATGTCTGCTGCGAAAGTACGTGAAGCTTCAGCGCGGACCAGGTTGCGAATCCATATTCCTTGGCGACCACCAACTGCGCGTTAGCTAACGTAAAGCGGGCGGTCGCCTGCCAATGCGGGTGGCTTTCCCGCACGCGCGCGAGGCTTTCCGGAATGGCCGCGCGATATTCCTTGAGAAGAGATTTGGCTTGATTTTTTAGCTGTTCGAGGCTGGGACGAGAGGGAAGGGGCTTCTTCATGGGAAATCTCCTTTCGTGATCGCCTGTGTCCGCATGGCAGGCTGAAAGAAGATTCGCGGTTCAGATACTTGCAGTGCTGGAGGTGGGCTTCGCCCTTTCCGCGGACCGGATGCGCCCTGCGCGCTGGATAGAACGTAATTCTTCCTCGCCGCGAAGTCAATGTGGAACGGCGTCCCTGGGAGGTTAACTGACCTTTGCCCATTCCTCTTCGCGATCGAGCACTTCTTCTACAGGTCCGTCGGCGTTGTAAAGCGGCGCGAGATAGATACCGTGGCGTGCAGCGATGGTTTCTATCTCTTCCACGCGCTGCGGAGTGATGAAGCCTCTTCCCTGAGAGAAGGGTTCGAAGCGGCCCTCCAGTGCGAGAGCCATGCCTTCGAGGAGACATCCATGCACCACGTCGGGGAACGGATGGCGATTCAGAACCCCATGAAAATCCGGCGTGAAACGCATTCCGCCAGTGATCTGGCCCAGACCTCCGAAGAAGATTCTGGCGTCAGGCATCTGCGCGTTTGGGGAGAGGTTCTTGGGGTAGCCCGCATCGCATACGATTGCGTCGGGCGCGATGCGGCCCAACAGAAGCGAAGGAGACGCCAGACTCGCCGCGCAGATCACGATGTCGGCCTCGGCGGAGAATTGCTGGAGCGGTTGCGATCTCCACTTGAACTCCATCGGCTTCGAGCTCGGCGGCGAGCTTGCGTAAGCGCTCCAGGTTGCGCGCGTTGAGCAGCACGCGCTTTACGTAAGGCGCCAGGCAGCGGGCGCAACCGGAACCCACATCTCCGGTGGCTCCCACGATGAGCAGGGTCGATCGGCGGAGGTTGCGGCCTTCGAGCGCACACATCTTCCGGATGCCCTGAACGATGAAGGCCGACAGTCAACGTATTGCCTGTGGTGAAGACGGTGTCGTGCCTTTCGGGAAGCTGATCGAAGTTGCCCTCGATGAGAATGGAACTGAATCCGCCGAGACTCACGATCTTCGCTCCTGCCTGGATGGCGTAAGCCGCCGCCCCGCGAACGCGGGCGATGTTGTCGTGCATGATGGCGGCTTCCAGACGGTCGGGAGGAATGAAGGAGTCAATGTAGACGCCGTGCGCCTTTCGCGCCGGCGATTGATCCTACGTCGACATGGCAGACTGCCCGGGGCGGGATCCAGGGAAGGATGTCCTTGATCTCGTCGTCGGGCAGAGGCGGATGCTGCGGACCGCGCAGGACGGCGAGCACGTCCGCAGCCGCTCTCCAACTCTCCTGATGCCCGATGAGGGCGAAATCGATCTCTCGCCCTCGCCTGGCTAGACTGGCAACTGACTCACCCATGTTAGTGTCACCTCTCCGGGTAACCCCAGCTTGTCGAGCGTCTTTAGATACTGTTGCAGTGACACTCCGCGAAGCTCGGCCGCAGAGAGGCTGACCGCGGGCAGTGATGGCTTTACGCAGCTGCCGTGGCAGACTTCGCAATGTCCAGTCCTGCATTCCCTGGTAAGCATCTCCGCCAGGGTGGTCATCACGTCCAGATGCAGCCGGTAGACCTTGTCGTCGAAGCGCTGCGGGTCCAGGGCTCGCTCCGCTTTGAGAATCTCCATGGCATGATCGATGTGCCCTTCTTCCTCGGCTGCGATGGCGGCAAAGGTTTTGCCCAGACTCCCCGGGCCAACCCTGCCGACACGGGCATAGCTGGCGACGGCGAAGGATTCCAGCATGATCTCCTGAACGATCAGGCAGCCGATAAAGTCACGGTCTGCGATGCAGCGCAGGAATGCCTCGCGCAGCCGCTTCCAATGCCTGGCGTTGACGTTATTGGGGACGTCCAGTCCCATCTTGCGGCCCTCGGAGGCGAAGGCAGCA
Organism: uncultured Acidobacteriaceae bacterium; assembly: GCA_963775365.1. Lineage (GTDB taxonomy): Bacteria > Acidobacteriota > Terriglobia > Terriglobales > Acidobacteriaceae > PALSA-350. Next base: position 39,980 of record CAVZJL010000036.1, on the reverse strand, counting down.
GCATGCCACGCGTTCCCCGTCCGCGTGCTCCAATGCGTCGGCTACTTCTTCGGGATCGTCGCATATCTCCGCCAGGGAGGTGTAGTTCATCGCGGCGATTAGTTCGCCGGTCATGGCCTGTGCCAGGACGTCCTGCCAGATCGCAGCACTGGGTGAGAGGGAAGTACATGCAGTGGCTGAGTTGAGAGCAATCATGGTTTCCATACATCCTCCTGAACATCGAATTAAGCCCTACTCGAGAAATCAGATCGGTTCCCGATAACGGCGCAGCCGGACGGCAGCGGCGAGGAATGCGGCCGCGAAGACCAGCCCGATCCACAGACCCGGGGTGCCCAGGAATCTGCCCGGGAGTGATTTGGCTTATCGGGATGAAATGGGGATCGATCATGGAGCCATCGGGCATCCTGAAGTTGAAAGCCCTGGGAGCGAATCCAAAGAAGCGCTCTCGCAATAACGATCCGAAATGCGAGGTGTGGAAGGCAATCAACTCGACCAGGGCGATGGCCAGCGGCGGCAGCACCGCCCACAGGAATGTGGTGCGCCGCGCCCAGGCGGAGATCAGCAGCAGCCACGCGAAGATGGGCGCATACCAGAGCGTGATCACGGCCAGGCTGTAGAACAGCACCGCTTCCAACTGGAAGAGCGGCAATTGTCTCCACAGGGTCGCGACACTGCCGCCGCTCATCAGCAGGGCCGCGGTGCTCAGCACCAGCATGATCAGCTGCAGGGCGACAGTGATGGCGAAGACGATCAGCGGCAGAACCACGAGGGGAATGCCGGCCTTGGCGAGCACGGTCGTAAGGTCGGAAACCGGCAGCGACTTCCAGAACAGGATGCTGCGATCGCGGCGTTCAGCGTAGAGCGCATCGAGACAGTAGAAGATTACGACGATGAACGCGGTCAGCACGAGCAGCATGGCTGCGTGGCTGTAGGGCATGGCGAGCGCGGTGGGCTCAAACGACGGGTTGATCGCCGCCAGTCCCATGTCCTTGCTCTTCGGCGGATGAATGAGGGCGAGCAGGAAGCCGAATAGTGCTAAGGCGGCGACGGCCAAGGGCGCGATATAGATGGAACGGTTCTCCCACAATTCGCGCCGCACCGACCAGTACAAGGGCCGGGTGACCGACGGCAGCGATCTGCGAGTCGCGGGAAGATGGAGTATTCATAGGGCGGCTCCCTGGGGTGCGACGTTGCTTGTTTTGTCTCCCATGAGGGCTACGAACAGGTCGGCAATGCTGGGCGTGCGCACTTCGCCCAGCGCGGAGAGTTGCTGACGATCGCAACCATCGAAGAGCAGCACGCTGCGGCCGAAGACCTGGCGCTCGTGGATGGGCTTGAGCGCCCGCGCTGCGGCGACCTGCTCGGGATGCACCATCACTTCCTGATAGCGCGCCTCGAATGCCTCCATGCTGCAATCGAGCACGATGCGGCCACGGTTGATGAACATGACGTCGGTGAGGACGTGCTCCACCTCTTCCACCTGGTGAGTGGTCACGATGATGGTGCGGCTGCTATCGAAGTATTCGTTCAGCAGGGAATCGTAAAACTGCTTGCGATACAGGAGGTCGAGGCCCAGCGTCGGCTCGTCCAGCACCAGCAATTTCGCGTCAATGGCCATGACCAGGGCCAGGTGCAGCTGGGTCACCATGCCCTTGGATAATTCCCGGACCTTGCTGGAGCGCTTGATGGAGGTCCGGGCAAGAAAGGCTTCCGCCTTCTCGCGAACGAAGCGCGGATGCACGCCGGCGACGTAATCGAGCGCCTGCGAAACCCGCAGCCAGCGCGGCAGCACGGCCACATCGGCGATGAAGCAGACATCGCGCATGAGCTGATCGCGCTCGCTCCAGGGATCGCGTCCGAGCACTTTCAGTTCTCCCTGGTATGGGATGAGGCCGAGAATGGCGTGGAGCGCGGTGCTCTTGCCGGCGCCGTTGGGACCGATGAGTCCGAGGATGCGGCCCTCTTCGAGACGCATATCCACACCATCGAGGGCGATGGTCTTTGCCGAAGGATTTGCGCAGGCCGCGTGCTTCCACGACGTTCATGGCTTCGGCTTCTCCTTGTGCGGCAGCCAGCAGTTCTTTGGCGTTCAAGCCGAGCCGCTGAATGGTGGCGTAGACTCGGGGCCATTGTTCGTCCAGAAACTTCTGACGTTCGCCTTGCAGTAACAGATTGCGCGCACCCTCATTGATGAACATGCCACGACCTCGCTTCGTCTCGACCAGCTGCTCGTCGACCAGTTGCTGATAGCCCTTCAGGACGGTAAGCGGATTGACCCGAAATTCGGCGGCGACATTGCGCACGGAGGGCAAGGGGTCGCCTTCCTTGAGCACGCCGTCGAGAATCATGGCGGCGACGCGGTCGCGCAGCTGGCGGTAAATCGGCTGATTGTCGTTCCACTGATCCATCCTGTTTTCCAGTAGCCTGCGAGAGGTTGCTCTCTGGTGATGTAGTTAACTACATCACCAGACCACATGCAAGTGTTTTTTTAAGTTTTCTTTTGGGATTGGTGTTGCAGGGAATTGGGATGCAGGGCCGGGCGGTCATTCGAGCTTCGCAGGTTCGATTGACGAATGACAGTGGCACTATCTCGCATCCGTTTTCCATCGAGATGTGGGATCCACCGATGTTGACGGCCAAGTGGATCGGGTGAATCGAGAGTCAGAGCGGAGCCAGATTTGCGGTATTCCACATCTTGCGAAAAACGAGCGAGATGTGGGTCACCCGTCACGGTGAGAGCCGGACGGCATCCGAGTGCTGTTAGTCCCACTCAAGCCCCAAGAAGACGGGGCTTGAATGTGGCACCCAGCATTTGTTGACCTAGAAATTGAACGAGACCTGCAGATCGATGCTTCGTTGGAGGAGGGCGAGGAGAAGAAGCCGCCTGCCAAGGCGTTTGACATGCCGAAGAGGGGTGACTCCAGCACGCCCACGGGCGGCGCCAGGTTGACGTTGTTGAAGACGTTTCTGCCCATCGCCGTAAAGTTCAACGTGTAACGGCGCGCTGCCTGCTGATCGAACATGGGCGGCCTTCCGCCAGAGCTGCTTAGACCGCCCGGCCCAAGTCCGCCTCCTGGAGGGCCACCGCCTCCGGGGCCGCCACGCCTCCTCCGCCTGGAGGGGGTCCGTTGAAACCACCACTCGCCGCTCGCTCGGAACGCGGTCCGATGCCTATCGACTTGCTTACACGCAGGTTCAGGCTGAACTGCCCGGGGCCGTTGACGTAGTTGTAAGGGATGCGTGCCGCGTCGCCTGAGGGGTTCAGGTCGAAACTGCCGTACTTCGTGTTCATCACATCGGTACTTGAAGAGGTTGCGAATGCGGGACGATCGTTGAACTGGTTGTCGCCGTTGAGGTCTTGCCCGACGGTGATGTTGAAGGGCGTGCCGGAATTAGTCACCAGAAAGGGACTGATGGAAACGCCGAAAGGAGCCAGGTAATTGCCACCCACCAGAAAGCGATTGTGGACGTCGAAGGTTGATCGGCCATAGTCGGCCTTGGGATCAAATTGATTGGAGGGGAAGTAGGTCACTCCCGAGGTATCGGCCTTGGCAAAGTTCACCATGTAGAAGCCAAAGAGCGTGACCTTACGCGCGCGGATGCTGAAGTTGGTGACTAATTGATTCTGGTTGTAGAGGCCTCCGGACTGATATTGATACGTATTCTCATTGATGCCGTTGGGGCGGACACCGGTTCCCGTTGTGGGATCATAGGTGCCGGGCAGGAAGGCGTTGATATTGTCGGTATAGAGCTGATGCACGCCGTGCGAGTTGATATAGGTGGTCGCGAGGGTGATCTTCTGCCCGAATCGATGTTCGACACCGATGGCGGCCTGCATGTTCACAGGCGCCGTCAGGTTAGGGGCGATGGAATAGGTGGTCGGCGCCGCCTCGCTGGCCGCCGCGGATGCGGTGGCTGCGGTCTCGTTAGGGGAGGGATTCTTCACTACATACTGCTGCTGATTGATTCCATTCTGGCGAATTGCCTGCAGGACGTTGGTAGATTGGAAGCGGTCAAAGAACCAGCCGTAGCCACCACGGATCACCGTCTTTGCCGGTTTGGTTTTGCCGTCAACACCCCAGGCGAAGGAGAGGCGCGGTCCGAAGTCAGCATGGTCGTTGATCCAGTTTTGCCCTTCATAGCGGAGGCCATAGCTCAGAGTAAGGTTTGGACGCAACCGCCAATCGTCCTGGTAGAAAACACCGGCATCAAAGAGGGTGACGCGGGCGGCCGGAGTCCCCACGGTCACCTCGTACTGCGAGGGCGTCCCTGCAGCGTAGCTATTGAGAGAACGCATAGGTGTAGTTGCCATTGAAGCCGGAGGTTGATTCATTGGAATCGCGCACGGCGCGCAGACGGGCGCCGAAGCGGATGGTGTGGCGTTCCGAGCGCCGCGGTGGTGTAGTTCTGCAGCTCATAGTGATCCTGAGCGTCGCGTATGGTCCCCTCGTTGTTGCCGCCTCCGGTGAAGGCGCCTTGTACGGTGATGGTCGGGGTGGTGTAGAGCGGATTTTGATTGTCGCGGTCGCGAATATACTCAAAGCGCGTTTCGTTGATCACCTTGTCGCTGAGCACCTGGGTGTCGCTCAACTGCAAGGTATTCTCCTGGTTCAGGGTGTCGTAGCCTTGGGTCTGCAGGGCAAACTGCGAGACGCCGTTGTTGGTGCTCTTTTGGCGGTCATACATATAGCGGACGGTGAGCGTGTTAGTCGGGGTAAGTTGGAAGTCGAAGCGCGGGCTCAGATCCATGCGCGATTGCGGATTGGGAACCGCGGCCGAGTAGTTGTAGCTTCCGCCGAGGGGATCAAGCAACTGGGCATTGATGATCGAGTTGGCATCGTTGTCACGCCGGAATCCGCTGAAAAACCAGGAGGCGCGGCTGTTGAGAGAACCGCTGACGTTGCCCAGAAAAAAAGTGGAGTAGTAGGCCGGTTCGCTGGTGACAAAGGTATTCAGCGAGTTGAATGCGGAGGAGTTGCCGTTGGCCATCATTGATCCGTGCAGTTTATCTGTGCCCGGTTTGGTAAGGATCTCGATGCGTCCGTAGCCAAGCTTGTCGTATTCGGCGGAGAAGGGATTCTGGTTGATTCTTATTTCGCGGATGGAGGACTTGGGCGGAAGCTGTCCTCCGGAGAAGCCGTCAATGTAAATCTCGCCCCCGTTGGGCCCGGCCGCGGGTCCGGCAAGCGCATTCAGCTCATCCTGCAGTTGATCGGGATCGTCGGAGAGCGCATCCAGATCTTTGCCTTTGATCACGATGGCGTTGGCGTTGTTGTCGGGGCTGGTGTCGAGTCCCGCACCCTGTTCGCTGACGGTGACTTGCTGCTGTTCGACGGCGATGATGAGCGCAAGATTTTGCAGCTGTTGCATGCCCGGCCGAAATGGTTACCACCTGCGGCTGCGCGAGTGCGAGTCCCTGGGCAGTGACGGTGATGGTGTAGCTACCGGGAGCGAGCTGGGGAAAACGTAGGCGCCATCCGCGCCGGTTTGGGCGGTCGATGTGGTTCCATCCGCTGCCTGAACTGTGACCGTGGCTTTGACCACGCGTGCTCCAGAGGGGTCTGTTGCCGCCCCGTGAAGCGATCCGCTGGCTTGAAACGCGAACAGATTCATGGCGGAAAAGAGACCCAGGCAGAGGAGCATTACGGCCACTCTTAGGGTTGCAGCGGAAGTGCGCATGGAGTCGCTCCTGAGGTGATTGCAAGCTTTGCAGCATGTCTTGTCACCACCTCTCAGAAGACACCGATACGGCTGGGCTTGCGGTCACAATGAGTAATTCTTGGTAACGGAGTGTCACCTCCTTGTGACAATTTGTTACATTTTCGGCGTTCCCTGGCTGCCCGATCGGCGTAGTCTCGGAAAGGACCGAAAGAGACAGCCATGGAGCCCATTCTTCTGATCGACGACGATGTGGAACTCTGCTCTATGCTGACCGACTATCTCGGCCGCCATGGCTATCAAGTGACCGCGGTACACCACGGCAAGACGGGCCTGGAGAAGGCGCTGGGTGGCAGCTACGCTATGTTGCTTCTGGACGTGATGCTGCCTGGCCTGGATGGTTTTGAGGTACTTCGCCGGTTGCGCGCGGCGGGATCGCCCATGAATGTTCTGCTGCTGACGGCCCGGGGTGAGGATGTTGATCGCATTGTCGGCTTGGAGATCGGCGCCGACGACTACCTGCCGAAGCCTTTCAACCCGCGCGAGCTGCTGGCCAGGATCCGGGCCATTCTGCGCCGGAGCGGGAACGCGGAAGCGCCGGCGGCTGCAGGAGATCTGCTGGTCGTTTCTGGCCTGGAGCTGGATACCGCGGCCCGAGTTGCGCGGTGCAACGGCACAGTGCTTGATCTGACGGATATCGAGTTCGGGCTGCTGCAAACACTTATGCGTTCCGCCGGCGAAGTCGTGGCCCGGGAGCAGCTAGCGGAGGCGGTGCTGGGACGTAAGTTTCATCCCTTCGATCGCAGTCTCGATATGCACGTGAGCCGGTTGCGCCACAAATTGGACGTGGCAGACAATTTCGGCGACCGGGTCAAGACTATCCGCGGCGTCGGCTATCAATTGGCAGTGCCGGCACAGCGCAAACTCGCGGGAGAACGATAGGCGATGCGAGGGCTATTCACCAAGATCTTTCTCGGTTTCTGGATCGCGCAAAGCCTGACTTTCGCCATCTCCACGCTGTTGATCATGCAGCGTAGTTTCGTTCGGCCCAACGAGATCATGGATGTTCTTAAGACCGCACTTCCCAGTGAAGGGGCGGCTGTTGTGGATACCTATGAGACCGCGGGATGCTCTGGTCTGCGCGAGTATGCCGCGTCGCGTCATCTGACTATCTATCTTGCCGACACACCAAACCAGTTTCTTTGTGATCCTCCCGGTGCTCCGGTTGCCGCGGATGCGCTGGCCGCTGCAGTGAAACAGCCTGGGGAGCTCTCCACGCCGACGGGCGACTACTATCTGTGGAGTACGACGATCCATTCCGCTACGGGCCACAGTTACGTTTTCCTCCTGAGCCGGCCGCGCATCGGCAACAAACGCTGGCTGCGCGATCTGATGCATTTTGCATTTCCTCAGCTATGGGTAGCGATCGTCGTTTGCGGAGCGGTGACCTTCGTTCTCGTTCTGCTGCTCATCCGTCCGATCGGTAAACTGCGGGTGGCGGCGCGCAGTCTGGCAAACGGCGAACTGGCCACGCGGGTTCCTGAGCCAGACCGAGAAGAGCGCCTATTTGGAGGGGATGAGATCCAGGGGTTGGTGCGGGATTTCAACTATATGGCAGAGCGGCTCGAGCGACTAGTCGCGGCGCAGAAGATGCTATTACGCGATGTCTCCCACGAGTTGCGGTCGCCGCTGGCTCGGCTGAGTGTGGCGCTCGAACTGGCGCGCGAAGAGTCTCCCCCGGCCATGATGGGCCATCTCAACCGCATCGAGCGCGAAGCGGGGCGATTGAACGAACTGATTGGGCAGTTGCTTCGCCTCTCCTCCATGGAATCTACGGACGCGTCGAATTCCACGGAGAGTTTCGAGCTGAATGCGCTACTGGAAAAGATGCTGCCGGATGTGGAATTCGAGGCGGAACAAAGGCTTTGCCAGGTTCGCTTATTGAACCATAGTGACTGCGTTGTTCAGGGAAGCCCGGAGCTGATTTACCGCGCTATCGAGAACATTGTTCGCAATGCGGTTCGGTACACCCGGGAACAATCGGTGGTGGAGCTTAGGCTTAGTTGCGAGAAACAGGTTGGCGCGCCCATGGTGACCCTCGATGTGAGTGATTGCGGACCTGGGCTTCCAGAGAACGAATTGGAGAATATTTTTCGGCCCTTCTACCGTGCTGACGACGCAAGACAGCGTGACACGGGCGGGTTCGGGGTAGGATTGGCGATCGCGCACCGGGTGGTGCGGTTGCATCATGGAGAAGTATGGGCGCGGAACCGCCCTGAAGGCGGCCTTATCGTCAGCCTCAAACTACCATGCCACGGGAACGGATCCGCCGGCTCTGCGCCACGCGATAATTGATGACCAGGGAAAATTGAAACAGATAAGCCGATTGGCTCCCGATGAGTGCTTTCGGACTAATGGCAGTCCAGCCTTTAACTTGGGGATAGCTTTCTGGCCGCCTAAATTGACTTCTCATGCCGACCTGCCGTCAGCGGTGGCATCGGGCACAATCTACCTCAAGAAGCCCCACAGGCTTTTGCCAAAGCAGTGGTCGACGCAGATCACCTTTGATCCGCATTCGCCGGAGTGCCCTGCGGACTGGGATACACGGTCCGCGGGTACTCCATAGCCGTTACGCGCTACGCTTCTTTCAGGAGCTCTGTGCGGTACTTAGGGGCAAGCGCCGTTGCCTTCTGCAGGAATTCCATCATTTGTTTTTCGTCGAGTTTGGGCGGAGCGGTGGTGCGCGTTGCGACGGGCACACCGACTTCCTGGAAGAATCTGTCTATGCCCGCGGGAGAACAGATGCAGATCAGGCGGGCCGGCGTGGAGGAGGAGTTGTGGAACCGGTGGGGGGCGTTGGACGGAATGTTGGCGGTTTCGCCTGCGCGCAAAATGGATGTCTTGCCGCGGAAGGCTACCTCGACCTCTCCGTCGAGCACAATGAACGTCTCTTCGAAGTCATGGCGATGCGGACCGGGGCCGCCGCCTGGAGGGGACGTGCATGTCGATCACGCAAAACCGGTCGTTGGTATCGTTTCCGGAAACGCTGATGGTGTAGGTGTCCCCGACCAGACCTATGTGGGGCAGCGATCCATCCTCCTTAGCAGGCTCGGCCAATTTGAGAGTGCGCTTAAGATCGTCGGGGGGAATAAGTGGGTACTCCGATTTCTTTTCCATCATGCTGTTTCTCCTTGGCTAGTGATTTCGTGTTCTCGCTTCCAATTCGGCTGACTTATGAGGCCTTCGAACGTCTACCGCGCAGATTCCCTGGGCATCCCAGTCGGCATGCGATCAGATGCCTCGACCGGTGAGGGCGTCCTTGAGGCTGGCGTCGCTGTGAATATAATAACCGGGCCACAAGGGATGCCCTCGAGGAAGTTTTCCCCTCATAGGTTTCGCTTATATCCTTCATGTTATGAGGGTGTAGCGCAGTGATAGAAAGTTTCACTGTAAGTGTGAAGATTACAGCACAGAAGCTTAGCTTCCGTTTTGCCGATGCAGGGTTTTCAACGGAAAGGATCGGAGAAATGAGCGTAGTCAACGCGGAGGAAATTGCCGGTCGCCCAATTGCAGTGATCGGCTGTGGAACGTTAGGCCGCCGCATCGCCCTGATGGCGAGCACGCGGGGTGGGGAGGTGCGGCATATTTGACCCGCACCAGCACTGTCTCGACGAGGGACTGAAATTTATCACGGAAACACTTCCGGCCGTCGTGGCATCGATTCCAGGGGCAGTGGCCGGGCACGTGAGCGGAAAGACGGAGCTTGCAGCCGTGGTAAGAAACGCCTGGCTGGTGGTGGAAGCTGTTCCGGAACAGCTCGACGTTAAGCGAGAAGTTTTCGCCGAGCTGGATTCTATGGCGCCGCCAGGACGCGATCTTAGCCACCAACTCGTCCTCGTATCCTTCCAGTCGACTCGTCGACCTGGTTGCACGTCCGGAGCGGCTGCTCAACATGCACTATTACATGCCGCCGGAGCTCCCGATGGTGGAGTTGATGTCTTGCGGGAAGACAGACCCGGCTATCATCGATTTCCTGATGGAGCATTTGCCGCTCTATGGTCTCGTGCCCTTTCGTGTGCAACGGGAGAGCGTCGGCTTCATCTTCAATCGGATCTGGGCAGCTATCAAGCGCGAGTCTCTGTCTGTGGTCGAAGAAGGCGTGGCCAAACTCGAGGATGTAGACAGGATGTGGGAATTGTTTACCGCTCATCAGGGGGCGCCATTCCGGCTTATGGACAAGGTCGGGCTCGACGTTGTACTGGCGATTGAAGAGCACTATGCGGCCGTGCGCAAAGATGTTCCTGAGGGGCCGCGGAAGCTGCTGCGACGTTATGTGGAGGGCGGAAGGCTGGGCGTCAAGTCAGGCCAGGGCTTCTACGACGACTACTCAAAGGTAGACTGAGCCTGGATAAACCTGGATAAATATGCTTGCTGCGCTGCAGGGATTTTCACGCAGACTCAAAAGCGCTCAAAGTGTCTCTGAGAGATAAGGGGAGAGCTACTGGGTGAATATTGGCAGGCGGAGCCACTTGATCGATTAGCCCAGCTTTTCGAACTCCGGGTCGGCTGAGACCAGCGTTGCTTTCAAGGAAACCGTCAGTGCGGCAGCAAAGCTGTCGGCATAGCCAAGCTTGTAATGATGTTTCATCTCTGCGGCGCTAAGGGCTTGAGCAGTATCTGCTTCGACCATTGTTGCCACATGCTGAAGCATCTGGGCGTAATGGCGGGCACGCTGCTCGCCAACATGCTTAAGAAGCACGTAGAAGACTTAGCCCAGGTTCACAACAGACATCCATAGCCGTGCTTGTTCCCGCTCTGCCTGCTCGAAGAGCGCACGAACCTTGTCGGTCCCTTGTCCGGCGCTGACGCCGAAGTAACGCGTTCGAGTCCAAAACGTATTCCTTCACCGTTTGTTCTCTCGCTCCCGCTCCGCTCGTCTCTCCCTGGCCAGCTCTTCTTCAAACGGTAAGCTGGTAAGACTGCCTTGAAGAGCATAGATCGCAGCGTAGTTGCTGGGCTCAAGTATCAAGCGGCCACGATCCTCTTGAAACACCACAGTCGTGCCTTCCTTTAACCCGTAACGCTTTCTTAGATTCGCGGGGATTAAGATCTGGCCTTTGGAGCTAACGACAGATGAGGATCGCATGTCTTACCTTTCAGTAAGACTTATTTTACGACAGTGCAATACCGATGGATAAGTGCCCGCAACGACGCCCGGCAGCGAGCCGGCCCTCCTCCAGTTCGACCAGATCCAGAGCGTCAAATCTCTGACCAGCGTTTGACAAGCCGATGACAATCTAGGTTGTGTGTTCCGGTAGGGTAAGGCTTGTGGTGAGATGCGATGCCGGCTAGACGAGATAACCCTTCCATACCTGCCTGGAGCCGAGATCAACTCGACTCCCCATGGCCGCCGGAGTTGGAAGATCCTTACTTCGATGAGCATCTTAGAGCTTGGGTTCTCAGCAGACATGCAGATATCCTGGCTGCGTTTCGTGCTTCGAGTCTCTCGCCCTCCGGCCCCAACGACCAGAACGGTGTTGAGCCATCGGGAGAGAACGACCGAACGAAGATGCGCTGGGAAACCATGGAGGCGCTCTCTGCGAATCAACTACGCGCGTGGCGGGAACAGATAACCCCCGAAGCCGTTGCGCTGACAAACCGTTTGCCCGGCGAAGAGCCGGTGGACCTGATGGATGGCTACGCGCGGCCACTGTGTTTGTTGGTGGCGGCCATGGTAACGGGCATCTCCCGGGACGCCGCCGAAGATCTCTACGAAATGGCGCGACGGGTATCCGCGAGCGCTGCTGAACCCTATGATCCCGCGGTGAAGGTAAGCGCGAAGTCCGCCAACGCTGCACTTCGGGGCTGCTTTCACTCTGGGCCCGACGCACTGCGCGACTCCGGATTCGTCGCGCTCTCGCAGACGCTTCCTTGCTTATTAGGGAATGCCTGGTTCGGGCTCATGCAATATCCGCAGGAATGGAGCCTGCTGCATCAACAGCCCGAACTGACGGAGCAGGCAGTCGAGGAACTGCTGCGCTACGCAGGCCTGACACGCACGCTATTCAGGACGGCTGCGGCGGACCTCGATCTAAATGGTTTCTCTATTCGGAAGGGCGAGCGAGTCATCTTGAGGATCATTGCGGGCAACCGGGACGCGGAGCGTTTCTCGGAGCCCCACCGGGTCGATGTCAGACGCCGCGATGGAGGACATTTCACCCTGGGAGCTGGTCCGCACTCATGCGTAGCCGCTGGCTTGATTCGCATGGTGGCTGCTACGGTCACCTATCCCCTGGTGCAACGCTTTGTATCGGCGAAACTCGCCCTGCCTGTTGAATGGCAGGGCGGATCGGGCTTTCGGTCGCCGAGTTCTCTACGGGTGTATCTCAGCTTGTAAGCCGGCAATGTTTAGTGGCCGTTGTGGGTTGCGATTGCCTGAAGAACGATCTTGCTGTCTTCCCGTGGATCCACCTTCCTCCAAACCTGGGCAATCTTTCCATCGGGTGCGATGAGAAACGTATCGCGCTCGTCGAACTTCATGTCCTTGAAGGTCATCAAAGGAACACCATAGGCTGCAGCCGCTTCTCTCTGGGGATCGGCGAGGAGCTTAAACGTCAGCCCATCCTGGGCACAGAAGCTCTTATGGCTATCTGCCGTATCGAGGCTAACGCCGAGCACAACGGCATTGTGCGATTCAAATTGCGGCAGATTGCCCTGGTATTCGTGGGCCTGAATCGTGCATCCGCTGGATTTGTCTTTGGGATAAAAATAGAGAACCACCCACTTACCCCGGTAATCCGAAAGACTGATAGGAGTGCCATCCTGAGAGGGCAAAGTGAATGCCGGAGCCTTGGCTCCAGGCTGAAGATCGATGTCTGCCGCGTTCGCAATGGCTACATTCCAGGGGCAAAGCCCCAGCAACATGAGGGAGAAGAGCATTTTTGAAAGTTTGTTTCGCATGGTCCTTCACTCTGCAACAGATTTGCGTACTAAGTGCTTACTTTGTCATGGTAATTCAACGAGCACACACAGCGCCGGCATGTCGGGTTTTCACTTACGTTGAGCGATTGCCTAAAAGCCCGTGCAGCGTCCCCGTTAATAACGGCTTCCAGTGTGGAAGATTTGATGTTTCCGATGGAATGGTGAAAGAAACATGGTCTTACCGATCCGTCGACTTCGACGACGGATGAAACCCAGGGGGCATTGCACCTGGGTGACTGGGGCGCTGTTTGCCCTAGATGCACCTGGAAGGGGCGAATGATGCGGCGTAGCTTTTCAGGCGCCTCCGTGATGTACTTGGTGCGAAGTTCGTCGGCATTTTCGAGTATGAGTTGCTCGATTTCGTCAGCCAGGACGGTGACTTCCGTCGCGGTTAAGGCGATCTCATTCTGCCTGTCTCCGGGCCAAACCAGGGGGCGATTGAAAGCTTCCGAGGTCAGGTCAGCCGCCAGGAAGGAAATCGAATCAAATCCGATCGTCTTGGCTGCTGTGACAGTGGCGCGAAGATGGCGGTAATTGGCTTTCTGGACAGTGGTCCGGCAGGCTATGTGCATATCTGGTCGTTGCGAGTGAACTGCCGCGACACCTTTAGCGATTACATCGAATGCTCCGTAGACACGCCGGATGGCGTCGTGCGTCTCCCGAGGACCGTCGATTGAGACGATCACGTCATCGAAGCAGGTGGAGACCTCTTGGGCCCGCTTGAAGAGGAGCAATCCTGTGGTTAACAGGGTCAAGCGTATGTTCTCCTGACGAAAGAAGTCGCAGAGTGCGCCGAGGTCGTTGTGCAGCAACGGTTCGCCTCCGGAGAGAACGACTTGCCGAACGCCAAGATTGCGCAGCGACGCACGATGACGATCCAGATCGGCCACACGAACTTGCTCGTGGGTTTCCCGCTTCCAGATGTCACACATGATGCAGCGGCAATTGCAGTGGCTGTGAACATTCAGGATTAAAATCGGCATCGATGTCAGCCGTGAAATTGACTGGCTCGATGCTATGTCTTCTTCATGCAGCAGCGGCATTGCGCACTCTCTTTCCACCAACACGAAGATCGCTCCCCAGAGTCTCTTCGGCTTCGGCCAATAGTTTGTCAATGGGAGCACGTATCCATCGCGGCCGGCCGTCTACCTGGAAGAGATGTAATCCCTGGCGGAGCACGGCGGGTAGGCGCTCGATGAGCGATGGACCGGCCAGCTGAATACGGCCGCCAAGGATGACCAGCTCAATTTTTTCACTGCTCAGCTGGGCGAGGGTTTCGGCTGGACTAAGCCCGCTATCGCGCACCACCAACAAATCCGCCAGCGAACCAGGCTTGATGCCGCCTTCGCCCCGGCGCAGCCGAAGGACTTCAGCCGGACGATTGGTCACCATGGCATAGATGGAGTTGGCATCGACGCCGATCTGCTCCCGAGCGAATGAAATCTCATCCAGCAGATCGCCGGCGGCGGTGAGTGGCGAGTCGCTGCCCAGGATCGCAGTGTCGAGCGAACGGATGAAGGCAAGTGAGGGCGATTGGTGGAAGAGAAACTGGTTGGATGTGGGGCACAGGATGAGGGCGGCGAGACGCCGGTTAATCAGCGAGATGGACTCGGGAGTGCACGCAAGCCCGTGGACAAGCACCGTACGATGATCGAGAGCATGGATTCGATCTAGTTCGAAGATCTCTTCAGCGCTGCCTTCATCGATTCCTTCCGCGGCATGCAGAATGAAGGGTAGATCGGCTCTGCTTTCGCGAAATTTGCTGGCAAGAGCCGGTTCAAACGAGGGCGAGTGTGCCCAGGCGAACTCTTGCACAACGTGGATTGGGAAGCCGGGGCCGGTCAGCTCGGGAGTGACGGGGTTGTGATGGCAGACGGTGGTTACGCCGCAGAGTAAGTTACGGATCGCTCCCCACCATAGGCAGGTAGAGCGCGGCACTTTGCGATGTTTCGCAATCAGGGGCGCCCGGTTGGCGTGGATATCCCGTGCCCATTGGGCCGCATTGTAGTATGGGCCATCTCCGATGTTGGGATAGAGGCTGAATTCCAGATGGTCGTGCGCATTGATGAGCCCCGGCAGCAGAAGGTATCCAGAGAGGTCGAGGCTATATCCTGGGAAAGAATGAAATCTCTCATCCACCCACTGCCCGGACTGAGCCTGGGATAGATTTTGTATCGACTGAATGCGTTCGCCGACGACCGAGATCGAACCCGCCGCAATCGTATCCGGACCAACCGCGTAGCGCGCTTGCCTAAGAACAAGAGATCCGGCCGACTGCGCGGTGACTTTGCGGAGCCGGGGAGCGCTGGTAGGCTTGCGCAATTCAATTACGTAAATCGCCGGAAGAGTCTCGGTGGAATGGTACAACTCAAGCTTGCCGCAGTCTTCGAAGATCGGCCTCTCTTCCGGGCCGAAGGCGGGCTCAGTGCACGAAACAAACTTAAAACCACGAGCTTGAAAGGCCTGGGTGATGTCCTGGAGATCCCATCTCGTAGCTCTTATATGCGTCTCTGCGCCTTTCGCTTTGAATGACCGCTTCCATCCGCAGAATGCCTCGGTCTCCGGATGCATGTCAGCCAGAAAAATGGTTGCGCCTGGGCGGGCAACTCGATCGATCTCTCGCGCGAAAGCCTCCAGATCTGCAAGATAGCTGACGACGAAGGACGATAACACCATGTCGCACGAGGTGTCGTTAACGGGCAGCGCAGTGCAGCTCCCAAGGCGGAGACTACAGTTGTGGCTCAGCTTGATGCCGGCGAGAAGCAGCATCGCTGGGGAGATGTCGACACCGAGCAGGCTCCTTGGAGAGCGAGCGACCAACCACTCTAGCCATCTCCCGGTACCGCAGCCGGCATCGAGCACGTCCAGGCCGCGAACATCGGGCATCATGGAACCGAGGACGCGCTCTTCGAGCGCTAGCAGCGGATTCGGCTGGGTGTCATAGACCTCGGACCAGGCGTCGAAGGCTTCTACAACGGGCGAGGAAAACTCTTGCTTCATAGGCTCTCCCGCTTTGGCTTGCGAAGATTGATGAAGTTGTTGGCTAACTGGAGCTCAATTGGAAAGGAATAGAATCGCAGCGCATAACGCCACCAGCTGAGAAACTTTAAGAGCGCACGGCTCCATTGCGGCGCGCGGATGTCTTGTACAGTGGGCCAGCGCGATGCAACCACAGTCTCAAAGTTGTCGATGAGCTTCTTGGTCCGGGGCTTCAACCACGGGGCGTGGGTATCGATGCGCAGAGTGTAGTCGAGCCATTCCTTGCTGGCCCACCCCGCTGGGCTATCCGGAAAGCTGATCTGGCCTTCAACCTCTCCGTACATCGTGCCCGGTTGTGGCGTGGGGGTGTAGTGCTGCACGATGATCTCGGAGCTGGGATTGATTCGTTTAAGCTTGCGAATAAAACTCACCGTTTCTCGCGTGTCACGCTCAGGGTCGTTGGGGTTACCGATGACAAACGAGAATTCGGGGATGATGCCGAATTGACGCGTTCGATGAGCCATGGCGAGGGTCTCTTCGGTGGTGATGCCTTTCTGCATTTCTTGCAGTACCCAGTCGGAGCCGGATTCCGCCCCGAAGAAGATCATCGTGCATCCGGCCTTCCTGATGGCCTCCAGGGTTGCATCGGAGTAGCGCGACATAATATCCACGCGCGCTTCGCACCACCATCTAAGGTTGAGCGGTGCAAGCCGGTCAGCCAGTTCACGGGCGTGATCTTCGCGAAGAAAGAAGTTCATGTCATAGAACTGAACCGAGTCGGCGCCGTACCGGGCCACCAAATAGCCGAGAATCCTAGCCGTTCGCTCCGGAGACTCCATACGCTCTGCTCTTCCGTAGGCTGCGTGGACACCGCAAAAACTGCAATTGAAGGGGCAACCGATGCTGGCATGATGGACCGCGGTCCGCTTGCCAAAGAAAGAGGGTCGCAGGTATCTGGCGACGGGAAGGCGATGGAAGGGCGACCACGGGAACTCATCCGGGCCCTTCATCGGCCGCTCGGGGTTAGTGCGATGAAAGCCGAAGGCGTCTTTGTAGCAGAGGCCAAGGATCGATTCAAGCGCTCTCTTTCCACGCAGCGCGTCGATCAGTTCAAGCAGAGTATCTTCGCCTTGGCCCCGGACCACGTAGTCGACGTACTTGGCGTTGAGCGTGGTGTCAGGATAAAGAGAAGGGAAGTAGCCGCCCCAGACGATGCGTACATGGGGACGTAGGCGCCGTACCTCACGCGAGGTCTCCATGGCTGCGACCATCTGCGGTCCGGGCATGCAAGAGACGCCGAGAAGCTCGACCTGGTGCATGTCGATGGTGCTTATGATTGCTTCCGTTGGGTCATCTTCCAGATTGCCGTCGATGATCCGGTATTCTTCACGGCCTTCGAGCACGGCGGCGAGCGCAAGTACGGCCAGCGGGAGCCTGCAGTTGCGAGGCCGGGTTGCCCGGGGATGGAAGAGAATGATCATTGGATGGCCTTTGCTGCGTAGATTCGGAAGCGAGATGGTTCGCGTTTACGGCGTAGTTTTGCCAGCCAGGGCCGTACCAGCCACCGCAAGCCGTAGTGGGGTGTATGCACCCGCCAACGAATCCCAAGCCACGACTCCATGTGCCCCAATCGCTGATCGGTGAGGTATTCGAGACTATTGATACTGTCGGAAGGAAAGCCGTAGCGCGCCACGAACGAGGAACGGCGCTCTTCGAGCATGCGGCGGCCGCTCTGCTCATCGCCATACCATGGAGTGTCGGCAATGATCACGGTGCCGTTTCTTCGAGTACAGCGAAGTGCTTCGGACATTGTCTTTTCGTAATTCTCGGAGTAGTGAAACGATGCATTGAAGATCACGAGGTCGAATTGACCATCGGCGAATGGCAGATTATCGAGTTCTGCCTGAAATCTCGGGAAGAGAGAGGGCAGCGATTGCTGGTAATGCTCCGCGGCCTCAAGACCGTCCTGATCATTTGTCATGAGATCGACCGCGACGGGAAAATGGCCCTGCTTCGCAAGTCGATAGCTCATCCAGCCGTTACCTGCTCCCAGATCCAGAATTCGGTGCGAAGGGCGCGCCAGGGTAATGATGCCGGGGAGGATCTTCCGCTCGATGTAGCGAAAGGTATGAGCACGGATGGCCCACTGCCAACTATTGCGCCCGGAGAGATCGCGATATGGAAGCGCAAGGTAGTAATCGTCGCTGTTGCTTCCCCGGCCTTCATAGGCTCGGATACGCTGATAGTCTTCGACGAAGCGAGCGAAGTACGCTTCGCGCTCGGGCAAAAGCGCCTGCCACACTCCTCGCCGGCAGGACATGTTCATTTTGCAGCAGGAGCATTTAAGGGCGACATCGCTTCTTGGCAAGTCGCCGATCGAGTTGCCGCATTGGGGGCAGCGCAGCTGAATGGCGGTGCTCACCTGACTGCTCGCTCGCTTTTCTTGCTGGCTCAACAACATTCCCCCTCCCGCTCAAAGTGAAGAAGCATGTGGTCGCCCATGATGCGAAGCAACGGAAGACGAGAAATATGCTTATCGATAGAACTGAGCAAGCCGAGCAGACGAGGATATTTGCGCATCGTCGGCTCCAGGTACGATGGTGGAACCGTTACGCCGATGCCGGTGCAGGATCGCAGCCGAAACCAGGGCGAGAACGACTCCTTCACCTGACGCAGGGTCGGGTAATGTACTTTCACCATGTAGCCGCTTACTTTTGCGTTAGCAACGCCTGGGGTTCTGCGGAAGGCTTTGCGAAAGCTGCCGTGGAGGAGAAACCAAAGCGTTTCCACCAGGCAGAACCGGGTCGAGAGGCAAATGAGCACCGGAGCATGCGGCGTAACCAGGGAGGCGAGGTCGTGGGCTGCCTGGTTGAGATCTAAAACACAATTCAATCCGGAAAAGTTCGATAGGGCTCCATCGAAGAGTGTGCCGGGGTGAAGCTGCGCCAGGTGCTCGGTTGGGAGCAGCTTGAAGTCAATCGGGGCGTCCGGATCCTCTTCCTGCAGGCGCTTCTGCGCGGTCCGAATCATGCCTTCCGAACCGTCACAGGCAACCACAGACATGTCATGCCGGGCAAGGAAGAGCGCGTCCTCACCTGTACCGCAATTGAGTTCCAGAATTTGAGAACCTTCTTCGAATACGTCGAAGAGAACTTCCCACACGGCTCCGCGCTGGGCGCGCCCGATCATGGAGCGAGTAAACA
This sequence comes from uncultured Acidobacteriaceae bacterium, assembly GCA_963775365.1. Classification (GTDB taxonomy): domain Bacteria; phylum Acidobacteriota; class Terriglobia; order Terriglobales; family Acidobacteriaceae; genus PALSA-350. The sequence continues at coordinate 21,159 of CAVZJL010000036.1, read as the reverse complement.
GGTCGTCATAGCCTGGAGCAATACTGTCAAAGGCTAGAAGCGCCTGATTTTGAACTTCGGAGGCGGCGATCATGCTTCTACCTCTGAGACCGAAGAGAGCAAGCCCGCGCGCGATAGCTGGATACTCTGGCGGAGGCTGGTTGCGCGCTCGGAGTTGGCCGCGGGCGTACCGGACAGGCGCGCGAGTTGCACTTCATCCCGAAGAAGCTTGTCGGCATAACTGTAGAACCGCTGCGAATGACGGCCTTTGATCTTTAGATTGCGATCGGAACTGCTTCCCCATGGCTCGAGCTGAACCAGGCGATCGGCGATCTTCTGGTAATAGGGGGTTCCCTTGATCGGATAAGAGACCGTGGTGAAGAAGATATCCGGTTGAGAAGTGCTGACATGGCGATCGTCGCCTCGATGTCTTCCATCTCTTCTCCCTCGTAACCCCACATCAAGAACATGCCGCTTTCGATGCCGCGCTCCCGGCTCATGGCCACTGCCTGGTGAACCTGCTCGATCTTGACGCCGCGATCCATGGCATCCAGGATGCGCTGCGATCCGCTCTCTGAACCGATCCAAATGCGGAAACAACCCAGCTCCGCAAGCAGGTCGAGCATTTCGGAGTTAAGGCGATCTGCACGCGAGATGCACTCGAAGGGAATGCGCATGCCGCGGCGCGCGCATCTCCGCAGCATAGTGCGAAGCCACTGATGGTTGATAGTGAAAACATCGTCAGAAACCCAGACCATGTCTGGGGTGTAGGTTTGAGCAGCCATTCCACCTCGTCCACCACCATCCCCGGGTTGCGCCGGCGGTGCGTCTGCCCAAAAACCTGGTGACTGCACCAGCGGCACTTATAAGGGCAGCCACGCGCGGTGATGAAGTTGATCGATCCTTTCCCGTGAGCATCACGCCAGGTCTTCACATAACGAGTGATGTCGATGGCCTGCCGGGCGGGCCAGGGTTGTCGTCAAGATCGGTGATCTGTGCGCGTTGCCCAGTCTCGTGCATATGACCGGCGGAGTCGAGGTAGGCGATGCCGCAGATTTCTGCAAGGAGGCGTTTGCTCCGCAACGGAAGCTCGCGAGCAATTCCCCCACGGTGAGTTCTCCCTCGCCGAAAACGACAAAGTCTGCTCCTGCCTGCAGATATTCGAGGGAATACGCGCCGGGCTCCGGGCCTCCAACGATCGTCTTCCAGCCGGCCTCGCGCGCTACCTTCAGAATTTCCACCACGTTTTTGCGGGTCATCAGGTTGGCATAAATACCCAGGACGGACGGGGTCTCATTGCGCAGATGCCGGAAGAGGCCTCACGGCTGGAAAACGTGGTGTCGAATACCTCCACGTCAAAGCCCTGTTTCCGCAGATGCGAACAGATATACAAAATGCCCAGCGGAGCATAAGGCTTCATGATCTGAAGCTCTTTGGGATCTTCGTAGAGAAAATAACCATGAGTGAGTAAAAGTTCCGCCATCTATTCTCCCTCCTCAATCCGCCCGCGCAGCTCCAAGGTGAACAAGCTGGTGCTGGTTGGTCTCTTTAGGCGGCGCGTCGTAATTGGGGAAAACGGTGGCCTCTGAGTTCCGCTAGTTTTCTCGAAGGCAAACACCTGCTGCCAGAGACCGACAAGGCCAGCGCGCTCTTCGCGGATCCGTTGTCTCGCCAGCATTCTACCTCGGCGTGCAGCGCATTGCGCACGCGCAGATAAAACACGTCCGTGTAGGCTGCCGTGAACATCAGGCACAGGTCTTCGCTATCCGTCCAATTTGTTTTGGCGCCCATTTGCTCCCGTACCCGGTCGAAGAATGCCGTTCCGGGAAGGGATAAGAGAAGGAAACGCCGATGTCGTGCGGGCGTGTGTTACGCACCAATTCGATCGTCTTCCGGATGTCGTCCCATTGCTCCCCGGGATACCCGAACTGAAGGAAATAACACGCGCGAATGCCTGCGTCGGCCAGGCGTGCCCGCGCGTCTTCACGGCTGCGATGCGCAAACCTTTATCCATGGAGTCGAGTACTCGCTGGGATCCGGACTCGACACCCATCCACACTTCAGCGCATCCCGCCCGTTTCAGTCCAGCGAAGGTGTCCCGCGTCATAGGTCGGCTCGGGATTGAATCTTGAACGGCAATTGGCAGTTCACCGCCTCCATGGCAGCGGCGAATTCCTCGATCCAGTGCTGATTCAGGGCGAAAATATCGTCCCCGAACCAGATATGCTCGACCCCATGTTCTTCTTTAACTCACGGATTTCAGCCGCAACTAGTTGCGGCGAACGAAGCTGGTATTTGTTGCCGGAAATTGGTTTGGCACACCAGTTACAGCGGAAGGGGCAGCCGCGGCTGGCGATTATATTGGTGGAGAACTCACCGTGAGCCGAGAGCCATGCCTCCCGGTATGCTGAGAAATCGACCAAGTCGCGTGCCGGCATAGGCAGGTTCTTCCAACTTGCGTTACGCGATGTCTTAACCGGGCTTTCGACCAGGTCGCCTTGAGCGTCGAGATGGATCACACCCGGGACGTTGCTGGGCAGGTCGCCTCCTTGGAGAATCGTCGCGCAAGTTCGACCAGGCTCTGCTCGGCCTCACCTACGAGAACAAAATCGGCGCCGTGGTCGAGATAGGCTTTACGTGGTCGGTTGCGTCAGATCCATGAGCGATCACGATCGCACCAGCTTCCCGCGCTGCTCGCGCCAGTTGCCATGCCAGTTCGCGCATCCGGGTCAGGCACATCTTGGAGAGGAAATTGAAATCGTCTTCATAGATCGCCAGTATCTCGGGGCTATGTTGCTTCAAGGTTTCCGGAATCCGGATTCCGGATCCTGCAGCATCGAGTCGAAGACGGCGACGGAGATGCCTTGCTCCCGCAGAGCGTGGCCGCGTAAAAGGTTCCGAGGGGAGGATAGGGCTGCATCTTCCGAAGCTGCTTGGGGTCGTACGCGAGATGATAGGAGTGCGCCAGCAGGATGTCAGCCACAAGTACCTCATTTACGTCGTGCTTACGAGCACGCTGTGTCCTCAGCGGCTAAAGCCGATTTGTTTAAAGACCATTTACGTACGGGCTGAAGCCCTACCCTTCAAACGACCAGAGTGTTTTTACAGCCTGCAGCATGGCAAGGCAGTTTAGGAAGTTCCTGGCCGGCAAGCGAACGGCGCAAGGCCAGCCCTCAGAAAGCGCGCCAACCAAAGTTCCCAGGGAAGCTTGACCGGAACGCAGACGCCAACGGAACGGCGATTGAGTGATGAATTGAACTGTTCGCCGTAAGGTTGAAGATCGTGCCGTCTGACGGCAGTACTGACTGTTGCAGCAGAAAATATTCGACCATCCGGTCCAGCCGCTCCAGCTCCTTACCTTTTAGCCAGGGCAACATGTTCGCGCCAAGAGGCATATCCATCCATTCACGTAAGGAGTGTGGCTCGGGCACGCCGAGTTCTCGCAGTTGCGGCCAGATGGGAATTCCCGGATAGGGCGTGAAAATATTTGGCGAAAAGCTCACATTGCAAAATTGACGGGCGATATCGCTCATGGTCTGAAAGTTGGTCGAGCGGTCGGCCTCGGTTTCGCCGGGATAGCCGAAGATGAGATTGAATGTGACGTGGATGCCCGCCAAGTTGGCCTTACGCGCCGTCTCATACATCTCATTCACGCGCTGATGCCGCTTGTTCATAAGCTTCAGCACGACTCAGAGGTCGATTCAGTACCGAAACCCATGTGCGATACGCCACTTTGCCAAGCAATCGCACTTCGTCTTCGCTCATGCGGCATAGAAAATCTGTGGAGGCCTGGAACGTCCAGCGAAACTTTACGCCCGACGCCAATAATTCCCCGGGCAATGTCGAGAGCCCGGTCCAGTTGGACGGGGAAGTTGGAATCAAGCAAAGCGACTTCCTGGATGCGGTACCTCGTTACCAGGTCAGTCATTTCGGAAACAACGCGCTCGGCGGAAAGCGCATTGAATCGGCGCTTGTAAAAAACCATGTCCGTGCAGTAGTTGCAAGCGTATGGGCAACCGACGCTGCGTCGCATAACCAATCTTCCTGGCGCCGCTGAGTTTCTCGTAGGCGTCGAAATCGGTAAGGTCAAATGCTGGGATGGGTAGCGCATCCAGGGGTTCCACCCGGCGTTCGACGTTATGCATACGGCGGCCACGGATCTTCCACGAAACGCCGGCAATTCCATCCAGCGACCTCTTCGCCAGCAGTGCTTCTGCCACTTCAACGATCGTGACCTCGCCCTGTCCGCGCACTACGGCATCGACAAAAGGCTCGCTCAATGTTTCGTCCGGGAGCGAGTGTCGGGTGCCAACCGCCAAAGATCATTGGCAGCCACGGATGGACACTCTTGATGGCCGCAGCTACCTCGATGGCGCCCTTTATCATGGGCCCGGTGAGCACCGAGATGCCAATGCACAGAGCATCGACGACCTCACAATCGATGCGCGTTCGATAGTCAGGGTCAATCGCTGCATCAATCATCACCACGTCAAAATTGGCCTGGCGTAAGGTGGAGGCCAGGGCGAGCAGACAGAGGGGCGCGCCGAGCGGCGGCCCGTCATACGGCGGGATAGAACAGGACGACTTTTCCCCGGGTCAGCATGTGGCCTCCACGGCATTTGGTTCCAGCCGCTTTGCGTCGACAGCAGGCTTGAGAGCCGCGGTGCGCTCTTTAAGCTTCTTATTGAGCCAAAGCTCGACAGGAAAACGGTAAGCGCCGTGGTCAAGGCGCCAGCGGGCCGGCAACGAGATGCATTTCTGCGCCAGGCGGGTGATGGGCTTGCGCGTGTCCGCCGAGATGGGAATGCGATCGAAGGCTATGCGGAGATAGTCCCGCATGACCTGCAGCTCCTGGTGATCGCGGCCGTTCAGCCAGGGAAGTTTGGTATAACGGGGGAAAAAGTCCACCCAGCCTTCAAGCGAGTCTGGCGTCTGGACGCCGAGTTCCGCAATCTTTTCCATGATGGGAGCGCCCGGATACGGTGTGAAGATATTGGTCCAGAATTCAGCGCCCGGGAATCGCCGGCACACATCCATCACGAAATTGATGGTCTCTCTTCGCTCTTTTGCTCCTTCACCCGGAAAGGCGAAGATGATGTTGAACGATGGGCGAATCCCTGCTTCCAGGCAGCGCGCCGCGCTTTCATAGATGGTGGGGAAGTCCTGAAAGTCTTTGTTCATGGCCTTCCAGACTTTGCGCGATCCCGATTCGGCTCCCTGGCATATTTGGTGGAGTCCGCTCCGGTGCAGCAGCTTCAGGTCTTCGAGAGAAAGGCGGGCGGTGAGGTTCGTGGTTGCCTGTATGCTCCACTTGAAGGAGGCGCCGGCGCGCACCAATCCTTCAGAGATGGCCCGAGCGCGGTCAAGGTCGACCAGGAAGTTGTCGTCCACGATCCACAACATCTCCAAGCCATATCTGCGGCTGAGATCGACTGTTTCTTCCACGAATTGTTCCGCCGGCAGGGCATTCCACTTGCGCCCGTAGACGCCCGCGTTGGTGCAGTAAGCACAATTGAACGGGCAGGCGAGGCTGGAGGTATACATTGCCCAGCGCTTGCCGCATAAACGCTCATAGGCGTCAAAATCCGCCAGGTGATACGCCTTTGGAGGCATATCTACCAGCGGCCTCAAGGGGCGTTCGGGAGTGAAGACCAACTTGTTGTCGCGCTTGAAACCGATACCCGCAACAAAATCCGGTGCTGAGCCCTTCTCGATATGCTTGACGAGCTCGAGCAGAGACTCTTCGCCCTGCCCGCGAACGACGTAGTCGATATACGCGGCCTGCAGGGTTTGAGTGGGCAACAGTGATGGGTGCCATCCCCCAAGGATGATGGGGAATTCCGGATTCCACTCCTTGATGGCGCGAGCGATTTCGACCGTTTCCCGGATCATGGGTCCGGTCACAAGAGAGATACCAAGGCATAATGCATCGCGTACTTCTTCGAGGACGCGCTTTTTGTAATTTGGGGTGATGGTGGAATCAATGAGGCAGATTTGATATCCGGCCCGAAGCAAAGGGGTCGCAACTGCCAGAATGCCCAACGGGGCCGTCGCGTCAGAACTGGCGAAGGACGGGAAAAAGAAGACGATTTTGCGTGATTTGGGCAACCGGTACTCCCTGCTTAAAGGAAAGATAGACCCATTGCCTGGGGGGAGTTGTCACGCGGATGTCACTGATTTGTCACGTGCTTTCCTCTGCAAATTGGTGATTTTGTCTCCATGATCTGCCTCCCTTAACACTCCTGCCTTTGAGAGGAGATTGCGTGATGCTCGCCATCTACCTGTGTATCGGCACAAATGAATTCAGTGGAGCCCGCATCTTCATTGGTGTAGAAGGGAAACATGATTCCAGGTGCGGCGTTCAAGACGATCTTAGTTGGGGATGATGGTAGTCCTGAAGCCGAGCAGGCGGTTGACACTGCAATCTCGCTGGCAAGCAGTCTCGGGGCCAAATTGATTGTGCTCGGGGTAGTGGTTCCACCAAGCGCAGAATCTCAGGCGGAAGGTTATGGGTTTGAGCCGGTCGCACGGGCCCGTGAGAAGTTGACAGAGAAGCTGGGACGAAAAATTCAGGCTACTCCTGGAACCGAAGTGGTCATGGAGATTTTTGAGGGGAAACCCGAAGAGGTGATCCTACAAAGAGTGGGACAAGATTCGGTGGATCTGGTTGTCGTTGGCCGCCGCGATGTTGCGCAAGTGAGGCATTGGCTGGAAGTTTCTACTTCGGAGAGCCTGGTCCGTCATTGCCCAGTCTCCGTGCTGGTTGTTCAAGACGATCATGATTGAACTTCGACGCGCCCTATGCTTTGCAAGTATTCTTTCGACCCGGCAATGGAGCTGTCTTTTCACGCGAAGTGGGCAGTGAATCATCGGGAATCTCTTTGAGATTTTGATGAAGTGAGACTTTCGATAATGGGCGGGTCCACAGAGAGCATGATGATCCTGGCCACATCCTTCATCTCGAAGCTCCCCAAAGGCGAGGGGCAGGCGTTACTGGACGATCTAAACTATCTGAATATTTCGGAGATCAGGTCGTTCTGTAAGCGCCACTCCATTCCATACAGGATTGCCATTGAAACGAATGATGGCCGCCGAACCATGACAAGAGACGATGACCGGAAGGGCGTAGTGCTGACTAGAATTCGGCATTTTCTGCAAACTGGCGCGATATTGAGTGAGACGTGTTTTCCGGCAGCAATTGTCTGCTTTGATCCGGTTTCTGACCAAATCACTGCGGACGACAGGTTATTTTACGGACAATACGATAAGACCAATCTCACCATGATCACCCTGCTCAAGAGTTTGACCGACGGACAATTCAAGAGTGGGGCCATCGCCCGCATGCTGGCCAGAGACTTTTGGAGCCAGGGAAAAGCCCCACATTCCGTGAATACGCATCCGCATGGAGTCGCGCGTCAAACGAACATCTCAAGCCAAATCCAGAGTGGGCTTTCCTGTCGGACAGAGCGGACAAGGTAGCCACAAGCGATTGGGCGAAGTTGCGGAAGCAGAAGGCGTCAAAAATGATGAAGTTGCTTGATCAGGTCACTTCCGGATGACGAAGTTTCATCGCCGACAGGGCTACTTCGTTGGGCTGGCGGCGGTGAAGTCGGAACAACATGGCTTGACCGACGGCTGAAACTCCATCACCTCGGCGCGCGTGCCATCGGGATCGTAGATATTCAGTTGCCACTTGCCATCCAGTCCAATCTGCGGAGGGCTATGCTTTGCGGTCAAGCGGTCTCCGGCATAGAGCAGGTCGACCGTTTTCTCCATGTTGAACACCCCCAGCGAGAAGTGGTTGAGAACGCCAAGGGTATCCTGCGACGTATTCGGCGGAATGCCCTTTGTTTCAGGGCCGCTGGCCACCATGTATTCCAGCCAATCGGTGCCGTCCGGCACCTGCTGCGAAATCCATTCAGTCTTGCCATTGCGGCCGCCATGCCAGTAGGCGCGGAAGCCCAGGACTTTTCCAAAAAAGGCATTCTCTGCGTCAGGACTATGCACTAGGTAACCCACGTGGATTATGTGATTGCTGAGCGGGTTCACCGGAACGGGCGATGGCTTGGCGGGGGGCTGCACAAACTGGACTTTGTTCCCCTCTGGATCGCTCACGTCAAACCATTGACTGCCATCGCTCGCCTTCTCGACGTTAGACGGTACTGTGGTGCCATGGTCTCCGAGGTACTTTCTTAACCCTTCTGCATTGGCAGTGTTGAAGGCCACATGATCGAGCCGGTTGATGGAAGTATCCGCAGCGGGCAAGGGCAACACTTCAACAAATTGGACCGGGCTGAAATAGTAGCGGACGCCGGCGGAATTCTCCGGGTCTTCGCGTTTCACCCCGCCGAGATCATGCACGTAGAAATGTTCCGTCTTGGCTGCGTCCGAGCTATACACGCTAATATGCGATATTCCGCGGATCGCCGGCCGGTGGGCCGCAGTTTGCGCGTGCGAATGGGCCGCGGATAGCAAAGCTACCGCGGCAAGCACTGCAAAGTTCGGATTCTTCATCGCAAAACTCCTTCTACATCGTCGGGCCATCGGAAACCTGATGCCCACTGTCTTTCTATCAGAAACGTAGCGGATGTTGGTTTGAAGCTGCCGCGGCTACGGTGGCACAAGACCAAAATCGCCGGTTCTCACACAGACTCTTCCGGATAGGCTGACATTTGGCGGACCCTACCGTGCCTTGGCGATTCGTACAACTAATCTCGGCAGGTCAAATGGCAAGCTTGCAAGGCGACCAGGGTCGGATTTTCGGAGCTTTCACGATGGATTTGCTATATTGGGAATCGCAATCCAGGTTGCACCCCGTCCGCGGAAAGGGACTATCCCACCTGAACGAGTGATTAAGCATCGAGCACTGACTTCTCTTCTGCCCGTCATAGCGGACACCGGGCCATAGAAGGAGGAGTTATGTCTCGTCAGCTACCCGAAAAACCCAATCTGGAATTTCTCAAAAAGCAGGCCAAGGAACTGCTGCGCAGGACGCAGCAGGGCAAGCTGGCCGATGCTCAACTTGCTCTCTCCCGGGAATACGGCTTTCACAGCTGGGCGGATCTTAAGGCACACGTCCAGGCGCTCACGCTCAGTCCAGCCGAGGCGCTCAAGGTGGCTGTGTGTGACAACAACGATGCGGCAAGCGTTCGAGATGTCTTGAAACAGCATCCGGAGTTGCGGACGATCATAGACGATCCGCTGCCTGACTATGGCTTTCGGCCAACAGGCGTTATTCGCAGCCGTGCAGCGCAGCAATCGGGCGGTCATCGATTTGCTGTTAAGCGCGGGCGCCAATATCCGAAAGCGAACCGACTGGTGGGCCGGTGGATTTGGCGTGCTGGATGATTGCGATCCCACCCTGGTCGAGTTTCTGGTCGAACGCGGAGCAGTGGTCGATGTGCACGCGGCGTCGCGGCTCGATTGGATGCCAAAGCTGGCGGAGTTGGTGGCCGCCGATCCAGAGGTGGTCCACGCACGCGGTGGAGATGGGCAGACACCTCTGCACTTTGCCGCCACTGTGGAGGTTGCGGAATTTCTGCTGGCCAACCACGCAGAAATCGATGCAAGCGATATAGACCATGAATCGACGCCGGCGCAGTACATGCTTCGTGTAGACCAGAAGCGGCATTACCCGCACGACCGGCAGGAAGTAGCGCGCTTTCTGGTTTCACGCGGATGCAAGACGGACATCCTGATGGCGGCGGCGCTCGGCGATGTGGATTTGGTGCGGCAGCACCTGGACAGCGATCCCAACTGCATCCGGATGAACGTGTCGGAAGAATGGTTTCCTAAGCAGAATCCGCGCGCCGGCGGCACCATTTACATTTGGACCTTGGGGGCACATCGCACCGCACATTCCGTGGCCCGCGATTTTGGCCATGAGGATGTGTACCAGTTGCTGTTACAGCGGACTCCCGACGACCTGAAGCTATCGCTGGCGTGTGAGCTGGGTGATGAAGCAGCGTTTCACGCATATTTGTCGAAACATCCGGACGCGGCCAAGACACTGTCCGAGGCAGACCAGCGAAAGCTGCCTGATGCGGCGCAGACAAACAACACACAAGCGGTTCGGCTGATGCTCGAGGCTGGATGGCCGGTCGATACCCCCGGAGAGATGGGAGCGACCGCACTGCACTGGGCGGGCTTCAACGGGAATGCGGAGATGGCGCGCCAGATATCTGCGGTTCCATCCAGCGCTGGAATTGAAATCGCAGGAGTATGCGGGGAGTGCGCTCTCGTGGACTCTATTCGGATCCGGAAATAGTTGGCATCGAGACACAGGGGATTACGTCGGAACCGTCCAGGCGCTGCTGGGGGCTGGAGCAATTCTGCCGGAGAATGCCCTGGACCTGGAACCCAGCGACGCCGTGATGGAGATGCTGCCATGACCGCGAGCCAACGACCCATCTCCTTAACCATCATCGCTTGCCTATATCTGGCGGTCGGCACCGCCGGTTTCATTTACCACTTCCGTGAACTCCTGTCGTTGCAACGGGACAGCCTCGGGATGGAGCTCACGGAGTTGCTGGCGATTGTCTCCGGAGCGTTCATGCTCAGAGGCCACAACTGGGCTCGCTGGCTTGCGCTTGCCTGGATCGTATTCCACGTGATTCTGAGCATCTTTGATTCGGACCATGGATTGGTTATCCATAGTTTGCTTTGTGCGGTGATTGCCTGGATTCTCTTTCGTCCCGAGGCCGCGCGGTATTTTCGCGGCCAGGAGCAGTTGGCCGACGCCTAGGCGACGCCAGTCGAAAATAACGCCTGCAGAACGGAGCGGCCGCCGACGTCATAGCTTCTTGTCTCTCTCCTTGACAGTCTGGGAGAACCCTTGCTACTCTCCCAGACAACCTGGGAGAGAGAACCCCTTTGACTCGCAATAACGATAACGATGTGGATCTGCTGCAGGGCACGCTGGACCTGCTCGTATTGAAGGCGGTATCGCTGGGACCCCTGCACGGCTACGGAGTGCTGTTGCGCATCCAGCAGATTTCAGGCGACCGCCTGGAAATCCGGCAGGCATCGCTGTATCCGGCGCTCTATCGGATAGAGCACGAGGGCTGGATCGCCGGCGAGTGGGGCGAGAGCGAGAACAAGCGTCGCGCGCGCTACTACAAGCTGACCGCGGCCGGCCGGCGACGGCTCGATGCCGAAGCCAAAAAATGGAACCAGTTTGTCGACCTGATGGGATCGATTCTCAAGGTGAAGCCGGAGGAGATATGAGGCTGCTGAGCCGCATTTCGACATGGTGGAGAGCTGTCAGCCGAGGCCCGGAGCTGGATCGGCAGATCGACGAGGAGCTGCAGTTCCACATCGAGAGCTATGCCGAGGACCTGGTCCGCAGGGGTCTTCCGCACGACGAAGCCATGCGTCGGGCGCGGGCCGAGCTGGGCAGCATTTCGGCACGGAAAGAAAACTGCCGGTCAGCGTGGGGCACGCGCATCTTCGACGAGTTGCGCGGCGACCTGCGCTTTGCCGTGCGAATGCTGGCCAAGAACCCGGGGCTGGCGGCGATTGCCATAGCGTCGCTCGCCCTGGGCATCGGCGCGAACACTGTCATCTTCACGATGGCCAAGCATATGCTGCTCGATCGTCTCGGGGTGCCCCATCCCGAACAGCTTCGTCTCCTGTGGTGCACCGAGTCGGACGACGTCGCAGTCAAAGGCTTCTGGGGCTACTTTGACGGCGCGCCGGGCGGCCCGAACATTACCACATCGTTTTCCTATCCCATCTATCAGCAGCTGCGAAAGCAAAACCATTCGCTGGCGGATATCTTCGCGATCAAGCGTTTCTGGCGCATGACCGCCACCATCGATGGCCGCGCCGAAGCCGTGAGCACGGAGATGATCTCCGGCAACTTCTACTCCGCACTTGGCGTGCAGCCGGCTTTGGGCCGCGCCATCGGCGAGTCCGACGACGGAGAGCCGGGCAGCGGGCCGGTCATCGTAATCAGCGATCGCTACTGGACCAACCGCTTTTCCCGCTCGCCCAGCGTGATCGGCAAAACCATCAACATCAACTCCACGCCCATGACCATCGTCGGCGTGAACCCTCCTGGATTCACGGGCGCTTACGACACGATGAGCTCGCCCGACGTCTTTATGCCCTTCAGCATGCAGCCGATCGTGGCGCCCAACGGATCGCAATCGCTTCTGACCGATCCGGACGAGTGGTGGGTCATGATGATGGGCCGCGCCAAGCCCGGCGTTTCTGAGCCCGCGGCGGAAGCAGCCCTCAATGTCGCCTTCGACGCGGCCATACGGGCCACGGTGGCGGTGAAGAAAGACGCCAAAATGCCCCGCCTGATGGTGCGCGACGGCAAACGCGGGCAAGACCAGGAAGCGCAAATGTCCAAGCCGGTCTACGTGCTGCAGGGGCTTGCCGGCTTTGTGCTCTTGCTGGCGTGCGCCAACCTCGCCAACCTTCTGCTGGCGCGAACGGGCGCGCGGCAGTGCGAGATGAGTGTGCGTCTGGCCCTGGGCGCGCGGCGCGGACGCATCCTGCGCCAGATGTTTTCCGAGAGCCTGCTGCTCTCCATGCTGGGCGGAGCCGCCGGGCTGCTGCTGGCTTACGTCGGCCGCAATGCGATCCCCCGCATGATGACCGATCCGTGGGGCCAACTACCCTTCGAGGGCCGCATCGACTGGGGTATCTTCGCATTCGCCTCGGCCATTTCCATAGCGACAGGACTGTTGTTCGGCCTTGCTCCGGCGTGGCAGGCCAGCCGCGTACAGATCAGTTCCGGCCTTAAGGACAGCGCGCAGACCGCCACACGGCGCCGCAAAGGATTCGCCGGAAAGGCCATCGTCGTGGTGCAGATTTCGTTGGCCATGCTACTGCTGGTAGGCGCCGGGCTGTTTGTGCGCACGCTGGTCAATCTGGGCTACGCGCATCTGGGTTTCAGCCCGGATCATCTGTTGCTGTTCGACCTCGAACCTCCCTCCGCGCGCTATCGGGCGGCCAAGGACGTCGCGCTGCATCGGGAACTTGAGCAGAGATTGGCCGCGGTGCCCGGCGTAGATGCAGTGACGCTTTCGCAGCAGCCGCTGATCGCCGGCAACATAATGCAATCGCAGTTCATGCCCTCCGGTCAGGCAAATTTCAAGCAGCGGCGGGCACAATTCAACCTGGTCGGCGAGCGGTTCTTGTCGACCATGGGCATTCCGCTGGTCGCGGGCCGCAGCTTCAACTCCGGGGATACAGAAACCTCGCGGAAAGTTGCGATCATCAACCGGAAGCTGGCCAAAGAGTTTTATCCCAACGTCGATCCAGTTGGCCGTACGTTCACCACCGACCTGAAAGACACAGTCGCCCATCACGATTGTCGGTATCTGCGGCGATGCCAAGTACGACCGCGTAACCAAGGATGTTCACGCCACCTACTATCTGCCCTACCGCCAGCATGGCGATCCCGACGGCGGCATGCAAATGACCTACGAGATCTCCACGCGCATGGATCCCGCGGCGATTGTGCCGTCATTGCGCGCTGCGGTGGCCGCGGTCGACCCTAACCTGCCTCTGCTCGACGTGCGCACGCAGCAACAGCAGATCGACTCCACCATGCGGCCAGAGCGGATCTTCGCCAATCTCTCCGCGGGCTTCGGCATTCTGGCGCTGGTGCTGGCGTCCATCGGCATGTACGGAATCATGGCCTACTCGGTTTCGCGGCGCACCAACGAGATCGGCATCCGCATGGCGATGGGGGCGCAGCCCAGGATTGTTCTCGGCATGGTACTGCGTGAAGCCTCGCGGCTGGTTGCGATTGGCGTCGTGGTGGGCGTGTGCGCAGCCTTGGGAATGGGACGCGTGATTGCCAGCATGCTCTATGGGCTCAGTTCGTGGGATCCGCTAACGCTGATCTCTTCGGCCGCGCTGTTGATCGGCGTGGCCATCGCGGCAAGCTGGATTCCTGCGCGGCGGGCGGCAGGCGTGGACCCTATGCGGGCTTTGCGGCATGAATAGGGCCGGTGAAATCCCGGTAGGTTGCGCTGATGGATGGTCAGCGTCCTTTCATGTCAGTATTCGGCTCCACAACCTCATTGTCCTCTGCTGCCGGCGCCCTTTTTTTGGTTGAACGCTCCATCAAGTGCGATCGACTTTATTTGCGTGCTGTCTCTTGAGACAACAGGCCGTAGACATCCACTTCGCGCTTCGCACCCACATAGACATGGCCATTTGCGATGGTTGGAATATTGAACCGAAGTGCCAGCCCGGCGCGGTCGCGAGATGGGTTCTGCTCACTGACGTAGAGCAACCGGGAGGTATCGAGGGCGTCGTAAGCGAACAACACCGCGTTCGCGTCGTCGGTGCCCCACGCCCTCGAGTGCAGCACCCAAAGCACACCATCCCGCAAGCCATTCGCTGAAATAGCCGGGGTCGCGCCGATAGCCGGGAAATGGGAACCGCTTGCCGCTTTGAGCGAGAGCTTTCCGTCGTGCAGGGTGAATTGGCGAAGCGCATCCTGGGCGCTGTTGCTCAGCACGTAGAGGTTGTGGTTCCAGTAGGCCATTGAGCCAAAGACGCCGCCACCGGGGCTAGGAATCGTTTGCACTGCGTGGCTGTCATTGTTTGGCTGGTAATGACCCATGTGGTCGCGGTCGATCAGGTAGATGGTCCCGCCTTTGCCGGCAATCACGACGAGGTGCGGGTGCGGTCCGGGCTGGGCCGGCAATAGCACCGGCCCTCCCGAACCCAGATCGTTATCGTTTGCATCCAGCTCGGCGACGTTGAACGGCGCGAAATAGTCGTCGAGCTTCAAACTTTGCCCGTCCAGTTTCAGCAGACTATCTCCATAATCGCGCCCACCGCTGGCTGCATCGAACCGCCCATTTCCAGCCGCCAAAAACAGATGGCCTTTCTCGTCGGCGGCCGGTCCTGTGTCGCCCGCCCAGAAGCCGCCGTCATCCGCGTCGGGAGATGCATTGAAGACTGCTTTCTGTTTGAGGGTTTGCGCGTCATAAGCCATCACCCAGCCGTGATATGGTCCAAAATCGCAGGAGGAACCCCACGTAAGATAGACCGATCCATTTGCCAGCAGGAGTGCGGCACGAGGATTCTCCCGCAACGGATCGAATACCACTCTCCCCGACTGACTACCGGTCCCGTTCCCGTTGATCGTGGCCCTGATAGCGACCGGACCACCGAACTTCTCGCGCCCCGTTTTCACGTCCAGCGCGTGCAGACGCTGCATGTAATGACTCGACGGCAACTCCTTAGTGCGCGCCAGCACATACAGTGTTCCAGTATCCGCATCGATGACGGGTGTGGACGTGATTCCGACTTCCGGAGCGATAAAGGGGCATTCGACATCGTCCTCCGGAACAGTCGTCACGCCCTTCCTGAGAAAGCTCACGTGCCAGAGCGGCGTAGCAGGGTGGCTGTAAGCGTCGAAGGCATATACGCTGTCGTGCTCGGTCGCAATAAACAGCACATCGTGCCGGCCCTTGCCTGGTATCTCCAATCCAGCGAGGAAGAGTGGTTGCGCGTAGACGTCCCCGTCGACCTTCAGCGTGAATAGCTTTCCAAAATGGCGGACGTTCACATTGCGCGGAGTCAGGATGGTTTCCACGCGGTTGGCGCCGCTGCGCGCATTGTCATACTGCGACGTAGTCACATTCTGCGCGCCAGCCCGCAGTCCCATCATCAAAACTGGGATCAGTATGGATGGCCATGCGAGGGATTTGGAAGCATTCGGCAATTTGCTTCAACCCTTTCTGCCAGCAACTATGCGCTCTGCTATTCAAGCCGAAGGGCGGTCATGGGGTCGACGCGAGTTGCTCTCTGCGCCGGAATCCACACGGCGATGAGGGCGACCGCGCTGAGAAGGAGCGGCGTCACAACGAATGCGACGGGATCCCAGGCTTTGACACCGAAGAGGAAGCTGGCCAGGAAGCGAGTGAGCCAGAACGCTCCCCCGATGCCCAGCACCACGCCGGCGACGGCGAGTATCATGCCCTGACCAATGACCATGTTGCGCAGGTTCGATGCCTGCGCCCCAAGCGCCATGCGTACGCCCAGTTCCTGGGTGCGCTGTTGGACGGAATAAGACATGACTCCGTAAACACCAATGGCGGCCATCAGCAACCCTGCTGCTCCGAAGACGGTGAGAAGCAGCATATTGAAGCGCTGACGCGCGGTGTTGCGTATCTCAACCTCGGCCATGGTGCGTATATGGGCGACCGGCAAACCTCCGCTGGCCTCGCGCAAAGCCGCTTCGATGGGCGCCCGCAGGGTGTACGGATCTACGCGGCTGCGCACAATCCAAAAGAGCGGCGTCGCCTGGGAATTAAGCGCAGTTTCCGCGTCCGGCATCTGCGCGATAGGAATGTACATCCTCGGAGACGGATCGCGATCGACACCATCGTCGCGCGTGTCTCCCACCACGCCAACGACCTGGCGGGCGGGCTCGGCAAACGCTGGGCCGGCCAGCCCCGCTCCGATCCGAATGCGGTCCTTCAGGGGATCGCTATTGGGCCAATACTGCCGGGCCATTGCCTGGTTGATAATGACGACGCCAGGCGCGGCGCCATCATCGTGCTCGGTAAAAGCGCGACCACGCAACAAAGGAATCTCAAGGGCAGAGAAATAGCTCCAGGAGACGGAATAAAAGCCCCCTCCGCCGGTGAAAGGCGCATCACCTTTGGGGCGCCCTAAAATGTCGAAGATCATCCCAAAACCGCCTTCCAACGGCAGGCAATTACTCGCGCCCACGTCGAGCACTCCGGGAACAGCCATGAGCCGCTCGCTTCCGTCGCGAACGATCTGGGCAACGGGCGCGGTTTTCTGAAAGCGGTTGCCGCTGAGCGACATCGCTGCCGTGAGGACGTTGTGGGTACTGAACCCAGGATCGACATCCTCCAACTTGAGGAAAGTGCGAATGAGCAAAGCGGCCCCGATGACGAGAACCAGTGCGAGCGCCATCTCGCTTATGACCAGGATGGAACGAATCTTGCCATGCCGGAAGCCCATGCCGGAACGATTGGAATTTTCGTTGAGTGAGGAGGCAAGATTAGGGCGCGATGCGGAAATCGCGGGCACCAGGCCAAAGACGATGCCGGTGAATAGCGAGATGCCCAACGTGAAAAGCAGAACACGGAGATCAAGCGTGACGGCCGATCCATTTTCTCCGATGCGAGGAATATCGCTGGGGCTCACGCTCAGCAGCAAACGCAGGCCGGCGAACCCGACGAACAAACCTAACAGGCCGCCCACGAGAGATAGGGCGAGGCTCTCAGTTAACAGTTGGCGGATAATCTGTCCGCGCCCGGCGCCCAGAGCCGCACGGGTTGCGAGTTCGCGCTTGCGGATGGAGGCTCGCGCAAGCAGGAGGTTGGCCACATTGGCGCAGGCGATGAGCAGCACGAATCCCACGGCTCCGAGCAGAACCAGGAGTGGGAAGCGCGTATCGCCGATCATGGACTCCTGCAACGACACGACTCCGAATCCGCCGTTGGGTGGCATTGTTTCGCTGCCATAGGTGCGGCGGAACTGGTCCGCCGCCAACCGCAACTGCGCATCGGCCTGAGGAGGGGTGATACCCGGCTTCAGCCGTGCTGCCACATTGAATCCGTGGACCATCTCTCGCGAATTCGGATCGAACTGAAACGGTATCCACAGATCGGCGGGTGTGTCGGTCACGAAGTTACGGCCGATGACGCCGACAACCATCCAGGGCTGGCCGTCGAGTTGGATGGTGGAGCCGACGATTTTGGGGTTGCCTGCATAGCGCTTCTTCCACAGACCGTAGCTCAGCACGACAACCTGACCGCCATTCGGGCTATCTTCCGCAGCGGTGAAGGTGCGTCCAGCAACGACCGGAGCGCCGAACAAGGCAAAGTATCCCGCAGTGACACGGATGCCAAGCAGCTGTTCCGGATGGTCTCCACCAGTGAGGTTCATTCCGGCGCCACCCGAACCGTAGGCCGCGACCTGCTGGAAGATGGCGGACTGCTGATGCCAGATGTTGAACTCGGGGACACTGGCTGCCGGACATCGGACCCTGGCTGCTGGTCTCCACCAATTGCACGAGAGCTTGCGGATCGGGATAAGTCAGGGGTTTGAGAAGGACAGCATTCACCACGGAAAAGACCGCGGTGTTCACACCAATGCCAACGGCGATCACCAGGAGGGCGATCGCTGTGAACGCGGGTGTGCGGGCCAGCGAACGCAGCGCGAAGCGCATGTCGCGCCAGGCATCTTCAAGTACAGGGATGGACCGGTAGCGCCAGACGCGCTCTCGTGTTGCCTGAGGATTTCCAAAGCGCAGGCGAGCCTGGCGGCGCGCTTCCTGGGTGGGTAGACCGCGCTCGGCATGCACGTCCTGCTCATGAGCCAGATGTGACTCGATTTCCTCCGCGAACATCCTCATCTTTCCTGCTGCGATGCATGAAGCGGCGTATGGTCATTGGCGTTACTCTCCTGCTGATTCGTTCGAGTCACCCAAAATGAGGCCAATGGCGCGCGTCATCCTGCGCCAGCGGCCGGCGGCGGCGCTCAGTTCCTTCCGGCCTTTGGCAGTGAGGCGGTAAAACTTTGCCCGGCGGTTGTTTTCGCTCACGCCCCATTCCGAAGATAGCCAACCCCGGTCTTCGAGGCGATGCAGTGCAGGGTAGAGCGAGCCCTGCTCCACCTCGAGCGCGTTTTCCGACGTGTGCTCGATGACCTGGGCGATGGTGTGCCCATGGGCCGGCCCCATCACCAAGGTGCGCAGGATCAGCATGTCCAGAGTGCCCTGCAGGATCTCGCCGGCTTCCGGTGGTTTTTTCGATAGCACGTGCGCCTCCACTCGAATGACTATGCAAGAAACGTTATACACCACTCGAATGGCTATGGGAAGGACCCGAAATTCTTTCGAGAGCGCAGGAGACCCTAGATCGCGAGTTATGCCTCGACCGGATCTTCAGCGATGGCAAAGGATTTTCGTTCGATTCCCGGCAGGCGCAGGGCCAGGGTAATTGCCCGCAAAGCCATGAAGGCCAGCATGGCGCACCACAAGCCGTGATTGCCGAAGCGAGCCGTGAGTACGACGGCCAGGCCGAGATATCCGGCAAGCGAGATCAGCATGCTGTCGCGTAGCTCCTGGGCGCGCGTGGCGCCGATGAAAACTCCATCGAGCAAAAAGCTCCACACCGCGATCAGGGGCAAAACGATCAGCCAGGGAAGATACTGCCCGGCGAGCGAGCGGATCGCTTCCTGATTGGTGAAAATGGCGATGATGCTGCGGCCGAAAACGAGATAGAGGAGCGAGAGCGCAGCGGCGACGGTGAAGGCGGAAACGGAGCTGGCCTTGAGCACAGCGCGGATAGTCTGCCACCCGCCGCGCGCCGATGGCCTCGCCGACCAGCGCCTCGGTGGCGTTGGCAAAGCCGTCGAGCCCGTAGCCGGCGATCCAGAGAAAGTTGATGAGCACTGCGTTGGCAGCCAGGATCGCATTTCCGGAGCGGGCGCCGGTGCGGGTGAACCAGACGTAGGCTGCGACCAGGCTCAGGGTGCGCAGAAGGATGTCGCGGTTGAGGGCAAAGAGCCGGCGCAGGCTGGGGCCATCGATCAGTTCGCTCCAGCGCACATGGCTGGGGCGAGCGCCAGTGGCCAGCATGAGGGCCAGGCCGAGAAAGCATCCCGTCCATTCGGCGGTCATGGTTGCGGTGGCGATGCCGGCCACGCCCCAGTGCCAGCCGTAAGACCAGCGTCAGAGCCAGGACCACGTTGACGATGTTGATTGCCGCCTGCAGCAGCAAGGCGGTGCGGGCACGCTGCTTGCCGAGCAGGTAGCCGAGGATGGTGTAGTTGGCCAGCGCTGCCGGCGCCGACCAGATGCGAATGCTGCAATAGAACAGCGCGTTCGCGATGCACTTCGGCGCTGGCGCCCAGCAACGCCAGTGCGGCGGAGATGAGCGGCTTCTGGACGGCGAGGATCAAAGCCCCGATGAGCAGCGCGGTGAGCAGTGCGCGGCCGAAGTGGTGCATCACCTGATCCTGGTCTCCGGCCCCGTGCGACTGCGCGACCAGCCCGGTGGTCGCCATGCGCAGAAAGCCGAAGGTCCAGTAGATGGAGTTGAAAAAGATGCCTCCCACGGCAACGCCGCCCAGCGCTGCCGGGCCGGGCAAATGGCCGGAGAGGATGGTGTCCACCATGGAGAGCAGCGGCTGGGTCAGGTTCGAAAGAATGAGCGGGATGGCCAGCAGAAAGACTCGCCGGTACCAGTAGGGCATTTCCATGGTTTGGTGGGTCTAGGGTTTCACATCGGCTGCTGTTTTGCTATCAGACCAGGAGAAACCGGTACTGTTGCCGGCTTCTCCTGGGCGATGAGTATTGACCGCGATTCTGCTTGCCCGGCATATCCCATTCCACTATGCTTTGCCAGTTTCCCTTTCTATAAAGCTGATGGAGGCGCCATGAGACGCCGTTCGTTTCTCAAAACCGTCGCAGCCGCGGCGCCGCTGCCGGCCTGCAGAATTTTCTCGTGACGCTGGCGCACGCCCAGGCCTCCACATCGCCCCCCAGGCAGTGCATGTAGTTGGAGCCGGGGAGGACCGCTCCGGCCATCCCCATTCGTTAGGGTTCAGCTCAATTCTCTTCAAGGTGCCCACCAGTGAAACCGCCGGCGGCTTGTTCGTCATGGAGCACACCCATCTCCTCCCGGGGGACCGCCCCTGCATCTCCACCTGCATCAGGAAGAATGGTTCTACGTGATGGAGGGGGAAGTAACCTTCCAGGTAGGCGAGCAGAGGGTTCAGTTGCATGCGGGGGAATCGGTACTGGCTCCCCGCCTCGTGCCACACACATTTTCCTCTGTGGGCGCGACGCCCGGCCGCTTGCTGATCGCGTTCTGTCCTGCCGGCAAAATGGAGCGGTACTTCCGCGATGCGGAAAATGACAAGACGTCTGCTGGGGACGCGGCGTTCATGCGGCGATCACATAAGACTGGTTTGTCCTTCTCCGTTTTGGAAGTCTGGTCGGCAGAGCTCTCTCTCCTGCCAATGTGTATGGCAAATAAGATCGCGTTGTAACTAGGAGAGATGTTTGATCAGGTATGACCGCCCAGGATGTCTGACTTCATTTAACTGATCAATCACGGCTACCAGGTCCCCGAGAATCCAGTAAGCATCTGCTCCGCCTCCGCCAACACCGCATTCAAGGCGCTGTCATTTCCATGGATATCGGACAGGAGAGCAATT
>CAVZJL010000035.1:0-36844 GCA_963775365.1 uncultured Acidobacteriaceae bacterium | reverse complement strand
CGTGCCCGGGACTTTGCAGGTCTACCCGATCAAGGGCTACGGTGCAATTGAGTTGGGGGTTCACCGCTTTCATCACCCCGGTCACGAGAAAGAGTTTCCCGCCGCCGAGAAACTCGGAATGACTCGCTTTCTCGATCCCGGCGCGGCAGAGTGGCCTGTAGGAGAGGCTAGATTCCTGCACATCTGGCAACTGAAGAACGGCACCTGGAAGCTGACTCGTGTCGTCAGCTATGGCCACTGACATCCCGTCATCGGTAAGGGGGAAGTCGGCTTGTCGGAGGTGATCGGCCCCATAGCCGCGGGGCCAACGACTATCACTGCAACGTCGGCGTCTCGGCTTTCAATTTTCAGATCCAATTGATCTTGGAGAGCTTTCTTACACGCTGTAAATGCCTCCGTGTCCAGTCCTTCTTAAGGATCCTGGTGGTGAATTCCTGGATCGGGTCATCAAATCGCTTCCTGCACATAGCCATCGGTTTGGCTGCAGCACTTACCCGGACCCACCGACAAGGCCTCATCCGGGCGCATGAACCGTTCGATGGATACCCGCAGTGACCTATTCTTAGGCTGTCACATCAATCGTGACCGGGGCGTTATCATTCGCTGCCGCCGACCCTTGGAGCCTTTCACTTCTACGCTGAACAATCAACCGTAGCGAGGTGCGGCCTTCCTTGAGAGAAAGCCGCGTCAGCATGGGTCGCCTTGTCGAGTGCAGAAGTGAAATGCTTCCAGTTTCAGCGCACGATATAATTTGGCGTCACTTGAATCGGCACGCTCGAGGCGAGTGGGCCCAATAGGTGTCCCCTGAATTCCCCTGAAAGCCATATTCCTGATCTGTTGGTGCCGCGTTCTTTCATCGATCGCATTCCAACGCCAGCCTTACCCGGCTTGCCGGGTGGCTCCCTGGATTCATCAACCATGGGCCGCAGGCCTTTTCCGCGTTGTCGCCGAGTCGAAGGATCTGGAAATGGAGTCTAGCAAAAGGGAGTTGATCGAGTCAGTGTTTGCCGGTGACGGCGAGATGGCCACGCGTATGCGCGTGCTCGACTGGTCGGCTACTCCACTCGGCCCCGTGGAACAATGGCCGCAAGCCCTGCGAACGAGCATACGAATCGTGCTGGACAGCGGCTGTGCGATGTCCATCTGTTGGGGGCCGGACTTTACGTACTTGTACAACGATGGCTACATGCCGTTCATCGGAACGAAGCACCCGTTGGCGCTGGGCCGCCCTTGTCGCGAAGTGTATCCCGAGGCGTTGTACCTCGTAGAATCTGTTTACGACGGAATAGTACGGGAGCGGAAAGCCAGCTGCCTGGCCGACCTGCCATCTCCGCTGAATCGCAGCAACTATCTCGAAGAGTGTTACTTCACCTCTTCGATTAGCCCGCTTCCGGATGATAGCGGCAATGTGGGCGGCATACTGACCACAGTTCTCGAGACGACGGAGCGGGTGCTCGAAGATCGACGCCGACATTTGCTGCGCAACTTGGCGTCGCGCTTGGCGGGAGCGCAAACCGAAGACGAAGTGTGGCGCGTTAGCGCGGAGACTCTCGGCGAAAATTGCCTGAGCCTTCCCTTCGCATTTCTCTATCAATATCGGCCTTCCGAACATCAAGCGTACCTGGCAGGCGCGAGCGTCGAAACCGACGAAGCGCTGCGTCCGCTGGTCATCGATTGCCGCAGCGAAAACCTTTGGCGATTCAACCCGGCGCTGACGAAAGATGGAGTTATGGTTGAACTCGGGAGTCGCGCTTCGAGCGTGCCGGTGCCCAATTGGCCGGCTCCTCCGAAAGAGGCAAGCGTCGTTCCGATCCGGCTGGGAGAATACGGCGAAGCACTAGGTTTCCTGGTCGCTGGAATCCATCCCGGCCGGCCCTTTGATGATGCGTACCGCCAGTTCGTCTATCGGATTACCGAACAGATCACGATCGGGCTGGCCAGCGCACGCGCATTTGAACAGGAGCGCCAACCGGAACGCGAAAAACTGCGCGCTAGCGAGCAGAGATTGGCGGAGACCAGCCGCCTTTACCGTGAGCAGCAGCGAGCCGCAACAGAGTTGCAAATCCAAGTCGATTTGCTGCAGCAACTTCCAGTCGCTGCCTGGACGCTCAATCCTGATGGGACGCCCGATTTCGTGAATCGAGTTTGGCTTGAATTCTCCGGTCAAACTCTCGATTTCGTCCGGTCCAATCCTGAGGCCTGGATGAACGCGGTCCACCCTGAAGATCGGGACAGAGTCATCAGGACCTTCTGGGAGGGCGTGAGTTCGGGACGCGGGTTTGTGTTTGAAAACAGGGGTCTGCGCGCTAGCGACGGGACCTATCGCTGGCACCTTCAGCAGGCCGTGCCGTTGCACGATGCGCGAGGAAATGTCATCAAATTCGTCGGTACGACCACCGACATTGATGACCAAAAGCGGGTGGAAGAGTCTCTGGCCGCACTCGACCGCGCCAAGACAACGTTTTTCAGCAACGTTAGCCACGAGTTCCGAACGCCGTTGACGCTGATGCTCGGTCCGCTTGAGGAAATTCAGAAGGAAGCGAGGGAGCAGCTGAGTCCGGAACGTCACGAGCGGTTGGTCGCGGTGCGCCGCAACGGCCTCAGACTGCTCAAGCTCGTCAACACACTCCTGGATTTCTCGCGTATGGAAGCCGGTCGTGCGCTGACGTCCTATCAGCCGACAGCCCTGGCAAGTTTCACCGGAGAAATCGCAAGCGCGTTTGACTCGGCAATGAAGACCGCCGGGCTCCGTTTCTCAGTCGAGTGCCTGCCAATCGCCGACCCGGTGTACGTGGATCGCGACATGTGGGAAAAGATTGTTTTGAATCTGCTCTCCAATGCTTATAAGTTCACGCTCGCGGGCGAGGTTGCTCTCACATTGAGACCCGTGGACGGCGCAGTGGAGTTACGCGTGCGCGACACGGGCGTGGGCATACCCGAAGAGCATCGCGAGCGAGTGTTCGAGCGGTTCCATCGCATCGAAAGCACCCAGGGCAGGACTTACGAAGGCACAGGCATCGGACTGGCGCTGGTTCAGGAACTGGTGAGACTGCACGGCGGCACTGTGTGCGTGGAGAGCGCCGTTGGCGGCGGCAGCACATTCACGGTGACGATTCCGTGCGGCAAGGAGCATCTGCCCGCCGAGCGCATTCATGCCCCACAGTCGCTCGTCTCCACCAGCATTCGAGCCGAAGCTTATGTCGAAGAGCTGCAACAGGGGTCGGGAAATGAGGTGGGTTTGGCGGTCGATGCGGCAACGCTTGCCAAACAAGCTTCGCTTGCCCCCAGGCTGGAACCCTCACCCTCGGGAAAGCGCGAATTGATCGTCCTGGCCGATGACAATGCGGACATGCGCCAGTACCTCACGCGCCTGCTGAGCGAGCGATATGAGGTGCACGCGGCTGCTGACGGCCTCGAGGCGCTCGAAGCCACTCGGAAATTACGCCCCGCTCTTGTGCTGGCGGACGTGATGATGCCGCATCTCGATGGGTGTGGCCTGTTGCGGGCGATTCGCGATGATTCAGTTCTCGCCGGCACGCCGGTCGTCCTACTGTCGGCACGGGCAGGCGAGGAGTCGCGCGTGGAAGGACTGGAGGCCGACGCCGACGACTATCTCATCAAGCCATTCGCTGCGCGGGAGTTGCTGGCGCGTGTAGCGGCACACGTCAAAATGGCCAGTCTTCGCCGCGAAACTGCAGAACGCGAAGAACGGATGCGCAGTGAGGCGGAACTCGAACGCCAGAAACTGCACGCCAGCGAAGAACGGTTGGCCGAGACGAGCCGCCTTTACCGTGAGCTGCAGCAGGCGGATGCAGAATTGCAACTACAAGTTGCGCTGCTGCAGCAGCTTCCTGTGTCCGCCTGGACGCTCAAGCCCGATGGGACACCTGATTTCGTAAATCGGGTTTGGCTTGAATTCGCCGGCCAGACCATTGACTTCGTCCGGTCGCATCCCGAGGCCTGGATGACCGCGGTCCATCCTGAGGATCGCGAGATGACAGCCAAGAGCTTTTGGGATGGGGTACGCTCGGGAACGGGTTTTTCGTTCGAAACCAGGTCTCTCCGCGCTCAGGATGGAACCTATCGCTGGCACCTCAATCAAGCTGTGGCCTTGCGCGATGCAGAAGGAAAAGTCCTGAAACTCGTCGGTACGACCACCGACATCGACGAGCAGAAGCGTACCGGAGAGGCTTTGCGCCAGGCGCAGGGCGATCTCGCTCGGATCAACCGGGTGACCACCATGGGAGAGTTAACGGCATCCCTGGCTCATGAAATCAGTCAGCCCATCAGCGGGGTAATTACCAACACGAACGTCTGCCTGCGAAAGCTCGGGCACGATAAAGCCGATCTCGATGAAGTGCGTTCGGCTCTGACTAGACTCGGAAGAGATGCGCAGCGCGCCGCCGATATTCTCGCCAGGATCCGCTCCCAATTCCAGAAGGGCGCCCCGAAAGAACAGGCTCTTGATGTAAATGAGATTATTCCGGAAACGATTGCACTCTTGCGCGACCAGGCAATGCTATACGACATATCGGTGCGGACGGAACTGGCGGCCGACCTTCCTCAGATCATCGGAGATCGCGTGCAATTGCAGCAGGTCGCGATGAATCTCATCGTCAACAGCATCGAAGCGATGAAAGATGTTGATGGAATACGGGAGTTGGTCATCCGATCGCAGCACACCGGGAACAGCGAGATTCTTATTTCGTTCAGTGACACCGGCATTGGGCTTCCGCCGCATCTTGCTGAACAGATCTTCGACCCGTTTTTTACAACCAAACCCCATGGCACGGGTATGGGGCTTCGCATCAGCCGCTCAATCATTGAATCGCACGGTGGGCGCTTGTGGGCGGTCGGTTCCCCTGGGCGCGGCGCGACTTTTCACTTGAATCTGCCCGCGGCGACTGCAGGCCATGTATAGGGCCATTGCCTGTTTCCTGTTAAGAATCAGCAGGCGTCCTCCGGGCGAATTGTGCTCAAGACCAGTCGCTTGAGATCCCACTCCCACGGACCGATGGTCATCTCGTCAAAGTCATTCAGGTCGAAGACCACTTCCCGCTGTGGTGTGCCGTAGAAACCGAGTTGTTCAGGGGTGCGTCGCCCTTCCCGCCAAGGCAAGCCACTCTAGTCGGTGAACTGCTGCCCATGCAATCGCAAAAATGCTAGTAAGCCCTCCACCCTTTTTGGGCCGTTTCTAGTGGGTTGAGGGGATAGCAGCTGTCCAGCAGGCCGCCTACTATTTCTATCTGTTCTCTCAGTCTGCCGACTACCATGGCCGAGGCATGCTACAACGCAGACCAGGATACTCGCCGAATTAGCGACAGCACGGTCGACGTGACAGCGAGCACGAAATCGTGAGGCGATTCCAGGCCTGGATAAACCGATTCCTAAACAAGAAGAATACGAGAGCACATATTAGGGGGCAATTCTAGTCGCGCCCGGTTTGCTACGTTTCGTTTCGGTGGCCAACAGATGTTGTTGGGCGGTCCACGCGAAATTATTGGAGTCAAGTAATGAGTTCAGTAACCCACTTCGAGATCTGCGCCAGCGAACCCAGCAAGCTGGCCGACTTCTACCGCGTCTTGTTTGGTTGGCAGTTGGAAAAGGCACCGGGAATCGATTACTGGCGGCTCGGTATTGCGTCCGAAGACCGCCGTTCCGAAGACCGGTTGGTACGCAGTTCTTAGAAACCGGGAGGGAAACACCTTTGCCGTCTGGCAGCCTGACTCGTCAGCAGCGGGGTACTCTCACCGAAGCTCGCGGAAATATTGAGCATCGCGGTCGATGCGTCGATTACTCATATGTACGCGCCAGGAACAGGCCGCCACATCCAGACGGCCCTAAAGCTCGGCGCAACGATTGAAGAGATCATGGAAGTATTCAAAATCTGTGTCGCGCAAGGGATGCAGGCGAGCAACATAGGTATCCCCCTTCTCGCCGACGAGCTTCAGCGCGGTCAAGTGACGGAAAAAAGAACGAAATAGCGGGGATCACAAGTGGCGAACTATTTAGCGGTAGCGAGTCTGGAGCAACTCCCTCCCGGAGGGAGCATGGTGGTCACGATAGAAGGCAAAGACATCGGACTGTTCAACGTGGACGGAGTTATCTACGCCATGGATAACGCTTGCCTCCACCAGGGAGTATCGCTTGGGACTTCGAATCTCAATGGCAAAATCGTGACCTGCCGCGCCCACGGGGGGAAGTATGACGTCCCCACTGGGAGCACGCTCAATTCTCCTGGATACGGCGTGGCTGCTTACCCGGTGAACGTGGTCGACGGGAAGATCATGGTGGCCATCGACGAAATCTTGACCCTGCATCTTGAAGCGGATGGCGGCTAGGCAGGCCGAATCCGAAAACCATGAGCATTATCGTCATCTTCTTTGCGAGATGCGGACAGGAAGATGCGGAGTGTCCGTTTGAATGGTCCGATAGGTTGTTGGGTTCTTCGGGCGCGGTTGGCCTGGCCGTAGCGTCGGCCGCTGGGGTGACACCCTTCCTCTGACTTTTTGTTATCCGGAGGGAAAGCCTATAGAGCCAGAGAGGGTGTGAATCTGATCCCACCGTCTAACGTGATCGTAAAGCGGTCGCAAGTAACAGATACGCCGCGTCGCAGCTCTGCCGGATTGCAGCCTGCGAAGCCCAGCATCAGCGCTGGAGGTCGTTCGTATTTCGACGGTGAACGTCGAGAGCGGCTCTACTTCAAGACCGAGTTTCCGCGCTTGCAGCGCTGCCTCGATATCGGACTTCCATGTTTTGAGCCAACCGAATGTGCGGATGCCTGCGCCAGCGTGCTCGACCTCGAGCAGCCCACTCAGGTGTTTATCGGCAGCGATTTTGAGAACGTCGTTGCGTTCCGCATAGTTTTGTCGCATGCGGCGGATGTGATGACCGAAATGGCCTTCGGTGATGAACTCCGCCAGGATGGCTTGTTCGAGCGTAGGCGGATGGCGGTCGACCAGGCTGCGGGCTGATGTGAACGGCTCGACGAGGCGCTCGGGCAGAATCATGAACCCGAGACGCAGCCCGTTGAAGAGTACCTTCGTGAAGGTGCCGACATAGATAACGCAACCTGAGTTATCGAGCGACTGCAGCGCAGCAACGGGATAACCGGAATAGCGGTACTCGCCGTCGTAATCGTCCTCGATGATCCATGCGTTCGCGCTGGCGGCCCAGCGCAGAAGTTCCAGGCGGCGGTCCACGGACATGGTACTGCCCATAGGAAACTGATTGGCCGGTGTGACGTACGCTAGCTTTGCCTTGGGCGCAAGCTTTCGGCCTGCCTTGACGATGATGCCGTCATCGTCCACGGGTACTGGAACGATGCTTGCACCTGTGGCGCGGAGTGTTTGGAGTGCGCCGGAGTAACCGGGATCTTCCATCCAGACCTGTTCGCCCGCGCCCAGCAGGAAATGGCCGGCGAGAGTAAGGGCCTGCTGTATGCCCGAGGTGACGATATCTGCTCGGCTGAGCAGTGCACTCCGCGTGACGCACCAACATACTCCGCGATGGCGCGACGGAGGGGTTGGTAGCCTGCAGCATGACCGTGACCATAGAGGGAACGCGGAGCTTTGCGTAAGACCCTGCGAAGCAACGCGCGCCCAGAGATCCACGGGAAAGAGATCGATTGCCGCCTCGTAGGCGCGGAACGCTTTGCCGATGGAGTGAGACGCAGGGGTTACCTCCACACCTTTCAGAAATCCCTGCGCGCGCCTGGAGAACACGGCCTTCGAGGTTGGCAAAGCGAGAGTCGCAGGTTTACGCGTTGCGGGCAGCAATCCATCCAGGAACGCCTGAAGCAATGTAGGTTCCTGACCCCACTTCGGTGCGCGTGTATCCCTCGGCCTGTAGCTGGTCGAAGGCAACGACCACGGTTCCCCGCGAAAGCGAATACTGCCTGCCCAGGCTACGTGTGGAGGGCATGCGAGCGCCGGGTTTCAACCGTCCGTCAAGGATGGCGCCACGCAATTCCGTGTACAGCCAACGCCAGAGTTCCTGCTTGCCGGAGGGCAGGTTGAGTGAGAGGTCCTGAAATGTTTCTTCTTTAGACATCGCCTGGCTTTGACTCCCGTCAAAAACACCGCAAGTGGACCAGCCCTTGTTTGCATTATGGACCTTTTATCTACACCACACGAGGCCTAGTGTGGAGTTAAGGAGATAACACACATGCAAACAACCATAGCGACTTTCAAACGAATTCTGGCGCTGGCCTTTTTCGCCGCCGGCACCCTTGTCTTAACCAGCCCTCTGATGGCGCAGGAAACTATCACGCCGATCATGACGCATGCCCTGGCGGCTGCCTCGGGCAGCGAAGCTCTGATGTACACCGTGGACTTTCCTCCAGGCTTTTCGAGTCCCATTCACCGCCACGACGCGCAGGTGTCTGTTTACGTGCTGGAGGGTTCTGTCGTGATGCAGGTGAAAGGCGGAAAAGAACTCACGCTAGGTCCCGGTCAGAGCTTTTATGAAAATCCCAACGATATTCACGTCGTTAGCCGCAATGCCAGTAATTCAAAGCCTGCAAAATTCCTCGTTTTCTTGATCCATAAGAAAGATAGCTCCTCTGGTGATACCAGTCAAGTAAAGCAAAGACTGCGTGCTAATGTGCAAGCGGCTTTAGAGAGTGGCGATGTCCACGAGGAGAATGAAATGTCTATTCAAAGTAGAAACATAAGCTCGGTGGTTTTACGACTTGGGCTGGGTCTTGGTTTTTTGTCAGCCGTTGCAGACAGGTTTGGACTCTGGGGCCCATTTGGAGAGCGGAATGTCGAGTGGGGAAATTACTCACGGTTTCTCGAT
The DNA here is from genome assembly GCA_963775365.1 of uncultured Acidobacteriaceae bacterium. Classification (GTDB taxonomy): domain Bacteria; phylum Acidobacteriota; class Terriglobia; order Terriglobales; family Acidobacteriaceae; genus PALSA-350. Next base: position 28,045 of record CAVZJL010000035.1, on the reverse strand, counting down.
TACACGCAAACCCTCAATGGGTATTGGCCGACAAGTTTGATCCCGACCCTGGGAGCAGTCGCCACTGGCGCCGAGATTCTCTTCGGTCTTCTTATCCTTGCCGGCTGGCATACACGCATGGCCGCACGACTCAGTGGCGGTCTTCTCATCGTATTCGCCACGACAATGACGATTTCGCTGGGAGTCAAGTCGGTCCTGAATTACGCCGTTCTCACCGGGATAGGAGGATCTTTCTTACTGGCAAATTGCGACAGTTTTCCGTTCAGCCTGGATGAGCTGCTGTCCCGCCGAACTCATTGCACAGTGACCAGTACTGATGTTCCGGCTAGTCCAGTGGCGGATTAAGCTTAACGGCATAGATAAGCAAAGATTCGCGGGATCTAGTTCCGGCGAAATAAAAAGGAGAGCAACATGAAAGTTTTCGTTGCGGGAGCAACTGGAGCGATCGGTCAGCCGCTCATCACTGAGCTGATTGCCGAGGGTCACACGGTGACGGGTATGACACACTCTGAAGCTGGGGCAAGAAGACTGCGAGCAGCTGGCGTGGATGTGGCGATTGCAAACGCCCTTAACGGCGACGCGGTTGAAGGAGTGCTGCGAGCCTCTCATGCGGAGGTGGTGATCGATGAACTTACAGCGATACCGAGGTCTCCTTCGGAGCTTTCGGCGCATGCCCACGTTGACCAGAAGCTGCGCATCGAGGGCGGGAACAATTTGCACCGGGCTGCTCTTGCCTGCGGTGTGCGGCGTTACATCCAGCAGTCGAGTGGATTCTTTCTCGATGCGAAGGAAGCGCTGGCCGATGAGAGCTCTCCGCTTGCTTTGAATGCGAGCCCTGGCATCGCTAAATATGCGCAGATGTATGCCTATGTGGAGCAGAGGGCGCTTGAGTCATCGATCGAGGGCGTTGCCCTGCGTTACGGATTCTTCTACGGGCCTAACACCTGGTACAACCCGGACGGAGGGGCAGCCGATGAGATTCGCAAACAGCTCTTTCCGGTGATTGAAGGGGGCAAAGCGAAATGGTCATTCGTTCATATTGAGGACGCGGCACGCGCGACGGTTGCGGCTCTCACGGCTGAGCCAGGTACGTATGTGGTGGTGGACGATGACACGTCGCCGGTGAGTGTCTGGCTACCCAGGTTTGCGAGCTTTGTGGGTGCTCCACCTCCACCGCTCACTTACAGAGGACCAGGTGCTGCAGGCTGCGGGTGAGGATGCCGTCTACTACCAGACGAAATTGTGCGGAGCCTCAAATGCGAAGGCAAAGCGTGAGCTTCACTTCACACCGCGGAAACGCGAGTGGCTCAGCGAGTGATCTGGAAACGCTCTTTTAGTTCTGGCGCTTCAAGCCATGCTCTGAACGTTTTCTGCCACTGATCTACGCATTTCATCGAGCGGGCGCGCCTGATAACTACGCCTATCAGACCGCGGCCAGCGATCTCACTTGCCGAATGAAGGAGCGGAACAATCACATGGCATTGCTGGCAATCCGCTCCTCATGAACAAGATGGCTGAGCGCGTTCCTTGAACGAAACGTGAACGAAACGGGAGAGAAGGAGTAACCCCTAATTTTAGATATGGTGGTCACTGCCCTTAACTTCAGTCCCATTAACTTCCGTCGGTGGGTCCATCGCGAGTCGTGGTCCGCTACGCTGACGATCGGGTGATCGGCTTCGAGCATCGTGAGGACGCAGACGGTTCCTGTGAGTTTCGGGAACTTCTACCCACAACCTTAGTGTTTTGCTGTCGCCATACTCGCCATGCGCTCCTCGGCCTGCCGGGTAAGGTGGGGCACAATGTCGAGCTGCCGCTCGATGAGCATCAGCTGGCCGCGGTGGTGCATCTCGTGCTCTTTGGCCCCGAGCAGTTGCTCAAAGCGCGATTTTGTGCCTGAGCCATCGGCTACGGGGATCATTTCTGCGAGAAACTCGGGTGTCAGCGTTTCTAACCACCCTGCAAACTTGTCGCCCTCGTCGCGTAGCAAATCGAGAATCTCCGCTTTCGTTCGTGACTTTACTTCCTCTGCCTTGATCTCTCCGGCCAGGCGAACGAAATCAAAACCGACCAGCGTTTTCACCCGCTGCTTGCCGTGCACCTCATACCACATCCGCGGAGACACCGCGATGTGCGCCAACAGAGCTTCGATCGCGCGGCAGCCGGGCGCGGGCACGAAGCCATACTTCGAGTCAGGGATATCCTGTGCAATTTGAAGAGTGTTATTGCGCACCACGCGAAATTGCCTGGCAAAATCTTTACCGTCGTAAACGCTTAGCGTCATGGCTCATTCCTCACGTTGGAGAATTTTACTCGATGGAAGAGCGGTTATCTGTGATTCACCCTTCCACTTTTCGGTTTGCCCGGCCCGATTGTCCCTCCGGCATGCCAATTGCCCCGGAAGAAGTGACTGAGCGGCTAACCATTCTCGGACAAGTGTTCTCTGCAGTTTCGGACTGCGTTAGTTCGCTGAAGGCTTCTCGGCCTTATCGATCACCATCACGTCCGCCGGCGCCTTGACTGCCGCTAGCTTCATCCCCAACTGCTCCTGGATTGCCGTAAACAAGTTCGGCGGAGGATTGTCACTCGGCGGCGGTGATGGAAACCTCCCGCCAAACTCCGTTCCAACCGGCAACCACGTCAACACGAAATCATACCGGCCCTTAAGTCCGGTTTGGTCCAGCACGGGCCGGTCCAGCACCGTACCCTGAAGCCCAAAGCCGGAAAAGTCGCGCATGTTCCCATTGAAGACGCTCATCATGAAGCCGCCGCGTGCTGGCCCGATCGGGATAGAGAACTTGTCATCCGTACGATCGCTCTTGGTCAGGTTCTTCGGGCCGCCCTCCGCCAAAGAAAGCACATAGACAGAAAGCTCTCGCTTATCATGGTGGAACTTAAGTTGGAATCGGTCCGCCAGTAGTTTCTGCACCATGATCTTCAACTGCTCATGGCTTGGGCTGCCTTCCTGGTCGGGCACTGCGCCAACGTCGAACTTGTCTTTGTCCATCCAATCGGGCCCTCCGACGATCTGCTTCAAATGAACGTCGTAAGCATACTCGATCAGGTCATCCAGTGAAGTGTTGCGCGTCGAAAAGTTTCGCCCGCTAAGCCCGAATCCCTTGCCCGCATTATTGGAGTTGCTGGGTTTGATGGTCGCCACCTCAAAGGACGGATTGGCATTGGCCGCCATGGGCGCGGGAGGTGGAGGCGGCTTCGGAGCCTCCCACGCCGTCTCCGTGCTGGCGCGCACGAGATTCAGCGTCATATTGGAACCACCCTGCGTCCACGACCCGGTGATGCTGTTGCCATCTGCGCTTAGTTGCCCCAGGTAGCTGCCACCCTTCCCCGGAACCTGAATCTCTGCAACCGATCCCCGCAATGTCAGATGAGCCGCCCTGGGAATCCCGGAGCCCTGAGCGATCAGGTCGATATAGTTGAAGACCGTCTTCCAAACGGCGCCGTCCGCCTTCGACACCAGGAAGACCACGCGCAGTCCCTGCTGCGGACCCTGCGCCGTCCCTTGCCATTGACCGGTCAGGTCCTTCGCATCAGACGCCTGAGCCCACGCCCTGCCAACGCCCACTAGCAGCACGGCACACGCTACAACACGCGGCACCCACTTCTTCATAGAGCATCTCCTCCCGCCTGGACGATAAACGTGGGCGTTTGCTGCGTTGAATCTCTCTGCGTGCAAGTGTCCGAAATACCGGCTTGCCGCCTGGATTTCCGGCAGCCATGGTCAGCGAAAATGTCGCGACCGAAACCCCATTCCCCAAACCAACCGTTTCCTGGTAACGAGACTGGCTTCATTTGGTTGGCATAGATCGATGATAGATATATCGATAAACGACTATACCGGGGAGCAATCGGGTTTGGAAACAGTTTTCGGGAAACAGGTGAAAACAGGGGACGTGTCAGGACGATCACCTTCGAACCATGAATATGTAAGTAATCGTCGTGTCTGTCACCTGTTTCTCGCATCGAAGTGGAGCGCGCGGATCGCTTGCAGGCGGATATGCCGGAGACACTTTATTCGTTGGGAAAAGCCGAATCCCAGGGCGGGAAACTATGCAGCGGCTGAAAAGGCCTGGAAGCACGTGATTGAGCTTGATAAGACCGGGGACCTTGCGTCGCAAGCGCATTTCGGCCTATCCGGGGTATACCGGAAGCAGGGAACTGAAGACGCCGCGCGTAAGTTGATGCAATTTCAAGACACCCTGCCAGCCCGGCTAACAACCATAATCTCGTCGGGCATACTCCCTATTCCTCTAACTTCAGGCCTACCGCCTGCATGAGTGTAAGCGCGTTGCTGGTGACCCTTGCCGAAAATGTCGAGATCCCGCGCGTACGGATGGGCAAGATCCAGAAAGTGATCTCCGGTATCTCCGCTTCCCGCCCACCTGTCTTGCAGGCGTGCGAGTCCACGCTCGTAAAATGCAACCACTCGCTTTCTCTCGCGAATGGCGCGTAGTACACGATCATGCTCCACTGCCAGCGGCACGAAAATCACAACGGGGATTAGGAGCAGACCCCGAAGACCCGGAGAGTGCAGCAGCGGGATTGCTGCGATAGCTCCTGCGAGGAACACGACCATCGTGGCATAACCAAGCCCGGTGTCCAGTTTTTGCTGGAGAGCCAATCGAGCTTGGTTCTCCAGCAAAACGCGATGGTAGAGGGCTTCAGGTGATTCCATTAACAATCGAACCTTTCTAAGCACCCTTAATCCCTCGAGGTCGCTCCGCGAACATTATCAGCGCTTGGCCCTAACTGAGTCAGGCTCCGGCGGGCCAGACGGAACGTTTACTAACTTAATAGGATTGTTGAAGCAAGGGTAACGCTCGGTCTATCTCTGCCAGACTCCGCTGAGGAAAGACAGAAGGTTACCGTTGCGTCAACGATCTTATAGGGATCCTGGCCGCTCCATAGCTGAGCATGGGTACCATGCCGCTGCAGTAAGCAGTGTGGCGCGGCATGGTGGTTAGTTCATATGATCCCTTTAATCTGAAATATTTAAGTCGTAAACCCTTGAAATTCAGCCTGCTGGAATTACTTTTGACATTCACAAAAAAGGGCTTTATGATTCACCTTCGCGAAAACTAGAGGCTCTGAGTGACGGCGACAGCCAGTCCCCAGGTGCTAGGACAAGTGCCTGGAATCTCCAGACGCTCGTCAGTTTTCAGACGATCGGTATTACCTTCAGGGCCCCTCCCTCCTCTGACGCTGGACTTTACACAACCCCCGCTGTTGGCACTACCTATGAAGAAAGCACCGGCTAGCACGCTGCAGACTAAGGTGAGCAAGCAATCTTTTCATCCGACGTTAAACACGTCATTTAAGGGGAAGAACAACATGGCTGCAAAAGCTGAACTATCACCGAACATCACTGCGCAGACGCTCAAGGCTGCGCAGGAAGCACTCCACAACACACCGTCCATGAACGACGCGCCGGGAGTCGATAAGATCCGCGAGTTGCTCTTCGGCAACCAGATGCAGGACTACGACCGCCGCTTCGCGGTCATGGAAGAGCGCTTTCTACAAAAGGTGCGCGATCTGGAAGCTGAGTCCACTCGTGCTCTCCAGAGCATGGAGTCGTCCATGAAGAAACAGCTGGAATCGCTCGCCAGCCAGATTCGCCAGGAACAGGATCTTCGCGCAGAAGCGGACAAGGAACTGGGTCGCGGCCTTCGGGAACAGATCCAGGGATTGGAGAAGCACCTCACCAAGGTCGCCGACCAACTGGCCAGCCAGGACCGGGACTTCACTGAGAGATTGAGCCACGAATCGCAAACGTTGCGAGAAGAGAGCCGGCGCCGGACTGACGACATGCGCGCGGCCATCGAGCGGATGCTTGCTGAACTGATGAATGTCAAAACTGACCGTAGTCTGCTGGCCGGCCTGTTCGTTGAAATTGCCCGATGCCTGAATCAGGACACGACGGCGAAGGCGAACGGAGCCAGCGCCCAGCGATCCTGAACCCAGCGGCCCACCCCACGCCAGTTTTGAAAGGAATAGAGCGATCGGAGACACCGTGATTTCCAGTGTTTCCCTGTTCGACAGGGACAGTTCGGATCCCCCGTTCTTACATCCCGATGATGCCCGAGCCAAACGGCTCGCCGTGCTGCTATTCGAAGTAGCACGCAGCCTCGATCACGATCTGGCTACGGCGCTCCCCAGGCTTGAAAGGGATCCGAAACTGGAGGCGCTGCGCAGCTTGATCCTCGAGGAGGATCGAGCCGCGATCGCCAAGCTGCAGCAGAAGTTCGATGATCCGCGGCAGCTCGCTGAAGCCATCAGCTCCGTACTGGCCGACGCTTTCACCCTTGCCGGCGCGAGAGACGAACAACTCGCAAAGGCTCTGGCTCCCATCCTGGAGCTTGCCACCCAGGCATCGATCCGCAAAAATCCAGGCACCCTGGTCGGCATCCTCTACCCCCTGATGGGATCGGTGGTTCGTAAGTCCATCGCCGAGTCCCTTGATGGTACGCTGCAGCGCCTGAACCAGGCGTTCAAGCACAGCTTTTCATGGCACGGATTGAAGTGGCGCCTGGAGGCGCTTCGCAGCGGAAGCAGCTTCGCCGACGTGGTGCTCAAACACACAGTGCAGTTCCGCGTCGAGCACGTCTTCTTGATTCACCGTAAGACCGGCCTTCTCATCGAGCACGTAGCGGCGCCGGAGGTGACTGCGCAGGATCCCCAGTTGGTGTCCGGCATGCTGTCGGCCATTCAGGACTTCGTGCGCGACTCGTTCGAGGGAAGCAATAAGGACGGGGGAGGCGGCATCGACACCCTGCGGCTCGGCGACGTGCTGTTATGGTGCGAAGAGGGACCCTTCGCGTTTCTTGCCGCCGTCATTCGCGGCAATCCGCCTGAATCGCTGCATGCGGCGCTGCGCGAAACACTGACCAACATTCACGACCAATACCGCAGTCAGTTGGAAGAATTCCAGGGTGACTCTGCAGATCTGGGGGACCTGATCACGCCACTGCAACGTGACCTGCAGCAACAGGAGCGGCCGCGCGAAACGCAGTGGTCACCCTGGCTCTGGGTCTTGCCCCTGCTGTTGTTGCTTCTGGCTGGTGGGTGGGTGATCCGGCGGACAGTTGTCCGCCTTCGTGTCGACGCATATGTCGAACGGCTGCGTCAGGAGCCAGGCATCGTGGTCGCCAACGCCGAATTGCGCAACGGAAAATGGCAAATTTCCGGTTTGCGTGATCCCCTGGCCGTAGATCCCGCCTCACTGCTGTCGCAGTCCGGTCTGGATTCCAAACGTGTCGCCGGTCACTGGGAGTCATATCAGGCGCTGAACCCGGCGATCGTTCTTCGGCGTCTGGCCGCCAGTCTGAATCCTCCGCCCTCTGTCTCGTTGTCATTGAAGGGCGATACGGTCGAAGTGACTGGAAGCGTTCCACAGTACTGGGTCGAGCGGGCGCGAACGCTGGTCGCAGCGCTGCCCGCGGGTTCTCCCAAGGTCGATCTCAGCGCCCTCCGCGACGTGCAGGATCCGGAATTTATTCGCCTGCGCGATGCAATCCAGGCGCATGTGATTTCGTTCGATTCCAATGCAGACCGGCCCGCGCGGGGCGAAGACGCTGCACTCGATGCTGTTGCCGACGAGTTCCGCCAACTGATGCGCGTGACCAGGCGTCTTGGTTTCTCTGCCCGCATGATGATTTCCGGTCACGCGGATGCTCTCGGCAACGAAACCGCGAACCTATCCCTCAGCGCGGCTCGTGCCGAGGTTGTTCGCTCCATGCTTAAGGCACGCGGCATCGCTCCGGAACTGCTGACCGTACGCAGCGCCGGCCCACTCGAACCCTTGTTGGCTCCCAACGGCAAAGTAACCGCCGCGATGAATCGGAGAGTGACATTCACCGTGATTGCCAGCGAGTAGATATCTCTATGTTGCAGAAAAAAGTTTGTCTCTTGGGCGGATTCGGCGTCGGCAAGACCAGCCTGGTTCAGCGTTATGTGCAAAGCATCTTTTCCGACAAATACCTGACCACCGTCGGCGTCAAGATCGAGAAGAAGATGGTGAACGTTGGCGCCGCCGAGGTCGCTCTTATCCTCTGGGATATTGCGGGCGAGGACGACGTTAAGGGAATACGCACCAGCTATCTTCGCGGCGCTGCGGGATATTTCCTGGTGGTCGATGTCACGCGCGGTGAAACCCTCGAAGTCAGCAAGTCAATACAGGCTCGAGTCACTGCAGAGGTAGGGTCGATTCCTTTTCTGTTCCTTCTCAACAAGACGGATCTGAAGGAGGAGTGGGACATTCCGGAACAGTCCATCGAAGACTTGAAGGATGCGGGGCACGTAGTTCTCCGGACCAGCGCCAAGACCGGTGAAGGTGTCGAAGAAGCATTTCAGACGCTCGCGCAGCGCATGGTGTTGTGACCGATGCCCGACTTACCGGACCGCATTTCAGATTGGTTACTGCTCCTCGTCAAGTCCCAGCGTTCCATAGCCCATCTTCTCATTAACAACGAACTGGTCCTGATCCAGGCAGGTGGAGAGCTGGAATACTACGGACTGGCTGATCTAAAGCACGGGGATGCCGCCTCCGATCAATTGCCATTTCTGGAAGGTCTGCTGCCCTTAGCGGAATCGCCTTTTCTTTTAGAGTCCGTGGGCATGGCTGGCGGACGTGTGGCGGACGTTCACCTTTTTGCCGATGAAGATAAGACGTGGGTCGTGCTCCTAGACGTGACCGTGGAACATGACTATGCCAGAAAAATGCAGCAGAAGGCGTACGACATGACGCTGTTGAGCCAGCGCGAGGCGCGCCTCATTGCCAAGCTCGAGGCCGCGCACCAGGAACTGACGCTGGCCCACCGAGATTTGGCTCAATCCCGTGATGAGCTGCTACGGGTCCACACCCGGCTGCGGAAGGAATTGCACGATGCCCAACACTATGTTCTTGCCATCTTACCGGCGCCGGTCGCGGAACCGATCGCAGTGGACTGGCTCTTCGTTCCTTCCACGGAACTGGGAGGAGATGCCTTCGGTTATCAATGGATCGATGGTGACCACTATGCTCTTTATCTGCTGGACGTCTGCGGACACGGCGTCGGTTCGGCTTTGCTGTCAATCACGGTAGCGAATACGCTCCGCTCGGCCGCCTTGCAGAACACCAATTTCCGCAGGCCTGAAGAGGTACTGAGCTCGTTGAATAAGGCTTTCCAGATGGAAAATCAAAACGGTCTCTATTTCACCATGTGGTACGGCGTCTACCACCGCCCTACAGGAACATTGCGCTATGCGAGCGCCGGACACCCACCACCCATTGTGGTGCGCGGTGCAGGAGACCAGCCGGGCAAAGCGGAGCCGCTGCCGGGCGTTGGTTGTCCTGTGGGTATCCTGCCGGATTTCGTTTACGAGAGCACGGAGTGTACTCTCGACGGCCCTGCGCGGCTGTTCCTTTTCAGCGACGGCGCTTACGAAATTACGCAGCCGGACGGCACCATGCTGGAGTCCGAAGCTTTTGAAGAAGTCCTCACCCGGGCGGTTCCCAAAGGCTCATCGGACCTGCAAGAACTCCTCCGTTTCGTTCGAGACTTCCACGGCTCGGAAGAACTGGAAGATGATTTTTCAATTGTAAAGATGACGATCTGACCGGCTGACCAGGTGGAGTTTTTCTATCGATTAAATTCGGATCCACGACGCCTATTCAGGCATCGAAAAAAAACCCTTGCGGAGTGAGAGTCTGCCGAGATAAACCCACCAGGTTGTCTTCAACGGTAGTCACACATTCCGCCTCCTATCGCCGATACGTTGGGCACTACCCTCGGGTTACGAAGCGGACTACCTCTCCAACGCCTACTCAATTCTGGCCCCACGTCGTGTACAATTCCGTTGGCAATTAAGCCATAATTAACCTTGCTTCAGGATACCCCCGAGTCCCTGCCAGGGAAGGCTCCGTTCGTGATGGGCCAAAGGGTATCGATGCAACGTTTCCTGTTCTCTCACGGCGTAGTTTTTCCGGGGAAAATCTGTAACCTGCTCGTGGTTGGCTGGGTTCTTCTCTGCGCGCTCGCATGCGCCGGAACGTTGCAAGCGCAGACCAACGAATGGACCTGGATCAACGGTCCCCAGACTCCGCAGCCACCCGTGTACGGCACCTTGGGGGTGCCCGCTGCCTCCAACTTGCCGGGCAACCGGGAGCTTGCCGCCAGTTGGACCGACACCAAGGGTAACTTCTGGATCTTTGGCGGTCTGGGCAGAGATTCGACTCCGATCTACGGCATGTTGAATGATCTGTGGCAATACAATCCTGCCGCCAACGAATGGACCTGGATGGGCGGAAGCTCGACCACGGCCGGCGCGACTGGTGTGTATGGGGTGCTCGGTCAGCCGGCGCCCGGAAACGTGCCCCTCGGGCGTGAAGGCGCATCCACCTGGACCGATGCCAAAGGCAATTTCTGGCTGTTTGGGGGCGCCGACTTTTACAACTCGTACAACGACCTATGGGAATACACCCCTGCCACCAACGAATGGACCTGGATGGGCGGAGCAGATACGGGCAATCAACCAGGCGTGTATGGTGCTCTGGGCGCATCTGCCACAGCCAATGTTCCCGGAGCACGCACCAACGCGGCGAGCTGGGTCGATAGTCAAGGGAACTTCTGGCTCTTTGGCGGCAGCGGCCACGATTCGACCCAATCCACCGGATACCTGAACGACTTATGGAAGTTTGATCCATCCACCGATCAATGGACGTGGATGAGCGGCAACAATACGCTTCCCTGCGGCGGCTGCGGGCAGTCCGGCATATACGGCCAGCAAGGTATACCCGCAGCCGCAAACATTCCCGGAGGGCGGTACGAGGCCTCCTGGTGGGTCGATAAGCAGGGCAAGTTTTGGCTCTTTGGTGGTCTCGCTACCGACTCGGCGGGAAAGCTGGGCCTACTCAACGATCTATGGAAGTTCGATCCCACCACCGGCCAATGGACATGGATAAGCGGGGCGGAAACCTATCCCGCGACCTGCACCGGCATCGAAGTCGATGAATGCGGGCTGGCGGGTGTTTACGGAACACTGCAGACACCCAACGCCACCAACTATCCAGGAGCCCGCATTCGCGCCGTCACCTGGGTCGACAGCAAGGGCAACGTTTGGTTGATGGGTGGAGACGGCATCGATTCGGTTGGCAACTGGGGCTATCTGAATGACCTTTGGGAGTACAGCCCATCCACCAATCAATGGGCGTGGATGACCGGCAACAACACCGTTATCTGCGCCAGTGGGTACTGCGGCCAACCTGGTGTCTATGGCAGTTTGCAAACGCCCGCGTTCGGCAATACTCCCGGCGGCCGGAACAACGCGACGGGGTGGACCGACAGCAAGGGCGATCTATGGCTGTTTGGCGGAACCGGGAACAATGTGGCCGAGACCTGGGGCTATCTTCAGGACCTCTGGGAATTCCAGCCCAATACCAATGGACAACCTGTAACCGCGACGCCGACGTTTTCTCCGGCTCCTGGGAGTGACCCCTCGCCACAAACGGTGACCATCGACGACACGACACCCGGGGCCACCATTTATTACATGATCGACGGCAACGTTCCGGCTACGGAGTACACCGCGCCCATCCCTGTATCCGAGTCACACACCATCACCGCCATCGCCGGGGCAGCTGGATATGCCAATAGCACCGTGGCAACCGGAACCTATACCGTGTCTGCTGTGCCCGCCGCTGCGCCGGTGTTCTACCCGGCCTCGGGCGAGCTACGCAACCGCGCAAACGATCACGCTGAGCGACGCTACGCCCGGTGCGGTCATCTACTACACCACGGACGGAACTCAGCCCACGAGCGGCTCGGCTGTGTATCAAACCCCGATCACTGTATCTTCCTCTCAGGTATTGCAGGCCATCGCCGTGGTCGCGGGCTCACCCGACTAGCGCTGTGGCTTCCGCCGTCTACACCATCGGATCGACCGCGGCCTCTCCTCTGGGGCAGTGGACCTGGACCGGCGGAAGCCTGCAGAAGGAAGCAGCTGGGTGTGTATGGCACGATGGGCGTGCCGGCCGCCGGCAATATTCCCGGCGCTCGACAGAACGCTACCACTTGGAAAGATGCGAGCGGAAATCTCTGGCTTTTTGGCGGCGCCGGCTTCGACGGCAATGGAGCCACCGGGTTTCTCAACGACCTTTGGAAATACAACCCCTCGACGCAGCAATGGGCCTGGATAGATGGCAGCAAAACTCTGTCCTGCGGCACCAACGTCCAGGTGTTGTATTGCGGAGGTCTGTATGGTGTGTATGGCACGTTGGGTACGCCGGCGCCCGCGAATACGCCCGGGGGCCGCTATGGAGCCGCCGGCTGGACGGACAGTGGCGGTCACCTATGGCTCTTCGGGGGATATGGAATGAACGCCGCCGGCACCCTGCAGGCCGAGCTGAACGATCTTTGGGAATACGATCCTGCGACCAACGAATGGACGTGGATGGGTGGAAGCAACAAGTCCGTGCTGTCGTTCTACAGCACCATGGGGCAGCCCGGGGTGTATGGCACGTTAGGAGTGCCGGCGCCAACCAACATTCCAGGAAGCCGCTACAACGCTGCCACCTGGGTCGATGTCAACGGCAAGTTCTGGCTCTTTGGGGGCACAGGGCAGGATGTCGATGGCCTGAGCGCCGTGCTGAATGATTTGTGGATGTACGATCCATCCACGCACCAGTGGACTTGGATGGGCGGAAGCGAAGCCGTCGAGGTTCTGCTCGGCTACCAGGGGGGTGCTTACGGAACGTTGGGTGTGCCCGACGAAGGAAATATTCCGTCCAGCCGTTCCTCGGCTGCAGCGTGGACCGATAACAGCGGCAATCTGTGGTTGTTTGGTGGATACGGCGGAGAGGGTATCAACGCGCTCAACGATCTCTGGAAATATGATCCCACGTCGCACCAATGGGCGTGGATGGCGGGCGCCGCCAATAACCTGCATCCCGAGGTGCGGGGCACGCTGGGAATTCCGGCGCCGGCGAATACGCCGGGCGGTACCAGCAGCATCTCCGCTAACTGGACCGATGCGCAGGGCAATCTATGGCTGCTCGGAGGAGACAGCGCCAGCATCACCGGCGCCAACCAGGATTCCTATCTTGGCGCAGCCAACGAGTTATGGGCCTTCAATCCATCGATCAATGAATGGGCATGGATGGGCGGCAATTACGCCGGCAACTGCCAACTGACTGTCTCGGTCAATTCTTACCCGACCTGCAACGGTCCCCAGGGAATCGGCCTGGGTATTCCAACTGGAGGAGAGGTTCCCGCCGGGACGCGCCGGCACAGCGAACTGGACCGACAACAACGGAAAACTCTGGCTGTTTGGGGGCGGCGTAGGCTCCGCGGGTGCCACCGACTTCCTTAACTACATCAACGACCTCTGGCAATACCAGCCCTCTCTCGCCACACTGCCGGCCGCTGCACCGCCCTATCTTCAGCATGCAATCGGTCATCTACCAGCCAGGGGGCCAGTTAACGTTGGCCAACGGCATGGCCAATGCAACTTTCTACTACACCACGGATGGCAGCACGCCGACCACAGCTTCCAATTTGTACAGCGGACCGGTCACCATTGCGTCCTCCGAGACGGTCAAGGCCATCGCGACCGCTCCCGGTTATGACAACAGCATCGTCACCGCCACCACCTACACGGTGTACCCGACCCCGGCAACGCCGGTGATTTCCGTAGCAGCGGGAACCTACACCGCCATCCAAACAGTAACGATTACAGATGCGACGCCGAACGTCACTATCTACTACACCACGGACGGATCCACGCCCACGGGCATTTCGCCGGTTTATAGCGGACCCATTACGGTTTCGTCGTCGGAAACGCTCAAGGCTGTGGCTGTTACCTACATTTTCGGCAGTACCGTGGTTGATCCCGGGGCTCCGTTTGCCGGCGATGCGCTTCCCAGTGCGGTGGCCGCCGCGGCCTACACCATCAACTTGCCTCCGGCCGCGAAACCCACCTTCAACGTTCCTGCGGGCACCTACACCACGGTCCAGACAGTCACCATCAGCGATACCACGCCGGGCGCGACCATTTATTACACCACCTACGGAGACACGCCCACGACCAGCTCTACTGTGTATAAAGGGCCGATTACCGTATCAGCGACGGAGACCATTACGGCAATTGCGGTGGCCACGGGGTATACCAACAGCCCGCCCGCAGCCGCCCAGTACACCATCAACTTTCCTCCGGCCGCGACTCCGGTATTTAGTGTTCCTCCAGGGACCTATACTTCGTTGCAGACTGTCACCATCAGCGATGCGACGGCCGGGGCAACCATCTTCTACAGCACCAGCGACTATCCACAGGTCCAATTTATTTATACCCACCCAATCGTGGTCGCGGCGTCCACAACTCTCACCGCGTACGCGACTGCGTTAGATTACACAAACAGCGCCACCGCCACGGCTAAGTACACGATTGTCCTCCCGCCCGCGGCGGCTCCAACCTTTAGCGTGCCTGCAGGAACCTACACTTCGCCACAAACCGTGACCATCAGTGACGTGACCGCTGGGGCAAGCATCTATTACTCCATAAATGAAAGCCCGTACCTTGCTACGTATACCGGCCCGATTCAGGTTTCCACTTCTGAAACCCTCTCCGCCTTCGCGGCCGCCCCGGGTTATTCCTACAGCGCGCCGGCCACCGCGGCCTACACGATTCAGCCTGCTGGGGCGGCTACACCGGCCGCTACGCCGGCCTTCAGTATTCCTGGCGGGACATACACTTCGCCGCAGACCTTAACCGTGACCGACGCCACTGCCGGCGCCATGATCTACTACACCACCGACGGATCTACGCCCGGCGCAACTTCGACTCTGTATGCGGGGCCGATTGCGGTGGCGGCTTCGGAGACCATCTCGGCCATCGCGGTAGCCGCGGGCTATGCCAATAGTGCCATAGCCAGTGCGCAGTACACGGTGACCGCGGCCGCTTCCGGTTTCACGATTGCGCCGTCGGCCACCTCCCTCACGGTGGCTCCCGGGCAAAGCGCTTCGGTAACTATCTCGGTGACACCTCTCAACGGATTCGATGCTGCGGTGTCCTTCAGTTGTTCGGGATTGCCAACGGGCGCATCCTGCAGCTTTTCTCCAGCAACCGTCACCCCTTCCGGCGGACCCGTTTCGACCACCGTCACCATGACCGCACCCTCCGCGACGGCGGCTCTTCCCACTGGCCCGGCGCCGCTGTTGCCGCCGTCGGTCCTGGTGCTTTCGCTGGGCGGACTATGGTGGAAGAAGCGCCGGCGTTGGCTATCCCTGTGCATGCTGGTTGTGTTTGCGGCTGGTCTGTCTTTGCTCAACGGTTGCGGCGGTGGTTCTTCCTCCGGTGCGCCTGAAAATACGACTCCACCGGCTACCTCCGCGGTCACCGTGACAGCGACCGCCGGATCGGCGAAGTACACCACGACTCTTTCGCTGACCATCACTGGACAGTAGGCAACAGGAGATAGTGTCAGCTCGTGGGATGGTCATCGTTGCCCCTGCTCATCCCGCAGCAGAATCGTCGGATCGACGGCCAGCGCGAGCTGTGCAGGAATCCACGAGGCGATCAGCCCCAACCCCCAGCATGACAGAAAAGCTGGTGGACAGACGGAGCAATCACTATTCGAACGGTTCATGTGAGCGGCGACGCAATAGTGATTGCTCCGGTCTGTCCCGGTTTCGTCCCGAAAGAACTGGAAGATGATCTTTCAATAGTAAAGATGACTATTTGACCGGCTGTGCTGGTGGAGTGTTTGTATCGAGGAAAATCTTCGACTGACGACTACCCGGTGATCGGTGGGAGCCCCCCATTCATGCGGGGGAGAGAGCCCTGACCACGCGCTTTAGCGCTGGCATTACCGGGAATGAACCTCTTCTGGCGAGAAGAGAATGGCTCCAGCGTGTGCACACGCCGCTCTTTGCGGTGAATAGCCTCCGCACCGTCGCCCGCATTCACTCTGCCGTCACAGCATTAGAAGCGTTGTGGTCATCGCGTGACTCCATTGCTAAGTGCCACATAGATAGCGCTAAGATCCTGCGTTCCGAAGTCATGCTCGGCATCCGCCCAGGTAGCGTCAATTCGCTGAAGGATCGGCAGCCGGGAACGCGCCTCTCCTGCTGCGCCGAGCGCCAGCTCAACGTCCTTGTGTGCCCAGCGAAGAGGGAATTCCGGCTCAGCAGTGCGGCCTTCTTTGATCTTTCGCATTTTAGCTACCGCCCACGATGGAACCAGCGGTCCACCCGTGACCAGCGATGCAAACTGGCCTTGGTCGATTCCGAGTAAATCCCCGAGGATGGACACTTCCGCGACCCCCTCATTGAGGATCCCCATCCAGGCGTTGAACATGAGCTTCATACGCGTTCCCTGTCCCACACTGCCCAACCAATGGGTTTTTGTTCCGATCGCGTCAAAGAATTGCTGCACCCCCGCACCGGCGCGGGCTTGATCCCCGGAGGCAAGAATAACCAGCTTGGCTTCCTCCGCCGCGGTCTTGCTGCCCGAAACAGGAGCATCCACAAAGACGATTTCGGGTCGGGTCTGGGCCAGGCGCCAGGCTCGCTCCGTACCCTCTACTCCGATGGTCGACATCTGTATCCAGGCTGCGCCCGGCTTCATGGCCGCCAATGCCTCCCGCTCTTTCATCACGCTCAACACTGCCTCGGGAGTGGACACCATGGTGACAACAACATCCGCCCCCTGAACCGCATCGATGGCGGTCTCTGCAATGCGAATAGTGCCCGAAGCAAAATCTGAGGCAAGTGCGGGTGTCCGGTTCCACACCGTCGTGCTCAAGCCGCCACGGGCGGCGCTGCGGGCCATGGCTCTTCCCATGATGCCCAATCCCAGGATTGAAATCTTCGCGCTCATACTGCCTTAGATAGCTGGGGACAGCATTCGGACGCACAAGTTAGTTCTTCCCCGAAACAGCTAGGGGAGTCGCCGCTGTCCATGCTCCCAAGCGCAGCTATGTCTGGGGAAACTCGGGGACGGGATGGACTGAAAGACCCCGCCCGAAACGCTGACCTTTCGTGATGAATGTAAAATCGCGAACTCGGGGCCGGCGTGGTGAAGCTTAGTAAATGTCGGAGGATCGGCAAGTGTTGGCTACGCAATAGAGTTTCGGGATGAAATAACTACCCACGAATGGTCTCGGGGCGGCGGAGCAAATTTCTCAGTCGACACGCAATGTCTGCACCGGGTCGACGGAAGACGCTCGTTGAGCAGGAATATAGCATGCGATCAAGGACGCTCCAGCCAGGAGTAGCAGAGCTGACAGGAATGTAACGACGTCAGTAGGCTTTACCTCAAATGCCCCCACGGTTCCAGCAGCTAATCCCAAAGCCGCCACTGACATACCTTGCCCGACAACCAGACCTATTACGCGACTGCGTTGAGCTCCCAGAGCCAGACGCACCGCCATCTCCCGAGACCGCTGGCCAACTGAGTAGCTCATAACCCCGAAAATTCCAAGGATTGCCAGCACAAATGCAATCAACGCGAAGAAGCTGAGCAGGATCATCCTGAAACGGCCCATCACTATAGAAGCCGCGATCACGTCATCCACGGTCTGAATGTTTGCGACCGCTGTGATGAAATCTCAGGCTAGAATCCGTATCCGCTGTTAATGACGAGACGCACGAAGCCTTCAAAATGACGACGGACAGTACAGGACACTACGAACTTCTTAATCTCCCGACTGGAAAATATTCAGTTCGAGCGTCTGTTGCTGGATTTGCGACATCTGAAAAGACCGGGGTCGACTTAACTCGGGACCATTCGTTACCGCTCACATTTGTGATTCCGATCGGCGACATACCATTAGGAGAAATACATGTCAGAGTGCAGACATCCAGTGGGGCAGCCGTTGCAGGAACGGCAATTAATATCTCCGCAGTGAGGACCGGCAGCAGTTGGCAAGGTAAATCCGATACCAATGGAGAATACCAATTTCCGGGAATGCCATGCGTGGATTATGACGTACGAGTGAGCACTTTAGATGGCAAGCACGGCACGCGTCGGATTCATGTGAATGCAGGCGCCTCTCTAATTACGCGCATCGTACTTCAGTAACTTCAGAGTAAATAAATGGGCGATCCCGAGAGAAGCCAGATTGATATCCCATATGAAGGTGTGCCAATTGCGACAACCGGCAGTGATCCGGCGGCGGCCCAGTCTGACAAAAAGACAACGACAGACGATCGCGCCTCCGCGCATGGTCGCTGGTTCGAGATCCTGAACTCCTCCGTAGCGACCACACTGATTACGGTAGTGCTGGGGGGGGACTTATTCAACCAATCTTATCCTCCTACCAGGAGAAACAAAAGGATCGTGAGACGGCGCAAGAGGAGCTTCGTGCGACGATACAGAAGGGGCAAGACACCATTCAGCAGGCTCTTGACCTCATTGGAACAGCCCGCTTCGACGGCGAAGCGCTTATCCAGCTTTCTCAACCCGATAACGATCCTCGCTATGTATCCGATCCTCGGAGAAAGAAAGAGATGACTGAACAGAGAGAGAAGCTGCTCAACAATCATTCAGACGTCTTGGGCAAGTGGGATGTCGGTCGGCGCGAAATGGGTCTCTTGCTGGCGTATTACAATCGCGGCGACCCCGGCATAAAGGCTGCCTGGATCGCAACTGCCGACGCGACTACTTCCTTCTTAAATTGTGCCCAGAGCGCGTATGCGAAGTCTCACGCTCCTGGCCCGCAGGACTCAAAACCATGTTCAGTTGAGAGAAACAACGCCAACGATACGTTGGCAAAGCTGTCGGACGCGTTCGAACTTGCGAACCAGACAGACAAGAAACCTGGGACGGACGAAAAGTAACCCGGTGGGCGAGATACGGACGCAACTCGAAATTTCGAAATTTATGTGTCAGATGGGACTGAGATTTGTGGTCGACCACTAAATCCAGTCGCCTGTAGAAGTTGAAAGCGCTACTTACCGTACATACAGCCCAACTTAAGCCTCAGAGAGACTGCTGTGCACTACTCAGCAGCGAAACGAAATCTGTCCCCGTTTTCCTTGTCTCAACCGAAGGGTCCACTCCATCATGTCCCTTATCTCCCCGTCCCCTTATCTCCCAAGCTGATTGATCGACCACACGGACCTTCGCGAGCGGCGGGCATACATACTTCCATCCGCTAGTTATTGCGCAGCTTGTCCCTGCAGGTCGAACGGCGTGCTCAGCGAGAGATATTCGCAGTGAAGTCCCATTTTGGGAAGTTTTTAGGCTCCGGAATAAAAATCTGCAGTCTGCGAGTGAAAGTTTTATTACGCGCGAACATTTCTGGCCGAGGAATACGGTGATGCTTGTGAAAGTTAGTATGCATTCGACGGAAGATCGTGTTCCTTGGACGGCTGCCACGATGTTGATGCGAATGCTGTGAACGACAGATATTTTTTTCGATTCGGGCATTGTGTCCGTTGTTTGCTGCCCACGCTGAGTTATCTTGGGATATTCTCGTCGGCCTTTCGTCCGTGAGCAAACTCCTGAGAAGGAGTGTTCTCTTGAATCGTTTCGCGATGGCCCGCCTGCTGCCCGTTTTACTAGCCGCGATGTTCTTCTACCCTGCCGCTCATGCGACCAACGTCGCCCTGACCGGCGATGCGCATGTCAGTTTGACCCGCTCGACAACCAACTTTGGCACGCTGGCCAATTTGTATGTAGGGAACGGCAATACTGCGTTGCTTCAGTTTGATCTCAGCACGCTGCCGGCGGGGCTGACCTCCAGTCAGGTTGCGCATGCCACGCTGACGGTGTTCGTCAACCGCGTCAACACCGGCGGTACGGTCAGCCTCTCGCCGGTGACCTCGGCGTGGAGCGAGTCGGCAGTGACTTATGCGACGATTCCGACGATCGGCGCGCCGGTCGACGGATTTTCAGCGGCGACCGCAGGACAATACGTCACGCTGGATGTGACTTCGCTGGTGCAGGGCTGGGTGACTGCGCCAGCCACGAACTTTGGCCTCGCTCTGACTTCTACGGCGGCTAATGTGTTGCTGGACTCGAAGGAAAATGACGAGACCGGGCACGGGGCCAGTCTGGATATCACCATTACGTCGATGGGAGCGACCGGAGCGCAGGGACCCGCAGGCGCCCCGGGTATACAAGGAGCACCGGGACTAAACGGAGCGCCGGGGATTACGGGGGCCACCGGGCCTGCGGGGCCTGCAGGTGCTGCCGGAGCCAACGGTACAGTGGGGATCGTATCCAACTGGTCCTCAAGCACCACGTATCAGGTTGGACAGGTGGTCTTCTGCGCTGCGTGCTCGAGTAATGGCTCAAGCTATGCTGCGCTTGCCACCAACACAAACCAGGATCCTCCTACGCAAACCGGCTTCTGGCAACTGATTGCACAGGTGGGAGCTACCGGCGCTTTGGGAATCACCGGTCCTCAAGGCCCGATAGGGCCCGCCGGCGCTACAGGTGCTGCCGGTGCCATGGGAGCAACTGGCCCTGCCGGGCCAGCCGGAGCTACTGGCACGCTGGGAACTGTCGCCAACTGGTCATCGGGCACTCCCTACACGGTCGGGCAGGTGGTGTTCTGCACCACCTGCTCCACGAACGGCTCCAGCTTCATCGCCCTCGCCACTAACACCAATATCGACCCCCCAACGAACCCGGCCATCTGGCATCTGGTTGCCAGCGCTGGAGCAACTGGTGCAACTGGCGCAACCGGTGCAACTGGCGCAACCGGCAACACCGGCTCGCAAGGCCCAGTAGGACCCACGGGCCCCGCTGGCGCCGCCGCCAGCATCACGGCCGGTTTCGTCTGGTCCGCCCTGGTTCCTAACGAAGGAGACCCTGGACCTTTTTTTGTGGTTCCTATCTCCATGGACGATAGTCCGGCAGTTCAACTCTCAGCTAGCATTCCTCCCGGCAACGGCCGCCTGCACGGTCCGCAGCCTGACTGTAAACGCGATCGCAAGCAACGCGGCCAATCCAATTGTGGCGGACACCATGGTATTCACCGTCATCAAGAATGATGCTGCGTCTTCTATGACGTGCTCGATCGCGACCACGAACGGGACGGCTAACAATGCGACGCTGTCCTGTTCGGACTCCGCCCATACCTTCACCGTGGTTCAGGGAGACCGGATCAGTCTGAGAGTTCACCGAAACCGTGAGCAGCGGCGACATATCAATTTATCAACGCCGGCACGACGCTTGTCTGTGACTAGGCAGGCGCAAAAGAAAACATCACAGAAAGCAACAGGCATTAGGGAGCCGCAGTGATCCATCGATCTTCATCTTCGACCCGCGCGAAGGCCCTCCTGGGGAGTCTCAGCCTGATGGCGTTCGCTTGCGCTTTGGCGCAGGCACCCCAGTCTGAGGTCTCAGCGCCAGCCGTTCCGCCGGTGCCGCTGGTCTCCGGCGCCTGCCCGGCCGTCTCTCGAGGCGGTACCATCGCACTCGACTGGAACCCCGACTTTGACCCCTCCTGGGCGGGGACTGGCATGAGGTCCTTCCGGCTGATCTTCCAGCAACTCGAGCAAGACGGTGTCACCCTCAACCCAGCGTCCCGCCTGGTGTTGGGCAGCGGTACTCGCGGCAGGATGACCGACATCGGAAACGGTTACTTCCACCTTGAGGCGCGCCTTCCGCCTACGACGCACCCAGGCACCTACCATCTGGTTGGCGCTTTCAGTTCTCCCCAACTCCTTCCGGATTACCAGGGAGAAGCCCCAACGATTACCGTCTCCCCAGTGAGTGAGTTTTACTGCATCACCGTCGTCCCGCGTTCTCAAACCCCGTCGCCGCCGTCTTCCTAGCCGACACCACACCGTTATGTACCCGTAGAGATATCTCCGAGCTTCAAAGAAAGCGGCGCAAGAACGATGAAAGCCACAACCCCGAAGGGACGCAGCCAATGAAGCCGAGGCACGAAAGCAGGAAAAACGCCGTGCCCTCGCCGGTGCATTCGCCGAAGTTTGCCTCCGTTCTTTCAACGAGGATGGTTGACAGGGGATATTTAGTGAAAGTAGGCGCGGCGCTGCTCTTCGCCTTCACGGCCTCGATGCACGGCCAAGGAATCCTGACGGTAACTCCCAGCCGCACGGCGAAAACCACCGCCGGAACCGGCACGGCAGGCTACACCGGCGACACCGGCCCAGCCACCGCCGCCACCCTGGCCAACCCTGCCGCCGTCGCCTACGACAGCAACGGAAATCTTTACCTCGCTGAAGCAAATAATCACGTCATTCGCGAAGTTTCGACAACCGGAATCATCACCATGATCGCCGGAACAGGAATCGAAGGCTATTCAGGAGACGGCGCAGCCGCAACCGCCGCGCAGCTCGACACGCCAACCGGAATCGCAGTGGATGCCAGCGGCAACGTCTACATCGCCGACTCGCACAACCATCGTCTTCGTAAAGTGAGCGGCGGCACGATCACGACCATTGCGGGCACCGGCGCTCCGGGCTACTCCGGCGACAATGGCGTGGCGACCGCGGCACAATTATCTTTGCCGAGCGCTGTGGCTGTTGATTTGAGCGGCAACGTCTACATCGCCGACACCAACAACCAGCGTATTCGGAAGATCAACGGCACAACCATCACGACGATCGCCGGCGATGGAGAAGAGTTGTATGCGGGCGACGGTGCAGCGGCAACTGCGCGGTGCTCGACCTGCCGACCGGCGTTGCAGTGGACGCGAGCGGCAACGTCTATATTGCCGACCGTCATAACCAGCGCGTACGCATGATCACGCCGACGGGAACAATCTCGACGATTGCCGGCAGCGGCACACCAGGCTTCTCCGGAAGTTTCTCGGGCGATGGCGCGAGCGCGAATGCAGCGACGCTGGCCAGGCCCAGTGGCGTGAGCGTCGACGGAGCGGGGAATCTCTATATCGCCGATACCGGCAATCAACGCATCCGGCAGGTAAGCGGCACCACAATTGCAACCGTGGCAGGCAGTAACCAGCAAGGCTTCGGCGGCGACGGTGGACCAGCGACAGCGCGCGATCCTGAACTCGCCCAGAGCAGCGGCACCGGACGCATTCGGCAACCTGACCATTGCAGACAGACTCAACCAGCGGCTGCGCATCGCGGCGCTGCCAACCCTGACCTTCGCCAGCGGAGGCGTGGAGCGTCCCGAGCGTACCGCAGAGCGTGACCTTGGCAAACACCGGTTCCGCCTCGATTACCGTTGCTTCGGTCGTGTTCACCGGCTCCTTCACAACTGCGAACGGCGGCTCCTGCAGCGCAATTCCAATCACTCTGGCCCCGAACAGCAGTTGCACGCAGAACATCGTCTCCCTGCCCGAAGCCACTGGCATAGCCAACGGATCGGTCGTCTTCGCCGGCACCGGGGTCGTATCGCAGAGTATCCTGCTGACCGGCGCTGGAGTACAGACGGCGACAACGGTTACGCTGGGCTCGAATATTGCTTCTGCCTTTGTCGGTCAGGCCATCACCTTCACCGCAACCGTCAAGCCAACGGGCCTTGGAACGCCGACTGGCAACGTGTTGTTCTACGATGGCGCAACGCTGATTGGCAGCTCGGTACTCACCGCCGGCTCGGCGTCAATCATTACGGAGTTGTCTGCAGGTACGCACGCCATCACCGCCGTCTATGCGGGCGACGCGAATTCGGCAGGCAGCACCTCGGCTTCACTCTCGCGGGTCGTGCTCGACTTCACCTTTACGCTCAGCACCACGACGCCCGGCAGCCAGACCGTCGAGCCCGGCCAGCCTGTGACCTTCACTTTCAACCTGCTCCCCAATGGCGGTCCATTTCCCTTACCGATAACACTCTCGGCCACTGGCCTTCCGCCGGGAGCTACAGCAACGTTTACGCCGCAAGTTATTACGATTGGCAATAGCCCAACCAGCTTCACGATGACGATCCAGACTGCAGCGACCGGCGCATCACGCGCTCCCAGCGGCCTCTTCGGCACCGGATACCCCAATATGACGCTCGCGCTCGGCCTGCTGCTGCTGCCGTTCTCGCGCCGGATGCGCCAAAAGATCCGCAGCATACAACTGCTGGTCCTGTGCACTGGATTGGTTCTTAGTCTCGCAGCCATCGGAGGCCTCGCGGGCTGCGGGAGTGGCAGCGGCTTCTTCGGCCAGGCTCCTCAGAACTACACCATCAGCGTCATCTGCACCGCGACCGGTTCAGGCGGAGCTGCACTTCAACATCTGACGACCGTTCGTCTGACGGTGCAGTAGTTGAAGGATTCAAGTCCACAGTTAAATTTCTTGGCGAGGCTACCCGAAAACCAGGGCGAAAACCAGGGGGCGAAAACCAGGAAAACCAGGAAACCAAGGGGCGAAAACCAGGGGACGTTCGCCACGTTACCTGAATCTATTCCTTAACATTGCAGGTCTGGGTTTCGGGGATCGGCGAAAGTAACCCTATGGGCGCAAGAAGATCCGTTTGCGGTGAACTTTTCTTCTGTCCCTCCTCGGTCTGCTTTCCAGGAAGGTCCCGGTAAATCTCCTGATCGCCGTCTTCAAAGAAGATCGAGTCTCGACGATTGCCACGCTGCGTCACGTGATGCGAGAGACCGGATACAACCACGCGCCAAACGCGTCATGAGCGCAAACTTACCACCAAGCAAAATCGAGGGGGATAGGCATCATGTCGATGCATTCGCATCCATTTTTCACCCTTCCACTAAGTCTCCTGTGCTAGTACTCGCGTCTCTGCGCAATCTTCAGCGCCGCCAAGAATAAGATTGCCGACAGTCCAAGCGAAAACGCCATCACATTCCATGGAATCGTGTGCGCAACGATGGGTGAGCGTTCCCCTATACCATGAGCGATATCGGCAAACGCGGGAAGCGAGAGTTGCGTGCACAGCACCCAGATGCCAACGGAGGCAAGCACCGTGCCCCGCACCCGCCACTGATCGTCCAGCATCGTTCCCAGTAAAACCGACAGGAAGTAGATGGCTGAGCTGCAGGCGATAAGCGTGACCGCCTGTTCAAACATCTCAATCGGTGTCACTCCCGCCCTCTGCATCGGTATTTCCAGCCACATCTCGCAGCAGAGGACTCCAATGACCGCCGCCGTCTCTAACCATCCGATGCCAGCGCGCACGGCCAATAAGCGGAAGCGGCGCACAGGCATCGAGAGAGTGAACAGAGCTGATCCGTGGAGACCTTTGGAAGCCTGAAAGGACGTCTGGGTTGTGATTCCTGCGCCGGCAAGGAATGCACAAGCAAACACAATGAAGAACGGAATCGCGTTGGACACAAGCCCGGCGACACGGCCGCTCACGCTCGACGCCGTTGCGTGGGCGCCAGCTGAATGCATCACAAAAAGCAACGGAGCCGTGAAGATAAGCATGAACAAAAGCCGAAATCGGGTTTCCAGCCATCCCTTGAGCCAGAGCATCTCAGTTACTCCTCGCATGTTCCAGAAAAATCTCTTTTAGCGTCACCGGAAACCGCTCCACGGTAGCGCCGGGTATGGATTGCGCCTGCTCGACAATTGCATCGGCGTTGTGACTGCAGAGCATGGAGACGACTTGGCCCTCCTGGTGGATTGACTCAGCCCCCTCCGGCCAGCGCACCGGCGACCCCGCCCCGCTCTTAAGGACCACGTCAACCCGCTGGTAGCGTGCCTTCAAGTCGTCCAGGCACCCCGACACCACCATCCTGCCGTGATCAACAATTCCGACATAGTCGGCGATCAGTTCGACTTCTGACAGCTGATGCGAAGAAAAGAAAATCGTGATCCCCGATGAACTTGTGACGGAAACCAATTCGCGCAGCACGTCCTCCGTCGCAGCAGGGTCCAGCCCATCGGTCGGCTCATCCAGAATCAGCAACTCAGCCCCACGGGCGATCGCCAGCAAGAGCATCAGCTTCGATCGCATTCCTTTGGAGAGATCAGGAATCTTGCGGGCCTTTGGCAGTTCAAACATCTCCAGGTAACGCTGCTCCAGATCGCGGCGCCACTTTGGAAAGAAGGGCCGCGTGAACCGTATGATCTGCTCCACCGTCATATAGGGATAAAGCTCCTTGTCCTCGGTCACGAAGCCGATCCGGCGTCTGATTCCGGCGGCGCTGTCTGCGTCTGTGACAGGCACGCCAAATACGTGGGCGCTTCCCGTATCGGCTCGCAATAGACCCATGAGTGTCTTGATGGTGGTCGTCTTGCCTGCGCCGTTGCGCCCGAGGAAGCCGAAGATGCTTCCAGCCGGCACCTGGAGATCGAGACCGCGCAGCGCCGGGTGGTCTTTAAACGACTTACAGAGTTGATCAGTCTCAATGACAAAATCGGTCATGGCTTGTCTACCACTGCTCCTTCCTTCCGCTCTTTCGCGTCGGCCTGTGCCAGCTCGTTTTCAAACACTCGTCGTAACTCATCGTTGGTAAGACCTCGAGAGATCAGCCGCTCGACGGCGGAGTGCATCACTTTTTGCGCCTCGTGAACCAGGCGGGCGCGCCCTCCTGCCGTCGCTTTGATAAAGGCTCCGGAGCCGTGTTTTAACTCGAGTACTCCTTCGTGCTCCAGCTCCCGGTACGCGCGGACGACGGTGTTCGGGTTCATCACCAGGTCCTCGGCCACTTTGCGGATCGTAGGCAGACGATCCCCCTCGCGCAGAGCGCCGGTTTCTACCGCGTGCTTCACCTGCTCCATGAGCTGCAGGTAAAGGGGAATGCCACTTGAGGGGGTTACTCGAAACATTAAAGTGTGCTACTTAATCGATACACTACACACTTTACAGAAATGCGTCAAGGGCCGTTTATGATTTCGGGGAGTTTCGGGACAAGGAGTTTCGGGCAATGCGAAGATGGGGAAGAGCAGGACCTGTCTCGAAACTTCTACCCCTGGAATGAGAGAATCGCCTGCATCAACAGCCCGCTGGCGGAGCTTACCGCAAACCCGGCATTTCATCACGTCGTGGGTCTGGTTTGCACCTGATATGCCCTGAATGCGATCCCGCGGCTCAATGTTTCTCGCTTCAGGCTGTAAGCTTGCTCTAACCGAAGGAATGCTACCGTGGTTGTCCGAATAGGATCTCTGCTGCTATCACGACGCTTAGAGGTAAATCAGCAATTGAAGCCTCCATTTAGAACGCTCCCGCTGGTTGTTGTCCATTGGATCGTTTTTGCGTTGCTGGGCTCGGCGACGCCACTTAGTGGAGCGCAGGTGCTTGCTTCCCCTTCTCCCACATTCATAGTAGCCACCATCAAACCGAGCGATCCGGACCGGGCCGAAGATGACGGAAGCATTGGCTTTAGCCCTCACGGCGGCTCGTTTCAGGCAAAGTCGCAGTCTCTGAAGGAACTCATCGAATTTGTGGAAGACTTTGGCTATTACGACGTCGACCAGCGAGTTCTTGGCGGCCCGAAGTGGATCGCTTCAGCGAAATTCGACACCGAGGCCAAGTGCGACGAGGAAACAGAACGTGCTTTCGGAAAGATGCCGTTGAAAGAACAGCTTCACGCGGAACAGAGTATGGTTCGGGCACTTCTCGCCGACAGGTTCAAGCTGCAAACGCATCATGAGCTGAGGCGGCTTGCAGTGTATGCGCTGGTTCAGGAGAAAAGCAGATTGAAGATTAGGCCGTCGGCGAAGGCCGAAGATGAAGAGCCGGGAGGTGTGGAAGGGAAGCCGGGGGACTGGAAGGGCAATGGCGTGACGATGGCAGAGCTTGCCAGCGACCTGTCTGCGTTACCCGAGTTAGGAGGACGAATCGTGATGGATAAGACAGCTCTAAAAGGAAAATTTGACTTTGCTCTCAAGTGGACCCCGGACCAGACCATGGAGGGCATGCCTCCCGGGCCGATCGTGGAGTGAAATCCGAATCCGCGGCCCCTTCGCTTCTTACGGCTTTGCAGGAGCAGCTTGGCCTCAAGCTTGATATGACAAAGGAGCCGGTCGATGTGATTGTCGTTGATTCGGCCGAGTTGCCCACGCCGAACTAGAGCGGCTTGGAAATAATGGAGATGCGGGACCTGTCCCGCATCTCCCACACTCAACGGAAATAAATCACGCAGGCCACGCCGTCCCTCTTTTCCCATCAGGTCCGGCACCTTCGTTGCTCCGACGCTTAGATTAGAGGTATCATGTGCCGTCAA
>CAVZJL010000034.1:0-11888 GCA_963775365.1 uncultured Acidobacteriaceae bacterium | reverse complement strand
CCTCGTCACTCAGCACGGCTACGCTGCCTACAACTTTCACGAATCCTAGGCAGTATACCAGGCGGTACAAGAACAGCCTTACTACGTTGCTGGGCACCGTGGTCTGGTGGGCTCGGCGATCTGCCGCAAACTGGAAGAAGAACGGCTTTGATCGGCTCTTGTTGCTATTGCGCGCTGAGCTCGACCTTACCGACGCCGTCGCCGTGCAGCGCTTCTTCGAGCAGCCCCGTCCCACGCGCACGCTCTTCTCGCCGCAGCCAAGGTCGGTGGCATTCTCGCCAACGATCTTTACCCGGCAGACTTCATCCGCGAAAACCTCATCATTCAAACCAACGTAATTGATGCCAGCTACCGTGCCGGTGTCGATCGCCTGCTCTTCCTCGGTTCCAGCTGTATCTACCCCGAAGCTGTGCCGCAGCCCATCAAGGAAGAGTATCTCCTCACCGGGCCGCTCAGAGCCAGCCCATCGTTCGACGCATTAGCCAAAATCGCCGGCATCGAGATGTGTTGGTCCTACAATCGTCATTTCCACACCCGGCACCTGGCGGCGACGCCAGCCAACCTTTACGAACCGGGTGACAACTTCGATCCGCAGAACTCGCACGTCCTGCCCGCCCTGATCCGAAGGTAGCAGAAGCAAAAGCCCAGGGCCACAACCAAATTGTCGTGTGGGGAACAGGCAAACCGCGCCGCGAACTCCTCTTCAGTGAAGACCTGGCCGAAGCCTGTGTCTTTCTCATGAATCTGCCAGAGGACACCTATTCCCCCCTGCTCGAGGGCGTCCCTCTAATCAACATCGGCACCGGAAAAGACGTGACCATACGAGAACTAGCCGAGCAAATCTGTGCCGTCCTAAATTTCAAAGGAGATCTGGTCTTCGACACCACCAAACCCGATGGAACACCGCAAAAGGTCCTCGACGTAACCCGCATCCGCCAGCTAGGCTGGCAACCCAAGACAACCCTGGCCGAAGGCATCGCCCTCACCTACGATTCGGCCCGCCCGCACCTTGAAGCCCTTAGCACCCGCTAAGACACTGAAAACCTCTTATGCGCGAAGGCTCGTCCTTTCTAAAACTCCGTCTCTTCCACGAACGATGGGTGCCCCACATCTCGCTCGTTTTTCGCGAGATGTGGGATACCACGAACCCAAACGTGCGTGACGGGTGCCCCACGTTCGCCAAAGGCTACGTGGGGTTGAAAAAGACGAGGCGACCCGGATTTCCTGTGCGCTGCACTGGACACGACCGCGTATGCGGCTCTTCTTAAAGAAAGCCGACCCACGTTCGCCAACGCCACCAAGCTCCACAGGAAATCCGGGGGAAGCCCCACGACTGCTTTCCCTAACCCTCGGGAAAAAACAAACCCACCTGCGACGCCTTAGGCGGAGCCGTCAAAGCGCTCACAACCACCAGGCAAAGCAACGAAGCAATCAAAGCCGGAAAGATAGCACTACGTTGCGCCAACACGGCTGGCAAATTCCGTTGACCACCTCAACATCCCAAAAGAAAGTAACCAAAGTCCCAACCGCGATAGCACTAACCGCCCCCTGCGCATTCGCGCGACGGCTATAAAACGCAGCAAGAATCACCGGCGTGAGCGCAGCGGAATAAATGGTATACGCGTAAAGAGTCTTGGCCAGCACCGAGCTGGTATTAAGCGCCTGGTAAAGCGCCCAGACGCCTAGCATGACCACCACGAGGCGAGAAACGATAAGCACCCTCTTATTCGAAGCCCCAGGCGCAATGTAACGAGTGAACACATCATTGACCAGATTCGTCGAAGGAGAAAACAGGTAATTATTAGCGGTAGAGATGATCTTGGCGAACACCGCTCCCATCAGCAGCGCACCCAGCCAAGCCGGCAAACCATGTAACGCTGTATAAGCGATGATCTCCCGAGGCCGTTGATGAACCTCGCCCGAGGGAAACAGCACCGACCCGAACACCGCAAGTGCAACAATGACAGTTTCGAGTATCACCGTCCCAATAATCCATCCCACCACCGCATTGCGCGCGTCCTTCTCCGATTTCGCGGAGAAGAACTTCTGGTACATGGATTGATTGCCCAGCATCAACAGCATCGTAGGCAGAAAAAGCTCGAGTGCCTGGATCAGGCTAAAGTCTCCCAAAACCTGAAAGTGCGAAGCCGGCAAAGCATGGGTGACGCCGCCCCATCCCCCCGCCCCGTGCAACACAAACGGTAAAGCCGTGAGCAGAGTAATCGTAGCCAGCGATCCGATCACCACGTCCATATACGCCACGGAAGCCATCCCGGCGATAGCCGTGAACACGATGACGAAGGTAGCAATGATGTACTTGCCCAAATCCGCAGTGATGGCTTCAGGAAAAACCAGGTGAAGAATATCGCCGCCGCCGATCAGTTGGTAGCTGGTGATCGCGGTATAGGCAAACAGAATGGCGATGACCCCCAGCACCCGAGCCGTCTGATTGTAACGAGCCTCCAGCAGATCAGGAATCGTGAACTGGGCAAACTTCCGTGCCCGTGGAGCAATGAAATAAATCAGCAGCAGCCCCGCCCATCCACCGCCCCCCTGCCAAAGAGCGGCAAAGCCGTGGTTGTATGCATTCTCCGCGCCGCCCAGCAATGACCCCGAACCGATCCACGAGGACAGAAGCGTAAACACCAGCACGAAAGTCGGCAGCGAACGCCCCGCAACCAGGTAATCAGCCTTGGTCTTCGTCCTCTTCAGCCGTGAAAGCGAAACCGTGAGCAGAGTCAGAACGATAACGCCGAGCACCCAGGCATACAAAACATGACTCGGGGCAGGAGCAGTAGACATGATTTTCCTTGAAGGTGCGCCTTACGGGTGAAGCAGATTGTAGGTGACCGCTCCTTGCACCAGGACCTGCTGCACGTGGCTGGTGTACTCGAACGGATCGCCATCGAACACCACCACGTCGGCATCCTTGCCCTTGCTGAGTGACCCAACCCGATCGTCGATGCCCAGGATCTTTGCCGGGGAGAGGGTGATCGCGCGCAACGCCGATTCCATGCCCAGTCCGTTCGCGGCGGCAACCGCCGCTTCGAATAACAGAACCCGGCTCTTGGGAACATACGCCTCATAGCCGGTCATGATCGCGATAGGAATACCAGCCTGCTGCAGCAACGCAGCGTTCTCATAAGTGGCATTCGAGGTCTCCAGGCTCTCGAATGGCTGCATCACCGCCCCCACCAGGCACGGCACCCCAGCTTGCTTGATCTTGTCGCGGATCAGGTATCCCTCCGCCACCGAAGCCAACATGTATTTCAAGTGAAACTCCGTGCCCAGACGGATGGCGGTGTCGATGTCGTCCGCGCGGTATGCATTGAAGATCGCCGGAGTCTTACCCGAAACAACATCGGCCAACGCTGCCGTCTTGGGCTCGATCGTGGGCTGCTTAGAGAGATCGCTACCGTCCTTCTTCCACTTGTCCCACTTTTCCTGATAGGCCCTGGCCTGGGTAAGCGCATCCCGGATCATCTCCGCCGTCTTCATGCGCGTGACCGGAGCCTTGTGACCTTTGCCGTAAAGCTCCTTGGGATTCTCGCCGAGATTGAATACCATCCCCGAGTTGAGCCGGACAATAAGTTGATCCGCCGTGCGGAAAGGAGACTGCGGCCCAGCGGTCTTGAAAATCCCAGCGCGCCCGGCGATCGGATTCCCCGGCCCCGGCGCGACCTGGAGTGTCGTGACCCCGTAGCTATTCACGTACTGATACAGCAAATCTTCGGGATTAAGGCTATCGCGCACATTCACATCCGCGGTATTCGGATCAGTCGCCTCCTCCTGATCCTGATCGGCTGAGATGTTGTATGCGCCGGAAATCCCCGTGGTCGTATCCGCGTCAATCAGCCCTGGAGTGACGTACGCTCCACGGATCACCTGATAGCCCTGCGGTGCTTGCAGATTCGCGCCCTGCCGCACCTCATCGATCTTGCCGTCGCGGATAAGCACCATCCCCGGTCCGCCCTGCGGGCCAGCGTCCATGGTGTAAAGATGTTCCGCAACCAGCGCGAAGTTCTGCGCCCCCAAAGAAGACGTGACCGCTAAAGCCGCCGTCAACAGCAGGGAAGTGCGCATCACCCTCATTGCGCACCAGCCTGCGCTTGCGGATACCGGCTGATTACCTGAAAGCCCCCAGTCGCGTAGCGCAAGTCCAGCGGATTGCTCCGGTCGAAGACCTTTTCCCCTCAATCCAGGTCTGCAACACGTGCGTATACACGCTCAGCGGAGCTCCACTGAGGACGATGAAGTCCGCATCCTTGCCTACTTCCAGACTGCCCACCCTGCTCTGCAGATCGAGCATCTCCGCGGGATAGATGGTCAAGCCCTTCAGCGCCGCATCCTCGCTCATGCCGCCGCGTACGGCAAGCGCCGCCGAGCGAAGCAACATCCGCGAGTTGGTGATCGGATCGTCAGTGTTGAAAGCCACTTTGACGCCAGCCTTTTCCAGCCTAGCCGGGCAGCTCATGGTTAGGTGGATCGTCTCCGGCTTGCCGCCCGGAGAATCGATCATGGTGTAGCTCACACCGATATGCCTCTTGGCCAACTCATCGGCTACCTCGCACGACTCAGTCCCGTGGTGCACCACCACCCGGTAATGAAATTCATCTGCCAGGCGAAGAACCGTCATCACGTCATCTGCGCGGTGCGTATGGTTGTGTACCACGCGCTTGCCGTCGAGCACCTGCGCCACCGCCTCTAGCCCCAGGTCGCGATCCGGTTCCTTGGCCGTCTTATCGCCGGAGGCAACAGCCTTCGTATAGGCATCCCACTTGGCCTTGTATTGTTGCCCTTTCTCGAAAATCCCGCGCGCCAGTGCTGCCTCTTCCATCCGCGTCATCGGCGCCTGGCCGCGCGATCCATACCCTTTAGGGTTAGTCCCATTGGCCATCTTCATGCCGCCGACGGTGCCCGGGATCAGCATCTGCTCAATCGTGGCTCCGCGCAATTTGACATAAGCTGTCTGCCCGCCCATCACGTTGCCGCTACCCGGCATGATGTTGGCCGTCGTAATCCCGCCCGCGTTGGCCATGCGAATATTCGGATCCGCGGGATCGATAGCATCCAGTGCGCGCAGCGCTGGCTGCACCGGCCCGCTCGATTCATTGGCGTCCTGGGAATCAGCGACGGTCGGATTGCCATCGATGCCGATATGCGAGTGTGAGTCGACGATCCCGGGCATGATGATTTTGCCCGTGGCATCCTGAATCGTCGCACCAGGCGGGATCTCAACTTTTCCCACCGCACCGACCGCGACAATTTTCCCGCCCTTAACGACCAGGACACCCTGAGCAATTGGCGGACCAGTGATCGGTAGAATCTGCGCGCCTTGCACGACCAACACACCTTGGTCATGAATGCTCTGAGCGCCAGCCATGGAGACAAGCCCGCATCCCAAAACCAACAGGACGACGACAGCAGAAATAGGATTACACTTCACGGAGTGGCTAACGAGCTGAGCCTTTTTCAATACCCGTTTCCGCTCTAAGGCAGTTTCGCTCTTCTGCATCTTCAAAGTTCCAGTTTTGAATCGCCCGAGTATACACTGCTTGCCCAACGCCTCTAAGCAACGAAGGCTTCAAAGATTGCGGAAAGACCCAAGCTTTCTTTCGACCCTGTCCATCCACATCCACCAATGTCAAGGTGGGCCACAGCCCTAAACTTTGTCATCGCGACTGGAGCGGACCCGGATTTCCTGGACAGGAAATCCGGGGTAGCGTAAGGGAGAGCCTGCCCTGAGCGAAGTCGAACGGGGACCTGCAGTTCCACTCGGCCCCATGCAAATGCCGATAATCTCAACTATCCCGCAACCCTTTCGTCGCTAAACACTAAAGTGCTTCCGCAACATCTGCTGCAGCTCACCACCCGTGCGCCCAGCAATCCGGATCACCTTATTGCGCGATCGCTCACCCGTCAACACCTGCACCGCGCCGCGGGGTACAGAAAAAACCTCAGCAAAGAATTCCCCCAACGCATCATTCGCGCGACCATCGACAGGAGGCGCCGACAGAGTAAGCTTCAGCGCATCCCCCACAGTCCCGGTAATGGCCGTTCTCGCAGCGCGAGGGTGAACCCGCACTGAGAAAGTCGCTCCCAGCGGATGCTCATTGAAGGAAATCACTTGGCGTACTTCCGCGCTCCAAACAAAGCAGTCCCAATCCGCACCTGGGTAGCGCCTTCGGCGATAGCCACCGGGAAATCATGCGACATCCCCATGGATAGCTCAGCAAACGACAGCCGCGGATGCTGTGCCGCGAGCTGATCGCGCAACTTACGCAACTGTGCGAAGTACGGGCGGACCGCCGTCAAATCCTCGAGGTAAGGCGGCACAGTCATCAACCCGCGAAGCTCCAGCGCGCTCAAGTCGGGAAGATGCTCCAGCAGCAAGGGAAGCTCGGCAGAATCCGGCGTGATCCCCGCCTTCGAAGCCTCATGGCTCAGCTTGATCTCGATCAGCACCGCCAGCCGCCGTCCCAGCCGCGTCGCAGCCTGGTTAAGGCGTTCGGCCAGCGAAAGGGAATCAAGCGTGTCGATAGAAGAGAACAGCTCGGCAGCGCGCGCGGCCTTGTTCGACTGCAGGTGGCCGATCAAGTGGAACTCAGCCCCGGCTCGCGGCCCCAAGTGCACCGCTCTTCTCCTGAAACTCCTGCACCCGGTTTTCCCCGAAGACCCGGATGCCCAAAGCCTCTGCCGCGAGGATCGCAGAAACCGGGTGCACCTTCGAGACCGCCATCAGCGTGACTTCGGCCCGAGGCCGCCCAGCCTCCCGGCACGCCCCGGCGATCTGACGCTTCGATGCGCTCGAGATTTTCCCCCAGCATGGGGAAACTCGGCTCGCTCACCGCCTCGCCCTCAATGGCCGTGTTCTTCAAGATATTTTTCCACTTCCAGGGCGGCCATGCAGCCCGAGCCCGCGGCCGTAATGGCCTGGCGATATCTGCGATCCTGCAC
Source organism: uncultured Acidobacteriaceae bacterium (assembly GCA_963775365.1). Classification (GTDB taxonomy): domain Bacteria; phylum Acidobacteriota; class Terriglobia; order Terriglobales; family Acidobacteriaceae; genus PALSA-350. Next base: position 4,931 of record CAVZJL010000034.1, on the reverse strand, counting down.
GTCCCCGCAGGCAAAAACCCCGGGAACGCGTGTGAAGACCTGGTCCGTGGTGCGAATGTATCCATCGTCATCCAGATCGAGCAGCCCATGAAACATCTTGGCGTTAGGAATGTGGCCGATCCCCAGGAACATGGCGCTTACCGGCAAGGTCGACTCTTCATGGTTGAGCGTATTCTTCAGGCGCAAGCCGCTCACTTCCTTCTGCTCCACGCCCAACACTTCTTCCACCGCCGTGTTGGTAAGAAACTTGATCTTGTCGTGGGCCATCGCCCGTTCGAGCATGATGCGCGAAGAGCGGAATTGCTCCCGCCGATGAATCAGCGTGACCTTGCTTGCAAACCGCGTCAAGAAACAGCGCCTCTTCCATCGCGGAATCGCCGCCGCCAATCACAGCAATCTCCTTACCGGAGAAAAAGAAACCGTCACAGGTGGCGCAGGAACTCACGCCATGTCCAATCAGCGCCTGTTCGCTGGGCAGCCCCAGCCAGCGTGCGGAAGCCCCGCTGGCGATGATCAACGTCCGTGTATGCACTGTTTCTTTCCCCAGGTTGAGGCTGAGTGGCCGCTTGGAGAAGTCGACCGATACCAGGTGACCCATCTGCATATCAGCCCCGAAGCGGGTCGCCTGCAGCTTCATCCGCTCAATCAATTCCGGGCCCTGAATGCCTTCCGGCCAGCCGGGAAAATTCTCCACCAGGGTGGTGATGGAGAGTTGGCCGCCCGGCTCATGACCTTCGAGCACCAGCGGTTTAAGGTTGGCGCGGGCGGCATAGATGGCGGCTGTGAGACCAGCGCAGCCGGTGCCAAGGATAACGGTGTCGCGGATGTCTGCTGTCATAAAGGTGGACTGTTTGATTCTAACCGGCCCCGAAAGATGCGGACTGCGGAAGTAAGATGGCGGCATGGCAAATCTGACATTGATTTACGGCATGAGGCTGCTTCCCTCCGAGGAGGCGATCGAAGTGGGCGACGCCCTGGTGACGCTCAAAAACGGCAAACAGGCGCACGTGACCATGCACGTGCTCGAGGGAACCCGCGAAGAGATCGAAAATCAATTGCGCCAAAGCATCGAAGCCTTCTTCGACTTCTATCCCGAAATCTAGCCGGCCGCGACCAAATTTTTGCCAAACCGGCAACAAACGCCGGATGCCGGGTGCCCCACTCAAGCCGCACGTTGGCTTGAGTGGGATACTGGCCGTAACCGGTTTTTTGCTACACGGGCAACCAACGCCGGATGCCCCATTCAAGCCGCACGTTGGCTTGAGTGGGATACTGAAGCACTCGATCTGCCCCTTCTCCGTTTGCCACGGAACCTTTCCCAACGAACCGGATCCTTCGACAAGGGCATCTCATCTAATCTGGTAGTGGAGCGTATCTGAATGGCTGAAACTACAACCCCGGTGAGAAATCTCCCCAAGCGTCCCCGAGTGGTCGTGGTCGGCGGCGGTTTTGCCGGCTTGAGCGCTGGCAAAGCGCTGGCAGATATGGCCCTCGACGTAACCCTGATCGACCGCCGTAACCACAGCACTTTTCAGCCTTTGCTCTATCAGGTCGCACTCGCCGTGCTATCTCCGGCCGATATCGCGCAGCCCATTCGCTCCATCTTCTCCAAAAAGCGAAACATGGACGTCCTGATGGACGAAGTAATCGGCATCGACACCGAACACCGGACCCTGCGGCTGCACAGTGGCGCAACCATTTCTTACGACTACCTGATCCTGGGCACCGGTTCGACCCACTCCTACTTTGGCAACGATGACTGGGCACAATACGCGCCCGGCCTGAAGACAGTTGAGGATGCCACAGAAATCCGGCGCCGCGTCCTGCTCGCCTTCGAGCTGGCGGAGCGAGAGATGGTAGAAACCGGCTCCCATCCCAGTCTCAATTTCGTCGTGATCGGCGGAGGACCCACCGGGGTGGAACTCGCCGGAGCCATCAGCGATATCTCCAAACTCTACATGCGCCATGATTTCCGCCACATCGATCCCAGCCAAAGCGCGGGTCATCTTGATCGAGGGCTCGCCCCGCATCCTGGCCGCTTACCCGGAAGATCTTCGAAAAAGGCTGTCCAGCAGCTGCAGCAGCTTGGAGTCGAAGTGCGTGCCGGGCAGAGCGTAAGCGACGTAAAACCCGGCTATGTCATGGTCGGAGGCAAACGCATCAGACGCCGTGGTGACCCTATGGGCAGCAGGCGTCCAAGCCTCACCCCTGGGCAAAATGCTGGGTATGCCAACCGATAAGCGCGGCTGCGCCATCGTCGACATTTACCTGAACCCGCCCGGCCACCCGGACATCTTCGTTTGCGGCGACCTGGCCCACGTCGAAGAAAACGGCCGTCAGATTCCAGGCGTAGCCCAGCCCGCCATGCAAATGGGCCGTCACGCCGCCCAGATGATCGCCCAGGACATGGCGGGCAAGCCACGAACCAAATTCCACTATTTCGACAAAGGAGACATGGCCACCATCGGCCGCCACGCGGCGGTCGCCAACGTGCGTTGGCCCTTCAAGGCCCACTGGTCCGGAACCCTGGCCTGGCTCTCCTGGGTCTCCGTCCACCTATTCTTCCTGATTGGCTTTCGCAACCGCCTGGCCGTCTTCTTTTCCTGGGCCTGGACCTATCTGACCTTCAACCGCGGCGCCCGCCTCATCACCGGCAGCCCCATACTGCCCGGCTGGGGCCAGCAAGCAGGGAATCCGTCCCCAGGTCGTGACGCCCCCCATGGACACCACCTCGCCCGGCTCGTCCTGTAACGCTAGAAGCCAGCCCAAAGCCGACGGTCAAATAGCTGCCAGATAAGTCAGTAAGGGAATAAAACGAAGGTCGTCTCAGTAACGTGTCTGAGTCGCCGATGACGGAGTGCTCCTCATGGCGCTCGTTTTTCGCTGATTTGGGCTACCGCGAAGCCTCACCTTCCGCGCACGATTCTAAACTAAACCGGCACCGGCTGACTGGTATTCACGTTCACGTGGGTCAGCCAGCCAAACCGATCCGGCCGCAGCCCATGGGCAATCCCCAGGAACTCCTCGGAAATCTGCTTGGTGATCGGGCCAACCGTCCCGTCGCCAATCTGAATCCGATCCACCGAACGAATCGAGTGCACCTCAGCCGCCGTGCCGGTAAAAAACGCCTCATCCGCGATATAAAGCAGCTCCCGCGGCATAGCCTGTTCCACCACAGGAATGCCAAGATGCCGCGCCATCGTCAGCACCGAATCGCGTGTAATCCCTGACAACACGGAATTCGCCAGAGGCGTGGTATACATCACACCATTCCGCACCACAAACAGATTCTCCCCCGACCCTTCGGACAAATTGCCAAACACATCGAGCGCAATCCCTTCGGAGAACCCATTGCTATCGGCCTCCATGCGGATCAGCTGCGAGTTCAGATAATTCCCCCCAGCCTTAGCCAGCGCGGGAATCGTATTGGGCGCCATCCGGCTCCACGAAGAGATGCACACATCCGCGCCCTCATCGCCCGGCACATACTTGCCCCACGAATAATTCGCAATGAACACTTCGATCGGAGTGCCCTTGGGGCTCACGCCCATCTCGCCATAACCGCGCAGCGCGATGGGGCGGATGTAGCAGGGTGCGATCCCATTGCTCTCGACCAGGCCCACCACCGCGCTCGAGAGTTGCTCCAGCGAGTAGGGCAGCGGCATGCGATAAATCTTGGCGGAATCCAGCAGTCGCTGCATATGTTCGGGCAGCCGGAAAATGGCCGCTCCCTGTGGTTGTGCGTAGCAGCGAATCCCTTCAAAAACCGACGAGCCATAATGCACGACATGACTCATCACATGGATCTGGGCCTTGTCCCACGGAACTAAATTTCCGTTGTGCCAGATCTTGGCGGTAGGCTGGATAGGCATCGACAACAGCTCCCTTCAATTGAAGTATCGATTATAACTGCGCCACGCTGCCCCTCGGTTGTAAGTTGAGTGCATGTATGGTCCGGCGAGCATCGCGATCAACACCCTGCATTCGAACTACGTGCGCTTCTCCGTGCTGGCTGTCAGCTCCATCTTCTTTCTCGTCGATCCCTTCGCCGCGATCCCTGCCTTCCTCGCCATCACCGCCGGTGCCGACAAAAACGCCAGCAGCGCATGGCGCGCAGCGGAGCCCTCACCTGCCTCATCGTCTTGACCACCTTCGCCCTAGCCGGCAAACTGATCTTCCGCATGTTCGGCATCACCCTGCCCGCTTTTGAAATCGCCGGCGGAGTCATCCTGCTCCTCATCGGCATCGACATGATCGAAGCCCGCCGCTCCCCCACCCAGGAGTCGAGCGACGAAACCGCCGAAGCCACCTCCAAGGACGACGCCGGCATCGTCCCGCTAGGCATCCCCATGCTGGCCGGCCCGGAGCCATCTCGAGCGTCATGATCCTGGTAGGCCAGGCCCTGAAGCCGTGGGAGCTGGGAGTAGTATTGGGCGCCATCGCCCTGACCGCCTGGCCTGAGCTACCTGATCCTGAGCGGAGCCAACCGGGTCCGCGGCTTCATGGGCGAATCCGGAATCCGCATCCTGGTCCGCATCATGGGCCTGCTGCTGGTAGCCCTGGCCGTCCAATTTTTCATCAACGGCCTAACCGACCTGGGCCTGATCGCCAAATCCGAATAAGCAAATCAGCTCACCATCGCCCACTCTTGACTCCTCCGATCCCGCTGGGTGCCCCATTCAAGCGCCGCTTTTGCGCTTGAGTTGGATAATCGACCCTCAACCGGCCCCGTCTCAATCGTTCCGCTTTCGCTGAAGACGAATCAGCTGTCAGGACGTGTCGCGAGCAGTCCCGAAGGGACGGCTGAGAGTCGCCCAGGACGAAGTCCTGGGTATAGGTTTCGATCGTGATAAGTCCCGGAGGGACGGCTGAGAATCCCCAGGACGTCAGTCCTGGGTGAACCTGGATCGCGCGCAAATGCCGACGAGCGT
>CAVZJL010000033.1:0-72870 GCA_963775365.1 uncultured Acidobacteriaceae bacterium | reverse complement strand
AGCAATCTTTAACCCCGATGGGAACGCCGAAGAGCAGAGGCCGCTGCGCCGGGTCAGGAAAACGGGAAGGAAGTGCCTCCGCTTCCGCCAGTAGGCGTTCGCGATCCAGCGCGAGATATACATTTCGGCCGGCGTTGCTGTTGGCGCGCGCCAGCGCTTCCTGCGCCTGTAAAACCGGCTCGCGCGTAGACAAGGCTGTTTGTAGTGGGGAGAGAGACATATCGGTTTGTGTATACCACGCCCTGCCTGCGCCCGAGCTCCGGAAAATGATTTAAACTGCCGCATGAGCACTGAAAAGTCCTCTGACCAAGAGGCCTCCGCGGCAGATGAAGCCCACCTCAAAGCATTGGTCAAATTTACTGCTCTCAGTTTTAAGACCGCGCGGCCAGTACCCTTTGGCGCCCTGATCGTTGACAGCCAAAGCGGAGAGACGCTCATGCGTGCCCGCAATGCGGTAGCCGTAGAAAACGATCCCTCTGCGCACGCAGAGCTGCGCACAGTGCGCCTCGCCTGCAAAAAACGGAGGAGTTATGGGCTCCAGGGCTATACACTTTATTCCACCTGCGAGCCTTGTCCCATGTGCATGGCCAATGCTCTTTGGGCGGGCCTCGATCGTGTGGTCTATGGCGCGACCATTGAGGATGCCAATCGGCATTGCCGCCAGATTCAGATTCCAGCCGCCGAGCTTTCCCGGCGCAGCGACATGCAGTGCGTCGTAACCGGGCCCATCCTGCGAGAACTTTGCTATACCCTGTTTACCCACCCGCGGATGCTGGAGGCTTTCGCCACCTGGAGCACCCGTAAGGCATAAGAGAGAGAAAGGAGCAGCCACATGACAACGCCGCTGGAAGTGTCCCTGGCCACCATCCTGGGCGATCCTGCGCGGGTCTCGACCGTTCCCCAGGTAGTCAATCGCCTGTCACGCGACTTCTACTGGTACTCTCCCGTACTGCGCAAACAGCTGGATGGCAAAGTAGCCGACGTCGTCGTTCACCCGCTGAACGTCCAGGAAATTCAGGATGTCCTTCGCTACTGCTACGCCAACGACATTCCAGTCACGCCGCGCGGCGCGGGCACGGGAAACTATGGCCAGGCCGTACCCCTTCACGGCGGAGTGTTGCTGGACCTCTCGCGCATGGATCAGATCGAATCCATCACTGCCGATGGGGTTGCCGTTTGCCAGCCCGGCGTGCGCCTGGGCGTGCTCGAAGCCGAGGCCCGCAAGGTGGGGTGGGAACTTCGTTGCTACCCCTCCACCATAGTGAAGGCCTCGGTGGGAGGCTTTCTGGCCGGGGGTTCGGGAGGCATCGGCTCGGTCGCGCATGGCGGCCTGCGAGATTTCGCCACCGTGCGCGCCCTCGACGTGGTTACGATGGAAGCGGAACCCCGCCTCGTCCATCATGAAGGGGAAGAAATTCACGAGATCCTGCATGCCTGGGGCACGAATGGAATCATTACCCGCGCATGGCTGGCGCTGACCCCGAGTGTCGACTGGGGCCAATGTGCCGTGGCCTTCGATACCTTCGACCAGGCACTTGATTTTAGTGAGCGGGTAGCCACCTCAAACGATTGGATCAAGCGCCTCGTCACCACCTTCGAGTGGCCCATCCCCTCGTTCTTCAGCCCGATAAGCACACTCGCCCCCGAGGGCAAGGCCCTGATTTTTTTCCTGATCGCGGAAGCTCAGCGCGCCAGCTCTGGAAGCAGCAGTCCGCGAGGCGGGAGGAGTAATGACCCACTCCGCACCCTACAACGGTCTCCGTACGGTGCCCCTGCTCTCCGACTACACCTGGAACCACACCACCCTCTGGGCCATGAAGGCCGATCCTGCGTATACCTACCTGCAATGCGGATTTGATGCGGTCGCCGCGCGCAGCCAATTTGCCCGGCTTAAGCAGCGCTTCGGTGACGCATTTTTATTCCACCTCGAATTTATGAAGAACGCCCAGGGCGTGGTATTTCCTGGCTCCATTCCCGTAGTCCGCTTCACCACCGAGGAGCGATTAAACGAAATGATCGACTACTGCCGCGAGATCGGGGTCAGCGTCGCCAACCCCCATGTGAACAACGTCGAGGGTGGAGGCCGCTATCGCAGCGACAACGTGCAGCTGCTGGCCAAGCACAAGTACGACACCAAGGGCCTGTTAAACCCAGGCAAGATGGTCACCTTCGAAAAGGCCTCTGCCGGAGCCTCGATCGCATGAAAAACTGGATCCCCGACAACCGCAACTTCGCCTATCTCACCTGGAAGCAGGTCGATGCTCTACCACGCGATAAGACGCTGCTCGTACTGCCCACCGCGGCCATCGAGCAGCATGGCCCGCACCTTCCGCTGGCCACCGACACGCTCATCAACAGCATTCTTCTCGGCGCCGCGCTGGCGAGGCTGCCGCAAGAGACGTCGGTCTACGCCCTACCCGCTGTCTGTTACGGCAAGAGCAACGAGCACATTGGTTTTCCCGGAACGCTCTCCGTATCTTCTTCGACCTTCATGGCCGTGTTGCGCGACTTGGGGTCGAGCATCGCTGCCTCCGGTTTCAAAAAACTGGTCCTCTTCAACACCCACGGCGGCAACTCGTCCTTGGTCGACGTGATGGCGCGCGACCTGAGGGCAGAATTCGGGCTGCGCCTCTTCTCGCTCTTTGGCTCCGGAGGCGCGGCCTTCACTGGGCTCGGCGCGCAGGAGCGTGCCTATGGCTTCCACGCAGGCGAAGTGGAAACCTCATTCCTGCTGAGCGCCATACCGGAACTGGTACACACCAACGAGTACACCGTGAACTACATCGCGGATATTGAAAAGCCCGAACTGCTGCGTCCGGAAAATTCGCCCGCAAATTTTGCCTGGCTGACCCGAGACATTGCGCCCAGCGGAGTGATGGGCGATCCCAATCCCGCGACAGCAGAGAAGGGCACGCTCTGGATCGACGAAGCTGCCACCAGAATCGCGGCTGCGCTGACCGCCATGGCCGCCTACGAAAACTGGCACAAACCCTGATCCCGGCGTACGCAAGTACCACCACAAATCCTGGCGTGCCCCATTCAAGCCCGCTGTTGGCTTGAGTGGGATAACCAACAGCTAGTACAAAAAATTCTTGTACTACCGACACTCGATGAGAAATAAACCATGATCGACTGTGGCTCCGGAGTTCGCCTTGAACGCGGCATGCATTGCACCATGCCGGACGGAGTAGTGCTGGTCTCCGATCACTACTACCCACCTGCGCCTGGACCCAACCCGACCCTGCTCATGCGTCAACCCTACGGCCGCGACATCGCCTCGACCGTGGTCTACGCACACCCCGTTTGGTTCGCCGCCCATGGCTACAATGTCGTCATTCAGGACGTGCGTGGCCGCGGCGACTCCGAAGGTGACTTCTATCCCTTCCGCACCGAAGGCCATGACGGAGCAGAAACCATCCGCTGGCTGCGCACGCGGGGCGAATCGAACGGCAAGGTGGGCATGTACGGCTTTTCCTACCAGGGCCTGACGCAGCTGCTAGCTGCTGCCGAACAACCGGAAGGACTCCTCTGCATCGCCCCCGCGCAGACCGCATGCGATCTTTACCACGGCTGGTTCTATCGTCAGGGAGCTCTGCGGTTGGCCTCGAGCTTGGGCTGGGGTCTGCAGATGTTGAAAGCAGATGCCCGCAGGCGCAAACTCCGCGCTGCCAGCGACGGCCTGGAAAAAGCGTGGTCCGATCTACGCAGCCAGCCGCTGGTCACGCCCTACGGCTTGCACCCTCAGCTGCAACACGAGGGCCTGCCCACGTACGTGCACGATTGGATCTCTCACGATACGCCCGGGCCCGTACTGGTCCGCCCTCGACGTAAGCGGATCCCTGGACCGGATCACGATCCCCGCACTGCACCTCTCCGGATGGTTCGATACCTACCTTGGCGGCAGCATAGATGGCTTCTCGAGCCATGTCCCGCGCGCCCGAACCAATACCTGATTGCCGGTCCCTGGGTCCACATCCCATGGGGAGAAATGATCGGCGAGCACAACCTCGGTCCCGAGGCTCTGCTCGATACCGACACGCTCCTCCTGCGTTGGTTCAATCACTGGCTTAAAGACAGTGGGGAATTTGCCCAGGAACCGCGCATTCGCCACTTCGCGCTGGGCGTCAATCGCTGGTGCGATGCCGAGAGCTTTCCCGCAACCAGTCTCTCTCTCTACCTGCATAGCGAAGGCCGCGCCGACTCGCGCAAGGGAGACGGCGCACTATCGACCGAAACGCCCACCTCAACCGAGCCCCGCGACATTTTCGTCTACGATCCGGAGGTTCCGGTCCTCGCTCCGGGGGGCGTAGCTGCGCTCGCAGGATCATTCAACCAAGCCCAGATCGAATTGGGTAACAACCTCCTGGTCTACACCGGTCCGCCCCTCGCCGAGTCACTCCACATATTCGGATCGCCGCAACTCAAGCTCTACGCCGTCACCTCTGCAGCCCATGCCGACTTCACCGGGAAACTGGTGCGCGTGCGGCCCAACGGTCAGGCTGATTTTGTATGCATCGGCATCGCGCGCTCATCGTATCTTTTTCGTGAGCAAAGCTACAGCGCGGACACCCTTTACTGCTGGCACATCGATCTCGAGCCCACTTCATGTGTCTTTGCCGCCGGTGACGCAATCCGGCTAGAGATAGCCAGTAGCGCCTTCCCCCTGTACGACCGCAATCCATCCGCTGAAGTGAAGCCATGGCTTGCCGATTCGTGGAACTGGCAGCGCTCTACCCAGATGGTGCTGCACGACGCCGACCATCCATCGCGGCTGGAACTGCCATTGGCGGCAACCCTATGAGTACGGAAGTGCGAGCGCCGCAGGTCGCTCTTTCCAGCGTAAGCAAAACTTACGGGAGCAATCCGCCGGTGCTGCAACAGATTGACCTCACCATTGCCAAGGGCGAATTTGTCAGCTTGATCGGTCCCTCCGGCTGCGGCAAATCCACATTGCTCAAGCTGATCTCCGGCCTTACCAACGCCACTTCCGGCAGCATTCTGGTCGACGGCATGACCCCTGTGAACGCCCGCGAGACCATCTCCTACATCTTTCAAGACGCCACCCTGTTGCCCTGGAGAACCGTGAGCAGCAATGTAGGTCTGGGTCTCGAGCTGGAACGCGTTGCGCGCGAAGTCCGCAAAGCAAAAGTGCAATCCCTCCTCGAGTTGGTGGGTCTCACCCACGTGGCGCGCGCCTACCCGCGCCAACTCTCGGGCGGAATGAAGATGCGCGTTTCCGTCGCCCGCGCCCTCGCCACCACCCCCCGACTGCTGCTGATGGACGAGCCCTTCGGCGCGCTCGACGAGATGACCCGCGATCGTCTCAACGAAGAGCTGTTGCGCCTGCGCGCGGAACAAAATTGGACCGCCGTCTTCGTCACTCATTCTGTTGCCGAAGCTGTGTTTCTTTCCACCCGCGTCATGGTGCTGGCGCCTTCACCCGGCCGTATCGCGCAAGAAATAGAGATTGATCTCCCCCTTCCCCGCACCAACGTCACCCGGGAGAGCGCGGAGTTTGAATCCTACGTGAACCATGTTTCCCGGGCGTTGCGCGGAGTGCACAGCGCATGAACCCAGGAAGCATGTTGTCACCCTGCTCAACGCGCTGGCCGTCTTCGCCGGTTTACTGCTGCTTTGGCAGGGTCTTGGGGTGATCCTGCATCTGCCGCGCTACATGCTGCCCCCGCCGCTGGATGTGGGCAAGGCAGTGGTCACGCGTTTCCCCTCGTTGGTGGCATCGCTGGCCATCACCTCCGAAGAGGCAGCTGGTGGACTCGCAGCCAGTATCGTGGTGGGGGTGCTGATCGCATTGCTCTTCGCGCAATCCCGTTGGATACGGCGCATGCTCTACCCCTACACCATCCTGTTGCAGACGGTGCCCATCGTCGCCGTGGCGCCACTGATTTTGATGTGGGTGGGCCCGGGCACGTTGTCGGTCACGCTGGTCGCCTTTATCATCTGCCTGGCGCCGATCATCGCCAACACCACCCAAGGGCTGATCAGCGTGGAGCCGAATCTCATCCATCTCTTCCTCATGCACAATGCCTCGCGCTTACAGATCCTCACCCGGCTGCGTCTGCCTCACGCCGTGCCTTCGCTCTTTGTCGGCATCCGCATTGCGGCAGGCATTTCCGTGATCGGTGCGATTACCGGGGAACTCTTTGCCGGTTCCAGCAGGGTAGGGGAGGGCGGCCTGGGTTACTCTATCCTCTACGCCAGTGCCCAGCTGCAAACGGATTACCTTTTCGCGCTGGTGCTGGCCGCAACCGTGTTGGGCTTCGCCTTCTTCTTCCTGGTCATGTTTCTGGAGTGGTACTTTCTGCACAACTGGCATGAATCCGCGCGCACCATGACGGATGAATAGATTGGGAGCAATGACTCTGCCTCCTGCACCGACAACGAAGGTTGGGGTGCCCCATTTGCCCCGATTTCCCGCGGAGGCCAGTGGTGTTGATACACGTCATGCGCCTTTCCCGCGCAACTCTGACGCGTACGGGCTTCTGCCCGTACGCAGTCTTGAAGAAGGTCCGGCTTTAGCCGCTGAGGGAGAAACAATGCTTCGTCTGGAAACTGAATCCGGCTGGTGGTTAGTCACCCACGTGGACCACGCGCACCTCGCGGGAGCCTTCGCCGAGAAGTGGGGCAACGACCTCTTCCTCGCTCCCGAGCCTCGCGAGCAAGTCTTACGCGGCGTCGCCAGCCACGACGATGGCTGGGCAGCGCGCGATCAGCAACCACAAATCACGCTTCAGGGAAAACCCAGTGCATTTTCCGTCGAACTGGTGGGCAAATACTCTGCCTTTGAAGAAATAGACCTGGCCGACTATCTCGCCGTGCGCGAGCGCGCTGTCCGCATGGTAGCCGAGCGAGATCCCTACGCAGCCCTGCTGGTCTCTATGCACACCTACAATCTGTTGACTGCCCGCGCCGACCGCACCACCATTCAACCGGAACAGCTACCGCTCCTCGACCCATTTCTTGCCAGGCAGGCGCAATTTCAAGAGGAGCTGCGAACACGACTGGCCACGGACAAGCACCTAACTCCGGAAGAGGCTTCGCCGTCGCGCATCGAGACTCACTTCCGGCTTCTGCAAGCCTGCGACAACCTCTCGCTGTTGAGTTGCGTCGACTACCCAAGACCAGGAGATCTGCTTCACCCGCTGCCTCAGCGCGAAGGTGGCGAAAGCCGGATCGCGGTCGAGCGCCTGGGCGAACGACACTTTCGCCTCGAACCTTATCCCTTCGCCGAACCGTCGTTAGTCTTTGACTTGCCCGCGCGCCACGTCGAAGGCAAACACTTTGACAGCGTTGAGGAACTCCAGCAAAAGTTTTACATCGCCGCCCCGGTGCAACTGCCGGTCATGATCACGCGCTAACCATAAGGGGAAGAGAGTGAAGCGAACGAAGTACATCATGTTAGCCGTTGCGCTGCTTATGTCCACAGTGGGGGTGGCCCAACGAACGGCAGCCCGGCAGTTGGTAGAACGTCAGGCAAGAGCCTGGGAGAAGGAGGACTTTACCCTAGCCGCCTCCGACTGGCTTCCCACTGCAGTATTGATGTCACCCGAAGGAAACACGCCCGCCCCCCAAATGGCCGCCTCCATGAAGGACTACTTCAAGGACTTCAGCGACTTGCATGTCACCATAAAAAACGTCTTTGCTTCTCCCGACGGCAAGAAGTTAGCCATTGAATGGGATTGGGCCATCACCCGAAGAAAAGACGGCAAACGCGGCGTCTCTCACGATGCCATCATCGTTGATCTGATTGGCGGCAAGATTGCTTCCTGGCGTGAATACTATGACCCTGCCGCCTCTGGCGAAGCCAATCCGTAAGGCGACTTCGGAGAGAGAGTCTACTCTTGCACCTCGAAGAGCATGGCGCGATAAAACTCATGCAGCCGTCGATGTCTTTCTTTCGCCAGCTGCTGGCCTTTGCGGGTCTTGAAGCTCCCCTCTAAAGTCAACAGCTTCTTGGGAAAGTGGTCCAACGCATAGCGAGTATCATCGAGCACGCGTGTTTTTCCCTCTGGATCAGCCAAGTCATACAGACGGGATCCAAGACGGCCTGCAGTATAGAAACAACGTGCGATGCCGCTAGGACCGATGGCGTCCAGACGATCGGCGTCTTGCAGGATGCAGCCCTCGATACTCGTCGGGGCGACGCCGGCAGAGAAGCTGTGACTCTCGATAGCGCTGGCAACGATGTCAATGCGGGATGGCTCCCAGGCTAGTGCCTCGAGCCGAACTCGCGCTTCCTTCGCCGCCAGTAATGACGCCTTGCTGCGCAAGGGAGAATCCTTCGCCACCTGAATGCAGTCATGCAGCAGGACCGCCGCCGCCAGGGCTTCGAGGTCACCGCCCTCATCCGAATGGATCGACTTCGCGTTACGCCATACGCGCACGATGTGGGAAAGATCGTGCGCCCCGTCTTCATCGTCCCCGAAGAGATCCAGGAGCTTCGTTGCCAGCTGATCGAATGGATGGAACATCTGTAAAGGCATGCTCTAGTATGCAGCCTCCCCGCAAGGACCAATACGCAGCCCACGCCCGTGAACAACGGGATCAAAGAAAAGCCGGATGGCTTACGCCATCCCGGCTCAACCGTGACAATTTGTTTGCGTCAGAACGTGAGTGCCAAAGACATCTGTATCTGCCGTGGAGCGCCGATGGTATGGGTTACATAGCCAAGGCCGGCCGGGCAGTTATAGAAGCTGCTCGGTGGTCTGAGTGCCATCAGAGTTGCATCCGGTGGGTAAAGCGGTCTGGCCGGCCGCCGGAAATTGGTCGAAATATTGATTCTGAAAAACCTCATTGCCAGGGACGTCGAAGCTGGTGGTGTTGGTTAGGTTGTACACGTCGAAGGTGTACTTCAGGCTGTAGCGTTCGGTGATGTTGGTCATCTTGACCAGCGAGATATCCGCCCGCTTTTGCGATGCCTGGCGGAAGATATTGCGCTGGCCGGTGGTGAAGCTGGTCTCGACGGTATCGCCTGCGGGCACGGCGGAAGCCAGAGGGCTGGACGAGGTGACCAGGGGAACGGTAAAGCATTGCGGGATCGAGGGCGGGAGGATTATTCACGCCAAAGGCGCCGGAGTGCCCGGTCTCGGCTTTCTTCGGAGAACAAGCAGCGTAGTTCAGCGGCACGATGGGATTGGTGATGCCGTCGTAGACGCTGTAGTAGAGGCTGCCGACGGCGCCGCTAAAGTCGACCACGCTGAAAGGCTGTCCGCTCTGCAGAACGGTCAGGCCGACCAGCGACCATCCATCGGCAGCGCGGCCTTCCCACGTGTTCTTGCCATAAAAATCGGGCAAGCGGTAGACGTAGTTGAAGTTGAATACATGGGTGCGGTCGAAGTCGGAGGAAGCATAACCGTCGCGCAGGTTGAGCGGATTATTGCCGTTGTAGAACAGCCCCAATGCGCTCTGCTCGTCCAGCGCATGGGAGTAGGTATAGGAGGCGCCCACCTGCAGTCCGTGGCTCATGCGCTTCTCGACATGGACCTGCAGGGCGTTGTAAGCCGAAACGCCGGCCGCTTTATAGGTGATGGACTCAGCAGCGTAGCCAATATAGGGAACGCGAAGGTCGATGTTACCGCCTTCAAAGTTCAGCAGCGCGGTCGTGCCGTCTCCCAGTTGAAGGAAGCTGCCATCCGGATTCGTTGGGGTGTACCCGTAAGAGTAATTCTGCGAGTGAACCGCACCTGACGGCGAGGCGATGTTGGGCTGATTGAACGGGACCGGGACCACCTCATGGCGGCCCAGGTTGCCGACGTAGCCAAAATCGAAGGCTAGATCGTTGCGCGGCTGCCACTGGATATCGAGCGTGTAATTGATCGAGTAAGGCAGTTTGTTTTGCCGGTCGTAGACACCGAGAGAGACCGGCTGGGCTCCGTTCGCGATCGCTGTCGCGTTGGGCAGATACTTCGCGAAATCCGACGCCTTGGGGTTGGTGGGCGCGGGGCTCTGGACATTGGTGTAAGGGAATTCGAGCGAGCCTGCGGTGCCGCCGGCGCAAGTGGGAATGTAGCCGTGATAGTAGCTTGTGACCGGGCAGCTCTGAGCGGTGACGAAGGGAACCTGTTGATTGACGCCGAACGGTCCTCCCGTGACCAGCCCGATGGCATAGCCAGGCGAGAAGTAACTGAACAGTTCTCCGCGGTCGTAGTAAATGCCCATTCCGGTGCGGACGACCACCTTGTTGTTGAACCTGGTCGGCTCCCATGCCGCGCCGACCCGCGGAGCGAACCCCCACTGGCGGCCCGTAAGCGTGGTCTTGCTTACCCCGGCGGTTCCATTTTTGTTGTTGCCGGCGATGATGAAGCCGCTTTGGTCCGGCCCCAGCGTTCCCGCGGTCTCGCCGCCCGGCAGGGGACCAGTGGTCGAGATGTAAGAGTAAAGGGAGGGATCGAAATTGAAGATGCTGCCGTACTTCTCCGTCAGGCCGCCGTCCCAGTCGTAGCGGATGCCGGCGGTGAGCGTGAGGTTGGGCTTGATCTGGAACTTGTCCTGCAGGAAGAGCCCAAGCTGATTGGCCCGGAAATAGCGATTGGCGTTGCCTTGCAGAAAAGTGGTGACGTTGTAGTCGTCGTTGGGGGTGACCGCTCCCTGCATGAACTGGCCAAAGTCCGCGCTGGCGACGCGCTGCCGATGCCCGCACGGCGATCCCGGATGTTGAGCTGGGTGAAGCTGTAACTGCCGCCGAACCCAATGCTGTGTTTTCCTTTGATCCAGATGGCGTTGCCGGAGGGCTGCAGGCGGTTTTGGAAGACGCCAGTGAACGATCCCTGGGCGCCGGCGCCGGGACCGATATTCAGCGTGTCGCCGATCCCCGACACCTTACTGTCGCCAAGCACATGAATGATCGAAACCCCGGGGAAGTAATTTGACCCGAAGGTGTCGATCGAGGCACTTGGATAGCTTCCCCCGGGGATGTTCGACGGCCCGAAGGCCTGGTCATTGGTGTTGTAAAGCTTTTCCCGCATGAAGCCCAGGGTTTCCTGGGTGCTGAGATTGGATCTGATCAGATAGGTGTTGTTGATGGAAAAGACCTGGGACCCAGCGTCCAGCTTTTGCGTGAAGCCGGGAACGTTGGAGTAGGCGTAAGGCGCGACGGTGGGATCGTGCTGGTAGTAGTACTTGAGCGCCAGCGTGTCTTTGCGGTGGCGTTGTAGTCGAGGTTGGCGACTGCCTGGTCGCCGATGAAGTAGGCCGTTCCCGGGATGAACGCGTTGAAAATATGCGCAGGGTCCAGAGTGATGCCCGGGATCGCATTGGGGATGAGCCACTTGCCGGGTTCGCCCTTGACCGCAGGCGAATTGAACAAGGCAAGCGCGACCGGATCGATGGCGCCAGGCACCGAACCAGTGCCGAAGCGAACTATTGGTGATCGCGGCCAAAGCCTGCGGGCTGCGATCGTCCGTCAGCCCAACCGGCACGTCGAGGAAAGAGTCGCCGATCTCGGCATCGCTGACGTGCAGGTGTTGATAGGCCAGGAAGCCGAAGAGCTTGTCTTTGATGATGGGGCCGCCCACAGCTCCGCCCAGGGTGTAGCGGTGCAGCTGCGGATTCTTATCGTTCGCCGGAACGGCCTGGTCCTGATTGAAGAAGAAGGGCGCGGCATTGAGCCAGTTGGTGGCGCGATGCAGATAGAGCGTTTCCGTGATAGTTGTTCGTGCCGGAGGTGGTGCTGAGGTCGATGTGCGCGCCGCTGGTTGCGCCCTGTTGGGCGTCATACATCGATGCGTTGACGCGGACCTCCTGAATGGTTTCCGGAGCGGGAGAGGGAAGCGAGTTGCCGATGGAGAGATAGACCGAGGCGCTGGACTGAATCACGCCGCCGCCGCCCGTATTGCCCACGCCGGTGCTTGGGCTCACGCGGTCGGAGGCCACCTGGCTGGTGCTCTTGCCGTTGAACAAGTTGCTGGCGTCGACGCCGTTCAGCAGAAAGCTGTTGCTGGTGTCGCGCTCGCCGTTGGCCCAGATGGGAGCGTTGCCCAGGCCGGAGTTGACGCCGGTGCCACCGGGCAATTCGGCATTGACGCCGGGCGTGAGGATAGCCACCCCGGTAAAGCTGCCGGTGGGCAGCGGGATCGCCTCGATCTGCGCTCTATCGAGACATAGCCGTTGGTGGTGTCGACGGCGTTGAGCAGCGGATTCACGTCGACCTCAACCGAGTCGGCCACCGTGCCCACTTTCAGCTGCGCCGGCAGCGAGACGGTGCGGTCAGCCTGCACCAGGATGCCCGGGTAACGCTCAGTGGAGAAGCCGTCCATGGTAAAGGTCACGGTGTATTTGCCGATCGGCAGATCGTTGAATGCGTAGCTGCCCTGCGCATTGCTCTGCGCGGTGCGCTCCAGCTTGGTGTCTTCCGATGTGGCCTTCACCTCGACGCCGGGAACGGCGCTTCCGGAAGGGTCGACCACCGTTCCGGTAATGCCACCGAGGGTTTGTTGTGCCTGCATTGCCAGGGGCTGCAAGAGGACGACTGAGAACAGCACGACTGCTGTCGAAAAGAACTTTCTGGAATTCAGATACATCTTGGCTATGCCTCGCGTGAGAGAGAAGCTGGGACCAGACTCTGAATTTTTTCTTTATGCGACTACGAGGTCGGTGTAACCAGAAAGGTCACGACAGGGTGACAGCCCAAAACTCAACCGGGGTGGATTTGCGGGACTGTGTTGAGGATAGCTTAAAGTGGATTGTCGAGCCAAGCAAAATTGCAGCTTAATGACCTGAAACCGGTCACTGGCTGCACCAGTGAAGCAGTAGGGCAGAAAACACGATTTCAGAGGCATTCTGAGCCAAGTTCTTTAGGGAACTAGCGATACGTGGGCGAAAACAATGCGCCATCCCTCAGGAAGGCGGGCCCAGGTCTGGCTCTGCCGGCCGCGTGTGATCCGGCCCTCGATTTCGCGCTCGAAGGCCACCGTGATGCTGGCAAAGTCCTTCCGAAAGTAACGATCTCGAGCCGCTTGATGGTTCGCGCCAGGTTGGCCGGGGAACGCCCTTTGCGAAAGGCTTCAATCTCGCTGATGCCGTACAGGCTCTCGGTGGGGCCAAAACGCGCCACGTAGGGCGAGGCCCAGAACATGCTCATCAGGGTCTCTACGTCGTTCGAGACCAGGGCTTGCTCGTACCGCGGATACAGCTCGCGCAGCTCGGCGACGGTGGCGGGGTCGTTGATCAGCATGGCGGTCAAAACATCTTCCTCGTGGGCAGCACGCATTTGGGCATGGCCGCGCTGACCGTGATCATGGGTTCGTTGACCACCTGGCTAATGCGCAGTTTCATGGCCACGCTGCATAGCAGGTAGGCGTGGATGGGGGCAAACGACCACCGGGCGATCAGCAACTCCACCATGCGCAGGGTAGCGGACGCGGGCGGCCTGCAAGGCGTCGGCATCGGACTCCACCACGATCCATGCATCCGGAGGCGCGTCCGGAGAGCGCGATTCGGCCGACTCGACAAGCGGTCCGGCGAGTGGCTGCTGCTTGTGCACGCGAAAGCGCAGAGTCACGTCTGCCGGGCACTCGATGCCGTTGATGCAGACCTCGCCATCGCCCTGGGCGGCATGCGCGTCTCCGGCGGAAAAGAGTGCGCCGGGGTTCAGCACCGGCAGATAGAGAGTGGCTCCGGTACAAAGCTCGCGCACATCCATGTTGCCGCCGAAGGCGCCCGGGGGACGAGTTCGGAACTCGCCATCTTCGGCCGGGGCAACGCCCATCACTCCGCAGAAAGGACGCAGCGGGACAATGGCCGGCCCCAGCGAAAGGCTTACCTGGGGGTCGAGCGCCCAATGAAAGAGATACGGCTCACGAAACTGCTCCTTCAAAAAACCCAGGCCGGGAATCACGCTCGTCCAACCCCAGCCTCGGTGCTCCACCTGCAGCACGTCGATCTGCAGCACATCGCCGGGCTCGGCGCCGTCGATGCGGATGGGGCCGGTCAAGGCATGAATCCTGCCACGGTCGATGGCCAGAAAATCTTCCACGCTCGAGCCCGGCGTTACCTGGCCGCCGCTGGCGTCGAGGCAGCTCATGTGCACGGTATCTCCAGGCGCGATCGTGAGCCGCGGTTCGAGCGCGCGGTTCCAGCGCGAATGGGTGGGCTCAGCGGTTAACCGGTGTTCGGCCATGGGTTCCTTATACCGCCACGATCATCTGCAGCTCAACCAGCGCATTGCGGGGCAAGGCGCTCACGCCGATGGCGGCGCGCACGTGGCGGCCCTGCTCGCCGAACACGGCCACCAACAGATCGGAAGCGCCGTTGATGACTGCGGGCGAATCCGGAAACCCTGCAACGGCGTTCACGTAGCCGTTCACGCTGACTATTTCGCGAACCTTGTCCAGCGAACCCAGCGCGTGCTTCAGCACCGCAAGTTGGGTCAAGGCACAGGCGCGGGCCGCGGCGTAGCCCTCGGCAATGCTTCGATCGGCGCCGGCGGTGCCGGTGATCACACCGTCCGCGTCCGTGGAGATCACTCCTGCGAGATAGACCAGATTTCCGACCGTCTTGGCAGAAAGATAATTGCCTCCCGGCGCGGGTCCTTCCGGCAAGACAATTCCCAGCTCCTGCAGTCGCTTCTCAGCACTCATGTGTTCGTAATCTATATCACTTCCGGGTTTCCTTTTTCCCGTTTTCCTTAGAGAATGAAACTCCCTACTTGAGGAGCCTATGAAAGCGTTTATTACCAGCGACACTCCTGTGACCCAAGAGGTTCTGAACACCATTGCTCATCTTCCGACCAGGAGCCTGGCGGCGATTGTCGAAGATGGATTCTTCAAGAAACTGACCGACAGGGACTTCATGCGTATCGCAGTCCTGCTGGCGCTCAAAGGATATGGAGAAGGCGGCTCTCCGATTGGCGGCGTGATCATTGACGATGAAACGCGCAAGATCGTGGGCAAGGGGCACAACACATTGGTCCAGGAAAACCACCCTTACAATCACGGTGAGACTTCCGCGGCGCGGGATGCCGGGCGTCTGGACTTCAGCAAGACGACCATGTTTACGACCCTTACCCCCTGTGACATTTGCGCAACGCTCATCTACATGCGCCAGTTCAGAAGGGTGGTCGTCGGCGATGTCACCAATGCCTCCGGGACCGAGCAGTTGATGCGGGAAAAGGGCGTTCAGGTCGATATTCTTGAGGATCCCGAAGGCATTGCACTCTATGCCAAATACCGGAAAGAAAAACCGGATCAGGATCTGGAAGATTGGAGAGGTGTTGCCGCCGTGCGCAAAGGTGAGACGCCCAATACTACGCCGGCGGTTTCCAAATAGACCAAGTCGCAATCGCAGTCACTTTTCCATTTGCTTGGAGAAAAATGCATTAGCATATGCCAATGAAAAGAGTGGTTGCCGCCCTGATCGTTGCCGGCACGCTGTTGCTTTCCGCGCAAACCGCTTCACGCAGTCCACTCTTGCACGCAACACGGCAAGCCCCGACAGACCTCGAGGTGGGCGGAGCGATCTCAGGTGCGGGCGAATTTATCTCCTACCAGGACCTGCTCCAATTACCCCAGGTCAGCTTCATGGCCTCCAATGATTCGAACTTTCCCGCGCCGGCGCGCCTGGGCGGCGTCGCTCTCGATCAGTTGCGTCGTTTGTTGGACGCCCACGGGGATATGGTGGTGGCGATATGCAAAGACGGGTATCGCAGCAACTACCCGGCCTCTTATCTCGCAGCCCACCATCCCGTTCTGGTGCTGACGGTGGATGGCAAATCACAGGAGAGCTGGCCCAAGGCGGAGAACGGCGGCGAACTGGGACCGTATGTGGTCGCGAACCCCAGCTTTACTCCATCCTTCAAAGTGCTTTCCCACAACGACGAAGCGCAGATTCCTTTTCAGGTCGTGCGCCTCGACTTCCGCAACGAGAGCGAAGTCTTCGGCCCCATTGCGCCGCGCGGCAATTTCGCTCCCGGCTCGCCGGTCATGGACGGCTACCGGATCGCGCAACAGAATTGCTATCGCTGCCACAACATGGGCGCCGAGGGCGGCCACATGGCATCTCTCGCCTGGCCTGTGCTGGCCGCGATGGCCAAGGGAAGTCCGGAATTTTTTGCCAAGTACGTACGCAATCCGCAGGCCCTGAACCCGCACAGTAGAATGGCCGCCAGCCCCGAGTATGATGACCAGACCATCGCTGCGCTGCGCGCCTACTTCGCCACCTTTGCACCAGGAGAACAAAAATGACGATTCGTGCCTCCAAGGCGCTGCTTCTCTTTGCGCTTGGCTTCTATTACACGCTGGTGGTGTTTAACAATACCAACGATTACAACTCCAACCTGACCTTCGTACGCCATGTTCTGCTGATGGACACCACCTTTCCGGGAAACAACGGTATGTGGCGCTCCATTCACTCGCCCATGGTTCCCTGGCTCTTTTTCGGGTCCATCGTCTGCTGGGAGATTGTGACCGGTCTGCTCCTGTATTGGGGAGGGATTCGCCTGATCCGCAATCTGCGATCGAGCGCGGCCACCTTCAATGCCGCCAAGAAGCTGGGAGTTGTGGCGCTCACGCTCAGCTTGCTGATGTGGCTGTCGGCCTTCTTGACTGTAGGCAACGAGTGGTTTCTGATGTGGCAATCGAAGGAATGGAGCGGCGAATCCGGGGCCGATCACATGTTCGCGATCGCAGGCATTATCTTGCTCTATCTCGTCATGCCCGATGTCGAGGGCCAAGCCTAGAAAGAAACCGCAGGTCCCTCCAGCCGCTGCACCCCGGTCGGGATGATCACACTGCTGTTTGGTCGAAGGCAGCTACTGTAGCTTCCAACATGGAAATTGTCATCCCGCCTACGACGTGACCGGAGCGTAGCGTAGTGGAGGGACCTGCGGTTCTCTTCACTAGCAGCCACTGCCCGCTCTCACCCCTCCAGTAGACAACTTGGCCAACGTCCCGGCCAGCACCTTGGCGCCATTCTCGATCTCCTGCGGCGCGGAATACTCGTCGGGACGATGACTCACTCCCCCACGGCAAGGGATGAACACCATCCCGACCGGCGCGATGCGGGCCATGAACAGAGAGTCGTGGTAGGCGCGGCTGACCATCTTTTTGTAAGCGAGCCCATTCTCAGCCGCAGCCTGCACCGCGGCATCGATGATCTGCGGTGAGCAAGTGGCCGGAGCATCGGCATTGATGGGCGTGACCTGCACCTGGACATTGCGCTTGGCCGCCACCCGCGCGCAGGCATGCTCGATTTCGCGCAGCACCTGGTTTCTGCGCTGCTCGTCGGTGTCGCGGATATCGGCTTCCATCTCTACCCGGCTGGGAATACTGTTCACCGCTCCGGGATAGACGTGGCACTTGCCCACGGTGGCGCAAGTGTCCACAGAGCCGGTCGCAAGCGCACGTTCTTCGATGGCGAGCACGATCTCCGCGGCAGCACAAAAGGCGTCCTTGCGGTCATGCATGAGCACCCCTCCGGCATGACCTCCCTCGCCCTCGACACGTAATGCGCAAAGCCGCGGGCGCAGCAATGCTGGTGACCACACCCACCGCCAAACCTTCCTTCTCCAGCAGCGGACCCTGCTCGATGTGCAATTCGACAAAGGCCGCATAGTATCCATCGTGCAGGCGCACCTGGTCGAGCGAGCCATGGAAGCCGGCAGCTGCGCGCAGCTGGGCCAGCGTGTTGCCTTCGGAATCCCTCAGGCGCGCGTCCGCGGCGCTGTCCAGGCCGCCGCCCAGCATCCGGCTGCCCAGGCATCCCAGGCCGAAGCGTGTGGGCTCCTCAGCGGTAAAGAGCAACAGCTCGATGGAGCGCTGCGGTTGGAATCCGCTCTGCCGCAAAGCACGAATCGCCTCCAGACCGCCCAGCACGCCCACCGTGCCGTCAAACTTTCCCGAGTGCGGAATGGCGTCGATATGCGAGCCGGTGCCGATCGCCCCAAGCTCCGGCCGGGCGCCCGTCCAGCGGGCAAACATATTGCCGACCGCGTCCTCGCGCACCGACAAGCCGGCATCGCGGCATTGCGCCTTGAGCCAGACGCGCGCCTCCTGGTCCGCCTCGGCAAAGACCAGGCGGGAGATGCCGGGCGGCGTGTCGTCAGAAAACAGAGGCCAGCATCTCGATGTCGGCGAGCAATCGATCTCGATCTATTTGCACTTGCATAGGCATTTACCTTCCGGGGAGCGGGTGGCGATTCCAATCTTTGTAAATCAAATATTTTGCCGGAGTTTTGCCCAGCGCGCCGAACCACTGCGGGCAGTAGGGCGCCATCCAGATAAAATCTCCCGTCTGCACCGGATACCAGGAGTTCCCGAGCCGGTAGATACCGCCGCCCTGCAGCATCAGCAGCCCGTGCTCCATCACGTGGATCTCCACCTGGGCCAGTGCAGCGCCGGGCTGGTAGGTCATCGTGTTCACCGCGTAATCGAGGCCCGGCATGGTAGGCAGCAGCTGCTTTACCTGGAGCGCCTCGTCCCCACCCAGGGGTTGCGAGTCGACGGCGTCCTCGCTGCCGAAAATAGCGCGGGCGCGGGGCCTCATCCAGCAGCGATATAGCCGGCTTCTCAATCACCGCGACACGGCTTCGCGTCGACGCCTTCACGGTGTGTGGCTGGTTGGCGGGCAGATGGGCAAACCCACCCGGAGCAAGCTGCTGCGCCTTGCCGCCCACAAGCACCGATACCGCGCCTTCCAGCACATAGAGAAAGCGCTGGCCATGAGCCGGCCCCAGCGAACCTCCGGGCTCGAACTCCGCCGTGTACTGCGTGAATGCGGCTCCGATGGCGGGCGCTGCATGCACAATTACGGTTACAGAATCGAAGCCGGGCAGGGGCATGCCCACAAAAGTATCCGGCGTTTGCAGCAGGTGGGTGGGTTGGCGATCGCTGCGGGTAAGTCCCAGGTTATGCATGCGGAGTGCTTTGCTCCTTTACGGATGGCGCGTAGCAGCTGTCGAAGTTGCGCAAGAATGCCAAGCCCGCGGCGAGTGCATTTTCAACATCCTCAGGTCGAACTGACTCGTCGGGATGATGGCTGATGCCGCCAGGGCTGCGTAGAAAGATCATCGTGCTGGGAACCCGCTCCGCCAAAATCATTGCATCGTGGCCCGCCCCGCTCACCATGGAGACCGGTTCGATCCCTATGCCGCGGATCGCGTCCGCCGCCAGCGGCACACAACCGGGCATCCATCTTCACCGCGGGTTGGTCCATCAGCATTTTACTCACCGTCGTGAGGCCCGCGCCGTGTGGCGATCGACAGCGCCTCGGCGAGTAGGTGATCCACCGCCTGGTGTCGGACGGAATCTTCCCCGTGGCGCACATCCAGGCTGGCGCGCAGTTGCCCGGCAACGACATTTCCCGCTCCCGGATGGGTGCGCAGATCACCGACAGTGGACACCAAGCCAGGAGTTCCCAAACCAACGCGCTCCACCTCGACTGATCCATTCCGCTGCGCCTGCGACGGCGTCGTTGCGCAGACGCATCGGCGTCGTGCCGGCATGGCGGGCCCGGCCGGTAAAGGTGATTTCCGCACGGCTCTGGCCGGCAATCGCCTGCACCACCCCGAGCGACTTATCTTCGCTTTCCAGCAGGATGCCCTGCTCGATGTGGAACTCAAGATAGGCCGCGACATCCTCGGAAACCTGGCAATCCTTTATCTTCATCGGGTCTAATCCGAACAACTTCAGAGCCTGGGCAAGGGAGATTCCATCCGCGTCTTTGGTGGCCAACAACTGCGTATCCAATCGCCCAACCAGCGCCCGGCTGCCGATAAAGGGAAGGCTATAACGTACCCCCTCTTCTTCAGAGAATCCGACTAGTTCGATAGCAAAGGGCAACTTCTCCCGCTCCAGCGCCTCGATCAGCGCCAGCCCCATCATCACGCCCAGGACGCCGTCGAAGGCGCCACTGTTAGGAACGGTATCGAGATGCGAGCCGATCATCAGAGACGTGTTCGAGGAACCCGGATAGCGTCCACGGAGATTGCCGGCTGCATCGGTCACGACCTGCATGCCGGCATCTTCCATCCAGCCTTGTACGGCCTGCATGCAATCGCGCATTGCAGGGGAAAGAAAGGTGCGCTTGATTTGACCCGGCTCTTCGCTGAATTGGGCGAGGTAGCTGCAGCGGGCAATGACCTTCTCCGCCAGCTCTCGCATCTCAAATGGCATTTGTATCCCTCGGATACCTCTCTCCCAGCCACAAATCTCGAGTCGTGGGAACCATAGTTAGATTAACCCGTCGAGGCCAAACCAAGTCTTACGGAGTAGGACGGGTGCCCCAGGTTCGCCCAAGCGTACCTGGGCCGAAAACGACGAGCGCAGCCCCATAATGGCTTTCGTCGGTATCAAGCTACGCTGCACGAATCAAGTAAAGGAGCGTTCAATAAGCGGCTCCATCTCAGCCGCAAACCGACGGGTGCGACTAAGGCTCTCTGCAGATACGGGCCACAATATTGCCATACGGCTCATCCGTGGGCACGAAAATCTGATTCGGATTTGTCTGCCCAAACCGAGACAGATCCACCAGCAGACAATGCTTATTAGGCATCGCCAGCTCTATGTCCAAAATCTCCGGGACGCTCTCAAGCGCAGCCTGTGCCATGGCATAGAGGGTATGTTGCACCGACTTACTGTCGTGCTCGGCAAAGGCCTGGATCAGTGTCTCCCGCAGCTTGCTGCGCAACCCTTCAAAAGGTAAAACCTCCGACTGATACTCCCATTGCGCAGACATAGAGGTGCCGAAAAGCCTGTCCGCCGTCTCCGGCAGCGTGGTAAGCGAATCTTTTATATATCCCTCGAAGCCCGAGTTGGACGTCTTGAGCACCACCAGGCCGTCCAGGCCGGAGGTGACAGAGACCCCACCCCCCCGAACATACGTAACCGCGGTGGTTTGGGTCTCACCGCTGCCGCGGACAAACGTAGACGGATGCGGCTTACCCTGAACCAACGCATGATCCCAGGCTGTACTGGCAATGTTGATCACAACGCGTTCCACCTGCGGGTTGCTACCGAGAAAAAACTCAGCCAACTCCCGGGCAAAGTCCTCGATATACTCGGCCGTGCTCTCGCGGGCCCGCGAATACACCGTGTTCTTCATTGTGTCCGTGGGCAGAATCCCGCTGTTATCACCCGTAGTGAAGCAGCTTTCGAAGTCACCCGAGAGCAGGACTTCGACCTTCCACTCCTTTACCGTATGCAGCGGACCATCGCGCTGTACCTTCATCACGCGCACGCTCGATTTTCCGTAGCTATTCTCTGCCAGGGTAATCACCGGCTAGCTCCCCCTGTAGGTGGTATAGCCATTTGGGCTCAAGAGTAACGGAACGTGCAAATGGGTGTCCTCCGGGCGCACGGTTACGATGATCTCAACCGTGACGTAAAGCCCTTTGACCCCTTGTACGGCGTGATAGGTACCGGTCTCGAAGCGCACTCGATATTGCCCCGGCCGCAAAGCTCCGTCCTGGGGAAGAAGGTTGGCGCAGCGGCCATCGCCGTCGGTCTCGTGCGCACCAAGGTTTTCCCACTCACCAGAAGGGCCGGCATATTCCAGGTGCACCATCATGCCGGCAGCCGGGCGGCCGAGCGCTGTATCAAGAACATGGGTAGAGATGCGGCTCATACAGCCTCCGATGCAGCCAGCCACTTGCGCAGCCTTAGTTGCATGATCTGCTGTTGTTGTACCGCCGACTCAAGCAGTTCCTCCGCGGGATCATTGCTGAGGCGTCGTTCCATGATCTGCAGCAACTCCGAAGGCTCTTTTCCGCTGGCGCAGACGATAAAGATGCGCCCAAAGCGCTCTTCGTATTCGCGATGACCCTGTTGCATGCGCAGTAGGATAGCAGCATCAGCGAGTTTCATCTGGCTCTGTTCTGAGCTGGACCACGCTGTAGAGGCCGCAGTGGTCTTATTCGCAGCATGCTTTTCTCCAATCCGCGGATGGCTGCGGAAGGCTTCCAGCCAATCTGCTTCCGGTAGGCGTTGCCAGCAGCGGTCAGCGGCTGCGAAGAGACTCGGCTCATCGGCAAATGGCCGCATCGCCGCTAACTGCGCAGCCCAGGCGCGAGAGCCGCAACAGGAGAGGACTTCCAGTGCCGCCTCTTCGCGCGACAGTGTATGCCAACGCACCAATACCGGGTTCATCGGAAGAGACCCTCGAGAAACTCCTGCAGTAGATTGCCGGCTACATGGAGCCGGTAATCTGCGCTGGAGCGAATGTCATCGATGGGAGCGACTTCCGTTTCCATCGCCCGCCGCGCTTCGCCAACCAGGGTCGAGCTCCAAGCCCGGCCAAGCAGCACCTCTTCGGTCCGCCGCAGCCGCAACGGCGTGACCGCCATACTGCCGATGGCCACCCGCACATCTTCGATTTTGTTGTCGGAGACCCGGCCCAACCCGGCCAGGCAGAGCTTGGCGATGGCTTGTGCGTTGCGCGTGCCGACTTTTCGGGAATAGGCGTGATAAGCAGCAAATCGTGGTTGCAGCGCAATGCCGCTGATGATCTCATCGGGCGCCAGCACGGTCTTCTTGTAGCCAGTATGGAAATCGCCGTACGGAACGCGCCGTGGGCCGCGCGCAGAAATCAGATGCAGTTCGGCCTCGTAAACCAGCAAGGAGGGAAGGGAATCGGCGGCTGGCGATGCGTTCACGATGTTTCCTCCGAGCGTGCCGCGGTTCTGGTTGGCAATGCTGCCGGTCCAGGAGGCCGCGCGCGCCAGCAAAGGGAACTCCTGCGTAACTATTGGATGGCTTCTCAGATCGGTGTATGTGCATCCCGCGCCGATGATCAGCTCTTGTTCGGTGCGTTCGATGCGCCGCAACTCCGGCAGTCCCCACAAGCTGACCAGCTTGCGCGCTCCGAGCCTGCCCGCGCCGTACTGCACCATCACTTCGGTGCCGCCGGCCATCGGTAGCCACACCCCGGGCTCGCGCGCCAGCAGATCGAGCACCGCGGATAGCTTGCCCGGTGCTACCAGTTCGTATTCCGATGGCTGGGCTCTCATCCCTCGATGCCTGTCTGCGCCGCTTCTAACACCGCTTGAAAGATACGCGTATAGCCGGTGCAACGGCACAGGTTTCCGCCCAGACCTTCGCGAACCTGTTCCAGCGTCGGCGAAGGATTGCAGTGCAGAAGATGAACCGTGGCCATTACCATACCTGGCGTGCAGATGCCGCATTGCGCGCCCCCGCATTTGAGAAACGCCTTCTGTACCGGATGCAACACTCCGTCAGACGCAAGTCCCTCGATCGTGCACAACGTAGCACCCTGAGCCTGGAGCACGGGAACCAGGCAGCTGTTCACCAGTGCACCGTTCATCAGTACGGAGCAGGAACCGCATTCTCCTTCGCCGCACCCTTCCTTGGCTCCGGTGAGTCCCAGTTCAGTGCGCAAGACGTCGAGCAGGCGCTCCATGGGATAAACCGAAACCGTGTGCGCGTCGCCATTCACGGTAAAGGAAACTTCGCAGGGGCGGGCGCTCATTGGCTTCCCTCCGCCGCCAACGCCGCCGCCAATGGCTCTGCCGGGCGCTCGCGTTCCGCAGTCAGGCCGCGAAAAATATCTTCCGGCAGCAAGGGGATCGAGTTGAAGTTAACCCCGGTTGCGTGGACGACAGCATTCACGATCGCGGGTGCGGGCCCGTCCATAGGCAACTCGCCAATGCCCTTAGCTCCATAGGGTCCGTACTGATAAGGTACCTCCTCGAAGAACACGCGAATCGGCGGGATGTCTTCCGCGGTGGGCATGATGTAGTTGGTCATCTGGTTGTTGATCATGCGCCCGTCCTGCCACTGCACCTTCTCATAAAGCGCATAGCCGATTCCCTGGGCGACGCCGCCTTCAATTTGCCCGGCGGCGAGCACTGGATGCAGCACCTTCCCAACATCCTGCAAGGCAACAAAGTCATCGATGGTAACGCTGTAGGTCAAAGTATCGACCGAGACTTCCGCCACGTAGACTGCCCAGCCATAAGCCCCATAGGCCTCGCCGCTATAAAGCTCATCGTTCCAGAAGATATTCGGCGCCGCCTCATAGCGGCTGAAAGATTGCAGCTCACCAAATTGTTTGCGGTAAGCCTGGCAAGCCGCCAGGAACTGCTCGCGACCGCCGTCAGGCTCGAACAATCCGCTATCGATCAGCGTTTGCCGCATCTTCAAAGCCGCGGCCTGCACAATCTTGCCGATGATCATCGCCGTCCGCGAAGCTACCGTAGGCCCGCTGTTGGGGCTGATGCTGGTATCGACCGGCGCCATGCTGACGTCGTCGTACTCCAATCCCAACGTCTCCGCGGCAATCTGGCAAAGAATGGTGTTGGTTCCCTGGCCAAACTCGGTACTCGACACCAGAACGCGCAGGCCGCCCGAGGCCGCTGCTTCCACGCCTACCAACGCATTGAGATAGCGTTCACCGGAACCGGTAAAACCGGCGCCGTGGAGAAACGCCGCGATGCCAATGCCTTTCTTCTTCGTGCTGCCCGGGTTGTGCGCAGCAAACTGCTCCACCTTGGCGTGATAATCGGTGAGTTTGAGTGCGCGTTCGAGCATCTGATCGAGGACGATCGGGTCATTAATCATTTGGTTGGTTGCCGTCGTCATCCCCTGGTGCAACAAGTTGCGCCGTCGGAATTCATCGGGAGCCATGCCAATGGCTTTCGCCACATGGTCCATGTGCCGCTCCAGGGCAAACAGGCTTTGCGGAGCACCGAAGCCGCGGAAGGCTCCATGCGGCGGCGTGTTCGTGGCGTACGACTTGGCATGGACGCGAATGTTGGGCCAAAAGTAGGGGCCGCCTGCGTGGATGGTGCCGCGCGATAACACTGTCGAGGACAAGGTGGCGTAAGCGCCCCCATCGGTGACAAACTCAATCTCGGCCGCGAGCAGTTTGCCGTCGGCGCTGACCGCCGTGCGATGCCGGGTGCGCGAGGGATGACGCTTGGTGGTGGCCGCCATGTCTTCCATACGGTCATAGATAATCTTTACCGGGCGTTTTGACTTCATGGCCAGCAGTGCTGCGTGTCCGGCGATCATCGAGGGATATTCTTCTTTGCCCCCAAAAGCTCCGCCGGTCTCGGCCTGTATCACGCGCACGTTCTCGGCGGGTAAGCCGGTAAGCGCCACCAGCGCCTTGTGTACGTAAAACGGGCACTGCATCGAGCCCCAGATGGTCAGTCCTCCCGTATCACCTGCCTGTGCGATCACTCCATTGGGTTCGATGTACAGTTGCTCTTGAGCGCCGGTGCTGTATTCTCCTTCGACGATCCAGGCCGCGTCCTTCCATGCCTGGTCCACATCACCCTTTTGCATCAGGTAGCTCTTGAAGATGTTGTCCTCACCCCAGATGATCTGTTCCCGGCGCTCGCTCTCTTCAATGGTATGAATCGACGGTGAAGGCTTATAGCAGATCTTCACTGCCGCCACGGCGGCTGCCAGAGCATGCCGGTCGGGGTGCGCAAGCAGCAGGATCGGTTCTTCCGGATGATTGACTACTCCATCCGCCAGGCAGGGCTGATCGTCCATGATGAGCGCGACGATATTACGGCCGGGAATATCTTTAGCCGTAACGATGGTGAACTCGTGCCAGGCGATGCCCTCACCGAATTTGATCTCTTCGATTGCCCCGCGGGCGATCGTACTTCGCACCGTTGCGCCAAAGAGCATGCCCGGAAACGAGAGATCGTCGATATAGCGAGCCTTGCCGGTTAACTTGGGGACGCCCTCTTTGCGGGGAACCGAGACGCCCACGACGCGGGTTTGCAAATAGGACCTCCTCTCTTTCTTTCAGCCTAAACCTTCAACTCTTAACCTGCGATCATACCTGCGCAAGTTTCCCCCGGGGCTGCTGCTCCCTGCCGACGGGGGGACCCGGGAATGATCCGTCCTTAAATACGCCGGCGCCCCGGACGAATGTCGCCTTCACCCTGCCCTGTAACTGCTCCCCAAGGTAAGGGGATACAGGGTGGCGGTAATGCAGGTCCGCCGTGCTCGGGACGAACTCGGCATCCGGATCGAAGACGACCAGGTCCGCGTCGTATCCCGTGGCGATCGCTCCTTTGTGTCCGTCGAGCCCCGCAAGTTTCGCCGGCTGCGTGGACATCCAGCGCACCAGGTCCTGGATGGGTAGATCGCGTTTCCGCATCTCCGTCCAAATAACAGAGATGGCTACACTCAGGCTGGGAATTCCCCCCCACGCGCTGCGGAAGTCTCCTTCCTTCATGTGCGGCGGGCAAGGGGAGTGATCGGTCGCGATCAAATCGATGATGCCATCGCGAAGCCCTTGCCACAGCGCTTCCCGATTCGCTCGTGACCGGATGGGAGGCGCGCACTTGAACAGCGTGCCGCCGGCTGGAATCTCTTCGGCGGAAAAGTGTAGGTAGTGAGGGCAAGTCTCCGCGGTAACCGGCAGGCCCTCAGCTCGAGCCTGGCGCAAATCATCAAGCGCCATTGCCGTGGCTACATGGACGATGTGTAGTCGAAACTCGTACTTGCGGCAAAGCCCAATAAGCAAACGGATCGCCGATAACTCCGATTCATCAGGACGCGAGCGCAGCCATGTCGCGTACTGCCGCCAGTCATCTGTATCTCCATCAGCTGAGAGATACTCGGCTAACTCTGCATGGACCAGCAACGGCAAGCCGCTGCTGGCGAGCGCAGGCGACGCTGCCTCGAGTTCTTGCGGTTCGATCAAGGTCAAACCTTCAATGCCAGGATCGACCAGAAAGCATTTGAACCCAGCCACGCCTGCTGCCGCCAAGGGAGCAATGTGTTCACGGTTTTGTCCCGTCAATCCACCCCAAGGCACCCAATCCACGCGGCATTTCCCCGCAGCCGCATCGCGCTTGGCTTCGAGTGCCGCTACCGTGGTGGTCTCGGGTAGGCAATTGAGCGGCATATCGACCAGGGTGGTGTAACCTCCGGCGGCAGCTGCGCGCGTGGCAGTGGCAAAGCCTTCCCATTCCGTCCGTCCTGGTTCGTTCACGTGCACGTGTGAATCCACCAAGCCGGGCAGCAGCACCAGGTCTCCGAATGAATGCAGTAGGGCGACGCGAGGCACGTCTCCGGGCTCGCGTACCGCCTGAATGCGTCCCTGCTCTACGATCACTGCTGCCGGCCGCACTCCCTCGGGCGTCACCACGCGGCTGGAGACAAAGGCCTGTGTCATACTTCGGATATTCGGGCAGCCCTTCTAAGAGTGCAAGCGAAATCGCCGGTGAGGGATGAACATGCAGAGCGACAATGACTTCATGCAACTGGCCGTCCGGCTGGCCACGGAAAACGTGCTCAGCGGACAGGGCGGTCCTTTCGGTGCGGTCATCGTAAAGGACCAGGAAGTCGTCGCCACCGGCGTCAACCTCGTGACCGCATCCAATGATCCAACCGCTCACGCCGAGGTGAACGCTATTCGCGCCGCGTGCAAAGCGCTGGGGACCTTTCAGTTACCAGGCTGCGTGCTGTACACCAGTTGTGAGCCCTGTCCTATGTGCCTGGGCGCGATCTACTGGGTTCGGCTGGACTCGGTCGTCTACGGCAATACGTGTCATGACGCCGCCGCAGTCGGATTCGACGACCACTTTATCTATGAGGAACTTAGCGTGCCGCCCGGTGAACGTAAGTTACCCATGCGGCGCTTGCTGCCGGAACTCGCAATCGAGAACTTTCGCGCCTGGCAGGAACACCAGTCGAAGATCGTGTACTAAGCGGCGATTTCTTTTCTGTTGGTCCCTGAGCCGACTTCCGTCTATGCTCCCGTATGAGCACTCGATTGCTGGCCCTTTTCGTTTGCATCCTGTCTGCTGCGAGCGCATGGGCGGCGCCGATTCCCGTCAAGGTAGTGGTCATCGCGCTCTTTGAGCCCGGAGCCGATCAGGGCGATACGCCGGGCGAGTACCAGTATTGGGTCGAACGCGAACACCTCGACCACATCTTCCCCTTTCCCCAGGGCTTTCACGACTTGCGCATGAACGATCAAGGTGTCTTGGGAGTGCTGGCGGGCGTCGGCACGGCCAGGGCGGCCGCCTCCATCATGGCCCTCGGCCTTGATCCTCGCTTCGATTTCAGCAAGGCATATTGGCTGGTCGCCGGCATCTCCGGGGCCGACCCCGAAGATGCTTCCCTGGGTTCCGCTGTCTGGGCGGAGTGGGTGGTGGATGGCGATCTTGCGTACGAGATCGACAGCCGGGAGATACCTCCGCAATGGACCACCGGCTATGTGCCGCTGGGCAAAACCAAGCCTTACGAACAGCCGCGTAACGACGATCTCTTCGCCATGTTTCATCTCAACCCGGATCTGCGGGAGTGGGCTTACCAGCAAACGAAAGCCGTCAAGCTCGACGACTCGGCCCAGTTGAAAACAGCGCGTGCGCATTTTGCCGGGGCGAATGCCCATCGTCCACCATTCGTGCTCAAGGGAGATACACTTTCCTCCTCCACCTTCTGGCACGGCAAGCTGCTCGATCAATGGGCGAATCAATGGGTCAGCTACCACACGGACGGCAAGGGCAATTTTGTCACTTCGGCGATGGAAGATACCGGCGTTTTGCAATCGCTGAGCTTTCTTCATCATGCCGGGCGCGTTGATCTGAACCGGGTGATGGTGCTGCGCACGGTAAGCAACTTCGATCAGCCGCCGACTGGCTTAACGGCTGCCGAAAGCCTGGCCGCCAGTTCGGGCCACCGCTACAGTGCTTACCTTCCGGCACTGGAGGCCGCCTATCGCGTGGGCAATGCGGTCGTATCAGAAATTGTTACGAATTGGGATCGATACCAGGATCGCATACCGGGCTCGCAGCTAAAGGAGAAACCATGAGCACGACGGTACCGGGACACAGCCCGCGAACGCTGAGTTATTTCGAGCGAATTTTTCATATCGAGGAACGTGGATCCACTTGGCGGACGGAGATTCTCGCCGGGGCCACCACGTTTCTCACCATGGCGTACATCGTCTTTGTGAACCCCGACATACTGAGCGAGGCCGGCATGCCCGTGCCTGCGGTTGCCGCTGCCACCTGCCTGTCGGCGGCCATCGGCTGCATCCTGATGGGTCTCATTGCTAACTACCCAATCGCCCTCGCGCCGGGCATGGGCCTGAACGCGTACTTTGCTTTCACCGTAGTCAAGGGCATGGGTGTTCCCTGGAGGACAGCGCTGGGCTGTGTCTTCCTATCCGGCTGCGTTTTTCTGTTGTTGACAGCGGCCGGCATTCGCCAGTTGATCGTGAATGCCATCCCCCGCGAGCTGTTTGCATCGGTAGCTGCGGGGGTGGGTCTGTTTGTTGCCTTTGTTGGCCTGCGCGATGCCGGCATCATTGTGCCCAATGCCGCGACTGTTGTGGGCATGGGCAACCTGCGAGCGCCGCAGACCGCCCTGGCGTGCGTCTGCCTGCTCACCATAGCCGTGCTACAAGCATGGCGGGTGCGCACCGCAATGCTGCTCGGTATTCTGGGGACCACTGCTGCGGGCTTTGCACTCGGTATCGTCAAGTGGCACCCCGTCCATTACCGTATGCAGGACCTCACCGCGACCGCATTCCAGCTCGACATTCGCGGGGCTCTGCACTTAAGAGGAAGCTTCGGCGAAGGGCTGCTGGAAGTCATTTTCGTATTTCTGTTCGTCGACCTCTTCGATAACGTGGGCACGCTGGTGGCGGTTACCAAGAAGGCAGGCTTAGTGAACCCGGACGGCGAGATTCCGCGCCTGAACCGGATTCTCTTTGCCGATGCCACGGCGACGCTGGCCGGTTCCATGGCAGGTACAAGTACGGTGGTGAGCTACATCGAAAGCGCATCGGGAGTCGCCGTGGGTGGCAGGACCGGCATCGCCTCAGTCGTCACCGGCCTGTTGTTCTTGCTAGCTCTGTTTGTCGCGCCGTTGGTGGCCAGCATACCGATCGCCGCCACCGCGCCGGCGCTAATCCTGGTGGGCTCCTTGATGATCTCTGCCGTCACCGAAATCGAATGGGCGGACCCCATGGTAGCGGTGCCCGCCTTTCTCACCCTGATCACCATCCCGTTGACCTTTTCAATCGCCAACGGCTTGGCCTTCGGTATTACCTCTTTCGCGATACTGCGCCTCCTACGTGGCCAAGCCACCCGACAAGACTGGATGCTCTTCACCCTGGCGGCTCTCTTCATCCTGCGCTTCATCTACATGGCAAAAAACTAATCGCTTCTCGCTTGAATTCTCTCCCCGCAATAAATCGACGGGTGGCCCATATCTCGCTCGTTTTTCGCGAGATATGGGATACCGCTGTTCTCTCCCTCTAACTCTTGAAGTCCGAAGAGCGGCCGGTCGGGCGCAGCGGAATCCCACCTCTCGCGGAAAACGAGCGAGATACGGCCCACCCATCGATTTATTGCGGATAGAGGAACTAGTGGATGGTCTTCATCTTGCGCGACATGTAATCCATCAGCAGATATTCACCCAGCGTATCCGGTGTCGTAAAGTACGCCTTGCCACGGCACATCTTGGTCATCTTCTGCACGAACTGCACCAATCCAAGATCCGACGCCAGCATAAACGTATTGATCATGATGTTAGATCGCTTACACCGGGCGACTTCCTCCAGCGTCTCACTCACCACCAGCGGATCCAGCCCGAAGGCATTCTTATAAATCCGCCCATCCGGCAACGTAAGCGCGGAAGGCTTGCCGTCTGTGATCATCACAATCTGCTTCATGTCTTTGCGCTGCCGTTCCAGGATCCGCTGTGCCACGCGCAGCCCTTCGCGGGTATTGGTGTAGTGCGGTCCAACCTTGACCCGCGCGATCTGGGATATAGGCACTTCCTCCGCCGAGTCATGAAACAGCACCAGCGAAAGCGAGTCGCCAGGGTACTGCGTCCGAATCAGATGCGAGAGCGCCATGGCCACCTTCTTGGCCGGCGTAAAGCGGTCTTCACCGTACAAGATCATGGAGTGAGAACAATCCAGCATCACTACCGTGGCGCAGGAACTCTGATACTCGCACTGGTGCACATGCAGATCGGAGTACTCCAGGTTGAGAGGCATCGAAATGCCTTCCCGCGCAATCGCCGCGCTTAGAGTCGTGGTCGTATCCAGGTTGAGCACGTCGCCGAACTCGTACATCTTGGAGGCGCCGCTGGCTTCAATGCCGGTGGCAAAATGCCGGGTATCGTGGCGTCCAAAGCTGGATTTCCCTAGCGACCCCAGCAGATCGCGCAACGTCTTAAATCCCAGAAAGTCCAGGCTCTTATCGGTCACCTCGAAGCGCACTTGACCCTCGGCCATCCCGGCTTGGCCGCCCGCCGATCGCGGATTGGGATCCTGCCGTCCTTGGGTGGAGATGTAGTTCTCCTGCTCCATGCGCTGCATGATTTTTTCGATGAGCTCGTCAAGCTGGCCATTCTCCACCATCTCATCGATGCGCTGCTGCATCTCGCCATCGAAAAGGTCGCCCGCTTCCAGAGCCTGCCGCAAGGCCTCGCGCAGGTTGTCCATCGTGTGCTCGCCGTCAAGCTCGGCGAAGCGCGACCACGGGTCCTGAAAGCCGGAATCCAGCAGATATTCCGACAACGCCTTGAGCAGGTCTTCCATGCTCATCTCCGAGGCCGGGTCGCCGGTGTATTTGGTGTAGCGAATTCGTTTCATCCACAGATCCTCGGAGAATGACCGGAGAGACGGAGGTCTAGTTAAAGCCGCGACGGGTGCGCCGTTGCTCCTGGAAGTCGTCGTAATCGCGATCCTGCTCCAATCGCTCCTGCTTGCGTGTTGGCTTCTCCTGGGCGCTAAAGCCGCGTTCTTCACTCCGGCTCAAGCGTTTGTGGGCGTACATGCCCTCGAGCAAAAATTCCGCACCAGCGACTGCAATCTCTGGTGCGTCGGAGGCCTTAACGGCCAGCGGTGACAGCTGCGTAAACAGACCCTGGATCTGCTTCAGCTCTTCGAGGATGGCCTGCGACGGCTGATCGTCATCGATGCGCACCGCACCTCCCAGGTTGAACCACTGTTCGATCTGCTGGGTGTTGGTGCCGGAGAAATACTTGTCGAAAATTTTGCCGATCGCAGCGCGAATCAGATCCCGCACCACCACATCGGCGCCGCGCATCTCGCCCTCGTACTCCAGTTCGAGCTTTCCCGTGATTCCCGGCGTGGCGGCATAGATATCACTCATTCTCGGCACCACCAGCTTTTCCCCATGCATCAACGCGCGCCGCTCGGCATTCGAAACTACCAACTCCATGGTCGAGATGGGCAAACGTTGGCTGACGCCGCTGCGCTTATCCACCTTCTTGTCTTCGCGGGCAGAGAAGGCCACCTGCTCGATCACCTCGCGCATATACTGCGGAATCGTGATCTTGGTTGAACCCCGTTCGCTCCAGGCTTCCTGCGCAGTAATGGCCATACCCTCTTCGAGGGTCTCAGGATAGTGGGTACGAATCTCTGATCCGATCCGGTCCTTTAGCGGCGTGACGATCTTGCCCCGTGCGGTGTAGTCCTCAGGGTTTGCGCTGAAGGTGAGAACGATGTCCAGTTCCAGGCGGACGGGATATCCCTTAATCTGCACATCGCCTTCCTGCATGATGTTGAACAGTGCCACCTGGATCTTTCCCGCAAGATCGGGAAGTTCATTAATGGCGAAGATCCCCCTGTTCGCTCTAGGCAGAAGGCCATAGTGCATGGTCAGCTCATTCGACAAGTCCTGTCCACCACGTGCCGCTTTGATGGGATCAAGATCACCTACTAGGTCAGCCACCGTTACATCGGGTGTCGCCAGTTTCTCCACGTAACGGTCCTTGCGCGGCAGCCACGCAATCGGTGTGGCCGCCCCCTCCGAGGCAACCAGATCGCGGCATCGTTTGCACAAAGGGTGATATGGGTTGTCACGGATCTCGCAGCCAGCGATGTAGGGCATCTGCTCGTCCAGCAGTTCGGTCAACCCGCGCAATATCCGGCTCTTGGCCTGCCCGCGCAGTCCCAGCAGAATGAAGTTCTGCTTCGACAAAACCGCGTTCACAATTTGCGGGACAACGGTATCTTCATAGCCGACAATGCCGGGGAAGATCGGCTGCCGGCTCTTCAAGCGGGCAATCAGGTTCTCGCGCAACTCGTCTTTCACGCTGCGCTTTTTCAAGCGCGCTTCGTAGAATTCCTTGCTGCTCTCTAGTTCACCCAGAGTCTGGGGAAGACGGCTCGACGAGGACATAATTTTGCTCCTTAGAGCGAGTTTCCTGTTGCGATGTAACAACGAGAGTGCGAGAACGCTTCTCCCAACTGGACTCAAGCCCCTATGGTCACCTTACACCATGGGGAGACCTGTTATGAAAGCAGCTACATGACGTGCCCGTTACGGCCGGCCATAGCGCTTGCTTGCACGCCCCGGCGCAGCTTGGGCAGCATCGCGGTGTAGAAGGCGATTAATCTCTCCGTGCGCTCGCCATCGGATCGCATCGCCAGTAACTCGATGCGGAAGGCAAGGTCGGTGGGCGACGCCCACGCCAGGCGAAAGGCAACCGGTTCATCCAGATCGAAAGCCCGGTGCGACTTTTCACCGCCCATCAGCTCCAGCACTTCAAAATGCAGTGCCGTGCACTCCTCTCGCATGGCGCGGGAAGCGGGTATGCCGTCATCCCCAAAAAAATCGACCTCGGCCTGTAGAAAGCTGCGTGAGTTATCCAGGTTCTCAATCTCGAAACGCTTCGCTCCCTGGCAGAGGATATCCATCCGTCCGTCGGGATATTTCTCTAGAACACGAACGATCTCGGCAGTGCAGCCAACCACGGCTAGGCCTTCGCGCTGGGCACAGACCACTCCGAAAGCGAATCTTCTCTGCCATGCAAACGCCGATCATCTCTTTATAGCGGTCTTCGAAAATGTGAAGCGGTAGCGCTGCTTCGGGAAACAGCACTACTTCGAGCGGAAACAAAGGTATCTTCATTCTGCTGCTATTATGCTCGTCTTTCTCGTCCTGCGGTCCGTTGTCAAGAGCCTGGTTTTGATCCCCTGCGACCCGTGGCTTTTTCCAATACGCTGAGGCGGGGGGGTTTATTTAGGAAAGCCGCATGAACGTCCTCAACGCCAACAACTTCTACAGGAAATCCGGGGAAGTGAACTTTAGTTACTCTAATCGGGCGCACGGCCTCTTTTATTTCCACCCGCAATCACGATTCAGGAGGTGAACATTCACCACCCGATTTTCACCCCAGCTCTTCGAGCAATGCCTGCATTTCACCCAGAGCATGCGCATTGCCGGTCCGCTGTGCACTGGCAATGCCCTGAGCGAGGCGCGCCTTAGCCTCGTCCACGTGCCCTGCCTTCACCATCGTCTGCGCCGCCATGAAATATCCGGCGGTGTAGTCCGGGTGGGTAGAGAGCAGCCGCTCGAACTCCGCCAGCGCGGAGCCCGTCTTCCCCTGGTTTGCGTATTCCATCGCTAACCCGTAGCGGGCAAAGGCATCTCCTGGGTTTTGGGTCAATATCTCGGTGAGCATTGCTATCTTGTCCATAGGTTTCTTTCTACTCTAGCCTTTCTGCGACTGCCGCACTGGCAGAGAATTTGCATTCATGGACGCAATTGTCGAGACTTAGGTTTAGGCCAGCTCGCTGAACTGTTTGTTTTATGAGGCACAACCCTATGGACGATCCGCCGCTTCCGCCCCGCAAGATTGCGGACT
Organism: uncultured Acidobacteriaceae bacterium; assembly: GCA_963775365.1. Classification (GTDB taxonomy): domain Bacteria; phylum Acidobacteriota; class Terriglobia; order Terriglobales; family Acidobacteriaceae; genus PALSA-350. The sequence goes on along the minus strand of CAVZJL010000033.1, from coordinate 38,296 downwards.
CACGCTCCGAGATGACCGAGCTGGTCCTGCCCAACGACACCAACACGCTGGGTAACCTGCTGGGCGGCCGGCTTATGCACTACATCGACCTGGTGGCTGCGATGGCTGCCTACCGGCACGCCCGTGCGCACGTGGTCACCGCTTCCATGGACCACATCGACTTTATCGCGCCGGTCCACGTAGGAGATCTGCTGGTTCTGAAGTCTTCCCTCAATCGCGCTTTCCGCACTTCCATGGAGGTGGGCGTCAAGGTGTGGGTAGAACACACCATTGACGGCAACTTGCGCCATGTCGCATCGGCGTACCTTACCTTTGTCGCGGTCAGCCCTCAAGGAGGCCGGGTGCGGGTGCCGCCGTTGGAACCCTACACCGACGAGGACAAGCGCCGCTACCACGATGCAGCGCGGCGCCGTGAACAACGTGAACTCGAGCGCGAGCGCAAGCAGAGCGCGCGCTCAGAAATTCTGGCTGCTGCCGTTCACAAGCACGCAGGTTCTTAAAGGGGTTCTATATGGCACACATGCAAACGCCGCCAGGGCCACAAACCCTCCCGGGAGTATCGAACATCATCGCTGTCGGTTCCGGCAAAGGCGGAGTCGGCAAAACCACGCTCGCAGTGAACCTGGCCACCGCGCTGGTCAAGCTGGGATATCGCGTCGGCCTTATCGACGCTGACATCTACGGACCCAATGTCCCCCTCATGATGGGCATTGGCCAGCAGCCGCGCGTGCTTCCCAACAACCAAATCGAGCCTTTGGTTGCTCATGGCGTCAAACTTATCTCGGTCGGGCTTTATCTCGCCCGGCGATAAGCCACTGGTGATGCGCGGGCCCATGTTGCACCAGATCATTCGCCAGTTCCTGCAACAGGTGCAGTGGGGAGAACTCGATTTTCTTCTCGTCGATCTTCCCCCGGGCACTGGGGATGTTGTGATCTCGCTGGTGCAGACGGTTCCTCTTACCGGGGCGGTCATCATTTCAACCCCCTCGGATGTTTCGCTCCAGGATGCGCGCAAGGCGCTCGAGATGTTCCATCAGGTCAATGTCGAAGTGCTGGGTCTGGTAGAAAACATGAGCCACTTCACCTGCCCCCACTGCAGCCAGGTTATCGACATCTTCTCCCGCGGCGGTGCAGAGCGCCTGGCCAAGCAAGCCAACCTGGCATTCCTGGGTTCCATCGAATTGGACCCGGAGGTTCGCCACGGGGGTGACCATGGCTTGCCCATCGTCCTGGCCGGAGAAGGAAACGCGCACGCCCGGCAATTCTTCCAGGTAGCGCGTAAAGTTGCGGAACGCGCGCTCGCAGTGTCAGCGAAAGACGAGAACATCCTGGAGATAACGTAGTCCTCGCTGAGCGCCGGGACGGACAGGAAACAAATGCTGGGTGCCCCATTCAAGCCCGTCGTTGGCTTGAGTGGGATAATAACTCTCGATAAACCCCTTCTCGTCTCCCACGCGCTTTGTTGGGCTGAAGCCCGAACCCTTCAGCCGCGCTCAACAAACGCGCACCCCAACTGCCCGTTACTATCTTGACAGTACAACACTCAAGCTTCTAGAATCAGTCTTGGCAAGTCTGCGCTTTGGTTGATTTAAACCAGTGTGGAATGAGCGCATTAGGGCAGGTGGACGATGTCTTCCGACCTTCGGATCAGCCCTCGCGACCGGCTGGTCCTGAACGCGATCATCGAACTTTATATTGCGACCGGGGAGCCTGTCGCCTCCCAGACCGTAGCGCGCCAATTAGACAATAAGGATGGGATGAGCGCGGCGACGATTCGCAACGTAATGGCCTCGTTGGGTGAGGCGGGCTTGTTGGAGCAGCCTCACACTTCGGCCGGTCGTTGCCCGACGGCGCGTGCATTTCGCTTATACGTCGAGCAGCTGCATGGAGGTACGAGAATTGTGCCCAGCGCACTCACCCAGGAGCGGAGAGATCAAATTGAAGATAGCTTTGCCGGCGTGAGCAGCCCTCAGCAATTCTTGGAAAGAACATCGCACGTGCTGTCATTGATTTCGAGCGGGGTCGGCGTGGCCATGGCCGCGCAAGCGGAGATTTACTGGTTGGACCATATTCATTTTTCGAGAATCTCCACCGGTCGGGTGCTCGCGGTGGTGGTCACCAAGTCCGGAATGGTTCTTGATCGCGTTCTTACCCTGGATCGCGACCTTTCGCTCGCCGAGCTGGAGAGCTGCGGCCGCATTTCTGAACCAGAACTTCCGCGGCTGGTCGATCGAGCGCATCCGCGCCGAGCTTACCCGGCGCCTGGAGCAGGAACGCAGCCAATATGACCAGCTCATGCGTTCGCTCGATGAGCTTTGCCGCAAAGGTGCGCTGGAACAGGAAAGCGCGGGGCAATCCGTCTTTATTGTGGGAGTTGCCAATCTGGTTGCGGGCGAGGCGGACGCCGAGCAATTGCGCCAATTGCTCAATGCTCTGGAAACCAAGCAGCGCCTGATCGAGCTGCTGGACGCGTACGTGGATGCCCGGCAGCAGTCCGTGCGTGTGGTAGTAGGCCTGGAGGAGACCTTTCCGGAAATGCGGAACCTGGTCCTTATCGGCGCTCCGACGCGGTTGGGTACGCAGAGCCTGGGAACGGTGGCGGTGATTGGTTCTACCCGGATCGCTTATCAGGAGACGATCAACGCGGTGTCTTTCATCGCGCAGCTCTCGGATCGGATCTTGCCGACGCAATAAGGTACTTCCGTTTTAGGTGTAGAGCCCCGCGCGGAGCGCTCTGCATCGTTATTCACGAATCTGCATCAAGTAGGCGAAAGGTTTCTCACTCAATCCACTATGGCAACACGCAAAGTCACTGATCCCGCCAACGAAGCGCAACAGAATAACGATCCGATTGCAGACTCCGTGGAGACGGCTACCGCCGAAGTCGAGACCAACAGCGCATGACGCCGCTTACAGCGCATCTGCAGGGCGAGGTCGATCGCCTTAAAGGTGAACGCGACCAGGCAATCGACCGGTTGGCGCGCCTGCAGGCTGAATTTGAGAACGCGCGCAAGCGGGAGGCGCGGGAACGCGCAGACTTCCGCGATTTTGCTGTTTCGGGTGCGGTCGAGCAATTCCTCCCCGTGCTGGATAATTTTCAGCTCGCCCTCGGTTCTGCCGGCTCACTGGAACAGTTACGAGCCGGCATCGAGCTCATCGTGAAGCAAATGGAAGATGTTCTGCGCGCGCTCAACGTGCAGCCCGTGGAGTCCGTCGGCACCCGATTCGATCCCCGTGTGCACGAGGCATTGGAAAGTGTCGATCGCACAGACTTACCAGACCACCAGGTCCTGGAAGAGGTTCGCCGGGGATATCGCATCCGCGACCGGCTGCTCCGTCCGGCCCTCGTTCGTATCGTCAATAATCCGCAACAGAAAGAAGCATGAGTAGCGCATCCAACGTGACCAAAGTCGAATACTACGAATTTCTGGGCGTCTCCCGCGACTGCAACGATCAGGAGCTCAAGACCGCCTATCGCCGTCTGGCCATGCAGTATCATCCCGACCGTAACCCGTCTCCAGAAGCGGAAGATAAATTCAAGACCGCCAGCGAAGCGTACCAGGTACTATCCGACCCGCAAAAGCGCGCTGCTTACGATCGCTACGGGCACGCGGGCGTGGGCGGCGCAGGCTCATCGGGCTTCGAGGGTTTTGCCAACGCCGATGTGGGCGATATTTTCGGAGACTTCTTCGGCGAGATGTTCAATATGGGCGGCGGCCGTCGCAATGGACGCGGGCAGCGTGGCCGCGACATTCGCTACGATCTCTCGCTCGAGTTCGAAGAGGCGGTCTTCGGCAAGCAGGTAGAAATCCAATTTCGCCGTGCCGAGATCTGCGCTGATTGCCGGGGAACCGGCGCGCCTGCCGGGCGCGGTCCTGAAACCTGCAAACAATGCGCCGGCCGCGGGCAAGTACGTTACCAGCAGGGCTTCTTCTCCATTGCTCGCACCTGCCCAATTTGTAACGGCACCGGACAAGTGATCACCGATCCCTGCCTTCAGTGCAACGGCGCAGGGTTGACGGACCGGCGCCACACCATCAGTGTCAGCGTGCCTGCTGGTGTGGAGGATGGAACCCGCATTCGCTATCAGGGCGAAGGCGATGCTGGGCGTGCCGGCGGCGGTAAGGGCGATCTTTATGTCGTGCTGTCGGTAAAGGCGCACGAGTTCTTCGAGCGCGATGGCAATGACCTGCATTGCGTCATCTTCGTCTCCTTTCCGCAGGTTGCGCTGGGTGATGAGATTCCAGTGCCAACGCTTGAAGGAGACACCATGCTGCGCATTCATGAGGGCACCCAGTCCGGCAAGGAATACCGTCTGCGCGGTAAGGGTGTACCTCATCTCAACGAGCACGGCCGGGGAGACCTGGTGGTGCAGATTGTGGTGCAGACGCCGAAGAAGTTCACCAAGGTGCAGCGGGATCTGCTTCGCCAGCTCGGTGAAACCATGCATATCGAGAACAAGCCCACGTCGCGCAATCTGCTGGGCAAGATGAAGGACCTTTTCAGCTGATCGCTGGGCTCCGTGGCTGAAGTCCGTGCGTAAGACTCTACGTGAGAACAGTGATCCACCGAACCAAATCGTCTAAGCGGTGGGACAGAGCGCTCGGCTGTATCGCTCGTTGATTAACCGTCTATCCATCTCCCGTGCCAATGGCACTAAATTTGTCATCCCTGACGCCCGGCTTGCTGTGGGATTGGACCCTACACGCATTACCCGCATCGCGGTGGCCCCTCGTTTTTGACTCTGTCCATCCATCTCCCACCCATGCCAGTAGTCACCGCCCTAAACTTGTCGTCCCGAGCCGCCGGCTTGCTGTGTGAGCGTAGTGTGCACGCATTTGCTGCATCGCGGGTAAGCCCTCGTGTTTGACTCTGGCCATCCACCTCCAACCATGCCAAGGTGGTCACCGTCCTAAACTTGTCATCCCGAGCGGACTCCGGGTTTCCTTGCACTGCACCAGTCAACCGCCACGTATGCGGCTTTAGGAAAGCCGCACGAGATTCACCGACGCTACTGAGCCCGACAGGAAACCGGAGGGAGGCGAGGGACCTGCAGTTCCCCTTTCGGGCACAAACGAGTGTGTCGTAGGAGAAAGGGCTTCCGAGGTTGGTCAGCACTCGCTGAAGAACAAATCAGTCATCAGAGTGCATCGGAACCAGCCCGTAGGGACAGCTAAAAACTTCCCAGGACACAGTCCTGAGCTTCTCACATGCAGCGTCGAAATTTAGATGGAAGTGCCGGTGGCGTGTTTGACTTGGCCAGCGACTGAGCTTTCAACCACACCTTAGCCGAGCATCGCTGCAACCACAGCCATGGCCGTAATCCCCGCTGTCTCGGCTCGAAGGATTCTCGGACCAAGGCTCACTGGCTGCCACCCTTCTCGTATGAAGAGGGCTTCTTCATCCGCCGTCCATCCCCCTTCCGGTCCTACTGCGAGGTGTACTGCCGGCTTTTCCAGACTGGGTTGTTGCAATGCCGATTGGAGCGTCGCATACAAGGTAGTCGAGCGTTCTTGCTCGGCCAGCAGCAGACTCAATCCAGGATGGGCAGCTTTGATCTGCACCGCTGACTTCAGCGGCACCAGATCTTCGACCACCGGCACATCCGATCGTCGCGACTGCTTCGCCGCTTCGCGCGCAACCCGGCGCCAACGCTCTACGCGGGCCGCCGCCGCCTGGACCAGATGTTTTTCGCTGCGCCGCGCGCTCATGGGAATGAACCTCTCCGCTCCCAACTCAGTTGCTTTCTCGATGATCCACTCCATGCGGTCGAACTTGAAAACGGAGAGCAATAGCGTTACTGGAAGCGCCGGCTCTGCTTCGACCTCAGAGAGCAGAGCAAAGCGCACCGCATCTCCCGTGACCCCGGAAATGACGGCACGCCACACCCGGTCCCCCGCAACCATGTCACACTCCATGCCGGTTTGCGCGCGCAGCACACGAATCAAGTGAGCCGCCTGCTCTCCCTTGAGGGAGGCGCTGGTATCGTCCCATTCATCGGCAATCCACCGTCTTCGCGTCATGGCGCGGCCGTCTCCTCTAAAGGTGTCATGGCCCGATACCACTTTGGTAAGCATATGCGCCTCCGGGTCGCGCACCGCTTCTTTACCACTGCAGTCGCCAGCATCAGACTCCAGATGTCCGCTTTTCCACGCATGCCGTGATCCCATCGGCGCGGTGAGAGGACCGCGCCAGTGACCGGAACAACTCGCTACTCAGATCCCGGCGTCCCTCTCGAGAATGGTTGCCGAAGCCGCATGAACACTGGCGATCGACCGTCGCCCAAAAACACCTCGGGGGACGCTTTTGGCGTCCCCCGATTGTGTTGCCTTGTTACGTTGCCTGCTTACTTCTTCTTTGCTGTTTTCTTGGCTGCCTTCTTCGCTGGCTTCTTTGCTACTGCTTTCTTGGTTGCCATTTTTTCTATTCTCCCTTTGTCGAGTCGACATCGAACCTGCAAGAGATACTTTGCAGTTAACGAATGTATAGAATCCTAAAAAAAGAGTGTCAAGAAAAAAATAGCATTTCGTGAAGATGAATTCGCCCATCGGAATCGCTGAAGCCAACCATCAACTTCCCCGCGCGCTCACTTTCCTGCTGCGTGGAGACCATAATGTCGCAACAACACCAGCGCAAGACCGCTGATGGAATCGTGCCAGGCGTGCGCGATCATTCCTGTCCGCAGTCCTCTTCGCAACAGCGCGAGCACGCCGAACATCGCGCCATACGCGGTGATCAGCAACATTCCCGCAATTCCTTCATAACCGTGCGCGCCGCCAAAGACCAACGCGGAGAGCGCAACGCCGGCCCAGATTCTGCGTCCCATGCGAGCAAACTGCTGCTGCAGGTAGCCACGGAAGACCAATTCCTCGCAGAACCCGGCGGAGATGCTCAGAACCAGGAAGAGCATCATCTCCACACCCGTGACCGGCGCGAGTTTCTGGGTCACGTCCCCGATCTTCTGCGGATCGATGTGCGAGCCTGAGATTTTTACCAGCGCTTCCCCTAGCAACGCGAGCACAACCACCGCACCGACCCAATAACCCAGCGCCACACCGATATCGCTCCACCACCCCCGAGCTCCGGGCCGTTGCTCTCCCAGAAGTTGCCGCAGTGGGACCTTGCGCATATAGATGCCCCACAGTGCCAGAGCTGCCAGAATCCACTCATACGCGATGGTCAGACTGTAGTTGGCCACCAGGCGCAGCGGCTGATCACCAAAGCTGCGCAGTTGTCTCACTCCGGCCACCGAGAGCCCGATGATCAACAAGACCATCAGTGCGGTATGCCACCAGGGCGCCAGCAGGCCGCCCTCCTCATTTGTTTGTCCGCCTGCCGCTGGCGGTGGTTCGATTGTCGTCATGCCCTCAGTGCCTTTCATCTCCCGTGGTTCCGTCCTGGCCCCTGCGAAGCGATGCCCGTTGCCTGCGCCCGGTAGCTCTTGCTATCGTGTTGCGTTGCTTGGCATCTAAGAAGTGAGGTCGCCCATTATGGAAGATGTAGTCATTGTCGCCGGAGTACGCACGCCGATTGGAAAATTTCAGGGTACGCTGTCCAGTTTTTCTGCTGTGCAACTGGGTTCGCTGGTGGTGCGTGAAGTCCTCAGCCGTGCGCGGCTCAATCCCGACCAGGTCGACGAGTGCATCATGGGCAATGTCGTATCTGCCGGCCTGGGGCAGAATCCAGCACGTCAGGCCGCGATCTATGGCGGCCTCTCTCCCTCGGTCAGTGCCATGACCATCAACAAAGTCTGCGGTTCTGGTCTGAAGGCGGTGAGTTTGGCGGCGCAGGCCATCCAGACGGGCAACGCGGAGATCGTGATCGCCGGTGGCATGGAGTCGATGACCAACACACCCTACCTCCTCCCGCAGGGCCGCACTGGCTTCCGCATGGGCAATGCAACGGTTGTCGATTCCATGATTCACGACGGGCTGTGGGAGATCTACAACGACTACCACATGGGCATCACCGGAGAACACGTTGCCGAGAAGCATGGCATCACGCGCGAGGAGCAAGACCTCTATGCGCTCAATTCGCACCGCAAAGCTGCCGCTGCTTGGCGCGCATGCTACTTGCGTTCGCAGATTCTCCCCATCGAAATCCCCGCAAAGAAGAAAGGTGAGCCCGCAATCTGGTTCGACCGCGACGAATCGGTGCGCGAAGATGCCTCGCTGGAGGCGCTACGTGCGCTGAAGCCCGCCTTCAAGAAAGACGGAACCGTTACTGCCGGAAACGCGCCCGGCGTGAACGATGGCGCTGCCGCGGTGGTGGTGATGTCGGCGGCGAAAGCTGCCTCGTTGGGGCTCACCCCCATGGTTCACATCCGTGCCCAGGCCACCAGCGGCATCGATCCCAAATGGGTGATGCTCGCTCCCGTTTTGGGAATCCAACGCGTGCTGGCGAAGGCTGGCTGGTCAAAAGACGAGCCGGATCTTTACGAATTGAACGAGGCGTTTTCTGTGCAGGCTCTGGGCGTGTTGAAAGAAGTCGGCCTTGATGCGGCAAAAGTAAATGTGAACGGTGGAGCGGTCGCTATTGGACACCCGATTGGCGCCAGCGGCGCACGCGTTCTCGTGGCCCTGATCTATGAAATGATTCGCCGCGATGTGCATAAGGGAGTCGCAGCTCTCTGCCTCGGAGGCGGTAATTCCGTCGCCATGGCTGTCGAGCGGTAGCGCGTGCTGGTCCGGACTTTCTACACGCTGCGCTGGACACGACCGCGTGTCCGGTTGTCATTAAGGGAAGCCGCAAGAACTTTACCAACGCCCACAACTCCACAGGAAAGTCGGGCGGCCAATCATGAGCAGGACTTAATGTTCCGGATAGGCAAGATGATCGTTCTGGCTTGCTATACTCGCGGCACCGATCACCTGGAGCCGCGATGCTCTTCAAAGCACTCAGTGCCGCGGTTTACGGCATCGACGCGCACATCATCGATGTGGAAGTCGACTATTCCGGCGTTCGCACGAAGGAAGACTGCTTTCATACCGTGGGCCTGCCAGACGCTGCAGTGCGTGAAAGCCGCGATCGCGTTCGCGCCGCCATCAAAAACTCGGGCTTCAATATTCCTCCTACCGACATTACGATCAACCTGGCTCCCGCCGATCTTAAGAAAGAAGGATCGGGTTTTGATTTGCCGATGGCCATCGGCATTCTCGGTGCCTACGGAGCACTCGAACTGAAAGACCTCGGACAGTTCATGCTGGTGGGTGAACTAGGGCTTGATGGAACGTTGCGTGGTGTGCCCGGTGTTCTTCCCATTGCGGTCGCCGCGCGCACGCGGGGCATCGCCAATCTTCTTGTCCCGGAGCGCAACGCTGCCGAGGCAGCGGTGGTTGAGGGCTTGAATGTCTACCCGGTCCGTAGTCTGATCCAGGTGCGTGAATTGCTGAACGCAGCTGCCAACGGCGGCATCCATGCCCAGCCGATTCGGGTGGACTCGCATCATCTCCTCAGTGCGCAGCACACCTTTACGCTCGACTTCAAAGATGTTCGCGGGCAACAGACCGCCAAACGTGCGCTGGAGGTTTCCGCCGCCGGCGGCCACAACATCCTCATGATCGGTCCGCCTGGCTCCGGCAAAACCATGTTGGCCAAGCGGCTCCCATCGATCCTCGCGCCCCTCCGCCTCGAAGAGGCCCTTGAGACCACCAAGATCCATTCGGTTGCCGGCGTGCTCGATGCCGAGGCGGGATTGGTCACACAGCGCCCCTTCCGTTCACCGCATCATTCCATCTCGGACGCGGGGCTCATCGGCGGCGGAAGTATTCCGCGTCCTGGCGAAGTGTCGCTTGCGCACAATGGCGTGTTATTCCTGGATGAGCTTCCCGAGTTTCCTCGGAATGTGCTGGAAGTGATGCGCCAACCGCTTGAGGACGGAACCGTCACCATCTCTCGCGCCTCGATGTCGCTCAGCTTTCCCGCGCGCTTCATGCTTGCCGCTGCGATGAACCCCTGTCCGTGCGGTTACTTCAACGACAAATCGCACGAGTGCTTGTGTACGCCGCCTATGATGCAACGATACATCTCAAAAATTTCCGGCCCGCTCCTGGACCGAATCGACATCCACATTGAAGTACCGGCAGTGCAGTACCGCGAGCTTCGGTCTGGCGCTGCCAGCGAGGGCTCGGCGGAAATCCGCGCGCGCGTCTTGGTGGCCCGGGAGCGGCAGCACCAGCGTTTCAAATCCGATCGCATTTTCACCAATGCGCAGATGCACACCAGGCAGATTCGCACCTACTGCGAACTCTCGCCCGAAGCCGAACGTCTGCTTGAGCGCGCCATGCAACAGCAGGGTCTAAGCGCCCGCGCCCACGACCGCATCCTAAAGGTCGCTCGTACAATTGCAGATCTCGATGCCCAGCCCGGGATCACGGTGGGTCATATTGCAGAAGCCATCCAATACCGCACCCTAGACCGCAGCTTCTGGAGCTAAGCCAGTAATCCTTTCAGTCGCTAGCCAATTTCTCCTGGAAGCCCCACCCTCCCCATCGTCATCCCGAGCGAACTCCGGATTTCCTACTATGCTGCGCCAATCAACGGCCACGTATGCGGCTTTCAGCAAGGAAAGCCGCATGAGGTTTATCGACATCGCTAAGCTTGACAGGAAATCCGGAGGGAACCGAGGGGCCTGCGGTGCGCCTCTCCGACACGCAACTGCTCAAGTGCCTTCCTTGGGGCACCAAAGTTTCGCTGACAATTGGAACTCTCAAACGACTCTTTTCAAGCAGCGCAGGCGCGGGACCCACTTACGACTTGCCGTCCCCGTCTACCCACAACTTGCTTAAAGCCCCAGCTTGTCCGCCGACCGGGTCTGAAGCAGGGAAGGCAAGTTGCTTCATGCGCGCCAACGCGGCCGGTGATGGCGCACCGCGGCATATATCCCAACTCTGATCCGGCGGATACGCTCCCACGACCAGAAAATCAGAGCTGGCTTCCAGGCAGCAGTGGCCCGTGCCCGTTGGCAGTACCACAACATCTCCCGCCAGCACCACAACCTCGTGGCCGTTCTCGCCTCCCAGCATCAGCCGAGCGCGACCGCCCGCAAATCCGAGAACCTCGTGAGCGGTGGAATGATAGTGATGAAAGTTATACACACCATTCCGCCACTGTGGAGGCCATCCATTCTGACGAAATCCCGCCTCCATCTGCGATGCCAACTGTTCGGCAGTTCCATCAGCCAACGCGTGATAAATCAGAACCGGAAGATCCGGGTTGTTGGGCATCCACCCATTACGCGATAGCCGCAATACCTCTGGCGCTGCAGTCGATCTGCTTTGCCCAATCATGCCAAATAAAGATCCAGCCGGCGTCAAACCAAGTGCCCCAACCATGGCGTTGAAACGGCGGCGATCGATGGTGCTCATGACACTTAGATGCTCGTGTGTGGAAAACACGTCTACTCCCGAGTCAGCTCTTCAATAAGCTTCCGGTGCGCCGGGAAAGTACGGATCAGTTCCGAACGCATACCCAACTCGAAATCAGCAAATTCGAATCCCGGCGCCACCGTGCAACCCACCAGCGCAAACCCAGCAGAATCTTTCACCCGCGAAGCAAACCAACACCCCGCCTTCACCACCGCCTGAAAAACCTCGTCTCCATCGCACCCCCAAGCGCAACTCGGAATAATTCCCCTCAGGGTCGATCACATAAACGACCAACGAGCTCCCGGCATAAAAATGCCACACCTCGTCGGATGCAATGCGGTGGAACGCCGAAAAATTCCCCTCATCGAGCAGAAAATAAATCGCCGTCGATGCCGACCGGTCTCCCTGGTAGCTGGAAGGCAAGGCATTGCGAGCAATGGTGAGGTCGGCCTTATAGGTGGCGCGGTAGTATCCACCCTCAGGATGAGGGCTCATACCCAGGTGGTTAATCCAGTACTGTGCATCTTTGACCAAAGATGAGTCCTAGTGCCGTGCCGGCTCTGCTGCCGACGCTTCCGCCCGTTGCCGCAAGGCGTGCACCACGACGCGCAGCATTTCTTCTTCCGGTGCCCGTTTACCCGTCCAGATTTCAAACTGGCGCGCCCCCTGCTGCACAAACATCTCGACACCAGTCACCGCCGGTATTCCTTTTTGCCGGGCCATGCGCAGAAACGGAGTATCCACGGGGTTGTACACCAGGTCGAACACTAAACGCGCGTTGATCTCTTTTGCTTCCAGGATGTGCTGTGGCTTCACCCCGTGCATGCCGACGGCGGTCGCGTTCACGATCAGGTCGAAGTTCGTCTTGGCGACCAGCTCGCGGCGAATGGTTTTAGCTTTGGCTTCACGCGCCAGCTTCTGTGCCGTCTGCGGAGTACGATTCAGAATCAACACCTCGGCCCCTTTATCGACCAGGCCGAAGACCGCCGCCCTCGCCGCGCCACCGGCCCCTAACACCAGCACCTTTGCGCCAGCCAGCGAAATTCGCTTTTCCAGCGGACGCACGATGCCGCCAACATCCGTGTTGAAGCCGTAAAGCTTTCCATCGTGGGCGCGAACGATCGTGTTGCAGGCGCCGATCTGCGCTGAGATTGGGTCCATGTTTTCCAGATGCTTCAGCACCTCCTGCTTCAGCGGCATGGTCACGCTTAAGCCGGAGAGCGGCAGCTCGCGCACCAGCGTCAGCAAATCACTCAGCTTGCTGGTCTGCAAAGCAAGGTAAACCGCATTCACCGTTTCGCGGTGGAAGGCTGTGTTCATCATGAGCGGCGAGAGCGAGTGCTTGATCGGATTGCCCGCTACACCGTAGACCCGCGTTGCCGTATCGATCTGGCTAATCCGATACGTGTCAGTCAGTGTGCGTGCGGCAATCTGCCCCGGAGCCGTCTCTTCGCCCTGGGTCGCGGCGGCAAAGGTGAAAACGCTGCCCGCGCGAATCGCCAGCACCCGGCTGATGATTCCCTGGTCGCCCATGCACAGGCCGACCATGTTGGCCATGTCGCCGGTGCGCTCCAGAAAGTGCATCATCACCACGTTGTCGGCGAGCGACTTGGCGGTGGAGACGATCTTGATGAATTCCGGTTCGTAGGGCCGGATACGTTCGAAGATGCCATCCAGATCCTTGGTGGTCTGAAAGTCGTGGTACGAGACCATGAGAGCCACTCCACCGGTGCGCAGCTTCTCCAGGTCAGACGCCTTGATGGCCTCGGCCGTCTGCAACTCCAGATCAAGCAGATGAAATCCTGAGGCGCTGGCCTTTTGCAGCACCTCCAGTTCGGCTGCAATCGAGCCTTTGAACTTTCCTCCGTTGGCGGCGCGACGGCAGGTGGCGATCGCCGTGACCACGGTGTTTTCTGCCAGGAATTCTTTCAACTTGGGTAGCGCGAGCGAGAGGCTTTTCCAGGTAATCCAGGCGGAATTCCAAAAAAGGGCTGTCACGCATGGCTTCGGTGGCGCGATCGACCATCTCGCCGGCAGTGGAGCCAATGATCGCCACGCACACTTTGCCCATGCGCGAGCGCAAGTAGTGCTGCGACAGAGATGGAGCGGCAGAGTTCATGGTGACAATCTGGACATCTTACTGCATTTTCAGTTCTTCGCTGAACACGGCAGTACAGCGCAGTAGTGAAAATGCTCTAGCATGCGCTCCTCTTTATACAGCACAAGTCAGGATGCTGTACCGGCCCCACCCGCCGGATGCAAGGGCCATATCCCACGCCCTGGAATAGGTTACAGGGCTGGGGTACCCTTGTGGATGGGTAAGGAGCAACCTTGAATCATCTATCGACTGAGGAAACGGCCAGGTTGCATCCCTGGAGTGAACGTGGAGAAATCGATGCGGCCGGCCTGGAAAGCTGGGTCCAGGGACGCCTGGCTTGGCAGCGCCGCCAGATCGAACCAGCTTCTGGCAGTCGAGGGTCAGACAGACCCTGGAAAATACCCTTCGTCCTTACGACGATGCGGTGGCCACGCTGAGCGCGGCGGGCTCCCTGGCGTCGCTGCTGGATAGCGTGCACCCGGACAAAGCGGTACGCGACAAAGCGCGGGATCTGACCCAAACAGTGGCCGAGGCGGCTACGGCCCTGTCGCTCAATCAGGAGGTCTATCGCGCCCTCGCCGCCGTGGATATGGCCACCGCTGACCCGGCGACCGGCCACTATGTGAGCCAGACCCTGCTGAACTACCGCCTGGCAGGCGTCGATAAGGATGATGCGACGCGCGCCCAACTGCGCCAGCTCTCCGACCAAGCGACGGAGATATCGCTCACCTTTGCCAAGCATGTGCAGGAGAACGTAAACCGGGTGGAGGTGCGGGATGCCTCCGAACTCGACGGGCTGCCGGAAGATTACATCCGCAACCATCCTGCCGACGACCAGGGCGTCATCACGCTGACCACTGACTATCCCGATATGCAGCCGGTGATGACCTTTGCCGCCAGCGCGGACCTGCGTCTGCGCATGTTTCGCGCCTACAACACCCGCGCTTACCCGGCGAACCGGCAGCTGTTGCTTGATCTGCTGGCGGTGCGGCAGCAGATCGCTTCGATCCTCGGCTTTGCCTCCTGGGCCGATCTGGCCACCGCCAACCAGATGATGGGCTCGGCCGCCAACATGAAGAAATTCATCGGCGAACTGGAGCAGGCTTCGCGTGCCGGAGCGGAGCGGGAATACGAGATGGTGCTCGCCTTTGCCCGCAAGCAGCAGCCCGGCCTGGCGGCGCTCAAGAGCAGCGACCGCGGCTACTGGTATGAGCAGTACCGCCGCGAAGCCTTCGACTTCGACTCGCAATCCGTCCGTCCCTACTTTCCTTATGACGCGGTGGAGAAAGGCATTCTTGAGACCGCGGCGCGGCTCTTCCACGTCAGCTTTCCAGAGGAACCACGGAGGCCGGCGTCTGGCACCCCCAGGTAAGCGCCTGGGATGTCTACGACCGCGGCCGGCTCTGTGGCCGCTTCTATCTGGACATGCATCCCCGCGAAGGCAAAGACAAGTGGTTCAGCGCTGCGCCGCTGATTCCCGGGATCGAAGGCCGGCAGCTTCCCGAGGCTGCGCTGATCTGCAATTTCCCCGGCGGCAAAGCCGGACCTCGGATGACCCCGGGCTGATGCAGTACAGCGACGTGGTCACCTTTTTCCACGAGTTCGGCCACCTGATGCATGCCATTCTCGGCGGCCATCAGCAATGGGCGGGCGTGAGCGGCATCGCCACCGAAGGCGACTTTGTCGAAGTGCCCTCGCAGATGCTGGAAGAGTTCTTCCACGACGCCAGGCTGCTGGCATCCTTTGCCCGCCACTACCAGACGGGCGAGCCGATTCCGGAGGCTCTGGTCGAACGGATGAATCGGGCCAGTGCTTTTGGCAGAGCCGATGGAGTGCGCACCCAGCTCTTCTACACCAGCTACTCCCTCGACGTGCACAACCTGCCGGCCGCAGAGCTGGATCCCGACGCGCTGCTCGAGGAAGGCTACAAGCGCATGCTGCCCTACGAGTGGGTCGATGGCAATCGCATGTATGCCAGCTTCACCCACCTGATTGGCTACTCTTCGAACTACTACACCTACATGTTCGACAAGGTGATTGCGCTCGATTTCTTCGGCCAGTTCGATCGCGCGAATCTGCTCGAAGGGCCCACCGCGATGCGCTACCGGCAGGCCATTCTCGAGCCCGGTGGATCCAAGCCGGGCACGCAGCTGATCGAGGATTTTCTTGGCCGCGAACAAAAGATGGATGCCTTTGCCGAGTGGGTGGGCGAGGAATTCGCCGGCTCCTCCAACAAGAAATAGAAGGAGGAAGCGATGGCATCGGCGATTCTGCGTAAGGCATGGCAGGGCAAGTGGGCGGTGGTTACCGGCGCCAGCGCCGGCATTGGCGAAGCGATCGCCGTGGAGCTGGCGGAGGCGGGGGTGAACCTGGTGCTGACCGCCCGCCGCCGCGAGCGGCTCGATGCTGCTGGCGGAGCGGCTGCGCACGCAGTATTCTATTCAGACCCAGGTGATCGTTGCCGATCTTACCCAGCCCCAGGCGCCGCAGCAGATCTTCGATGCCACCGAGGGAGCTGGCCTGCAAGTCGATGTTCTGGTCAACAATGCCGGCTTCGGGGAGTATGGCGAATTTCTGCGCTCCAGCCTGGAGATGCAGGTGGACATGGTCCAGGTGAATTGCACAGCCGTGGTTCATCTCACCCGGCTGTTTCTTCCCGCGATGGTCGAGCGCCGGCAGGGCGGCTGATGATTGTGGCCTCGACCGCTTCCTACCAGCCGGTTCCGTACCTGGCGACCTACGGAGCAACCAAAGCCTTCGATCGCATGCTGGCCGAAGCCCTGGCCGAAGAAATGAAGCGCTATGGAGTCCGAGTGAGCGCCCTTGTCCCGGACCGACGGAATCGGAGTTCAACCAGGTAGCCGGCGGCCGCACGGGGGACAAGCGGAAGCCGCAATCGGCGGCGGAGGTAGCACGGCGTGGGCTGGAGGGCCTGGCGGAGGGCAAGCACTGGGTCCTTCCGTATTTCGCCGGCCGCTTGCAGGTTTTTGCCCAGCGATTCGTTCCCCGCCGGGTGGTGACGGGTGCCAGTCGAGCGATTGTTCCGGCCGGCAAGCCTCAAATAACGCATGGATCGGCCCTTAATTTTTTTTCTAAAGCAGGACAACTTTCACCGGAGATTGCATCTGAATAGGTAACAACAGAGGCTACTTCAAACTTCTCCAACCTAGGCACTTGTTTACCCCATTGAAGCTCCGCCCCGGCGAGCTCTCCTCAAACAAATCCCTGATTGCCCCTCCCTAATAGGCCTCTTAAGCGGGCCCGCCGGAAGGCGGGCCCATGTCTTTCGGCTCGTGTTGCTATTCTACGAGCTAAGATAGCGATGGATGGCATCGCCCCGTTCGCACGATCGTACGCTCCAGACGGCCGCAAGCCGGACGGTCGTCCGCGTTACCCGCGCTGGTCAGGGAGAAGCAGCCGGACCTCGCCTGGCTGATCCATGGATTCAGCACCCGGATCGGCGGAAAAACAACCGTTTACCGGCCCGGCGAAACCGGTTTCGATCTGAATCTGGGTTTTACCGATTCCGATGACCGCAAGATCGTGGCGGCAAATCGCGAATCTTTCGTCAGCGCGGCAGCCGAGGGCAAGGACATCCTCGGGCTGGTTACGCTGCGGCAGATCCATTCCTCTCTGATCCGGCGAGTCCAGGCGAAAGACGTGCACGAGTACGAGACGTCCGCGTCGCTCAAGGGCGATGGCCTGATGACCGACGAGCCTGGGGTCCTACTGGGCATCCAAACGGCGGATTGCATCCCGGTTCTCGTGGCCGATCGCAAGAATCGGGCGGTCGCGGCCTTTCATGCGGGTGGCGCGGCACCCTGGCGCGCATCGTGGAAAACGGAGTGGGGCGCATGCGGTTGGAGTTTGGCTCCAGGCCAGAAGATCTGATCGCCTCCATCGGCCCGGGCATCGGGCAGTGCTGCTATGCCGTCGGAGAAGAAGTGCAGCAGCAATTCGAATCGCAATTTACCTACGCGTCCGAGCTCTTCCGCGAGGTGTACGACTCCGACCAGATCAGAAATAAATACCCCATGCTCTTTCTCACTGCCCGTGCGCCTGGGCACAGCGCAATCGGTCCCGCTATGCATCTGGATCTGGCGGAAGCGAACCGGCGGCAGTTGCTCGCCGCCGGGGTCAAAGAGTCGGCCATCTTTATGACCGGCCAATGCACCGGCTGCCACACGGATCGCTTCTTCTCCCATCGCATCGAACGGGGATTTACCGGGCGGATGATGAGCGTGATTGGCATCGCCCGTAGCGGGTCTCACTAGTTTTCTACGCGGCCGAGTGTCCTTCTCCGTTGCCGGGCTTGGTCTCATCCGGCCCCGTTCCCTTGGGGTTGACCAGGTCGCGCAATTCCTTGCTGGGTTTGAAATAGGGTACTCGCTTGGCGGGGACGTCCACTTTGGCCCCGGTTTTGGGGTTGCGCCCTGTTCTGGGCTTGCGCTGGCGAATGCGGAAGCTGCCGAAACCGCGGATTTCGATCTTGTCGCCGGAACGCAATGCGTGAATCACGGAATCGAAAATGGTATCCACGATCATCTCCCCATCCCGGCGCGTCAGATCGCCCAGCTGGGTCACTTCCTCAACGAGGTCTGCTTTGGTCATGGTCCTATCTTCCCCAAAGTATAAAGGTAACCCGTGTCAGCTATAGTAGATGCAGCAACTTGATGGTACATCGGAAACAATTGCAACTACGCTTTGCCTGTGGATCAGTAGCCGCCTGATAACCAATTCCCCTCTTTTTCGTCAAAATTTAAGTTGGCGCGATCAGATTTCATCTCGATTTTAGGGCTAATTCCTGAGATGAGTTACAGATGCACCAGTTTGCAGCAGAGTAGCGTAGAATTTACGGCGTATCAATGGAACCACGTTGGAACGTCCTTTAATCAGCATTGTTATTCCCGCATACAACGAAAGCGCCCGTATCGGCAAAGCTCTGGACGAGGTTCTGCGCTGCGTCCGTGAGCGAGATTGGCATGCCGAAATTCTGGTCGTGAACGACGGCTCCACCGATAGCACCGCTGCCATCGTGCAGCAATTGGCCGATTTGCATCCCGAGGTACGCCTGCTGAGCAATCCCGAAAATCGGGGAAAAGGCTTTAGCGTGCGCCAGGGCGTGCTCCACGCCGTCGGCGACATAGTGATGTTCACCGATGCCGATCTATCAGCCCCTATGGAGGAAGCTGAGCGCCTCTTCCAGGCCTTGCGCGACGGTGCCGACATCGCCATCGGTTCCCGCTGGCTGGAGCGCAATCGACAGACCCTGAAGCAGCCGCTCTACCGCCAGTTCTTCGGGCGATGCTTCAATGGCATTACCCGCCTGGTGATGGGACTGCCCTTTGCCGACACGCAATGCGGGTTCAAAGCCTTTCATCGGCCCGTGGCCCAAACCATCTTCCAGTTGCAACGCATCGAGCGTTGGGGCTTTGATCCCGAGCTCCTGTTTATCGCGTCAAAGCGCGGCTACAAAGTTCGCGAAGTACCCGTTACCTGGGGACACGACCAGCGCTCACGCCTCAGCTACCTCAAGGACGGAGTGAAAATGTTGGAAGAAATTGCCTACATCCGTTGGGAAGCGTTTGCGGGAGCCTATGACCGGCGGGTGGCGGAGTTCACGCCAGAGTGGCCGGTCGTTAAAAGCTAGCTCCTTACTTCAGACACATCACAAGGCAAGAGAACTCTTCAGCAATTCCACCGTTTCCGCTTGCAAGTTTGTTGATTTAACAGCTACGCGAATTTGCATTTCGCCCGTCTGCTCCATCACCATCGTTTCCGAACAGTTCCCGCAAAGCCAAAAGTGCTGCAAACGGCGGGGGCGGCCTCCTGCGGCAGACACGGGTGTGTTTGGATCCGGTAAATCAAAAACAAAGATTCTACCCTCGCGAAGATAATGGAGCGGTTTTCCACAACTTGGATTAGCACATTGATTAACCATGAAACTCCCCAGTGGTAAGAGCGACAAAACGAACAAATGGTTTCCTCAAAATGGCGGAGGACCCGGTGTGCGAAAATAAGCAGTTCTCATGCCCATACTGCGTTCGATTCTGATCGCGCTCTCCCGCAATTCGTCGTTACGCAACTTCGCCGAGAATTCTACTCTCGGAGGGCGCATGTCCGCCCGCTTCGTTGCCGGTAGGAGTGTCGAAGAAGTACTGACCGCGGCTACCGCAGTAAATAGCCACGGGATGTCGACCACCCTCGACAGTCTGGGAGAGAACGTGAATTCCCCCCACGAGGCGGAGGAGGCGGCCGATGTGTATCACCGCTTGCTTGACTCGATCGAGCAGCATCAACTGGATGCCAACGTAAGCGTAAAACTTACCCAGATGGGTATGGATCTCGACCCGGAACTGGCCTTTGCGACGGTTGCTGCTCTGGTCAAACATGCAGTCGCGGCCAACACTTTCGTACGCATCGACATGGAGGGTTCGGAATACACCCAGGCCACCATAGATCTTGTAGGCAAGCTGCATGCCATCGATGAAAACCGCGGCCGTGTGGGCGTAGTCATTCAGGCTTATCTCTACCGCAGTGCCGCGGACATCGAGCGCTTGCTGGCCCAGCGGATTCGCATACGGCTATGCAAGGGGGCTTACCAGGAACCGCCGAATCTGGCCTTTCCTGAAAAAGCCGACGTCGATCGCAACTTTGTAAACTTGATGCAGGTTTTGCTGCCCAGCGGTGTGTACCACGGCATTGCTACACATGACGAAAAGATGATCGAGGCAACCTGCCGTTTCGCAAAAGAGCGTGGCATCGAGCCCCACCAGTTTGAATTTCAGATGCTGTACGGCGTGCGCCGCGATCTGCAAAGGTCTCTGGTTGCGAAAGGGTATCGGGTGCGGGTTTATATTCCTTTCGGGACCGAATGGTACCCCTATTTCATGCGCCGGCTGGCGGAACGCCCGGCGAACCTGCTCTTCATGGCCCGCAATTTCTTCCGCAAATAATCATCTGTCTCGAGACAGTCGTCTAAGATTTAAACCCGGAACGTAACACAGGAGAAAGCAAGTTGAAGACCAAGAACGCACTAAAGCAGGCTGAACTCATTCTCAAGCTATACGAGATTCGCCGCGAGACAGCGCTGCGGACGTCGCGCGACTATGTTGGTGGTGAGTTCCAGCCCAAGTCAGTGGATGAGTTTGTGAATTTGGTGAAGGACGGTGGTAAGCCCAGTGGGCACATACTGCAGGTCTACGGATATTGGGACATGGTCGCCGCTTTCGTGGTGCACGGAGCGCTGGACGAGTCTCTGATTTTCGACACCTGCCAGGAAATGTACTTCCAGTTCGAAAAGATCCAGCCGTTCCTGTCGGAGTTTCGCCAAAAGATGAACCTGCCGCAATTTCTCAAGAGCATGGAAGCCGTCGTCACAGGCGCTCAGGAGAGACAGGCGCGATCCGCCATCAAAGCTAAGACTCCCAAGACACCGAAGGCAAATAAACAAGGGAGTGAACCCGAGGACGCCGCCCTATCCGAAGCCGAACCCTCGATCGGTGGCCGCTGACCTAATCCGGTTTTTCGACCCACTCGAAAAGATGAGAGTCGCAGGTAACCTGCGGCTCAATCGATCCCCCGGTAACGACTGTGGAGGGAGAGCGTCGCCCTTCGCCTTTGCCATCCCTATCGGAGCGAAGCGAGTGGAGGGACGTGCGGCTTCTTGCGCCCATCCGATTCTGACGGCTCTAATAACGGTCACTGCTTTCAACGTTGCGTTGCGTCATCGACCAGGAAATCCAGGGTAGAGAAGTAGAAGACCCGCCGTTTCTTTCTGTCCATTCGACTTGACGGCTCTCAATAACGGTCACTGCCTTCAACTTTGTCATCCCGAGCTGCAACAGATCTTCCCGTCGCTGCCTGGTCCAGCCTTGCAGGGGAAGCTTTTCCAGCTCCGCCCTCCCTTGCCCATTCCACAGCTGGCGTTTTTTCTGTACTCCCTGATTCAGTGCCAGGTGCTGCAACTCGGTCTTTAGCCGGGTACGCACCTGCACCAGCTTATGGCGGTGCACTAACAGTTGCCGTACATCCCGCTGCTGCTGATCGGCTATCCAGATGCGAGGAAACCGCTTTTCTATCAGCAGCGTCAAGATATGATCGGCGTCTCGCTTATCGGTCTTCTGCTTGCGCACGTAACTGGCTCGGATCCTGGCTGCATCCCCAATCCACAGCTCATGACCCCGGCTCTTCACCAACTCCTCGAACCACTGTGAATTACCCGTCGCCTCCATGCCCACCAGCGCCGGCGCTTCCAGCTCCCGGTAGAACCGCTCCGCTTGACCGTTAGCGTGCTTCAGCTGAAACTCCTCCACCACCCCGGTCGATGTGTCGAAAACTGCTACTTGCTGGTAGCTCGGATGGAAATCACACCCTACAATCTTCATAAGGCTCCTTTGCTCCCACGTTTACCTTGGCGGTCTCCAAACCAACCAAAGTCTACGCCGGGATGCCATCGGAGCCTTTCGGTTTATTCAATCAACCGTACTCCTGATTTCCTGCATGGCAGGAAATCAGGAGGGAGGCGAGGGACCTGCAGTTCTCTCTCCCCACCTGCGAATCTTCCTGGAAATAAATTCCCCCCGGGCTGGCGTGTCGCAATTCTCAGTGACTATTTTCGTGACTATTTTCCAGAGCCAGCACTGCGAATCCAGTCGCGGCATCACTCATAAACTGGCCGACATCTGTCGCAGGATCGCGTTTCTTGTTCAGCGACCACGCAGACCAATTCCCCTGCTCCCGGCTCTGATTCTGCGCCAGCCAGACCAACCCACGCTTCACTGGTGCGTGCCCAACACCTGATTGTTCCAGCGCCAGGACCGTCAGGCCGGTAGCTAATCCGTCGCTCTTGGTTTCCTCGGGAGTATCGTCTTTTCTCTTCCACGCACCCATATCGCTCAGGCTCCAACCCCCATCAGGCTGCTGCTTGGAAACGAGCTCCGCTACCAATGCGGTGCGCTCCTTGTCATTCAACAGCCCAGGCAGCCCGGCGGAAGCCCACAACAGATAGACCTTGTTCAGCAAGGGCTGCGAAGCATACTCCCGTCGTAGAAAGCCGCGCAGCTGCCGCAGATTCTCCTGGATTTTTGGGTCGTTAATGTAATTATCAGGAGCTCTAGCCACCGCAATTGCCGCCAGTGTGGCGCCACAATACTGAGACTCGCTCGATTCCCAGGGAGCGAGGTGAAAGTTCTGCCAGCCCCATGCGCCGGCCTGCTCGCCAGACTTGATTTGTAGTGCCCACATGTTGTCAAAGGCGCTGCGCGTGATGTCGGTGAGATGGTCCTTTCGTTGGTCGTAAGAGGCCAGGATAAGAGTGTTAATCACGGATTCCGTAGCCCGCGAGTCAGCTGCCAGGGTGGGGCCGGTTGGGCTATTGGCATAAAAGGGCTGAACCTGGTTCCACAAGGTCACCCGCCGGAGCACGTTGTTTAGCAGGATGTGCTCCTGCTCGGTGGGCGCATCTTCGCCCAGGGCGGGGCGCAGGCTCGACCGGGAAAGCGCGTAGGGCACCACGGTGTGGCACGAAACGCAAACCGTCTTATGATCTCGCTCCGCCGCTGGCCAACCCTGCCACCATACCTCACGGCTGTCGAGGTAGTGAGCGGCGGCCGCCTGGTTCCATGTCGTAGGCGACGAGCTGGCTCCGTCGTTTGCAGCAGTGGCTGATGTGGCGGCGTAACCGGTGGCGGCCAGCAATGGAGCGGTAAAGATGATGGCGAACAAGCGGGCGGATCTCACGTGTGCACATCTCCTTCACAGGCGGCTGAAGATAAAAAGAGCATCTCCCCAAAGATGAAGAGAACCTGCACTGCATGGCACCAGGAAAAATAAAGGAGAGAGGCTTGACAGTAGCCTACCATAGGGTTTTTGGCGCCTTCGAGTGCTTATCCCTGGTTCGGCCCGCGCCGCGACTCGATCTCCTCCATCAGCTCGGCGACCTCGGTCTTGCGCTCCTCGCCGAGTTTGCGCAGTCCCTCGATAACTCCCAGCCTGTCTTCGGCGGCACGATTCTGGTTGAACTTCTGTTTGCCTTCGAGGCGAAGGATGCGAAATTCAAAACCCACAATCGCCTTAAGCTGGGAATCGATATACACCGCGGGTGCATCCGTGACCTGCCACGGGGCAGGGAACGAAGCCTCATGCCGCTTAGTCAGCTCCGTGACCATATTCCTTAGCCACTCCGGATCCTCGTAGAAGGTCAAGCGCCCATAGGCGTGAATGGCCGCGTAATTCCAGGTCGGCACCACTCTGCCTGTCTCCTGTTTGGCTGGATACCAGTTAGGAGTTACATAGGTGTCGAGACCGAGGAAGATGATGAGCGCCTCAGCATTGGTGTCAGTTTCACGCCACTGCAAGTTGGCGCGCGACACATGCCCAGTCAGGGTTCCGAATTCACCCTTGGTCTCGTCCAGCAGCAGAGGCAGATGGGTGGCCACCAGCCCCTGCGTAGTGATGGTGACCAAGGTGGCCAGTTCGCTTTGTTTCATGGCCGCGTGAAGCAGAGCGAGGTCTGTTACCTCAAAGGCTTTGGGGGTGTACATGCGCGCCTCCGCTTACTTGTCTTATACCATTTAGACTTCTCCAGGGGACTTCATGGCTTCGTCATCGACCAACAAGCACGCGGGCACAGGGACGGCAGGACCGACTATTCCTGAACCAGCATTCTCGGAGCGTGCGCGCACGCTGCTGCATCTGGGCCGCGTCGGCAGCCTCTCCACCCTTTCCCGTAAGTGCGCAGGCTTTCCCTTCGGCTCTTTGATGCCCTATGCCCTGGACGTCGCGGGACGGCCAGTCTTCCTGATCAGCACCATGGCCATGCACACACAAAATCTGCAGCAGGATGGGCGTGCCAGCCTATTGGTCACGCAGCCGGAAGCGAGCGGCGATCCACTCGGGGCCGGCCGGGTCACCCTGGTGGGGAATGTCTCACCGATCCCCACGGACGAACGGGCGGAAGCACGCCGCCTCTATCTGGAACGCCACGAAAACAGCAAATACTGGGTGGACTTCGACGATTTCTCCTTCTTCGCTATGGATGTGGTCGATGTGTACTACGTCGGCGGCTTCGGCGTGATGGGATGGATCACCGCGCAGGAGTATAGCCACGCGCTTCCAGACCCGTTGGCGGATGCCGCTGCCGGCATCCTGCAACACATGAATGCCGATCACCAGGACGCGCTGATCCTGCTGGCGCGCGTCCATGCCGGGATCGAAGCCCAGGAGGCGGTGATGACGTCGGTGGATCGTCTCGGTTTTCACGTGCGCATGAAGACCGAAGAGGGCATGAAAGGCGCACGCATAGCATTCCTCAGCGAAGTGAGCACACCCGTTGAGACCAGGAAGGTGCTGGTCGAAATGGTGCAGCAGGCGCGTCGCTCGTGAGTACGCTCTATCGCCCCGAACTGCTCTATTCCCAGGGCCAGTTCACTGAGGGCACGGGGCTCTTGGTCAGCCCAGCTGGAAGTGTCTCAGCGGCTGATACAAGACCCGATGCCATTGTCGATTTGCCGGGGAAAGCGCTGCTACCCGGCTTTGTGAATGCTCATTCTCACACCTTTCAGCGCTTGATCCGGGGCAAGTCTGAGTCCCGGGCGACGAGCGGCCGCGACTTCTGGTCATGGCGCGGGACGATGTATCATGCCGCTGCAAATCTTGACCCTCAGGACGTCTACGACGTAGCGCGCATGGCTTTTCTGGAAATGGTGCTGAGTGGGACCACGACCGTGGGTGAGTTCCACTATCTGCACAATGCTCCCGGCGGTGGGCCCTATGACGATCCGAATCTGCTGAGCAAGCAGATCATCGCAGCCGCTCGGTCCGTAGGGGTACGCATCGTTTTATTGCGTTCGGCGTACTTGCGCTCGGGATATGAACTACCATCGGACCCCGGCCAGATCCGTTTCTTTGAGTCTGCCTCGCAGTTTCTCGACAACATGGAGGCGCTCAGGAAAGCCTATCCCGAAGATTCCCCCGAAGTGCGCTTCGGTGTAGCGCCGCACAGCCTGCGCGCCGTGCCGCTGCGTGAGCTTAAAGAGATTGCTGGATGGACCCGCGAGCGAAAGCTGCCCCTCCACATGCACGTTGCGGAGCAGGTGGGGGAGAATGAAGCCTGCTTGCGCGAGTATGGGCTGACTCCGGTAGCGCTGCTGGGCAAGGAAGGTCTTCTTGCTCCCGCCTTCACCGCGGTGCACGCGATTCATATCACCGCGGATGAGATCGAACTGCTCGCCAGGGCCAATGCAATCGTGTGCTCGTGTCCCACGACGGAGCGCAACCTTGGGGATGGGGTGATCGTTGCTGACCAGGTCATGCGCGAAGGCATCCGCATTGCCTTCGGGTCGGATAGCCAGGCGCAGATTGACCCGCTGGAAGATGCGCGCGAGCTTGAATATCACCTGCGTCTGGAGCGGCAACAACGCGCCATCCTGGACCAAATTGGAGAACAGACCTTGGCCTCGCGCCTCTTTGACTGTGCCACCGTCAACGGAGCCCGAGCCCTTGGCGTCCCCGGGGGTGAATTCGCTGAAGGCTCTTCGGCCGATTTCTTCACCGTGGATCTGGACGATGTGTCGATCGCCGGCAACTCCTGCAACGATCTATTGCCTTTAGCCGTCTTCTCACTCAGCCGGTCCGCTATTCGTGATGTGATGGTCAACGGCCGCTGGGTAGTCCGCGATCAACGGCACCCATTGCACGAAGAGATTATTGCCAAGTTCAAAGAGCTATACCGCAAACTCTGGGGAAGCTAAGAGCTTTTCCTGAATCCCTATCATTCGTCGGAAGGAAAAAGGTGGAGCGCTGGCTGCATAAAATCTTTTTTTCGTTGGCGCTCGTCTTATGCCTGCTGCGTTTCGCTTATTTGCGCGCTGACTTTCCCAACCACTCATCGTGGATGATGGACCAGGCAAAATTCACCGACGAAGGTTGGTGGGCGAACGCTGCGGTCCGGCACTTCCTCGTCGGGCACTGGCAGATTGCTGGGGACTACAATCCGGCCGTCGCGGTCCCAGTATGGCCCTTCTTGCTGACTATGGTCTTTCACTTCACCGGCGTCAGTATCGTGGCCGCGCGTGCGCTGAATGTGTTTTTCTCGATTGCTACCGTTGGTTTGATTTACCTTCTCGTTCGCCGTTATGCCACGGAGACAGCAGCGGCCGTAGCGGCGCTGCTGTTGGCCGCCAGCCCCTTCGCCTTTGCTTTTAGCCGCCTCGCTACATTGGACACCATGGTGGACTTCGAATTCTGCCTGCTGCTGTGGGTCGCGTCTTATGCCAACCCCCGGCGAAACTGGCCATCGGTCCTGATTGGTATCCTCATACCCGTAATGCTTTTTACCAAGACCACGGCGGTTGTCTTAGTCCCGGCGGCTCTATGGTTGCTATGGATGAGAACCAGGAAAAGATTTCTGTTGTCGACTCTATGGGTGGGTGCGGTGGCAGGAGCAGTTATAGGCATTTATCTGTTCGCCGTCCTACACTCCAGATACGCGGACGACTATCACTACTTTTTTGACATCAACGCACTGGCCGACGTGCAATGGCAGCGCACTGCCCTCCTTCTCCGGCAGTTATTGCGCCACGGTACATGGATCGACCCCATTTCGTATCCCGCCGCGCTGGCCATACTTCTGCTGTCGCTGTTTTGGTTGCGGCAGCTATGGAGAAACCCTCTCTTCACCGCCTCCTGGATTGCTTTTGCAGGCAACGCCGTCTATATCCTTCGCCGCCAGGATGATTATGCACCCAGATATTTCCTGGCCATGCTGGTGCCGTTGATCCTGGTCCTGGTGCTTGCTCTGCAGGAACTTGAAGTTCGCAATCGCACTCTGGCGTCGCTGCTTGCGGCCACGCTTGCACTCGCACTGATGCTCGATATCGCACGGGTTCTCGGGTTCCTGACCCACCGCCAATACCAGTTCTACAACGCAGCACAGTCCATTAGGACCATCGTGAATGCCGACCCTCACGCGCATCGCCTTCTGCTTGGTTCGAGCGGCGACCAGTTGTCGCTTATGACCGGCGTTCCCTCGATCAACGATGGATACAGCAACGAAGACCTGGCTCAAAAAGTCTCTCGCTATCAGCCCGGGTGGTACGTAGGATGGAACGAACTCGACCAGGACATCCTCGGCTCTCTATCTGCTTTTCGGTTGGACAAGGTTGCGACATTTCGCGTCTTTGACCATGATGAGAGAGACTTGTTGACGCTCTATCGTATGGTTCCCGCAAAACCCTCTGGAGGCTCTTGAAATGACAAAGGTTTTTCTGGCGATTTTGCTGATCTTGGCGATGGTTGCTCCCGCGTCTGCAGCGAACCCCCTCCACGTGATCTTTGACACCGATATGGGCAACGATGTGGACGACGCCCTTGCGCTGGCCATGCTGCATGCCCTCGCTTCCCGAGGCGAAGTGAAGCTGCTGGCCGTTACTGTGAGCAAAGACAATCCCTGGGCCGCCGAATACGTCCGCCTGGTCGACGAATACTATGGCCGAGGCTCGATACCGGTGGGTATCGTCCGTGACGGCAAAGAAAAGCAGGACGGCCTCTACGTCCGGCAAGTATGCGAATTGCACGGCCGCCACCTCGATAAGGCAGCCGTACAAGATGCGGTGGAACTGCTGAGGAAGACGTTGGCCGGCGAAAGCGACGGCGCCGTCACCCTGATCCAGGTGGGCTTCTCCACCAACCTGGCGCGGTTGCTGGACTCTGCGCCCGACCGCTACAGCAATCTTAGTGGGATGGATCTGGTAAAGAAAAAAGTTCGCTTGCTCACCGTGATGGCCGGGAACTTTGCCGAGCCGAAACGCGAGTACAACGTGATGATCGACATTCCCGCCGCAACCAAACTCTTTGCCACCTGGCCAACCGACATTTACATAAGCGGCTTCGAGGTCGGAGCAGCAATTTTGTATCCTGCCGTCAGCATCGAGAATGACTTCCCCAAGGACAATCCCGTCGCGGAAGCATATCGGCTTTACGAGAAGATGCCGTACGACCGCCCCACCTGGGATCTGACCACTGTCCTTTACGATCTGCGGCCCGACCGCGGATATTTTGGCGTATCCCAGCCCGGCGATGTGCTGGTTTCAGCGAACGGTACCACCAGCTTTCAACCCAATCCGCAAGGCAAGCGGTACTTGCTAAAGGTGGATCCAATACAGGTCGCAAGAGTTCGAGAAGCTTGTGTATGGCTCTCGTCGCAGCCTACAACCGCTTCCCGATAATCAAGTTCGGTGAAAACCGCATGGTTTTTGTCACACCGGCAACAAATGCCGGGTGCCCCATTCAAGCCGTGTTTCGGCTTGAGTGGGATAATGGCTCTCGATCTGTCACGCACCGCCGAAAGAAAAAATTCCGCACATGTGACTCTTCCTTAGGGAAACATCATTACCCTTTGTCCCTCAACATGGGTGTACCCAACTCAAAAGAACCTGTCCAACTGGAAGAAAATCTTCCGATGGCCCGTGCCGTTACCCGCGGCTCCGGCAATCTCAAACGGGCCCACCGCGGTCTTGATTACAATGCCTACCACTCCATCCATGGGCACGCTGGGCTCATTCGACACAAAGAAAGTCTTACCCGCCTCGTAGGTAGTGACGAGCGAGATGCTGTCTCCCAGGAAGGGAGGCAGCTTGGCAAGACGATGAATATAGCCGGCCTGGAAAAGATAATACTGATTGGTAAGCAGCTCGTTCTCGCCAAAGGCGGAGAGCTGCTGTCCGCCCCCCAGAGAAAATGGAGGGATCCCCGTATCCTCGTACCCGAAGGTCGTTCCCCCCGACACAGTCAGATAGGTTGAGGACTTTGCAGTAAAGGGAAAAAGAAAACGGGTTCGAAGTTCACTGAGCGGGAACGGCTTTTCAGTTCCGGTATTGGCGTCCCACCATTCCCCACGGAACCTTGCGGCCATGCCGCGCATGGGCAAAACGTTATCGTCCGTAAGATCGAGAGTATAGTGAAGCCGTGAAACTCCGATGCGCCCCGACTGGACGGGGTAGATGACCGTATCTCCAATCACCGGAGAATATCTTTGATACGCTGCTTGATAGCCTAAACGAACCTCCCCGACGTTGCTGAAGGTGTATCCAACATCGAGGGCTCCGCCAAGCTGGCGCTTCCGGTACTGCGAGTCGATGTGATTGTCATAGTAGAAATAAAATTTGTTGGTATTGAGGGCGACTTGTGGGGCAATGAAAAAGCGCGTGGTGGGTGAGAACGGATGATAATACTCCGAATTCAACTCATACAGTGAGCCCACAACAATGTCATTGCGCAGTTCTGATCCAAAGCTGCCGTAGTCCAGGAAGGTAATGCGCGCGCCTGCGCTGAAGAGCACCTCGTTGTAGTTTGTTCCATCGATGATGATCAACGGACGAACGATGGGCGGTGAGTAGGGCTTCTCCTGCACCGAGACCAACAAGCCTGGCTTGCCATCCTTTTCTGTCATGCTGTAGTTCAGCGTGGCAAAACGTCCGCTCCCGGCGATCCTGGTGAATTGCTGCTCCAGGTTGTCTCTCGATACCGGTCTGCCAATATCCGGCGACAGCCTGCGCTCTATCTTGTTCTCCATCGCCGGCGAGGTGCCCGCCACCTCTAGAAATTGAGGAACAGGAACCACCTGGGTGCGGCTCTCGCGCCCGGCAAGGTATTGTTTCCACGCCGCATCATCCACAGCAAGCTTGCTCAAGATAGTTTGTTTACTTTCGGCCGCCTCATAACCTGCCCGGACGATCTCTGCCGCCTTGTCGTAATCGAGCGCCGAGTACTTCTCCAGGGGTACTGTGATCATAACGTCCGCCATCTGGATACTCTTGAGTTCGTTGGCGGCGATCATTACGCTCAATGACTGGCCTAGAACCGAAAAAGTGTTGAGCGGTTGTTTCGGGTTAAAGGTAGACGCTTGTAGATAGACCGCGACGGTGAGCTGGGCGCCCATGCTTTGCGCCACATCGACAGGCAAGTTATTGAGCAAGCCGCCATCCGCGTAAAGATTGTTGCCGGATCGCACCGGCGTAAAAATCCCGGGTAAGGACATGGTGGCTCGCAGCGCCAGCGCCAGAGAGCCATCATGAAACACATGCTGTTTGCTGGTGGTCAGGTCGGTCGCCACGCAGGCAAAAGGCGTGGGCAGATCGTTGAAGTTCTTGATTTGAGAGTAGGGAAGCGCCACATGATCGAGGATGAAGCTCACCTGCTGGCCGGCGTTGAATCCTGCCGGCAGCTGAATGCCTTTGCGCAGCCCAAACTCCAGTCGAGTCGGAAATTCGACTGCATCCTCTTTGCGCCGGTAGGACAAATCCCGGAATGGCAATTGGCCGCTGAGCGCCTGGTCCCAGTCCACGTTCTGAATCAACTGCTGAATCTGGTCGGGTGTGCGGCCTGTCGCATAGATGCCGCCGACCAAGCCTCCCATGCTGGTGCCGGCGACCAGGTCCACTGGCACATGGTGTTCATACAGCCACTGCAGCACGCCAATGTGCGCCAAACCAAGGGCTCCGCCTCCTTCGAGTACGAGGCCGATCTTCGCCCGCGGTTTCTGGCCAGGCTCCTGGGGCGTGACCTGCGCTTGAAGTGGAAGACTCACCAGGAATCCAAGCAGGAAGATCAGTCGAGTCGCTTCCCGGAGACCTCGGCCGAAGGAGCCGCTCACCTTTTGATGGCCGCACGCTGTTTGATTCATGGAAGGTCCATCATCGCCGACTGGGCTCGGCCGCGAAAGTACCATTCAAGGAGCCCTTAAACTGATAAACACACTTGTGCAGTTGGCTTTTTTTGACTCTGTCCATCTACCTCAAACCATGGCAAGGTTGGCCGCTGCCCTCCAATTTGTCATCCCGACCTGAGCGGAGGGACCTGAGTTCACATTCGCTATAAGCGAATGAGTGTGGGCGACGCCTCCGAGATCCGCTGTCCATCAACCCAAACCGCAGGTCGCTCCGCTGCGCTCCCCCCCGCATTACCTGTGGAGTTTGATGGCGCTGACAATTTTGCTTGCCCGCGATCTTCTCAACGCATTCACGACCCATTTCTGGGCCTCCCTCCGTAGCCTATCCGAACTTTCTGCCACGGCCATTCTCCTCTGGTATACTAGATGGATACGAGAAGTATCTTGGTGGTGCCCCATGTGTGGAATCCTGGGCTATTTCCGAAAAACCGCCGGCAGCGACACTCACTTGGGCGCCACCATGCTCAGCATGTTGGAAGCCCTGGGACGCCGCGGTCCTGATTCAGCTGGCGTGGCCTTGGTTGGTCCAGCGCACCGGGCCGCCTATATCGTCCGCGTGCAAGCAGGCGACGAGTTGGAGATGAGCCAGCTGGCTATCGAGGCCAACCGCACTGCCATCCAGAACTTTGCCCGGACGCTCAGCGATGCTTACGACCTCTCCAGCAGCGGGGTCTACGTCCGTTTTGTGCTCGCGGGAAAAGTCGATCTGCCGGCGCTGACAACCGCAATTGAGTCTCTGGGCGAAGGCATCGAGGTCCTCAGCATCGGTCACGCGTTGGAACTCTCGAAAGAGGTGGGAACGCCGCATCAGCTCGAAGGCAAGCATCATATCTCGGCTTTTGCCGGCTCCCACGGCATTGGACATACTCGTCTCTGCACCGAGTCGATCGTGGATCTAAGCCACTCGCAACCATTCTGGGGACGCGGAGCCGCGGACGTGGCGATCGTCCACAATGGACACATCACCAACTACCATCAGCTACGCCGCAAGTATGAGCAGCGCGGCATTCGCTTTGTCACCGAAAACGATTCTGAAGTGCTCGCCGTCTATTTGGCGGAATCGCTGAATCGCGGCACTACCCTGCGCCAGGGCCTGGACGGAGTGCTGCGGGATATGGATGGCGCCTTCTCCTGCCTCGCCGTGACGGCGACCGAGATGGGATTCGTCAAAGATCCCTACGCCTTTAAGCCGCTGGTAGTCGCTGAGACCGACGATTTTGTTGCCGTAGCCACCGAGGAGATCGCCATCCGCTCGGCGATTCCAGGAGATTACAAAGTCTTCGAAGCCCAGGTAGAGGAGGTGCGCGTGTGGTCGAGATAGCAGACCTCGGCATCGATGCCGCGGCGCTTTCCACCCGCGAAATCAATGCGCTGATCCGTTCCGCGTTGCAGGGTGGAGCGACAGAGATATCGGTCAAAAATCCCAATGCCCGTCACAACCTCGGGGTTGCTCTGCTGCAGCCAGGGCGAGTTCGTTTTCAGGGTATCTGCGGGCAGGGCGGCGATCTGATTCGCTTCCTTCAGCTCTCACATCACCTGGCCTTCCACGAAGGTCTTGCTTATCTCGATCCACCGGCCCCTCGAGAAAAAGATGCAATCGCAGTGCTCGAACAGGCGGCCACTTTCTATCAGCACCAACTGGATAAGAATCCGCAGGCGCTCGGCTATCTCTGGCAACGCGGAGTTTACCATCCTGCCTTGATTCGAGAACTGGGCATCGGCTATGCGCCCGGCGGAAATCTGCGTCGTCATCTTACAGCGCAAGGTTATTCCTTCGAACTTTTGCGGACAGCCGGTCTTATTAACGCACAGGGCGCGGATGCTCTTTATCAGCGCATCGTCTTCCCGTTGCGTCAGGGCGAGCACACCGTCAACCTCTACGGCCGCAGCATCGGCTCTGCCTTCGCCCATCGTTTCCTGCGCGGCTCCAAGGGCGGCTTGTATGCGTGGGAAAAGGTGCGCCATTATGACGAAGTCATCCTGGTCGAAGGACTATTCGACTATGGCTCATTACGGCAGGCCGGTTTTCAGAACGCGACCTGCTCGTTGGGCACCCATTTGAATAACGCCCAGTTCCACCAACTGTGTGATCGCCAACGCACCGTCTATCTCACCTTCGATGTCGACGCCAACCAGAGCGGACAGCAGGCTGCAGAGCGACTGGCCCACCGCCTTGGCGCACACGGCATCATGGCCCTTCGCGTCCTGCTGCCACAGGGTTACGATCCCAACTCGTTTTTCGTTGGGGGTGGTGGGAGTGCGGAAGAGTTCCGGTCTCTCCTGGAGGCTGCCCAGCCATGAAGTTCCGCGTGATTCATCAGCCTGGACCATCAGGTGCGCACAGCCCCATTTACGTGATCGAACAAGAGACAGGCCAAGGCGTGGGCTGGATCAACCGCTACCTGGACCGTGAGTATGTCCGGCGCCTTGCCTACAAAAGCCTCTATAGCTATGCGCACAGTTTGTTGCATTTCGTGCGCTGGTGGGAGAGCGTTCATCATACCGGCAACATCTCCAAGGCAGACCTTACCGAATCAACCTTGCTCGACTACATCCGCTCCCAGTCCGGCCTGCAACCGCCGCCGTCTGCCTCCACCATCAACGACCGCGTGGCTTGTGCCGATCGCGCTATCCGGAACGAGTTCCCCGATGCTCCCTGCCAGGCCGCACCAGGCTTTCATCAGGTCTACCTGCATCGCAGGCCACTGGGCCTCGGCCGGCCCCGATTCGATCTCAGCAGACTGCGCGTGAAGGAACCCAGGCTCACCATCATGCCTCTCTCGGTCGACGAAGTAGCGCGTTTCTGGTCGAGCTTCCGCACTGCGCGCGACCTGGCCATCGTGGGCCTGATGCTCATGCACGGCCTGCGCTCAGGCGAAGTCATGGCCCTGAACCGCGATGACGTGCTGTTATCCGAAGGTCAGCTCCGCGTGCGCGGCAAGGGTAGCAAGATGCGCTTCCTGCCTCTGGCTCCGGAGACCACGCAACTGCTCGATCACTACCTGCGCCTGGAGCGGCCCGATCCCTGCTCGGCGGCACTGTTCGTCGTGTTGAAAGGACCCGCGCGTGGTCAACGCATGACACCGGCGGGATTACGCTCCCTGTTTCGCCATCATCGTCGCACCACCGGCGTAAAGATCGCCAACGCCCACCGCTTCAGACACACCTTCGCCTCCGATATGGTGCGCGCCGGCATCAGCCTACCCGCATTGATGCAGCTGATGGGCCACGCCGACATCGAAACTACCTTGCACTATGTGCAGGTCTCGCCGCAGGACGTCTATCTCCAGTACGCCCGCGCCGCTGCGCAGTGCATCCATCCCCAGCCGAGAATCGCCCCGTGAAACGTTGGCGCCGTCCTCCGCTCCAACATCCGCTGGCTCCGGCCTTCGCCCGCGCTGTTGAGTCCCTATCCACCGCGCTCAGTCCTGCCACCGAACGCAACTACAACATCGCGGTCCGCAGTTTCCTTGTCTATCTCGGCGCCGAATACCCCAGGGTTACCGGCCTCGAACAACTGCACCGCGATCCGCACATCCTTGGATGGATGTCGCGCATGCGCGCACAGACCCCACCGCTGGCCACCGCAACCTGCATCGGACGCCTCATCGCTCTGCGCGCCGTCTTGAACGAGTTGGCTTGGACACACAAGCTTGCTGAACTTGCTCACCTGATAAGGCGCGAGGATATTCCGCGTACGCCACAGAGTCTGCCCCGTCCGCTCACTGCAGAGCAGGATCATCTCTTGCAGCAGGAGTTGATGCGTCGCAATGATCTTGCCGGAAATGTCTTCCTGTTGCTGCGCCATACCGGCATGCGCATCGGCGAGTGTGTTGACCTCTCGTATGACTGCCTGCACTCCATAAGCCGGAACCAGTGGGCAATCCACGTACCGTTAGGCAAACTCAAAACGGAACGCATGGTTCCTGTTGATGCCTTCGTCCGTGATCTCGTTCATCGACTGCGCTTCTTTCGCTCTCTGGATCCGCTGCCTGACAAAGGACGGCTCCTGGCCTGGCATGGATCGAGAGTCTCTCTTCTCGCCCGTCTCCGCGATTACCTGCATCTGGCCTGTCACTCTGCCGGCCTGCCCACCAGTATCGTCCCGCATCAGTTGCGCCACACCTACGGAACGGAAATGCTTCGTGCCGGCGTCGGCTTCGCCGCGGTCATGAAACTGCTCGGCCACACCGATCCGGGCATGACCATGCGCTACGTGGATGTGACCCTGACCGATCTCCAGCGCGAGTTCCAACTAGCTCGCTCGCAACCGCGGCATCTGACTCCACAGCCCAAAACCTCATCCGCCCCTCTGCGCACGGGTCGCGACGGGCTCATCGACTCCTTGCTCGTCGCACAGAATCGCATGCTGGTTCTGCGCCGATCTCTCCCAAACGGCAATGCCCACTCTTGCCTCGACCGCCTCGCAAACCGGCTCACCAAGATCCTCGCCGAAATACGCGAACTCCAAATCAACTGAATGAAAATGAGCAGCGATTGGCCGGTTAACAGGCCAATGCACTCATTGAGCTCTATTTGCGCCCGAAAATCAGGATCGGTATTGAAAAACGCCCATGGGACATGTCAACGACACAGTCCAACACGGTTCTGGGAAACCTGGACACATGCCGACTTTTCGTTACCAAAACTTGAGAAGAGATCGATGGCTTCCGCGTTGTTGCTCAAGTAGTAATTGACGGATAGGTGGTGACTCGCCCGAGACTCGAAAAGTTGGGTTTCCGCCGGCCGTTATTCTCGATGAATGCATGAGCAGATTGTGCGCCAGCGTTCGTCGTCTTCTTGGCTACGCGGCCCGAAGCGCCTCCATGGAATCGAACCGCGCTGCGCGTACAGCGGGCAAAAGGGAGGTCGCACTCGCAACGGAAAAGCGAGACGAACGCCAGAGCTGATGCGGTAACTTGCTCTGCCTGGCCCCTCCTGCTGGGCAACTTATCGATAAGCACGACTTCGCAGGCAGTTCATTGCCTTCGGGGGTACGTGGGATTTCGAATCTGTTGGTTTGAGCCTCCGAAGACGGGGCTGAAGCGTCGTCAAATCGTCAAATCGACATAAATCCGTGTTCAAACGCAGGCAATTCTTCTGCGTCATGTTTAGCAAATGGAAGAGCCCAGCTGTGTTATCAAGGACGTCGAAATCGATGATCGCAACTGTCGAATCGTTCAACTGGAAGGCTTGGTCTCTCGCGCGAGACGTTCGAGAGCTTCTCGAATCGGAGCGCTGGACACTCTCAGCACGCCACTGAAGGGTGTATACATTTCTTCGATCATGAAAAATCCGCTGGACACCGCAGACGCAAATAACGCCAGACTGATAATAGCCTTTAGGCCTGCTGGAGCTAACAGTCCGAAGCTAACAAAAACGATGGTCGACCATGCGGTCTCGACGATCATCAATGGTAGCGCGGTGGAGCTTCTTATCCTAATGGCGGTTTGCCAACGCGTCTGCTGTAGGTCTATCGCCATCCTGAGAGCCAGCGTCCTTTTTGATCGCTGGTCCTCATCTCTTGGTGACAACTCTTCAATCTTATCGAAAACCCCAATCTCATCGGGCGGAGACCATGTTGATGTTGCGGACCGTTCTTTCGGCCAAGCGCGCGTTAACACGTCCGCCACTTTGTCTCGCAGCATTTTGCGGGCTTCTCTGGCCTCAGGACCGTAGTGAGCCAAGAGATTATCCAGGAGAACCACTCTTGACGACATCAGAACCACATCTTGTTCTTGGTTGTCGAAGTAGGTCTTTCCAGCAGACAACTGCAAACTAAGGAGAAGGCCGAACATCGAGGTCAGCAGCCCGACACCTAACTGGACACCTCTAAGGTGCTCGATGGAGAGAAATGAGCTGAAATACTTGCCCAACAAGGCACCACCGAACAACAAAGAGAAAACCACAATGCTCGTTTTAACAGAGTTCATTCGTCACCGACTTTCCATGCCTGTTTTTGTTACCGGTATCGAGCGACAAAATTCCGCATAGCTGAGTCTAGTCTGCAAAAGATCGAGACCCCGGTCTAGTCATAGTTTGTCACTTAAAGACTGATACTTTTACCAATTCCAACAAGTCGCTCCGGGCCGCTATTATCTTGCGGGGCGGACATGCATCCGCCTGCTTCAGACGTTCCAAG
Source organism: uncultured Acidobacteriaceae bacterium (assembly GCA_963775365.1). Lineage (GTDB taxonomy): Bacteria > Acidobacteriota > Terriglobia > Terriglobales > Acidobacteriaceae > PALSA-350. The sequence continues at coordinate 962 of CAVZJL010000033.1, read as the reverse complement.
AAGCCCCTACAAGTTCAGGCGGGTTACGTCCGGTTAGTCCGTCCACAACGATTCCCGGACGGGGATGCAGCTAATCTTTTGCGGGGCGACTAGGAAAACTGCTAGTCGACCCGCAACTTGCGACAAACATATTCTTACGTCAGAAATAAATGCCCTCCAAGCCCGAGGAGAATTTCGCGTTTGCAAACCAAATGGTCTTGGTGCCAGCCTGACCCAGGGTTTAAAGGAAATCCCAGATGAAACAAGACGAGAGACTTGCGGAACAAAAGCCCAACATTGTCTTTATCCTGACGGACAACTTGGGGTACGGCGAATTGGGCGTTTATGGAGGGGGCGTTCTCCGTGGCGCGCCTACGCCGTGCCTTGACAAGCTAGCCAGCGAGGGCTGCGCCTCGCTAACATGAACATGGAGGCGCAGTGCACGCCGAGCCGCTCCAGCATCCTGACCGGCCGATTCTCCATGCGCTCGGGTACTTATGCAGTGCCGCTTGGTGGCGTTCCCGAGGGATTGACCCAGTGGGAGATGACGATTGCTCAGTCGCTGTCGAATGAGGGCTACGCCACCGGTCTGTGGGGCAAATGGCACCTCGGCAGTCAGGAGGGACGGCTGCCGAACGATCGGGGCTTCGACGAGTGGTACGGCATCCCGCGTACTACGGACGAGGCCAGATGGCCATCCTCGGCCGGCTACTCACCACAGCTTGTCCCAATGCAAAAAATCATGGAGGGCAAAAGGGGAGAAAGAAGCCGTGCCATAAAAGACTACGACCTTGAGCAACGTCGGCTGATGGATGCTGAGATCACTAAGCGCTCGGTCGCGTTCATCGAGCGGCAAGCCAAGACGGGCAAGCCGTTCTTCGCCTACTTGGCTCTCACCCAGCCACACTTGCCCACTCTGCCCAACCCTGCCTTCGCCGGCAAAACCGGCAACGGCGATTGGGCGGACATGCTGGCCGAGATGG
>CAVZJL010000032.1:0-82920 GCA_963775365.1 uncultured Acidobacteriaceae bacterium | reverse complement strand
AGGCGTCAAGATACTCGACGACCTTTTCGCTCGGCAGCGATCCAGTAAATATCACCCTCCCGTCTTCTCGTACGCCGCCAGGGCGGAACGCATTTCTCCATGGAGCAAGCCATTGCCCATCAGAACAAAGCGCAGGCGGCATGGTGGACGGCCGCTTAACAACCTGACGATCGCCTGCTCGAGTATCTCTATCCCATGCCATAGGCTGAATGATCCGGCAAAGCCTACCAGCACCTCGTCCGGCTTCGACATCCAAGCTCCCGGCGTCCTGTTCTCTCCCCGTCCAGGATAAAAATAATCCGGATCCACCGCATTGGGATTCACCCGAATGCGATCTGCCGGAGATACCTCTCCCTGCCAATTCCTCCCTAGCGCCTCGGAAACCACAATGATTCTGCGTGGCGCATCGCAAACGTCACTTCCTCGCACAACCTGATCCAACTGCGGAAAGGTTAGGATCCCAGTGATCTGCGATCCACCCTTCCGGGCCGTTGTATTCAAGGATCAACGGCACCTTCAAGCGCTTCGAGAGGAGCGCTCCGGCAATCGAAAAACGGCAATGCCGCTGATAGAAAGCCGCGGGACTGGCCGAAGCCGAGATACTTTTGCACGCCCCGGGCAAAATCAAGTTGTAGGAAAGCATCGCGGCTTCCCAGAAGAAGTAAGGGCGGCCACCGGGATCGACAATCTCGTTCTCGAAAGCATCCTGTGCCAACCGAGTGCCGCTGAACACCCGGCAAGTTCTCCCATCGGCTTCAAGGCCGTATAAGAAACCGCGAATGTGACTGATCGCTCCTCCGCTGGTCCCATGTTTGCAGGACTGGGAATCAGATATGCGATTTCAAGCTCACCGCCGTCCATGCGCAGCAGGAGCCGATGCAGCCCGCGTGAGCCGGAGATCGGAGATAACACCACCAGAAAATCATGCGTCTTCAGATCGAGCAGGATGCTGAACAAAACTCTGGGGGCCGACCGGACGATGTCGATGGTGCGCATCGTTTCCCATCGGCCGCCGTTATCGCACAACACGGTTTCCCGGCATCGGTGCAGGAAATGAATGCACTCGAACAATCTGTCTGTAGCTGAAGTCATCGAGAGATTCAAAGTAAAAGACGATAGCCCGGCCGCGAAAGCCGCGAAGCAAACGAATCCGCTCCATAAACGCGCTTTCTCGCAATCTGCGATGCGGAAATTCCCTGATCTCGCTCCCGGGATAGCGGCTGCCCACCAGATCGCGCGCACGATCCGCGTCTCCCGACCAGACGCATAGATAAACGACATCACCTTTGCCATCGATATCGCTTTGCACCTGAGGATTGGATGGACCATTTAGGAGACCGTGTTTCCACTAGGTTCTCTCAGGCTAGATCAATACGGCTTCAGGCTACGACTCTAGCGATCGCGCGTCGTGTAGTGACTGTAATAGCGGGGGCTGTAGTAGTAATACTGCGAACTCATATCCGCCCGGACCCCGTTGAGAACAATGCCAATGATATTGGCGCGTACTCGCTTAAGCTGCTCCACCACGCTGGCCACCGCGCTGCGGTTCGTGCGCCCCGCGCGGGCAACGATAATCACGCTGTCGGCCAGTGCCGCAATCTCCAGCGGTTCGGCAAAGCCGAGCAGCGGCGGCGAATCAATCACCACCAGGTCATATTCACGCTCCGCCTCATCCAGAATCGACCGCAGCACCATCCCGATCCGGTCCGCGACCCGTCGCGAGGACGGCCCCGCCGAGAGAACATCCAGATCCGGATAAGCGTAGGGAGTCTGAACGGCTTCCTTCCAGTGCATGGTGCCATTGACCACATCGGAAAGACCACGGTCATTGGAAACTCCCAGCTTGATGACCGGCCGGCGCATGTCGCCGTCAATCAACAGCGTCCTGCGTTGCTGCTGGCTGTGAGCCGCGGCCAGGTAAAGCGCGATCGTCGACTTTCCTTCAGCAGGAGAAGCGGAGGTGACCAGGATGCTCCTGGGGTGGTGCTCCAGGCCGGCGGAAAGCAAAATAGAGCTTCTCAAAGTACGGATCGCTTCATCGAACGCGGCGTTCGGCGCCGCCAGAGTCTCCTTGGCCGAGATCCCGTTGAACCTGGCGTCCGGATCCGCAGGCAACTCCTGCATGGGCAAAGTTCCCATCGTAAATTTACCCACGGGAAGAGAAGGAAGCAGAGGAACACGCAGTTCACGCTGCAGATGCTCGCTATCCACCACCGTCGTATCCAGGGCATCCATGAGGAAGATGATGCTCAGGCCGATGATGGTGGAGCCCAGCAACGCCAGCAACAGCATTGAGCGCCGTCTTGGGGAACGACGGATAGAGCGCGGGACGAGCAACATCCGCCAGCCGGATCGAACTGCTTTCAAAGCTGGCGTTGATGCCGGCCTCGCGAATCTTGCGGATCAGCTCCTCGTAAAGCGCCTTATCGGTATCCGCTTCCTGCTTCAGCGCCTTGTACTCAAAGGACCGCGCGTTCATCTGGTCGAATTCGCTCTTCGCCTGGGTCATGTCCCGGCGCAAAAGGCTCTCCCGGTTCACCGCCTGCTGGTAATCGATGCCCACCCGTTCCACGATCCGCCGCCGCAGAACATCGATCTCCCACTGCAACTCGCTTACCTGGCTGGCGGCCTTCTTGTACACGGGATGGGATGAGCCGAACTGCGTCTTGAACCTCCGCGAACCTCTCCGTCGCCTCGTTCAGCTTGGCTTCCAGGTCGCGCAACTGCTCCCCTTGCTCGGACGCTTCCGCTGCCGGCAACGACCCGCTCTTCACCGCGTTGTACGCCGCTTCCTTCCCTGCCCGGTCCACCTCCGCCGCAGTGAGATCGTTGTCCAGGTGCAGCAACCGGGCGGAAAATACGTTGGTCTTCTCCTCCGGATTGATCACATCGAGATCTTTCTCGAGATTAGCCAACGCGCCCGCGGACCGCTCCATCTTCGCCTTCAGCTCTTCCAGCTGCTTCTCCATGTAGCCCGTCATCTGCGAAGCCGCCTGGTAGCGAATGTCATACGTATGACGTATGTAGCTGCGGGCGATCTCGTTGACCACATCGGCGGAAAGCTGCGGATCCGGAGACCGGTAGCTGATCAGCAGCAAAAATGTATGCAATGGACGCGTGATCTTCAGGCCGTGAAGTTCAATCGGCGCATCCTTCAGCCGCGAGGAGAGCAGCTTATCGTTTCGCCAGCTTGCGCATAGCCGGCGTCATCAGATGGTACTTCTCGACCACCGGGCGCAGAACCGCGTCCGATTGGACGATTTGCTCCTGCGTGGTGAGATAGTTCTCCACGTCCGCCGAGTTGACCGCGGTCGTGCTCTCATTGCCCAGAACCGCGGCCGGGGTTTGACGATCGATATCGATGACCGCCGTCGACTCGTACAGCGGGGTCAGCCGCTTGGAAACAATCACTGTGGCGATTACGGAAAAAATTACGAACGCAAGCAGCTTCCAGCGGTGACGCTTGACCACCCACAGATACTGCGAAAGCGAAGGCCCATTGAGCGGCGTTTCCTTTTCGAGCGCAGGGAGAATGATACGCGGCGAGATCGGCCTGCGCTCGAAACCGTTTGTGCTCTCATCCGCTCTCTCATTCGGAATCGCGATCTCTTCTTTACGCATAGCAGCAGTCTCAGTGCCAGATGATGTAGTCGGTAGCGGTTGCGGTCCCTAGCCCGGCGAGCCGGTCGATCGTTTCTGCGGTGAGACGCTGGCCCTTGTTATCCGGAATGTAAAGGATGTCGTTGGCCTGCAGCGGCACGTCGGGCGATTTGCGCTTCATGATCTTCGCCAGCTCGATGGGCACCTCGGTCTTGGTGCCCCCCGGCGTCCTGCGATACACATAGGCCACCTTGGCCGAGTAAGGCGCCAGTCCTTCAGAGAGCGCCAGCAGCTGCAGAATCGTGGTCTCTTCATCGTTTCGTATCGGGTACGCTCCCGGCTTCTTGACGTTCCCCACCACGTAGATCTTGAGCGCCTCGGGAACCAGAACTTCCTCGCCGCCATGCAGCATCACGTTGAGCGCTGGGATCGGCATTGTCGATCAGTTTCCTGACCGGGATGGTCTGCGTGATCCTGACCGGCTTTCCATCCCGCATCACCTGCCGGCTGACCACAATATCCGAGCCGGCGTCCTCTCGTATCCCTCCTGCCCGCGCGATGGCATCCAGCAGCGGAATGGGCCGCGTCGCCTGAAACACCAACGGATTCTTGACCGCCCCCACTACGTTGACCGGCCGGCTCTGGTACTCGACGATGGTTACGGTCACGATCGGATCGACCAGCACCTTGCCCTTGGTCAAGGATTTGGCAATCGCGGATTCCAGCTGGGATGGAACCATGCCCCGCACCTGGATGGGGTCTTTGAGCATGGGCAGACGGATATTGCCGTCGGCATCCACCCGCACCGTGCGCGTCAGCTCCGGAGAATCGTAGACGGAGAGCGCCAGCAGATCGTCGGGCCCCACCGGCTGAGTCGGCAAATTGGAGTAGGCGTAATCGAGATTCGAGACCGTGGATATAGCCCGTTCAGGTTGCTGGGCATAAAGGTTCCGGCCAGTAGCAGAAAGCACACAGCGACCAGACACACTCGCCAAACGAGCGACAACGCGACCCCGGCGGAGCGAGGAGATAGCACTCTTTCGGAAACACAGATTGGATGGCGTAATCTTGCTTGCGTCATGACGGATGCGGAAGAACGTCTAATCCGGTCTTTGGCGGGCCGCTGGCAACTGCCGGTACCGGTTGGCGCATTTATACGCCTCATGGTTCCGAATGTCATCCTCGGTCCGTCTGCCGGGTAGACGATCGATCACCCTCCGTTCGCTGTTTCTTGAGTGTAGTCTCAGAACGCCGGAGAATCAGCCCTGGAAGTGGAGATTTTCGCCCCCGGGCAATCTCTGCCGAGCAGCGGAGAGCCGCACTTCTTTCAGGGCAAGCTTTCCCTCCACCCGCACCGTGCCCGGCTGCCGCTGGTAAAGCAGCGACAGATTCACGAATGCGGCTCCATCCGGGGCGGTGAAGCAAGCGTAGGCTTCTCCTCCTTGCTCCGCCGAAAGGCTCTGCCGTCTTCGCCAGCACGGCGCCCGATCGAGCATCCGTCACCGACCATTCAATCCCGCTGCCCGGAGCAATGCCGGAGGTTCCGTAGTCCACCGCCAGGGCATAGTCTTTTCCCTCTTGAACCGGGACCGTCTGGTCCATGAGCGGAAAACTGTCCGGCTCCTCCCCGGAAAATTCGAAGCCAAGAGCATTTGGGTTTGCGTTCAGAAATGAACTCACCCCATCCACCGTCTTCAGGTGCCAGTCGAAGCCGTGGGAGATGGGCGATTTGCCAAATCCGCCGTTGGTGACTGGCGTGGCGATCCGCTGCAAGCGGGGCATAGGATATTTGCCTCGCGCCGCAAGCCGTTCCACAGCCGTAACGCCAGATCGGGACGCTTGTTCCGATCAGCCAGTCGCAGACTCCGAGCAGAGACTCGGTGTTCGCCCTGCCGTCTGCTATCGAGCAACTGCGATGCCGCCTCCGTCACCGCCTTCGGATCGCCTTGAGCGATTAGAAAATTTACGAACTGGCCTGCGATCGGCCGGCCTTTGATTTGCAGCCGGTTTTGCGATCTCCTGCCGCATTTGGGCTTGACGTACCAGGCCAGGCGGAACAAGGGCGTCGCGTCGTCCGGAGCCATCTGGGCGGCTCTTTGCGCCCAGTACCAGAAACGGGCAGGCATTCTCCTGGCGAAAATAAAAGTTGGCCAATGACCAGCTGGGAAGAAAGGTGGCATCCACGCTCGCTGCCCGCAACAGAGCCTTTTCGGCCCCTGGCAGGTCGTTTGCCAGCCTCGGATAAGAGCCCCAGCTGGATCCAGCTGGACGCGTCATAGCGATTGAGCTTACCGCCCTCTGCAGCAGCGACTTCGCCGCCGCAGGGTCGACTGGCGTAGATCTCGTCGGCAAGTTGCGCCGGATAGGCCCCGTTCGACGGGCATCAGACGCATGGCCAAACGGGTAGCTTCCGGCTGGTTCCGGCGGGCCACAAAGGTCAGCGATCGGCAAAGCGCACATTCCAGACGATACCCAGCACCAGCGCCACCAACAGCGGCCTGGATGGCGAGACACCGGAATCGTTTCAGAGCGAACAATTCGGATATCCTGTGGATTTTGGTGGCGTTTACGCACTTCATGCCGCTTTCCTTAATGAAAGCCGCACGCGCGGTCGTGTGCGGTCAGCGTACACGAAATCCGGGACGCGCCCGTTCATTTGCTTAGCTTATCGATCTGCCGATCGAGTTCGGAGATGGCATCGAAAGGTTTCGCAAACAGGTTTTCCCAAACGATATGTTGCGCTCCCGCCGGCGCTATCCAGATTGATGACGCTGGCCGCGATGAGATCCTTATTGATGGGAAGGTAGACGGCTGCCAGGCATTTCGTATATTTGGGCGAATAAAAAACAGAGTACACCCGGGTTTCTTTCACCACGGCCGTGAATGTCCTGCCGACCCTCGCGGTTTGAGCATCGCAATCGGCTTGCGCCTTGCGCGCCAAAGTCTTCCCAGCCGCCTTCTGCTGCACGCTCTGTGCCCCTGGGCAAGACACGCGAGGAGAAAAGTGCCGCCGTGATCAAGCGTGTGCGCATACTGTGCAACCTTTCCCGGAAATGCATCCCCATATCATACTGACCGTCCACTTGATCCGGAATTCCTGCTCCGGGGAAGTTGCGGATCCGCGTGGTCTTTCCAGGATTTCCGGCAGCGGCGACTGTGGCTCCAGGCAGGGATTGCTCTCGCGCCGGATCAACAGGCCGAGAAGGATCCAATTGCCGGCGGCAAGACTGCCATCGGTGAGCAGGCTCGACCAGGCCGCTCCGTGCCATGAGTAGGTTGGGATCAGCCAGAGGTTGAGGCCGAAATTTAGCGCCGGCTGCGCCGAGCTGCGCGGCGGTGCGGTAACGCTGGTAGCCGGCGCCGGTAAGCGTGTCTCCCGCGCCGAGGTGGAGGCTGCGGAATACCGGCAACAGGCATAGCCATTGCAGCGCGGAGACGCTGTCGGCGAAGCTCGGGCCCACCATGCGAGGAATGATCGGCGCAGTCAGAAACATGACTGCGGCCGCCAGCAGGCCGAAGGGCAAAGTCTTGCTCAGCAGTTTGCCTGTGAACGCGATAGAGCCCCGCGCCCCGTTCCGTGCCCGTCTGACAAAAGCGGGGAAACGCAGCGGACTGCAGCGCGCGGATAGGGGTGCAGCTCATGTCGATGACCCGATACGCCATGCTGTAAATTCCATCCGCCGCCAGCATGCCGTAGCGGCTAAGCATGGCCTTATCGATGTCGTTGTAAACCGAGGTAGTGCTGGCGGCGAAGGAGAAACCCACCCCCTCCAGGGCTCGTTCCCGAAGCAGGCGAAGGTCGACCTTGGGCCAGCCGAGACGGATGGTTACCAGGACCAGCGCCATCGCCGCCGAAAGGCAAGAGACGCAAGAGCGAAGCGATGACCCACTGGCGCACGCGTTGCACGGTGAAGAACGAGCACCATGCCGGCCGCGGTCAGCAGGCGCGCGATGCTGGTGAGCGAGGTGAGCACGGCGGTGAGCTTGAGCTGCTCAAAGGCCTGGAAAGCCTGGCCGCGCAGCCTCGGCGAGCCGCGCGCAGGTGCACTCGCCCACGGCGACCAGCACGATGACCGATGCGCTCGCCGGGCCCGACCATCCACTTGCCGAAATGGGCGAGGACCCAAAATCACAAGGAGGCCGACGCTGAGAGTGGTGACGAGCACGTTGCCCCAATACTGCGGGAACTCGCTGTTATGGCGGCTCACCTGGCGGACCAGAACCAAGCCTGAGCCGAGCGTGCTGTACTGGCTTAGCAAGGAGACGGCCGCAGCGGCGCCCACGAAGATTCCGTATTGGTCGGCGCCGAGCAAACGGGCGAGCAGAATGAAGTAACATGCCTGCACCGCGAAGCTGACTCCCTGGCCCAGAAACATCCAGCCGGCGTTCTTGCCAGCCGGCTTCGCAACAGATCGTGCATCAAGCCCTTCTCAAGTATCCGGATGTACACCTCCATCGGCCGGAAATCGATCGGTGCGCGAACCGACTTCGTCTCCGGTTGACCGAGTAGGCGAAGGACCAACATGGCAGACCAGCTCTATACGCATTCCAGATCAAACATTGCGCAATCCGGCTTTCCGGATAAGACTGCCCCTCAATCCGACCATAATTGCCACCATGACTGCGTGTGGTAACAAAAATGCATCCTAATGGGACAGCCGTGCTTCAGATCCGGACACTATGCCATATTGCGTCTTACTTCTCTCAAACTAAAGTTGATTTCCACCGGCGATTCTGTCACCGTTTGGCTTAGATCATCACCAAGGTAATCGCGCGTTGGTAAGGCACAGCTCCGGCGCAGAGTGACTTTGCATTCGACCAGTGATGGTCTAACTAGAAACCAGCTAAAAGCAAATTGAATAATTACAACATTGGAAGTCGAAGCATTTCTACTCATCAGGCTAACTTAGGCGGGACAGCTCTTGCCGCCCACCAACCGAAGCTCTGTTGTCGTTTAGTCTTCAGCGCGAAGAATCTCCTACGTCCGGGTCCTCGTGACCGCAGGTAGAAAACTGCGGACTCACGTGCGGCAGGCAGTTGATCGAAGTCTACTAGAACCATAGGCGGCAGTTCATGGTGACCGGCTTTCCTCTACCGGTCTGCAGAACAGATGGGGTTACGTTCTCCCTCAGTCCTTAAGCAACCCTTTCCTGATTCTGCGCGAGCGCGTGGGGGCGGCGATTCACGCGTTGCTCGATCTCGGTTGCATCACTATCGCATGTATCGCCGGCATCCTGCTCTATGAGCTGTATCAGGCCTCTTAGACTTAAGCCGACGCATGGCTTCTGTGTGCAGAGCTTTCGCTCAAGTATGGGTCGGCATTCGTGATTCTCGCCCAGGCGCATCACCTCTATAGGCAGCGCGCCACGCTGCTCCAGGTTGCAGATACGGCACGGATCCTCAGGATTTCCGTCTACTGCCTGACACTTCTCTCGGTCGGCAATTACTTCACCAAGGCCGATATGCCGCGCTTGCTACTAGCCTACTTCTGGGTCTCGTCAACGCTCCTGCTGGTTGTGCAAAAGTACTCAACCAGCAGAATCATTCGCGATTGGAACTCGGTTGCAGCCCACCAGCGCCGAGTGCTCATTTGTGGAACAACTCGCGAAACCCGCCGCCTCTTCTCTTACCTGCTGCACTCTCCCCATCTGGGCCAGATACCCGTTGGCTTTCTGGATGAAAGTGGTTTTGATAACCGCCGTGTCATCTATAGCCACGACTACAACCTTAAACACCACGTACCTGTCATTTCCGAGCCGCTCTCGGAATCTCTTCTGCGCTCTCTGGATGTGCAAGAAATCTTCGTGACCCAAACTGTTTCTCAGCCGCGCATGCACGAACTTCTCGCTCTAGCGGCGAAGCAGGAGTAAGGGTTTCTTTGGTGGGCGCTGGCCACCCTAACTTTGCCGAGCATTCCACTTCGGTGCAGATGATCGACGGCCTCATGGTTACGACCTTCGATGGCGACGGCGATCACCCGCTGCCTTACATTCTTTTCAAGCGGTTCCTTGACTTGCTCTTGTCCTCTCTGCTCATCCTGCTCACGCTTCCGATGTGGCTGGTTGCTGGCGTCATGGTCAAAGCGACTTCTCGCGGACCGGTTTTCTTTCGTCAGGAGCGGACTGGTCAATCGGGCAGACGATTCGTCATGCTCAAGTTCCGCAGCATGTATGTAGACACGCCGAAATATGGGCGCTCTCCCGAAAGCCCGAACGACACGCGCATTACGCCGGCGGGAAGATTTCTAAGAAGAACCAGTATGGATGAGCTCCCTCAACTGCTGAACGTTCTGACGGGAGAGATGTCCCTGGTCGGCCCTCGACCGGAGATGCCATTCATCACAGACACCTATACCCCGCTCGAACGTCGCAGGCTCTCCGTTCCTCAGGGGCTAACCGGCTTTGGCAACTCAGCGGAGACCGTAAGTTCACCATCCACGAGGCGCTCGAGTACGACTTGTACTATATCGAGAACCGCGGTATCTTCCTCGATTTCGCGATTCTTCTGCACACCCTGTTCTTCTCTATGAAGGGCCTCTAAGGCGCCCGGCGCAATGGAATTTCATTCGCCGCGAACCTGCTGCTGCCCGCCCGATCAGGGAAACAGCGCGCATGAAGCTGCACGCGTCCCGCGCCAGCCCCAGTTTCACTTAGATCAATGTCTTGCTCCGAACTCGTAAGCCTGGAATGACTTGGTCATTCCAAAGACACGCTCTTGCACGATGTGAGCTCGAGGGAAGAGCCGCTTGACTTGCCGCCCGGTCAGCAGGTTAATGCCGCGTACTTCGGCTTCGGCTTCAGCGCGCACCGGCTTTTTACGGACAAAGGCGAGGTCAAAACGTTGAAGGAGGCTTGCTCGCACGCTGATTGGGAGAAACTGAAAAAAAGGAAAGACGAAATGGGGTTCCAACGGGAAATAATAGTTGGGCGTCTGTACGTAGTAGTTCTTACCAACTCGCCGGACTTCGTCGGCCATCTGCTTAATCCGTACCTCTTCGCCCACATGCTCAATGACGGAATTAGAAAACACAATATCGAATTCCCGGTCACGGTACTGCGCCATGTTGCAAGCATCCCCCACTACGCATTCAATGTTTTTATGCCCGGAGATTTGTGGTACTGCATTTAGAACCGTAATAAAGATGCCGTCTTGATCAGCAAATCCGATCCTTTCCCACACTCTGCGGGTGCCCCCCACGTCCAGGATCCTCATGGGGCGCTCTATCGAAGACGCAAGGTCGCGAAAGAACTCCCAGCGCTTCTGCCTGAACCGCGAATTAAAGGAGTCAGGCTTCCACACATCGAAGAGTCTGCCGATACGCCCATTAGGATTCATAAGTTGTCTTTCTTCCTCCGATTCGCGGGGATCGCTCAATTGGTTGTGGCTACCGACTTGTCCAGTTGCCTGGCACTCCCCACCCGCGTGAATCTCAGGATGCGCTTATCGTGGCACATGGCCTTCGTGGGTGCCTCTGCAATGTGCCTGAGTCTAACAAGGGAAGGGCTCGCCGTACGCTCTAAGAAGGTGCAAGTACATTGTCTTGTTTCAAATCGGCACCAGCGCCCCGCAGTTGCGCGATCGGTACAAGCTACACTGTCGACGGGTGCGGCTAACAATGTGCACCGAACCCCTGCGGGCAGCAATTAGATCCAGTACCAAGGAGCAAGGACCCGCCCTACACTGCGCACATAACACTTGAGAAGCTCTTTACCTTTCGAGTAATTGCCGTTGTCCCAACCGCGGACGCCGTCGATGAAGGGTTCTTTGTAGAAACGCGGAACCAAGCGCGCGCCCAGAGCCCGCTTGGGCAAATAATCGCGCATGTGCAGCTCGTGTGTCTTGGAGTCGAGATGGTCGGCAACGCCGCGGAAGATGCGGTCGTATCCGCTAGAAGTCCAGGCCATCAGGCGCATGTCCATCCAGCGCCTGGGGTGGTCCTTCATGTCCACGTATGCGTCGAAGGCGCGCGGCGCGCTGGCAATGATCGATGCCAGGTTCTTCACCATATATCGACCCGTAATCTTCCAGACCACATGATTCACCCCAGCCTCGGTCACCATGATCGAGGACGTCATGGCGTAATCCAGTAGCTTGAATTCACCGTGGGCGCGGCCCTTTTCCGCGTAAAGGTGAACTCCATAGTTGCACAGGAACTCGACCCGCTCAGTCAACCCCCGGGAGGCGACCAGCTGCCGCAGGGTGGTTACGTCGCTGTCGGAATTCTCGACAAAGACAATCCCGTGCAGCGGACGATCAATCAAATCAAGATAGAAGCCGAGCGCATCGTCGTAGTCCTTCAACCGCGCCACTGGATCGGTGCGCGCCAGGTTCCGCGCATGGTGAGGGGTAATGGTCGCTGTCATTAACAGGATGTGCTTGATCGGGCTCGGCTGCTTGCTCGCAGACCGTCGGTTGGAGCCGCCCCCGGGGTCCGACAGTGAGGTCGATGGGGCGAGGGAAATGGAAGCGGCCTTGCAAGAATCATGACTTTGCATACTGTGCTTTCAGGCGTTGGAGATGGCCGGCAAAATTGGAAAGGCAGCAAGGTAGCGCCGAGTATGAAACACTGGGTCGCTGGCGCTTGATGCCATCCGAGCGAGATAGGAGAACTCTTCCCAGACAAATCTAGGTGGGGTGGCGCGGAGTGTCCAGAAAATTCCCCAAGAACGCAATCTTGAATTCCCAAAAAGGCAAGACAGTAAAATAATATTTGTTCGCATCCGCGGCCAGAGTCTGGAGCCGGATCAGGTGATGGAGATCAGCACCGCGGTCAGCGTGGGGATAAAGCAGGTCACCCGCGTACCTTCCGGGGTTAGCGTGTCGGTGCCGACCGGGGTAAAGCCACCAGCTATGTTCACAGCGGCGCCCTGGATGGTAACTCCGGAGGTCGCTGCCAGGCTCGCCCCCGTCATCATTTGCAGCGTCGCTGACTGGATGTTCTGGTTGGCGGCGATGGTGAGCGTCAGGTTCTGCACGGTGTCTTTGTTCACCACAATGACGTTCAGCACTCCGCTCGCGGTCCTCACCGCGTAAGCCGTGGCGTCTACGGTCCCGACCAGAAGCTGTGTTTCGAGTAGCGTCCCGGGACCAGCGAGCGTAAAAAGCAGCATACCGTAGTACACCGGCCGGGCCTCGACCACCCCACCGTCATTGTCGGCGATGGGGGTATAACCGGGCGCGTTACCGCCGCCGTGCATGTTCACCCCGGTAGCGCCGGCCAAAGCCACATCAAAAAGGAAATCAATCACCCACAGAGAGGAAGCGTAACTGTTGCTGACGCCGACAGCGCCCCCATTGTAAAAGGAGTTGCACTCGCTTATCCGGTAGGGAATGCCCAGTTGCTCGGCTCCTGGTTTGAGCATTGCCAGGTAGCCGGCGAGTTGGGCATCGGGGCTGATGAGGAGGGCGGCCGTGGCCGTCGGGCTGTACCCGCTGGCGCGATAGTAGTGCTGGGTCAACAGCGTGATCTCGGCCGCCGTAGTTGCCTGCCCGAAAGGCAAGGTCCAGTTGGGGATGTGGTTCCCCCCGCCCGCCGCTGGGCCGGTAATGTTTACCTGGGGCGCAGACTGGAGGATCGCCGAACGAAACATATTCCAGCGGGCAAGAAAGTCCTCCAAGGTCCAGTTACCAGCAAAAAAATTACCGGCTGCGCCGTATTCGTCAGGCTCATTGCCGATTTCGATGCCGAGAAGACTTGGACCGAGTACCGAGGCCGCATACGCTGCTTCTTCGGCAGCCAAGACAGGAGTCGAGGTAGCGAGATTGACACCATAGAGGCACAGCCAGCCGGTCGCCTGCAGGAATCCGGCCAACGCCTTGATTTGGACGGGCGAGACCTGTAAATGGGTTCCCGTAGAGCCAGGCGTCCACATCACATGGTCTACCGATCCGCCCCCAATGCGAAGAACGCCATCACCAAGGCGCCGAAAGAGCCCAATGAGGTGCTGGTTGGACTCATGAAAATAGGAGTATGTCATCGCCGACTTCTCATAACTCAAACCCATGAAGCGCGGAGGAATTGTGCCGCTGGGGATGGTTGTCACCGCCAGGGAAGCCTGGGTGACAGGACCGGGAGTTACCGGCAGAGGACTGCCGGAGGGCGGGGTGTAGATGTAGTTCGAAGTGTAGCCGCAACCTTGAACGAAGGCGACCGCTGTCAACGAAGCAGCTCCCCCAAGGAGCCAACGCCGGCTTAGCCTCGAACTGTTCCTATGTCTCATGATGAATATAAGTGCTGCGTTCATCGGCGAAACAGCTGCGCCGGCTGAGTAGGCCGCGATGCTGAATCCCTTGCTATGCCAATTTGGGCACAGCGTGCGCCGACGACTCGGCAAATGCTGCGGCGAAAACAGGGGATCACTTCCCTAAGTGAACTTACAGCGATCGCCGATGCTTAGAAGTAATTTGATTGTTTCAAAGTGGGACATCTGGTTCCTACTTAGGAACACGGTTCATGGCGAGTAAAGTGTTTTACAAAACCAAGGTTGTTTTCCACCAGCCATTCTGTCACTTTCTGCTTAGGTTAAAGAACGAACGTAATCACCCGATAGCACTATTGTCTTTCGCAATATCTCCTGTGTTGGCTTCCAAGGCTTGTGAAGTTAGACGCATCCATTGACCGCCGCAACTTGGCTAGGAGGCTTCCCCGCATGAACGCCGTAAGTACGGACCACAAAAACGTCACCGATACTGTTGTGTTCCTGGGGGTGACTCTTCAGCCCAGATCGATGCCCGAAATGAATAAGCTGGTGGAGCGGGGAATTTGCGAGCGCCGAAGATGGATTATCGCGAACCACAATCTGCATAGTGTTTATCTGTTCCATAAGTATCCGAGGCTGCGTGAGTTCTACTCCGACGTTAACTGGACATACCTGGACGGTATGCCGTTAGTGGCCTTGGGCCGCCTTTACGGTTACCCTTTGCAGCGCGAACAACGGGTCACCCATGCCGACTGGATGGGTCCGCTGATGGAACTGGCTGCCCGCAGGGGCTGGCGCGTCTTCAATCTTGGGTCGCCGCGGCAGGTTGCGGAGAAGGGCGCTGCACAATTACGTAAGCTTTACCCGGCTCTGCAGATAGAGGTGAGCGACGGATTCTTCGACGCGCGTCGCGACAGCGAAGAGAATGAAGCCCTCATAGAGCGAATTAATACCTACAGGCCTGATCTGCTGATGGTGGGGATGGGGATGCCGCGGCAGGAGTTTTGGACACAAGAGAACTTTGCGCGGCTGAAGGCTCATGTAATTCTTTCGTCCAATGGGGCCGCCTTCGAGTATGTCGCTGGTGCGGTGCCGACGCCTCCGCGCTGGGCAGGCCGGATAGGGCTGGAATGGGTCTTCCGGCTGGTCAATGAGCCCCGTCGTCTCTTTGCCCGCTATCTCATCGAGCCGTGGTACATACTCCTCTTGCTGTTGCAGGATTATCCACGTAATCGCCACGGTGTCAAAATCCGGGCAAGCGCACAAGTAGGCGGGTGAACCACGATCGGGCATTGGGTCCGAACCAATCGCAACCTCGCGGAAAGCAATCTTGATTCTAACCCCCAATCATCGCGCCGTATCCAGCTGCGCAGGAAAGGATCGAACGGAAAACAAGATGAAAGAGGTTAGGCAAATCGATCGCAGGGTGTTCATTCAGTGGTTGGGCGCGCTGGCTTTGTCGGAGCGGACTCGGCGCCGGGCAGCGGCCCAGGCAGCAACTATCCCCCTGCAGCAACTGGCCGAACAAAAGGGGCTTATGTTCGGTTCCAGCCTGGCGTTGAAGTACTGCGTTCAGTCCGCGGCCTATCAGCAGCTGTTCCTATCGCAATGTGATATCGCGACACCGGAACTGCATATGAAGTGGGACTCACTCAGCAGCCAGCCTGGGGTGTACAACTTTGGGAATGCGGACAGGTTTGTGGCATTCTGTGCCATCAATCGGATAAGGATACGAGGGTGCACGCTGGTCTGGCACGACGCTCTGCCCGCGTGGCTGGCCCCGCGGCTCACACCTGCCAATGGGCAGGCGATGCTGACGGACCACATCCATAAGGTAGCCGGTCACTTCGCCGGTAAGTTGTACTCCTGGGATGTGGTGAACGAAGTATTGGACCCCGCGAGCCGTCGGCCCGATGGCTTGCGCAATACTCTTTGGCTCGCGAATTGCGGCGTCGATTACCTGGAGCGGGCGTTCCGGGCAACCGCTGACGCTGATCCCAGCGCTCTGCTGGTGTGGAACGAGAATTATCTCGAGCTCTCGAACGGCTTCGGCGCAGCGAAGCGTACGGCCATGCTCAACCTGCTCGATGGCATGCTCGCGCGCGGCGTTCCTATCCACGGTATCGGATTGCAGGCGCACCTGCGCGCTGATCAGGCGACGGCCTTAGGGGATAAGAGTTACGAGGCCTTTCTGGGCGAGTTGGCGCGACGCGGAATGAAAATCTTTGTCACCGAGCTGGACGTGCAGGATGGGACCTTGCCGGCCGATACCGGGGCACGCGATCAGGCAGTGGCCCAAATATATAGCCGGTTTCTTAGCGCGACTCTGCGCCAACCGGCGGTGCGAGGGATTGTCACCTGGGGGCTTGCGGATCCCTTCAGTTGGCTCGGCGGATACCGTCCGCGCAACGATGGTTTACCCGTGCGGCCGTTGCCGTTCGATGCAGACTTCCAGCCCAAAGCGGCGTATTACGCGATGGCCGCCACACTTCAGTCAGCGCCGCACCGCGGCTAAAGCAACAGGACGGTAGGTGTAACGTGGACCACAACTCTCAAGCAGCTCTCCGCTCTGGGAAAGGTCTGCGCCTGCCTTCCAATCACAGCAATGCTGCCTTTGCGCTCTATGCCGCGGGCTCTGCCCTGTGCTTGAAGGAGTTTCAGCAATGATTGTTGTTTCTGCCGTGATCCCCACTCGTAGACGACCTGAGCTCTTGCGCCGGGCAGTGCTGAGTGCTCTGGCTCAGACACTGCGCGAGATCGAAGTCGTCGTGGTCATTGACGGAGAGGATCCTGCGACCAGGATTGCATTGGATGAGTTGTCGCTGCAGGACGGACGTCTGCGTGTGCTTGCGTTGTCGGCCAGCGTGGGAGGCTCGGACGCGCGTAACCGTGGCGTCGATATGGCGGTGGGGGAATGGATAGCGTTTCTCGACGATGATGACGAGTGGCTTCCGGGTAAGCTGCAGGCCCAGATCGACGCAGTGGGGGCATCGAAGGCGTCCGTCCTGATCGGGACCTGCAGGATGATCGCGCGTACCCCAGGCAAGGACTATGTGTGGCCGCGGCGCCTGCCGGCCAGCGATGAACAGCTGGGCGAGTATATTATGGCGCGGCGTTCGTTTACTCGCGGCGAAGGATACCTCCAGACATCGACCTTCTTTGTCCGTCGCGCGCTCATGCAGGCGCAGCCGTTCAAGAGTGGCCAGTTAAAGCACCAGGACACCGAGTGGGTGCTTCGCCTGGGCCGCCTGCCTGGAACCGCGGTGGTGTTCGCCGATGAAGTACTGGCGATTCATAACATAGAAGAGGCACGCGCTACCGTAAGCAACAAATCCAATTGGCGCTACTCGCTCGATTGGCTGCACCGTGATCGGTATCTATTCACCCCGCGCGCTCTGTCCGGCTTTGTCTTGTTCCAAATTGCCGCCGAGGCGTCCGATCAGCGAGCATGGCGCGCATTCTATCTGCTGTTGCTCGAGGCCCTGTGCCATGGTCGCAGCACCCCTCGCGATTATGCGATCTTTCTGGCCATCTGGCTCCTGCCTCGCCGCACCCGCCGCCGCTTGCGCGATTGGATGGCGCGCCAACCCGCATTTCGTTTGCTGGTGCCGTCGTCATGAGAATCCTGCAGCTCACCCGGCAATTTCTTCCTGCCCAGGGCGGCTTGGAGAGTGTCGTCGAAGGCCTGAGCGCTGCCCTGCAGCACAATGGGCATACGGTGCAGGTGGCCACACTTCGCTTGCTATTTGCCACCGGAGCCATGGCGCCCAGGGAATCGGTCGAAGCCGGACTCGCGGTGCGCCGCATGCGGCACTGGGGCCCGCGCCGCTATCCAGTGGCGCTGGCCGCGCTGCAGGCGATCCGCGGATACGATCTGGTGCACATACACGCCATCGACTTCTTCGTGGATTATCTCAGCCTGCTCCGTTTGTTCCATCGCATCCCGCTGGTCGTTAGTACCCACGGAGGTTTCTTTCATACCCAGCGCGCGCGCGCGTTCAAAGAGATCTACTTCAAGACTGTCACCCGCCATTCCCTGGGCGGAGTGAAAGCTGTGGTTTGCGTAAGCCAGCACGATCGCGAGGTGTTCGGGAAGATTGTGTCCCCACAGCGCCTTCGGGTCATCGAGAACGGGGCAAACATTGATCGCTTTTGGAGCTTGAAGAAAAAAGTCGAGCCGGGATTGATCCTCGGCATCGCACGCTTGGCAGAGAACAAACGGGTGGAGAAAGTGTTGGAGGCGATGGCTTTGCTGAAACACCGGTATCCCTGCATGCATCTGGAGTGGGTCGGAGCGGATTCTGCCGGGCTGCGCGCCGACCTCGAGCGTCGGGCGACCGAGCTCGGGCTGAGCGGCCGGGTCCGCTTTCATGGCGCCGTCAGTGACGAAGAGTTATACCGCCTCTTAGAGCGGGCACACCTGTTCGTGTCCGCTTCCAGTTACGAGGGCTTCGGGCTGTCGACCATCGAGGCAATGAGCGCCGCCACCGTCGTCGTTGTCACTGCGGTGGGAGCGCACCCTGACGTAATTCAGGATGGGGTGAGCGGCTTGCTCGTTGGTCGAGATGCGATCGGACTCGCGGGACAGATGGAATGTGTGCTGGCCATGGCGGCAGAGAAGTTGACCAGGATAGGGGACGCGGCGCGGGCGGCGACCAAGAGATTTTCCTGGAGCCAGATCGTACCTAAATACGAGCAACTGTACCGTGAGGTGCTTGACGCGGGCAGGCACCTTGAGGCCCGGCTGCCATGAGCAAAGGGACCATTTTGATCTTCCGCACCAATCTGCTGGCGCCCTCGGAGACTTTTATCGTGGCGCAGGCAGCAGCCATGCGGCAGTTTTCGCCCTATTTCGTGGGCTGGCGCAGGACGGCCGGGATTGCGATCCCCGAAGACACCAGCTGGGCCGTCAATGGCGGCGGTCTGTGGGGAAGATTGCGGCAGCTGCGCTTTCACTATGCCGGCCCCACGCGGGAGCAGATTGCGCGGCTGCGGGCGCGTGATCCGCAGCTCGTCTATGCGCACTTCGCTCCAGATGGCTACGCTGCGATGCAGCTTGCCGAACAGCTCGGCGTGCCGCTGGTGACTGCCTTACACGGCTATGACGTGACCATCAGCGATCGGGCCATGGGGGCAAGACGGCTGGGTCGTGAGTATCTGCAAGGCCGGCCCGCATTGCAGAAGAAGGGTGCGCTCTTTATTAGTTGCTCCGCGTACATCCGCCAGCGAGGTCTGGAAATGGGATACCCTGCGGAGCGCACCATCGTGCATTCGATCGGCGTCGATGTGGAGCGGTTCAAGCCGCCGGCGGTGCGGCGGCGGGAGAAAATTGTCCTGTTTGTCGGGCGCCTGGTGGAGAAGAAGGGTTGCGCCAGCCTGATTGAAGCCATGGCCAGGGTACAGCACCGCGACCCAGCAGCTGAACTGGTAGTGATTGGGGATGGTCATTTGCGCCCGGACTACGAGGCGCGCGCAGCCGCGCTGGGCGTGCGTTGTCGCTTCTTCGGCACCCAGCCAAGCAACATGGTCCGAGACTGGATGGCCCGCGCTGCCGTCTTCTGCGTTCCCAGCGTGATTGCTGTCTCGGGAGATACCGAAGGCTTTGGCATCGTATTTATTGAGGCGCAGGCCATGGGCCTGCCCGTCGTAAGCACACTCAGCGGAGGCATTCCAGAGGCTGTGAAGCATGGGGAGACGGGTTTGCTGGTGAGTGAACGCGACCCCCAGGCTCTGGCGGAGGCGATTCTGCAACTGATGCAGGACGAGGAACAGTGGCAGCGCTACAGCATCGCCGGCAGGAGACATGTCGTAGACAACTTCAATCTGGCGCGGCAAACCGGGCGGCTCGAAGATGTGTTTGCGCAGTTGCTGGAAGGACGCTGACCATGGCGCAACTGAGTCAGGCGCTGGTCGAACCTCTTCCGCAGCATCATGCGCGCCGCTTCTATCAGCCGGAGCTTGATGGATTGCGCTTCTACGCCTTTCTGGGCGTATTCATTTATCACACCTTGCCCGAGCAGCCGGCCTTCTACCGTGGGCTGCACCTGCCCCTGCCGTCTTTGTGGGGAGCGGTTGTCAAATCGGGTGCCTCCGGGGTCGATCTGTTCTTTGCTCTGAGCGCTTTTCTGATCACGTCATTGTTGCTGCGGGAACGCCAGCAGACTGGCCGCATCGCGCTGCGCCTGTTCTACATACGGCGTATCCTGCGTATCTGGCCGCTGTACTTTGTGGTGATGGCGATGGCCATCGTGTTGGCCCATTCGCTGCGCAGCCAAGACCTTCCCTGGTACTACGTGCTCGGCTACGTGCTCTTCGCCGGCAACTGGTTGAATGCAGCGTTCGGTCGCCCGGATTCGATTTGCACTCCCTTGTGGACGGTTTCCATCGAGGAGCAGTTCTACCTGGTATGGCCGATGCTCATGCGGATGTTGGAACGGCGCGGCATGATTGTCGCCGCAGTGGTTACCTTTCTGCTCGCCACCCTAAGCCAGATCGGCGTCGCGCTCTTCGGCCTGAGCGGGGGTTACATCTACTACGGCAGCCCATCACGCAGTGGTTCGCTGGCGCTGGGTATTTTGCTGGCGTTGTTCGCAGACCGACTGCCCCGGCCTAGGTGGGGCATGCGATGGCTATTGCTGACCACCGGACTGGGGGGCTGGGTCGCCGCCTCCGCTTGGCTTAACGACCGGCCGGGACCGGTAACGATGCGCATGGTGCTGGGACGCGTGGTGGGTTCGGTAGGCGCGGTCTTAATTCTCTATGCGTGCCTGCATAGTCGCAGCCGGTTGGTGAGCAACCGCTGGGTGGTACGGCTGGGCAAGATCAGTTATGGGCTTTATATGTTGCATGCCATCGCGATTCTCATCATGCTGGGCCTGCTCCGGCCGGTCTGGGGATGGCATCTGTTGGCGGCCAAGGCCCTGGGATTTGTGATGACGGTGCTACTCGCGCTGGTGTCGTATCGCTGGATCGAGTCGCCGTTCCTGCGACTCAAGGACCGTTTCGCCACCGTACTTAGCCGGCCCGTCTGATGAGTGTGATTTCGTTCTCCAGCGTGCTTGTGGCCGCGAGATCCTGCTCAAGGCGACGAAGGACCTCCGCCTTAGTCAGCTTGCTAATCCCAGCGGCCATTTGTTTTGGCCCAGTGTAAGTGGAGGTCTCATATCCTCGATAAGCTAGCGTTTCAGCCCTCGCACCTCGTCGTTGCGGCGCCCGCGCCGCCTCCCGAGCTCACCCTGCGCGAAGTCGGCATGATGCTGACTCGCCGGCGTGCCATCATCTACGTCAGCCTTTCCGCATTCTTTCTGCTTGCGATCCTGGCGCTCTCCATTTCCACTCGCCGCTATCGGTCGATGGGAGAGATCGAAGTACAGAAAGAGTCCACCAGTGCTCTGGGCATCCAGACGGATAGCGCGGATACCCCGTCCGACGCCCTCGAAGTAAACATGATTATCCAAACTCAGGCGCAGATATTGCAGTCCGATTCGCTTGCCCTGCGCGTGATCGAAGATCTTCATCTTGAACAGACCGAAGATTATCGGCCGAAATGGTCGCCGGTTGGTTGGTTGTTTGGGCTGCTGGGGCCGCGAGGTGTAGCCGACTCACCGGGCGCTACGCTCGAGAGCTCACCCCATCGGCGCATGCGGGTACTGAAGATCTTTCATCGACGGCTGACAGTGAAGCCGGTAGCTGGAACGCGCCTGATCGACGTGTCCTATCTAAGTCCCGACCCGCAGCTCGCGGCATCGGTTGTGAACCACCTGCTGCAAGGCTTGATCGAGAAGGGCTATCAGGCGCGCTACGACGCCACCATGCAGGCGTCTTCCTGGCTGAGCGGACAGCTGGGAGAATTGCGCGCCAAGACCCAGGAGTTACAAGCGAAAGTGGTGAAGCTGCAGCAGGAGTCGGGTGTCTTCGCCCTGGGCGAGGTCGATCGCGAGGGCCGGGACCAGGTGTATAGCCCAACCCTCGAGAAGCTGCAGATGGCAACTCAAGCCGAAGCGCAGGCGCAGTCCAACCGCATCCTCAAGGGAGCGATTGACGATGTAGTGAAGAGCGGCAACGCAGAGCTGATTTCGGGGTTGGGCGGAAGCGCGATAGGCGGAGGTTCTTCCGCCGCTGTCGCCACCTCCCTCAGCTTGATTCAGAACCTTCGTATGCAGGAGGCGACTCTGCAAGGCCAGCTGCAGGAGCTCTCCGCCAAGTTCGGTCCAGCCTATCCCAAGCTGGCCGAGCTACGCGGCAACATAGCGGCGGTGCAGGCAGCCATTCAAGCCGAGGTGGGACGCGTGGCCGGGCGCGCTCACAACGACTTCATGGTGGCCGAACACGCGGAGGAAAAAACACGCCGCGATTTCAATGCCGACAAAAGTGAGGCCGAAGCACTCAACAACAAGACCATTGAATATCAGATGGTCCGCCAGGAGGCGGACCAGACCCGGTCGCTCTATGACGATATGCTGCGCCACCTGAAAGAGTCGGGACTCTTAGCTGGCCTCCACTCTACCAACATTTCCATCGTCGACTGGGCCAAGGCCAGCGATAGTCCGGCCAAGCCAGTAGTGATGCTCTACTTCGTGGGATCTCTTCTTGCCGGTCTGTTCTTCGGCGTCTTGACCGCCCTGCTGCGCGATGTGACTGACACCAAAATTCACGACCTGCGCGAGATCTCCCGTGAGCTGGGTCCGTTACCACTTTGCGTGCTGCCCTATCAAAAGGAACTGCCGGCCCTCTCTGGGGAAGCGGTCCGGATCGAGAAGTCACCCTTGCCCGCATTAGACCGTCCGCACTCCCTGCTTGTCGAGTCGCTGCGGTCACTGCGCACTTCTCTGCTGCTGTCGCGCAGTGGAGCGCCTCCACGTTCGGTGCTGGTCACCAGTCCCCTGGAGGAGAGGGAAAAAGCTTCCTCAGCTGGAACCTGGCCATTCTCTTTGCCCAGCAAGGAAAGCGGGTCTTGTTGTGCGATGCTAACCTTCGTCATCCATTTCTTCATCGCAACCTGGTAGTTGATCCGAGCAGCGGACTAAGCACCGTGCTCGCCGGTCTCTCGCCCGATCACGGCGCATCCGTGGTGATCCCCGTGCTCGAAGTTCCCGGGCTCTATCTCATACCCGCCGGACCACTCCCTCCCTACCCCGCGGAGCTGCTGGCCTCGAGTCAAATGGCGGAATTGTTGAAGGTCTGGGAATCGCAATACGATCTCGTCCTGCTGGACGGACCGCCACTGTTGCAGTTTACCGACTCAGTGGTGCTTAGCTCCATGGTCAACTCGGTGCTGCTTCTCGCGCGGCACGGCAAGACACCCCTGCCGGCGCTGGAAAAAAGCTACCGCATGCTCGAAGACGTGCAGTCCACCACCGGACGCAAGATCAATATTGTCGTCAACGGCGTGAAAGAGCAGCCGTCTGAAGGGTTCGCTCCGTTTCGACAACAGGAAAGGGAGGCTGCGAAAGCCTGATGAAACTTCCACAGCGGTTCTGTACCTTAGTTCTCTTGTTCTCCTCGCTTGCTGCCAGTTCACCGGCCCAGAAGGACAGCCTCCTGATCGGTCCCGGCGATCTGCTCCACCTTCAGGTGTACGACACGCCGGAAATGGAACAGCACGCCCGGGTAACGGATACCGGGACAGTTCCCTTCAACTTTCTGGGCAACGTCAACGTATCCGGCTTGACGCCAAGGCAGGCAGCCGAGCAAATCGAACATAGACTCCAGGCTGCCGGTATCATGCTGCACCCACAGGTCTCGGTGATCGTGGACGCATACGCAACCCAATACGCGTCGGTGATGGGGGAAGTGCAGAAGCCGGGGACCTACGAGATCGATACA
Organism: uncultured Acidobacteriaceae bacterium; assembly: GCA_963775365.1. Lineage (GTDB taxonomy): Bacteria > Acidobacteriota > Terriglobia > Terriglobales > Acidobacteriaceae > PALSA-350. Next base: position 59,296 of record CAVZJL010000032.1, on the reverse strand, counting down.
CCGCACCGAGTGGTGGACGTCCTCGCGATGGCCGGCGGACTGACCCCTCTCGCAGATCGAAACATTACCATTCAGCGCTCCGGTCCGGACAAGCAAAAAATCGATTACTACTATTCCAATACGGGCGAAACAGCTTTGTCCAACGATCCCATGGTCTACCCTGGCGATTCGGTGGTCGTGTCCAAGGTTGCGGTGGTGTATGTGCTCGGCGATGTGTATAAGCCGGGCGGCTATCCGATCAATACCAATAACTCGAAAATGACCGCATTGCAGGCCATCGCGCTGGCCGGCTACGCCAACCATACAGCTGCCGTAGGCAAGTCAAGGCTGGTGCGCCAAACATCCAAGGGGGTGCAGGAAATTAATCTGCCCGTGAGTGCAATGCAAAAGGGCAAGATGCCGGATGTTGCCTTGCTACCCGACGATGTGGTCTATGTTCCCTTTAGCTTCGTGCGCAACCTGGAAGTGAATAGCCAGGGGATTCTCGCTTCGGCTACCTCCGCTGCCCTATACATCCACTGATGGAGTCGATCCTCTTTCAGCATCGGGAGTCTGTCTTGTCAACTGCCGCACCACTCTCTGAATCTACGCTCAGAGACGGCCGCTACGGAATGGAAAGGACGGCCGCACGGTCCGCACGTATTTGGAGCCGCGCTTCGACCTGGGGTCTGTTGCTGCTGTTGCTCTATTTTGCTCTAGACGGCGTCTCGCCGTTCTTTAATTCCCCCACCGCCCTGCGTGCGGTCGCGACCAGTTCCGAAGGTGGGATTCTTGGGGAGCGATTCACCAAACTGTTGATGTTTATTATTTGTATGATCGTGGCCGCTCAGGGCAGCCAGGCCGTTCGCCGGCTAAGTATGCAGATGAAGCTGGTGACCAGTTTCCCTATCCTCGCGCTTCTACTATTTCCCGTCTCGCAACAAGCAACCCGGACCATCAGTTCCGGCGCCTTGCTGCTGGCCGTCATTCTGCTGATTTACTACATCATGTCCCGCTACCAGTTCGATGAGCTACTGGAACTGTTTCTTATTCTGGGCACCGGGACAATCGTTGCCAGTATCGTGTTTGCCCTGGCTCTACCTCAGTACGGGCTGGACAGGATGGGAGGGCATTCCACGGCCTGGAAGGGTATCTTCAGCGCCAAGAATTACCTCGGAGATATGGCCGTATTTTTCCTGACCATGGCGGTGTCTTACCGCGGGCGCACCTCGTTTCTCCGTTCCGTCCGCGCTTCACAGATCGTCTTCTGCCTGGTTGCCATCGCCTTTTCGCGAGCAGCGACCGCGTATCTCCTGACCGGCATCTATGTTGTCTATTTTGTGATCATGAATACGCTACATCGTTTTCGCAAGAAGGACTACTTTGTCCTATGTATTCTCCTGCTCGGGATTCTTTCCGTCGTTGTCGTGTTGATTGTGGCTGCGCCGGATTTGCTGTTGAGCGTGCTCGGAAAAGATTCGAGCCTCACCGGCCGCACCGGGATATGGAGCGCGGTCATCGATTCGATCTCCCGGCGCCCGCTGCTCGGCTACGGTTACCAGGCGTTCTGGCTTGGCCTCGAGGGTGAATCCTATCGCGTGATTCTCGCCGTGTCGTGGCTTCTGGCACAGGCGCAGAATGGGTTTCTCGACATCACGCTGGAGATGGGTACGGCCGGGCTGGCAATCGTGCTGCTGGTCTTCGGCTTCGCCTTCCGTGACGCCGGAGTTTGTCTCTTCCGCTCTCGTGACCAGGCCCAACTTCGCGCAGTGGAGTGGTATCTTGCCGTTGTCATCCTGACCCTCATTTGTAACTTCGACGAAAGCTTTCTTTTTGAACCGAAGCATCTTGGTTCGATGCTCTTTGTCATTGCTTGCGTGGGCCTCAAGCAGGAGTGGCTGCGTCTGCAGGCCTCGGCCTTGCCCCGGCCCCAGAGGATCTCGGCTTGATTGCCTGTTCGTCCATCGTCCATGTTTCCCGTTTGAGAAGGGTCCGTGCATGAGCGTCAATTCCATTTCCCAGTCCGTGGCGGCATTGCCTGGCGCTGCCCTGCGTGTGGCTTACGATGCCCTGGCTCTTGTATCCGGCGATGGGGGAACGGGAAAAGGCATGCAATTGCGCAACCTGATCGACAGCCGATGGGCTCAATTTCAGGGTTATGCCCCGCCTGTGGGAAGGCAGAAACTGAGCGCGGGCATTGTGCAGGGCGGCATCGGCCGATATCTGATCTGGCAGCAGGCCTCTTTACCGCGCCTGATAAAGCCCTGGAAGCCGGATGTGTTTCTCGCTCCTTATAATACGGCGCCTCTTGGGTTGCCCCGCCACACCCGGCTGGTACTGGTGCTTCACGACCTTATCCTGCTGCAGAACTTCGGCCCGACCACTCCCCGGGCGAGGATCGTAAACAGCTACCGCCGGCGCCTCATTCCTCTTTCCGTCGCTCGCTCCAGCTATGTGCTCACCGTGTCGGAATTCTCCCGCGATCGCATCCTGGAAAAGTTTCCTGAAGCCCGCGTCATCGTCATCCCTTGTACTATCCCGGAGTCGTGGTTTGTTGGGCCGGGCATCCGACAGCAGCGCGACAACCATATCCTGCTGGTAACCGGCCCCCCGCCTCACAAAAATACTGCGCGCGCTCTCAGAGCCTATGCCCGCTACGTCGGCATGGCCGGAGCCGAGGCTGCGAATCTGCGCATCGTCGGGCTGGCCGGCGCCGGAGAGGCCTTTCCTGCCATGGTGCGAGAGCTTCGGTTAAACCAGAAGGTAGCGTTCGAGCCATTTGTTTCGACCGCTACTCTTCAGCTGCTTTACCGCCGTGCCAAAGCAATTCTGGTCCCATCGCTGATGGAGGGTTTTGGCATTCCAGTTCTTGAGGGCATGGCGTCGGGAACCCCGGTGATTGCCTCGCGCGGCAGTTCCCTTTCGGAAGTCGGTGGAGAAGCCATTCAATATTTCGACCCACTCGATGAAATATCCATCGCTTCATCGATCTTTGAATTAAGTGCGAATCCGGCGCTGTCGATAGACAAGGTAAGCAGGGGACACGCACAAGCAGAAAAATTCCATCCCCGCATCGTACACCGCCAGATCGATGAGTTCTGGTTTCAGATTGCGTCCGAGCATTTTTCAGAGCAATGACCTCCACCCTCATCGGAAAGTTGAGAGACAGCGCACGATGTACGCATCGAGTTTGCAAGCTAGCCGGATCGTCCGGGCAGTCAGTAGCCGCTGGCAGAGATGGCAGAAAGCCAGTTACTATAAACGGCTATCTGTGAGCGAGGCTTTTTCCGACATCTACCGGACACGCGCCTGGGGATCTTTGGAGGATCGGCCCTTTTGCTCCGGGGAAGGATCCATCCGCGAGGAAGCGGTCGGCCCCTACTGCGCGATGGTCCGTGACTTCATTGCGGCCAACAATATAAGGCGTGTGGTGGACCTTGGCTGCGGAGACTTTGCTGTGGGTTCGCGATTCATAGGCCCGTCCGTTCGCTACCTGGGTCTTGATGTTGTGCCCGATCTCATTCGCTACAACCAGGAACACTTCGGTGCCCCGGGGGTCGAGTTCCGTTGCATCAACATCATCGACGACCAATTGCCCCATGGCGATCTTTGTTTACTGCGGCAGGTGCTTCAGCATCTTTCGAACGCCCAGATCCTGAAAACGCTGAAGTCGCTGCGCCGCTACCGCTACGTGATCGCGACAGAGCATGTATATACAGGCGCAGGTTTGCGCCGCAATCGCGACAAACCGCAGGGCCCGGGGACCCGCATCCCGCGGCGATCTGGCGTGTTCCTGGAGTCGTCGCCGTTCAACTGTCCAGCCAAACTGGTGCTCGAAGTTCCCCTGACAGAAAACCAGGTCTTACGTTCTGTCGTGCTCTAACCTGCCCCGGTAACCGAATCATGAGATTTACTATCATCACCCCTACGCTCCAGAGGAGCAGCCTGATCCGGGCATGCAACTCGGTCGACAGTCAGTCGTATTCCGATTGGCAGCACATCGTTATGGTGGATCGAGACAAGCTCGACCACGCATTATTTGCCGGTATCCATCACTCCCAACGCTCTGTCATCAAATGCCCTGTGCCTCACCATAACTACGGCAACACCTGCCGCCATAATGCCTGGGAACTGGCTACAGGGGATTATTGCCTGATGCTCGATGATGACAATTACTTGACCGACGACAAGATCCTTGAGGATATAGCGGCGAATCTCGAAGACAGTCCGCATTGGGCGCTCTTCCCCATTCTGCGTCGTGGAAGGCGGTTCTTCCATGATCCACCCGGCCTGAAAGTCACCGATACGGCCAATTTGGTGGTGCGAAGAGAGATTGCGCGTTGGCCAGACATCCTGGAGTATGCAGCGGACGCGCGCTGGGTCGAAGGGCTGAAAGCCTATCCGCACAAATCATTGCCTGACTTTCGGCCGATCGTCAATATGCCCATCCAGAGCAAAGGCAGATCCTCCGCGAAAAGGTGGGACATCCGCGAAAAGCTGGCTCGAACCTGGCGCGATGTCGGACTGCTCTACAACCGGCGTGGCAGCAGTACACCGCTATAGAGCTTGCGTGAGGACTGGAAGAGAGCCGCAGAGCAGGAAATCCGGGTAGCTCCGGTCGGGATGACAATTGTGTTGCGGGCAATGGTCTCGGTTCCGGTTAACCGAGCTATCAGTCGATAGCGCAACAAAATTGTCATCCCGACCGCAGCGCAGCGGAGCGGAGGGATCTGCGGTTTCTCTTCCAGTTCTGGCGTAGGTCCATTTCCGCTACACGATCGCCCGAACACTCTTCGACACCCGAGGTCATCACAATGTCCCCTAACTTATCAGCACCACTTGATAAAGGAATCTATCGTGGATACAAGACCATCCTGACGTGGATCGTGCTCGTCGCATCTTCTTTGATCTGCCTCTCCATCGATTACCGCCTTCGCATTTTGGCGGCCGACGATTCCTATATCCACTTGCGGATTGCAACACACCTGATGACCACTGGGCATGGATACTACAATCTAGGCGAAAAAGTGATGGTGACCTCGTCGCCCGTGTGGACACTTCTGTTGGGTGTGAGCGCGAAGCTTTGCCATGATTTCCCAGCGGCCCTGCCACTCGAAGCAGCGAGTATGGGCCTCGCGTGCATCATGAGTCTCCTGTTGATCTTTCCGAATTTACCTCTGGGTTCTCTTCGAGCGATCCTGCTGTCACTTATCGCGCCGGCAACGATCTTCCTCATCCTGCTTCAAAGCACTATCCAGCAAATGGAATCGACCCTGGCAGTTGGGCTTGTGCTGACCTCGATTTACCTGTTCGATATCGGAAACATTTGGTGGCTAAGCCTGTTGGTACTTGCAGGTTTTACTCGCTACGAATACTTCGCGGTTTTAGTGGTCATGGCCGGTGTTGCTCTGGCCGCAAAGCGTCTCAAGCCCATGCCTGCCATCATCGCAGCCCTGGTTTTTTCTGTGATAGCTTTGCATCTCCTCTATCAATACGGGACTTTAGTTCCAAACACACTAAGAGCAAAAGCAGCCGTGTACGTAGGCTCGTACGCGCGGACAGCCGGATCCTTAGGGCTCGGACTCGACAAGCCTCTTGCTGTTTCGCGCACCTGTCTGCTGTTGGCCGCCCTGATAGCGCTTGCCACAAGCAAACTGCAGCGAAGGCTCATGGTTCCCGGCGTGATGGTCGCGGCCGGCGCCCTCCTTGACATTTGCTACATCTGGAAGAAAACCTTGATATTCCCCTGGTACCGCCCTCTAGCATCCACGCTCATCGTGCTAGGGCTCATCTTGAGCGTATCCGGCTTCGAAGGCAGAGGATGGAGAAGATATGTTGCTATCGTGGCCTTTCTCGCATTTATAAACCCCATGACCTCCGGTAGAGAACTTGCAGCCTATGCTCTCAACAACGCATCGTTCGACGGCGCGGACAAGTTTGATATCCGGACGATCGAGTACATGGCTGTCGGTCACTCCATTTATCAGGAGTGTCCAACGGCGAGACTGATGAGCTCTGAAATTGGAGGATTAGGAGAGGGCTTTGAAGGAGAAATTCTGGATGCAGTCGGCTTGGCGACGCCGGCGGCAATTAAGTATCACCCGATGCGAGTTCCTGGGGAGAGAAGTTCCGGGGACTTAGGAGAAATTCCGACCGGCTTCGTTAGCGAAATGCGCCCTGACGTAATCGTAAGTTATGACGTGTTCGCGGAGTCGCTCTTAAAGAACCCCGATAGATCCGTTTATACTGAATTTGTCTATCCGGCGCTGCCTGCGGCCGAGATGCCACGCTACAGCGATTGGAGTAAACATCGTTTACATATCCTGGTCGCAAGAAGCGGATTATGTTCTTCAACGGCCCTGGATGCCAGGGTTAGGCAGTCTCTTCTGGTCCGTTAAGCCTGATGTGAGGCATTCGGCGTGAGTTGCTCTGCCCGTACTCCAGTGGGAGGAGCGTGGGAGCGCTGAATGCGCCCCACAGGATCAACACACGTCGCGGACTGAACTATTTCGCGAGAGCAGCTTCGATGGCCGCCGTAACCTGGGGCGAATCCGGTGTGACCGCCGGTTCGAAGCGTTCCACAGGCTTGCCGTTGCGGTCGAACAGAAACTTTGTAAAGTTCCACTTGATGTCGCCGCCAATTTGCGGATTTACCGACTTATCCGTCAAAAAAGCGTAGAGCGGCGCCTTATCTTCTCCCAGTACGCTGACCTTAGACATCATGGGAAAAGTAACGTCGTATTTGTTGTGGCAAAACGTTTTGATTTCTGCGTTGGTGCCCGGTTCCTGCGACGCGAAGTTATTCGCTGGAATACCAACAATCACCAAGCCACGGTCCTTGTACTTCTTATACAGCGCTTCCAGGCCGGCGTATTGCGGAGTGTAGCCGCATTTGCTGGCGACGTTCACCAGCAGAAGAACCTTACCCCGGTAACTACCCAAGCTGACCGGCGGGCCATCGATGGACTTCAAGGTAAAGTTGTAAACGCTCTTCGCCGGTATGGCCATGCAGACCCCAGCGACCAACAAGGTGAGACCAAGGGCTAACTTGCGCACACACACCTCCCAATATGAGCCAGATGATACAGCACCAGCTTCAATTGATTGTCAAACGATTGTAACTAAACGTCGCAGAGGTCGACGGCCTGCAGCAGCGAAGCGCGCGGATCGCCGGTCGGGACGAACTCATGCGCAACATATCCTTTGTAGCCTGATTCCACGATCCCGCGCATCACGCCATCCCATTGCACTTCCTGCTTATCGTTCAGTTCGTGGCGCCCTGGCACCCCGCCGGTATGAAAGTGGCCAAGCCATTGTATGTTCGCCTGGATGGTCGCAATCAGATCGCCTTCCATAATCTGCATGTGATAGATGTCATAGAGCAGCTTCACATGAGGGGAATTCACTTCCTTCATCACGGCCACGCCCCATGCAGTGTGGTCCGCCATGTAGTCCTTATGGTTGACCTTGCTGTTCAAAAGCTCCAGGCAAAGGACCACGTTATTGTCTTCCGCAATTTTCTTTACCCGGTTCAAACCCAGGATCACATTTTTGGCGCCCTCTTCATCCGACATGCCACGGCGATTTCCAGAAAAGGTAATGACGTTGGGTACGCCCGCCTTTGCCGCCAGTGGAACGTTCTTACGCAGTCCTGCCTCGATCTTGTCGTGATTCGCGACTACATTGAGGGCATCAGGAATCGTGCCCGCCTCGACGTAGCCCATGGTACAGAGCAGCCCATACTTCTTGGGCGTCTCGAAATCCGCCGGTTCCAGAAGGTCGACGCCCTTCAATCCGATCTGCGCCCCGTAGGCGCACAATTCGTCCAGGCTCATCTTCGGGTAACACCAGCGGCTGACAGACTGCCGGATGTTGCCCTTCCTTTGGGTCGGACTTTCGGCTGGAGCCGCGGCCTTCTCCTGAGCCCAGGCAATGGAAGAACTGGAGGCTAGTGCCGTGCCGGCTATAGTGCTTTTAAGCATTTTGCGACGGGACATCGATGACATGGAAACGCCTTTCGGACCTTCTTTGGTGCACGCACGTATTTAATCATCTTTTGCTTCCACTGCACCAAAGTGCATTCGGCAAGCAGTCCGGATGTACAATTTCAGCGCGGCCGCACCTATGAATCACCAAGCATCCCCATGCGCACACTCTTTCGCGTCACTGTCTTCCTTTTACTCCTCTCTTCTCCGCTTGTGGCGCAGGTAACTGTCTTCTGGCAGCCGGGATTCCCAACCGTCTCCAGTCAGCCGTTGGATCGCTCCACCCTCTCCGCCGCGCTCAATGATCCGCACCTCGCCTTTTTGGACTTGAAGGCGTTGCAGGCCCCCGGAGCTCTCGCCCACACCGAGCTCCTCGTGCTTCCGTACGGCTCTGCCGTTCCCACGGATGCCTGGGTGGCGATCGAAGCGTATCTGCAGCACGGCGGAAATCTTCTCGTCCTCGGCGGGCAGCCCTTCCGTACACCAGTCACGCAGGCTGAAGGAACTTTTGTTCAGGGCCGTCCGCAGGATACCTACGCCCGCGTGCTCGATTTGCGCCACACCTACGAGGTGCCCGTACCGCGGGATGCTCATTATGCCTGGAAGCCGGGCTACGCCTTCGACGCAACTCCCAAAGTGCAGGCAGAGAAGTTTTTCACCCTGGAAGGCCATCTCAACGGGCTTGGCTACATGGTCGATGCCACCGGACTGCTCGTAGCAGCGCCCGTTATCGTTATCGACCACCCACCGGGCGCGGCGATGGCGGGCAGCCGCATCGTGTGCCTCGACTTTCAGCCCGTGACAGGATACTGGAAAAGTCAGGATGGCATGGCTCTCATTCGCCAGTCCGCCGGTTACGCGCGCCAGGGATCCACCAGCCTTTCGGTGGAGACGCTTTACTCCGTTGTCAGACCGACCGAGCCTCCTCAGATTACAGTGCACCTGCTCCAGCGTTCCCCTGCAACGGGCGATATACAGATGGAGATCTCATCCGCGGATAAAGTCGTCGCCGCCGCTACCTTGACGGTTGAGAACGGCCACGTCGCCGATCTTCCGGCACCCTTTCATGCGCCGCTTCCTGCGGGATTCTACAAGGTTCGCGCTACCTATCGTCAGCAGGGAAGCCTTCGTGAGTTCTACGAGAATGGCTTTTGGGTCGCGGACCGCAGTGGGCTGGACCAGGGTGAGCCCTTGGGAGTCAATGGCGATTTCCTTGCGCGCGGTGGAAAGCCATTCTTTCCTGTAGGCACCAATTACTTCACCACCGAAGAGAATGGCTGGGATTTCTCCGGCCCGCGCAATGCTTCCGTGTGGGAGAAGGATTTTAAGGAGATGGCCGAGCACGGTGTGACCTTCGTTCGTACCGGCGTATGGATGAAGAATGCCAAATTTATCGAGCCTGCAACAGGCGAGCCGAACGAACGCTTTCTACGCAACCTGGAGGCTTTTCTCATTTGCGCCCATCGCTACGGCATCTCGGTCAACTTCACCTTCTTCGCCTTTTCTCCCGCTTCCGGCGCAGCCCAACCGGCCGATGCTCTGCAAAACAATCCCTACATTGACGAAGATGCGTTGCGTGCACAACAGGCCTACGTGCGCGGCGTGGTGAAGAGATTTGCCAAAGTCCCATGGCTCTGCTGGGACCTTATCAATGAGCCGAGTTTCTCGAATCCCCTGCAGATATTTAAAGGAAATATACCCAACGGAGACGCGGCGGAAGTAAGCGCCTGGCATGCATGGCTGCGCGACCGATACGGGGACCTGAGCGCCCTCGCAGACGCATGGGCGCAGACGCCGGAGCAACTCGGCAGCTTCGACAGCATCCCTCTGCCCAGCGTTGCGGATCTGACCTATGATCGCTACGGAAATCCCCGCCAGGTGCGCGCCGTCGACTACAACCTCTTCGCACAGGATATGTTCAGCCGCTGGGTGCAATCCATGGTTACGGTGATTCGCCAGTCGGGCAGCACTCAGCTCATCGACGTTGGGCAGGATGAAGGCGGCGTCACCAATCGTGTGCTGAATCAGTTCTATGGCATGGCGGGTGTTTCCTTCACTACCAATCACACCTATTGGCAAGACGATGCTCTTTTATGGGACTCAATCGTGGCCAAGCGCCAGGGCATGCCGAACATCACCGGAGAAACTGGCTATCAACCTGTCTGGGCTCCTGACGGAACATGGCGTTACGACGAGCTCACCGGGCTGTCGCTCACCGAACGCAAGTGGGCCTTAGGTTTCGCTGCCGGCAGTTCCGGAGCCATGCAGTGGGATTGGGCCCGCGAAGTCGACTTCGGCATGCAACGCAGCGATGGCTCGGCGAAAGTATGGGAACCCATGATGCAAAAATTGGGAGAGTTCGCCGAGCATGCGGCGCCGTATGCCACGGATTTCATCAAGCCGGATATCGCCATCATCCTGCCTCAGTCCTTGCAACTCTCCGTCTCCAATTCGCTGGCCATCGAGGCGCAGCAGAATACCGTCCGTGCGCTCTATTACTATGCGCGTGGGGAAGCTTACGCAGTAGGCGAATACCAAATTGAATCTCTCGGATCGCCCAAGCTCATTATTTTGCCCTCATCGTATGCGCTGACCAAAACTGCCTGGCAGGCAATCGTAGACCGGGTGAAAGCGGGAGCCATACTCCTGGTAAGCGGGCCGTTCGGTGGAGACGCACACTTTCACCCCACGGGGAGGCAGGACCAGGTCGGATTGGCCTACTTAGACGCCCTACTTACTCTGCGTAGCAACACATTCAAATGGCCTGGAGGGGAAGAGGAACTGACCTTTGCAGGCAACAAGACCACGATCCTGAGCCGCGCACAAATGTCCGCAGACAAAGATTGGGCTGAACAGCCTCTAGGGAAGGGAAGGATCCTCTTCGCCGCTCTACCCATCGAACTCAACCAGAATTTGAAAGCTGTGGGAGATATCTATCGTTACGCAATGAAGGTGGCTGCGATTTCGCCAACCTACACCACGACCGTGACCGATGCGGGGATGTTGATCTGTCCAACCCGCCTGCCCAAGGCCACCCTTTACGTACTAACCTCCGAGTCCAACCAAAAGGCAGTCTCTTTCCACGATGTCCGCAGCGGTAAGGACTTTTCCGGCCAACTTGAAAATGGCCGCGCGGCGCTCCTGCTGGTTAGCGATGAAGGAAAACTGATTACGTCCTACAACTGGCCGGCGCACTAATCGCCGAAAGAGCACCGCAGGTCCCTCCGCTACGCTACCACTCCGGTCGGGATGACAATTTTGTTGCGCCATCGGCTGCCAACCCATTAACCGGAGTCGAAGCCATTGCCCTCAAATGAATTGTCATCCCGACCGGAGCGCAGCGCCGTGGAGGGACCTGCGGTTCCACCCTACTGGGGAACAACAGCCGTGGGGTACAAATCCGGAAGCGGCTTCGCCTGCTCCTCCATCAATTCAGGATGAGGCAAAGGCTTGCGTGGAATCATCTGTTCCCGCATCGCGGCGTTGTAAACGAAGATGGCTTCCACCACGGCCATCTGCTTCAGATCCGCGGGCTGCAAACGCTCATAGGTGTCCATATTGGAATGGTGGGTCCGTGTTCCGTAGTCCATCGGATCCTGAATGAACTGAAAACCAGGAATCCCGACCGCATCAAACGATAGATGATCGGTACCGCCCGTGTCCCGGTTGCTGATTGCGGTAACACCTAAATCTTTCAACGGCGCCATCCATTGCGCAAAGATAGAATCCACCGCCGCATTCCCCTGCGTATAAATCCCGCGAATCCTGCCAGTCCCGTTATCCACGTTGAAATAAGCGGACACCAGCTTTTGCTCGGGTTTCAACGTAAGCGGCCCCGCCGGCTTTCTCGCATACTCCGAGAGCAGCATCTGATCCGGGGCCGTAGAGCGAGGAAAGCTGCCGAAGTGTTGGGTTGCATATCCCCGGCTGCCGAAGAGCCCTCCCTCTTCGCCGGTCCACAACGCGATACGGATCGTCCGCCGGGGCTTAATCTTGAGCGCATTGAGAATGCGCATCACCTCCATGGCGACGATCGACCCCGCCCCGTTGTCAGTCGCGCCAGTACCCGAGATCCAGCTATCCAAATGGCCGCCGACCATCACCACCTGCTCCTTGAGTGCAGGATCGGTTCCCGGAATTTCCGCGACCGTGTCAAAACCGTGCTCGTGGTCTCCAGTGACCTTGGTCTCCACATCCATCTCCAGCGAAACCGGGACATGATTCGCGAGCAAACGAAACACCCGGCCATAGCTCTCAATCTGGGTGACCACCACGGGAAATGGGACTGCCGTATCTCTGTGGTAAGGCGTGCGTCCAAGAGCAGCGCCGTTGTCGTCGAAGATGATCCCGGTGCCTCCGCCGTACTGTCCGTCGCGGCTCGGTACAATCACGGCGGCGACCTTCTCCTCGGCCAGGAAGGCAACCAGCTCACTCATAAGCTTGTTGCGTTTGGCCGAGCGTTCGTTACGAGCCTGCATGTCGGCTTGCTCGCCTTCCACCGGAAGCGACTCCAGTTCCTTCAGGTCCTTATCGGTGTAGCGTTCGAAGAAGGGCTTATCGGGTACCGGCACATCGCGCATAGCGCCCAGCAACACAATCTTCCCCGAAAGTTTTCCCTTGTATTTGGCCATGTCGCCCGACTCGTTGACCACGACCGAAATAGCCTGCGCAGTCACCGGTCCGTTGGTAGAGGGCGACCACGGAGTGGCTTGGGCCATAAAGACAGCCGTATCAGGTTCTGTCATACGAACCCAGGTATTGAGCTGCTGCCAGCCCATGCCAAACTCGCCCCAGTCTTCCAGGTGCGCATGGACGCAGCCCATCTTCGTGAGCTGATCCCGCGTCCACGCGTTCGCCTTGGCCATATTTGGCGAACCAGTCAGCCGGGGTCCGATGCCATCGATCAGTCCTCCGGCGTAATCCATAATGTGCGAGTGCTGCAGTCCCTCCTCGCGGATCGCGTTGTACGCGTTCAGGTCGATCAACTCAGTGGTGGGCTGCTGCATATCGGCTGCATGGGAACCCACGGCTGCAAGTACAAGGGCTGCGGTGTAGACCAGGGTGTGTCTCAGAACCACGAAGATTGCCTCCTATTTTGCGTCCACGTTGTCGTCCGCTAGCAACTCATAGCTCCCGAAAGCCATCTTCTTGCCAAAGGCGAGGGAACATTGATGATTTCCAGGCGGCCAAAAGCTCATCCAGCACGGCACAAACAAAGCTCAGTCGGAGAACGTTATCATGAAAATGGCTCTCTAAGAGCAGGTGGAGACCGCATGACCAGCGAGAAAAAGACCCTACACTCTGAGCACACGCAAAAATCCTCAACCGGCCGCGTAAGCCGCCGCTCGTTCCTTTCTTCGCTCAGTGCCGTCGGCGTGGCTGCGACCGCCGTCCCTATCGTAGCGCGCACACAAACAGCACCGCCCATGGCGCCCACGGATTCCGACACCGCTGTCGAAAAAATTAAGGGCGCAATCCCTGTCAGTCTCCGTGTCAACGGCAAGTCGCTTGACCTCCAAATCGATCCCCGCACCACCCTCCTCGACTGCCTGCGCGAGAACATCAGCCTCACGGGCACCAAGAAAGGCTGCGATCATGGCCAGTGCGGAGCCTGCACCGTGCATGTGAACGGCCGGCGCATCAACTCCTGCCTAACCCTGGCAGCCATGCATCAGGGAGACGAGATCACTACCATCGAAGGACTCGGACAACCTGGCAACCTGCATCCCATGCAGGCATCCTTTGTCAAGCACGACGGCTACCAATGCGGTTACTGTACCTCCGGCCAGATCATGTCGGCTGTGGCCCTGCTTAAGGAAAGGTGCGGCCCCTCCGACGCCGATGTGAAGGAGCTCATGAGTGGCAACATCTGCCGCTGCGGAGCGTACTCCAACATTGTCGCTGCCATACAAGACGTCCGTAAGCAGGCATAGGAGATCCCATCATGGAAATGTTCAAGTACACCCAGGCTGCCGGCATACCGCAAGCCATTCGAGGCCGCGGCCCAGTCCAACACCGCGCAGCAGGGCGCGCAGATCCGGTTCATCGCCGGGGGAACAACCTTGCTCGATCTCATGAAGCTCAATGTCGAGCGGCCCACCCAGGTGGTAGATATCAATCGCCTCCCCCTCGACCAGGTGGAAAAACTCCCTGATGGCCGCCTGAAAATCGGCGCCCTGGTGCGCAACTCCGATCTGGCTCATGATCCGGCAGTTGTGAGTGACTACTCCGTCCTCTCCCAAGCCCTGCTCGCTGGGGCTTCCGCGCAACTTCGCAACATGGCGACCACGGGCGGCAATCTTCTGCAACGCACCCGTTGCATGTATTTCCGCAACGAGGCCATGGCCTGCAATAAGCGCGAGGCCGGCTCTGGTTGCTCCGCCATCGAAGGCGACAACCGCACCCTCGCCATCCTCGGCACCAGTAAAGACTGCATCGCTACCAACCCCTCCGACATGAACGTCGCCCTCACTGCCCTCGAAGCGACTATTCACATTCAGGGCTCAAGGGGCGAGCGCGATGTACCTATCGGAGAGTTCTTCCTCGTTCCCGGCAGCACGCCGCAGCGGGAAAATGTGCTGGAGCCGGGCGACCTCATCACCTTCGTCACTCTCCCCGCGCCGAAGCTCAATAGCAAACAGATCTATCTGAAACTACGCGACCGCGCCTCTTATGAATTTGCTCTTTCCTCGGCGGCCATCGTCGCCAAGGTCAGCGGCGGCAAACTGGTCTTTGTTCGTGTCGCCCTCGGAGGCGTAGGCACCAAGCCCTGGCGTTCCTTCGAAGCTGAGAAGGCTTTGCATGGTAAATCCGCAGACGAGAAAACATTCCGCCAGGCAGCGGAGGCGGCTCTGCACGGCGCGCAACCGCAAAGCGAAAACGGATTCAAGGTCGAGCTCGCCAAGCGCTGCATCGCCCACGCGCTAACGCTTGCAACCCAATCCGCCTAAAACCACCAGAGGAGAAAGACCATGGCATCGACACTCAACCTTCCTCCCCGGACAAACGCCGGGCTGCCTCGCGTCGATGGTCCGCTCAAAGTCAGCGGCGTCGCCATGTATACGTCGGACCACAATCTGCCAGGCATGCTTTACGCCGTGCCGGTCTGCGCCACGATCGCCAAGGGCACTGTCACAGCCATCGACACCAGCGCGCGCCCAGATGATGCCAGGAGTCAAGGCCGTTTATACGCGCCAGAACCTGGGCAAGCTCTTCCGATCTGCGCCGGCCCCTGATGGATTGTCAGGATATCTGGACGAGCGCCGTCCACCTTTCGAAGACGACATCATCCGCTACTACGGCCAATACGTCGCCGCGGTAGTGGCACTCACGTACGAACAGGCTGTCGCCGCCGCCAATGGCGTCAAGGTGAGTACAAGACAGAAAAGCCGATGTGCGCGTTCATCTCGAAACAGATGACAAGCCCAAGGTCGATAGCCATCGCGGTCATCCAGACGAGGCTTTTCATCCGCCCCCGTCAAGGTAGACGAAACCTATGTCACGCCGACCGAGACCCACAACCCAATCGAGCTCCACGCTAGTGTCGCCACCTGGGATGGACAAAACTTTACCCTCTACGAAACCACGCAAGCGGTCATGAACCATCGCGATGTGTTGGCCCAGATGCTCGGGGTGCCGCCAGAGAATGTTCGCGTCATTTCCCGCTTTCTTGGCTCCGGCTTCGGAGGCAAGCTTTGGCCCTGGACACACTGCCTGATCGCCGCCTCCGCGGCCCGCAACCTGAACCGCCCCGTCAAGCTTGTGGTGACCCGCGACATGATGTTTCAGACCGTCGGCCATCGCCCGCGGACCCAGCAGCGAATCCGTATCGGCGCCACGCCCGACGGCAAACTTGTCTCCCTTATGCACGACTCGCTCAATCACACCTCAATCCTCGACGACTACTCCGAGGGTTGCAGTGAGGCCACCAGCTACAGCTACAGCACACCTAATCTTCGCGCTACCTCTGGCCTGGTTCGCCGCAATGTCGGCACCCCGACCTCCATGCGTGGGCCCGGCGCTGTGCCTGGCCTGTTCGCCCTCGAGTCGGCTATGGATGAGCTGGCCATCCGGCTCAACATGGATCCGATCAAGCTGCGCCTCCTGAATGAGCCTCAAATCGACGAAGGCAAGAACATGCCCTTCTCTTCGCGCCACTATCATCGAGTGTCTCAACGTCGGCGCAGAGAAATTCGGGTGGTCGCAGCGCACGCCGCAGGTTGGCTCGATGAAGAAGGACGGCTTGATTCTGGGCTGGGGTGTCGCCGGCTGCTCCTGGATTGCCGAGCGCTGGCCACCGCAAGCCACAGTGGATCTTCATGACGATGGAACCGCCCGCGTCTCCTGTGCCACTCAGGATATTGGCACCGGCACCTACACTGTCCTTTCGCAAATCGTTTCCCAGAAGACCGGCATTCCCAACGAAAAAATCGAAGTGGTTCTGGGTGACTCTGCTCTCCCACCGGGTCCGATCTCCGGCGGCTCCTGGGCTACGGCATCGGTTATCCCTGCGGTCGTCGATGCGATCGAGAAAGCGCAACAAACTTATCTTTGTGATCGCCAGTCAAAGCAAAGAGCCGGGACTAGCCGGGCAGAAACCCGAGCAGATGGCTTTCACCGACGGCCGCGTCCATCTAAAGACAAATCCCCTGACACTGGGGTGAAGTACGAGCAGATTCTTACTGCCGGCAACATCCGCTCCGCCTCGGGCCAGGGAAAGTCCGAGGGCACCCTTGGCGATCCAAATAGCAAGCACTCCAAGCATTCTTTCGGAGCACAGTTCGCTGAGGTGACCTGGCAGCCTGAGACCGCACGCCTCCGTGTCTCTCGAGTGGTAACTGTGATTGACGCCGGCCACATCATCAATCCCAAGCCGGCCCGCAACCAGATTGAGGGTGCGGTCGTGATGGGTGTCGGCATGGCCCTCTTCGAAGAGACAGTCTATGACCCGCGCTTCGGCGCTCCTATCAACAACAACCTTGCTGACTACATTGTGGCCACCAATGCCGACTCCCCGCAGATCGACGTGACCTTCCTGGACTACCCCGACAAGATCATTAATCCTCTGGGAGCGCGCGGAGTAGGAGAGATTGGCCTGGCAGGCATTGCGGCCGCCATCACCAACGCCGTCCACCACGCGACGGGAGTGCGTGTGCGAAAGCTGCCGGTCGCATTGAAGACCTGCTAAGCCCGTCGTTGCGCGCCTAAGCAGGCTCCTTAGAGGGAGACACGCTATCCATGAGCGGTCTAATCGCGGATACGGCGGTAGGCTACCTTCACCAGCATTGCGTCCCTTCATCACGAAATACGCCGGCTTTCGCATATCCGGATTGCCTTCGGGTGTTCATTACGGCCTCCCCTCAAGTGGCGTCCATTTGATCATCAGCCTGGGTCATCCGATCGAACTGCTCGAAACACCTGACAGCAGGCAAAGTCCGTTGCCCTTAACCGCATTCGTGAGCGGTCTACAGGATCGACCCGCGATCGTGCGTCAGAATGACAAGGCGTTTGGGCTGCATGTATTCATCAAACCACTCGGCGTGAAAGCGATCCTTGGAGTTGCGAGCCCCGACATATCATCGCTCGTTCTCAGCCTCACCGATATTTGGGGGAGCCGGGCCGAAGCTCTCATCGAGTTGCTTCTGTGACGCTACTTCCTGGAGCCAACGTTTCGCGATTATGGACCGCGCGTTTGCGTCGAAACTCAACCCCGCTAGTCCGCGGCCCGAAATCTCCTGGTCATGGGAGCGATTGGCGAAAAGCCACGGGTCTGTGCCGGTGCAACAGCTCGCCGATGAAATCGGTTATAGCCGCAGACATTTCAGCCAGCACTTCCGCGACGGATAGGCGTCTCGCCCAAATTGGCCGCTCGTTTATTCCGCTTCGAGCACGCCTGCCGCCTCATTGCGGATAGCCGGCTGGGGCTGGCGCACGTCGCCCTCTCATGCGGCTACTACGACCAGGCGCACCTAACACGCGAATGGTATGCGCTTCGCCGGTTGTTCCCCAAAAGTATGGGTCACGCGCGAATTCCCATTTTTACAAGACTACGAACTTGGGGACTAGTGAGAATGAGCCTAATGATTTCGAAAAGGACCATTCCCTCTATGCAAACAAACGATAGCAATGTGCAGGAAAACATCACCACTTTCTGGAATACCGTCGCACTCTTCTATCAAAAGGACCCAAGCAATGTTCCCAGCCCTCGAAAGCGCTGAATACGGCGCGTGGGTTCGGGCTATCGAAAGACTGTTGCCTGCGCCACCTGCTGATGCCCTCGACATAGGAACAGGCACGGGTTTCGTAGCCTTGATCGCAAGCCAGTTGGGCCACCATGCCATCGGTCTCGACCTTTCGACCGCGATGCTTGCCGAAGCTCGCATGCACGCGCAACAACGCGGATTGAAGGCCAGCTTCCAGACCGGTGACGCCAGTGGCGCCACCATTCGAAGAAGCGAGCCTGGACGTTATTATCTGCCGCCATTTCCTGTGGACACTCCGCCAGCCAGACGTCGCCCTCGCCAATTGGCGTCGGCTTTTGCGTCCTGAACGGTCACGTGGTCGTGATCGATGGATTCTGGTTCGCGGAAGCAAGGCCGGAGGATGACTTAGAGTTTTTCAAGCAGCACTACACGGTTCGGACACGCGAGTCATTGCCTGCCATGCACTGGAAGCGCGTAGAGCCTGCCGCTCAGCCTGGTACGAGCAGCAGGCTTCTCTCGACGTAACCATGGGTGATTTGGCTGACGTCTATGACGTGGCAGAACATCACGCCTCCACAGAGCCTTGGTATGTGGTGACCGGACGACGAGCGGGAACAGCCCTGATGGAGACTTCTAGGAACTGCAACCCAATTATTTCTGCTCCAGCTTGAGGGCATAAATATCACTCGTTCCTATATCGCGAAGCAACAGCGGTGCGTCAGTGGGGTCCAGCCCAAACCATACTCCGTAGTATCCCGGATCGTGAACACCGTTCAGATCGGTGAGGCGCTCTGCATCTCCACCAGTGACGGGAATGCGAAACACACCCGGATTATAAGGAAGCCCCAAAAAGTAAATCGAGTGGCTATCTCTCGACCACCTTGGAAAACCCGCGAGTCCTTTGTACAGTGTCGACCACCGCTGCGTCCTGACGTCGAAGATGTTCAGGCCGATTGATTTTGGGTTCAGGGTAACGATGGAATGGCCATCCGGAGACCAGCGTGGCGAGAACATGCCAACAGATCCGGGGAGGGTGATGACATGATTGCCATCAAGTTCGAGAATGCGGATGACGCTCTTTGGATCGTCGCCTGCCTCTCTGCTCGTCGAAAAAACAATCTTCCGTCCGTCGGGCGACCAGTTCGGATCCGTCTCCGGTCCAGCTTCTCCAGGGAGAAGTAGCCGCGGAGTACCGCCCTGGGATGACACCATATACGCTCTCGTGGCGCCACCGTGCGGCGGCGACGCCATGAATAAGATTTGCGTGTCGTCAGGCGACCAACTGGGCAATCTCGGGTAAAACTTACCGTCGGTGAGTTGCATCCGTGAGCTTCCATCTCCGTTGGCCCTCCACAGGATGCCGTCGGGATAGGAGACATAGGCCACAGACTTACCGTCCCTCGAGAAGGACACAGAATCGGCGGAGATTCCCGCAAGGAAGGGCTGGAACTGATGGGACTGCCCGTTGAAGCGGATCAGTTCTCCGCGGGGAGTTACACCTGATGCAAAGATAGTCTTCCCATCCTTTCCAGGGATGGGCGAGTCCCAATGGATAGGCCCAGAGGTCAAGGGAAGGGACCGATCGGAGGATCCCCGGAAAGAGCAGATGGCGTTCATCCATCTCCCATATCTGGCCGCTGGACACGAAGAAGAATTTCCCATCCTGAGCCCAATGTCCTTCGTCCTGGCCAGCCGGCCACGCGGGGAGTACCCGGTGAAGATTGGATCCGCTGGAAGAGATTTCCCAGAGGGCCTGGTCCCTCGTAAACCGGATGGTCTTGCCGTCGGGCGACCAACAAAGCGAAGTAAGCAGGCTTCCAATCGAGGCCAACTTCCGATCGTCTGCGCCATCGCTTCGGATGAGGTGGATATCGCCTTCCCGGGTTGAGTAGGCAACGGTGTTTCCGTCGGGACTCCAGGCCGCATCCACGGCTTCCGATAAGTGGCGGGCCGAACCACCGAGGATGCGAACACTCCACAGAGGGTAGGCTTTCCTCAGTCCTCCCGCGATGGACGTGACCAGAAAAGTGGATCCATCCGGGGAAACGTCCACCAGCCACGGATCAGGCATCGCAACCGGGACCGGCGCGATCTCTCCGCCTGAAATTGCAATCTGACCGATGGGTTGTGGCTGATCCTGATCAAAATAGAGCCTGCTCCCGTCGGTTCCCTTAAGATGCTTCGCATCGCCATCGTGAGTGATCTGGGTGTACTGCGAGACTCGCAGCGCGGGAACACTATTCCGGCTTGCGATCACGAGGTAGGCCGCGGCCGCAAGCATCAGAACCGCGACCACGCCAACCGGCCAGACCAGTGCTTTACGTCGCCGGCGTGTACCCGACGCTCCGCCGGCGGCGATCGCTGGGACGCTACCCGATTCCGACAAGGCTTCGAGTGCAAATGCCAGATCGGATGCAGAGTGAAAACGCTGCTCAGGATTCTTTTCCAGGCAGCGATGCACCACGCGCTGCAGGCCTGGAGGGATGCTCTGCACGAGCTGCGAAATCGCGGGCGGCTCATCGTTCAGGGTGGCCGTCATCGTCTCCGCCGAGGTGGAGCGATGGAATGCCCGCGTGCCGGTCAACATCTCATAGAGAATGGCGCCGAAGGCGAAGATGTCGGTCCGATGGTCGACCGGCTTTGCCGCGCACCTGCTCGGGAGACATGTATCCGGCGGTCCCCATGACCATGCCGGCATCTGTATGGCGGCTCATGGTCGGCGGGTTGCCGTCCGGCGTCTGGCTGGGGCTGCATTAACTTCGCGAGCCCGAAATCCAGGATCTTGATGCGGCCGTCTTTGGTGACGGAAAGGTTCTCCGGCTTGAGATCGCGATGAACGATGCCCTGTTCGTGGGCGGCAGCCAGTCCATGAGCGATCTGGACCGCGTAGTCGATCGTTTTGCGAACCGGCAGCGGCCCACGCTGCAACACCTGGCGGAGCGTGTTGCCCTCCAGCAACTCGGAGACTAGATACGGAACGCCTTCAAAGACGCCAAACCGATGCACCGCGAGGATGTTGGGATGGTTGAGAGCCGCGGCCGTCTGCGCTTCCTGCTCAAAGCGTCTCAGCCTGTCAGCGTCCTGCGTGACGAAAGCTGGCAGGACCTTGATCGCTACCTCGCGCTTCAGGGCCGGATCGCGGGCGCGATAGACCTCGCCCATTCCGCCCGCACCCAGGAGGCTGAGAATTTCATAGTCATCCAGCTTCGTGCCTGCGGCTAACGGCATGGTGGGCGGATTATACCGTCAACCCAAAGTTACGCGACTAAGTCTTCTGGCCTCACAGGGATGCACCTTGCACCGCAACCCTTGCGGCTGCGATCATGGCTGCGGTTGCCCGGATCTCCCGTGCAGTTTGCGAATTCGGCGCGCTTCAAGCCGCTTTTGATGAAAGCTACAGCGTACGGGAGATCCGGGTTCGAAAGGTCCTTTTCATGCGCAAGCGTCTCCTGATCATCGCCGCACTTGCGGCAGTTTCCACCGCTCTCTTCGCACAAACGCCCGCGTGGCCGCCCTCTCCAGATCATCTGACCATGCCTCTATGGCCCAACGGAGCGCCAGGCGCACAGCCGGCTCCGGGGCCGGAAGGCGACATGACGACCGCCAAGGATGGTAGCCCGGGCGGAAGGCCGGTGATCCGCATCGGCAATGTTTCCAATCCCACGCTAACGCTCTACACGCCCAAGGGAACAAACACCGGAGCCGCGGTGGTTGTATTCCCCGGCGGTGGCTACCGCATCCTGGCCATTGATCTCGAAGGTACTGAAGTATGCGACTGGCTCAATTCGGCCGGCATCAGCTGCATTCTGGTTAAGTACCGTGTGCCCGAGCCAGGCCCATATCCCAAGTCTTCGGCGCCGCTACAAGATGCTCAGCGCGCCCTCGGCATCGTGCGCGCCCGCGCCGCCGAGTGGCACATCGATCCAAACCGCATCGGAGTCCTGGGCTTCTCCGCCGGCGCGCATCTTGCCGCCGCCTTGAGTACTCACTTCGACCAAAGACTTTACGATCCGCTGGACGCAGCAGACAAGCTCAGCTGCCGCCCTGACTTTGCCGTCATCGTCTATCCCGGCTACCTTGCGCTCGCGGAACAGAACTACGCCCCGAATCCCGACATTCATCCCACCGATCAAACTCCGCCAACGTTCCTCGTGCAAGCTGAGGACGATCCGGTCCATGTTGAAAACGCCGTCGTCTATTTCCTCGCCCTAAAGAATGCCAAGGTACCGGCGGAGCTGCACATTTATGCCCAGGGAGGCCATGGTTACGGCCTGCGCCGGACAGCCCTCCCCGTGACCACATGGCCCCAGAGTGCGGAGATCTGGCTGCACACCATCCATATCTTGCCCGATGTCGCCAAGTGAGCAGGTGAGCACGATAACCATGAGGAAAATGGCCTGGGTTTTCGCCGCGTCCTTACCGCTTCTGGGCGTGAGCCTCGGGCAAAACACCCCGGCCCTGCCTGCTGCTTTGGGCGTGCCCCAGCCAGGGCCCTCCACGGATGCTCCTTATGCTCCGCAGCCTATCCTTCCCGGCGGAGTAGTGGTCACGCTTTATCCGCCCAGCTCCCCTTTCCTGAATAAGGACCGCGTGCGCGAGGCTGAGCAATACAACATGAGTCAATCCGTGCCGGGGCGAATCAACAGCATCGTCAACATACATAATCCA
This sequence comes from uncultured Acidobacteriaceae bacterium, assembly GCA_963775365.1. GTDB lineage: Bacteria > Acidobacteriota > Terriglobia > Terriglobales > Acidobacteriaceae > PALSA-350. The sequence continues at coordinate 36,462 of CAVZJL010000032.1, read as the reverse complement.
TCGATCGAAGTGCACACCGTTGACCGCGGGCTGAATACCGGCGCTGCCGTGATCCTGGTGCCGGGTGGAGGCCACAACACGCTGAACGTGGGCTCGGAGGGCGCGGACTTCGTTCCCTTCTTCTATAACTACGGCGTCAATACCATCATCCTGCGCAGTCGCTTGCGCCGCGACGGCTACAATCCCCAGACCGATGAGGTCTACGACGCCCAGCAGTCCATTCGCCTGGTGCGCGCGCACGCCAAGGAATGGAATATCGATCCTCATAAGATCGGCATCATGGGCTTTTCCGCGGGAGCAGAATTGGCCACCGCCACGGCAGTGCTCTACGACGACTTTGACAAGAAGAACCGTGACCCAGGAGATCCCTTGGCAGGCATTTCTTCGCGCCCTGACTTCGTAGGAGTGATCTATCCGGGTCCCACCCCCTTTGCCCGCAATCGCGTTGCCCCGTCCATCCCGCGTAACGTGCCTCCCTCCTTCATCGCCTCTGCCGGTTCCGATGACCAGGTGCACGCCATCTGGGCCGACGAATACTTTGCCGCCATGCTGGCTCTCCGCGTGCCCAACCTCGAAATGCACATTTATGCCAATGGCCGACACCCTGGCGACCTGCTGCGCGACGGAAGCCACATGACCGGCGGCCTGACCGACCGCAACGGAATACCCTTTGGCACCTGGCAATTCCGCTTCATCGACTGGGTCCGCGATCTCGGCTTCTTGCAGAAGCCCGACGTGGAAACCAAAGCCGCAAAGGACATAGCCTTCTATCTGACCCAACCTGCGCCCCCTGCCTCTCCCCACGTCCCGTAGCTAGACAGCGGGAAAACTCTGCCCTCTCGCAAAGGACGGGTGCCCACATCTCGCTCGTTTTTCGCGAGATGTGGGATACCACGGCCCTTCCCCTCAGACTTTCGATTCATCCGATGCACTTAGCGGTCGACCTCGGCGGTATCCCACATCTCGCGAAAAACGAGCGAGATGTGGGGCACCCGTCCTTTGCGAGGGAACAAGTGGCTTTAGCTTGGCTCTGGCGCCTGACGGCGAATATCTATTCCTCGTCGGGCATGTTTTTCGAAAAAGTGTCCGCCGATGGACATCGAACCGGGTTTTTGGACAGTTCGTGCCCCGAAGTGTCTGTAAGTTGAAGAAACGCAGCATAGATCCGACTCCACCCTTTGGTCACCCGCGTGCTTTTCAAACTAGGGAGCCACAGGAAGGCCGACGAACGGAGTGACGATGATTGCGAATCTGATAGGGGACGCCCGTTACTCGCTGCGCCAGTTACGCAAGACCCCCGGTTTTACGATCACCGCGGTGCTGACCCTGGCTCTGGGCATCGGGGCGAACACAGCGATCTTCACCCTCGTACACGCCGTGCTGCTCAAGAATCTGCCTGTCGTGGACCCCAAGTCATTGGTACGCCTGGGGGACAAAGAAGACTGCTGCAACATGGGCCTTACCTCGTTCGAAAGTGACTACACAGTCTTTTCCTACGAGGGTTACAAATACCTGCGCGATCACACGCCGGAGTTTGAGGACTTAGCGGCAATGCAAGCGGGCAGTGCAGACCTCTCGGTCCGCCGTGCCTTGGTAGATGCGTCTTCGCAGTCTTTGCTGGGTGAGTTTGTCTCCGGCAACTACTTCCAGACGTTTGGCATACAGCCCTCGATTGGACGCGTCCTAACTCCCTCGGACGACAGAGAGGGTGCACAGCCTGTCGCCGTGATGAGCTACCAGGCCTGGCAGAGGGACTACGCCGGCGATGCCTCGGTGATCGGCAGCACCTTCTTCATGAACACCCATCCGCTAACCGTTATCGGTGTGACACCGCAGACATTCTATGGCGACCGGATGAGCGAGCATCCTCCGGACTTCTTTCTTCCCATCTCCCAGGAGCCGGCTCTAGGCATTTATGGGGTCCGCAACATTCCGGACCTGGGCTGGCTGTATCTCATCGGCCGCGTGAAGCCTGGTACCGCGATGGCGTCACTCCAGGCCAAAGTGAGCGCTCTGCTGCGGCAGTCACTCTCTCAGCTGCCTGCGTACCAATCGGAACACGGCAAAGAGCATCTGGCCAAAGCTCACGTTGTACTGACGCCGGGCGGAGTGGGTGTTGCGAAAATGCAGCACAATGCCTCCAACAGCCTGTATCTGCTCATGGCGCTCTCCGGGTTGGTGCTCCTGATCGCATGCGCGAACATCGCCAACCTGATGCTGGTGCGAGGGATGGCGCGACGCGCTGAGATCTCGATTCGCATGGCCCTCGGGGCAGCGCGGAGAAGAGTCGTGCGCCAAATGATGACCGAGAGCGTTGTGCTGGCATTCCTCGGCGGGGTCGCTGGATTGGCGCTGGCGTATGGAGGGACGCGCGCTCTGCTGGCGCTGATGTTCCCGGATTCACCCACTCTGACGATTCACGCCGCGCCGTCGCCACCCGTGTTGGCTTTTGCTTTCGGGGTCTCCCTGCTTACTGGGGTGGTCTTCGGCATTGCACCGGCCTGGATCACTTCACGGGAGCAGCCCGCCAATGCGATGCGCGGTATCAATCGAACCACGCAGGACGGCTCCTCGTGGCTGCAGCGATCGCTCGTGATCCTGCAGGCCGCGTTGTCGCTGGTATTGCTGGTCGGAGCAGGTCTGCTGGGCAAGAGCCTCAATAAACTCGAGCATCAGGAATTCGGCCTCGAGACCACCAACCGCGTCGTCATCCATATGAATCCTTTGAAGGCGGGTTACAAGCCCGAGCAGTTGCAGGGCTTGTACCAGCAAATCGAAGACCGGTTTCATTCGCTGCCTGGGGTGGAGCGTGTCGGCTTAACCATCTATACCCCGCTCGAAGGTGACAGCTGGAGCTTTTACGTCTACGTCCAGGGGCAGCCCGCTCCTGATCCCGGGCAGGAGGTGACTGCCACCTTCGACCGCGCAAGTCCGGATTACTTCAAGGCAGTTGGGCAGCGCATCGTTCGCGGGCGTTCCTTTGCGCCATCCGACACCGCAACCTCTGAGGGCGTTGCCGTTGTCAACCAGGCGTTTGTGAAAAAGCTCTTCAAGAACGGCGAAGACCCCATAGGACAACATTTAGGCGCGTTCACTATCAAATCCTCCGGCGACTACAAGATCGTGGGCGTGGTAGAGGATACAAAGTATGAGAATCCGCGCGATGCGGCTCGGCCAATGTACTTTACGCCTATGCTGCAGCAATCACGCAGCATCCCGCCCAAATATCTGGATTCATCGCTGTATGCCGGCGCGCTCGTCCTCCAGATGAAGGCGATCACGCCAGGGTTAGAGGCTCAGGTCCGTAAAACCATGGCGGGTATCGATCCCAACCTGACCGTGGATGACTACCGAACCTTTGCCCACCAAATCGATGGAAACTTCAATGCGGAGCGGATGATTTCGCGGCTGACTTTACTCTTTGGGTTGCTCGCGTTAGTGCTGGCTTCGGTCGGACTGTATGGCGTCACCTCCTACATGGTCGTGCGACGCACCGCGGAGATTGGCATCCGCATGGCGCTGGGCGCCGGCCGAGGAGGAGTCATCGCCATGGTGATGCGTGGCGCAATCCTGCAGGCCGGAATCGGATTGGCGATTGGCGTACCCGCTGCTTTGCTTTGCTCGCGCTTCCTGGAATCACAACTCTATAACGTGTCTGATCAGGACGCGTGGGTGGTGGCTGGTGCGGTCGTGGCGCTGGCTATATCGGCATGCGTCGCCGGTTTGATTCCAGCGCGGCGTGCCGCTTCAACCGAGCCAATGAGAGCATTGCGCTCGGAGTAACTGGATGTATTTGAGGTAATGAAGATGTTGCGAAGAGTGATTGCTCTCAGTCTCATTGCGTACTCGGTTCTATTGCTCCAGGGGAAACCGCCGTCGTCGTCAGTCGATGCTCCGGCTGGAACCATGTTGCTGCTCGAAGCTGCAGGAGACGGCGCGCAGGTCTACACCTGTACCAATGGACATTGGACCCTCAAGGCGCCCGACGCCAAACTTCTGGACGAACAAGGCAAAGTGATCGGCACCCATTTTGCCGGTCCCACCTGGAAGCTCGAGGATGGAAGCGAAATAAAGGGTAAAGCGATTGCGAACCGGCCTGCCGCAGATGCTTCCTCGGTACCCTGGTTGCTGGTACAAGCCGTTCCCGGGAGCGGTAGCGGCAAACTGGCGAACGTGCTTTACATCCGCCGGACCGAAACGCATGGCGGTGCTGCTCCAAGCAAAGCGTGTGACAGCGGCGAAGAACGGGTTCCGTATACTGCAAAATACAGCTTCTACACCGGCAAATGAACGAAGTTTGCCCAGCTGGAAAAGCGAGAACCCATGGCAAAGATTCATCACACTGCGGCCCAGGGCTTTGCTGCAGGTGCGGCCAACTACGTTGCTGGACGTCCGGAATATCCGCCTGAAATTGAAACCTGGCTGAACCAGGAGCTAGGGCTCGACAATAGCAAAACCGTTCTCGATTTGGGCGCGGGCACAGGGAAGTTCTCACGCAGTCTTCTGGCCACGGGAGCGAAGGTTATCGCCGTAGAACCTGTGCCGGCAATGTTGGAACAACTCGTTAGCCAGTACCCCGAAGTGGAAGCCAGAAGCGGCACAGCCGAAGCCATTCCGCTGGGCGACGCATCAGCGGACGCGGTCGTCTGTGCGCAGTGCTTTCATTGGTTTGCCACGCCCGAAGCACTGCATGAAATCCATCGCGTGCTCAAGCCGGGCAGCGCTCTGGGTCTGGTCTGGAACGTCCGCGACAACAACGTAGAGTGGGTCGCAGCCCTTACCCGGATCATGAAGCGCTTTGAGGGCGATGCTCCCCGCTACCACAGCCAGAAATGGCGAGCCCAGTTTCCTGCTGACGGTTTTGGCCCTCTTCGCGAGAACCGCTTTCCCAACCTGCATACCGGTGATCCCGAGCGGGTGATTGTCGACCGTATTTTATCGGTAAGCTTCATGGCAGCCCTGCCGCCTGCCGAACAGGAGCACGTTAAGGCGGAGATCCGTGAAGTCATCGCCGCCTCACCGGAACTTGCCGGAAAAGCCCAGGTGACCTTTCCCTACGAAACGTTGGCTGTCGCTTGTAACAAGCAGTTGTATACATCCGAGGGATAAATGCACTAAGCTTCTCCGCGAAACGGAGGGCCGCGTATGTCCGAGGCCAACAAACTTCTAATCAAGCGCTGGTTCGAGCAGGTCTGGAATCAGAAAAGCGAAGCAGCCATCGACGAGATGTTTAGCCCACAAGGCAAATCTCACGGCTTTCCTGAAGCGGATTCGGTCCTTGTCGGCCCCGAAGCGTTCAAGGCCGTTCACCGCAATTTTTGCGGCGCTTTCCCCGACGTGCACGTGGACGTCGAGGAGATAGTCACGGAGGGTGACCGGGTCGCCATTCGCTGGCGAGTCTCCATGACCCATCTCGGCGATCATCTCGGCTTTCCCGCCAGCGGCAAGAAGGAGACCATGGCAGGTTGCACCTTTGCCATCGTCAAAGGCAGCCAGATCGTTGATGGCTGGAACTACATGGACATTCAGACCCTGATGAATAAGCTCCAGACCGCTTGATCTGAAAGACCCCAATAGGACCAGGACGGGTACCCAGGTTCCCCAACCTGCCCCGGCTTGGCGTGGGAGCTTGTCGAAGGGGACGGCTGAAAGTCAAACTTGTCCAAATTGGCTTTTTTACTCTGTCCATCCACCTCCACTCATGCAAAGGCTAGCCACCGCCCTCAACTTTGTCATCCCGACAGGAGAGGACCCGGATTTCCTGAAAAGGAAATCTGGGGTAGCGTAGGGGAGAGCCTGCCCTGAGCGAAGTCGAAGGGGACCTGCAGTTTTCACTCGGACCGCGCGCAAATTCTTCTTGAGACTCACGCGCTTCCCTGCAATCAACGCGTTACCTGCACAAGAAGCCCGATTTATTTCCTAATTTAGACAGCTCTGGCTGAAAGTAGCTCAGGATGGACCGGATTTCTGCGACTGAGTTCTGGACCTGCCATTCATACGCAGAGTCTTCAGGCGGGCGGAGCCGGCAAGTCTGAGTTATACATGTCGACTGCTACTTTCCAGGGCTCTTCGCCCTTCTTCTTGAATATCTCGAGTAGCTTGCCGTGGTCCGTGGTTGGCTTGCCCTGGGCATCCTTGGAAGTCAAAGTATACGTGCCGATCACATAGGCGAGTTCACCCGAGCGGGCGACATCTACCTTGGTAGCTTGCCAAGAGAGGGAAATGTCCGGGTTGAGCAGCGACTTCCACAAGGCGCGAATCGCCTCCTTGCCCTGGACGATAGGGGCGTTTCCGGGCATCACAACAGCATCGTCGCTGTAATAGGAAAGAGTGCCGTCCAGGTCACGGGCCTCGGCGGTCTTTTCCCACTTAGCGTCCAGATCTCTAATTGCTTGTGCATCAGCCGCCGGCGTATCCACCGGCGGCGGCTGCTTGCAGGCCGTTGTCCATAGCAGCACAACCAGGCAGCCCCAAACAACCGGCTTCGATACTTGTCCTCTTGCTCGATCGCGCATCATGTACTAAATCCTCTCTGCCCAGGCGGTCGACGATTTCACCTGCCGGATATCTCTCCCCGAACCGAAACCAGAATACCCGTTGAGCCGTAGGTAAAGCGATAAAAGCGAATCCGCCCCTCAAGGAGAAAGCACCGTCCAGCTTTACTCCATGAGGAACACTAGTTCGGAAAATTTATTTCGTCGCCTGTCGATTCTGAACAACTAGGACGTCGTACTGGCAGGAGGAAAAAGACTATGCAATATCTAGTTCTGATCTACGAAGCCGAGAGTCGTTTTGCCAACGGATTTCCCGAATCCGAGTTTGCCGAGTATGGCGCATTCGGCAAAAAGAACGCCACAGCGATTAAGTCTGGCCAGGCGCTCCAACCCACCGCAACTGCCAAGACAGTGCGTGTGCGCGACGGTAAAGCCCTGACCATGGACGGACCCTTTGCGGAAACGAAGGAACAGCTCGGTGGTTACTACCTGCTCGAAGCGGCGAGCATCGATGAAGCAGCGTCGATTGCATCCGGAATCCCTGCTGCCCGCTACGGCTCCATCGAAGTACGTCCTATCATGGTCTTCGGATAAATCCGTTCATCTTCGTAAACGCTGCCAGGGAGGCAAACATGATCGATACAACTTCGCCCTCAAGTGCAGAGCTTGCCTTGACGCCAGACCAGATCGCCAAAGCATCGCGCCATCTCTCCATGACACGGGACCTTCTGGTCGAATCAGTGGCCGGGCTCTCGACTTTGCAGTGGAGCTTCCGGCCGAATGATGACAGTTGGTCCATTGCTGAAAACCTCGAACACCTGGTCCTCATCGAAGGCCGCATCCATGCCATTATTGGAAATATGAGTAGTGCCCCGGAAGCGGAATCGGGGAACAAGCAAATCGAAATGGATGAGTTGATCTTGAGCGAGGTGCCAAAACGCTCTACCAAGGTTAAGGCTCCTGAACCCGTATGCCCCGAAGGACGCTGGAGTGGCGAGGAGGCACTGCAGTGTTTCCTCGCCAACCGCGAAAAGACGATGCAACTGCTGGCCGCCCCACTGCTGCGTGGACGCGTCAGGCCGCATCCTCTCTTCGGGCCCTGGGACGGCTATCAATGGTTGTTGGCTACCGGATCGCACACCGCAAGACACACCGGTCAAATCCTCGAAATCAAAGCTGATGTCAATTTCCCGGGTTCACCATCGCACTGAGGGGTTGCCATGCGCTACATGATGTTGATTTACTCGCAGGAAGATGAGTCGGTCACGCATGATGACATGAGCGCAGTTGCCGCGGCGCACCGGGCGGTCATGGAAGAGGCTCGGCGTCGCGGCGTATTGCGCGCCGCCGATCCCCTCCAGGCCAGCGGTACAGCCACCACCGTCCGCGTGAACGCCGGCGGGACGATAGTCACTGACGGTCCATTTGCCGAAACCAAAGAACAGTTAGCCGGCTACTATATTCTCGACTGCGAGGACCTTGACGAAGCGCTCGCCTGGGCTGCCAGGATACCCACTGCCTGCGCCGGAAGGACCGGGTGCGTCGAGGTTCGTCCCATTCGCGAGTTTCCCCAGACCATTTCCACTTCGGGTGCACACATCGCGGCCGCAGTTCCCGAAAACAACCGTGCCGGCTAGAAGGGAAAGGCTCGCCCGTGTGCGCGTGAATGGATGACCATCTTGCGACCGTCGAATCAGTTTTCCGTTCCGAGTCCGGGCGCATTATCGCCGGCCTCATTCGTATCTCGCGCTCCTTCGACCTCGCGGAGGAGGCGATGCAAGATGCTTTTGCCGCCGCCGTCGTAAGCTGGCGAGCCGATGGCATCCCAGGCAATCCTGCCGCTTGGATCACAACTACGGCTCGCCGCAAGCTCATCGACTACGCGCGCCGGGAACAGACGCGCCGCGACAATGAAGGTCAGCTGCTGTACGAGTACGAATCGCGTAGCAGCGCGATCGACGAGGAAATGAGCCGCCCTTTTGAAGACGACCGGCTAAGCCTCATCTTTACCTGTTGCCACCCCGCGCTCAATCTGGAGGCGCAAGTCGCACTCACGTTGCGCACTCTCGGCGGCCTCACCACCCTCGAGATAGCTCGTGCCTTTCTCGTTCCCGAACCCACCCTCGCGCAACGCCTGGTGCGCGCCCAACGCAAGATCCAGCAGGCACGGATTCCATACCAGGTTCCGAGTCCAGCTTCTTTGCCGGAACGCCTGGCCGCGGTGCAGGCGGTTCTCTACCTCATCTTCAATGAAGGCTACTCAGCCAGCTCGGGAGACAATCTGGTACGCCGGGAACTTTGTGCCGAAGCCATTCGCCTTGCGCGTACGCTGGTTGAGCTCATGCCCGAAAGCGCGGAGAGCATGGCGCTGCTGGCGCTTATGCTCCTGCATGACTCCCGCCGCGACGCCCGCTCCAGTTCGGACGGACAACTGGTGCCTCTTGAAGAGCAAGATCGCTCTCTCTGGCATCAGGATCAGATCGCTGAAGGCATCCGTCTGGTAGAGCGGGCTGCTGGGCCGCCGCAATGTCGGCCCGTATCAACTCCAGGCGGCCATCGCCGCCGTCCATGCTGAAGCCGCGACCGCCGGCGAAACCGACTGGAAACAGATCGCTGCGCTCTACGCGATCCTGGGCACAAGCCAGTGCCTCACCCATCGTGTCGCTCAACCACGCCGTAGCTGTTGCCATGAGTGAAAGCCTGGAGCGGGGCCTAGCGCTGATCGATGATCTTGGCTCCTCCGGCGAACTCGATTCTTATCACCTTTTTCATGCTGCCCGCGCCGACCTGTTGCGTCGCTTGGGCCGCAACCGGGAAGCACGCGAGAGTTACCACCGCGGGCTGGCGATCACCACCAACGCGGTCGAACTTCGCTACCTTCGCCGCCGGATCTCCGAGCTTGACGCACCGTGTAGCAAGCTCCAATTTCTTCCCCAACCGGGGAACCAGGAGCTCGCCGCACCGTAACGTAAGGCACCATGGCAGCACTGCGGCAAAATTTGACGTATAGCCTTCCGGCGTCTCTCCCGGTCCCCCGGATTTGTCTTCGCCGTCATCCTCTCCATCGGACTAGGCATCGCCGCCAACTCCACCATCTTTTCCATGGTCAGCCGCTTCGTGCTCCGGCCCGCGCCGGTCGGTGATCCCGGCACTCTTATGGCTCTCCATACCACCTACGAGGGCGATCGTTGCTGCAATAACTTTCCCTGGCCGATCTACACCGACGTGCGCGACCAAACCAATCGTTCTCCGGCATGGCTGCCTACTACGAGCTCTTGCCCGCATCGATTGGTGGCCAGGGGAACCAGAGCGCGTCTGGGGCCAATCGGCCACCGCCAACTTCTTCGATGTCTCCCAGATCCGCATGTTCCTTGGCCGTGGCTTCCTGGCCAGCGAAGAACAGCTTCCCGTCATTGTCCTCAGCCACCGGCTCTGGCAACGGCGTTTCGCATCCGACCGCGCCATCCTGGGCAAAGCCATCCCGCTCTCTGGCCACACTTTTACCGTCGTCGGAGTAGCTCCACCAGGCTTTCGCGGTCTCGACCTGATACTCGATCCGGAATTCTGGGTACCGCTCGGCAACGTCGAGCAACTCGCCCCAAGTATTCCCAGCCGAAGCGCGCGCGACTATAACTGGCTCGCGGTTGTCGGCCGCCTCAAACCGGGAGTCACCCAGTCTCAGGCAGCGCCGAACTGGCCACCCTCGCCCAACGATTCGCCAAAACTTATCCCGCCACCGACAAAGGCCGAGGCTTCCGCATGGACCAGGCCGGCTCGCTTCCCCCCAGAGACAAGTCGGCGGTCCTGCTCTTTATTGCGGCGTTGTCGGTCGTCGTGTTGCTCGTCCTTGGCATTGCCTGTGCCAATGTCGCCAATCTCCTGCTCGCCCAATCCGCCAGCCGCCAGCGCGAAATGGCGGTGCGCATTGCCCTGGGGGCGACGCGCCGTCAGTTATTGCGAGCAGATGCTGGTGGAGAGCTTGCTGCTCGCCCTAGCGGGCGGACTATTCGGCACGCTCTTGACCCTCTGGGCGACATCAGCACTTTCCGCATTTCGTATTCCCGCGCCGGTGCCGCTGGATACAACCGTCAGCATCGATTGGCGCGTCCTGCTGTACACCTTTGTCCTCAGCGTGGGAACCGGCCTGCTGTTCGGGTTCGGACCCGCATGGATCGCTTCGCGTCCTATTCTGGCCAGCGCGCTGAAAGGCGAGGATGCTTTCGTCCGTCCCGGCCGCCGCCTGAACTTGCGCAATGTTCTCGTGGTGGCGCAGATTGTCATGTCGCTGGTTCTGCTCTGCGCCACCGGACTGTTTCTGCGCAGCCTGCGAGCGGGCCGTCGGCATCGACATCGGCTTCCGCTCGCGCGATGTTCTGATGTTGTCTGTCGACCCCCGGGTCCACGGCTACACGCCCGAGCGCACCACCCAATTCCTCGAACAATTACGCGAGCGTGTCGCAGCGATTCCAGGCGTCGTTTCCGTTGCTGCTACCGACAGCGCTCCATTATCCGGGGGAAACCGGAGCGATGGTTTCCAGCTGGAAGCCAATCGAAGCCCACCGGCCCCTATCCAATCGTGGAGCTTTTTATGGCGACGCCGGGTTATTTCGAAACCATGGGCATCCCTCGGTTTGCGGGCCGCGACTTCGCCCATGAAGCAGCCAACGCTCCCAAAGTCGCCATCGTCAACCGCGCCTTTGCCGAGCACTTTTTCGGACGAAACAACCCCATCGGCCAGCGCGTCGTCGGGGGAGGAGCGACCTACGAGATCATCGGCGTCGTCGAGAACATCAAGTCACGAACCCTGGGCGAAGACACGCGCTATGTTCTCTTCCGCTCCCTTGCACAAAGCACCGGAAGCGACCCTTCATTCCTGGGATATCAATTGGTAGTCCACTTCGCCGGGCAATTCGGCGAGCGCCATCGCCAGTGCTGTGCGCAATCAGATCCACGATCTCGATCCCACCATGGCCGTTTACAACGCCGAAACCATGCAGGAACATCTGCGCCAGGCGCTCTTTCTGCCCCGCCTTGCAGGCACGCTCTTCGGCATCTTTGGGTTCATCGGGTTGGTGCTGGCCGCGATCGGTCTTTACGGCGTGATGAGCTACTCAGTCAGCCGCCGCACGCGCGAAATTGGTATCCGTATCGCTCTAGGGGCGCAGCTCAGCGCGGTTCATCGGCTCATTCTTCGCCAGGGTATGTTGCTCACCATCATCGCCATGGCGATTGGCCTGCCCGCTGCCTTCGCGGTCGCAGGATTATTGAGTAGTTTCCTCTACGGCATTCGTCCCCACGACACCATGACCTTTACCATGGTGCCGTTATTTCTCGCGGTGGTCGCGCTTCCTTGCCTGCTGGGTTCCGGCATGGCGCGCCACCAGGATCGATCCGCAGAACGCTCTGCGATATGAGTAGTCACGCTTCTGCTTCTTCTTTCTTTCCCGCGTGCGTAGCTTATAGAAAGCGAAACCGATCAAGTTGCTGAAGGCAACTGTGCCGAGAATTTTCGCAGCATAGACCAGCGGGTTCACCACGTCGACGAACGGATAAGCCGAGATCAGCAGGCTAAACAGAGTGGCGCAAAAGCCAATCACCGATGTGCACTTGAGCCACCAGGGAGCCCGCGAAGAACACCTACCCCAACGATAGGGATGGCAAACATCGCGAGATAAGCGAGTTCGTAGTGGGCGAGGCCGGCATTCGAAAGCAGTTGGTAAGCCTCTTGAGCGTGCACTCCGATGTTTCCCAACACCAGCAGCAGAAATATAAGGACTGCATGTGCATAGATGGAGTTCGCCGGCGTTCGCCAGCGCGGATGGAGACGTGTAAACCAGGCCGGGATCAGATTATCCCAGCCCACGGTCATGGGAAGACGAGTGACTCCTGTAAACAAGAAGCTCGCCGCTGCGAGCAAACGCATCTGGAGAAGAAGAATGGCGGTTATGGCAAACAGGCTGCCCAGGCCAGTGGTTCCCAGGGCCAAACGAACGGTCTGGGGGATGGGAGCAATAAAGTCGATGTGGCCGTCTGGCTGAAGGCAAAAACCGAGCTGGTGCCGAGAATGAACATGGCACAGATCATGGGCGAAGAGATCCATACCGACTGCCCTATGCTCCGCGCCGCATGCTTGCTCTCCCCGGCCATGATTGCGATGTATTCCAGACCGCAGAGCGCGCCGAAAATCATCTGGCCGAAGAGCGCAAGCGAGCGCAGGTTGGGGGCGGAAGTTTCATCGCCACGCCGGCCATTGGATAGGCACGTGGTGCCAAAGCGCCCAGAGAGGAAGCAGAATGAGTCCTGCATAAACCAGCACTATGGCGATGGCGCCGACGTTGTGGATCCACTTGCCCACCTCCAACCCGCGAAGAGCCGAGACGGTGATCAACGACGATCACGACGGAGATGATGGCCAGCGATGCAAGATGATTCTCCGGAAGTCCTGGCAGCGGAAGGGCCGATGAGATATGCGAGTTCGGTGGGAATGCCGTAGAGGATGGCAGCCGTGATGGAGATAGCGTACACCCACAGGTTCCAGGCGGTGAGGAATCCGCCCAGGTCCCCGAATGCTTTGTGCGCCCAGACGTAGAGGCCGCCTTCCAGTGGCCAAACCCGGTTGAGACAGATAACGGAGGCCGCCATAGGAATGTAGAAGACCACCATGGCGGCGATCCAGGTGAGAGCCTGTGCCCGGCCAAGTCCCGCCGCGACTCCGACCCAGGAACTGCCGACAACGCAGAGGATTTGCGCCAGAACCAGATCGCGCAGTTTCAGGCGACGCTGAAGTTGCTGCTCGCCGTGGGAAGAACCGGGTTGATCAACGTTCTGAATGATCGCAGCCTGGAGAAAAAACGATCTCTGCGGTTTCCTGTCCTCACCAGAAAGGCGCGTACCGTAGGAACTAGAGCCTACGGCCACTTGTTCACCAGGTTGGTAACGTTGATACTGCCCAGCCCGGTGGCAAAGTCCCAACCTTTTGTAGCTCGATACGCTTCGAGTAAAGAAGCATTGGAAGTAGAAAGTATGCCGTACCCGCTCCGCGAAGGATCATAGCAGTTGTTGGTCCCGTAGCAAGGAACAGCATTATTACCGTAGGTCACGTCGTGGCAAATACACGAAGACGAGATGCGGTTGCCTCTGGACGCGCGGATTCTGCAGAATTCATCGCATCCGGATCAGACGAGAATCCAAATTCAGCCTTTGCCGGAAATTTCGGAGTAACGCCATGAGTAGACTCCTTTGAAGTATCTCTTGCAGACTTTCTCAACGGGCTTAATTGTGGGAGGAGTATAGCTTGACTCGATCAGCAGGCGGAGGCAGGTAAGTTGGTTCGCATGAAGGCCAAAACCGTTTCGGACCAAGAGGCGCCCATTTTTGTTTTTGAGCACCAGCAAGCGTGGGAGGACTGGTTGTCGCGGAATCATCGCGAGGCCGCCGGCGTGTGGTTGCGAATCGCGAAAAAGGGATCGAAGATTCGCTCGTTGACTCACCCCGAGGCATTGGAATCCGCGCTCTGTTTTGGATGGATCGACGCGCAGAAAAAGCCAGAGAGCGCCAGTGCATGGCTGCAGCGATTTACTCCGCGAGGTAAGCGAAGCATCTGGTCGAAGATCAATTGCCAAAAAGCCTCTGCCTTGATCGAATGCGGCCGGATGCGAGAGAGTGGGCTCGAAGAAGTGCTGCGCGCTAAAAACGATGGGCGATGGGAACAAGCCTATGACTCCCCGCGCAACGCGACGGTACCGGAGGATTTTCAGGCCGCGCTGGACAAGAGCGCGCGGGCGAAGGCATTCTTTGCCACCTTGGAAAGCCGAAACCGGTATGCAATTCTCTTCCGCATCCAAACGGTAAAACGAGCGGAGACGCGAGCGCGAAAGATAACCGAGTTCATATCCATGCTGGAAAAGCACGAAAAGATCCATCCTTGATGGGGAATCACAATGAATGAGTTACAGCAGGCCCTCGTCGGTGATAGCGCGGCTGCGCCGCCGGCCCACATCCTCGAAGGTCTTCCGGGCGACCTCGCGCATCGAGCGATTCAAGGCGCTCCGCACACCATCTATCAGGAACTCTGGCATATCACCTTCTGGCAGCAAGTCACTCTGGACTGGGTAAACGGTATCGAGACGCCCTTTCCATCTCATCCCTCAGCCGGTTTCCCGGCAAACGGCCGCGAGCCCTGGGACCAGCTACGCGAGCGTTTCTTTCAGGGTATTCAGCAGGCGGCGGCCGTCGCCGGCGACGAGAATAGACTCGATCAGCCCGTCCGCTGTCCATCGCGTCCGGGCAATCCGGTCCGCATCATGTCGGTGCGGGAACAGCTCGAGAGCCTGGCGGCCCACAATGCCTATCACTTCGGGCGCATCGTCCTGCTTCGCCAACTTTGTGGAGCATGGCCCCCTCCCTCGGGAGGTTTCAGTTGGTGATCTCGGCTGATCTATGAGTATGCTGAGAGAACCACTGTGAATCTGCTTGGCCAGGAGTTTCGAATCGATGCGCTCTCTTCGTCTGCTGATGGCTGTCTCTCTTTTCTCGCTGGTCGCCGCTGGGTGGGCGCAAAGCTCTGCCGCAGCCGGATCGCATATGATCCGCGCCTGACCTTCGCCCCGCTCACCCTGCCCGATCCGGTGAACGCCTACCGCTCGAGCAACGGAGCGCCCGGCCCGCACTACTGGCAGAACGAAGCCGACTACGAGCTGCACGCCACCCTCGATACCACAGCGAAAGTTCTGCACAACGACGAGACCATCACCTACACCAACAACAGCCCCGACACGCTGACCAGCCTCTGGATTCATCTCGAGCAGAACATCTACCGCAAGGATTCGCGCGGCCGCAGCTCAACGGCGGCAGACCGCGGCGAAGGAACGCCGGTGCCCGAGCCGAAGACGAATCCCAACGGCCGCACCACCGAAGGCTTCGTCCTCGACTCCGTCGAGATCGAGCACGGCAAGAACACGCCAAAGGCCGACTACATCGTCAGCGACACGCGCATGCAGATCCGCCTGCCGCAGCCCATGGCGCCCAACGGCGGCGCGCTCAAGATCCACATCAAGTACCACTACCAGATCCCCGGCGTCTGGGGCGGCCGCACTTCCTGGGGCATGTCGAAGAAGGGCGAGATCTACGACATGGCGCAGTGGTATCCGCGCATGTGCGTCTACGACGATCTGCGCGGCTGGGACACGCTGCCCTACATCGGCAGCGAGTTCTACCTCGAATACGGCCACTTCGACTACTTACGTCACCGTGCCCAGCGAAGATGATCGTCGCCGGCTCCGGCGAGCTGGTGAACCCGAAAGATGTGCTCACCAAGACCCAGATCGAGCGCCTCGCGCAGGCGCGCAACAGCGACAAGACCGTCTATCATCCGCACCGCCGCCGAGGTGAACGATCCCGCCAGCCGGCCGAAGCAGGGCGGCACGCTGACCTGGCACTTCCACATGGACCACACCCGCGATGTCGCCTGGAGCGCCTGCCCGGCGTTCATCTGGGATGCCGCGCGCATCAATCTGCCCGACGGCAAGAACAGTCCTCGCCATGAGCGTCTATCCGCCGGAAAGCGCCGGCGACGCGCATGGGACCGCTCCACCGAATACGTCAAGGACACCGTCGAGCGCTTCTCGAAGCAGTGGTTTCCCTATCCCTGGCCCGCGGCCATCAACGTCGCCGGCTTCTCCGAGGGCATGGAGTATCCGGGCATCGTCTTCGACGGCATCGACGACAAAGGCAAGATCCTTTTCTGGATCACCGCGCACGAGATCGGGCACAACTGGTTCCCCATGATCGTGGGCTCCAACGAGCGCCGCAACGCCTTCATGGACGAAGGCTTCAACACCTTCATCGATATCGACGAGTCCGCCGAATTTCAGGGCGGCATCTACGGCCCCAAGCGCGACTCGGAATACTCCGCCGGCGGCGAGCCGCCCGACACCATCCTGAAAGTGCTCGACAATCCGGCCGCGCCCGTCCTTCTGATGCCGGCCGATGCCTATACCTGGCCGATCAGCCATCCGGTCAGCTACTTCAAAGGAGCCTACGGCATGGTGCTGCTGCGCGAGCAGATCCTGGGCCCGGAGCGCTTCGACTGGGCCTTTCGCAAATACATCCGCGACTGGGCTTTCAAGCATCCCTCCCCTTCCGACTTCTTCCGCGAGATGAGAAGCGAAGGCGGCGAAGATCTGGGCTGGTTCTGGCGCGGCTGGTACATGAATAACTGGCGTTCGACCTGGCCGTCACCAAGATCGACGGCGACCAGGTCACCTTCGTGAACAAAGGCCAGTTGGTGCTGCCGGCAACCGTCGAGGTGAAGTATACCGACGGCACGACGACGCGCTTCCGCCTGCCGGTCGAGACCTGGGAATCGAAGAGCGAGCTGGTGTGGCCGGGGGACAAACCGGTAGCCTCTGTGAAAATCGATCCGGATCACGTATTGCCGGATGATGACCGCGCCGATAATTCGCTGGACGCCAAATAGCCGAAGCCGTGGGAAGCTCTTGCCATGGGGACCATCCTGCAGGATCTTCGTTTCGCGCTTCGCCAGCTGCGCAAGAATCCGGGCTTCACCTTCACCGCGGTGGTTATCTTCGCGTTGGGCATCGGCGCGCAGCACCGCCATCTTTGCCTTTGTCGATGCGGCCTTGGTCAAGCCGCTGCCTTATCGCGATCCGTCGCGGCTGGTGGCACTCTATGAGCGCATTCCAGTCGGCGACCGGTACCATCTCTCGTACGGTGACTATCTCGATTGGAAGCATCTCAATCGCTCTTTTACGTCGCTCGATGTCTATCATGCCCGATACCTCTTTGCCTTGAAAACTGGTCCCAGCCACGGAGGAAGTATCAGGAGCCCGTGTCAGTGACGGATTTTTCCGCACGCTTGGGGTTAATCCCGTTCCTCGGCCGCGACTTCATGCCCGGAGAAGATCAGCCAATCGCCCAACAAACAGCGATGCTGAGCTACGCGGCATGGCAGAAGCGGTTCGCAGCAAGCAAGAGTGTGCTCGGCCAAACGATCACACTCGACGGCATTCCCGTCGACTGATCGTGGGTGTTCTGCCGCCGAGCTTCGAGTTTGCGCCAGCGGGGCCGGCGGAATTCTGGGCGACCCTCCACGGTTACTGCGCGGACATCCCTCGCGCGTGCCACCCATATGTTGGCGTGGCGCGGCTGAAGGAGGGTGTTTCTGTTTCTACAGCGCTTGCCGATGTCTCGGCCATCGCCAGCCAGATCGCCGCGAACTATCCCCAATTCAACCGAGATCGAAGTGCAACGGTCCTTCCGCTTGCTGACGCAATCCTGGGAGATATCCGTCCGACCCTGATCGCCTTATTGGCGGGAGCAGGACTCCTGTCGCTGATTGGCTTTGTCAATGTTTCCAGCCTGCTGCTGGTGAGAGCGGAAAGTCGCAGGCGAGAGTTTGCCGTTCGCGGAGCGCTGGGAGCAGGGAGAGTTCGGCTGCTGCTCCAGTTCGTGGTAGAGGGCTCTTTGCTTGCTGGTTGCGGGGGTCTGATCGGCATGGCCCTTGCGTTTGTCGCGATCAGAGTATTACCTGGGCAGATTCCGTCGGCGTTGCTGGACAACATGCCTTACCTGCAAGCGCTCCGTTTCAACCCGCACAGCCTGCTCTTTGCGCGTGATCCTTTCCATCTTCGGTGGCATTCTCTTCGCCGCTGGTCCAGCTTTGCGGCTCCTCCTCGCAGATATGCAGGAAGGGCTTCTGGAGGGTGGCCGGACAGCGGCCGGCAGGGGCTGGCGCAGACTTGGCGCCGGCCTGGTCGTGGTCGAATTGGCGATCACGGTGGTACTGCTGGTCAGCGCTGGCCTGCTGGCGAAGAGTTTCTATCTCTTACTGCATACAGATCATCGGCATATCTCCCAACAATCTGGCCGTCTTGCATGTCGTAAAACCGGGCGAGTGGTCAACCGAGGCTCCTTACATCGCACTCGAGCGCCAGATCATTGCTCGGCTATCGAGTTTGCCTGGCGTGACTTCGGCCGGCGTCTCGCGGTATCTGGCCGTTGGTAGCGGAGATGGCTTTTCGCACTTCAAAGTCATCGGCAGATCCTATGCTGGCCAAGGCGATGAGGCCAACGATCGCGTCGCAAGTGTCGGCTACTTTGAAACGTTGCAGGCAAGACTTCTGCGGGGGCGTTACTTTACCGAAACGGACGATGCCTCCAGGCCCCGAGTGGGGATCATTAATGAAACGATGGCGAAGCAAGAGTTTGCCGGCGATAGATCCGCTGGGCAAGCGCATCGTGAGCGAATACGACCAAGAGCATCCGATTGAGATTATCGGCGTCATCGATGACATTAAGGAAGGGCCCCTTGGACATGCAGCCGACTGCCGCGGTCTATGAGCCCTTCAATCAGGATCCCACCAACGATTTCTACGTAACGCTCCGCACATCTCAGCCGGCAGAATCGATCCTTCATTCCATGGTTCAGCGTCGTTCATGAGATTGAGGGCGACCTGATTGCGGACGGAGAGGAAACAATGTCCGACCGCATCAACAACTCTCAATCGGCCTATCTCCATCGTTCTGCATCTTGGTTGGTTGCGGCCTTTGCCGTACTCGCGCTTTTGCTCGGCACGGTTGGACTCTACGGCGTCATTTCCTACTCTGTCGGGCAGCGGACGCGCGAGATAGGAGTGCGCATGGCCCTGGGTGCACAACGCGCATCGGTCTATCGGCTCATCCTGCGCGAGGCCTGCTGGCTGGCCGCGTTTGGCATTGTGGGCGGGATCCTTTGCTCGTTCGTTGCCACGCGACCTGCTCCGCACCATGCTCTTTGGCGTTAGTCCACGAGATGCGGGCACGGCGATCTCTGTGGTGTGCGTGCTTGCGGCTGTCAGCGCTCCTTGCCAGCTTCATTCCTGCGCGCCGTGCCGCGTCCATCGATCCGGCGAAGGCTCTCCGGACCGAGTAGCTATTCCAGGCCGAGCAGGCGAGCGGGGTTTTCCTTCGCCATGCGGTTGATCTCGGTATCGGTGATTCCTTCCTGCTTGAGGCCATTGAACATCGCGAGCAGGCCATCCGGATGCAAAGGATTATCAGGCTGCCCCATGTCGCTTGAAAGAATGCAGTGTTCTACGCCGACAAAGTGAATTGCCCGGGCATAATCTCGAAAGCTGAACTCCTTCGCTGAGCCGGTGAGCCCGTTATAGACAAACTCGATATACGCGCCCATCTGCGCGGCTTCCGACATCTGCTTATCCGACATGTGAATGGGCGCGATCATGGCATGGGTCACCACCATATGCTTCACGCCCTGGGCGCGTGCTTCGCGGATCATCATGAGAGCCTCTTCCGGGCTCGGGTGTCCGGTTGCCATCACCAGATTGTGCTTGGCGATCACCGCGATCACCTGCTTCACCTCAGGCAGCAGTTGACCATCGCGCGAGATCTGCACGAACGGCCGGTTTTGTTTGGAGTAGCGCACCTGCTGCTCAGAATCGAAGGTGCTCATCCAGACAAAGCGGCCGTATCCGCCGGTTGTCGCCGCCATATGCTCGACCGCTGAGGGGTTCATGCCGCCGACCGAGAGATTGAGATCCACGCCGCCAAAGACTTCGATCCCGGGGACCTCTTTGCGGACCACATACGCGAGCGAGGCGGTCGGCTCGTAGTGGTTCTTGAGCACCAGGCCGCCCATACCGCGCCTCTTCGCCAGGCGTGCGATGTCGATGGCGTCGATGGAGCGCGGCGTGCTGTCTGGTGCGCAGTGTACGTGGATATCAATGACTCCTGCCAGGGGATTCTCCTGGGCGCTCGCAGACAGGCTAACGCCGAGAATCAGAAGCAGCGCGAGCAGGGTTGTTGTTTTCATCAGGGATTGAGAATGCGGTGCATATCAAGCGATGGCGGCTTGACGTCTGTCTGGCTGATCATCACATGCACCTGGCCGCGGTGATGCGTCTGGTGGTTGAAGAAGTGCAGCACGGCGACGGGGACCGTTTCCACGTAATCTCTGCCCTGGTTGTTGACGTAGGAAAGTTGCCTCTCCAGAAAATCGTTACCAGCCGTAGCAAAGAAGGCTTCGATCTCTTCGTCCTGTGCGACGCGCGCTAAGCGAAGCTCGTCAAAGGTATCGAACAGAATAGAGTTCAGCGGAGGTGTCGTATTGCCGCCCCCGGAAAACCTGGACATCCAGATGCGGTCTCCCAGCAGCAAATGATTCAACAGGCCGTGAATGCTGCCAAAGGACCCATGGCGCTGCTTTCGATACTCCGCCGGGTCCAACTGGCCGCATTTCTCGTAGAGCCGCTCATTGGCGATGCGGTTGTAGCGGGCGAGCATCCTGAACGCGTCTAACATTAGGTCCGGGGCATCAATCGATCGAGTCGTAAGCAACCGAGGTCAGAAATTCGGGAAGCTGTTTGGCCGCGATCATCTGTTCGAAGAGTTTTGCGGCTGCAGCAAATTTGCTGGCGGCAAACCGCTCCTCTCCAAGCTCCTGGTTGATTCGCTCCAGAACTACCGGAATCGTCGCCAGTACTACCGGCACATCGAGCGTGACGCCATCCGTCATGCGGCCGCCATGGTGCGCCCATTGCCAAAGTTGCGCGCGCGAAATTTCCGCGGTCGCTGCATCCTCCATCAGATCATAGATCGGCACGCACCCCAGTCCATCCAGCCAGGCCGCGAGATAACGCAATCCTATGTCGATGTTCATCTCCAGGCCTTTGCGCGTGATATCGCCCTCAGGCACGGCCAGAAGATCTGACGCTTGGATATGGATGCCGGGATTGCGGCGCGCAATCTGGTTGGGCCCAGGCATGTATTCGTCAAAGATGCCCTTAGCCACAGGAACCAGGCCGGGATGTGCGACCCAGGTTCCGTCGTGTCCTGCCTTTACCTCGCGCAGCTTGTCTTGGCGCACGCGCTCCATGGCTCGGTCGTTGGCCTCGGCATCGCGTTTGATGGGGATCTGCGCTGCCATACCGCCCATGGCATGGATACCGCGACGGTGACAAGTTTCGATCAGCAGCTCGACATAGGACTTGAGGAAGTGCCGATCCATGGTGATGGTGGAGCGGTCGGGAAGCGCCAGGTCTTCGCGATAACTGAACTTCTTGATGAAGCTGAAGATGTAGTCCCAGCGGCCACAGTTCAAGCCTGCAGAGTGGTCCTTCAGCTCAAAGAGAATCTCATCCATCTCGAACGCCGCGGGCAAAGTTTCAATGAGCACGGTGGCGCGAATCGTGCCCCGTGGTATGCCCAGCGCATCCTGCGCGAAGTTGAAGACGCTGTTCCACAAGCGCGCTTCGCGGTGGCTCTCCATTTTGGGCAGATAGAAATAAGGACCGGTACCCCGCGCCTTCAGGGCAGCTGCGTTGTGAAAGAAGTACAAACCGAAATCGACGAGCGAGGCAGAGATGGGCACGCCCTGCACCAAGAGGTGTTTCTCCGGCAGGTGCCATCCGCGGGGGCGCACGAAAAGTGTGGCCGTCTTCTCATTAAGTTTGTATTGCTTGCCCTCGGGGCTGGCAAAGCTGATCTCGCGCCGAATCGCATCCCGCAGGTTCACCTGGCCTTCGATCACGTTGCGCCAGGTGGGCGAAGTGGAATCCTCAAAATCCGCCATGAAAACTTTCGCGCCGGAATTGAGCGCGTTGATCACCATCTTGCGATCGACTGGGCCAGTAATCTCGGTGCGACGGTCCTCGAGATCGGCGGGGATGGGTGCGACACGCCACTCGCTCTCCCGCACGGAGGCGGTCTCGGGGAGAAAATCGTAGAGCTTTCCGGTCCGCAGCGCTTCTGCCCTGGTGACGCGGGCGGCCAACAGGCGCTGCCGCTCGGCCTCGAAGTTACCAGCGAGTGCGCCCAGGAATTCAAGTGCCTTCGGGGTAAGAATTTCCGCTTCTGCCGCTCCCTGCGCGCCTGCAATCGTTACCGTGGGAGCCGTTACTGTCGAGTTCGTCATGATGTCTCCGCAAGCCTTATTTTACGCCCGCAAGGGGAACGTTTCTGATGGAGGCGTCCAGCAACTCAACCATGTGGAAGGCTGGCATGTCGGCGAGCCCGCGGCGGCGCAGCGAACTCATCAGTTGCAACAGGCAGCCAGGGTTCGCGGAGATGACCGCGTCCGCCTTGGTGGCGAGCAGGTTTTCTACCTTGCGGTCGCCCAGTTGATTAGCCGGCTCAGGATTGAGCAGGTTGTAGACGCCGGCGGAGCCACAGCACAATGTTGGTTCGTCGATCTCCGCGACCTCGAGCTGGGGAATCGTGGCCAGCAGGCGACGCGGCTCGGCGTGGATGGCTTGTGCGTGACGCAGGTGGCAGGCATCGTGGTAGGCCACGCGCATGGGCAGCGGATGACGCGGCGAACGCGCGGGCAGTTCGCACAGAATCTCCGAGACGTCTTTGCACTTCGCGCTGAAAGCAGCGGCGCGCGCTGACCATGCAGGATCATCGCGCAGCAGGTGGCCGTATTCCTTCATCGTCGAGCCACAACCGGCTGCGTTGATCACGATTGTCTCCACGTTGGCTGCTTCGAAGGTTGCGATCATCTGGCGCGCGAGCGAGGAAGCTTGTTCGTCGAGACCGGAGTGCAGCATGAGGGCGCCGCAACACTGCTGCGTCTGGGGGATGACCACCTCGCAGCCTTCCGCGGCGAGTACCCGTGCAGTGGCCTGGTTCACGTGTTGAAAGAAGACCTGCTGCACGCAACCAGAGAGCATGCCCACTCGCCGCCGCTGCTCTGTGATAGGCGAGACCTTGGCTGGGAGGCCCTGCATAAAGTGCGTTGGGACGCGGGGGAGCAAGGCTTCCATCTGCGCCAGGCGTTTTGGCAGCAGCCGCAGCAGGCCGGAGGCGCGCACCAGCTTCTGCAGGCCGGAGCGCTGGTAGATCAGCATGGGTAGAGCCAGCAGACGCAGCCGTTTCACGAAAGGGAAGGTGGCGAAGAGGAGCTTGCGGAAGAAGCTATCCGTGGTGGTGCGCGGGATATTCCGCTCTACCTGGGCGCGCGTGTCTTCGATCAGCTTGTTGTATTGCACGCCGGACGGGCAGGCGGTCATGCAGGCCATGCAGCCCAGGCAATTATCCATATGCAGCCGGAAGCGCTGATCGAGTGGGGCTTCGCCCTGGGCTGATTTCTTCATCATGTAGATGCGGCCCCTGGGCGAATCCATCTCCTCTCCCCAGAGCACGTAGGTGGGGCACGCGGGGAGGCAGAAGCCGCAGTGAACGCAGTCCTCGATCAGCGCCGTTTCTGGCGGCTTGTGGGCGTCGAAGTTGGAGGGCTTTACGGGTTCGCGCTGGGTAACTTGGGCCATAGGTGCGTTCCAGTAGATTACAACCTAAGAGAAGGTGAAACCGAAGGTCCCAGTTCGACTTCGCTTAGGGCAGGCTCTCGGCTTCTTTCGGATTTCCTCTCAAGCTTAGTGGGTCGATAGAATTCGTGCGGCTTTCCCTAAAGAAAGCCACATAGAAGGCCGTTTATGGGCGCAGCGTGGTAGCAAATCCGGAGTTCGCTCCTAATGAACAACCGGAGATTAGGCATTGAGTGCTGCGTATCCCACTCAAGCCCAAAGACGGGGCTTGAATGGGGCACCCCAACCTTCGTTGCCGGTGCAGGAGGCAGGGTCATTGCTCTCTTAACTTGCCACAGGCAAGTCAGTTCCTCGGGATGACAAATCATCGGGAACACGGTTTCTGCAACAGAATTGGCATCCCCGACCGAAGCGAAGCGTAGTGGGGCGACCTGCGGTGCGCCTTTCCCGGGGCAGGTTGGCCAACCTGGGACACCGTCCAGTTCCTATGGTGTCGGCTAAGTCCTTTGTTTTCCCAAGATGTCCAAATTTTATTTTTCCCGCCCCCATAAATCGTTTAGGGGGCAACCCCCCATTTGTGATTCTGTTCTGAAAGCGTTGGTCTTCGGGTAATTAGATCCAATTCAGTGAGGCTTCGTTCCCCTTCGCTTATCTTTTTTTTCGAAGCTATAGGCCGCCTAGGAACCTGCCAGGATTAAGAACACCGTCGGGATCGAACCTGCGCTTGATCTCCCGCATCAGGGGAATGCTATCGGGCAGGCTTCCCCAACAATCCAGGTTGCTCTCCGCCGGCTGCTTGAGGACTACCAGCGATCCGCTTGCGGCTTCCAAATCGCGCCGCAGCTGTGGGAGCTGTCCGGCAGCTGCGGCCGGGAAGGCTGCCGTCATAATCCCCGTCGCTTGCGTTACCGACTCGCCGCCCAGGCTGCGAACTCGTTCGGCGAAAGAGGCAATTTCCGAGGGCAGCATGGTTGCTTTGCAAGCGATATCCTGCTCAAGCAGTTGCCGCCGGGCATCCCAGACCGCCGCGGTCGCATTCTCGATAGCGAGGCCTTCGACCCGCCCCAGCGACTCCAGCAAATCAGCTTGGGTGCGGAGAACCTCGGGCAGTGAGGCGAGTTGGATGTGGAGATGGAATCCCTCCGCCGTTCCCCGCAGCTGGATCGATAGCGTGCTGAGCTGTTCGTGGAGCAGCTTGAGCATCCACGCGCCCAGCGGTTCCGCGGCTGGCGCAGAGAAGGTAAAGCTCTGCGTGCACTTGGGGATGGAGTGGAGACGAAAGTTTACTGAGGCGATAACGCCGAGGGTGCCGAAAGCTCCCGTCATTAATTTATGCAGGTCATAGCCGGCAACGTTTTTAACGACTTTCCCGCCCGTGTGGGCGATGGTGCCGTCGGCCAACACGATTGTCATGCCGATGATCAGGTCGCGCAGACTACCGTAGCGCAGCCGGAGGGCGCCAGAGTCGTTGGTGGCCACGATGCCGCCCACCGTCGCTCTCTCGGGCCAAAGCGGATCCAGGGCAACGTACTGGCCATGTTGCGCCAGGGCCGACTGCAACGACGCCCAAGTGCAGCCGGCTTCGACGGTGCAAGTCATGTCCTGCCAGGTATGCTCGCGGATTGCATTCAGGCGATGCGTTTCCAATATCACCGCCGGAGTAACGGGATAGCCCCAGCCTTGTTTCGTGCCGCCACCCCAGGGAACCACTGCGAAGTGGTTTGCCTGTGCGAGGCGAAGGATGGCCACGACCTCTTCGCTAGTGCCCGGAGCGATCACGGCCGCGCCGCCTGACGTCCGCACGTGTTCCGGACCGGTAATGGCAGCCAAAGAAGCCGTGATGGTTAGTGAGTTGGTCGCATTCATGGAATAAGACACTGTCTCAGAGGCAAATCAAAAGTACTCCGCGACGCCTGCGGTCTCCAGGGGATGAGGGGTATACTTGCCGGTTTTCTCGCCGCATAGCCGGGGGCGAGGGAAAACCTTATCGGGGTTGGCGATATTGTCGGGGTCGAAGCTGCAGCGCACCCGTTGCATGGTGTCCAGGTCGGGCTCGGAAAACATGTAGCCCATGGCTTGCTGCTTGTCCCGGCCTACTCCATGTTCGCCGGTGATGGAGCCGCCCTGGTCGACGCACAGATGCAGTATGCGGGTGGACAACTCGACGGCCATCTCCTCCTGGCCGGGGATGGAAGCGTCAAAAAGCACCAGGGGATGGAGGTTCCCGTCGCCGGCGTGGAAGACATTCGAGACCCGCAGCCCCACTTGCGCCGCCATCTCGGAAATCTTTTCCAACACCATAGGTAGCTTGGTGCGTGGTATCACTCCGTCCTGCACGATGTAGTCAGGGGATAGGCGGCCGGCGGCGGCAAAGGCTGCCTTGCGTCCTTTCCAGACCAGCATCCGCTCCTGCTCGCTCTGCGCCAACCGGTCCTCCCATGCGCCATTGGCTTTGCAGATCTCGCGGACTTGCCGCATCTGCAGATCGACTTCAGCGGCAGGGCCGTCCAACTCCACCAACAACAGCGCCTCGCACTCGGGATAGTGCGGATGTACAGCGGCTTCGGCGGCCTGAATGGCGAGACGGTCCATGATCTCCATAGCCGCAGGCAAGATGGATGCGGCAATGATGTCCGAGACGCTCTGTCCCGCGGCCGAGATGGAGTCGAAGGCGGCCAACAAAACCTCGATGGTCTCGGGGCGGCGCACAAGGCGCAGCGTCATCGAGCTGGCGACCCCCAGCGTTCCCTCAGAGCCGACGAAGACGCCCGCCAAGTCGTAACCGGGAGGGTCGAGGGTGGGTGAGCCGAGGTGAACCAAATCGCCGGTCGGCAGAACCACTTCCAGGGCCAGTACGTGGGTGGTGGTGAAGCCATACTTGAGGCAATGCGCTCCGCCGGAGTTTTCCGCGACATTGCCGCCGATCGTGCACACGGTCTGTGAAGAGGGATCCGGCGCATAAAAGTAACCGGTGGGCGCCACACGTTGGGTAACGTGGGCATTAATCACCCCGGCCTCGACGGTGATGCGCTGGTTGGGAATATCGGTGGCCAGGAATTTGGTCATGCGGGAAAAGCTGATCACGATGCCCCGGTCATCGGGCATCGCTCCTCCCGATAGTCCGGTGCCGGCGCCGCGGCCAACGAAAGGTATTTGATGCCGGGCGCAGACGGCCACGGCCTTCTGCAGTTGAGCTGTGGTGCGAGGCAGAATCACCGCGCCCGGCAGGCTGCGCAGCACGGCAAGCGCATCACACTCGTAGGTTTGCAGCTGGTTGCGCTCGATGATCAGGCCGTCGGCGCCCACTGCATCGCGTAACTCGGCGAGGATCGCGGCGGAGAGCATGCAGCTACCATCCTAATCCACTCGCTCGAGAGGTCCGCATAGACTGTCAACCATGCCGCAAGTAGAATTCGTACACCTGACTCCAATAGAGAGCCCGCCCAGATGAGCCCAGCGTGGTCCCAAAGCTACACCCTCTTCGGGCGTGGCCTCGCATTCTCCTCGGTCATTGCTTGCTTACCGATACTCACCTTGCTTTTCCTGCTGGGTGTGCGACGCAAGCCAGCATGGATTGCCGCCCTGAGCGCGTTGGCCGTGGCGCTGGTGGTCGCTCTTTTTGCCTACCATCTGCCGCCAACGCTCACCGTCAGCGCGGGCACCTATGGCGCCGCCTTTGGATTATTTCCCATCTCCTGGATCGTCTTTTGGGCCATCACCCTCTACCGCGTTACCGTGGAGACGGGCAAATTCGAAATCATCAAGTCGTCGATGGGGAACCTGACCAGCGATGCCCGTCTGCAGGCGCTCCTCATCGCCTTTGCGTTTGGAGCATTTGTGGAGGGCGCAGCCGGATTCGGTACCCCGGTCGCTGTCGCGGCGGCCATGCTGGTCGGCCTGGGCTTCTCTCCCTTTTATGCCTCGGCCCTTTGCCTGGTGGCCAATACCGCCCCGGTCGCATTCGGCTCGATTGGCATTCCCGTGGTCACGCTGGCTGGGATTACGGGCTTGCCGCTGGATAAGCTGAGCGGCGCGGTGGGGCGTCTTTGTGCTCCGCTGTCCTTATTCGTTCCCACCTACCTGGTCTGCATCATGGTGGGGTGGCGCGGCATGCTGGAGGTATGGCCAGCGGTCGTGGTGGTGGGCGGCGTCTTCGCCTCGGTCCAGTTCCTCATGTCGAATTTCGTGGGCCCGCAACTTACCGACATTATGAGCTCGCTGTGTGCCCTGGGCGGGTTGCTGGTGCTGTTGCGCTTTTGGCGCCCGGCGGCGATGTGGGACCGGGAATTGGAACCAGTGGACCCGCAGGCGGTAGACGCCACCGCCGGCATGATGGAGTTTCCACCCCCGTACAACCCAGTGGTGCAGAAGTTTGCGCCTCTTGCTCCCGGATCAGGCGACCGGAAGCACAGCACGGGAGAGGTGTTCGGCGCCTGGATGCCCTACGGTCTACTGGTGATCCTGGTGCTGCTTTGGGGCTTCAAGCCCTTCCAGGCGCTGCTGAACTCCGTCACCCTCAGCGTCGGCTGGCCGCTCTTGCACAACCACGTGATGATGATGCCGCCGGTGGTCGCCAAGCCGACGTTGTACAAGGCGCTCTATCAACTCAACTTTCTCTCCGCCGCCGGCACTGCTTGCATGTTTGCGGCCCTGTTGTCGGCGCTGCTGTTGCGCATGCCCCTGGTGGCCTTTGCTCGCCTCCTGCTGGCGGTATGCCGCCAGCTCTTTTTGCCCACCCTGACGGTGACCGCCGTGCTCGCCATGGCCTTCGTGATGAACTATTGCGGCGCGACCGCCACGCTGGGGCTGGCGTTTGCTGCATCCGGCAGGCTCTTTCCGTTCTTTAGCCCGTTGCTCGGCTGGCTGGGTGTTTTCCTTACCGGCTCGGATACTTCGGCCAACGCGCTCTTCGGCAACCTGCAGGTGGTCACCGCCGGCCGGCTTGGCTTTGAGCCCACGCTCATGGCGGCAGCCAATTCAGCCGGTGGCGTCGTAGGCAAGATGATCAGCGTGCAGAACATTGCCGTCGCGGCTGCTGCTACGGCAATGTCCGTCGCCGACCAGGCAAAGCTCTTTCGGTTTACCCTGAGGCATAGCATCATCATGGCAACAGCGATCGGCGTCGAGGTCATGGTGTATGCCTACCTCGTTCATGCTCATTAGCAAACCCCTACCAGGAGCGATCAAATGGCAAAGTTAGGATTTTTAGGACTCGGCATCATGGGTGGTCCCATGGCCCGTCATCTAGTGACGGGCGGCCACGATGTGGCGGTATGGTCCCACAATCAGAAGAAGTCAAAGGAACTCGCCGATTCAACCGGCGCGCTCTACTGCGCCACGCCCGCGGAGGTGGCCCAAAACAGTGAATGTGCTTTTCTCTGTGTTGGCGATACGGCCATGTCCCGGGGAGTGATCCTGGGCGAGAAGGGGCTGGTCAAAGGGGCGAAAAAAGGTTTCGTCATCGCCGATTGCAGCACGGTTTCGCCGCTCGAGAGCAGCCGCATGGCGGAGGAGCTCGCACCGCTGGGGATTGAATTTCTGGATGCTCCCTGTACCGGCTCGAAAGCCGGCGCGGAGGGAGGAACGCTCACCTTCATGGTTGGCGGCAAGCAGGAGGTCTTTGCCCACGTCAAACCTTTCTTCGAGGCCATGGGCAAGACGCTTTATTACTGCGGCAAGTCGGGGATGGGTTTGCGCGCCAAGCTTACGCAGAACTTGATCCTGGGAAATTTGCTGCAGGCATTCAATGAGGGATTGGTGTTGAGCACCAAGGCCGGCGTTGATCCCGAGCTGATGCTGGACATCCTGAATAACAGCGCGGCGCGGTCTGGGTTGATTGCCATTAAGGCGCCGATGGTCTTCAAGCGTGATTTCTCGACGAACTTTTCGGTCAAGTGGCTGGAGAAGGATATTGGGCTTGCGGTGGATTTGGGGTCGGAGCTGGGTGTTCCTTTGATGCTGACCGGGTTGACGCAACAGCTTTTTCAGGCGGCGATGGCCAAGGGTTATGGAGAGGAAGATATTTGCGGGTCGATTCGCGTGCTGGAAGAGCTGGCCGGAACCGAAGTGAGCGCTGCTAAGGAGGCTGTGGGCAAGGCGTGAGGGCAGTTCCTCCCGATGACAGTTGTGTCGAGGAAAGGCGCACCGCAGGTCCCCGTTCGATTTCGCTCCTACGGCACGCCGGGGCCAGGCAGGGCAGGCTCTGGGCTTCCTCCGGATTTCCTGTCAGTCTTGGTGGCGTTGGAAACCCCGTGCGGCTTTCCTTGCCGCATACGTGGCCGTTGGTTTGTGATGAGGGTAGGAAATCCCGATTCGCTCCTAATGAACAACCGGAGACTGACGGTGCAGGAGGCAGGGTCATTGTGCCACAGACAAGTCGCTCCTCCCACGGCACACCTGGGCAGGCGGGATGACAAAAGGGGAGTGGGCGCTTCCATGGAGGCTTGGCTGGTGGCCTGAAAGGGTCAGAGCGGAACACTTCGAAGGGGATACGCTGAGGGGGTTGACGTAAAGGCGCGTTTGGCAGATCTCTCCAACCCGCTAACAAATGTTAAGGTAAGTCGCCACCCTCCCCTTTGTCATCCCGACCGTTGCCGAGGGATCTGCAGTTTCACTCAACCCCAAACCAATGCTCGCGATCGCTTGCGCAGGAGTAGTACATGGCAAATAGAAGGACTTTCCTCAAGCAGGCAGCGGGCGTAACAGCCGCCCATTTTTTTGGCGTACCTGCTCTCATTGGCGCAGAAGCCGGCAGCGTGATTGGCAACCCTGGATGGTACGACCGTCCGATGCGCTGGGCGCAGCTCGCGTTCGTCGAAGACGATCCGGGAAATTACGACCTCGCGTTCTGGCTCGATTATTTCCAGAAGATTCATGCCGATGCGGCTTGCCTCAGCGCCGGCGGCAGCGTGGCTTTCTATCCCACGGAGATCCCTCTGCACTACCGCAGCAAGTGGCTGGGCAATATGGATGCCTTCGGAGACATCATGAAGGGATGCCGCAAGCAGGGCATGAACGTCGTCGCCCGTACCGATGCGCATGCGGCCCGTCAGGAAGTCTATGAGGCGCATCCCGATTGGATCGCCGTCGATGCCCAGGGCCATAAGCGGCGCCATGCCTCCGATCCCGACTTCTGGATCACTTGCGCGTTAGGCCCTTACAACTTCGACTTCATGACCCAGGTTCATGTGGAGATCATGACCAAGTACACGCCCGACGGTATCTTTACCAACCGCTGGTCTGGGTCGGGCATGTGCTATTGCGAACACTGCCAGGAAAACTTTCATGCCTTCTCCGGACTGAGCCTGCCGCGCACGCTCGATCCCCAGGACCCGGCGCAGAGGCAATACATCGTGTGGCAGCAGCAGCGGCTGTTCGAACTATGGCGGCTGTGGAATGAAAAGATTCGGGCCATCAATCCCAACGCCAGCTACATAGCGAACGCCGGCGGTGGGGCGCTCAGTGAGCTCGATATGAAGACCATCGGTGAGCTGGCCCCCACGCTCTTCGCCGATCGCCAGGCAAGGAGCGGCCTGATGGCTCCCTGGGCCAACGGAAAAAATGGCAAGGAGTATCGCGCCACGCTGGGGCAAAAAGCCATCGCCGGCATCTTCAGCGTGGGCCTGGAAGAGAAGTATCGCTGGAAAGACTCGGTGCAGAACGGCGATGAGACTCCGGCTTTGGGTGGCGGATGGCATCGCCCAGGATCTTCGTCCCTGGTTCGTCAAGTTCAACGCCAAGCCAATCGACCGCCGCTGGCTGCCTGTGGTGCAGGAGATTTATCAATGGCACTATGCCAACCAGGGCTATCTGCGCAATGAGACGGTCGTTCGCGCGCGTGGCCATGGTCTATTCCCAGCAGACGGCGTCGTTTTACGGCGGAGAGGATGCGCGCGCCAAGGTGGAAGATCCCGCGCTGGGCTTTTATCAGGCGCTGGTCGAAGCCAGGATCCCCTTTGAAATGGTGCACGATCATTTGCTCGACCCGGAGCACATCGACCGCTTCAAGACGCTGATCCTGCCCAACATCGCGGCGCTCTCGACGCAGCAGTGCGATCAGATTCGTGCCTTCGTGGAGCAGGGGGAAGCATCGTCGCCACCTACGAAACCTCGCTCTACGACGAGTGGGGCGTTCGGCGCAACGACTTCGGCCTGGCGTCGCTCTTTGGCACCTCGTTCACCGGGAAGCGAGAAGGGCCCGCTGCTCAATTCGTATCTGTCACTGGAAAAAGATCCGGCAACCGGCCAATTCTCTCCGTTGCTGGCTGGCTTTGAAGATGCGACGCGGATTATCAACGGCACTCATTCCGTGACGGTCACGCCGTTGGGCAGCGGCGGGTATTCGCCACTGCTACTGGTTCCGTCTTACCCTGACCTGCCCATGGAGGAGGTATTTACCCAGCCGGCAAAGACGCGGGAGCCCGGCGTTTTGCTACGCGAGATCGGCCGCGGCCGCGTGGTTTATTTCCCCGCGGATATCGATCGCACCTTCTGGGAGGTGCTGGATGTCGACCAGGCGAAGCTGCTGCGCAATGCGGTTCTGTGGGCCACGAACGAGCCCGCTCCGGTGACGGTGGAGGGCAAGGGGGTTTTGGATATCTCCGTGTGGAGTCAGAAGAATTCGATGACCGTACACCTGGTCAACCTGACCAATCCCATGATGATGAAGGGGCCGCTGCGCGAAGTGATCCCGCTTCCCAACCAGGAGGTCAGCATACGTATCCCCGAGGGCCGGCGAGTCAGCGGGGTGCGTTTACTGGTAGCGGGCGGAGACGCGCATTACCGTAAGGATGGTGGGTCGATTCGGCTCACGGTGCCTTCGATCGGAGTCCATGAGGTAGTGGCGCTGGACTTCAGCTGACCGCTTGTACTCCAACAAACTCGTCGGATGTAGACGACTATGGCGCGGCGAGCAGCCTCATCCACCTTCTCGGCCTCTTCCTGGAGGTGGTCGATCACCTCCTTGGAGTAGAGGACGAAATGATGTGCGGAGAGCAACATGGTGAAGCCCAGCCAGATCTTTGCCGGCGAGCGCCAGAACGAAGTGACCATCCTATAGAGGAATTTCCAGTAGCTGCGGCGGTAGCTTGAGCGCATACCCTGGCGCCACATGGAAGAAAAAAGGCACCGCAAGTTGTAGGTCATGCCCAGGTTGGGCGGCTTCTGCGTTGGTTTGGGTTCCAGACCTTCAAGGAGTTATAAGCGCGCTCAAAAAAGGCATCTGGCTCGTACAAGCCTTCGAGCAAAGTGCATAGGCCACGCAGCAGGATCGGCAACGGCAAAACAGTGCGGAAATTCGGGAGGCCAAACTGGGTGATGGATTGGCTGTCCTCAATCAGGCGCCCTTCCCGCTTCATGCGATCGAAGAGGGCGGTGGTGGGCGGAGCCATGAGGATACCGGCCATAGCCCAGGGGATCGCTGTCAGCTCGATAAACTCCAGTTGCCGGGCAAAGATGGTTTCGTCGTCGGAGTCGAAGCCGACAATGAATCCGGCCAGCACCCAGAGACCTTTTTCCTGGATGATGCGCACCTGCTCGACATTGTTCTTGCGCAGATTCTGAAACTTGTGCGATCTCCTTCAGCGCTTCGGCAGAGGGGGTCTCGATGCCGATGAACACGATACATGAAGTTGGCCGCGACCATGGCATCCAACAGCTCTGTCGGGATGCCAGATCGATCGACGCCTCGGTATAGAACGAGAACGGTTGCTGATGTGCGCTTTTGCCACTCGATCAGCTCGCGCGTCAGCTGCAACGCCTGGGCATGATTGCCGATGAAATTGTCATCGACAATGAATACTTCGTTGCGCCAGCCCAAGCCGCGCAAGCACATCGAGCTCGCGAATCACCTGCGTGGGTGTTTTCGCCCGAGGCCGGCGGCCGTAAATGGTGATGATGTCGCAGAATTCACACTGGAAGGGGCATCCGCGGGAGAACTGAATGGGCATCGACGTGTATTTGTTGCGCTGCAGCAGGTCGAAGCGGGGCACCGGGCTGCGCGTCATGTCGGGCTTGTCGATAATGCGATACAGCGCGTGCGCCGTCCCGTTCTCGAGTGCAGCGGCGATTCCAGGAAAGGCCTCTTCCGCCTCCCCGACCATCACGTGATCGGCTACCCGCAAGCACAGCCTCGGGGTCTGTACTTGCCCAGGGGCCGCCGACGAAGGTGCGCCTGCCGAAGGCGCGAGCGCGGGACAGTGTGGCCAATGCGTCGGCACGCTGAGCGTGCATGGCGCTCACCATCACCAGGTCGGCCCACCGCAGATCCTCATCCCGCAACTCCTCGAAGGCGTGATCGATCAGCCGGATCTGCCAGCTTGCCGGGCAAAGCGCCGCGACGGTGATCAGGCCCAGCGGCGGAGTCATCGCGCGCTCGGGAATCATCTGCAGTACGCCTTCAAATCCCCAGAACGAAGGGGGAAAACTCGGCCAGACCATCAAAACCTTGAGATTCGATCCCAGCGGCGGCAAGGAAGCGTAGGTTGGCTCTTCAGACGACTCGGGTTCAGGCTGGGCAGAACGGGAAGAGACGATGCGATGGCGGTGGCCGGGCAGGACGTTGAGTCGAGGATCTGGCATGAGGGCATGGCGCCCCTTTCTCATGTGTCATCAACATGGCACAAGGTGAGTCATCCCTTGACGCCAAAGCTTAGAGGGCCCATGGCACAGCTGTACGAAACACTAACCGGGTCAGCCGCGATGCCCGGCGCATCGAGACCGTCTGAGTTATATGGCGCAGTGGGCTTGAGTCTACGCCAAAGCCCTAGTCGTGTCATCTGAATGTGGATTGGATGGCTCAAGCCATAGTGGTCGATTACGGCTTTAGCCCGGGCATGAAACGGACGAGCCTGAATGCGGAGACGGTGGCCGTTCCCTGGCGGAACGGCCACCGCTCTGCTTAACGTCCGTCGTGCTTGTCGCGGTAGATGCGACGGGATTCCTGGTTCTGCTGCGCGTGGATGGTCGGCGATCCTGTTTTGTCAGGTGACCGTTATCCTGCGCGCGCATACCCCGCTCTTCCCGGTTGATGCCGGCTTCCTGATGTTCCAGGCGCGCGGTCTGGCCTGCGGTCAGCTTGCCGCTCTTGACGCCGTTGGCAATGCGGTCCTGCTGATCGACCTTGCGCTGGTTGATGTTATAGTCATGTGCGCCAGGAGTGGGTGTTTGGGCAATCATCGCCGCGGGCGCGATGACGAGAGTCGATGCAAGAACAGCCGTGACAAATTTCATGGAAGTCTCCTCTTTCTGGCGGCTGGCTGCTTGAGATCCGGTTCTTGCCGCTCGCTCCACATAGACACCGGATAGGAGAGCGAGTTGCCCCATCTTTGGTAACGCCGGCGGGCATGGACTCACCGAAAGCACTGTAACTAAACTGATGTAGCGCGCAACTTTTTCGTAGCTAGCGGAACAGTGGCTGTTTTCGAATGCTGATTGTCGCCGGCATTCGGTCTCAAAAAGGGGCAGGGATTGAAGAAGAGCAGGCGCACTGAGATCCATCGGACATTATCCCTCGCCGTTGCGCGGACTACAGCTAAACTCAAAGGAGCATGGCTAGTCCATTAAAAAGGCAATATACCTCTCACCCTTGCAGAACGCACGCCCCTTTCTCACCCTCGTCAGCTCCTGCCTGTTGCTTCTGTCCACATTGGGCCTTGGCTCCGCCGCGGCGCAAGAAGCCGGCAAAGATGCCCCAGCGAAAGATGCTCCAGCGAAGGACGCCGCCAAGGCCGATACGGAGCCGGTTATCCCCAAGGACTCCACCACCCAGGGCACCGTCAATGTCGGGGGCCACACCATCGACTACCAGGCCATCGCTGGGACCATCCTGGTGGCTGCGACCAACGATGCCGACGCCTCGCTTGGCATAAATCCGTCTGCCGCCAAGGAAACCCCCGACTCTCCACCCACGGCGCGCATGTTCTACGTGGCTTATTTCAAGAAAGATGCCGCACCGGAATCGCGTCCGGTGACCTTTATCTACAACGGAGGTCCCGGCAGCTCCACCATGTGGCTGCACATGGGCGCCTTCGGTCCCCGGCGCATTGTTACCGCCGACGACCAGCACACCAATCCCGCCCCCTATCAACTGGTAGACAATGCCGAGAGTCTGCTCGACGTCAGCGACCTGGTTTTTATCGACGCGCCCGGCACCGGATTCGGCCGGCTCTTCGGCAAGGACAAGGAAAAGGCTTTTTGGGCGGTCGATCCCGACGCGCATGCCTTTGCCCGCTTTATTGCACGCTTCCTCTCCACCTACCAACGTTGGAACTCGCCCAAATACCTCTTTGGAGAGAGCTACGGCACCACCCGCTCCGCGATCGTGGCAGGCATTCTAGAGACAGAAAGCCACATCGACCTCAATGGCGTCATTCTGCTTTCGCAAATCCTGAACTTTGACGATAGTGCCGACGCACCGCAATGGAACCCGGGCATCGATGTGCCTTATGAACTGGCGCTGCCCACATACGCCGCCACCGCTTACTACCATAAGCGGCTACCCACGCAACCGCCTGCGCTGGGGCCGTTCCTCACCGAGGTAGAGCAATTCGCAATGGGCGATTATGCTTCAGCCTTGGCCCAGGGCTCGCAGCTGCCTGAGGCTACCCGCCAGGCCATCGCTGAAAAGCTGCACCAATACACCGGTCTGCCCGTGGCCTACATCCTCAAGGCTGACCTGCGTGTGAATG
>CAVZJL010000031.1:0-98667 GCA_963775365.1 uncultured Acidobacteriaceae bacterium | reverse complement strand
ACGAGCGAGATGTGGGCCACCCGTCATTTGTTTGGGAAGGAAGGATGATGTCCTTCGTGAAATGACGTTATTTGTGAGGAGACGAGGGGCGTACTGCTTTGCGGCTGGTTTTCAATAGCTGCTCGGCGTGGCGCAGGGAGGTTTCGGTTAGCTTGGCACCGCTTAGCATGCGGGCCACTTCCTCGGTTCGGTCCTGATCTTCGAGCAGGCGGACCGAGGTCTTCGTCTTTCCCTGGCGTTCCTGCTTCTCAACCAGGAAGTGCTGGTCGGCAAAGGCGGCAATTTGGGGCAAATGGGTTACGCATAGCACCTGCTGCGCGCGAGAGAGCTCCTTCAGCTTTTGGCCGACCGCCTCGGCGGCCCGGCCTCCGATGCCGATGTCGATCTCGTCGAAGACCAGGGTGCGAGGTACGGGGGCCTTGCGGCGCGCGCTTCCCTGCCCTCGAGATGCTCCCTCTTCGACACTCACTTTGAGCGCCAACATCACGCGCGACAACTCGCCGCCGGAGGCGATTTGCTCCAGCGGCTTCAACGGCTCTCCGGCGTTGGTGGCGATGCGGCAATCGATCAGATCCCAGCCTTGCCGGGTCCATTGTTGCTCCGCTTCCTGCGCCGTCACGTGGACGGCAAACCTGGCTTTCATTGCCAGATCGTTGATGTGCGCCTCGGCTAACTTTTCCAGCTTGCGGCCGGCGGCGGTGCGCTCCGCGGTTATCTCGGCGGCCGCCAGACGGTACGTATCTGCTGCCTTGCTCCGTGCCGCCCGAAGCTCGAGCAGCAACTGGTCGCGATTCTCGATCTCCGCCAGCTTGGCGGCGACTTCCTGACCATGAGCCAACACCTGCGCCAGCGTTGATCCATATTTCCGCTTAAGGCGATTGAGTGCTTCGAGGCGATCTTCCAGCTCCGCTAGCCGGTCAGGAGATGCTTGAATTTTGGAGGTATAGTCGCGCACCGTGTCGCTCACGTCGTCCACCAAGGCGCGCGCGGACTTCACCTGCTCGACGGCCTCGGTAAACTGCGGATCGTAGCGCGCAAGCTCTTCCAGATTTTTTAGCGCAGCGCGCAATGCGGCCTCAGCCGAGCGGTCGCTTTCGTAGAGCAGCTCATGCGCGCTCATAGCCGCGGTAAGCAACTTCTCAGCGTTGGCCAACACGCGCCGCTCTATCTCCAACTCCTCGTCTTCTTTCTCGCGGATCGCCGCACTTTCGATCTCATTCTTCTGAAAACTCCACAGGTCGGCCTCGCGCAGGCGCGCCTGTTCATCTCCTTCCAAACGTTCGAGCCGGGCACAGGTCTCTGCCCACTCCTGGAATGCAGCTCCCACGCGATCGGTATTGATGCCCGCACTACGGTCCAACAACTGGCGCTGCTGTGCCTGGTCAAAGCTGCCCATGGTCTCGCTCTGCGCATGAACCAGTGCCAGCTCCGGAGCGAGCTGACGCAGTACGTTCACCGTGGCCGGCTGATTGTTCACGTAGACGCGGCCCTTACCTCCGGCTTGTATCTCGCGGCGCAGAATAATTTCTGTGCCTTCGGCATCGATGCCGTTGGCTTCCAGGGTGTTCTCTGCTCCCGGGGTGCTTTCAAAAACACAGGACACGACAGCACGGTCCGCGCCGTGACGCACCACATCGGAAGAGGCCTTGTCGCCCATCAACAGCGCCAGCGCGTCCACCAGGATCGATTTACCCGCACCGGTTTCTCCCGTCAGCAGGTTAAGGCCGGGGCCGAAGACAGCGATCGCATGATCGATGACGGCGTAGTTTTCAGCGCGGAGTTCAAGCAGCATGGGCCAGTTTCAAGAGTCGAGCGCAGCATAGCACGGCTTAGTCGCCCGGTTATCGGCCGGGTTACCTTGCGCCAGCATCTTATATAGCAGTTTGGATTCGCGCGGGCATGTCTGCTACCGTTAATGAGGAAGTGATGATGTCCCCCGTTCATATCGCGGCTTTTTTTATCCTGCAAACAGACGACGGTGCAGCAGCGCCCGTGGCTCATTCCCCATTCTACGGAACCAGCGCCATATTTGACATGGTGCGCAATAGCGGGGCCGTGGCCATCGCTGTGCTTGTCCTGCTGCTGATTGCCAGCCTCTACTCCTGGGCGGTCATTCTGGGCAAAGGCACCGCCTTTCGCCGTGCCCGATCGCAAAGCCGGCGCTTCGTGCGCGCCTTCCGCAAGGCCAGCCGGTTGCAAGAGATTGCGGCGGTCAGCGAACAGTTCAAGCCCAGTCCGCTGGTGAGCGTGTTCGATGAGGTGTACGACACGTATCGCCGGCAGACCGGCGGTTTCGGGCCTCCAAAAAACATCGTCACGCTGGAGCGCGCGGCCCAGGCGGCGTCGAGTGAATCGCTTACGGTTTTGGAGCGGCGCCTCACGTGGCTGGCCACGATCGGTGCAGTGGCTCCATTCGTCGGCCTGTTCGGCACCGTGATGGGCATCGTGGATGCCTTCCATGGCCTGGGCACGGAGGGTGCAGCGACTCTACGCGCGGTAGCGCCTGGAGTATCCGAGGCCCTGATCACCACGGCAGCCGGCCTGCTGGTGGCCATTCCGGCCGTCATCGCTTACAACCAGTTCACCGCTTCTCTGCGGGAGTTTGGCTCGCGCATGGATGACTTCTCGCGCGAACTGCTGAACAGCCTGGAAGAGATCGGCCCGCAAACCAAACAAGACCCGATGGAGAGGGAGGCCACAAGTGGCCTTCACCGCTAGTACCGGCCATACCAGAACCTCGCTCGCGGAAATCAACATCACGCCGCTGGTCGATGTGGTTCTGGTTTTGCTCATCATCTTCATGGTGACGGCGCCGGTGCTGCAGTCGGGCATCGATGTCTCCGTCCCAAAAACGCGCAGCGTGAAAGAGATCACCCAGCAGCGGATGGTGCTGACCATCGACCGCGAGCAAAATGTTTTTCTGGGAGATAAGCCGGTCAACCTGGCGCAACTGCCAACGCTCTTGCACCAACCCAATACCGATCCAGCAAACCAGGTCATTTATCTGCGGGCCGACGAGCGGGTTCCCTTTGGCGCGTTCGCCTCGGTCATGGATGCGGTCAAACAAGCCGGGATCACCAACATCAGCATCGTGACCCAGCCCCTACAAAAGACGGCGAAGTAGCTGGCTATGGCAGGGTTTTCCAGCGAAGAATTGCTAGACCAACCGGATGGCATAGGCTCACCTTTCGCCCAATCCACGATCTTGCATGTGCTGATCTTCGCCGGGCTCATCGGCTACGGATACGTGCACAATCTGCTCCACGGAAGCGAGTGGGGCGCGAACAGCTTCCAGCAAGGAGCCATCCAGGCCACGCTGGTATCAACTGCCGCGCTGCCCTTGCCTCAGGATCACCCGCCCACCGATAACGTGCTGGCAACGGAGACGCCAAGCGTAGCTCCAGCATTGGAGGAGCAGAAACAGGAGCCTGTTCCCCTTCCCGATGCGGTGCCAATTCCCGAAAAGCAACCACCGCCGAAGCCTCAGCCCAAGCCGCTCCCAAAGGCCCCTCCGCAGCATCAGCCGCCGCCCAAGCCGCAGAACAAAGCAAATTATGGAGAAGCGGCGCCGCCGAATACTCCCCGGTCCACGGCAAGCAACAATACGGCCAATAGTCCCATCGCACAAACAGGTGGGGATTTTGGCTCTCGCTTTGGCTGGTATGTGGATGTGATCAAGCGCAAGGTGGCGCAGGATTGGTATACGGGGGAAGTAGACCCGAGTACGCCCGTGGGAGCGACTGTTTTTGTCCAGTTCACGGTGGCGCGGGATGGCTCACCAGGCAACGTGTCTCTGGCTACTCCGAGCAACTCGCCTACACTCAATTCGTCGTGCCTGCACGCGGTACAACGCGTGGATACGTTCGGCCCGCTACCAAGCGGCTATAACGAAAGCAGCTTAAATGTGCTCTATCACTGCACTTACCCCGGTACCCGATGAGGTTACCGCTGTAACTGACTTGGCTTTTTATCGTATAAACTCAAGATTGCGTAAGGCATGAGATCTAAAAGGTATTCATCCTCCCACTCCGGTGTTTTGTTTCTTGTTTTCCTTTTGCCGGCACTCGTATGCTGGAAGGCGAGTGCGCAGGATTGGGTCCGTACCGGCACCAACCTGGGCGCGGCACGCATCCGCCTGGCCGCAGCTGACTTCAATCCCTCATCACCTGACGACCCGGCGCTGAAAACTACCTTTGACAGTACGCTTTACAGCGACCTC
Source organism: uncultured Acidobacteriaceae bacterium (assembly GCA_963775365.1). Taxonomy (GTDB): domain Bacteria; phylum Acidobacteriota; class Terriglobia; order Terriglobales; family Acidobacteriaceae; genus PALSA-350. The sequence continues at coordinate 94,448 of CAVZJL010000031.1, read as the reverse complement.
AGTAATGCCGGCATTTTTGACATGGTTTCAAAGAGCATGGCTCCGCCGCTGATGCCCGCTTCCCCGCAGCAGATGAACCTGGCGCCATGGGCAGCAGCGCCGGCCAGCGCTGCTTTTGTGGCCTTCGGATCTATCTCTGCTGCTGGTGGTCGCCTGGCGGTCTACGGTTGGCTCTTCGACGCCAAGAATCCCACCTCCCCGCAAATCCTGGGCAAGCAGTACAACGAGGCGGCCAGCCAGGATAATGCGCGGTCTGATCGCTCACCGCTTTGCCGATGAGATCATCACTCGCCTGGGCGGCGGAATTAACGGCATCGCCGAGACCCACATCTACTACATCGCGGCTCGCGGCGGAAACAAAGAAGTCTGGCAGATGGACTACGATGGGCAAGGCCAACACCAGGTCACACACCTGGGCACCATCTCGCTCTCGCCGCGCGTCTCGCCGGATAACGATCGCATCGCGTTCGCATCGCTAGGGAAACAGGGCTGGTCCATTCGCATGTATTCGCTGGTGCTGGGCCGCATGATCAGCTTTTCTTCCATGGTCGGCAATACGCTCTCCCCAGCATGGTCGAGCGATGGCGCAAAACTGGCTTTCTCCGCCTCCCGCTCCGGCGATCCGGAGATTTTCACCTCCGACGCCAGCGGTGGCAGCGTGAAGCAGATCACTACCTTCCGCGGGCCGGATGTTTCGCCCACCTGGAACCCCAAGACCAACTCCCAGATCGCATGGTGCAGCGGCCGTACCGGCCTGCCGCAGATCTACATCATGTCGTCGGACGGAACCGGCGTGCAGCGCATGACCGACGGCGGATACGCGACCTCACCCTCCTGGTCGCCGAGTGGTCAGTTTCTGGCTTTTTCCTGGAACCGCAAGTATGGTCCTGGCGCGCCTGGCGGACAGGATATCTACATCATGGACATTGCCAGCAAGCGCTGGACCCAGCTCACGCATGACGCGGGGCGGCAGGATTTCCCCTCCTGGTCTCCGGATGGACGGCATATCGTATTCCAACGCGAGAACGGTGGCGGATCCGAAATCTGGACCATGCTTTCCGATGGCACTGAACAGCATCGCCTCACCCAGAGCAGCGGGAATTCGATGCCCAATTGGAGTTGGAAATAACTCGGTCCTGATGTTCAGTTGCGGTACATCCTTCCCAGATCGGGAAGAGCCGTGAGGAACGAATTTGTAAGGAGAATATTGTGAAGCCCTCGCATCACAGGTATTTTGCATCGCTCATCGCTATCGCCACCCTCACCCTCGCAGCCGGCTGCCACAAGAAAGCGGTGCCACCTCCACCGCCTCCGCCGCCGTCGCCAACGTCGCCGGCGCCGACGGCCACAATCACGGTGACGCCCAGCAGCATCAACCCGGGTGGAAGCGCTGTGCTCGCCTGGCGCACTACCGATGCGACGGACGTCTCGATCGAGGGACTGGGCAACGTGAATGCCTACGGTACGCAGAACGTAACGCCGACACAATCCACGACGTATCATCTCGTCGCCCGCGGTCCTGGCGGTTCGACGGATGCAACCGCGAACCTGACGGTAGCGGCCGCACCGGCGCCACCTCCGGCCGCCGAGATGATGAATGAGCAGATCTTCGAACAGAATGTGAAGCCTGCCTTCTTCGACTATGACAGCTATGAGATCCGTCCCGATGCGCAGACTGTCCTGGCTCAGGACGCGAGTTTCCTGGCCGCGCATCCCACGCTCAAGGTCGTTGTCGGCGGATATTGCGATGACCGCGGATCGGCTGAGTACAACCTGGCGCTGGGCGAAAACCGAGCCAATGCGGCCAAGCAGGCGCTCGTCAACGGCGGCGTGAGCCCGGATCGCGTGCGCACCGTGAGCTACGGCAAGGAGAAGCAGTTCTGCACCACGAACGATGAGGCTTGCTGGCAGCAAAACCGCCGGGCCGGCTTCTCGCTCGATCAGTAGCGGCAGCAGGTAACGAGAGGAGGGCCAAGATGGAAGTCACCGCTTGGCCCTTCTCTCTTTTCATTCGCCTGCTGGACTAAACTGAAGTAGCGAGATTTAGTAAAGCGTCATGGGGAGCATCATGCGTAAACACATCATTCGGCTCACGGCCCTTGCCCTCTTTGCTTTGCCCAGTGGAATGCCGCACGCCTTCGCCGTCTCCAAGGAAATGGTCCAACTGCAAACCCAGGTCCAGCAGCTGCAGGACATGGTGCAGCACTTGCAGACCTCGAATGACGAACGCATGGGCGTGCTGGTCAACCTGGTGCAGCAAAACACCGACAACATGAACAAGATGATGGCTTCGGTGAACGCGCTACAGACGACGTTGAAGGCCGACAATGAGCAGCGCGGCTCGAACAGCACACAGCTCTCGACACAGATTCAGGCGCTGAATGACTCCGTCGACGAACTCAAGACACGCATCGCTAACCTGACCACGCAGGTTCAGGCCATCCAGGGCCAGATGCAGAATGTGAATGGGATGCCGGCGCAGCCTGGGGGACAAGGCGCACCTGCGATAAACCAGGGACCTGGCGGGCAGGCTGGGATGCAGATGCCGGCTCCACAAGCGCCCCAGGCGCCCCCGGTTGACCAGCTCTACCAAAGCGGCCTGCGTGACTACAACTCGGCTAAGTACACGGTTGCGGCTTCTGAATTCGGCGACGTGGTCCACTATTATCCGCAGGATCCTCTGGCGGGCAACGCCCAGTTTTATCTCGGCGAGATCTCTTACCGGCAAGGCAAGTTTCCCGCGGCGGTCAAGTATTACGATGCGGTCCTGGAACAGTTTTCCGGCAATCCGATGGCTCCCGCTGCCGAATTGCGCAAGGGGCAATCGTTGATTCAAATGGGCCAGAAAGATGCCGGCGTGCGCGAATTGCGGACGCTGATTCAGCGTTATCCGCAGAGCCCTGAAGCGCAACAAGGGCGAAGTGCATTGAATGGAATGGGGGTGCGCATCTACGCCGCGAAACCGAGCGCGTACCCGGCTGCACCTCCGGCGCCACAATAACCGTCCTTTAAAAGTCACCCCGCACTTCCCCCGCCTGACCACCCCTTCCTCGAAGTGAAATCCCGAATAGATCATGTAGTTTGGTGCGACGGTTGCGTCTTCTCCTCCTGTAACCCGCCCCCCGCCGTCCACTGGACTGCCCTTCCGTCCCGGTGCTATTGTTTCCAACGGCGTCAGAAGTCGGCAGCGCCCCCTCTCCACCCAACTTCCTGCCGATCCCACCGGAGGTATTTGATGGCAACCATCCCCGTTGATTCCCGTATTGATTCCAAAACCGCGGAGTTTTTCTCGCGGCAACACCGCATGCTGATCGATGGACGCTTCGTCCCAGCCGCATCCGGCAAAACCTTCCCGGTCTACAATCCGGCCACCGGCGAAGTGGTGGCGCGGGTGCCGGAAGCCGAAGAGGAAGATGTCAATCGCGCCGTTTCCGCTGCGCGCCGCGCCTTCGACCAGGGCCCATGGAGCAAGAAGCTGTCCCCGTCGGATCGCGGACAGCTGCTCTGGAAAGTCGCCGACCTGCTGCAAGCGAACCTGGAAGAGTTCGCCGAGATTGAGTCACTCGACAACGGCAAGCCGTTATCCGTCGCGCGCGTCGCCGACGTTCCCTTGGCAGTCGATATGTTCCGCTATATGGCGGGCTGGGCGACCAAGATCGGCGGCTCCACTCTTTCAGTTCTCGACGCCGGGCGCTTTCCACTCCTACACGTTGCGCGAGCCGGTAGGGGTCGTGGGGCAAATCATCCCCTGGAATTTCCCGCTGCTGATGGCGGCTTGGAAGCTCGCCCCGGCGCTCGCTGCCGGCTGTTGCGTGGTGCTCAAAATCGCCGAGCAGACACCGATGGCGGGACTCCGCCTGGCAGAACTCTTCGATCAAGCAGGATTTCCTCCCGGCGTGGTCAATGTGCTGACCGGCTACGGTGAGGGCGCGGGCGCACCGCTGGCCGCGCACCCGGATGTGGACAAAGTGGCCTTTACCGGCTCCACGGAAGTGGGCAAGCTGATTGTGAAAGCCTCCGCCGGCAATCTCAAAAAGGTCAGCCTGGAACTGGGCGGCAAGAGCCCGGCCATTGTCTTTCCCGATGCCGATCTGGACCGCGCCATTGCAGGCACGGCCAGTGCGATCTTCTTCAACCAGGGACAATGCTGCTGCGCCGGATCTCGCCTCTTCGTGCATGAAAAAATCTATGACAAGGTGCTGCAGGGAGTCAGTGACATCGCGGGAGGCATTCAGATGGGTCCCGGCCTCGACCCGAAGACCTCGATGGGCCCCTTGGTCAGCGAGGAGCAGTTTGATCGGGTGACCGGCTTTATTGAATCCGGAGTACAAGAAGGCGCCAAGGTTGCTGTCGGCGGTAAACGCCATGGAGATCGCGGCTACTTTGTTCAGCCGACCGTGCTGACCAACACCAAGCCGTCGATGAAGGTTGTGCGCGAAGAGATCTTTGGGCCGGTGGTTTGCGCGGAATCCTTCTCCGATGCCGACCTGGATCGTATGGCTCACGAAGCTAACAACTCCGTCTATGGCTTGGCTGCCAGTGTCTGGACGCGTGACCTGAGCACCGCGCACAAGATGGCGCGGCTCATCCGCTCGGGAACGGTCTGGATCAATTGCCACAATGTCTTCGACGCCTCCCTGCCCTTCGGCGGATATAAGCAATCCGGCTGGGGACGCGAGATGGGCGAGGAAGTGCTCCATAACTACACAGAAATAAAGGCCGTGACCGCGGCCCTTTAGTCAAAATGGGCTTAGGGGCCGGAGATGATCCGGCCCCTAAGCTTATTCCGTACAACGCCGCAGGCAAAACCCTCATCCCTAAAGGCACGATGCCAAAACAAGAGCACCCTGACAGCGATTTCCATAAGGGGGCGGTGGAAGAAGAAACCAGCGAGCCCTCCACCAACGGAGACCCCAATCTCCATGGTCAATTGGGCCACCGGGATCAGGATGAAATGCTTAAAGATTCCGACAGCGATTTTCCGGAGCCTGGCTCGAACCAGGAGCACAGCGGAGAAAGTCGCTAGGGCATTCTCTCCTGGGCGCGTGTTTTCTCTGCGCGCTCTCCGCTGCCGCGGCGGCTTCCTCCACATTCCACGTCCGTCTTTCTCCTGGGCCTCGCCTGGTCGGGACGCGCGCCGATCGTTCCGGCAGCGGGTCGGTCATGGCGACGCTGGAGGGCAACACGCTCTCGGTCCAGGGTTCGTTTAGCGGGCTGCTTGCGGTTCCTACTGGTGCGCATCTGCACATGGGTTCTCTGCCCGGCGTGCGCGGGCAGCGCATCGCTGACCTCACCGTTTCTCAAAATACAATCGGCACGGTGAGTGGAACGGTTCAGCTCAACGCGCAGCAGCTGGCGGCTTTGCGCAAAGGCGGCCTGTATATCGAGATCGACAGTGATAAGGCGCCCGAAGGGGACATTTGGGGATGGATCATTCCGTAATGGTTCTCGGTCTTGCCGGAATTAGCGAATAAATTGAGGTTGGATCGAAGGGTTTTCGTTGATGGTTTGGAAGGTGGGAGGCTTAGAGAATCAGGTCGGGTTGGCATTTTTTTTGATCGACGCTCACCCAGGACTGACATCCTGGGGCATTCTCAGTCGTCCGCTGGCGGGCACTCGGTCTGCGTTGCGAACCCTACTATCCGCCAGGAGCTGCGCAGTCCTGGGGTGTCATCTCAGCCGTCCCTTCCGGGCACTGCTTATAGGCTGTAAAAACCTGTGATTTATAGCCCCCGCGGGCTCTCGGCTCCACTCCTCACGTTTCAGCCCTTCCTTCATGAGTCTGACAGCACGATACACAGCGCGAATTTAATGGGTTACCCTAGGCAGCGGGAGAACGATCCATGCGGTGGGGCCGGGGTATTGCATTGGCAGCGTGTGCTTTAGCCTGGGGGAGTGGGGTTGCGGTCGCCCAGCAGGATACCGGGCCTTTCACCTCGAGCCAAGCTGCGCAAGGCCACAAGGACTATTCCTCCGCTTGCGCCTCCTGTCATCACGAAAATCTATCCGGCGGCGGCGAAGCGCCTTCACTCGCCGGCGGCAATTTTCTCAAGTCCTGGGGTAGCCGTTCTACGCGAGAACTCTACGACTTTATCCAGTCGGCCATGCCTCTAGGCAAAGGCGGGAGCCTGAGTAGCCAGACCTACGAGAACATCGTGGCTTTCCTGCTTGAGGCCAATGGAGCAACGCCGGGCGGCAAACCGTTCACGGCAGATACAGACGTAAAAATCGGCAATGTCGCCAATGGCCAGATGCCCGCTGGGATCGCCCACGCGGGAGAGACGCCGCCACCCGCACGCACCGGACTTACCATCGCGGGCCAGCTTCCCCACTACACGCCTGTCACCGACGCGATGCTGACTCATCCCCCGGATGACGACTGGCTTATGTTCCGGCGCAACTACAAGGGTTGGAGCTTCAGCCCGCTCACGCAGATCGACGTGAACAACGTCAAATATTTGCAGCTTAAATGGGCCTGGGCGATGAACGAAGGGGGCGCCAATGAAGTGACGCCCATCGTGCATGACGGCATCCTCTTTCTTTCCAATACCGACAACATCGTGCAGGCGCTCGATGCCAAAACCGGCAAGCTGATCTGGGAGAACCGCATCGGCCCCAGATCCCCCGTACTCTACGGCGGCAATCGCAGTCTCGCGCTCTACCAGGACAAGGTATTTGTAGCAACTACGGATGCGCACCTGGTTGCGCTCGACGCGCGCAGCGGCAAGGTCGCCTGGAATGTGCCCATCGCCGGCAAAGGCCATAACCAGACCGGCGGCGTGATGGTCATCCATGGCAAGGTGCTCACCGGACTCACCGGCTGCAGCGCTTATGCCAGCGAAAAGTGCGCCATCACCGCTTTCGACGCCGACACCGGCGCGCAGGACTGGCGCTTCTCTACCATTGCCCTCACGGGAACACCGGGTGGCGATACCTGGAACGGGATTGACGATCTCTACCGCGCGGGCGGAGAGACCTGGATCGCAGGCACGTACGATCCCGATCTCAATCTCACTTACTGGGGCGTGGCGCAGGCCAAGCCCTGGATGCGGGCCAGCCGCGGAACCGGCAACGGCGCCGCGCTCTATACCAGCACCACGGTCGCGCTCGATCCCGACACCGGCAAGCTGCGCTGGTACTACAGCCACTCGCCGGGCGAATCGCTCGACCTGGACGAGGTCTTCGAACGCGTCCTCATCGACCATGGCCCGCAGAAGACGGTCATGACCATTGGTAAGGCCGGCATCCTGTGGAAGCTGGACCGCAGCAACGGCAAGTTCCTCGACTACAAAGAGACCGTGCTGCAAAACGTATTCGTGCACATTGATCCAAAGACCGGCGTGCCCACTTATCGCGACGACATCATCAACGCTAAGACCAATGAGTGGATCCAGTCCTGCCCCAGCGAGGAGGGCGGCCACAACTGGACGGCGACCAGCTACTACCCGCCCAGCGACCTGCTGATCATCCCGCTCTCGCAGAGCTGTAACGAGCTGAATGGACATGATGTCGAGAAGAAGGCAGGTTCAGGAGGCGTTGCCGCGGCCGTGCGCGTCTATGAGATGCCGGGCAGCAATGGCAATATGGGCAAGCTCGCCGCCTATGACACCAAGACCATGAAGGAGGTCTGGTCTTTTCAGCAGCGCGCACCCTTTCTTACCGCGGTGCTCTCAACCGCTGGTGGCATCGCCTTTGTGGGAGATTACGACCGCACCTTCAAAGCGGTCGATGTGAGGAGCGGCAAAATTCTGTGGCAGACTCAGCTGGGCACGACGGTACAGGGCTACCCTGTTTCATTTAGCGTCGACGGCAAACAATATATCGCGGTAACCACGGGCCTGGGCGGCGGCAGTCCGGAGAACATGCCCAACGTGATCCTGACGGAAGTGCATCGCCCAGACAACGGGCAAGCACTGTATGTTTTCGCTCTCCCGGATGGAGGACCCTATGAACATCAGCAAAAGGAATTTTCTGGTCTCGAGTCTCAGCCTGGGCGCGGGACTGATGGCGAAGCACGCATTGGCCCAAGCCCAACCGCAACATCTGGACGCTGCACCGCCGCCGCCGAAACGAGAGTTGCCACATCGCAAGGTGAAGACCACTCCCCTGTTCAAGGCGCCGCCTGGCTATCCCAACGCGGTGGCTATCGCGCCGGAAGGTCTGTGGGTCGCGGAGCAAAAGGCGCAGAATTACGGCCCCGGCATCAAGACCTCGCCGGAAGCCTGCTGGCTGCTCGATTGGAATGGCAAGCTGCTCAAGACGGTGCTCACCGAATCGTGCAACACCAGCGGCATGGCGTATCGGCGATGGCTTCATCTGGATGGGCGCTAATGGCGGCCCGGAGGGCATCTACCAGACGGACATGAATTCCAAGACGGTCTCTCACCGCCAGATCCCGCTGGGTCCTCCCGACAATGGCGGAGGCTGCCACGGCTTGATGTGGCATGACGACAAACTGTGGATTGTAGCCAACCGCCTGCGCGCCATTCTGCGCGTCGATCCCAAGAACTGGGAACCGGAGTTCATCATTCCCATCACGACGGCACGTTGGCACGGCGTTGCCTGGGACGATGGAGCAATCTGGATGGTGACGGGCAGCTCCGATGTGGATCGTTTTATTAGCAGGACGGCAAGCTTGTCCACACCACCACGCCGGGCTTGATCAAGTACGACGCAGCGACGGGGAGGCCGTTGGAAACGGCGGAGTTTATCGAGGGATCAGCCGATCCTCATGGCTTGGCCATGTACAACGGCAAGCTGATCAGTTGCGACGCGGGAATAGGGCCGCCAGGCTTCGATCTCACGCATAGCCCGAATAGCGGGTATGTCTTTCAGATCGATTTCATCTAGGAAAACGAAAGCCCGCGGCTAAAGCCGTAGGAGAATAGTCCTTCGCGAGCCGCTCGGCTTGAAAGCCGAGCTCCCCCGCATGAATGCGGGGGCTCCCACCATTGTCCCTTTCGCCAAGCACGGCAGTCATCCCGATCATTCTCGTGGAAGCCCGGTGGGAGCCCCCTGCTTCAGCAGGGGGAGCGACGCTTCAGCGCCGCGGAAAGAGTCGCACTTCCATCGATTAGGGCTTTAGCCCCGGACTCTTAACCGAGCCTAGCTCAGCCGATCTTGGTGAGTTGGCCCTGATTCAGTTCTTTCCAGTTCCGCCCATTGTCTTCGCTGAACTCAGTGCGGAAGTGCATGACCTTGTCGGAAAGAAATTCGTCATTGGTCAGGAACATGATGGTCTTGTCCTGATTCTTGACCTCGGTGCCGAAGCTCCAGACGTTCCCCTTTACCTGCATCGGGACTTCCCGCGGAGAATCGTCCTTGTCGACGCCGAAGAACTTGTAGGTCTTGTTGGCCTCGTCGTAGGTATACACGGACAAGCTGTTGCTGACGCCGTTGACGCCGTTCATCAGGTGGTCGCACAGGATAAACCCGTGGTGCGGCGACCACGTGCATGTCATTTCCGAGGTCATGGAAGCGGCCTCGCTGTAAGGCGTGGTCATCACCTGGGTCTGGGACTCCCAGGTACCGACCCAGACATCCATCTTGGTTAACTCCGGAGCAATTGGGGGGACTGCCAAATGATCACTGGCAAGCGCCAGGCTGCCGGCAGTAACAATCGCGAAATAGATCCCTCGTAGGAAATTCTTACGCATCCCATCCCCTTGCTCTGCTGTGAGAAACGAGCTGATGATACAACTTTTAGGGGATGGTTGAACAATATTCGCTGCAACTTATTGGTACCCAGAGCACCAAAAGTGCTTGCGCTCCGGTAACGTAACGTAACAAATACCCAGCTTGACTACTGATGTTTCTGCATAATCTGATCGAGAACCTGGCGCGAGGGACGTACCCGGGACTCCGGGAGCGTGGCCAGGGGCTCGTTGACCAGATTCAGCATGTCGGTGAAGCTGGGCTTAGTTGTATCGACGTAAAAGACCCCTGTCAAGACCTCACCCTTCTCATGGGCTTCCATCAGGGCAGTGACCGCGCCAATACGGCTGGTCGGGTTGTATTCCGGGTGCAGCTTGCGCAGCCGCATGTGGGATCCGTCGTGCATTTCCACGTCGTAGGTGGTTCCCGGGTCGTAATCGACGGAAATCTCTTCGAACGAGGGCACGAAGCCTACCTCGTTCACCGCCTCTTCGTGCTCCTGGACGTACTTGTAGCTCTTGGTGGAGCCCTCGTGGTCATTGAAGGTCACGCAGGGCGAGATTACGTCGAGCATGACCGTGCCCCGGTGGGCAATCGCCGCCTTGAGCATAGCCAGCAACTGCTTTTTGTCCCCGGAGAAGGAACGGCCCACAAAGGTGGCACCCAGTTCCACTGCCATTACACAAGTGTCGATTGCCGGCAGGTCGTTCACCACCCCTGTTTTAAGCGTGGAGCCGAGGTCGGCGGTAGCCGAAAACTGACCCTTGGTCAGACCGTAAACCCCATTGTCTTCAATGATGTAGATGAGAGGCAGATTACGCCGCATGAGGTGGGCGAACTGGCCAAAGCCGATCGAGGCCGTGTCCCCATCACCGCTCACGCCGAGGCCCATCATGGTGTGATTGGCCATCAGCGCGCCGGTGGCTACAGAGGGCATGCGCCCGTGAACGCTGTTGAAGCTGTGACTACGGCTCATGAAGTAGGCCGGGGTCTTGGAGGAGCAACCGATGCCGGAGAGCTTCATGACACGCTCAGGCTCGACTCCCATCTCGTACATGGCATCGACGATGCGCTCGGAAATGGCATTATGCCCGCATCCGGCGCAGAGGGTCGTCTTGCCCCCGCGATAGTCCAATACCTGCAGACCCAGACGGTTCTTCTTAGGACCGGGAGCAACCGGTGGATTGAGTGTCGTCGCCATTAGATTCCCTCCTGAAGAACCAGCTTGTCGGTCACGGTGCGCGCGTCGAGCGGCAAGCCGTCGAAGTAGCGAATACTTCTCAGTTTCGTGACCTCCGTAGCGGGAAGATCGAGCTTGAGCAAACTGAGCATTTGCCCATCGCGATTCTGCTCGATCACATAGACCCTGGTGTGGGAGGCCACAAAAGCATGCACCTCGGAGGAAAAGGGGAAGGCTCGGAGCCGCATGTAGTCGGTTTCGAGGCCGTATTCCTTCTTTAGCTGATCACGGCTCTCGCGCACCGCGAAATCCGAGCTTCCGTAGGCAATCAGGCCGATTTTGGACTTGCCTGTCTGCACCATTTCCGGTGCAGGCACCATGGTCCGCGCAGTCTGAAATTTCCGGTCCAGCCGCTCCATCAGGTTCTGGTAATCATCCGGCCGCTCAGTGTAGAGTGCCTTCTCGTTGTGACCGCTGCCACGGGTGAAATAGGCAGCCTTGGGGTGGTCGGTTCCGGGTAGGGTGCGATAAGGAATCGCGTCGCCATCGACGTCCTTATAGCGCTCGAACCCGCCCAACCGGTCCAGGTCTTCTTTGGAAAGAACCTTGCCCCGCTTCAAAGGCTTTTCGGGGTATACGAACGGATCAGACATCCAGTTGTTCATGCCGATGTCGAGGTCGGAAAGGACAAAGACGGGCGTTTGCAGTTGTTCGGTGAGGTCGAAGGCCTCCATCGCAAATTGATAGCACTCAGTAACCGAAGCAGGGAGCAACATGACGTGCTTGGTGTCACCGTGCGAGAGATAAGCAATCGACAGCACATCCCCCTGCATGGTGCGCGTCGGCATACCCGTGGAAGGACCGACCCGCTGAATATCGAAGATGACTCCGGGAATTTCAGAAAAATAGCCGAGCCCGGCAAACTCCGCCATCAGGGAAATACCAGGACCTGAGGTGGAGGTCATGGAACGCGCCCCGGCCCAGCCCGCGCCCAGCACCATACCGATCGCGGCCAGTTCGTCTTCAGCCTGCACGATGGCAAAGTTCGCTTTGCCGTCTGGCTCCACGCGGTACTTCTTCATGAAGTCGATGAGACTTTCAACCACCGAAGACGACGGCGTGATGGGATACCAGGTCACTACCGTGACCCCGGCGAACATTGCGCCCAAGGCTGCGGCGGCATTGCCGTCAATGATGATCTTGCCCTCGGTCGCGTGCATGGGCTCGAGCGCCAGGGGATCCTGCTTGGTCAGGGATTTTTGGGCAAATTCGTAGCCGGCCTTGATCGCACCCCAGTTCAGATCTGCTGCCTTCTGCTTCTTGGCGAACTGGCGCCGCACGGCGTTTTCGACCGCGACCATATCCATCGCGAGCAACTGCGCCACTACGCCCACATAAATCATGTTGCGCACCAGCTTGCGCAATTTGGCTTCAGGACAAACCGCAGCCGTCAGCTTGTCGAACGGGACCGGATAGCAGACCACGTCATCGCGATATTGTTTGAGGTTCAAAGCCTCGTCGTAAATGGCGGCGGCACCGGCGGGCAGGGAAAGAATGTCTTCCTTCGCTGTCTCAGAATTCATGGCCACCAGGAGTTCGATTTCCCGCTTGCGCGCGACATAGCCCTGTTTGCTGGCGCGGATGGTATACCAGGTGGGCAAGCCTGCGATGTTGGATGGGAAGAGATTTTTTCCGCTTACCGGGATGCCCATCCCGAATATGCTCTTGAGCAGCACGAGGTTGGCAGACTGCGACCCGGACCCGTTAACGGTCGCTACCTGGATGCTGAAGTCATTTACGATCCGTTTGGATGTTGGCGTTTGCAGAACCGCTGAGCTACCCGCTCCGGGTGCTCCCACGGCAACGTCTCCTGTCGCCATTTGGCAGGATTCCTTCCCCGATGAATTGAGCGGCACCATCGCCGGCCAGGCTTTTTTGAGTACGCCTGAATCAAGAAGGACCCTGATCTCCGCTCAGAACATTATAAGTCAGTGTTTTCCCCCGCTTTTGCGCCGTGGCGTCCAATGGCTCTAATTAGCCACTGGGCGGAAGTAACTCCTGTGCTAATGGCGATTATGCACTTTGAGCGAAGCAGGCCAGTTTCGATCTGGTACGTTTTTCGCCGGTTTGGGAAGCAATCCATCTCATTTTTTTGACGCCTGCTGCCCGCGACTGCCTCTGAGCGAGCTGCGGAACTACAATCAAGGAATGCTGCTTGAAGGTGTTTTTGCCGCAGTAACCACGTGTTTTTATCCAGACGGACGGCCCTACTGGCGCAAGCTGGAACACAATATCGATCGATACTCCCGGACTCCGCTAAGCGGCCTGGTGATGCTGGGCTCAACCGGAGAGGCTGTGATGCTAAGCGATGAAGAATCGCGAGAGGCACTGCGGGTGGCCCAAGCGGCAGCAGCGCCGGACAAGGTAATGCTGGCGGGGGTGGGTTGCGAGAGCGTGTTTGAGACGCTGCGCCTGGCGGACTATGCGGCCAAGCTGGATTACGATGCGATCCTCGTCCGCACACCGCACTACTACCGCAAACAGATGCGAAATCGCGAGATGCTGACTTACTACCAGGCGGTTGCCGATCGTTCCCCACTGCCCGTGCTTCTCTACAGCGTGCCGGGCTGTACGGCGTATGATCTGCCGGTCGAAGTGGTCGCGGAGCTGGCCATGCACCCCAATATTGTGGGGATGAAGGACTCCAGCGGCAACGTGGAGCGGATCGCGCAGCTGGTCCATGCCACACAGTCGATCAGGAAACGGAGCATTCCCGTAACCACCTTGTTTTCGGCGGTTACCTCGAGGATGTTGCGGGCTTCCATACAGACTACGGCAGGGCCGACTTTTGTGGCAGCGGACAAGCTTGGTTCCGGTATGACAGCGGTGGCCGTGTCGCCTCCACCACCGGTGCTCAAAACCCGTTCCCGCGATGTGGGATTTCAGCTGCTCTGTGGGTCTGCTCAAACCCTCTACCCCTCGCTCGAAGCGGGAGCCACGGGTGGAGTGCTTGCGTTGGCAACCTTTGCCCCACAAGCCTGCCATGAGGTCTACACCGCGTGGAAGGAAAACGATCCAGGCTTGGCGGCGGACAAGCAGCGGCGCATTGTGCGCGCAGGCATTGAGGTTTGCGGCCAAATGGGGATTCCGGGCGTAAAGTATGCGCTGGACCTGAACGGATATTACGGGGGCCGGCCGAGGATGCCCTTGCTGCCCCTGGTCGCTGATGAGCAGCGGCTAGTCGAAGAACTGACCTTCGATATTCGCAACTAGCCGCACAGAAATCCACGCTGGCAAGCAAGACCCCCGGCTGCGGGGAAAGACGGTTAAGGAAGGGCACGGTTTTTCTTGCCGAGAGTTGTATGCAGTCGAGAATCAGAGAAAATAGCAGTGGAATCCCACATCTCGCGAAAAACAGAGCGAGATGTGGGGCACCCGTCATTCGTGAGAGAAGGAGAGTAAAACCTCAGGGGCTGCGTGTTTTTTCCGCAACCCCTAGTGCGCGACTACTGGCTCACGGCGTAATTCCTGTAGGGCATTGACGGTGATGCGGCGCCTCTGGGTTGCGGCAATTCCTTCCGCCGCCGCCCGGGCCGCGGCAATGGTGGTGATGGTGGAGATTCTCTGCGTCACCGCCGCTCGCCGAATTGCTTTCTCGTCGAAGAATGTGTCCTGGCCGTGTGGAGTGTTCACGATCAACTGAATGCGCTCACCCTTGATCAGATCGACCACGTTCGGCCGGCCCTCCTTGACCTTGTACACACGCTCGACCATCAGACCGGCCCGCTCCAATACGTCTGCCGTACCATGCGTGGCGACCAGGTGAAAACCCAGCTCCACATATTGCCGGGCAAGGTCCACGACGACTGCTTTGTCGCGGTCATTCACGCTGAAGAAGACGGTCCCCTTCACCGGCAAGATTTGTCCGGCAGACAGCTGCGCTTTGGCAAAGGCTTCGCCAAAATTGTCCGCCACGCCCATCACTTCCCCGGTCGACTTCATCTCCGGCCCCAACACCGTATCCACACCGGGAAACTTGTTCCAGGGAAAGACCGGCGACTTGACGAAAAAGTGACTGCCAGTGGCCAAGTCCGTGCGGTCGGCGACTTGCTCCGGCATCAACTCACGCAAAGTACGCCCAGTCATCAGGCGAGCGGCGATCTTGGCCAACGGCACGCCGGTGGCCTTGGAGACGTAGGGCACGGTTCGGGACGCACGTGGATTCACTTCGATGACGAAGACCTTATCCTGTTCCCCGGACTTGCGCTGAATCGCGAACTGCAGGTTAACCAGGCCCACCACGTTCAGAGCCAGCGCCAGCTTGCGCGTGTAGGTACGAATCGTCTCCAGGGTAGAGGGCGCTAGATCGGCCGCGGGCAGCACGCAGGAAGAGTCGCCGGAATGAATGCCGGCTTCCTCAATATGCTGCATGATCCCGGCAATCACCACGTCTCTGCCGTCACACAACGCGTCCACGTCGACTTCCACCGCATCCTCGAGAAAGTGGTCGACCAGTACAGGGCGCTCGCGGGAGTACTCGACCGCTTCCTTCATATATCGGCTCACCGCATCGGCGTCATAGGCAATCACCATCGCCCGGCCGCCCAGCACGTAAGATGGCCGCACCAGCACGGGGTAGCCTACCCGCGCCGCGCCTTCCACCGCTTCTTCGATGGTGGTCACCATCGCGCCCGGGGGCTGAGGAATATTCAGGTCCTCCAATAACGCGCCCGAAACGCTTGCGGTCTTCGGCCAGATCGATGGACTCGGGAGAAGTGCCCAGGATCTTGATGCCCGCGGCTTTCAGTGGGATCGCGAGATTCAACGGAGTCTGGCCGCCGAATTGCACGATCATCCCGATGTCGGCGCCTGAGGAGGCCTCGTGCTCGTACACCGCCAACACATCTTCGAGAGTGAGCGGTTCGAAGTACAACCGGTCGCTGGTGTCGTAATCGGTCGAGACCGTCTCCGGATTGCAGTTGACCATGATGGTTTCGTAATCGTCATCGCGGAGCGCAAACGCCGCATGGCAGCAGCAGTAATCGAACTCGATGCCCTGGCCAATGCGGTTCGGCCCGCTGCCCAGAATAATGACTTTGCGTCTCGCCGTCGGCGGGGCTTCATCTTCCTCTTCGTAGGTGGAGTAGAGGTAAGGCGTATCGCTATCGAACTCGGCCGCGCAGGTGTCCACTTTCTTGAATACCGGCGTGACGCCGTGGCGCCGCCGCAGTTCCCTGACCGGGACCCGCTCCATGCAGGCCATCGAGGTTCCATTCTTCGGCGATCCTGGCATCGGAGATGCCCATTCGCTTAACCTTGCGCAGGAAATCCGCCGGCATGGTTTCCAACGAATAGTCGGCCAGCTTCTGAATGGTCTCCGTCACTTCCTTGATCTGGTAGAGGAACCACGGATCCATCGACGTCACGCGGGCAATTTCCCGCACCGAGAGCCCGCTGCGCAAGGCATAACGGATGTAGTTCAGCCGCTCCGGTTGCGGAGTCACCAGGCGCTGCGTCAGCCGTCGCGGCTCGATCACCTCCGACCGTATGCTCTTGCCCGTGTCCAGCGAACGGAGTGCCTTCATCAGGGCTTCTTTGAAGGTGCGGCCCAGGGCCATCACTTCGCCCACGGACTTCATCTGCGGCCCCAGGTTCTCATCCGCCCCAGGGAACTTTCTCGAACTGCCACTTGGGAATTTTGACCACTACGTAATCGATGGAGGGCTCAAAGCATGACGGCGTCTTTTGTGTGATGTCATTGGGTATCTCATCGAGCGTATAGCCAACAGCCAGCTTGGCGGCGATTTTGGCAATGGGAAAGCCGGTCGCCTTGGAAGCGAGCGCCGACGATCGCGATACCCGCGGATTCATCTCGATGACCGTCATCCGCCCGGTCGCCGGGTTTACGGCAAACTGCACGTTGGATCCGCCGGTCTCGACGCCAATCTCGCGCATCACGCGGATCGCCGCATCGCGCATGGATTGGTACTCGCGATCGGTCAAGGTCTGGGCCGGCGCTACGGTGATCGAATCGCCGGTGTGCACGCCCATCGGATCCATGTTCTCGATGGAGCAAATGATGATCACGTTGTCGGCGAGATCGCGCATCACTTCCAGCTCGTATTCTTTCCAGCCCAGCACCGACTCTTCGATCAGACACTCGTGCACGGGAGAAAGATCGAGGCCGCGAGCCAGAATATCCATCAGCTCTTCGCGGTTGTAGGCCATGCCGCCGCCTGAGCCGCCCAGAGTAAAGGATGGCCGGATGATGACCGGGAAGCCGATCTTGGCGGCAAACTCCGCGCCATCGCGGATATTGTTGACCAGCGCGGAGCGCGGGACATCGAGCCCGATGCGCGACATGGCGTCCTTGAACAGGAGCCGGTCTTCGGCCTTCTTGATGGCTTCGAGGCGGGCGCCAATCATTTCCACGTCGTATTTATCGAGAATGCCTGCATCGGCAAGATCGACAGCGAGATTCAGAGCCGTTTGGCCGCCTACGGTAGGCAGCAGCGCGAATTTGCCTATGCGTTGGCCGTTGTCATCGGTCATCCGCTCGCACTCCCGGCGGATGATCTCTTCGACGTACTCCCGGGTCAAGGGCTCGATATACGTGCGGTCCGCGAGTTCGGGATCGGTCATGATGGTGGCTGGATTGGAATTCACCAGCACCACCTCGTAGCCTTCCGCCTTGAGCGCCTTGCAGGCTTGGGTGCCGGAGTAATCGAACTCCGCCGACTGCCCAATCACGATCGGACCCGACCCGATCACTAGAATTTTCGTTATATCGTTCCTGCGTGGCATTTTATTTTTCCATTCGCTTCGCGCTTACAAGAGGCCGGGCCTCGACTGTAGCGCTTTGGGGAGTCTTAGGCTTTGCCGGGTCTGAGAGAATCCGAGAGGACGGCTCTTGAAGGGCTTGACCGGTGTTGCGCCTTGAAGGGGCGGTGTTGGCCCTTGAAGGGGCGGGGCTTCAGGCCCGCCGTCAGACCCAGGGAGAGTCGACGGCTTTAGCCGCTGAGGGATCGGGTCCAGATTCACCGCAAGGTATCGGTAATCCTCAGAGCCTAAGCAGAGCTTATTTTTGACTGGATTATGCCGCATATAAGCGACATGCGGCGATCCCAATCCGCAGCATCTCGAATTCGATGATCGGAAAACCCCACCTGCCAGATATTGTGTTTCCAATTAAAAGCCCGCCTCGCACGGAATGAAAAGCCGCCCTTGATATTCTGCATCGCCCTCTCAATGCTGTCTTGAGGGTGAGAGGATCGCATGGAAATGGTCAGGCATGATGACATAGGCATGAAGCAGATAAGAACTGCCTCGATAGTGTTGGAAAATCTCCTCCATCAACACTGCCCACCGCTCGTGGCGAAAGAATGGCTGCCGATCAACAGTCTGGGAGCTTACAAAATATGTCTCTCCGCTCCTCCTGACTGTCTCTCTGGCCGGTCGCATTGATTCCCTCAGCGGCTAAAGCCGTTCAACTTGTTAGTTGTGACGGACGGGCTAAAGCCCGTCCCCTTCAACACCAGAACCCGCAATCCTTCAACGACTGCCGCAGCACCCATAGCTTGTCCTTGCTCCACCCATAAGCCCGCGAGTCGCTCTTGCGGCCCGACTAAAGTCGGCTCTGACAAGGAGCGGAGCTTCAGCCCCGCCGTCAGACTTAGACTGACAAGTGATCACGGCCTTTAGCCGCTGAGGGACCAGGTCCAGATTCACCACAAGCCGACCGCAAGCTGTTCATCCCTTCCACTCTTCCATCATTTTTCGGAAGTCCCGGAAGAGGTAGTTGGAGTCGTGGGGGCCGGGGCTGGCCTCCGGATGGTATTGCACGCTGAACAGTGGCAGCGTGCGATGGCGCAGGCCTTCCAGCGTGTTGTCGTTCAGGTCGACATGGGTAAGCTCGACCTCGCTCTGGTTGATCGAATCCGGATCGACAGCAAAGTTATGGTTGTGCGCGGTGATCTCCACTTTGCCCGTCTGGGTCTGCTGTACCGGGTGGTTTCCGCCGTGGTGGCCGAACTTCAGTTTGTAGGTCTTGCCACCAAGGGCCAAGCCGATCAACTGATGGCCAAGGCAGATGCCAAACATCGGCCTGCGTCCGACAAGCTTGCGGATATTCTCCTGGGCGTAGGTTACCGGCTCCGGATCGCCCGGCCCATTGGAGAGAAAAATTCCGTCGGGCTTCAAGTCGAGCACATCCTCCGCCGAGGTTTCCGCCGGCACCACGGTGACCCGGCAAGCTTCCCGCGCCAGCATGCGCAGGATGTTGTGCTTGATGCCAAAGTCATAGGCCACCACATGCAGATCCGGTGGGGGTAACTTGAGGCTCTCGTCTCCCTAGCTGCAAGGGATCGCCGTTGAAGTTTCGCCGGTCGTTACAGTCCCACTCGTAAGCAGCCTTGGTGCTCACCACCTTCGCCAGATCGGTGCCATCCATCTTGCGGATGCCGCGGGCCTTCAGGACAAGCTTGTCGGGATCCGTCTCGAGCGAGGAAATGACCCCGCGCAACGCACCATGGGTGCGCAGATGACGAACCACAGCGCGAGTGTCAATCTCAGCGATTACAGGAACGTTAAAGCGTTCCAGGTATTCTTCCGTCACTTGCTGCGAACGCCAATTGGAGCTTATGGGCGAGAACTCGCGCGTGACCAAGCCCTCGATATACGGGCGGCTAGCCTCGTTGTCGGCGGCGTTGGTTCCGTAGTTTCCGATTTGCGGATTGGTCAGGACAACAATCTGTCCAGCGTAAGAGGGATCGGTGAAGATTTCCTGGTAGCCTGTCAGGGCGGTATTGAAAACCACTTCGCCAAAACATTCACGTTTGGCGCCATAGCTCTCACCGCGGAAGATGCGCCCGTCTTCGAGCGCGAGGATTGCCTGCATGGCTTCTCCGTCGAGTGGATTTAGTCAAGTTTAACAGGTATCCCCGGATTCCCTACTGCCGGCATCACCAATATCCACGTGTGCGGCTTTTCGTAAGGAAAGGCGCATAGTTCGCTCGTCGCACTGGCCCCGACAGGATATCCGGGGTATCCCCGGCGAGTGCGGAGCGCTTAGTGGATAACGCCCATGTCCTCTGCCGGCCAATAGACAAACGCTGCCTTGCCGTAGATCAGATCCCGCGGCACCGGTCCAAAGTCGCGGCTGTCGCTCGAAATCGAGCGATGATCGCCCATGACGAAATACTGATCGGGCTGAATCACCATCACATCCTGCGATCGGCTGTCGTGAAACCTTCTGGGCACGTACGGCTCAGGCAGCAGCCTGCCGTTGATGTAGGTGCGACCGTCGTCGATGCGCAGCTCATCGCCCGGCACCGCGATCACGCGCTTGATGTAGCTCTTCTGCGGATCGCGCGGATAGTGAAAAACTACGACGTCGCCGCGATGAATTTCGGCGAAGTGGTAGACGAACTTGTTGATGAACAGCCGGTCCTGGTCTCCCAGGCGAGGCAACATACTGGTGCCCTCCACCCGTACCGGCTGATACAGAAAAGTGATGATGAAGAAAGAGACGGCGAGCGAAAACAGCATGTCGCGTCCCCAGAGCCAGAAACTTCGTCCCGGCAACTCCGCCGGCGCCTGAGGCAACGACTCTTGCTGCGTGGCGGGCTCAGGCCCAGTCTTATCTTCTTCCGGGTTCATCGATCATCCCAATGATTCACTCGTTTACCGTTCAGTCGCAGCCCGGGCTGCCGAAGGGGCACAGAATTCTTCTGCTTCCGCATGGGTTGCTGTTGGCTGGCGGGAACCATTTGCGCCTGCCCGTTCTCCTGGTTGCTACCGGCAAGTTGCGACTGCTGCAAGACCAGCGGCCGCTGCAAAACCATCTCCACCGATGTTCCCGAAGGAATCACAATATCATTGCCGCGCGTGAAGAGAGTGTAGATGGCGCCCGCAGCCGCTCCGGCGAGCGAACCGTAGCCAACCCCTTTCAACACATCTCCCGACGCGGCGCCGCCGATCACACCGCCCTCCGCGCCGATGGCCGCCCCCTTGGCAATATTGCCCACGTCGCGGCCCTTGTTCCCTGCCTGCTCCACCGTGCCTTCACTATCCTTCACCTTGGGGCCATCAGACCCCGGCAGGCTATTCAGGACGCCCGGAACTTCGACCACCGATCCATTAGGGAAAATCATGGTGGTAAAGTGCAGGTCGATTTGCGCCCGCCCCTTTACCCGGCCCGGCCGCACTACGCGGTCCACCACACCCTGCACATAAACGCCAACCGGGATCATAATCCGCGAGGCGCCCACCACAGGGAAAGCAGGAAACCAGGTAGACGCCGTCTCCCTGCTGCGCGGTCTTGGTGTTGATCCCGCTCTTGAGGGAGAGCAGCACCTTGGTGCCGGCGGGAACGGTGAATGTCTGGGATGGTGGCGGCTGCGCAGGGGTGCGGGCGTTGCGGCTGGAGTTGCACTGGATGCCGCGGTTGTCGTTTGCCCATGTCCCTGGGCAGCCGCCATGCCAGCCAGCAGCCCGACTACGACGAACTTCCCGCGCACCTTCATCCTGTCAACCTCGGTCATAAGTATAGACGGCTGGGGATGGCGTTGGGCGAGCGCTTAGCCTGGGATTTGTCCCGAATTGGGTTACCTCACGGGTCTGGGAATTGTCAGCTAACATGGTTTGAATCTGAAGACGGAAATAATCCGGGTCTTGCACTCAGAGCTTGTCGTTTAAGTACTCAGACCGATGGCACCCCCACAAGTAACAGTTCCCTCCTCCGCTTCCGCGCAGCGCCATCGGTTTGCCGCCGCCTACTCGATCCTCGAGCAGGCAGTTGCGCAGCAGGCTTTTCCCGGGGCGGCCTTTGGCGTGCTTTTCGGGGCGAGGTGCTGGCGCTGGATGGCGTTGGCGGCTTTACCTACGAGCACCAACGGAGGCTGTGAACGCTTCCACCGTTTACGACTTGGCCAGCGTCACCAAGGTGATCGCGACCACTTCCATGGCCATGCTGCTTTACCAGAGGGGGCAACTCTCGCTCGACCAGTCTCTGGCGCAGATTTTACCCGCCTTTGCACAAGGCGAAAGCAGCGGCAGCGCGCGACACCAGGTGACGCTACGCATGCTGCTGGCGCATGCCTCCGGATTGGCCGGTTACGTTCGCCTCTTCGAAAGCGCTCGAGACCGCGAGGAACTGCTCGATGCCTGCCTCCGCTTGCCTCTCGAAGCCGCGCCGGGAAGCCGTTCCGAGTACTCCGATCCTGGCTTCATCCTGCTCGGGCGCGCCCTTGAAGTCGATTGCCGGCGAGAGCCTGGAAGACTTCTGTTCGCGCGAGGTTTTCACTCCCATTGGGCATGACCAGTACTTGCTTTCGGCCACCCGCCGATTGGCGATCCGCCATCCCGCCCACCGAAGAGGACTTGACCTTCCGCCACCGCATCATTCAGGGAGAGGTGCAGGATGAAAACTGCTTTGTCCTTGGAGGAGCAAGCGGCCATGCCGGCCTCTTCTCCAATGCACTGGATCCGCTGCTTTACGCGCAATGCCTCCTCGAGCGGCCAACTCTTCACGCCGGAGACGATTCGGCTCTTCACCACCCGCGCCCTGCCGCAGACAGCTCCCGGGCACTGGGATGGGATACACCCTCCCAGCCTTCCTCTTCCGGCAAGTTCTTCAGCCGCCACTCAGCCGGCCATCTCGGCTACGCTGGAACTTCCCTCTGGATCGACTTTGAGCGCCAGCTCGCCATCGTGCTGCTCACCAATCGCACCTGGCCGCACCGCCAGAGCCAGGACATTCGCACCATTCGTCCTGCCTTCCACGACGCTGTCGTCTCGAAAACATTGAGCAAGGGAGGGACTAAATTGCCATAACCCAAAAGTGTTTGCGTGGATGGCACGTTACGCCCTAATTTCAGAGCAAAGTAGTGTCAGTTGGAGATAAAATCATTTAGTTGAGTGGGAGCTGAGTAAACCAACATGGCCACAACAAGTACTTTTCATACGGAGACAGGGACCGGCAGCGAGACAACTAACGACCAGCCGCAAAACCTGCACGATCTGACGACAGAAAGTTCTAACGAAGCCTCGATGGGCTTCGATACTAAATCTGCCCTCGAAATCGCACGCATCATCAACCACGAAGACTCAAAGATTGCCGCCGCGGTGAAGAAGTCGTTGCCCGAGATTGCTTTGGTCATCGACATGGTGGCGCGCAGCCTGCGCGATGGAGGACGCCTGATTTACGTAGGCGCCGGCTCCAGCGGCCGCATCGCCGGGCTCGACTCTTCCGAATGTCCGCCGACCTTTTCCACCCCTCCGCAAAGCGTCCAGTACATCATGGCGGGAGGCCCGAAGGCTCTGGCATCGGCGGTGGAAGTGAATGAAGATTCAACCGAGCTGGGACAGCGCGATATTGCCCGCCGCCGCCCGACCCGCAAAGACGTGGTCATCGGTCTCTCTTCGAGCGGCCGCACGCCTTACGTAGTGGCCGCGGTGGAATATGCCCGCGCCCGCGGCGCCAAGACCGCCGCCGTCACCTGCAATCACAACACTCCGCTTTCCTCCGCCGCAGACATCTGCATCGTTGCTGAAGTGGGACCGGAAGTCGTCTCCGGATCGACGCGCATGAAGGCCGCCACGGCGCAGAAGATGGTGCTCAACATGATCACCACCGGCGCCATGACCCGGCTTGGCTACGTCTACGACAACCTGATGGTCAATGTGCACATGCAGAACACCAAGCTGGTGGAGCGTGGCATCAGCATTTTGATGCGCGCCTGCAAGATCGACCGCGAGCAGGCCGTGCTCACCATCAAGTCTGCCGGGCGCAGCGTGCCCGTCGCCCTGGTGATGCTCAAGGCGGGAGTCGACAAGCCAGAAGCGGTGCGTCGCCTGGCTAAGTCGGACGGCAATGTTCGGTTGGCAATCGAAGATACAACGCTCGAGTTATAGAACTGAGATACAGCAGTAAGGAGCACCCCCGGGCCCTCATGGATAAGTTTGTCATTCGCGGCGGTAACCCGCTGCTCGGAACGATTCGGGTAAGCGGAGCCAAGAACTCCGCGCTACCCTGCATGGCCGCCGCGATTCTCACCGAAGACGAAGTGGTGCTGGAGAATATCCCCCAGGTCCGCGACATCGAGACAGAGCGGAAACTGCTGACTTCGATGGGCGCCGAGGTCGAACTCGGCTATGGCCGCGCACAGCACCGCACCACGATCAGCTGCCGCGTGCTCTCCGACCCCACCGCCAAATACGAAATCGTCAAGACCATGCGCGCTTCTTCGCTGGTGCTGGGCCCGCTGGTCGCACGCTGCGGGCTCGCCCGCGTGGCCCAGCCTGGCGGTTGCGCCATTGGCGACCGCCCCATCGATCTGCACCTCAAAGGCCTGGAAGCGATGGGCGCCACCATCGTGCAGGAACACGGCTATCTGGAAGCGCGCGCCGAACGGCTGCATGGCGCGCACATCGTTTTCGACAAGATTACGGTGACCGGCACCGAAGACCTGCTGATGGCGGCTGTTCTTGCCGACGGCGATACGCTGATGGAAAATTGCGCGCGCGAGCCGGAGGTGGTCGACCTGGCCGCTCTGCTGGTGGCCATGGGCGCGAATATTCAGGGCGCGGGCACGGCGACCATCCGGGTGAAGGGCGTGAACAAGCTGCACGGCGCCAAGCATCGCATCAATCCCGACCGCATCGAAGCCGGAACGTTTCTGGTGGCGGGCGCTATCAGCGGCGGCGACCTGGTGGTGGCCAATTGCCAGCCCGCGCATCTTTCCGCCCTCATCGCCAAGCTCGAAGCCTGTGGAGTCCGCATCACGCCCATGGGTCCCGATTCGTTGCGCGTGCGCAGCGAAGGCAATCTGCAGGCGAACGATATCTCCACCGAAGAATATCCCGGCTTCCCTACCGACATGCAGGCGCAATACATGGCGCTGGCCACGCAGGCCGAAGGCACCACCACGGTGGTGGAGAACATCTTCGAGAATCGCTTCATGCATGTGGGCGAGTTGGTCCGCATGGGCGCGAATATCAAAGTGGACGGGCGCACGGCGACGGTGCGCGGCAAAACCCCGCTCTCTTCGGCGGTGGTCATGTGCTCCGATCTGCGCGCATCGGCTTCGCTGGTGCTGGCCGCGCTGGTTGCCGACGGCGAGTCCATCCTCGACCGCGTCTACCATATCGACCGCGGATATGAGCGGATTGAAGAGAAGCTGCGCGGCGTTGGCGCGCAGATCCGTCGCATGGGCGATCTCTTCGCCGACCGGCAAGCGCGAGGTCGCGCTGGAGGCCCAGGTCTCCTAGACCGGTGTGGCTTCTGGCATCCTGCATCCAATGTATGCCAGACAAAGACGCTGCCCTTCGTGATCAACTTGTCCAACTGCTTCGCGGCGGAAATGCGCACGTCGACGTGCTTTCTGCGCTCAAGGGTTTCCCCGCGAAACTCTACGGCGCGAAGCCGCAGAATGCGCCCCACTCCGCGTGGGAGCTTCTGGAGCACATGCGCATCGCGCTGCATGATCTGTGGGATTTCTCCACCAACGACAAGTACGTGGAGAAGAAATGGCCGGACGACTACTGGCCCGCGTCCGCCGAGCCGCCTTCCAAGGAAGCATGGCACGATTCGGTGAGGGCGCTCAAGGAAGACCTGGAGGCTTTTGAAAAGCTGATCAAGGATCCTGACAGCAATCTTTATGCGCAGATTCCCTGGGGCAAGAAAGACCAGACGCTTTTGCGCGAAGTGTTGCTGGCCGCCGATCACAACAGCTATCACACCGGGGAGTTGGTTTTCCTCGCCGCCTCCTGGGCGCCTGGAAGAGCTGAAGCCAAAACTCCGTCCTAGCCACGTATCGTGGGTATTGGGGATCTGTTCCTTCAGGCCAAAACCCTCTCCCAACCACCCATGACGGGTGCCCCATATCTCGCTCGTTTTTCGCGAGATGTGGGATTCCACCGATGTTGACCGCCAAGTGCATCGGTCGAATCGATGGTCAGAGGGAAAAAGCAGTGGAATCCCACATCTCGCGAAAAACGAGCGAGATGTTGGGCACCCGTCGTTCGTGGCACGATTTGAATTATTTCCAGCTTACGGCCAACTGCCAGCGCATTTGGCGCTGCGCGGTCTTGCGCAGCACGCGCTCGAACTCTTCCATCTCGCGCAGGACGGCCGGGGTTTCTGTTCCCAGCGCGGTGGGCGATGCTTTCAGGTGATCGAGCAGGGTGCAGACGGTGATCAGGCCGTCTTCGGGCGAAAACCACTGCGGCGGAGGCAGGGTCTTGGCCCACTCCGGGTCGCCCGCGCCTTCTTCCAGCAGCAGAGCCATGGAGTTTTCATCGGCGGAGAAGAACTCCAGCAGCGGCTTGACCCCAATGCGTTGCGCCATCTTCTCCAGAGCGTCCTCATTGCGAGCGAGCGCCCTGCCATTGACGAAGATGTCGAAGCCTGGATCCTCGCCTTCGACGACGATGTACAAAGTGGCGCCCATCGCCTGCAGTTTATCGCATCCCTGCGCGGGATTAGGCTCCCTTGCGCGATCAATTGCCAAGAAGGGAAACGGTATTGTCATCCTCTGCTCGCGCACGCATCACCAACACCAGGCACACCAAGGTAACCAGGGATCCCGGCAATCATGCTGAACGATAAGCCCAGGCGCAGAAAAAGAGCACTCTCGATGATCGCGACCAGCGGCTCGATCCATTGCACCGTTGCCACCTGGTACGCCTCCAGCTGCTGCAGCAGCCAGAAGTACGTGGCATAGGCCGGGGCGCCGGCCACGGCGCCAGAAAGATCACCGAGCCGAGCGCACTGCGGTTCCATTCGCCGGCTGTCCTCGCTCCAACAGCCAAGCTGGCAAGAAACAGCAGCAATGCCGCAGTGCCCAGCAGCAAAGCCGTCACCACCAGGGTGCACACCGCTGAGTTCGCGGCGGGCCATCAGCGAAGAAGCGCCGATGGATGCTACAGCGAGCAGCGCCACGGCAGCGCCACCGGCCTGAGCCAACGAGAACGACGCGCCCACGCCAGGACCATCGCCCCCAGCCCGACGACGCGCCTGCAGCGCACGGCGCGGAACAACCCTGCCGGCGAACCAGGTTAGCAGCACTACCAACAGCGGCATGGCTGCAAATAGACACCGTCACGGTTGCTGATGAGACGTGCTGCTGCGCCCACAGCAGCAGCACAACGGCACACGATCATGGTGACGGAGAGCAAGAGTACGAAGCCCAGGGCGCGGCCGCGAGGCAGCTGAGCCGCTTCCACAGGATGACCGGAAGGCAAAGCAGTGCGGCCAGAAGAAAGCGGGCAGCCGCTCCACGCAAGGGCGGAACGTACTCGGTCAGAGTGTCGGCAGCAACCAGGTGTCCCCAGACCACGCCCAGCGCGACAAAGGCCAGCCAGTTTTCGAGTCTAGCGGCTGCGAGATCTCATGTTTGCTAGCAGCGCAAAAAGTAAAGGGGTGCGCCTTGCACGCAACCCCTCTTGCTTACGACTGAGCTCACGAAACTGGCTTACTGCGGTCCGCGGCCTCCGCCGCCACCGGCCAGCCCCGGCTGCCACCGCCTGGTCCCCGGCCTCGGCTGCGATGCCGCCGGCGACGTTGACCTGCCGGGACCACCGCACCGCCGGCCCTGCGGGCCTGCGAGCTTCTGCCGGTGCAGCATCGGACGCACCATCGGCACGATTGAAGTTCGGCTCGTCCCCACCCTCGACAAAGGGCTCATCATCATCGAACTCTTCGCCGCCTTCGATGGTGATGGTGCTGGCATTCGAAGCCGGCTGCCGTTCTACCGGGGATTGCGACTTGCGCCCGCGGAGCACGCGGAGCCGAGGCTTCGCCGCCACCACTTGTCTCCCGAACCACCCCGGGATGGCTCGGGAAGCCCCAGCTTTTCGCGCTGCTCTTTCAGCAGGGCCTTGCGGGAAAGCTTGATGCGGTTGCCTTCGATGCCCAGAACCTTGACCAGTACCTGGTCGCCTTCGCGCAATTCGTCCTTCACGTCCTTCACGCGATGCTCGGCGATCTCGCTGATGTGCAGCAAGCCGTCGGTGCCGGGGAAGATCTCAACGAATGCGCCGAACTCAGCCAGCCGGACCACCTTGCCCAGGTAGGTCTTGCCTACTTCGGGCACGGCGGTGAGGTCGCTGATCATCGCCAGCGCCTTCTTCAGACCCTCTTCATCGCTCGAAGCCACATTGACGCGGCCGGTATCGTCGACATCGATCTTCACGCCGGTGGCTTCGATGATGCCGCGAATGGTCTTGCCGCCCGGTCCGATCAGATCGCGAATCTTGTCGGTCGGTATTTGCAGGGTGTGGATCTGCGGAGCGAACTTCGACTTCTCGGCGCTCGGCGCAGCCAGCACTGCATCCATCTTGTCCAGCAGGAACAACCGTCCGCGGCGGGCCTGTTCGAGCGCCTCGCGCATGATCTGTCCGGTCACGCCGCTGATCTTGATGTCCATCTGCAGCGCGGTGATCCCTTCGCGCGTGCCCGCTACCTTGAAGTCCATATCGCCGTAGTGATCTTCCGCGCCGGCAATGTCGGTCAGGATGGCGTAGTCGTCGCCTTCCTTCACCAGGCCCATCGCTACACCGGCGACCGCTGCCTTCAGCGGAATGCCCGCATGCATCAGCGCCAGGCTGGCGCCGCAGACGCTGGCCATCGACGAAGAACCATTCGATTCCAGAATGTCGGAGACCACGCGCAAGGTGTAAGGAGATTCGTCTTCCCCAGGCAGTACGGCGGAGATCGCACGCTCGGCCAAAGCGCCGTGGCCAATCTCGCGCCGGCCTACGCCGGTCATGCGGCCTACTTCGCCCACGGAGAACGGGGGGAAGTTGTAGTGCAGCATGAAGCGCTTGCGCTGTTCGCCCTGGAAGGTTTCCAGCCGCTGCTGAGTCGTCCGTGGTTCCCAGGGTCACGGTAACCAGTGCCTGGGTTTCGCCGCGGGTAAACAGCGCCGAACCGTGAACGCGCGGCAGCACGCCGACTTCAATCGAGATCTCGCGGATCTGGTCGAAGCTGCGCCGATCGGGACGAATGCGATCCTTGGTCACCTGCTCGCGGAAGATTCTCTCGCGCATCGCTTCGTAATACTTCGCCAGCTTCTTCTTGGCGTCCGCATCCCCTTCGGGAAGCTCCTTGGCCAGCTCGTCCTTGATCTGCTTGACCAGCGCGTAGCTTTCCGCCTTGGGATGGGTCTTGGTGTCGAGCGCGTCCTTCAACCGGTCGCCGACCTTGGCCTGAAGCGCAGCAAAGTATCCCTGATCGAACTCGACCGGAGCCACGACACGCTTTGGCTTCCCTGCCTTGGCAACCAGCTCGTCGATCGCGGCGCAGATCTTCTTGATCTCGGCGTGGCCGAATTCGATGGCATCGACCACCGTCTCTTCGCTGACGCCGGTGGCGCCGCTCTCGATCATCACCACGCCGTCTTTTGTGGCGACGACGGTGATATTCAGCTTGCTCTCGAGCCGCTCAGCATAGGAGGGATTGACGATGAACTCGCCATTCACCTGGCCCACGCGCACCGCGCCGATCGGGCCGCCGAAGGGAATATCGGAAAGCGCCAGGGCCGCGCCCGCGGCATTGATGCCGATCACGTCGGGATCGTTTTCTTTATCCGCGGACAAGACCAGGGCAATCACCTGGGTCTCATTGCGGAAATTTTTGGGGAACATGGGGCGGATGGGGCGGTCGATCTGGCGGCAGGTGAGAACCTCACGCTCGCTGGGACGGCCTTCGCGCTTGATAAAGCCGCCGGGAATGCGGCCACCGGCATAGGTGTATTCGCGGTAATCCACGGTCAGGGGGAAAAAATCGAGGCCTTCTTTGGGATCCGGAGCGGCCACGGCGGTGGCCAGAACCACGTTGTCACCCTGGGTCACGAGCACGGCGCCAGAGGCCTGCTTGGCCATGCGGCCTGTTTCAAAAGTCAATCGCTTGCCACCGGCAAGCTCGACAGTCACTTCTTGTTTCATAAAATCCTCATTTCGTATGTGCACAAAGGGCGGGGCGCGGTGCAGAGGGCGGGATGATTGTGCAGAGCGCGAGCAATGGCAACGTGCAGAGATCGGAACTGAGCCATGACAGACGGACGTGCGCTTTCCAGCCGGTGCGACCACGTGTGCACCAGCCGTCTCAGCGTTCAGCCCGATCCAGTCTCTTCGCCTGATTGTGGGGTACAAGTTGCTCGCTTGTTTACTTGCGAATGCCCAGCTTACCGATCACGTCCCGGTAGCGGTCAGAATTGTTCGTCTTGAGATAATCCAGCAGACGGCGGCGCTTGCTCACCAGCATCAACAGACCGCGCCTGGAGGCATGATCTTTCTTGTGAAGCTTGAAGTGCTCAGTCAGCTCGCCAATTCGTTCACTGAGAATCGCAATCTGCACTTCCGGGCTCCCCGTGTCACTGTCATGGGTGCGAAAGCGCGTAATAACTTCGGTCTTCTTTGCAGTTGCCAGCACGGCAGTGCGTTACTCCTCTACGTTTAAATCGAGTCCACTCTCTAAGTGTCTGACTAAGAATAACATGGCTTGGATTGTGCGTCCACGCAGGTCTGTTCACGGGCTGCGGAAAAAGCCGGTTGAAGAGGGAGACCGTCCCCTCAGCGGCTGAAGCCGAACCTGTTTGTAACCATCTACGTTCGGGCTGAAGCCCGTACCCTTCAAGCTTGCATCGCTCTTCAACTTGCGTCTCGGGGGACGGCCGAGAGTTCGCTCCGAACATGACCCTAGCATGACCGCCCGAATCGCGGCGTCTTTTCGCCGCAGAAGCAGCCCAGGAGCACATCCTGGTAGTTCGAGTCTTTCCCTGCGGGATGCTTTTTGCAAGGGCACCGGCTTCAGCCGGTACGTAAGTGGTTGCAAACAGCGATCCGGCTTTAGCCGCTGAGGGATGATTTCCTCTAGATTCCGCCCGCGGCCCGTTAAAACGTGTTCTTCGCAGGGAGGCCTTTATTCCATCATGACCGGTCCGCCGCCGCCCGGCCGATTGCGGTCGAGCAGGAAGGCCAGCGGCACCATCAGGACGGCGGCAAACGCCAGCACATAGTAGACATCGACATAAGCCAGGGCTTGGGTCTGCGCCTGAAGCTGGTCGTACAACTGCCCCTGCGCCAGGTGCAATCCATTCGCTTTGCCCGCGCGTCACGTCAAAGGTGTGCCGCAAGGCGTCCATCTGCTGCTGATAGTTGCGTCCGCCAGCGTGGTGTTCTTGGAAAGCTGGCTCTGATGCCACTGCGCCCGCTCCGTCACCAGAGCGTTGGTGAGCGAGATGAGAATGCTGCCGCCGATATTGCGGACAAAATTGATCAGTCCCGACACCTGGTTGTTCTTTTCCGGAGGAATTCCGAAATAGGCGGCCGTGGTCACGGAAATAAAGACAAAGGGAATGGCGACAATTTGAACCACGCGCAACCACGAGGCGAAACCGAAGCTGATGAGCAGGCTGAGGTGCGTCGCGGTGTAGAAATACCCGACGGCGAAGAGCACAAACCCCATGGCAATCAGATTCCGCGCCGGGAATCGGCTCACCGCCTGACCCGCCATCGGCATCACGACCAGCAGCACCAGTCCGCCGCCCGAAAGAGACAGCCCCGCGATGGTTGCCGTATAGCCGAGTTCCTGCTGCAGGAACTGCGGCTGCAGCACCGTGGTCGCATTGAGCAATCCCCCGGTCAACAACATGAGGAAGGCACACACCGCAAAATTCCTGAACTTGAACAGCCGCAGGTCCATCAGCGGCTTCTCCGCATGAAACTCCCAAATGATCAGGGCGATGAACGCAATGATGAACGT
Organism: uncultured Acidobacteriaceae bacterium; assembly: GCA_963775365.1. Taxonomy (GTDB): domain Bacteria; phylum Acidobacteriota; class Terriglobia; order Terriglobales; family Acidobacteriaceae; genus PALSA-350. The sequence continues at coordinate 62,850 of CAVZJL010000031.1, read as the reverse complement.
GATGCCAAAACCCACGATGAAGTGCGACCCAAACCAGTCCTTTTCCTCGCCCTTATCCAGCGTGATCTGCAGCGCGCCCATAGACACGATCAGCAGCCCCACGCCGATGTAGTCGATGCGGTAGAGATTCTTCCGGTCGGCCTTCTGGTACGGAGGATCTTCCACCAGCCGGTTGGTGAGGAACAGCGCCAGGATGCCGACAGGAATGTTGATGTAGAAAATCCAATGCCAGGAGTAGTTGTCGGTGATCCACCCGCCCAGGGTGGGCCCGATCGAGGGCGCCAGCACCGCGACCAGCCCGTAAAGTGAAAAAGCCAGACCGCGCTTCGACGGCTCGAAGGAGTCGGCCATGATGGCCTGCGCCATCGGCTGCAAACCGCCGCCGCCCACTCCCTGAAACACGCGGAAGAGCAGCAGCAGGCCGAGAGCGTGGGCGCGATGCCGCACAAAAAGGAACTGATCGTGAAGATCACGATGCAGAGCATGAAGAAATTCTTCCGCCCGATCACGCTCGCCGCCCAGGCGCCCATCGGCAACACGATCGCATTCGCTACCAGGTACGAGGTGAGCACCCAGGTGCTCTGATCGGCACTGGCGCCCAGGCTGCCCGCGATATGGGGCAGCGCCACGTTGGCGATCGAGGTGTCCAGCACCTCCATAAAGGCCGCCAGAGCCACGCGTGGCGGCGATGAGCCAGGGATTTGTCTTGGGCTTCCATGCGTACATCGCCGCGTTGGCGGCGGACGCATCAGCAGTGGTGGTCGCCATCCTTCTCCTTGAGCCAGTCAGATAGATGCGCGGCTGAACCCGATCGACGCCATTTCTGCACTTCCCATCCCGGATTTCCTGTCGAGGTTGGTCGCGTTGGCGAACCCATGCGCCTTTCTTTACCGAAAGGCGCAAACGTGGTTCTGTCCAGTGCAGCGCAGCAGGAAATCCAAGATGAGCGATCTATCAAAGATGCTTGTTGAAAAAGGCCAGCGTCCGCGCCATGGCTTCCTTGGATGCCATTTCGTTGTAGCTGGCGCGCATGTCGCAATTGAAGCCATGGCCGGCGTCATACCAATAGATTTCCACCTCCGGATGCGCCGCCTGCACCTTGGCGACCTCGGTCGCGGGAATATGATCGTCCTGCTTCCCGAAATGAAGCATGACCGGGACTCGCGGATTTTCCTGAGCGAAGCTCCCGATGTTGCCACCGTAGTAGCCCACGGCAGCGGCCGGCGCCAGCCGGGTCGCGCTCAACCAGGCCAGCGTTCCGCCGTAGCAGTAGCCCACGACACCAGCTGGTTTCCCCGTCTCTTTGGCGGCATATTGCAGGGCCGCTTCGACATCCTTAATCGCGTCGTCGATCCTGATCTTTTGCACCATGGCCATTCCCTTCTTCATGCTCTCGCCGTCATAGCCCAGTCGACGTTCGCTTCCACGCGGTCGAATAGCGCCGGAGCCACAGCGTAGAAGCCTTCCCGCGCAAATCGATCCGCTACCGAACGGATATGCTGGTTGACTCCAAAAATCTCCTGCACCACGACCAGTCCCGCCCGAGGCTTACCCTCTGGTTGGGCCACATAGGCATCCAGTTCGTGACCGTCACTCGCCTGCAGCTTCACTACTTTGCTCATCCTTCTCCTCCACTGATGCGAACACTTCTGTAGGGTACATGGGCCGCGACGCTCGATCTTGAAGTGGCAATGAAATCGGATTCGTGGCGCGGAAAGAACTGGTTTCATCGGGAAAGCTTTAAGGAACCGGGGAAGCTGCTTGCGCCTGTTTTTCCAGAGCCCAATAGCTGGTCCTGGCCACCACCCGGGCGCCCAGGTTGCGCGTGAGCCGAACCTCCAACACATGCAATCCCGGAGTGTTGTCGGTGGGGCGAAAGCTCAGCAGATATCGATTGCGGGCGTGTTTGGCAACCTCCTGCACGCGGTCTTCAAAGCCGCGCTCGGTGGTGAAGGGCGCATATTCCCCGCCGCTCATCACGGCAATCTGCCGCGCCACATTTTTGCGCACCGCCTGGATGGCCATCATCAGCGGCGTGAGCAGATCAGCAACGCCCGCGCTCTGCCCGCCGTCTCTTCAGATCGTGCAGCAAGAGAGCTTTGGAGGGAGAGAAAGTGACACTCAGAACCAGTGTGTTGCTGATGCCGATCTGCTCCACCACGCGTTGCGCGTCCACATCGCGGCTGCCATGGTCGCGGGTCTCGCTAATCAACAGCAGCACGCGGCGATAGTCCTTCGGCCTGTCTTCCAGTAGCTTCACCGAGAAGCCCACGGTATCGAGAATGGCGGCTCCCGCCGTCGCCCGGCTCTATGCGCTTCAACTCATGACCGAGACGGTCGGCGTCTCTGGTGAACGGCACCACCAGTTGCGGCTTGGAATCGAAACTTACGAAGGCCGCTTCGCTCGACCCATCGCCCAGAAAAAGATCGATCAAGGGAGCCAGTCGATTGATCTTTTCGAACTCCAGCGCCGCCATGCGGCCTTTCTCCACGGCCACCACGACGGAAACGGGTTCGTTGTCCAGGTCATCGTCGACGTGGAGTTGCTGCGGCACGCCGTTGTCCGTCAATTGAAAATCGGTTGGCCCCAGGCCGTAAACAATCTCCCCCGATGGCATCTCGACCAGTGTCGGCACCAATACTTCTGAGGTTTCCACGCGAATCGTAGATTAGGTGGGCGGGATTGAGGTAGCAGCCTGCTGGCCATGCGCTTGCAAGCAAAGAGGAGCAGGCAGGCAATCAGCGGGCAAAGGCGGTGGGCAAGACGATGCACGGAGGCAAGCAAAGACTCAAGAGGTTGCCGGCTCCGGGTTCCGAAATTTCGCGTCCAGCCGAGGAAACGCATCAGTTGCGCCCTCTCCTTCCAGAGAAAAAACCAGAAGTACGCTGCGTCGATGGTGTCAGCTTTGCGGCCGGAGTAGGTTTCGATGCGCCATTTGAGGTATTCGCTTCGCCACGGCGTGAGCCGATGGCCTCGTGTCGCATTCCACAAAAAGCGAAACGGCATGCCAGGGGGCCTCTTAACCAGAGTATATCCGTGAGCTTTATTCCTTAGGCTCCAGCATGTGCTCGATCAGCTTGCGGGCCACCTCTTCGGCACTGACGTGATAGGTTCCGTCGGCGACAGCCTTCTTCAGGCTTTCGATTTTTTCCAGCCGCGCATCATCGGTAGAGCATTCGTCGTCCTTGGACTGAGCGATCCGCTGTCACTGGCTGAGCCATCGCGTGTTTCTGTTTCGTCGGCTGGTTGACAGCAGGATCTTCTGCAGGCCGCTTGACCGTCCGCGGATTGTCGATGGGTCCATACGGACTTCAGCGTAGCAGCATCAGCCTAGATAAAAAGGGAGCCTTGGTAACCGAGGCCGCTGACAAGGGCCGAAGGAAACCGGGTACCGCAACATGCAGCCTACACTCAGACTGAGAACCAGAGAGTGTATGCCGGCGCAAGGATCTAGCCGCGCTCTTGGGGAAGCGCAGGCCGGCGGGAAGATGGGCTCCTGCCGGGACTGGGCTGATGGTGGCTCCTTGCGGGCGCCGAAATCGGCCAGCCGGGCGCGAAGATGCAAGACAGCGGAGGCGTGAATTTGCGAGATGCGGGATTCCACCACACCCAGAATGAGGCCGATCTCCTTCATGGTCGTCTCTTCGTAGTAGTAAAGCGTCATGACCAGGCGCTCGCGTTCGGGCAGGTCGCTGATCGCCTCGTCAGCCGCTCCCGCATCTCGGCGTGCAGGTAGCGAAAAAGCGGATCGTCCTCGGGCCGGTTCGGCAGGTAGACCAGCTCTTCTTCGCCTGAGTCCTCTGAGCGCTCGGAATGCAGGGTGCCGATTTCCAAGGCCCTTCAGTTCCCCCAGCAACTGCTGATAGGCTGCCAGATCGATGTGCAGTTGGTGGGCGATTTCGATGTCGTTGGGAGCGCGGCCAAACTGGGCGGTCAGACGTCTGGATCGCCTGCTCAATGGCGCGCCCCTTGCGGCGTAGCTCCCGCGGGCTCCAATCGAGCGTCCGCAGGCTGTCCAGAATTGCCCCGCGAATCCGGAATTGCGCGTAACTGCGAAACTGGACCTGCTTGGATGGGTCGAACTTGCCGAAAGCATCCAGCAGCCCGACCACTCCTGCGCTGTAAAGGTCTTCGATCGGCACATGCTGCGGCAGCCGCTCATGGATGCGCCGGGCGATAAAACGCACGATGGGCAGATGCTCGATCATGAGCTTTTCCTGTTCGGCGGTGAGCAGATCGCCGGGCCGTGGACCGAGCGTGTTGCGGGTGCGGCGGCCGGCGCATCTTGCTTCGGCGCACCTCGGATCGCGGTCTGGTTCACTGCGCTCATATCTGGCGCCGCTGCTCCACTCCGCCGAGGACGCCTTTGACCTTTTCCTGCTTCCTGCATATTCACCATCCAGCCAACATGGAGCCGAGTTCTGTTGAAGACCCGTAAAGCGCCGCCGAAGTACCATTGATCTGTTGTGAGGGAAGGCACAGGCTGTTAACAATCCGGTTCGTGCCGATGAACGAAAGCTTTGTGGTGCTATCGGCATGCCCAGGGAAACTCGACCTTGCACCCAGTTTACTTCCCGGTGACCTGCCTGGCGATCGGCGAGCACTTGATGCAGTGGTCGCTTTCCCGCGTCGCATCTCTACCCTGCATCGGATTGACCCCGCGCAACAAGCATCGCCAGAGACATAACTTCCTGTGACCGGTCTCATAACGGGATAGACCCAGCTGATATTGGCCCAAAACGAGACACGCCTTCCGCGAGGTACTCCTGTGCTTCGCAGCCGGACCACATGGCGGCAATAAAAATGTTTTCATCGGTTCGCTTTTTGTTCGCTATAATGCGGGAATGTCAGTGACCCGCAGACAAAAAGAAGTGCTCGACTTCATCAGCAATTTTGTGCAACGCAACGGATACTCCCCTTCCTTTGAGGAGATTGCTCGCGGCTTGAGCCTTAAGTCGCTGGCCACGGTGCACAAACACATTACCAATCTGCAGAAGAAGGGCCTGCTGCAGCGCGCTCACAACCGCAGCCGCTCGATCGATGTGCTGCCGCCACGCAGCAAGACGAGACGCTCCGACCGGCTTCCGCTGCTGGGACGGATCGCCGCCGGTCAACCGGTCGAGGCATCGGAGACCAGCGAAAGCATCTCGCTGGGCGACATTATCGGAAATCGCGAGGTGTTTGCGCTCCAGGTGCGCGGCGACTCCATGCGCGACGAGCACATCGTGGACGGCGATTATGTGTTGGTGGAGCACACCAGCTACCGCGCGCCAGGGGGAGATCATCGTCGCCCTCGTGCGCGGCAGCGAGACCACGTTGAAGCGGTACTACATTGAAGGAACCATGGTCCGGCTGCAGCCTTCCAATACCGAGATGGAACCTATCTACGTTCCCCTTTCGCAGATCGCGATCCAGGGCCGCGTGCTCGGCGTCCTGCGCCGCTACGCTTAAAGCAGGCAGATTTACTGTGACCGTAATCGACCGAGATGCCTGTGGCAATCTCAGCCGAGGCTCCATTCTAGACTTGCAAGTGAAACGCGACCTGCCGTCAATTAGACCTTAACGGCCGGGTCCGCTAGCAACGCCGGCGGCGTCGTGCTTGGGCACTCTTTGCCAGATCGGGATGCAAGCGCTTACGGTTGCGGGTGCAGCGCTCGCCTAGATGCGATCAGCTTGCTGATGCTCTTGTCGATCTTATCTTTGGGGACAAAGCCGACGATCTGTTCCGCTACCTTGCCACCCTTGAACAGAAGCAGGCCGGAATGCCGCGGATGCCATAACGCATCGGCGTTGCCGAATTCCGATCCACGTCCATCTTCATCACCTTGAGCTTGCCGCTGTACTGCGCGGCTACTTCGTCCACGACGGGCGCCAACGCTCGGCACGGCCCGCACCAGGCAGCCCAAAAATCGACCAGAACAGGCTGCTCCGATTGCAGCACCTCCTGCTCAAATGTCGCATCGTTTACTTCAAAGACCCCTGGTCCTGCCATGTTCCTCCTTCACTTCCTTGGCTGAGCATAGCATCCAAACCACACTCAGCCCTGAACAATTGATGCGGTCGAGGGTCAAAAGGTGCATACATGCCACCAAAAACCAAAAGCGCCCGGGCCTCACGGCCACAGGCGCTAGAGCAGCCCTCCCCCAGAACTGCCCACGACGCGAAAATAGGGCTTGGCCGCACGGCTTGTAAACAAAACTTAGGTAACGATAAAGTAATAATTGAGGAAATCAAAGGTTACCTTCTGATTATAGGGGCTTACCCGTCAAGCTTACCTCGGCGCCTCCGAGGCAGAGCGGCGTGGTCAGGATTTCCACCGGACACACGGGTCGCGCGAGCTCCAGAATTGCCTCCTTCAGGGCTGCTCCCGCGTTCCCTTCTGCTCTCCGGCTCTTGCGTCAGCAGCATCACCGCCGGGCCGGCGCCGCTCAGGGTGACCGACATCACTCCATGGCTCCCGGCCAGAGGCAGCAGAGCCGGCAGCAACGGACACAACTCCATACGGTAGGGCTGGTGCAGGCGGTCTTGGGTGGCTAGTCGCATCAGATCCGCTCTGCCCAAGGCAAACGCAGCAGTCAGCAAGGCCACGCATTGCAGGTTCGCTACCACGTCCTGCCGCCCATAGCTCTTGGGCAGCATCCCGCGCGCCTTGGCGGTGGCCACCGGAGTCTCGGGAAGGACCAGGAGCGCGCGCCAGTGCGCGGGCGGTGGAATGGAGACGATGGCGAGCTCCTGCGCATTGGCGGCAATCGTCAGGCCGCCATGCCAGCAGGCCGCCACATTGTCCGGGTGCCCTTCGATCCGCACCGCCTGGTCGACGATCCTCGCCGCATCCCAATCGAGGCTCCCGAAAGCCGAGGCAAGCGCGACCGCGGCCAACCGCACCGCCGCCGAGGAACCGCAGCCCATACCCACCGGAATGCCGTTGCGCATGCTGAATTTCCAGCGGCACAAGCTCGCGCTGCTGGCTGCCAATACCGACTCGTAGGTCTGAATCAGCAGGTTTCTGCTCAGTCCGGCGCAGATATTCTGATTGCGCCCAGTGGCCGCGATGGAGAACTGGGGGGCGGGCGTGGCCTCGATCTCCAGAAAGAGCTCCAGGGCGAGAGCCATGGCGTCAAAGCCCGGGCCCAGGTTGGCCGAGGTAGCAGGAAGCCGCAGTCGCACCGTCTTCATGCTTGAATGGCCGCCTCAAGAACGCGAAGCACGGCATCGGAAGAGGCTTCGAGCGAGAGGGTGGCCCGGCGCTTCTCGGCAATTTCCCGCTCCAGCCCGGCACTCTCTTCCCGCAGTCAACAACTTCCCCCGATGAAAATCGATGGTGTACTCAGAATCCTTGAGCGTATGGCCGGTGAGCAGAAGCACGACCGATTCGGCGCCGCTGGATCTTGCCCTGGCGCACCAGCTTTTTCAGGCCGCCCAGGGTGACGGCGGATGCCGGCTCGCAACCGATACCCTCCTGGCCAATCTCCGCCTTTGCCAGAGCAATCTCGGCTTCGCTGACCTGTTCGCAATAGCCGCCGGTCTGGCGAATGACGCGCGCGGCCTTGCGCCAGGAAGCCGGGTTTCCGATGCGGATGGCGGTCGCCCGGGTGTTGGCCTGCACCGGCTGGATCTCACGTCCGTCATGGTTGAGCAGGCTAAGGTAGAGCGGGTTCGCTCCCTCGGCTTGCACCACGGTGATTTTCGGAACCTTGCTGGTTAGTCCCAGATGCATCATTTCCAGAAAGCCCTTGCCCAGGGCGGAACTGTTGGCCAGATTTCCCCCGGGAACGATGACGTGGTCGGGAACCTGCCAGTCGAACTCCTCGGCAATCTCGAGAGCCGGGGTCTTTTGCCCTTCCAGCCGGTAGGGATTGACGGAGTTGAGCAGATACACCGGAGCGCGTCGAACCACTTCCGCCAGCACCCGCACGCAACCATCGAAGTCGGTATTCAGCTGGCAGGTGACGGCGCCGTAATCGATGGCCTGGGAGAGCTTGGACCAGGAGATCTTGCCTTCGGGCAGCAGAACCAGGCTGTTCATGCGCGCGCGGGCGGCGTAGGCCGCCATGGCGGCCGAGGTGTTGCCGGTGGAAGCGCACGCCACCCATTGGAAGCCACGCTCGCGCGCCTGCGAGAGCGCCGCCGTCATGCCGGTGTCTTTGAAGGAGCCGGTTGGATTCATCCCCTGATGTTTGGCATAGAGCTGCTCCAGGCCCAGTTCTTCCGCGCTTTGCAGGAGCCGGTAGAGCGGGGTGTTGCCTTCGCGCAGCGTGACTGCCTGTTCGGGATGGACCAGGATCGGCAGCAACTCACGAAAGCGCCACACTCCGCTCTGATCGATGGGGAGCCTGGACTGGAGCCTCTCCTGCCATAGCCAGCGCAAGGCGCCCGGGATTGGGCATGCGGCGCGGGCTGGCAAAAGGCGCGCCGGCCTCGCTCCACGAGGGATACTCCACCTCCAGAAGCTCGCCACAGTCGACGCAACGAAAGTCTTTTTCTACGGTGTCCGGGGGGATCACGGCGCTGCAACCGACGCAGCGCAGTTGATGAGAAGCTTCGTGCATGCTTTAAGCCTAGCCTAGCATCGCGTTTCATGAATCCGCGAATGCGGCCGTTCCGGCCCTCGCCGCATGAGACTTGCCACTGGGACTCTCGTGGAGCAAGTCCCATGAGCGCGCCATATTTTTCCCACACCGGCTACCAATGCGGGGTGCCCCATTCAAGCCGTCCTTTGGCTTGAGTGGGATAAACAGCCCTCGATGTGCAGAGTTTTAACCCAGGGGCTGAAGCCCTCCTCCGATCGAACACTCTACGGCACGGCTAAATCCGTGCCCTTCGTCATCGAATTTTCCTTTAGCCCTGTTTTGAATTTGTCGGTAGGCCGTTTGGTCGTCGAAAAACGGGATTGCGTCCCTATTTCGTTTAAATTCGTATAGCGCCGCCAGCAACGCATCGTATACTTTCGCCATGTTGCTTTCACCCCGCGAAGCCGCTCAGCGATTGGGGATTTCCTATCCCACCATCAAGCAGTGGCTTTATCGCGGCAAAGCTGAAGGCGGTAAAGACGCCTGGCGGCCACTACCGCATTCCAGAGGCTGAGCTGGATAGTCTGCTGCACCAGGCGAAGCGTCCTGAAACGCCCAAACGGGAGATGCTGCGCTCGCTCAGCGGTCGCAACCAACTCACCGGCCGCATTGTCGAACTGAAGATCGAAGGATTGCTGGCACAGGTCAAGCTTTCTATCGGCGGACAAATTATTACCTCCATCATCACCGCGGAAGCGGCGCGGGAAATGCGGCTCCAGGTGGGCGAAACGGCGGCCGCGCTGATCAAATCCACTGAAGTGATGGTGCTGCGTGTTTAGACGAGGCCTTTCTGGTCCTTCTGGTTCTGGCCGCCATTCAGAGTGCCCTGGCTCAGGAAAACGGCACGCTCAAGATTGCCGCGGCCGCCGACCTCCAGCCGGTGTTGCCGGCGCTCATCGATCAGTTTGAGAAGCAGACGAATAAGAAAGTTGACGCTTCTTACGCATCCTCGGCCACCCTGGCCACGCAAATTCTGAATGGCGGCCCTTTCTCTCTCTTCCTGTCGGCGGATCTGTCTTTTCCCCAGAAGGTGGTCGCCGCCGGCCTGGCGGATAGTGCTGAGCCGGTTCCCTACGCTCGCGGAACCCTGGTGCTCTGGGCACGAAACGACTCCCCGGTTCAGCCGCTCAGCATGGATTCGCTGCGCAACCCTGTCCTTCGAACCGTCGCAGTTGCAAATGCCGAACACGCTCCGTACGGCCGCGCGGCCAAGGCTGCGCTGGAGAAGCTGGGATTGACGGACGCCTTGAAGGGCAAGCTGGTGGTCGCGGAAAATATCGCGCAGGCCGCCCAATATGCCGATTCGGGCAATGCGGACGTGGGCTTCCTTTCGCTTACCTCGGCGCTGACTCCGCGCCTGAGCGGGTCCGGGAAATACGTCGAGGTGCCTCAGGACGCCTACCCTCCGATCTTGCAGGGCGCGGTTGTGCATCAAGCATGGACCCGCTGCCGCCGAAGCTCACCAGTTCCTCGACTTTCTGCTTTCGCCGCCGATCAGAAAGCAACTGGCTGAGCGGGGCTTGAAAGCGCCTTAAGCACATTCGCCTCGCGCATTATGGATCGGCAAGCTATCTTCCTCACCTTTCGCCTGGCCGCGCTGACCACTTTGATCCTGCTCGCGATCGCCGTTCCTTTGGGTACTGGCTCGCCTACGGAAGGCGCGCTGGAAGCCGCTGGTCGAAGCCGCAGTGGCGCTCCCGCTGGTGCTGCCTCCGACGGTTCTGGGTTTTTACCTGCTGGTGCTGATGGGTCCCCGCACGGCGGCGGGCAGAGCGCTTATCGCGATCTTCGGGCATCCGCTGGCTTTCTCGTTTCGCCGGACTTATGGTCGGCTCCGTCATCTTCAGCCTGCCCTTTGCCGTGCAGCCGATGACCTCGGGCTTCCGCTCGGTCGATCGCGAGATTCTGGAAGCGGCGCACTTCTATCTGCCAGCGCCCGGGCAGGATTCTGGCGCGGGTCTTGCTGCCATTGGTCCGGCCTTTTCTGCTCACCGCCGCGGTGCTGGCTTTACCCACACAGTGGGTGAGTTTGGGGTGGTGCTGATGATCGGCGGAGGCATTCCTGGGGTGACCAAGACTTTGTCGATCTCGATCTACGATCAGGTTCAGGACTTTGCTTATGCACAGGCCAACCATACGGCTTTGTTGCTGCTGAGCCTCTCCTTCCTGGCGCTTGCTGATCATCTACGGGCGCCGGGGGAGAGCCGGTGTCTAGCGACTATCTGCAAGCCGACATCGAGCACACCCTGGGCGATCTGTCGCTGCGCATTTCGTGCGCGCTGTCGGCTCCCTGGACGGTGCTCTTCGGCCCTTCGGGTGCGGGCAAGACGTCCATGCTGCGCGTTCTTGGTGGTTTGACCAGGCCGGAACGCGGCCGGGTGATATTGCACGGAAGAACGCTGCTCGAGACCGACGAGTGGAGTATGGGTTCCCCCGGCAGAACGGGGCATCGGGTTTGTCACCCAGCAGCCTGCTCTGTTTCCCCACATGAATGTAACCGCCAATGTTGCCTTTGGACTCTCTGGGCTTAGCAACGGCGCCAGCGAAGAGCGCGTGGAGCAGATGCTTCAACTCTTTCAGAGCCGGCCATCTGGCCAAGCGGCGTCCCGCCGATCTTTCCGGAGGCGAGAAGCAGCGCGTAGCGTTAGCCCGCGCTCTCGCTCCCGAACCGCGCTTGCTGCTGCTGGACGAACCATTCAGCGGGCTGGATGCGGATCTGAAGGCTTCCATCCTGGAGCCGCTGAAGGAATGGCTCGCAGCGCGAAAAATCCCGCACTCTACGTTTCGCATGACGTCGCGGAAGCCTTCCAGACCGCGGCAGATGTGATGGTGATCGAAAGCGGCCAGATCCAGGCCCATGGGCCGGCGCAAGTGGTGCTGGCGGCCCGGCGTGAGCAACTGCTGCGGCAATTGGGCGTCTAGCTAGAATTGGATTGAATCAAATTACTCTGCGGTCGCCTGCTGCGCCTATTTGATCCTGGCCTGAGAATCGCTCAGAACAAGTCGGCGTGGGTGCCAGTGCGGACCAGATAAAGGTCGGTGTCATCGGTCTTATAGAGTAGAAGCCAATCTGGTTCGATATGGCAGTCGCGGTGATGCTTCCAGTCGCCGCTGAGAGGGTGGTCCTTGTAGCGTGCCGGCAACGGCGTTTCCCCCGCCGGCATCCGAATCAAGTCCCGCAACTTAATCATGTCCTTGCCACGCTTCTGCGCCAGCTTCACATCGCGCTTGAACTGAACGCTGCGGATGATCTCGCGCATCTCAGACACCTAGGTCTTCAAACAATGCCTCCGGGGACCGGAACCGCTTGCCTTGCTTCTTATCGGCGGATTGCATGGCCTTGATCGTCGTGGCGTTGGGGACGCGCACCTCGAAAGGAAGTGCCTTCTCCGCTGCAATTCGCACGAGCATCATGCGCACAGCGTCAGAAACGGACATTCCCATCTTCGCCAGCGTTGCACAAGCCTTTTCTTTGACCTTTTCATCCACACGCACGTGAACCATCGTCGAAGGCATGCCAATTCCCCCGAGATACATTGTATCTCAAGGGCGAACTAAGCCAGCCAGACCGGCTCTGGCTCCAGGCGGACTGCGAAGCGTGATGCCACCGCGGCGATCACCTTATCGCGCAGCGCAGTTACCTCGGTTGCGCTGGCGCCGCCCCGATTGATGAGAGCGAGTGTATGGCGGCTGGAAATGCCGGCGTTGCCCAGCGCATAACCTTTGGCAAAACCGGCGCGCTCGATCAGCCACGCAGCCGACAGCTTTACCTCGCCTTTCTGCGCGGGATAGGCAGGGATGCTCTGCTTTTCAACCTTCAGTTCGAGAGCCAGCGAATCCAGTGTCGATGCCGGCACCACCGGGTTCTTGAAGAAGCTGCCGGCACTGCGGCAGTCGGCATCACCGGGGACGATCAGCATCCCCTTCTGCGCCCGTATCGATCGCACCGCATCCCGAACTTCGCCCAGCGTGGGCGCAGTCACATTGCGTGCGGCGAAGTACCGGGCAACGTCGGCATAGACAAAGTTGGCCGGGGCATTCCGCTGCAAGGCATAGTCGACGCGGCTCACGACGTAGCGTTCTCGCTGGCTGCTATTAAAGATGCTTCGGCGATAGGAGAACCCGCAATCGGGCGCGGCAAGGTCTACAAACTGCACGGTTTCCCGATCGAACGCGCGTACCGTTACGATGGTTTGCGAAACCTCCTGCCCATAGGCGCCAACATTCTGCACCGGCGTCCCGCCCACCGTGCCGGGGATCCCGGAGAGGCACTCGACCCCCGCAAGGCCTGCCGCGACGGCATAGGCGACAAGCCCGTCCCAGTCTTCTCCGCCTGCGGCAGAAATGATCGAACGGCCGTTCTCCGGGCTGGAGGTGATCCCGCGCAGAGCGATGCGCAGAACAAGACCGGAAAAGCCGGCGTCGGAAACCAGCAAGTTGCTGCCGCCGCCAAGAATGAAGAGCGGCAACTTGCGTTCCTCGGCGAAAGCGATGCCGGCGGCGATATCGTCTTCGCTCACCGCCTCCGCAAACCAGCGCGCTGGGCCGCCAATCTGAAAGGTCGTATAGGGCGCTAGTTCTACTTCCTGGAGAAACTGCATTTTGCAATCAGGGTATATCACTGGCGAAACCCTGGTTGAATCTTTACAATCAGTGGAGTGTTCAGGTTGTTTCACTATCTGCAACACACCAGAGTTACTGAAGGAGCAGGCATGTACCCCGAGATCATGGTTATACCGATGCGCGAAGAGCTTTCCCGCGCCGGCATCAAAGAAGCGCGGACCGCCGAGGAAGTCGACGCGGCCCTGGCCAAGCCGGGCACCACGATGCTGGTGGTCAACTCGATCTGTGGCTGTGCCGCCGGCAAGATGCGCCCGGGTGTCAGGATGGCGCTGCAAAACAAGAACCTTCCCGACCAGGCGATCACTGTCTTCGCTGGACAGGATCGCGAAGCGACGGAGCGCGCCCGCTCCTACTTCGAAGGCCATCCTCCGACCTCGCCCGCCATTGCTTTTCTGCGCGACGGCAAGCTGGTCTACCTGATGCAGCGCTCTGCCATCGAAACCGCAACCGCGCCGATGATTGCCCAGGAACTGACGCGGGCAATGAATGAGCTGTGCAGCAAGACGCCTGTTTAATCAACCAGATACACGCAGACAAGAAATGTGTCGGTTGAGCTGCTGCTGAAGGGCCTGGCTCAACAACTGCGGAAATGCCTGGAGGGGATGAAGCGAGTTCCCCTCAGCGGCTAAAGCCGTCGCTGTTTGCAGTCTTTTGACGTACGGGCTGAAGCCCGTCCGCCCGACTGAACAGCCTGCGGAAAAAGTCTGGACGAAAGGCGCGGGTTCACAGGCTGCCTAAAGCTCCTGTTTTGTGTCAGGGCACGACTTTAGTCGGGCCGTAAACGCGTACCTGATGACGGCTTCAGCCGCTGAGGTTCGGCTATACAACGCAGTTTCTCCAGCGCTAGCGTCTACAGCTTTGTCGGACAGGCGCCATGCTGGGCGAGGAGCGCTTCCACACTCGCGGTGGCCCCTGCCGCCTTCGACCGCCAGGATTCCTGCACGGTGGCATGGGGTGTCGGATGAGCCTTATCTATCTGCTCCTGGTAGACAAAGGTGACCACCCGGTCCGCGGGCTCATCGCGCCAAATATTGCCTTCTCCGTCGCGGCGGCTCGATCCGGAAACCCAACCAGCCGGCGTCAGATGCCATTCAGTCCACTGTCTGCTAATGGCCATGTCTCTCCAAGCCTTGCATTGCCTACGGTGACGTTATAGGTTAGCAGGACGGGGCCCCCTTCTACACGCACGTACCGCGTGCGTCGATCCGTAACACCCTAACCACGCCAGGCATAAAGGATCGACATATGACAACGACCGAAGAAACTGCGTCTCCACGCCGCTCGCGATCGCTGGTGAAGGGCTTTCTCGCCGGAGCCATCGGGGGCCTGGTCGGAGCAGCCGCCAAGGCCGCGGGGGAAGCAGTCTATCCGCCGCGCACTCAAGGGCAAATCCCTCCGCCGGCGGTGTTGGTCAATCGAATGTCCGCCCGTCCCCTCACGGAAACCGAAGAGGAAGTCTCCGTGCAGGCCATCCATTGGGGCTTTGGCGCACTGGTAGGTGGGGTGTACGGTGCCCTGGCGGAATATCAGCCCGCAGTGACCGGGCGCATGGGGGCCAACTTCGGCTTGACCCTTTGCGGGATCACGCACGCATCCGCATTACCCATGATGGGTTTAACGGAAAGCCCAGAGAACCAACCAGCACGCGAGCATGCCAGTGAGTTGGTCACGCACGCGATCTACGGCGTCACCACGGAGCTGGTTCGCCGCCTGGCACGAAGAATTATCTAGGGAAAATAAAAGTTCGCGGCCAATCTCCAACGACCGGCCGCGAACGTTTGTCTTTTAGGCAATCCTGTCGATCTGTTCCCCAGGGAGTGCTTGCTCTGCCTTCCGCGTAGTGATCAGAATGGCAGGATGGCCAAGGCCGGCGTAGACGACCGCAGCAACGATCGCGCCCACGAACGGAGCGACGATAAACAACCACAGCTGTTGCAGTGCCCAACCGCCTACGAAGATCGCTGGACCGATGCTGCGCGCAGGGTTTACCGAGGTGTTGGTGATGGGAATGCCAACCAGGTGGATCAAGGTCAGGACCAAGCCAATGGCCAAACCGGCAAAGCCAACTGGAGCGCTGATGTCGGTCGCCCCCAGCACCGTGAGGACAAGAAACATGGTGAGCACGACTTCGGCGGCGAAGCCGGCAGCCATCGAATAGTGGTCGGGAGAGTGCAGGCCGTAACCGTCTGCCCCAAGGCCGCTGACCGACGCGCTATAGCCGCCCGGAAGCCCGTTGGCGATAAATAGGATGACAGCGGAAGCAATCACCGCCCCGATAACTTGCGCCACCATGTATGCGGCTGCATCCTTGGCATTTATTTTTCTGGCCAGGAAGACCCCGAGGGTGACCGCCGGATTCACGTGGCAGCCGGAAATGGGCCCGATGGTGTACACCATAGCGAGCAGTGAAAGGCCGAAGGCTGCGGCAACGCCGGCAAAGCCGATATGGCTCCCAGCAAGCACCGCACTGCCAACGCCGCCGAAAACCAGGACAAAGGTACCAACCAATTCAGCGAAATATTTGTTCATGGACGTCTCCTCGTAAAGCATTTGCTTGTTGCGAGGCCCGTTCCACGAACCGTTAGGCGCAGCTTCTTTTGGCGCAAAAGGGCGTTAACGTTGCTTCTCCAACGCACAGCTACAGGAGAATGTTCGTGGCCACAGAAGTATACGGCGATTCACGAGGAATGAATACGAATATTCGGCTGGGATCTTCGCGGGTCGTTTAGCGCGTACGGCCAGTCGTTTCCGCCGGGCTCATGGCCTGCACTTTGCTGTGCTTGATGCTGTATCCGAAATAAATCCCCAGGCCTATGACCAGCCAGATCACCAGCACCTCCCAGGTGATCAGCGGAAGCTTGATCATGAGATAGAAGGCGCTGCAAATGCCAAGGATGGGAACCAGCGGAACCAGGGGCGTCCGGAACGGCCGCTCCATGTTGGGATGGCGACGCCGCAAAATCCAGACGCCGGCGCAAACGATGGTAAAGGCAAGCAGCGTTCCCATGTTAACCAGCGCGGCCAGCTTATCGATGGGTAGCAGTGCGGGAAGAAACGCAACAATCGTGCCTACCACTATGTTCGATATCCAAGGGGTGCGGAACTTGGGATGAATAGCCGAGGCCCATTTCCATAAGAGGCCGTCTTTGGACATGGAATAGAAGACCCGCGACTGCCCCAGCAGCATGACCAGCATCACGGTACCCAGGCCAAAGACAGCGCCGATTTTCACCAAGAGGCTACCCCAGGTGATGCCGGTAACATCGATGCCGACCGCCACCGGGTCGCTCACATCGAGGCTGCGGTAATTGACCAGGCCGGTGAGTACGGTGGAGACCAGGATGTAAAGCAGGGTGCAGACCACCAGCGAACCGAGGATGCCGATCGGCATGTCGCGCTGCGGGTTGCGCGCTTCCTGCGCGGCCGTGGACACAGCGTCAAAGCCGATATAAGCAAAGAAAACCGACGCTGCTCCAGCGGTGATGCCACCGAAACCAAAAGCTCCAGGGCCTTCTGCTGGAGGAATGAAGGGATGCCAATTAGCCTTGGCGACCTCAGGATGGTGCAGCAGGAACCATGCGCCCAGGACCAGGAAAATGCCCACAATCGTCAGCTTGACGATCACGATAGCAGAGTTCAGATTGGCCGATTCCTTGATGCCGATGACCAGTACCGCGGTAACAATCAGGATGGCCAGGAAGGCTACCAGGTTGAACACGCCCGCGACATGGGGTAGAGCCGCCGCGTTGACCGTAGACGGAAGCGACATCGCTGGCAACCATCGATCGTTGTACAAATAGAGCACATTGCCATACGTGGTCGTGAACTGCGGCGGCAGGTGCAGATGCAGTTCCTCTAACAAGCTCACGAAGTATCCAGACCAGCCGGAGGCCACAGTGGCGGCGCCGAAGGCGTATTCCAGAACCAGATCCCAACCGATGATCCAGGCGACCAACTCACCCAGCGTGGCGTAGCCGTAGGTGTAAGCGGAGCCGGCAATCGGAATGATGGAGGCAAACTCTGAGTAGCAGAGCCCGGCAAATGCACAGGTGATGCCGGCAACGACGAAGCTGAGTGCGACTGCCGGACCGGCGTGGATTGCGGCTGCCTGGCCGGTCAGCACGAAGATCCCTGCGCCGATGATGGCGCCGATACCGAGCGTGATCAGGTTGACGGGACCGAGAGAGCGACGGAGGGTGTTTTCCCCTACCTCGTTGGCCTCCTTGGTAAGCATCGAGAGGGGCTTGGTTGCCAGCAGTCTAGGCATCGGTGGTTGTATCTATACCGTTTTCCGGTACCCATGTCCAGCGAAGGTTGAAATCACTTTGCGGATTGGTTTGAATAGGATGTGCAGCAGTCAGGCCGCCGGATTCCTGCACCGGCAACGAACATCGGGTGCCCCATTACCCCGATTTCCTGCGGAGGCTTGTGGCGTTGATACACTTCATGCGCCTTTCCTTAATGAAAGGCGCACACGCGGACCTCTCTAGCACAGCGTGGCAGGAAATCGGGGTCAAGCCCCGTTTTTTGGGCTTGAGTGGGATACGCAGCACTCAACACGGTTTCATGAGCGGCCCAACAGACTCAACGGGAAAACGAAGCCGCCCCATGACTGCCCAGGCGAGCGAAGAACTCCTCTACGCTTTTACCCGGGTTCTGGACCAAATCCGAGATGACCGCAACCGAGTCTGCGCCGGCCTCGATCACCGCGGCGCAATTGGCGCGGGTGATCCCCCCAATCGCAACCAGCGGTTTATCCGTCATGGCGCGCGCTGCACGAACCCCTTCCAGACCAACTACCGGATCCGGAACCTGCTTGGACGAGGTCGCGAAAACTGGCCCAATGGCCACATAGTCCACTGGGCTAACGGCCGCCTCGCGCAGCTGTGCCTCTCCATGTGTCGAGACTCCGACGATTATTTCTGATCCCAACATGCCGCGCGCGCGCGCCGGAGAAAGATCCTCCTGCCCCACATGCACTCCGTCGTAGCCTGCGGAGAGCACCAGCGGGACGCGGTCGTTCAGGATAAGACAGCTATCCGACGCGGGAAATATCCCGCGCAGCATCGCTGCCCGCTCGAGCAAGAGCTCATCCGTTGCGTCTTTGTCGCGGTATTGCAGAAAGCGGATGCCTGCCGCTCGTAGCTCGCGGGCAAAGCTCTCGATGGAGAGACCGGCCCTTAATAGAAGACCCGCATCCAGTATGGGATAAAAGCGGGGTAGAGCAAGCCGGGCCATGCCTATCCCCCGGCGAGAAGTTTTTCGCGGCGATCCTTCTCGCGTTCGAAGAAGCGCTCCATGAACTTGGTGTCGAAGTTTCCGTCCCGGAATTCCTGGTCTTCCAAGATTCGACGGTGCAAGGGAATGGTGGTGTGAATGCCCTCGACGACAAACATCTCCAGCGCCCGCGACATGCGCGCCATAGCCTCCGCCCGGTCTTTGCCATGGACGATAAGCTTGGCGATCAGCGAATCATAATAAGGAGGCACAATCCCTTCGGCGTACTGCGCCGTATCCACCCGCACCCCGTTGCCACCCGGCACATTGAAGGCGGTGATGCGGCCGGCGGAGGGCGTGAACTTCTCCGGATGCTCAGCATTGACCCGGCACTCGATGGCGTGGCCGCGAATGGGCACCGTCTCCGGAAGAATGCTGCTCAGCGGCTCGCCGGCGGCGATACGCAGTTGCGCTTTCACCAGGTCGATGCCGGTCACTGCCTCCGTGACTGGATGCTCCACCTGGATGCGCGTGTTCATCTCGATAAAGTAGAGCTTGCCGTCCTCGTCCATGAGGAACTCCACCGTGCCCGCGTTCTGATAGCCGATCGCCGTCAGACACCTCTTGAGTGTCTTGGCGATGTCTTCCCGAATCCGGGGCGTGACCTGAAGCGAGGGCGCCTCTTCAATCAGCTTCTGGTGGCGACGCTGAATGGAGCACTCCCGCTCGCCCAGGGAGAGAACGTTGCCGTGCTCATCGGCCAGGATCTGGAACTCGATGTGCCTGGGCCGCTCGATGAACTTCTCCATGTACAGGTCGCCGTTGCCGAAGGCGTTCGATGCCTCGGTGTGCGCGGCCTGAAAGAGCTGGGGCAGTTCCTCCTCGGAGCGGATCACGCGCATGCCGCGCCCGCCACCGCCCGCCGAGGCCTTGAGGATGACCGGAAAGCCGACCGACCGGGCCCATTCCACGGCCTCCTCCTCGTTCTGCAGTACACCCTCGGAACCAGGAAGGATCGGGACTTTCGCCTTTTTCATCGCCTGGCGAGCTTTGTCCTTCTCGCCCATCAGCCGCATGGCTTCGGGAGGAGGCCCGACGAATTTGATGTTCGAAGCGCGGCAGACCTCGGCGAAGTTCGCATTCTCACTCAGCAGTCCATAGCCGGGATGAATGGCATCGACATCGGCGATCTCCGCGGCGGAGATGACGGCGGGCACATTCAGATAGCTTTCTGCCGATCGCGGCGGCCCGATGCAGATCGCCTCGTCGGCGAAACGGACGTGGAGCGAGTTGCGATCAGCCTCGCTGTAGATGGCGACCGTGCGGATGCCGAGTTCTTTGCAGGCGCAGATGACGCGTAGCGCGATTTCGCCTCGGTTGGCGATGAGCAATTTTCGAAACATAGGTTTCAATGGGAGACCGTGAGCATGCTCAGTGGAGCCGCAGGGCGAAGAGCGGCTGGCCATATTCGACCGGCTGGCCATTGGTGACCAGACGCTTGACCACTTCTCCGGCTGCGTCTGACTCGATCTCGTTCATCAGTTTCATGGCCTCGACGATGCACAACACCTGCCCGCTTTCAATCTCGTCCCCAATCTTGACGAAGGCCGCGGCGCCGGGAGAAGAAGACTCGTAGAACGTGCCCACAATGGGCGACTTGACGATATGTAGCGCTTCCTCCTCGGCCGGAGCCTCCGCGGCAGGAACCGGCGAATTGGAGGCCACCGCGTGTATACCTTGCGCGGGAGCGGCGGGCGCATGCTGCCCGGGGGTCAACAGCTGGCTGAGCCGGGCCATGTCGAGAGCCGAAGGCGCCGCCGCATGTGAGGGATGCCCGAACTTTATGCGGACCTTGAGGTCACCGCGTTCGAGGTCGAACTCGCCAATGTTGTTTTCTTTGAGGAACTCGATCAGTTCCTTTAACTCTTTAATCTCGTCAGGCGTCATGAATCTCTCGTCTGCTTATTACGCTGGCCTCAGAGCTGTGTCCAACCGGTGGATGCCGGTGTCAGAACCTGCCCACCATCCTGAGTAACGGCAACCATATCTTCGATGCGGACCCCAAAGTGATCTGCAATGTAGACGCCGGGTTCGATGGTAACCACCATTCCCGGCAAAAGGGACTGCGACTGGTCCGCGGCGATGCGGGGTGCTTCATGAATTTCCAGCCCAACGCCATGACCGGTGGAGTGCGTAAAGTACTCAGCCAAACCGGCCTTGCGAAGGACGCTGCGCGCTGCTTCGTCTACCTCTCCGCAGGAAGCCCCGGGCTTGACCGCGGCAACGGCCGCCTGTTGCGCCTCCCGCACAGCATCATACGTGAAGCGTTCCCGGCGCGTTGGCTCACCCAGGTAAACCGTGCGGGTCATATCTGAACAATAACCATTGAGCATAACACCGAAGTCGAGCGTTAAGAATCCTTTACGCGGCAATCGCTGAGACGTCGCACGGCCATGCGGCAAGGCTGAGCGAGCACCGCTGGCAACGATGCTCTCGAAGGACATGCCCTCGGCCCCGCGCAGCCGCGCGCTGTTCTCCAGCTGTGCGGCTACGGTTGTCTCCGGAACTCCCGGCTGCAGGTGCGGCAAAAGCTCGTGGAAGAGGTCCACACCCAGATGCGCGGCCTGCTTCATCAGCCGGAGTTCGTCCTGGTCCTTAATGAGGCGCAGATAGGGAACAAGGGGTTCGGCCAGGGGCCTGAAGAACCCGCGATGTCCGGGGCTCAAGGCTTTGCGATACAGCCCTAGCTCGGTAACCGTCGTAGATCCAGGGTCGAAAGCGGAGTGCTCGACCCCGCTCGCGGCAAGCCACCGGCACGCCTCATCGCGGGCCGATTTGGCAGCGATCACCACCTTGGCTGCGCTGGTCTCCTGCCGTGCCTGGGTCGTATAGCGACCGTCGGTGAACATGGCGGCCCGGTTTGCGGTAACGGCGAGATAGGCGTTGGACCCGGTAAATCCGCAAAGATAGCGCACGTCGGGCAAGTGCGTGACCAGCAAACTATCGATGCTCCGTTGCTTCATCTGCCGGCGCAATGAGCGGAGCCTTCGTGCGTGATCCATCTGCTCAGGTATATCAGGACTGAAGAGTCCGCGGAAAAACTCTGCCCACCCTCATTCCCTCGCAAAGGACGGGCCCCCCGGGCGGGGTTAAACCTGCTTCGCCATTGTTTGCCGCAGATCACTGTAGCCAGTACACTTAGAGTGCACGGAAAGGTCCCAACCCCATGCTCGTGGTCATGAAACCGCAGGCTACGGCAGAAGAAATTCAGGCCGTTTGCGAACAGATTCAACTCTTGGGTTTCCGCGCCCATCCCATGCCCGGCGCGCAACGCACGGCCATCGGAATCACCGGCAACAGTGGCGCCGTGGATCAAGGCGATCTCGAAGACCTCTCCGGCGTGGCCGAAGTGATCCGGGTCACCAAGCCCTACAAGCTGGTGAGCCGCGATGTAAAGCAAGAGGACACGGTGATTGCCTTCCCCGGCACCAATGCCAGCATCGGCGGCCGGGAACTGGCGGTCATCGCCGGACCTTGCTCGATCGAATCCCGGGAGCAGGCCTTCGCAGTGGCGGAGCAGGTGGCCCTCGCGGGAGCCCAGTTCTTTCGTGGAGGCGCCTATAAGCCACGGACTTCTCCCTACGCGTTTCAAGGGATGGGCGAAGACGGCCTGAAGATCATGGCTGAGATCCGCGACAAATTCGGCCTGCGGATTGTGACCGAGGCGCTTGGACAATGAAAGTCTCGACCTGGTTGCGGAGTACGCCGACGTCATTCAAATCGGGGCCCGCAATATGCAGAACTTCTCCCTGTTGAAGCGTGCCGGGCGCACCCGCAAGCCGGTCATGGTGAAGCGCGGTATGTCGGCTACCCTGGATGAACTGCTGATGGCTGCCGAGTATGTGATGAGCGAAGGAAACTACCAGGTGATACTGTGCGAGCGCGGAGTGCGTACGTTCGCCGACCACACCCGCAATACCCTTGACCTGAGCATCGTTCCCGCGGTGCAGCGGGCCAGCCATCTGCCGATCATCGTGGATCCGAGCCATGGCACGGGCAAGCGCAACATGGTTCTACCCCTGGCTCGAGCGGCGGCCGCGGTCGGCGCCGATGGCCTGATCATCGAAGTGCACCATCAACCGGATAAGGCCCTCTCCGACGGCGCGCAATCGCTCTATCCGGATCAGTTTGCCGAGCTAATGGACGAGATCTCCCCGATCGCCGCGGCCGTACACCGGTCTCTGCCCCGCGGAATCAAGGTCGCCGATCCCATCCCTTCGGCGAGGGCTTAGAGCATTTTTACTTTTGGTGCATACAGAGCAACCGATCCTGACACGACTTTCCCTCGAGAGAAGCAGCACTTCGCTACACTACCCAGTGCAGAGTAGAAGGGGACCTGGTCTAGAGAGCGTAGCGCTACGAATGCGGTTGTTGCCCTGGCTGGTCCTGGTCACGCTCGGCGCAGCCGGTTGCCAACGCGACGCCGGCTATCCGGCGAATTACCGCGAGTACGCCTACATCAGCAACGGCGGCAGCAACACCGTAACTGTTCTCGACCTGGTCAACATGCGGCAGGACCGCGTGATCGCCGTGGGCGCCTCTCCGTCAGGACTGGCGGTCAACCCTCGCCGGAACGAGGTCTACGTGGTGAACTCCGGCAGCGGTACGGTGAGCGTGATCAACGCCGAAAGCAACACCGTCGCCGCGACCATTCCCGTGGAACGGCAGCCTTACTTTATTGACGTGGATGCCCAAGGCGAGCGCGCTTACGTGGCCAACTCCGGTTCCAACAATGTCTCGGTGATCGATCTGCCGGGTCGCCGTGTGGTCGGTGTGATTGGCGCCGGTGAGTCGCCGGGCATCGCCCGGATCGCGAACAACGGTAAGACCCTGGTGATTTCCAACCGCGCCAGCGGCAGCGTCAGCATCGCCGATGCGGGCTCCTTCAAAGTAAGAAGCAGCTTCGATCATTGCCCGGGCGCAACCGATGTGATGATCCTGCCTGACTCCTCCAAGGCCTTTATCGCCTGCTCCGGAGGGCACCAGATCATGGTGATCGGGCTGGCGCATACCACCGGTGGCAATCCCACGACGGCCGACGTTCTGCTCGCCTTTCTCGATGTGGGCAACACGCCGATGCACATGGCCCTGAAACCGGATGGCGGTGAGGCGTTCGTCTCCAACTACGACAGCGACACGATCTCGGAACTCACTACATCCTCCAACGAAGTGGGAGGGTCGTACCTGGTGGGCGCGCACCCGGTACGCGGCCTGGTGAGCGCGGACAACTCCCTCTTATATGTAAGCGATTTCAGTGCCGGAAGAGTGGTCATTTACAGCATTGACGATGGCAAGCTGGTTCCCCCCGGGGTCAGGGTTGGCGAGGGTCCCGATGCCTTAGCCTTCTCCGCATCGGGACGCATGCTCCTGGTAGCGAATGCGCAATCCGGGGATATAGCGGCCGTGCGCCTCGAGGCCAACACTGCTTCCCTGCTCACCTTGTTTCCCGCCGGGCGATCACCCAACGACATCGTGGTGAAGGCTTTCCTGGTTCGCTAGACAACTGTGGGAAGGTTAATCCGGCAAGTAGCCCCTCCTCAGAAGGCCTTACGTGACGCGCTCGACTACAAGGGCAGGTGAACCTATTTTCGGCCACGTACGCTGGCGACGTAGGACCCTTAGAGTATTTCGTCCGCGGGACCCTTCAGGAAGATTGCTTTTTTTCTTTGGCGCGTTCCAGGTCTGCCAGGTACGCGATGCGCATAGCATGGCGTGAAGCCGAGTAGTGTGCCCCCGCCAGTAGCAGCAGGCCGGTCACGAACGCCCACAACATCAAGCTCACAGAGACGGAGAAGGGGCCGTATACCTTTTGCAGGTCCATCCATGGCAGGGCGGCTACGTACAACATCTTGGCCCCTTCCCAAGAGAGCCCGATCACAATGGCGGTCGGCAGCACCGCACGTACGGGCAGCTTGCGATTGGGAAGGATCCAGTAAACGAGGAAGAAGAGCAGGACACTGGCGAAAGCCGCCGAAATCTGCAACAGCCAGTGGGAGACAAAGCTGAAGACCATATTATCGGTGTGGCCAAAGAACAGCATTTGCAACAGTGATCGCTGCGCCGCGGTGACGGCGACGCTGGCCAGGGCCAGGGTGCCAATGCTTGCAGCCAGGCCAAGGGAGACCAGCTGGTTCATGATGTAGGAGCGGTTCTTAGTGACCCCCCAGACCCGGTTCAAGGCGACTTCCAGCGGTAGAAAAATGCCGGTAGAAGAAACCAGCAGCATGACCACCGACGCAACCCGCACTCCACTGTGCGCGTGGGCCACAATCTCCATGTTCTTGGTGACAAATTGCTGCCCGCTGGGCAGGAAATAGCGGACCATGTCCGCGATCGCACTCTCCATCGCGGTCGAATGAAACACCAGGCGCGCAATGGTGAACATCATGACGATGAATGGAAACAGTGACAGGATGGCATTGGCAGCGACGCTGAAGGCGTAGGTATGCACTTCGGTCTGCGCCATGTAGCGGGCAAGGCTGACGATCTCTTCCACCAGGCTGGCGTTGCTGGCTAGTCTGGCCGGCGGCTTTGGTTGGGCGGGAACACCAACGAGGGCTTCTTCTTCAGGCGTTGCCAATACTGGGGGGATGGCGGTTATGCCGAGCCTCATGGCTCTGATGCTAGCAGCATGGAAGCAGGCTCGGAATCACCCGCACGATTGCCAGGTAACTACAACGTTGTACTTCATGACAACAGAGCCATAGGCTTGCAAGCATCGCCACCGATTGCGGCGTGGTTCCATCAGGCAAATTTTGCTTGCACTGGATTCCAATTCCTGCCATAACATCATCAAGCTCGAACAAAAGTTCCCTGTTCGGAACGCTTGGAAGGCCAATTGGTGTAATTGTTTCATCGCTCTCAAAGCATTCCAGATGACACAGGATTTGCCGTGTGCTAAACGGCCGCCCGTGGTGTCCCTAAGGAACGCTGGAGATGGTTAATCAGGTCGGGAAAGGGAGTTCGCTTGAAGGAAAATGGCGTGGTGAAGTGGTTCAATGGAGCTAAAGGATACGGGTTTATCCAGCGTTCCACGGGCGAAGATGTCTTCGTTCATTTTTCCGCTATCCAGGAGAACGGATACAAGACTCTGAACGAGGGCGATGCGGTGGAGTTCGAATGCCAACAAGGCCCCAAGGGACTCAACGCCGCCAACGTTGTGCGTAGCGCCTGATCTTTAAAAGCAGTGTCACAATGACTGTGTGAAGGGTACGGGCTACCTCGCCGCAGCGAGCCTCAGCCCGTACTTAAGTGGCCACGAACAGGTCCGGCTTTAGCCGCTGAGGGGACTCATCTCATTCCCTCCCGGTTTTTGCTGGCAACGGGTGAGCGCCCATCGCGCCGCCTCCGCAAGCACGGGTTCCGAACTGGCTGCCCACTCCTGTAGCTTGGGCACGTAGCTCTCCAGGCCGCTGTTGCCCATGGCGATGGCTACATTGCGCAATAGGCCGCTCAGCTTGGTGCGCTGCACAGGAGAATGCCGGAACAGGCTACGAAAACTCTCCGCGTCCAATTCCGCCAGCCAGGCAAGTGCGGGGTTGACAAGTTCTGAACGAACCGCCAGCTCTGCATCCTCGCTTATGGGTGCACGGCGATTCCAGGGGCACACATCCTGGCATATGTCGCAGCCAAAGACCTGACGACCCATTTGCTCACGCAGTGGCTCAGCAATGGGCCCGCGCTTTTCAATCGTCAGGTAAGAGATACAGAGGCTCGCGTCCATCTGGTAGGGTGCGATCAGAGCGCCGGTGGGGCAGGCATCGAGGCATCGCGTGCAACTGCCGCAGCGGTCTTCTGCCAGCCGGACCGGCGCGGCAGATGGCAACTCCAGCCCGGTAAGAATCACCCCCAGAAAAAGCCATGATCCGAACTCCTGGTTGAGGATGCAGGTGTTTTTTCCGATCCAGCCAATGCCGGCATACTTGGCGTAAACCCGCTCCACCAGGGGACCCGTGTCCACGTAGCAGCGGGATTGAAAGGCGCCCACCGCCTGCTGCAGGCTTTGCTCCAGCTGCTTCAGGCGGAGAAGCAGAATATCGTGATAGTCGCTCGGCTGCCCGGCATAGCCAGTCCACGCGTAGCGGGCGATCCAGCCGCTCTCTGCAGAAGCCGGATCGATGGATTTGGGTGCCTCGGCGTTGTAATTGGCGGCACAGACAATGACGGAACGCGCCCACGGTGCGGCAATGCGCAGAGACGATCGCAGCAACCGGTTGGCTTCATCGCGCCGCTTCAGATACTCCATCTCTCCGGCATACCCGCTCTCGATCCACGGTTCAAAGTGGCTAAGCTCGGGGGCCTCCTCGCCGGCAGGTGGAATAGGAGCGATGCCGGCCTTGGAAAATCCCGCCTTCCGGGCCAGCGCACCAATCTGATCGTTGAGGACGGAAGACCGCTGCCGCATGATCAACCAGTGACGCTCGCAGCCAGCGACTCCACGAAGGCTAGATTCTGCAGCAAGTGCCCCGGCACCCCATGCCGTTCTCCTAAATAGGCAGGGCTGTTGTAGGAGACCGACACCTTTCCCTGATCATCCTCGGCCACTAAAATCTTGAGCGGCAGGTCGATGGCGATGCTCGGCGCCGCCACCATCAGGGGAGTACCTCCCTTTGGATTCCCGAAGACGAGAAGCTTGGTTGGAGGCATTTGCATTCCTGCTTTCTCCGCTTCCCCGCTGTGATCGATCAAGGCGAAAACCTTGATCGATTTGGCGGCAAGGGCGGCCTGTAATTTGCTCAAGGTTTCCTCCACCGAAAAGTTGCTCGGCTTACGAACGATTCCATGGTCCGGCATGGTATTTTCTCCCCTATTCTGCTCGTCTTGGATGTGCGGTTCCATCATAAGTCTCGCCGGCAGCATAATGGGGTAGTTGCCAGGAATCTCAGGGAACCGCGGGCAGCCAGATTGCGTAATCTTTAGCAGGGGTGGACGTTTCCCCTATAGGGCGGAATGGAATCATGATCAAGTTTTTGCTGTGGTTAATTCTCTTCATCCTTTGTTGGCCCCTGGCTGTGATGGCGATCCTCCTGTATCCAATCGTATGGGTGATTTTATTGCCCTTCCGGTTGGCCGGCATCGCCGTGCACGGAGCGCTGGAGCTGGTGGGCGCCTTGATCTCGCTGCCAGTCCGCATGCTGCGCGCAATCTAGACCGCGAATTCCCCGCTCACCAGCCCACAACCGAAAAGTGCGGATAAGCATTTTGAAAATTGGCTTTGGAGCAGGACAGGACTTTACAGGCTGCGGAAAACTCCTGTTCTGTGTCAGGGCACGACTTTACAGCTTGCGGAAAAACTCTGGCTTTTGAAGGTTACGAGCTTCAGCTCGTACGTAGGTGTTTACAAACAGGTCAGGCTTTAGCCACTGAGGGATGATTTCTTCTAGTTTCAACGACTTTTTCCGCAGCCTCTTTAGTCGGGCCGTAAAGGTCCAACAAATTCTGATTAAGCCCGATCGGGTGAGGTTGCGACTCTTTCCGCGATGCTGAAGCATCGCTCCCGTCTGCTAAAGCAAGGGGCCCCCACCGTGGGACTCGGCCAAGGGAGACCAAGCTAAACAGTCTGCGCGAGAATGAGAAGACACGGCAGCGCGTGTGACCCCGCCCATGTCTCAGAAATAGACCTCAAGCCAGCAAAGATGCTCTCTTCGCTGAAGAAGGCATCGAGCGAAGACCCATGTGCGTCTCTTCATTTCGCCACCTCCGTCACAATGACGTAAAGTGCTCGACATATCGAAAAGGCCTAAAGGGCGTCGCAAAACCGCCGAAAGTGGGACAAACCGGTGACCGAGCTGCGATTACCGTTCTTTCGCTCAAGTAATTACCCGAGACTACTGAGCGAAACAAGCCCATCCTGGGCCGTCACGGGTCGTTCTGTCAGCATCTTGACCTGTTCGGACAACAAGAAGAGGGGAAACCCGACCAGCACTCCAACCGCTGGCGCCAATGACAGGAGGAAAAACAGTTTGGCAATAACCCAGAGGATATGCATGCGGTACATCCTAGCGGTAACCCGACTGACCCAGCTAGGTCACTACAGAGAGTCCCTGATGTAATCAGTTTGTGTTGTCATCAAACACAACACCTTGGGCCCATACCTCGTTCGTAACCGCGACTGGTTCCTTTGGTGTTTTACAACAGCCGGTGTAATCGATCCACGGACTTTGGTAATGGTCTAGGATGGCTGTGGTTGAACCAAGGAGTGACGGCTATGAGAACAGGCTGCGAGCTGCGAAGCTTCCGGCCTGCTTTTTTTGCCCCGGCAAAGAGGCCATCGGTTCCAGCATCTGTGACCCCGCGAAAGGCACTCGCCACCATTGGTAACCTATTACTGGTTACAATCGCGCCTTCCAATTGGGACAATAGCGTGGGCATCTGTACCCAATCTAGTTACATTCGACAAATAGGTGAAACTTGCACCGCACGATTTGCGGCGCAATCCTTGAGGTGGCTCATGACTCTCACTCCCTCGGACATGTTGGCAATTCAAAGCGCCATTGACGCATACGAAGACAGATTTCCGAATCGTCCCTCGCCCTCCGCGGAAGAAGCCCTGGCATGGTGGGCAGGCGGCCGTTCTCAGCGTCTATCGCTCTGGTGGAAGGTAGTCGTGGTGCCTCGGATAAATCCGGCCCCATCTCCAAAACCGGAAGTGGTTAGCGCAAGGCTCACTAAAGGGTCCTGGATTCGAGGTCTCTTGCCAGCCCCAAATCCAAATCGACATGCAACGGTTGCCGACACAACAGAGGGAAAGTCTTCTCCGCTTGATGCACCTCGCGGGCAGGGCTCGATAGTGTTGCCGTCGAGCTTAAGCGCCATCACAAGGGGCTCCCACTAAGCGACCGAACTATTTTCCGAGCCAGATGGGTTCGAATTCGGGCTTAGATGAATATCCAGTTGCCGCAGTGGTCCGTCGCCAGTGTTGCTAGCCAACTCTCCATTTTGAGCGGCCTTGAATGATGTGCACGGCCTCGTCCTAATCTCGCTGTCGCAAGTGGGCATCCCAGACTTCACGAATTGACTTTTCAGTTGTACCTTGGTCTACGCGGTCATTCAGCTTCCGGTCGGAGGTGGCCATTGCGTGCGGATCGGGTAGAAGTCACTTGGGATAAGAGCAGGTCGGCTTGGCTGATTCGAATTACAAATGGTGAAGAGGTAATTCGGCGTTATTGCAAGCTTCCCAAAAATCCAAACGAGCAGGCCCTGCGCTCGGTGGCCCAGAAAACCCTACAAGACGAGGGTTTTGAGCCGGATGCCACGAATATTGCCCTGGAGGGGTACGGCGCGGGTTCTGGCGCAGGCTGAGAATCCGCGCCGTTCGCTGTCCCCAGACAGTCACCCAGGCTGCATTACATCTGATTCAGGCTCGTGCGGTTTATAGAGCCGGCCTCACCAACTGCACCGTATCGTAAGCACCTAGGAACACTGTTGTCCTGGAGGACTCATGATGCCTTGCCCCGAAATGCAGGAACTGGAAGCAAGCAATAACAGATATAACGAACACAGTCTGGTCACGGCCTCGTTATTGTCCGTGGGACGTCACGAGTTTTCCAAATGGCATCGCGCGGGCCGGGCCCGGTTGGCCTACATCATGCAGATGCACCGTCAAAGCTGTGATAGCTGCCGCTACCAAGGCTGATCGCTCTACCGCATAAGCGGCAATGGCGGAAACAGGAATAGCGCCGGGACGTCCAGCGCTCATTCGCTCCAGCTCCCTCGCCCCGTGGCGGGTGCCCCAACCATGGTGAGAGAACCAGGGCATGGGACAGCCGCTTCTCGCGCAGACACTTGAGCGCCGGGACATTCCCTCACTGCATTTGTCACAAAGTAAGTACCCAATCCAACGGGGTACCGGGCCCGGCGTCGCTTAACCTATACGCGCCATTTACCTTCTGGCTCCAGACACCTATCTTGAGTTGATACTGAAAGATGCTCAGCGGCCCTTTCTCCCCCATAGGTGATTCTGAGTAGGCTCCTCATTCAAAGACGGTGGTTTTTAGACGGTCTTTGGAAGGTGGAACCTGGAGGTAATCTTGTGGGTTTCGAGGTTGGACAACGGGTCGCCGACTACGAGATTGTAAGCCTTCTTGGTGTCGGCGGCATGAGCCGGGTGTATGGCGTGCGCAATGTCATCTCTCATCGCACCGAGGCGATGAAGGTTCTGCTCGCTGACTTGAATGCTGAGCCGGACTTGGCCGCCCGGTTCGCCGCTGAAATTCGTACCCTGGCCGCCTTGGATCATCCCAACATTGCGCAACTGCACACGGCAATGCAGGTCGGCGACGAACTCGTCATGATGATGGAGTTTGTCGATGGCCTCACCTTGCAGCAGCTAGCCAGGCAGGCCCCATTACCCCTGGAACAAGTCGTCAAGTATATGCACCAGGTGCTCGCCGCACTCAGCTTTGCGCATAACCGCGGTGTCGTCCATCGTGATGTCAAACCTGCCAACATCCTGATCACGCCGAACGGTATCGCGAAGCTGACAGATTTCGGCATTGCGAAGTCGAAAATTCAGGATGAGCTCACGCGTCCCGGCACGACCGTTGGTTCGCTCTATTACATGTCTCCTGAACAGGCGCGCGGCGGCTGTCCGATCGACGGGCGCTCCGATATCTATTCCCTCGGGATTACGATGTACGAACTGCTGGCCGGGCGTCGCCCGTTCGAGGATGAGTCAGCTTACGTAATTTGCATAGTCAGTTGACGAGTTTGCCTCCGCCGCCCATCGAGGTCAACCCACTTCTCTCAAAGCCGGTGAGCGATTTGATTTTGAAGGCTTTGGAAAAAGATCCTGCGAAGCGCTTTCAGAACGCAGCGGCTTTCAGCGATGCCTTGCGACAGGCCACGGGGATTGCCGCCCCAACACGGATCGAGAGTAGCGCCACTTTTGCCCAGGCGATTGGTGCTGCTCCAGCCAGCGGCGGGCGCATGGGCGCGGTTCCCGTAGCCGCCAAAACGTCGCGCTTCCCCACCGCCGCCCGCCGCAAATCGTGGATCGCCGCGCAAGCGTTTGCGATGGTGGTCGTTCTGGTCTCCAGCGCTTTGGGTCTTCCGCATTTTCTTAGGACTACAGCTACGGCGAAAACCATAGCGCATGCAAGCACTCAATTGCCATCGTTGCAGGTTGCGCAGCATGTTGCCGTAGCAGATACCAAGACGTCACAGAGTTCGCCTACAACACCGCCTGACCCAACGGAAATCCCCAACAACGATCCCGCTCCACCGCCTGCCATTGCTTCTGTACCGCAACCGGCGCGCGATGCCAGTTTCGCCGAGCCAGCATGTGCGGCCTGCGGCGCTTAAGCTCGCCCGGGTGGAGTATCAACCCGCCTCACTTCCGGACACGATGGCTGAGGGCGAAGAACATGCCAGGCCCTCGTTGTCAGCTTCCACGCTGGCCGAATTGCAGGAAGTGCGCAACCAGACGGCATCGCTGGATGCCCGGGCCGCCGCCGACAGGATCATCGTGAAACGTTTGAAGAGTGAGCAAGAAGCCGCCGGTGGAGGATTGAACCAGGAGCTTGCCGGCGCGTATGTCCGCATGAATGCCTACCTCAGCGCAGAGAAGACGGACCTGGAGGACGGAGATGTAGCAGCCGCCCGCGACCACATGGACAAAGCAAAATACGAGGTGAACAGTCTTGAAGGCCTGCTCAATAACTAGAAACAACTACCGCCGGCCTAGCGAAGGAGATGAACAACCGCTTTCATCCAGTAATTTGCTCTCTGTGGGTAGACACCCGCCCCTTTGTCATCCCGTCGATCTGACTTGCCTGTCGCAAGTTAAGAGAGAAATGACGTAAAACCGGCACGGATGCGAGGCCGGGAGGGCCGACCGCCAAACGTCAGCCCAGCCCGTAAGGGCTGGGAAATATTCCGAAGATGATCTGAGCGCCGTAGGCGCGGCACCAAACCTAGGCCGTCGCAACTCTGTCATTAGGAGTGTCGGAGCAGAAGCCGAGGGACCTGCGGTGTAGCGGACCTTTCCCACGCAAACACCTTCCCCCGCCCATTTTTGAAGTTCGCTCACGGCTTCATGCTGTACGAAACGCGGCGATTCTGTCTCCAGCATTCCTGGTCCCTGGTCGTGCACACCTGGCTCGACTTGCCGTTGCTGATGATTTCGAGTTGGCTTGGAGGCACTCCGGCGTCGATCAGGGCAGCGCGAACAGCATTGGCGCGTTTCGCATGCAAGCGCCAGGTTGTAGTCCACCGACCCTCGAGGGTCCGCCCATCCACTGATAATGACCTGGATCGCCGGATGGGCAACCAGGTACTGGGCAGCATGAATGATCGTGGCCAGCGTATCGGGCGTGATCTTGGCGCTGTTCACGCCAAAGTACGCGTCCTTCACGTTGTCGTGGAAGTCTTTCTCGTTCTTTTCCATGTTGACAGTACGTCGTGGTCGAAGCCGGCGGTACCTCGACCGGGACGACCCTGAATACCGCGACGCACTCCCGGCCGATGGATGGAGAGGAGCAAGGCTTGCATGCCCTTTGACCCGATAATCTCCGATTGCCATCCCCGTGGTGTTTATGGAGACAACGTTTCCTGAGCCTTCGATCGCGCCGCCGTCGGTAGACCACGAATAATCAGGTCCAGCTGTCCTGGTTCGGTCTTGGCGTCACCAGTAGATCACGACCATCTGCCCCAAAGGAACATTCGCGACGTTCGTGCCGCAGGTAAGAGCCACACTTGGCGGTGGCGGCGGCGGTGGAGGTGGCGGGGGAGCTACTGGTTGCACGGGCGTGGGCGCAGCAGTTTCGTTGCCGTGGCCATGGAACTTGATGAGCAATCCTGCGCCGATCATCAGTTGATTCTGCTCATTGTTGACGCCGTTGGGAAAGGAGGTTCTAAGGTATTGCAGGTCAAGCGCGCGAATCGAGTAGCGCGGGTTCAAGCTTACATCCAGTCCACCCCCAGTAGAAACGGCAAAGCTGGAAGAAGCTCGTGCTAGCTGGAGGTCTTGGTAGGAAAGTAGGAATCGCTTCCGTGCGCTCCGCCGACCAGCACTTCGCCAAACGGAGTATATCGGCGGAACCGTATGCGACACCCTCGGTCCGGCGGTAAAGGTGGTCAAAGTAAGTCCCTGCCCGAGGGTGCTGATATTGCTGCTGTGGCCGCCGGTGAATTCCCCTGAGATTCCGAACCAGTCTGTCAGGTGAACGGTGCCGAAAACAAATCCGCCATTCATGTCGAAGCACTGGGCAGCCGCCCGGCGGCGCATTGGCGCGGATATTGTTATATCCAATCGAGAGGTCGTAGCGCGTGGCATCCAGTAATTTGAATTGCGGCTTGCTTTGCGCAAAGGCAGCAGAGGCAGCCAACAGCTCCGAGACCCAAGGCCAGGATTGATAGACGCGTTCCGCGCATTGTTCGTAACTCCTTCTGGGCTGCGTGCCCGGTAATCTCGTTGTAATAGACCGCCTGTTCTTGCCGGCCTATTGCAGCGATGCAGGAAAGGCCTTAGTACAACAATGAAATACCGGGTGACGTAGTCAGCGCATTGGTATCGACCAGAACAAATCTGCCCGGCGCAATCTCATAGAGGACGATGGTGGCACCGAGCACAAAGCGCCCGGCAGCGGCATTCGTCAGGTGATAGGTGGAGGTAGCTGGTCACATCGGTTTGCAGCACGTTGATGGTCCCAACGCCGACGTTCAAATCGGTGGTGGTGGTCGCATTTCCCGCGCCGTTCGGCAACGAAAATTCCGGAGGTGTTGATGCTGGCCAGCGACGCCGCAGGCAGGCTCGCGTAAACGTAGGTTCCGTCCAGTGATGCCAGGGTGGACGGAGTTCCGGTCTGCGGCTCGAACCTCCCCAGGCCGGCGTAACCCGTCTCCAGGAAATATCCGCTGTTAGGGCTTATGAGATAGAACTCACGCGGAGCCGGCGGAGCTGTCGACAGCCCGAGCAGCGCCCAGCATCCAGGGAAAGCGCATTGTTGGGAGTGGGGTAATCCAGCACCCCACGGCCGTTGGCCGCAACGGTGCAGGTGCTGGTCCCGGTTGATTGATAGGTTCCCAGCAATGCATTCAGAATGGTGGCGCTGCTTCCCAATCCGGTCAGCCCGATCGACCAGACCGGTAAGGCCTGCCACATCCACATTGGTAAAGTCGCATGTTCCTGCAGCATTTGCCGGTAGCCCGGAAGATAGTGGCTGTGCTGAGGTTGAGCACATCGCCCAAGGTCACACCCAACAGTCCTGGATATGCCTGGGCGTTCTCGTAGCCGATGAAGGCTCCGTTCATCGACGCGTTGCTGAAGGTAGCTCTGCGTCTGCAATTGGGCTGTGCCGGCCAGCAACAGATAGGTTGAGTGCTTATCGGTCGACATGAGGAACGCCTGGTTGGCGTTTACCAGGTAAACCGCATAGTCGGTTGGATAAATCCCGGACGGCGTTCCGGCGGTATCCATGGTCAATTGCAGGCGTCCATTTCCATCCGCAGCCCCATAACTGCCGGTGAGGAGGGCATCCGCATAGTTTTTTGTGGCGATGTTGGCGTCACTCGTTCCGCTGGTCAGGAGGCTGGTTCCATCCGTAGTGAACTGACCCACGGAAGCGACTGGGCCGGCGATGATCCCGACGGTGCAGGCCGGCAGGCAGGGCGTATCACCAGAGAGGCCGAAAGCATAGCTGCCCTTCAGCCCGGCGCTGAACGCAGTCGGTTGTTGGGCCAGCATGGTGCCCGAACCACGCGTGCCTTCGAGCCCGTTATCGTCGAATTCGATCATGTCTGACCTCGGTGGCCACCGTGGCAGGGGCAGCCGGAGCCTTCGCCGTGATGGCGTAGGTAGCGGGCCGCCGTTGTTCCGTTGGCGTTGAGGGTGGTGATTGTCATGTAACCGCGGTTGTTCGTAGCCAACGTGTAGGTACCGAGGAATTGCTGGCTGCTGACGGTGTTTCCGGCCGGGTTGGACGACTGATGGTTGGCATCCAGTTCCCCATCGCTGATCACGCCCGTGCCATCGGCGGTCAAGCTGCCAACGGTCGCTGTCTGGTATGCCAGCACGCCGGCAAGTACATCGTCATAGCCCTGGAAGAGGAAGGCATAAGGACCGATCAATTCCGAATCGGTAGCCGTGGTCGGATACACCACCAGCAGAACCAGGGGCAGGCTTGCCGTCTGCGGCGTCGTCTCTGTGTCGGTAACCGTGACCGTAAAGCTGGATGCGCCCACTGCTGTCGGCGTGCCACTGATCGTTCCTGTAGATGACAGGCTCAATCCCGGCGGCAGAGCTGCCGGCGGTGAGAGCGTAGGTGTAAGGTTTCAGTCCCTCCGGTCGCGACCAGGGTTTGTGTATAGGCCACCCCCAGCGTCGCATTTGGCAGAGATCCGGTTAAGGCTCAGGGCCGGAGATAGGAGAAACGGTGATGCTGACCGGCCCAGTCACCGCATCGGGCGTTGGTGTCGCGGAGTCCGTCGCGTGGATCATGACCGTCGAGGTTCCTGCAGCCGTGGGTGTGCCGCTGATCACGCAGCCCGCACCCAATGAGAGCCCGGCAGGCAAAGTACCGGAGACAAGAGTGCAGTTATAAGGTGCTGTTCCGCCGGCTACACCGATCGTGCCCGTGTAGGGGACACTCACCGTAGCGTTCGGCGGAGAGCTGAGGGTCAGGGTTGCTGTGGGCGGCAGGACGGTGATGGTCACTGGCCCGTCGTGGTTGCCGCCGGAGTACTGGAGTCAGTCGCTTTGACGGTTATGGTTGCCGATGCCCGCCGTGGTTGGTGTGCCACTGACCACGCAGCTCGCAGACAAGGTGAGTCCCGCGGGCAAAGTACCGGCGGTTAGAGCTCAGGTATAGGGTGCTTTACCGCCTGTGACGCCAATCGTTCCCGAATAGGGCACGTTTACCGTTGCATTCGGCGGAGAAGTAAGGGTCAACGTTGGCGGAGCGGCCAGAACCGTCAGTCCGACCGGGCCGGTTGTGGTTTCAACACGGGATTGCCGGCGTCTGTCGCTTTGACGCTTAAAGTAACCGTACCTGCGACGGTTGGCGTACCACTTACTACGCAAGCCCCTCCCAACGTCAGGCCGGCAGGCAGCGTGCCGGCAACGATCGAGCAGTTGTAGGGAGAGGTTCCGCCGGCCACGCCTATGGTGGCGGTGTAGGCGGTGCCTACCGTTGCATTGGGGAGGCTAGACAGGGTCAGGCTCAGCGGAGCAGGCGAGACGGTAATACTTTCCGGCCCGGTGACGGTCTCAACGGGAGTACTGGCGTCCGTCGCCTTCACCTGAACGGTAGAAGTCCCGGCGGTTGTCGGCGTGCCGCTCACCACGCAACTCGCAGACAAGGTAAGTCCCGCGGGCAACGTGCCTCCCGCCTGCGTGCAGGCGTAAGGCGCTGTTCCGCCAGACACGCCTACGGTGGCGCTGTAAGCTACGCCAACCGTCGCGCCCGGTAGCGTCGCTAACGTCAGGCTCAGCGGAGCAGGCGACGACCGTGATACTTTCCGGCCCGGTGATGGTCTCGACGGGAGTGCTGGAGTCCGTCGCCTTTACCTGCGCGGTAGAGGTGCCTGCAGTCGTTGGCGTTCCACTTACCACGCAGTTTCCGTACAAGGTGAGTCCGGCGGGCAGCGCGCCTCCTACCTGGCTGCAGGCATATGGCGCCGTTCCTCCAGACACGCCAATGGTGGCGCTATAAGGTACTCCGACCGTCGCTCCAGGCAGCGTCGGTAAGGTCAGGACAAGAGCACTGGGACTAACCGTCAGAATAATCGGGCTCGTCGTGGTCTTGATCGGGCTGCTGGTATCCGTCGCTTTTACGGTTACGGTCGATGTTCCGGCGGTCGTCGGCGTCCCGGTGATCACACAACCCGCGCCCAAGGCTAGCCCAGCGGGGAGGGTACCGGCAGTGATCACGCAGGAATAGGGCGCAGTCCCACCAGAAACGCCAATCGGTACCGCTGTAGGGTGTGCCCACGGTGGCAGCCGGAGGGGAGGTAATGGTGAGTGAGCCGGCCGCAGCCACGGTGATGGTTTCCGGCCCGATAACCGTTTCGACCGGACTGCTGGAGTCGGTTGCCTTCACTTCGACAGTAGAAGTCCCGGCGGTCGTGGGCGTTCCACTTACCACGCAACTCGCCGATAAGGTAAGGCCGGCAGGCAGCGTGCCCCCGTTCTGCTGGCAGGTATAGGGTGCGGTCCCGCCTGAAACCCCGATGGTGGCGCTATAAGGTACGCCCACCGTCGCGCCTGGGAGGGTCGATAAGGTCAAAGCCAGCGCGCGGGATTGATTGTCAGGGTAACCGGACCCGTCGTGGTCTTGATCGGGCTGCCGGTATCCGTCGCTTTGACGGTTACGGTCGATGATTCCGGCGGTGGTCGGGGTTCCTGTGACCACGCAACCCGCACCCAGGGTTAGCCCGGCAGGCAGTGTACCCGGCAGTGATCACGCAGCTATAGGGCGCGGTCCCACCCGATACGCCAATGGTCCCGCTGTAGGGTGTGCCCACGGTTGCGCTCGGCGGAGAGGTAATGGTGAGCGAGCCGGCCGGCGCCACGGTGATGCTTTCCGGCCCGGTGACCGTTTCGGCTGGGCTGCTGGAGTCGGTTGCCTTTACTTGCACGGTAGAGGTGCCGGCGGTCGTAGGGGTTCCGCTCACCACGCAACTTGCGGATAAGGTGAGTCCAGGCGGCAGCGTGCCTCCGGTCTGCAGGCAGCTATAGGGTGCGGTTCCACCTGACACGCCGATGGTCGCGGTATAAGGTACGCCGACGGTTGCTTCGGGAAGCGTGGATAACTTGAGCGTCAGCGCGCTGGGAAGAATCGTGAGGCTGACCGGTCCGGTGATCGTCTTGATCGGGC
Organism: uncultured Acidobacteriaceae bacterium; assembly: GCA_963775365.1. Classification (GTDB taxonomy): domain Bacteria; phylum Acidobacteriota; class Terriglobia; order Terriglobales; family Acidobacteriaceae; genus PALSA-350. The sequence continues at coordinate 24,565 of CAVZJL010000031.1, read as the reverse complement.
TGCTGGAGTCTGTGGCAGTGACGGTAAGTTCGACGTTCCCGCCGTTGTCGGTATCCCGGTGATGAGGCAAGCCGGAGCCCAGCGCCAACCCCGCAGGCAACGTACCGCTTACAATCACGCAGCTGTAAGGCGCAGTACCACCCGCTACCCCAATGGCAGCCGCTATAAGGGGTGCCCACGGTTCCATTCGGTGGTGAGGTCAGGGTAAGAGAACCAGCCGCGGCAACGGTAATGCTCTCCGGGCCAGTGCCCGTTAAGGCAGGACTGCCGGAATCTGTAGCCTTGACGGTGAAGGGCGATGTCCCGGCAGTGGTGGGCGTGCCGCTCACCACGCAGCTAGCCGACAAGGTCAGCCCGGCAGGCAGACTACCGCCGGTTTGCAGGCAGGTGTAGGGCGCTGTTCCACCTGTACGCCAATCGTGGCGTTGTAGGGTACTCCGACTGTCGCGCCAGGCAGAGGCGACAGAGTCAGAACTGCGGGCCGCTGCCGGCTGCATGGATCGTGATGCTGAAGCTCGCGGAAGCCTTGGTGCCAGAAGCGTCCTCCACCTGGCCGTGAAGTTCGATGTTCCCGCTGCTGTGGGCGTTCCGGCAATCACGCCGGTGGCCGCCGCAAGCGTGAGCCCTGCGGGCAACGAACCAGAAGTTACGCTAAAGGAGTAAGGTGCTGGTTCCTCCCGAAGCGCTCAGCGAGGTGGAATAGGCTATGCCCACCGTCCCGGCAGGAGGATTGCCCGAAATGATTTCCAGGGGTGCGATCGGGGTTGAGATGGCGATCGTTTCCGCCGCCTTCGCCGTATAAGGCACATCGCTGGAGTCCAGTATTTGCGCCAGAGAAGCCAATCGACCCCGCGGTGGTGGGGGTTCCGGAGATCACGCCCGGTTGCCGGGTTGAAGGTTAGTCCGGCGGGAAGCGCTCCAACCGTGCTCCACGTCAACGGCGCGGTGCCGCCCGCGGCGCTCAAGGTCGTGCTATAAGCAGTCCCCACCGTTCCGGGCGGCGGAGTTCCTGAGATCACCGGATCCGGATTGACCGTGATGCTGGCGACGCTGGAGTTTGTTGTCCCGCTGGTCGCCGCCGTTAAGGTCACCTTCATCTGGGAGGTAATCCCCGCAGGCGCTGTATAGGTGGCAGTAGCCCCCGTCGGGCTCGAGAGAGAACCGCATGCAGCCGCGGAGCATGAGCCACCTGCCATCGTCCATGACACCGGCGCATCTCCTGTGAGGGCGGCGGTTATCTGAAACGACTGGCCGGCATCGATCGTGATGGCGGAGGTAGAGAGGCTTGTGATGCCATTGCCCGCATATCCGCCGGAACCGCAACCGGTCAACGCGATACATGCGGCTAAAACTATCGACAGTCCTGCATGGCCGGTGCGGAGCTCGGCTCGCTTGACCTGTGCACCCGCGGCGGCCCGGTGTAAGTAGAAATGGGCTGAGAGTAGCTTGCGCGCTCTGCCAGAAGCACGAAGCAATCCAGCTTATCTGATCGGCGAACGAATGATGAATGTCACACCGCATATCGGCCTCGACCTCCAGGTGATCAGCGACCGGGCCGCTATGAGCGCTGCCCAGCCGCTCGCTTCAGCCCTGCTGTAACCTAGACATCTAAACATTAAAGTCGAGTAACTTTAGAGCCATTGGCGAGATATAGATGGTTTTGACATCTACGGCGATATCACGTGTTCGACTGAGTCTGCGCGAGATAGCCGCCATGCAATAGAACACAATAGGATGTTTCGTATTAAGCTGGGTTGTTTCATGGCGGGACTATATCAGGGATTCCCCGATTCACGCAGGTTTCACCTATACAGCGTGTTTACAACTTTTGGGTGATTCTTAACGTCACAGCGAGAGTCTACAATCCGCAACATGTCGTTACTAACGTTCTAGTTACAAGAAAGAAGGTCCAAACAATGAACATCGATGAAAAAAGACGCATGACCTTCCCCCTTCGCCTTGCGGTATCGCTGAAAGATATGGCAAGTATCCTGGCGCAAAAGGACGGGGTCTCACTTAACCACTTCATTAGTCTCGCCGTGGCGGAAAAAATCAGCCGCCTTGAGAGCGAGACGCTTAAACGAACATCATGATTTGAGCAGACGGCATAAACTTGCCGTTGCTACGGAAGTCATTAATAAGACTCTGTATAGCTGAGCTCCTCTCCGTTCCCAAGGCGTGGCTGATCTAATATGCAGCGACAGCCGCTCGGTTCTTACCTGACAATTCTGCTTTGCGCGCCTTCACCCTAGCCATGTAGTCGATTTCATCGTCTTGGTCCGTACTCCATCCTGCTTGGAGTTCATGCCAAGCATGCCCTGTTACTGAGATAGCATCGCCCAGCACGCGAACGATCACGGGCAGAGAGAAAGCCCGGAAAACCTGCTTTTCCCACCCTGTTTGTCCCCACCCCTTCGTGTTTTTCAAATTGCCTCTATGATGGATGTCACCTAAATGCTGTTCCGAGCCGTTCGCGGAACTCTATCAATGAGGGCAAGAGAGAGATGCTACAAGAGACGTCCACAGGAGGATCCATGGAAGAGGAGCTGTACTTCGAAGACTTCTATCCCGGTCAGAGGTTCAATTCTTTACGCAATTACCGCGTGACAGCAAGGGAGATCATAAGGTTTGGCGAGAGCTATGATCCTCAGCCGTTCCACATCGATGAGGGCGCGGGCGAGAACTCTTTCTTCAGCGGTCTTTGCGCTTCTGGATGGCTGACGGCCGCGATTGTCATGCGCCTTCGAGTGGAATCGATCAAGGTGAAGGGTGGCATGATCGGCGCAGGCGTCGACGAAATGCGCTGGACTCATCCCGTGCGTCCTGAGGATAAACTCCGCACCGAGTCGGAGGTGCTGGAAGTTCGCCGCTCAGTGAACCGCCCGGGATACGGTATCGTCCGCTCCCGTACGACCGTGTTCAATCATCGTAATGAGACGGTCATGAAGTCAATCGTGAATTGGTTAGCTCCTCTTAAGAACGCCTGACTTCTATTTTGACTGAACAAGTACGACTGGCTTCACCGGCACGAGATTCCAGGGAAACAAGGCCCCATTTTCATAGTTCGATGGCGGGGCGTAACATACAAGCTGCGGCCTTCAACAAAGGGCCATCGCGTGTGAAGGCAACCTTGCTGTGGGGAACCAGGCAAAAGCGCAGGCGAACTGAGAGACGAGGGGGATCAATAGATCATGGCGCAATCAGTGGCGGAATGGACAGGAGACAGAGTTACCGAAGCAGCGCGGCAGGCTTCGCGGGCTACAGCTGCCCTTGCAGATGCGCTTGAGGAGAGTTTAGGAGCGACGCGTCGCATCGTAAAACAAGGCGGCGACACTGCCGAAGAGCTCATGGATGACACAATCAAGCGCCTGCAGCGGCACCCCGTCGAGACAGTGATGGCGACATTTTCGATAGGCATCGCGACAGGAATTGCGATAGGCGTCGCCACCGGAATATCCATCGGCTGGATGATGAAGCGAAGGTGAAACCACGAGCGCAGGGGGGCTTCAGTAATCTTTGGGTCTCGGTCTACGTTGCGAGTGCCTGCGCCGTGTCGTTGGTCTGTGTGAACATGCTTAAGGAAACGCGTGGGGTGGGCCTTCATGAACAGCCACAGCCCACAGCTGCTCATACGCGGGACGGAATTGTGAAGCAAAAGACTTAGCCGCCAATTTTCATCGCCCATCCACTTCCAGCTTTACCGGCCGCGCGGTCGAGCTCACGTCGGGGTCGTAGTACTCGTAGAGGCGCGACTGCAATGTGTGCGCGCGTATGGGGTATTTGGCGCGCAAACGGACCTTCAGCGTGACTTCCTGGTGCGGCGCAAGACCATTGAAGTAGAGGATAGCCTGGGTGGCGGTCAGGCTGAACTTCTCCAGCCGCCCCGCATTGGCGCCGGCGGCTTTTTCCTGCAACGATTGCAGGTCTTCGCTCAGCAGATCGAAGCCCGGCGGGATGCCCAGGTCCACCATGACCATGTTCGCGGTCTTGCCGAGATTGTTGCGAATCGTCACCGTCTCGGTGGCTATGTCGTTCTGCGATAGCCGGGTGCGGTCGTAGGCAATGTTGATGGAAAGCGGCTCGGCGGCAGGCTTTTCATCCCACGGGATAAAGGAACGGCCGACTACCTGGTAAGCAAGGCTCCCCGCGCCTTCGAAACGGAGTCGAACCGAGGCAGGTTGGTGCGCGTCGATACCCTTAAAGACGAACTGGTGAAGCAGATCGTTGTTGTTCGCGGTAAGGTTGAGGGTCTTCACTTCCCTGCCGTCAAGCATCACCTGGACCGATCCGTGCACGTCGGTCGCGCTCATTTGCGTGGCCAGCAGCAAGGCGCGAAGAGCCATGATGGTGGCCTGCGTGGTGCCCCAGGCGCCGGAGGCCTGCTTCTTTTGCGCGATGAAGTTGAGCGCCTTACGCGCCGTCTCGGAGGCCTGGCCCCACTTGAGCAGCGCCTGCGTGGCCAGACCGGTGGTCTCGATGGCAGCGCTTGCGCCGGTCGAGTAAACGCCGGTCTCTTCGGCGCTCCAGAAGACCTGATCCCCCTTTTCCGTGCGCGCGTCGAGCAGCGCCTGCATGGAGCGGCGCGTGAAGTCGCGATCGCGGCCGTACTCGGCGGCAAAGTTGGCGATCACGGCCAGCGTGTAGGGATCCGGGCGCTAGTTCAGATGAGCGTCGATGAAGTCCCTGGCCTTGTCGATCGCCGGGCCCTGCATGCCGGTATCGACCAGCGACCAGGCAATATAAGCAGTGATGCGGAGCACGTTGGAGTTGTAGCGATCGGTTGCGCCTTCATTGATGAAAGAGGCGTCGGGCTTCCAACTGCCGTCCGCTTGTTGCTGGCTGACCAGCCAGTCGCGGGTGCGCTCGATCAGCCTGCGGATCCACGTCCGAAACCTTTGCCATGTCGTTGAACTCCATCAGGCCGTAGGCGGTAAGAATCTTGTTAGCGGGAGCCTGGCCGAACCAGGAAAAGCCGCCTCCAGGAACTTCGAAGGTAAGCAGGCGCTGGTAGCCGTTGGCGATGTAGCCTTCGGCCTTGGCGTGTGTCTCCGGAGTGAGCTTCTTGGTGTGCTTCATGTAGTCGAGCGCAAGTACGTTGGGATAGGTGCTCGAAGAAGTCTGTTCGAAGCAGCCGCCGGGCATGCTGAGGATGCTGTCCATCCCTTCGATCAGTTGGCTGAGCGGTCCGGGATAGAGGCGGACGAGGATGCTGCTGGCGTCGGCAATGGCGTTCTCGGGAAAGTGGAGATCGTGTGTGACGGCGAGCCTTCGAGCCGCCCGTTGAAAACCATGGTCCTGCTCGCGGCCGTTGGGGATGACCTCGATCTCGCGAACAACGATGTCATCGCGCGAGGCGGCGCCCTCCATGTGGGCAGAAAGGGTGAGCTTGAATTTGCCGATGCGCCTGGCGGTGAGTGTGAACTGCGCGCCGGCCACGCGGCCCGATTCAGCAGCGACAGATTTTTCCGGCGTATCGTGGTCGAGTGAAAACCAGTCTTCCCGCTTGAGCTTCAGGCTAACCTCGCCGGATTTGCCGGAGTAGTTGTAGACCGCGATGGGGAGAGAGACCTGGTCGCCCTGGGTGAGCGTGACCGGGCAGATCGAGATCCACGAAGAAGTCCTGAAATACCTTCAGGCTCGAAGTCGCGCTGCCGAGTGCGCCGGAAGCAGTGGAGGCCAGCATGGCCATGCGCCACGTGGTAATGGAGTCGGCAACCGGAATGGAGATGTTGGCGTTGCCCTGGGCGTCGGTGATGATCTCCGGATTGATGTAGAGCGCTTCCGGGAAGTAAGAGCGAACATGCGGCGCAGCCTCTTGCGATGACTGTCTTGAGCATCACGGCGAACCCCCGCCCGTTCACGGGCTGGGCAGCGACGTCTGCTTTTTCCATCGGGCTGCCGTAGCGCGTCTACCGCCCGCAAGCCCCCTGCTATGCCGCCCATCACGCCTCCCGCCACTCCGGCTCATCAAGGCCATTGGCGGCGGCGCCGGTTCCACCACGACGGCCTCGGTTACGCTGCCAACGTCCAGTGTGGCGCTGAGGAGCGCGCGGTCGCGCTCCTGCAGTGTGAAGCCGCTCGCAGAGGTCGAAGAATCCAGGCGATGAGACTTCCACCCGATAGCTGCCCGGAGGAAGAGCCGCAAGATTAAATTGGCCATCGGCCGCGGCATGCGTGGTGCGGGTGTTGGCCGTGGAGATCTGGAGCAGGGTGATGGTTGCGCCGGGAACGACGGCGCCGTGGGATCGAGTACCGTACCGCTGACCTCGGCTCGTTGATTCATGGGGCCGCGGTTGTGCTCGAGGTGGATCTCCAGGGTGCCCCGGCTTCCCGGCTGGCAACCAGCTTTCCGGAGCGAGCTTCGATATAGGCAACAAGATCGTCTCGGCTGTTGAATTCGCCATCCGGACCCGCGCTGCGCACGAGGTAGACGTGCGTCTGCCTCGCCCCAGGGCGCCGGCTCGATATGCAGCGGCGTGTTCCAGGAGTCGCGCGGCTGCGCGGCATTGACCATGGATGGAATGTCCGCGCGGCTCGGCGTGCCCTTGGTTTCCGCATCTCTTCACTGAGTTGGGCCGCAAGATCGCGCACCTGGTCGAGGAAGACCGACCGGTAGCGCTGCTGGTATTCAAAGTACTTGTCCTGCGGCAGACTGCGGCCAAACTCGGTGTCGAGCTTCGCTGGTCTAGCCATCTCGGTTGCCGAGAAAAGAGCGCGGGCTGCCTCCTGCAGATCGGTCCTGCTGATCGCCGCGGCGGCCTTCCACGGGTTCGATGGCGCTCGACAGAGAGAGCGAGTGGATCTCGTAGCGCGGCTTCATTACTTCCTGCTCGAGATAGAAGAATGTTTTTGCGAAGCCCGGCTGCTTTTCCGCCAGGGCGAAGACTGCTTCATCGACGATCTGCAGGCCGAGCGCGGCGCTGACGCCTTCCCCATGGGCGTTGGTGACGCGGAAGCAAATACGCGCATCGCTGCCCGGCCGTAGCTGGCTGCGTCAGTGGTTGTTTCAATCTTCAGCTCGTCCGCCGGCTGCACGAAAATGAGGCGATGGTCGGCGACGGGTTGTGCGTCGCGGCCGAAGAGGTAGGCGTCGATGTCGAGTGTGCCGGCCATCTCCGCGGTGGCCGCGAGCGTGAGCTCGGCCTGCCCGTTTTCCAGGTCGAGATCACGGGTCAGAATCGTCTGCCCGTTGCGCACGATGTCGATGTAAGCCGAGCCGCGATTGCGGGTGGAGAGGACTTTCAATTCCATCCGCTCGCCGGCTTTGACGATGGCGCGGTTGACGCGCAGCAGGATCTGGTCGGCGCCTTCCCGCGTCTCGAGCGAAACATTTGCTGTCATGCGGGCGCCGCGATGATCATCCGCGTCTACGCGGAGCGACGAGCTGACCGAGCCGGGAACCATATGAATCGTGGCGACGCCGCTGCTGTCGGCGGTGACGTGCTGATCGTGCTCACCAGGAATGTGGACCGTAAGAGCTGCGGCTGCCGGTGTGCCGTCGGGATAGGAGCTTAAAAGAAATACCTGGTTCTCAAGATGAGGGATCAGTGTGCCGCCCTCCGGAACAGCAGTAAGCAGCAGAGGCGCCTGGCTGATGGTGATCGGTTCGCCGCGGGTCTCAGCGTGGTCCGCGGAGTCTTTTACCGTGGCCTCGACCAGGGCACGCGCTGCACCCTGGCTTAAATTCCGCCCGGCAAAGTAGGCAGGGAGCACAAGATCGAAGTGATACACACCGTCTTTATCTGTCTTGCCTTTGGCGGATGCTGCTTCAAAAACCTCCACATCCATGCTCGATATTTTCAGGACCGACCTCTGCGTGATCGACCGGCTTACCGAAAAAGTAGTTGGCGCGCACCGTGCCAGTGACGTGATCGCCAGGACGATAGTCACGCCGCGGCTTGTTGTCTTTTTCCGTGAATTCGACCGCGACTTTGAACTTCGGCAGGACATACCTTTCCACGTTGAGGGCAACTTCAGCACTATTCGACGGGAGCGGAGCTGTCGCCCATCAGGGCGCGCAGATGATAGGTGCCCAGGTTCACCTCGTCCGCCAGCGAGAACTCCGCGGAGGCGACGCCAAAATGATCCGTCGCTGTGCTCTTTTTGAAGACCTTGTTGCCGCGCGAGTCTTCCACCTCGAAGGTAAGGTTGCGGTCCGCATCCGCCCGATGACTGGCACGATCGAGCGCGAGCGCGCGCACATGGATCGTCTGGCCGGGCTGGTAGATCGGTTTCTCGGTGGTGAGCATAATCAATGCCGGATCCTTGAGCTCGATGGGCTGCGTGTATTCGGTGGAACCGATCGGTGTGTCGGCGATGAAGCGAATATCGTATTTGCCTTCGAGCCCGGCCGGAAAGTGAAACTGAGCCGCGACCGTGCCGTGCCGGTTGAGGCGCCCGGAAAAGAGCAAGCGAGCTTCGCTGCTGCGGAATGAGAAGTTCGGCGCGGACGGTGCCGGTGAGTGCGGCGTCCTCGTTGCCGGCGTCGGAGACCAGCACGCGGATGGCGGCATCGCTGCCGGCGAGGAACTCGGTCTGGCCAATAATGCGAACCACCGGCCGGCGCAGGATGCGGGAGATGGATTCGACCCCGGTGATCGCTGGGATGGCCTTGTCGCCGTATTCGAAACGATAACGCACCCGTTGCCAAACCAGGTCTTCGAATGCGATGGGCTTTGCGGGCGCGATGCTCTGCTGCCAGCTGCCATCGCTTTGGGCGATTTCGACCGGCCGTTCCGCGCGGCCGAGGACGTGGTCCTCGGGATCGACGATCTCGGTGATGAGCTTGCCGGAACCCGGGCGCGCCCCATGGTAGGGGATGGCGACCGAGAGGACGCCACGACTGAAGTCGCCGCGGCCGACGGAGCGCCTGCTTCAGTAAACGGAGCGTAGGCGCCGGCAAGAGCGATAAGGAGCAGTACGAACGAGAAGGGAGGAAGAAGTTTAAGTAGAACGCTGCCGCAGCGCGTGAGCATGCCGGTTCTCCGAGTGTGCTGCCGGGTTTGGGGGGCATGGCAGCTTCTGTCTAAGCGGAGAACGCAGAGCTTCTACAACCTTGCAGAGAAAAACAAAAATATTTTCACGATGATTGGCGGCACTTATTGGCCGGGCGTCACTCGAGTCCAGCTCTGTCCGTCGGTGCTGGTCCAGTGCTCCCCGTCGTCGGTGGTTAACTCGAAGCGCGACGTGGGCTGACCGAGGGCGGGTTTGGCCGCCTGGTTTGCGTCGGCGGACAAGGTTTCCGCGGCAGCGGGGGATGCCTCGATCGCGACTGTCTGCGCGGCCGAACCCACGCGCAGTCTGGCATCCGCCACGGCTTGTTGCGAGGGCGCCACTTCGGTGGCGAACGATTGCTTTTCGAAACCCGTTGCCTGGGCTTCTATCCGATAGCTGCCGGGCGCGAGAGCTTCCATGCGATATTGGCCGTGGCTGTCGGTCGTCGCGCTGCCAACGAGCACGCCGCTGGAGTTGGTGGCGGTCAGAGTTGCGCCGGGAATCACGGCGCCGGCAGGATCGGTGATGGTGCCGGACAACGTTGCGCTCTGTGGCCGCTGCGGGATGAGAACTCATTTTGAGGGCGGCCCTAACGCTAGCCGAAGGAGACCGCCGAAGGTCAGCGCGACGCTGACTGGCGCGGCCCTTCCATGGCGAGGGAACGGCCTTCCAGTTTCTGCCCTCATCATCGCTGAAGAAGACATGGTGATCGGTGTCAATAGCGAGCCGCTGGTTGCCACGCGAGGCCATCGAGAGGATGGCGAGATGGCTGGGCAGAGGAGCTGGAGCGGAAAAAACAGCCTGAAGCGCGATCGACTGCCAGCGCGGTCACCGGTCCGCCGGCGCTCGCCGACCCAGCTGCAAAAGCGTGCTCGGCACAGGTGGTTGCGTAGGTTGGGTTGCGATGCCTCCAAGGATGCCGCCCATGACGCCGCCTGCAGTGCCACTCACGCCCGCTGGTTCTCGTGTGGACCGCATGACCGGCGGGAGCTGCTTTTGAGCGGTCGACCGGGGTATCCCGGTTCGCATGTGGGCGAGTGGCCCCGGTCCGCGCGGAGTTTCGGGCTGAGCGGTTGCGGCCGGAGGCGGGGATGGTGCTGGTTTACGCGCATCGGCCATCTGGGACAGTACGGATTTATAGCGGACGGTCCTTTCGCTCGTTGCGCACAAAGAGAACCACCAGGATGAGGGCGGCGAGCGCGGGAATCCCTGCCCATGCGGGATGCCAGCGGGGGAACCAGCGACGGCGAACAGCTTCGGGCTCCAGCGCCGGAGACTCGCCAGCGGGCGGAAGCGAAAGCGCAACGATCTGCCGGCAGGCCGGGCAAACGGCCAGATGCGCGAGCGTCTGCTGCTGCTCATGCGCGGGCAGCGTGTGCTCGACGAAGGCGTTGAGCTGGTCCGCGTCTGGATGCTGCCCGGCCTGGAGAAGTTCGCTCATAGTTGCCTGGATGCGGCAGCGTCGTTCGCTGCCGTCTGTTCTGAGAACGAGGTGGTTTGCGAACTTTGCAGTAAAGCACGCAGATTGATTTCCAGATCGCGCGGGTCGTTGCCCAGCGCTTCTTCAGCCGCCCGCTTGCTCAATCCCCCGGCCTGAAGTTGCTGCAGCAGTCGTTTTCGCAAATCGGTGAGCAGCCGCTTGAGCCGCCGGCTGATCGTGGCCTCGTGAACATGAAGGACGCGGGCTACCTGGGCGAGGGGCTGGCGATCCAAGAAATACGAGCAGAGCAGGAAGCGCTCTTCCGTCGGAGAGACTCTCCAGCGTGCTGGTAATGGCACGGGTCAGGTCAGTGAGTTCTGCAGCCACCGGTGTGGGCTCTGGTGGAAGCGCGGGAGCGTCGAGTGTATCGAGTGGCGACTCGCGGTGCGTTCTGCCGGTGATGATCCACATGGCGTTGGGCGAGCGTGGTGCGAAGCCAGCCGAGTAGCGAACCGCGTCCGGAGTAAGAAGCGAGGGGAGAGCGGCGTTGTCCTTCGACCTCGCGCAGGCCGTAGAGCTCGGAATAGAGCGAGCCGGCAAGATCGTGCCCCAGCGTGCTTGACCCGGTGATGGCGACGGCCGCCTGGGTTAGGGAGGCGCGATAAAGATTAACGAAGCGTTGCCACGCAACCTCGCTGCCCAGGACGCAGGCGGTAGCGAGCGCCAGGTCTTCCAGGCGAAGCGATCTGCAGGAAGTCTACTTTTTGCGAATGATCCGGATGAGCGTCAGCGGGCAAACCGTAGTTGTACTTTGTGCCCACGGCGTACAGTACGGCGGCGAGCTCATCGCATGTTAGCCCGCTGGCCGCAGCCTTGGCGGTGAGCCAGAGCTCCTGGAGGAGACTTTGCGGAAGGTCCTGAGCAGCCGAGTCCCTGGACTGAGGTGCTGCCGGCAGCGGCAGCGCCAGATCACCGGACTGTGGTGACGTTGTCACCCTCTCAAGATACTGCAACCCGAGCCGGAACGATGATCCCGCCGGGACAGGTTCCTACGGCTGCGAATAGTAGCCATCCCGGGTGCGCGCGACTAAGCCGGGTTTGGCGACCTGGATGATGGGTACCCTGTCGCCGTTCCCTTGGTGCGAAATATGCGAAATATGCGAATTATGCGAACTATGCGAATTATGCGAACTATGCGAATTATGCGAATTATGCGAATTATTCCGGGTCCTGCATTGAGTCCTCAGTGGTTGTCTCCTCGGTTCTCGATTCGTCTTCGAATTCTTGTTCATCCATCGATCCCGGTCCTGGAGTGGCGGACCAGAAGTTGAAGGGACGACCTCCGCTAGGCCGGGTGCTTTGATGGATTGCGTCCAGGGATACGAGTTGTTCGAGTGCGGCATCAATGCGGTCGCTACTGAGATGACCGTGGAAGAGAGCGCTAATTTGTTTTCTGGATAATCCGTCGGAAGATGCGTTGATGGCTTCGCGGATACGATCGGCGTTGTGGTCGCCGGTGGAAGTGCCGAAGAGGACGGAGGACCCTGCGGCGCAGTAGTCCCATACGGCGAGGGCGGCCTGCAGATGCGGCGAGCGTAATGGTGGAGCTGCAGTCGAGAACGGCGTAGATGGCGCTGAGGCGCAGAACCTGCGCTTCAGCCCGGCTGGTAGCGGCGCCGTAGAGACCGGGACGGACCTGGCTCAGGGCGGGATAGCAGTCGCGCCAGAAGTCTCGCGCCTGCAGGTCGCGGACGAGGCGCACGCTGCCTTGCTTGTGCGCCCAATCGAGAGCCCGGCGAAGTTCGGCGGCGATTGCGGACAGCTCGTCCGCACCCAAGTTACCGCCTTCGGGGAGACATTGGCTGCGTTGCACCGCAGTCCAGAGGCAACGGTTGGCAAAGCCGTTGTGGGCTTCTGTGGGATGGAGATGCTGTGCGAGTTCGCGCTGCGTGATGTGGGCGATGAGGCTGATATGCGTCCCGGTTGCCTGGATGGGGCGACGGCCATCGAGCGCACTCAGGTCGCCACTATCCCAGGCGCAACGGAGCAGGGGCGAAAGAGAGCCTTTGGCGCGCCCCAGGTCGTGGAGAACGGCGGCGAACTCTTCGGAGAGCGCTAGCAGGCGGCGGTCGGTCGCGCGGCTGCTGATCGCGCAGGTCATGGAGAAGGGCCGCCGGCGTGAGGCGAACGCTGGTGACACGTTCGGTCACCCAGGGGCGATCGACTTCAGAGAAGAGGCGGCGTACCTGGTTCCAACTGGTCCCCTTGCGGGCCTTGCTGGATTCGCCGACCAGCACGACGAAAAGATTGAGGCCGTGGCGGGTGGCATCGACCAGGCAATGGGGGCCGGGACCAGCGGCGTTGCCGAAGGCGACCAGAAGCTGGAGGAGAATGGCGGCGGGGTGGGCCTCGGTGTGCGGGGCGAGGGCTCGTGCCGCCGAGCCCGCGACGCCATAGAGGGCGGCTTCGTTGAGTACCGGGTTTGCGGAGCGTTGGTGTGGTGGCAGCGATGGTTGCTGCGGATCTTGCCCAGGTGTTGGATCTGGCTCGGGTTGGGGCGGGTCGGGTGGGACGTTGAGAACTTCGCCTCGCCGCCGCAGCAGGTCTGCGACGGTGAGAAGGACAGAAGGCGCCATACCGCTGATTCCTAGCATGATTCGACACTAGTACGGTTTCGTTATTTCCTTCAAGGGTAGGAATGCAGTTTGCTCCAACTAAATAGTTACTGCGCCATAAGTTACTAAAGGCTAGTAAGTCACTTATTGTATTTGGCTCTTTGGTTGTGACAAACGCGGATCGACGGCGGACAAGATGAATCCATCGTTGAGTTACACGATCCAAGCATCGCTTAAGCATTGGTTTGAGAATGCTTCAAGCATCGCCCCGGAGTCCCGGCAGCGCGCCCCTATCCTCGTCGCCAGCCTTTAGCTTTTGCGTAGTGGCTGAAACGAACATCCCAGAGCCCTTGCGAACGAACGAGCCTTCGCCGGGCGATTAGAGCGTTTCACTTCTACTTAGGAACTGAAACTCTGTGGCATCTCCTTTACCGGCTGAGCGGTAGGTGTGGTTTTTCACGATCTTGAGATGGCCATCCCGAATTGCCTTTTTCCGGTACCGGCTGATGGTCATGGGTTGGCACTGCAAGATTGGCGCCAGTTTATGGCACGGCAGCATGAAGGACGAAGCGGGTAGCTGGCGCTGCAGAGAGCGCGCGATCTCCAAGAAGATTGTGTAGCCGGCGGGGAGGTTGGGATCCGCTTTGAGCGGGGCTTCCTTTGCTTCCAGAAGCGCGATGGTGAGGCGGTCGTAGCCAGGAACAAACCGGCACTCCACCCACACGGTATCGAAGGCCATCTCGGCGTCGGCTGTTTCCATGCGGAGATGATCTTTCCAGAAATTCCGGCCAAGCACCTTTTTAATCTCTAGCAGAGCGCGGTTTTCGTGGAGATTGACCAGGAGCGGATGTGCCTTGGCGAAACGCCCAAAGTCCCAGGCTGGTGTTTGCCACTCTTGTTCCGTCTGCTTTTTGAAGGTGTCTAAGTACGCTGCCTGAAGAACAGCAGCCAATAGGTAGTGGCCAAGAGGCCACTTACTCAGATCCTCGATAGGAATGCGTAGAGATCGTTTGTCAAACAACTGCTCTCGCCAAGCAGATACCTGCTCATAGGTGAATGATGTTTTTTTCTGAGCTTCGGAAGCCATGTGTTTCCTTGTGTATCCCTGAATAAGCCTGAATATCTTGAGTATCTGTATGTCTGTGTAACAGGTAGTTATTCGATAGAGAACGAACCATCCTGCCAGCCGTGCGCGTGCGCTCTACGTCCTGATGCGATCTGGGTCTTACCCCTTTGCGCCGCCGGGGGGCCGGGCCTGGGTTTGCTGCTGAGGGGAGTTTGGGGCCGACTTGCGACTGTCTTTAAATGTAAGGTATGCCCATATACAGTAGGTGTCAACTAAACGGACACAATATATGCGGAACCCTGGGCGCGAATTTTCCCGTCCGCAATGGCGGAACATTGTGGATATTTTCGCTTTTTATTCGCCTATACTGATCTCATGTTTCCCGGACCAGAAAGCTCCAAGCTCGTCGTAGTTCAGTGCAAGGGCTGTCGCGAGAATATTCCGGCACCGGTCGTGGGTATGCCGGCGCAGCCGATTGCTGCAAGATGTCCTCTTTGCCATGAGCATAGGCGGTATCTGCCGTCAGAGGTGTTCCTCGGCCGGTTGTCGCACCTGATGATTCGAAAGCCGGTGCGTACGGCAGATGGGCGGGTGGGATGATGACGCCTCGGTTCAAGGGAAAGCCTAACTTCGACTTATCGCTTCCCTGCCCGCTTTGCGGTTATAAGATTCAGCCGAACGAGTTGATGCGTCTGGCATCGCACATTATCAGGTGCCCGAAGTGCAGCGGAGTGTTTAACGAGATGGGTGGCCGGAAACCGATCAGCACTTCCTGAGGGCGGGTCTCGCACGGCATGGCATACACTGGGTTCCGTGGCAAGCGAGCGGTGCTTGCCTTGCGGTTGGGCCGTGCCTTCGGGGACGCCTAGGGATTATGAGGACATAATTACCCCAAAATTGCTGCAATAGGTATGCTGTCCCTTTATCTCCCAAGTAATTGCATTATATTGATTTACGAAAAAGCTGATGAAACTGTGCGACGATAGGTAGGCTGATAAAGATCCAAAACAGAAACGATCATCGTGGCGACCAAAGCTATAGTTAAAGCCGAATTGCTCGTCTGGGCACGAGAGCGCGCCAAAGTCACGGCTGGAGCGGCAGCGAAAGCCGTCAATGTAAAGCCGGAAACCTTGGCTGAATGGGAAGCGGGCGCAGAAGCGCCAACCCTGAACCAGCTCCGCGCGTTGGCAACATGCTACCGGTTCCCACTGGCGGTGTTTTACCTCCCCAAGCCGCCCAAAGACTTTGCGCCGCTGCGCGATTTCCGCCGGTTGCCTGACGCCGACAGCGAAGAAATAAGCCCAAATCTGGCGTACCACATCCGCAGTGCCTATGAACGGCGCGAGCTGGCGCTCGAGCTGCATGAAGGACTGGGTGAGGCCGCCGCAAGTTTCCGCATACGCGCAAGTCTCACCACCAACCCGGAAGAATTGGGAAAGGCCGTCCGAGACTTCCTGGGTGTCACGGTCGACGATCAAAAACTGGCGGCCCGCAAAAGTAGAAATTTCGACTTCTGGCGCCGGCGTCTCGAAGAGAAGGGCATTCTGGTCTTTGTCATCAGCGGCCCACACTATGGTGTGGAGCTCGATGAAATGCGCGGCTTTGCGATTGCAAAATCTCCGCTTCCGGTCATCGTCATAAACGGCAAGGACAGCAGTCAGGGCGGACGAAGTTTCACGTTGCTGCATGAACTCGTGCATATCCTCCTCGGCGAAAGTGCGCTCTCAAATGGAAACGGCGATATAGGCACCGTGCCGAAGAGCGGCGAATCGAGCGGTTCTGCGACACGGTCGCGGCGGCTACCCTGATGCCTCGCGATCTTGTGCTCTCGTTTCCCAAGTCCAGCCTGCCGGCGAGCGTAAATGGAAGGATGAGGTGCTAAGCCGCATCGCTCAAACGATCGGAGTCAGCCGGCAAGCTCTGCTGATCCGTTTCGTTACGCTCCATCGCGCTACGTGGGATTTCTACCGGGTGAAGGCAGATCAGTTCGACGAAGAGCGACGCGCCGCTGCCCAGCGCGAAGAAAAGAAGTCGGTACCAATCAAGCGCCCGGTCATGCTGATGAGTAGGAACGGCCGGAGCTTTACGGGTCTCGTCCTACGCAGCTACTACGATCAGCGCATTACCTTAAACGATGTCTCGAACTATTTGGGTGCGAAGCTGAAACACATCCCCGACCTTGAGCGGGCGGTTTTCCAGGGCGCAGAGCCGTAACCCATGGTGATCTATTGTATCGACACAAGCTCGTTGATTGCCGCTTGGCAGGAACGCTATCCAATTGAGCACTTCCCAAATTCTGGAAGCGGATTGACGGCTTGATCGACGAAGAGCGGCTCTTCTCGCCGGTCGAAGTCCTGCACGAAATCAAGAAGCGATCCGACGAATTACACGCCTGGCTGAAAGACCGAAAGCAGATGTTCCACGAACTATCCGACGAAGTACAAGTCGAAGCCGCCCAGGTGCTGGACAATTCCCGCGTCTCGTGGGCGAGCGAAAGCTCCGAACGTCTGCCGATCCGTTCGTCATCGCGTTGGCAAAGGTTGAGGGCTGGCAGATTGTCACCGACGAAAAGCCGACCACATCCCTGACTCGGCCGAACATCCCGGATGTCTGCAAGGAACTCCGGATGACAACGATCGATATTTTGCAAGTCATCAAGCTCGAAAAATGGGTGCTCGGCTAAAGCGCGGAGGGGCAGGGCTCAGATTCGTAATTCTGTGACACGACACTTATTTCCCTCAACGGGGAAGGAAACGACGCAAATACTTGAAAATCAGGTTTCGGATCGCAGCAAAACACACCCCCGAGGGTGAATAAGTATCATGTGACCGGATTTCCCCCAGAAACAAGATGCACGCGCTGCTCAGTTTGGGGATGGCTGTTCTATATGGTCAATGACCACGCAATCGACCGGGGCCTTCTGAGTTTGCAACTTCAGGCCAAGCTGTTCCTCAATAGCGGTGAAGAGCGTAGGACCACCTGCACCGGGGAACTTGGGGACGGACGGGAAGTTCACCCGATGCTCTGTTGATAGGCGAATCAGAGGGCAGTAACCGATTCTAAAAATTACTTCACTCAAGATTTTCTTGCTAGAGTTCGAGTTGTGGCACGTCTGGCCCGAGTGATAGCCGTTGGAGTAGCGCACCATGTGACCCAACGGGGCAATGGCCGCCGTTTTCTTTTGGAGAGCGATGCTGACCGCAGGGTGTATTTGGCTTTGCTGCGAGAGAACCTTGCGTTGCATGAGGTGTTGCTGATCGGCTACTGCCTGATGTCCAATCATGTTCATTTAATTGTGATTCCAGCCGGTGCAGAAGGACTGGCATCGTCCATGAAGCATACTCACGGGCGTTATGCGTCTTACTGGAACGTGACTCACAACTCGGTTGGACACGCTTGGCAAGGACGGTACTTCTCATGTCCGCTGGATAGGCCGCATTTGTGGGAGGCGTTACGTTATACGGAACTGAATCCGGTGCGAGCACAATTGGTGGCCGAGGCGCACGCTTGGGTATGGTCGAGCGCTGCTGCTCATTGTGCTACTGCCCAGGCGGATCCGCTTTTGAGCACGGAACTCTGGCAGAATCACTGGACCCACTCTAGCTGGCAGGACTATCTTGCGGCAGGGCAAACAGAAACAGAGTTGGCCTCGATCCGCCAGTGCACGCATACGGGGCGGCCTTTGGGTACAAAGGAGTTCGTCCACACTTTGGAAGAGGCGATGGACCGACGGCTGGTTCCTCAGAAGGGGGGCAGACCGGCCAAACCGCGCCCGGATACCAGACAATCAGATCTCGATTTCGGCTTATGATGAGATGCTAGGCCAGAAGTTTAGCGACAACTGCCTAATGGTTGGCGAACTTCCCGTCCGGAAGCTGTGAAGAAATTGGCGATGGGACCAAACGATGAACTGTTGGAACTGGGATAAGGCCATTAAACTGCGAGGGTGAAGACACTGTCACCGCTGCCGCGGCTTGCGTCAATCGATCGCTCCCAGCTTGTTCTGCGTACCGTTGATGTCGAGAGACTCATCGACGAAGACCATTGCGTCCGTGTCGATCTGGGAGTTGACAGGGCGGCTGAATCTTGAGCTATGTATCATGCCGAGATCGCGGCGGTTGAAGGCCGGGCTGGCCGCGACCATACAGCCCCGCAGTTGCTCATCAGCTTGTGGCTTTATGCGTACAGTCGAGGGATTAGCTCGGCGCGAGAGGTGGCACGCCAGTCCGAGTTCGAGCCGGGGTTCTCAGTGGCTATGCGGACTAAAAGCCGATTAGTCATCGCACTTGTCGGGTTTTCGTTCCGAGCATAAGGGAGCACTGGACAGATCTGTTCGTGCAGGTACTAGGGCATGTTGAGTGCCGAGGGACTGATTACGCTGGATCGGGTCACACTGGATGGAACCAAGATCAAGGCCAACGCCAGCGGCAATACCTTTCGCCGCAAAGAGAAGATTAGAAGCTCATCTTGCTCTGGCGCGAGCAGCAAGTAGAGAGCCATGAACGCGCAGGCCGCCGAAGAAGAGAAGATAGCCGAAGCGGCAGGCTGCTGCGCAGCGCCGTGCCGCACGGCAACGGACAAGCCGACTGGAAGCAGCGGTACGCGAGGTCGAGCGCCTGCAGCAGGACAAGAAACACGACAAGCGATAACTTCATACGGCCCAGAGCCTCCTGGCACCGACCCTGAAGCGCATGTGATGAGAAACGGCGAAGGCGGTACCGTGCCTAGCTATAACGTGCAGCTACTTACGGACACCACCCACGGCTGGTCGTGAATGTAGAGGCTACGACCGATGCCATCGACTATCGCCAAGTGGAGCCGGCACTTGAGCGTTGCAAGGACAAAGCTGGGCGTATTGCCAAAACAGCTGGTGGCCGACGGTGACTATACGAACCACCATTCTGTGCAGGCCGCGGCCGCTTTCGGAGTGGACTTTTATGGTTCATGGCAAGATAGCTGGAAGCCTGGCGGATTACGATGCACTTGGCCGCAGCGGCGCCTTCCTTAGCAGCGCGTTCCCGTACGATACAGAACGGGACTGCTTTACCTGTCCGGCCGGGGAGCGACTCACTTTCACGTAATTCAGAACCGAGAACACGGAGTATGCACGCGTCTGTATAAGGCGCCGAAAGCGGCTTGCCGCTCAATGCGTCGACCGCGATCAGTGTGGTCCCCAGAAGGCTAAAGTCGCTTGGAGACGTTCCGTCACTCGGACTGAAGAGCCGGCAGCGACCATCGAATTCAAGAAAAAGATGCAGAGCGAAAAGGCAAAAGAAATTATAAGCAACGATCACAGATCGCGGAGTTTCCGCACGCCTGGATCAAAGAGCGATGTGGACTACGCCAATTTCGCTGCCGGGGGCAGATAAGGTGTCGATGGAGGCTATCTGGGCCTGCCTGAGTTACAACGTCATTCGGTGGTTCAGCATAAACCGAAAAATCAACGCCACCGCGGCAGCCTAGGTCCATCCGAAGAGCGAGATCGAGAGCAGAGAGAAGGAGAAGGACCGCATTCTCAAGGTGAACATGAGATTTGCGGACTGAAAGCCGGCTTCCCAACTCGATAGATCTCAGGCTCGAGCGGGCCCGCGCAAGCGAGCCAAGGCGATTAAATACGAATTCCTTCACACGTTCCCGTCCCCAGTTCCCCCCGTCCCCGAGTTCCCCGTCCCCGAGTTCCCTGTAGTGGACCCCAAAACTGAGACACGGATAGGGCGAGAAAATCGGGGACATTTATCGGCCATAATGGAGCAGGCCGATGAAGAAGAAGAAGCCGAAGAGCTACAGCACGGATTTTAAACAGGACGCGGTGCGCCGGATGGCGCAGGCCACGAGCATCACCGGTTTGGCCAAAGAGTTGGGTATCCGCCGGAAGTTCCTTTACCAATGGCGCCACCAGTTTGAGGCCGAAGGCAGGGCTGGGCTGGAGCGACGCAGAGGTCGACCACCAGGGAGCAAGTCACAGACCGTATCTCCGCCTAAACCCAGTGCAGCCGAGTTGCGGATTGCTGAACTGGAACGGCTGCTAGGACGTAAGCAGCTGGAGGTGGATTTTTTAAAGAGAGCCTTCGAGCAAGTCGGGGGAGCAGCGTCGAGTCGTACCAGCGATGGCGGCAAGGAGTCTATCGCGGCATCGAGGCCTCGCTCTCGCTCGAAGGAGTAGCACTGACCGTGGAACAGCAATGTCAGGTAGCGGAAGTAAGTCGTGCGGGCTTCTATCGTTATTTGCGTCAGACTGCGCCAAAGCAGTCAGACCTGTTGCTGCGTGCTCGCTTGCAGGAGCTAGCAGTCGCGCATCATCGTCTTCGTGGCTACCGCATGTTAACCGCTCTGCTTCGGCGAGAAGGGCAGCTCGTCAATCACAAGCGTGTACTGCGCCTGATGCGCGAAGACAACCTGCTCAGCTTGCGACGGCGGAAGTACGTGTTTACGACCGATTCGGCGCATGCCTTGCCGATATATCCGAACCTGGCGCGGCGTGTGAAACTAAGCAAGATCAACCAGCTGTGGGTGGCCGACATTACGTTCATTCGCCTCCGCAGGGAGTTTGTCTATCTGGCTGTTGTGCTGGATGCTTACTCACGACGGGTAATCGGCTGGGAGCTGGGCCGCACGTTGGAAGCCGAACTGGCGATTCGAGCTTTGCAGATGGCACTGAACGGGCGCGATTGGAAAGCTGAGGAGCTGATCCATCACTCCGATCGAGGCGTACAGTACGCATCGTGCGATTACACGGAGATACTCGAGCAAGGCGAGATTCAGATCAGCATGAGCCGGCGCGGCAATCCATATGACAACGCACGCGCGGAGCGGTTTATGCGAACCTTGAAAGAGGAGGAGGCTTACGGGACCGACTATCGCGATCTGAAAGACGCACGCAGTCGAATCGGTGATTTTCTAGAGAAGGTTTACAACCGGCAAAGGCTGCATTCCGCATTACGATATCTAACACCGGAAGAGTTCGAGCAGGCTAGCGAGGCCCGCGGAAGTGACGGCACTGATGGAAGCGGGGGAAAACCAAAAGCAGGTTTACCACCGCTCCCACAGGCCTTGGAAATCCCTTCGGGATTCCCACACTCCCGCGGCACGACGACTGCTTATAAATAAACGAAACGAAACCGGCCGAGGTGTCCCCGGTTTAATTGCCTTCAGCCGTGTCTCAACTCAGGGGTGCAGTCCACCCGTCCCCGAGTTCCCGCCCGAGTTCCCGATCGCAAATCGACTCCTTCCGTGCTTCTGCAGCACACATCGTGTCGACGCATTCCGCAGTGTTGAGAAATGAACGGGAGGCACGACAGATCATCAGCGCCTCCCTCAGATCTTATAAGGCTCAATAGCCGTGATGGTGAAATTCGCTATTCTTCCGTTGTGGACGGTGCCTCGCAGGGACACATTCAGATATTCGGTCAATGTCGCATCTTCGAGGCCCGGACTACTGGATTGTTGAGTGCTGAGGAGATTGAAGCCAACCATATCCCAGAAAGATGGCCCAACGAGGGCATCGAGTTCCGCAGTAGCCCTGGCTGATATTTTTACTTCCGAACCTTCGGGTCGATGATATTCGGCGCGGGGAGGCCGGTGCTGCATAGATGTGGGTTCGACAGTGACGAGATCGAATCCCCTCACCCTGAATTCCTTTTTTATCTGAGCGCGCGTCCACAGATGGAGAGCTGGATTGGGTATGTCGATGGATTGCTCGATTTGCTTGGCGAGTTCGTCCTTGTTTGCATTGAGATCGGCCTGAATTTGCGCCATCTCGGCTTCCCATGGGGCCTGCACTTCTGGCCAGACATGATTGAATAGTTCCTGCCAGAGCGCCTCGGCTTTCCTCACCCGATCAAGCTGCACGCCGGATTTGTCGAGAAGCTGTTTGATTTCATTACGAGTGAAAATAGCATCGTCGCTGACGAAGACGCACCGGCCTGGTTCTTTGGTTTTGGCAATATGCTCGATCACAGAAAAGAGGATGGCTGCGTCTTGTAGGCCGACGACGCCGGTCTTGCTTTTGTTGGTCATCTCCTCGAAGGGCGGCTCGCGGTTGACGGCCATATCAACGAAGACGTCGAGCGTGATCGATGTGAGCGGAACGGTTTGAATTCCGAAATGAGCCTTGAGGTATTCTGACCGCTCTCGGTAAGCCGCTTGGAATTGATCATAGGACGGAGCATGGCCCGGCGTATCAATGTCGATGATGTAACGGCATTGCTTGCGAAGAGCCTTCAGATCGGCGTCGATTCGGTCTGTCATCTCGTCGGTGGCCTGGAGGAAATGCCGTTCAAGTTCCTTCTCAACGATTACGGGGAAGTAGATTTCCGCCTTCAGCCACTTTGCAAATTCAAATAAGTTCCATATTTGATTGGAACAATTCGGCCAGTTCCAGAGAATGTTGGTGTCAAGGTAAATTCGCTTCGGCGGTGGCGTGGGCATGATGCGGACAATCGTAGCATTTCTTTGCCACTGCGCTAGATAGCGTTAAAGAGAGATGATGCCGGTTGTACGCTGTACGAAGTCTTTCAATGGGCCATCGATGAATTGACTTGGCTTCCATCCCTTGATCAGTTTGTCGAGAAGAAAAGAATCGGCCAGGCTTAGCGCGGTTCCGGCCGCTGTGCCTGTGATGGGGTTGGTGAAAGCGGCGCCGAGGGCCAGAACCCTTTTCGGGGACGGACGGAACAATCACCAACCCATCGGGCGAGTAGCTGCGAGAGATTCGGGGTAATCAATTATCGTAGGGGCCGGGATCTGACCGATACGCATTAGGAGTTATCCCGTCCGTCCCCAAAAGAGGATGCGAAGGATTAGGACTGACCGCGGAGGGAGAAGGGGCGGAGGGATAAGGGGAGGGATAAGGGGACATGATACCCGTAGTGGACCCCTAGGTTGAGACAGCTAGAATGAGGGACAAACCGCATCGAACGGGAGGTTCGAATGGCAGGTCCCCGCGTATTCAAGGCGGAGTTCCGGATTTCGATAGCGCAGCGAATCCTGAATGGCGAGAGTGTTGGTTCGCTGAGCGATCGTTACAAGATCAAGCGAAGTGTTTTATATCGCTGGCGTGATCTGCTACGCGACCAGGGGTTGATGGTTTTCACCGGCCTCGGGGCCCTAAGCCTGGTCAGATGAAACCAGTAGTTGGAGCCTCTGCGAGTTCGGAGCAGCGGATAGCCGAACTTGAGCAGCGGCTGGGTCGGCTTGCGCTGGAAAATGATTTTTTAAGAAGAGCCTTCAGGCGAGTAAAGGCAGCACGCTCGAGCAACAACGCGTCTGGCGAAACGCGTTGTACGGAGAAGTGATGCAGCTTGAGGGCAGTACGGGATTATCCATCGCGGAAGCCTGCGACGCGGCGCGTGTGAGCAGAGCTGGCTTTTACCGGCACTTTGATGAGCATGCACCTCGGCAAGCAGAAACGGAGCTGCGGGGAAGGCTCCATCAGATCTGTCTTGATCACCGCAGCTACGGCTCGCGGCGGGTAACGGCGGAACTCCGGGCACAGGGCCAGTTAGTCAATCGCAAGCGGGTCGTGCGTCTGATGCGAGCTGATAATCTGCTTTGCTTGCGCAAGCGGCGTTTTGTCTGCACTACGGATTCGCGGCACACCTACAGCATCTATCCCAACCTCACCACTGACTGGAGGCCAGATGGGATCAACCAGCTGTGGGTAGCTGACATTACTTACATCCGGCTGCGCGAATCGTTTCTCTATCTGGCGGTCATCCTGGACGCTTTTTCCCGACGGGTAATTGGTTGGGCGTTGGAGGATACGCTGGAAGCCAAGCTCGCCATCAAAGCGTTGCGACGCGCTCTGGCTGACCGTTGTGCGCCAACCTCGTTGGTGCATCACTCCGATCGGGGTGTGCAATACTGCTCCGGAGAATACGTCGAAATCCTGCACAACCACGGTGTAAAAATCAGCATGAGTCGCTCGGGAAATCCTTACGACAATGCGCTCGCTGAACGGTTCATGCGCACTCTGAAATGTGAGGAGGTCTACTTAAACGACTACCGCGATCGGGCGGATGCGGCACGTCATCTCCGCCACTTCCTTGAGCAGGTATACAACCGCCGGCGCTTGCACTCCACGCTCGGTTATATGGCTCCGGAAACTTACGAAGCAGCTTCGATGGCGAGAACATCTGAGGTATCGGCGTGAGTTTTATAAGGCATAAGAAGATCTATCGACACGATGTACAAGGGGAAGCAGAACACAGGTCCAGCTTCCCCAGCGACCATCGTTGCGATGAGTCTTCAGCCGGTTATTCCTTCGTAGGTTGCTCTCCAGCAGCGCCTACGTCCGCTTCACCGGCCGTTCCCAGCTTCTCTCTCTACTCTGCTGCTGTCCAGTTCTCAGCAGCCAACCGCAACTGTCCCTCAATTGCGCTGTCTCAACCGAGGGGTCCACTACAGAAGCGGGGATAGGTTGTAGTGACCCCCATCTCTATTGAAGACAGGGATAAGGGGACGGGACGTGCA
>CAVZJL010000030.1:0-38509 GCA_963775365.1 uncultured Acidobacteriaceae bacterium | reverse complement strand
GAAGTCGTAACGTACCTGGCGCGGGCGAGACGGGACGTTTACTGTCCCGATGGGATTAATGATGCAACGTTAACGTTCCGTCTTAGAATTTCCTCGGCTCGGCAGCGTGTGGAGGGGTCGTGGACAGAGAGCGCCGGGATAAACCGGCACATTGTAGGGGATGAGAGAGCCCTACGGAAAAGGAGAAGCGACTCCATTCTGGCCTCGAGTCTTGCCTGTGAACTCGCGAGGGATCACAGCGAAGCGTAGACAGAGGAACTGGCGGGCGGGATGATTGAGCTCCGAAAACCTGATACCGAGTGCCGACCCTTTTCTGTCAGTGGGAAGGCAACACCAGCGAGCTGCGTTAGATCGCGAGTGGCTGCTGGGCTCGGCGTAGTCGAAGAGTCCAGGCACGTCAGGAAACAGTGTGCACGAGAACCGGGAGACCTCCAGAGCGTCTGCGCGAGCAGACCGGTCCGGGAAGGTGAAAGATCCATGATCCGGACATGTACGTTTTGGAGGAGTCGGACTGCGCCATAGTACCGATGAAGCTGACGAACAGAGAAGCTAAGACTTCCGCGGAGCCAGCGGAGGGAAGGGCGCAGACCAAGGAGAACGACGCCCAGCCTCACACGCATCCGACACAGAGCGGAGCACGTGTGTCCCAGGGGTTAGGCGGCGTGCGTCAGAAGGCGCGGGACAGTAAGCAGGAACGGTTCAGCGCTTTGCTGCACCACCTCACCATCGACCTACTACGGGAGAGCTACTTCGCTTTACAGCGGAGTGCAGCACCCGGCGTAGATGGAGTGAGTTGGCAGCAGTATGAGCAAGGCCTGGAGGCTCGGCTTGCCGAACTCCACGGCCAAGTGCACCGTGGAGCTTACCGGGCGCAACCCTCGCGAAGAGTGTACATACCGAAAGCCGATGGCCGGCAGCGGCCGTTGGGCATTGCTTCGTTGGAAGACAAGATTGTCCAGCAGGCGGTGGTTACCATCCTCAACCAGATATACGAGGTGGACTTTCGGGGCTTTTCGTATGGATTTCGTCCGGGACGCAGCCCCCATCAGGCGCTGGATGCGCTGAACGTGGGTGACAAAGAACAGGTGACAGACAGGACGTACCCCATACGCGCACAGTTGGCGTTCGTCCCGTCTGTCACCGCTTTCGTGTGCATTGTCTCGGCGGGAGCGATTCGTTCACTGACCTAGGAACTGAACCTCTGTGGCCTCACCTTTACCCACTGAACAGTAGCTGTGGCTTTTTAAAACGATGAGATGCCCGTCTCGAATTGCCTTTTTTCGATAGCGGCTGATGGTCATGGGTTGGCACTCCAAGATCGGCGCCAGCTTATGGCACGGCAGCATGAAGGACGAGGCCGTTAGCTGGCGTTGCAAGGACCGCGCGATCTTTAAAAAAATTGTGTAGCCGGCGGGGACGTTGGGATCCGCTACAGGTGGAGATTTCTTTGGCTCCAGAAGCTTTATGCGTAGGCAGGCCGCCTTTTCTTGAGCAGCTGGTAACCGGTCAGTATCGTCCAGAGTGGTAGTGTGGCAACACCCATGAAGGAAGAGATGGGGAGAAGCTGATGAAAAAAAGTATTGGCAGGGGAAATCACTTCCTTGACATTCTCTGGGGGCGCTTGGGGTATAGCGAGCGAGTCCGGAAAATAGACATAAGCGATTCCAACGAAGCAAACCCCGGTAAGCACAAGACCTAATCCAACTATCACTCCAAACCATCTCTGCCAGGCTGGAAGGGCCCCGGATAACCGCCAATTCACAGCGATGAGCCATGCTCCCAATATCCCTTGTGGAAACATGTAAAGGCCGTTCGACACAATCTTCCCACCGACCCCGAGGAGTACGAGGAGAACGACAAAGATAACGGCCCACACCCCTGTGGCGAATGCGGCCTTGCCAAGCCCTGGTGGATTTTGGTCTGCGAGCGTTCGCAGCCCAAAGATCGCGAAGAGGAGTAAGAGAAACTGAAGAGCAACTCCGAAGTCGTGAGTGTTGAACAGCATCCAAACCCTGTCGGATGGAATCCAGCTCATACGCGTCGTCACGGCAATCATTAGCAGGCCGAAGGAGGCGATACCGATGACTCCACTGGCAATTGCCGCCCATCCTGCTTTTCGATAGGAAGTACTTATTGCGATCGAGGTGTGTGGAAGCATGCGATTCATTGTCCTTTCGACGGGAGCTTGCCTGCAGGCCAAGGATCCCACGGAAGGGAGCGTTGTACAAGAACCCTTAGTAAAACAGATGAGGATGGCCGGAAACCCCGGGACGGACGAAAAGTAACCCAACCAGAGGATCAGCATAATCTGGTGAGCAGCCAGGCGCCGAAGGTTAATTCGCTCTGTCGCGAATCGGTGGTAGGGTTGCCTGGGCGCCCTCCCCTCAGCAACTGATGGTCTTATAAATGTTGATGGATCTGCCAGGGGTATCGAGGGTTTTGGCTGAGCACTCCGCTATCCTGTGCTGCCGGGAGGACATACACTCTCGACCGCCAGAGCATTAGAGCTCGAAGGGTAGGGGTACTTTTCGTCTGTCCCTGGTTTCTTCCAGCCATTGCGTTCCGCCCAAGGTCCAGAGCAGCACTGCGGCAGGCCCGATAGACTCCCTGCTAGGCCGCCTATAATGATGGGATATGGCAGACTCTCAAGGGAATGCTTTTCACCGGCTCCATGCTTACGTACACCCACACGTAAAACATGTCATCACTCAGACGTTGCAGCAAGCCGGGGAGGGTGACGTTGAGAGTTTGGACGAGAACGAATCGTTCGCCCATCTGCGCCGTCAGGCGGTAAGAATTCAGCGTGGCGAACAAGTTAACGAGATAACGGCTTTGCAGCCAAGGGAGCGCAGTCGGTGATTGCGCACAGCATGGTTGATTGCCAAAGCCATCACGCTATTCGCCAGGTTCCCCTTCTTAGGTAGCATCATGGTCAGTAGCCTTGGGGCCCTGGTCTTTCAGTGGCCACGACGGCTGGCATTTTCGGAGTCCATCTGGCACGCCAGGGCTTACTGCTCGATTCGCATCGTGCCCTGGCGGTCGGAGCTGTAAAGAGGTGGCGCAATGAGTCTTGCGGACACCAATGAAGCCATCCGGATGGCGATGGACACGCTGCGCACCAACAAGCTGCGCTCCGGCCTGACCATGCTTGGCATCATGATCGGGGTCACAACCGTCATTCTCATCTCATCCGTCATCAACGGGCTCACGGGAAATGTGAATGGCCTCATCCAGTCGCTGGGATCCAATGTATATTGGGTCTTTCGCTATCCTGTCTTCGGTTCACGCCCCACCTCTGAAATGCTTGCCAGAAAGCAATTGAGCTATGAAGATGGCCAGGCCATGAAAGGACTGCGCCACGTCGTCGCGGTCGATGCAGCGCAGTGGTACAGCTCGCCCTCCGGAGGACAGGGTAGCTTTTCGGTCAAGTACGGAAGTCATAAGGTTCAGAACACCACCTTGCACGGCGAATCGGAGGATTTCCCGAACGTCAACGACATCGATCTCGCCCAGGGACGGTTTTTCTCTCCTCAGGAGGCACAGCGAAGCGCCAATGTGGTGGTTCTCGGCTCAGACACGGCTCAGGAACTTTTTGGTAACGACCCTGCCGTTGGCAAGGAGGTCCAGATCGGTGGTGATTTGTTCACCGTGGTCGGAGTTCTCGCGCCTCAAAAGCAGGTCTTCGGCGGCGGCAAAAATCCCAACGATAACGCCGCGCATTTTCCCACGTTAACCTTTCATAAGATTCATCCCGAGATCCTTGATCACTGGATCAGTGTCAAGTACGACGATGTCAAGAACAAAGTTGCCGTCGAAGATGAAATCCGCGAGCTGCTTCGCCGCCGCCGTAAGGTGCGTGTCGACCAACCGGACAATTTCGCGATCTTCAGTTCTGACGCCCTGCTGGTGCTGTGGAATCAGCTGACTGGGGGACTGTTCATTTTTCTGGTGGGGGTCGCGAGCGTAGGCTTGATGGTCGGCGGTGTGGGCGTGATGAACATCATGCTGGTGAGCGTGACGGAACGAACGCGGGAGATAGGTGTCCGCAAGGCACTGGGTGCGACCCGAAAGAACATTATGTTTCAGTTCACGCTCGAAGCGGTAGCATTGTGTGCTGTTGGTGGAGTCATCGGCATAGCGGTCGGTGGTTTGCTTACCCTCTTGCTCAAGCTGATCCTGGGCTCGGTGCTGCCGGCCGAAATGTCCGTTGCCTGGTCCATAACCGCGTTTATCGTTTCCTGCACCATCGGTCTTGTCTTCGGTATCTATCCGGCTTGGAAGGCGGCGTCGCTCGACCCCATTGTAGCTCTGCGCTACGAGTAGTACGACGAACTTGCGGTCTACTGCTGAACGCTTTCGGAGATTTGTGGGCCACCAAATTTTGGCCACCAAATTTTCCCAACTGGACAGTCCACGAAACCTCTCGTATTTGTTGCCCCCGTCTCACCACTTCCAAGTCTTGAACACCCTCTGCATTCTGGGGTCGGTAAAGAGCTGAAGGCAGCGTTCGCGCTCGACTGGACCGTCGACGACACAAACCATGTCGGATCGCCGGACAATCTCGGCCGCGGGAATCATGATCTGGTGGCCATATTTCGCCGCATCGGAGACGGTGGCTCCAAAGACGACGCGATCCACCCGCGCCCACAGGCAGCACGCCATGCACATGGGACAAGGTTCACACGTGGTATAGAGGGTGTACCCCAGGAGCGAGCCGCGTTGCAGTTTCTTCGTGGCCAGCCGAACGGCGGTCACCTCCGCATGAGCGCTGGGGTCATGCTCCGGCCTCACCGCATTCAGCGCCCGAATCATCGATACGCCGGTCTTGCTGTCGAAGATCTCAGACGCATACGGTCCCGGGTTGGGGCCATCGAGCGCCTGCGCCGTCCACGCCGCAAGGGCCCGCATCCGCTCCCGGTCCATATCGCTCACCTCACCGTCGTTCGGCGTGGTTGCGCCCCCCACCCCGCGGAAATGCAGTGTTGAGAGCAGCAAGGAACCAAACTGCAGCAATTTTCGGCGAGACGCAGACGCTGGATAGGATGACATGAGGATCTCCTGATTCACCCTCGCTGCCTATCGGGCAGTTGGTCAAGAGTCTGTTCCAGGGAAGTTATGCCAAAGCCTAGCATAGGCCGCAAGCCAAGAGTGCTGCGGATGCCTGGCAGCGGCCTCACATTAGTGGAAGTTCCGTCCGTCCCTGAAAGGGCCGTCGGTTGAGGTCTTCTACTTTTTGAAGGAGCTCTTTTGTGCTCGAGGTCCTTGGGAGGCCAGCTCATCCGCGCGAAGCAAAAATTTCTTGAGCAACGGAGAGGTATTCGACTTGTTGTATCCCATCACAAGATCGATGGTTGGAACATCGCCATGCAAAGGCCGGGCGACTACCGAAGGGAGCAGCGAATTTTGCACGTAGATTGGCACCAAAGTGAAGCCGCCCGTGGACGCCACCAGCGACATTCCTGCCGATAGAGTTTCAGCATCGTAGGTCTGCTTCAGTTTGATACCAATCTTCGCCGCGTACTCCTCGATGATCTTTCTTAGTACGGGTGCAGCACCTGCTGTGCTGATAAAGTCCTCGCGACAGATGTCCTCCGGCCGTACTGACTTATGCCGAGCGAGGCGATGGCGAGAAGGCAGGATCGCGATCAGAGGCTCCTTGACGAGAAATCTAAAATCCAGACCAGCAGTCCGCGTCTCGCGCCTCATCAGAGCCACATCAATTTCGCCCTGCATCAATGCATTGGCAAGTTCAGGTGAAGATTTGGTCATGATCGTAACGTCGACATCAGACGCCTCCTCGCGCACGATTCGCAGTGCCTCTGACAACCAGATAACTTCCTGTCCGGGCAAAAAACCCAGTCCAAAACCCGGCTTGTGAGGTCGCTCGGTATTTCGTGCAGCTTCGCACCCTACCTCTATCTGCATCAATGCCAGCCGTGCATGATCGAGGAACACCCGTCCAGCCGCAGTGAGCTCAATGCCTCGCGCTTTTCGCTCCAGCAGCTTCACGCCTAGTTCCAATTCGAGATCGCGGATTTGGCGGCTCAGCGATGGCTGTGAAGTATGGAGCCGCCGCTCTGCGGCGTGCAGAAGACTCCCTTCCTCGGCGACCGCAATGAAATACCGGAGATGACGAAGTTCCATTCAAACCTCCCCTTATGCTTTGTAAGCATAGCTCAATCAATCAAAGTATTTGTGCAAGCCCATAATGCGGAGGAACCTATAGCCAACGGATAACACTCGTGTTGTTCGAAATCCAAATTGCAGGAGAATGGATATGTCATCACAACGTAAACCAACCATCGTGTTCTGCCACGGCATCTGGGCCGATGGCTCGTGCTTCAGCAAGGTCATCCCCGCATTGCAGGCGGACGGCCACGAGGTCATTGCGGTTCAATACGGCCTGGAGTCATTCGAAGAGGACGTGGCTACGATTAAGCGCACGCTCAACCGCGTTGGCAGCCCCGTTCTCCTCGTCGGACACTCCTACGGCGGCGCTACCATTACGGCCGCGGGAGTCGATGATCGCGTAGCCGGCCTCGTCTACATTGCAGCAGTTGCCCCGGATGTGGGCGAGACCGTACAGGAGCAACTCGACAAGTATCCGTCGGATATCTTTTCTCGCGTGGAGGTCACGGACGGGTGCGCCTGGATGCTTCCGAACGGGACTGAGTTTTTCTGCGGAGACCTTTCCGAGCAAGAGCAGAAGCTTGTCTGGGCCACACATTTCCCGCCTCATGCCGACCTCTTCCAACAACACACTATCAAAAGCACCCCGTGGAAATCGAAGCCGAGTTGGTACATTCTGGCCACGAAAGACCACACCGTGCATCCCGATCTCCAGCGGTGGGTCTCGAAGCGTATGGGAGCAACCGTAACAGAGGTAGAGAGCAGCCACGTCCCCATGCTCTCCAAACCGGAGGTAGTCATTGAGGTGATCCGCAAGGCCGCAAGAGCAATCCAAGACAATACGACAACCTAATGGTGTTGAGAAACCCTCATTCTGGACAGACCGTCGCGAGGCGGTCTGTCATTTTTATGAGGAATCCAGGACAGACCGGAAGTGACCCTGATGGAAGCACGCTAACTCAGCCCGGGTAACAGGCCGCGACCTCGTTAGGGTCATTTCCGTCTGTCCTGAATTGATCCTGAATTGATCATTTCCGTCTGTCCTGAATTGATCGTCCTGAATTGATCTGCTTGTACAGCTGCTGAAGAGGATCCGATAGATTCGGAAACACGACCCACAGACGCCCGAGCAAGAAGATACTTTCTGAGGACCCTGGTTGGCTCAATCATTTACCTCGACTGTAGAATGCTCTGATGTCGGAGAAATCTTCTGGCACGGATCGCTTTTATGGCGGCATATCCCGATAGGCGCGGTAGGGTTTGGGGCTCTCGCTATCTTTCCGCCCATCGTCTCAACTTCAAATCTCTCCACGATTCTTTACCTCTTAGCCACGATCGCTGTGGTCAGCACCCTCACCCATCTCCGATGCGGCATATTCGCGCAAAACGGATGGGGCAGATGACGTTCCGGCTCCTTGTTTTCCTCGCCTTCGAAATTCTTTGCGGCGCTTGCACGCATGCACAGGAGGTTTCCGATTCCACGCCGCGTCTTGCGTCGCGGTGCCAATCTCGTCCTGGTGCCGACGCTGATAAAGACCAGCAGCGGCGAACCGGTTTTCGGCCTCACTGCCAATGATTTCATCCTTACTGATGACGGCATCGAGCAGAACATCTCGCTAGAAGAAAACACCGACAGTCAGCCGCTGGCACTGGTGATCGTCGTGCAGATTGGCGGTGCGGGCGGCCGCCGCCTGGATAGCTACCGCAGACTCGGTCCGCTCCTCGATTCCATGGTCGGCGCTGTTCCTCACCGTGTGGCCGTCGTCGGATTCGACAGTGAGCCACACATCGAGGCAGAGTTCACTCCCGACCTGAACAACGTTGCGGGAGTGATGGCAAACCTGCAGCCAGGCGACGGTGGAGCAGCCATCCTGGATAGCCTTGGCTTCGCCGTCGACCTGCTGCGCAAACAACCAACCAGCTATCGGCGAGTGATCCTCAGCATCAGCGAGACGCTCGATCACGGCAGCCAGAGCAAGCTCGAAGATGCGTTGCGCGCCATCGACGATACCAATACGACGATCTACAGCCTCGGCTTCTCCACGACGAAGGCCGACATGAAGCACGACGCGGATGAGTTCAACTCCGACCTGACGCCCGCTCCAACGCACGGCTGTTTGGCTAAGGATCAAAGCAACGGGTCAGACACGCATCCTGTCCAGGTTCCGGATGGCAAGGGTAACAATCGCGCGATGCAGACTTTCGATTGCCTAAGCCTGCTCGCGCCGCCTTTATTCGCTGCCAAGATGGCGGCTATGGCTGCATTGGATGGCATGCACCGCAATGTTCCAGAGAGCGTCGCCCGACTCACAGGTGGCGAATACTTCAAGTTTGAAAATACGCGCAGTCTGGAGCGTGGACTGATCACCATCTCGAACCAAATCCCGAATAGCTACGCTCTCAGCTTCTCGCCACAGGCGGACAGTCCAGGTCTCCACGCGATTGACGTTCGCCTGAAGGACCGTACAGGTCTGCATGTAGACGCGAGAAGGAGTTACTGGGCAGACAGTTCCAAGGTCCCGGACTAGTCCGGCAACTGCCCTGAGCATCAGGGAGTTTGACCCAGAAACACTCGAATATCGTGTTCAGCGCGGCGATGCTCGTGCCAACAGCCAATGGATATCGGAAATCTACCTTGAACTGGTTGACCGGCCAACCTCGGATGCTAATGCCAGTTGCATTGGAATCGATGAAAAAGCCGTGCGTACGTCACCGCTAAAACGCACATCGGACTGGCGAAGAGCGTGCCGGGATGCTGTCAGTCAGGCTGGGTGTCCAGTCACTTCTTCTGCGGTGGCCCCTGTTCCAACTGCTTAAGTTTTTGCTGCATCATCATCTTCTCCTGCTCCTTGGTTAACTTGGGATACAGCAGTGCAAACTGCACCCGAACGGTCCAGGGCGAAGCTCCAGGAACATGGACGGCATTGCCATAGGCCTGAACGTTGATATTCACTGGCTGAAATCCAAGCTTCATGATTCTCCCCACGCCACCGCCGATTGGCACCGTCCACACACTTCCACTGGCTGCGGACGAGTTCCAATTGGCGGTGAGGATCGGTTGTGAGGTCAGGTACCAGCCCTTTTTCAGGTTGTCGTTGACGAAGTACTGCAGCAGAAACTGGTTAATGTCTGGACGGCTGCCCCCACCGGCGACCGACCAGATATTGTTGATCAGTACGCCCAGAACGAAATGGCTTGGCATACCGAGAGCTACGATGTTCGGTCCGATGGCAAGCTTGCCCTGCCCCGCGTACCGGCTGGTTGCGGTCGGCATTTGTATGATCGGACCCGCGCCCCAAATCAATTTGTGCGGTTTGCTCGGAGAGAGCAAGAAAGTGGGCTGCATGTCGCCAAGACCGTAAACGCCAACTCCAGGTCCAAGCGGCTGGTAAATGATAGGAGTGATCCAGCGAATGATCAGGTTCCAGTTCTCGCTAAACTTCACTGGGATCACTGGCTGAATATTCAACACATTTTGCGTACGGTCTCCGGGATCAATGCCTCCGTTGAAGTTATCCTGCACAGGAACGCTGATGAGGCTGGCGACGGGGTTTTGTGCCGCTTTTCGTAACGCGTCGGTGTTGACCGCTGCGGCCGGCGTTTGCTCCGTGGCAACTTGAGCCCCCTCCGGTCCAATAGGCGTATCTTGCGCTTTCAGCGGCAAGGGTAATAATGAGAACGAAACTACCACTGCCCACAGAGCAAGTATCGCGGTTTGTGACCACTTCATGGTCGTCCTCTTTCTTCCCTTTTCTCTTCTTTGAAGGAGATAATCGTCTCGCACATTCAGTTGTCAGCCAATGCGCGTTCTCGGGCCGCTTCGTGGACTGCGCGGCTGGATTCGCCTCTCAGACCCCAAGCTCACCACATAGTCAGGCCGGCTGTTACTGTCACTTATGACAGGGCCTCGGTTCACCCAACGATCACGGCGGGGGAATATGTCCGCATCTTCTAGCGATCCGCTAACCTATCTCTCGGCTGCTTCTGCTTGGCTTCGCCCCTGTAGGAGATGCGGGACGAAATAACCTCTAATGAATCGGGGTGGGAACAGGGCGGCGCTTCGTCGTGGACGGCGACGCCGATCGCACAATCGGCCGCGCGTTCTACCAGGAAGGCTAGGCTTTCCGCTGACGGTCGAGGCGTTCTGCCACCAGAGACAGCAACTCTGGCGGCGTGGTGAGCCGATTGAGAACCAGCACGTCCGCGCCATCAGCCAGATTTATGACCCTGTACATATCGAACTCGGAAAGCTTTGAGATGACTATCAGATCAAATTTCCGGCTGCGGAGCATGATTTGGGCCACTTGAGGGGATGCTGAAGCGACGTCGTAGCTTGCATATTTCAGAACGTCGCAACGGCCTTTGAGAAGGCGCTCGTCATGTTCGACGCACAGAATTTTAGCCGCTCCACCGTCCACTCGAGAGTCCATCATTGTGGGAACGATCCTCGTTCTAACGTTCAAATGTGCACACGCGCCCACGCCATATTACGCCGGCCAAGTGTTCAGTTAATGTCTTTAATCCGTGCCAAAAGATCGGTCGGGTGGATGGGCTTGGCCAATACCTTAAACTCGTGACCCTGTAGACAAGCGGCCTCCAGCAAGTCCTGTGTCTGGGCTTGACCCGACAGCAGCAGGACCTTGCAGGTTGGGCATAGTTCCTTCAACTGAATAGCCAGATCGATCCCTGATAACCCAGGCATTACGACGTCCGCAAGAATCAAGTCGGGCTTGGAGGTGCGAGCAGCTTCGAGCGCCTCGGTTGAGTTCACGAAAGAGCGTACCTCGTATCCGCTGAGCTGGAGGATAGTCGTTGTCGTACTCGCTATGATTCGCTCATCGTCAACGACGAAGACACGTGAAATCATGCCCTTCCCAGCCTCGTACTGACTAGGAATGTGTCTCTACTAGAAGGGTTGTAACCTGCTTAACGACGGGCCGCCGGGGGGAACGGGATGAACTTGGCACCTGTCAGCGCTCTCACGTCAGAACGAGCGCAAAGGAGGTTTCCATTGGAGCACTCTGGCTTTTCTTGTGAGTTGCTCGCGCTCACGGTTGAGTGCTTCGGCTACTGCTCTATCTATCGCGTCTAGATTCTTCTGGCGCTCTGTCCAAATCAAGCGGGCCATCGTGTCTAGTTCGTTTTCACCCATTACCCTGCCGACTTCGAGGTGAGTGCAAACCTCTTCTCTCACGTCTTCCCAGTCCATTATTCCGATCCTTTCAGCGATTAATGACCGGACGTGTTCAAAGTGGTGTCCTGTTCGCCTTGCACCTCGTGCAGCCCTGGTAATGGGTGATTAAACGATCTCGCGCCTGAGTGCTTGCATCTATCGCCCCACTTTCGTATCGAATCGCCTGTCGAACAGAAGCCCCGCCGCCGTATTGGTAGAGTGCCTCTTCCTGCAACGCCGATTCGTATTCCTGTTTCAATAACCGAAATCTGTCGCAAGCCGTCGGGTCATTCATGATCGCTCTCTGCCTTCTACCCTCGATAGCATCGCGGATGGGCGGATGGGCTTCCTAGCAATTGGAAATTGTGGCTCTGGCCGCCGGCATCCTCAAACAGATCCTGTGCGTGTGCATGCCCGGAGAAAAGCAATATTTTGCAATTGGGGTGCTGAGTCTTCATCTGCATTGCGAAATCAACCCCGGAGAGGCCGCGCATTGCAACG
The DNA here is from genome assembly GCA_963775365.1 of uncultured Acidobacteriaceae bacterium. GTDB lineage: Bacteria > Acidobacteriota > Terriglobia > Terriglobales > Acidobacteriaceae > PALSA-350. The sequence goes on along the minus strand of CAVZJL010000030.1, from coordinate 26,706 downwards.
TCCGAGATCAGCAGGTCGGGCGCTTTCGATCGAGCAGCAGCCAGTGCTTCCAGAGGAGAGGTGAAAGCTTTAGCACAATAGCCGTTCAGCTTTAGGATTGCAGCAAGAGTGGAAGCAATGACATGTTCATGGTCAACGATGAAGACGCGTGGAACTGAATTTGAAGGCACATATGTCCTCTTTCACCGGACTATTCCGTGAATTGCAGAAGCGCTAGGAACCGATGAAGAGGTGGCTGGCGTTTCGAACGTGACCCAGACCTTGATGACCTAGCGCCATATTACGCCAAAACTCTGTCGCTGTCAGAAAATGGCGCCCTAAGCTCAACACCTGTTGGAAAGAGACCGCCCGCAGGGTTCGATTTCACCTTAAGGATTTGTGGTTGCTCACAGTGGGCAAGGAGCTTGTGGCCCTAGAGGCGCTCGCTGAGATTTGTGGTCAGAGATTTGTGGTCAGACCGGGGCTGGAACTTTGCTCGAAGCGGTGAACCGGCCACGATTTTTTCTGAAGTTTTGGCGCTCCGCGCCGAGTCCTGCAGAAAGAGAAACACCAAAATAGTAGAGAGGCGGCGTTTTCGGGGGTCGAGCTCTAACAAAAAATCGATCCCCTGACCTTTCCGTCTAAGCATCGGCCGAAGATATCACGCTCGCAGATAAATCCATTATTAGGAAGCGCGCACCGATTGTTACGGTCGCCTCAGTCGGGTGTACTGTTCAGCCGTGAGTTTCAGGTACACAGCGCCCTCGCCTTTCGCTATTGCGTGGCCCAACGGTTGCCAACCCGAGCCTGAACGATGATTCCCCCGGGACAGGTCCCTAAGGCTGCGAATAGTAGCCATCCCGGGTACGCGCGGTTAAGCCGGGTTTGGCGACCTGGATGACAAGATGGTGATATTCGTCACGATGATCGGAAGGTGCGGGAGTGAAAGATAACTCGTAGTACGCCTCGGTATCGGCCAGGCATTGCTCCAGAAGACCGGCCACGTTATTACTGCCGTTTAGGACAAGACCGCCGCTTTGGGTGGCTAGAACCTGCACTGAGAGGTCGCCGACCTGGACCTGCCCTGGTTTAGCAACGCCTTTGACGAAATCCTGATAGTAGAAGGTGCGGCCGACCGACTCGGCGGCACCGATGGGATTAATGCTGTAGAGCGTCACTTGGGCCTGCCGAAGCTGCGTGGAAAGATCGACGATGGTGGCGAAGAGCTGGTCTTGTTGCCTGGAGTCAAGGTAGACTCCAGGACCGGAAAGAAGGGGCCAGCCCGGGGAGACCCAGAGAACCATCTTGCGGCCTGGGCGATTAGCCACGTTCCCGACCAGCGCACGCAGCGCATTGATGGAAAGGCGAAAGCGGTCGCTGGCCTCAAACTGAGAGGAGCGGCGTATGTCGCGCAGACCCACGGCGTAGTTGTCCACAGCCGTGCTCAGTTCGTTGCCGTCGCTGGAGAAGCCCTGCTGAACCTGTATGCCCTTGTCGGTAAAAAAGGCGAGCGTCGTGGGGTATGCCAGCCGGCCGCCATTCGCGTGCAGAAACTTATCAATCTCTCCCCGCTCATACGCGATCCGCTCGTATGGAACATTCACCGCGTCGATAACAACGATGACGTGAATGGGAGCCTGGCTGCCACCGAAAGCGTGGAAGGACGTGATGTGCTGGGGGGTCTTGTTATCAATAATGCTGAAGTCTTGTTGTTGGAGATCGGCAACCGGCGGCCCAGTCCTTGGTGTAACTACCACGTCGAGATCGATGGTGGCAGCGGCGGCTGGAGTTGGCGGTGCTTTTTGCTGAGCAGAGAGCACAGCCACGAATAGCATGGGAGCAACAATTAAGAGACTGAAGCGTCTTCCGATGGGCATGCATTCCCTTCAACCAGGCGAGACCCGGCCCTAAAGCAGCGCCGATCATCCGTCGGTATCGCCTCTTCCAAGACGAATCCGAGAGCGTCCGGGTTTCAAAGATATTGGATGCAACACGATGGTGCTTCGAGTCAGCCCCTGGCAGAACCAGAACGGAATAGACCCCTGGCTCCCTGACGAAGGACGGGATACGAACGGTCGAATCGAGAGTCAGAGGGAAGGAGCAGTGGAATCCCACATCTCGCGAAAAACGAGCGAGACGTGGGGCACCCGTCCTTCGTCAGGGGACGGGAGGTATAACCATGAAACCGGATCTTGTGCCCACGCCTCTATTCTTCCTGCATGGCGCTGGCTAGAATAGGCACACTGTCTGCTTCCAGGTCCTCGGTTTCCGTATAGTCGGGCAATGCAATTGCATCAGCCACCGCTACATCCCGTAGCGTATGCTGGATGGCTCTAGTGCGGGTCTCCGCCTTGTCGATCGAATCTTGTGCCTGGCTTAGCTTCTTCTTGACGATCACTAAGACCTGGGCATACTTACGGAACTCAGTCTTCACCGATCCTAACGTTTCCCATACCTCGCTCGATCTCTTCTGTATCGCCAGCGTCCGAAAGCCCATCTGCAAGGCGTTTAACAGAGCAGCGAGCGTGCTTGGTCCCGACAATACAACCCTATAGTCGCGCTGGATCGTGTCCGCGAAGCCAGGCCGGCGCATCGCCTCCGCATAAAGCCCTTCGGTCGATAGAAAGAGAATGCCGAAATCTGTGGTGAAGGGAGGCGCGAGGTACTTCTCGCTAAGATTCTTTGCGCATGACCTCAGGGTCAACTCCAGTTGGCGCGAAGCTTTCTCCGAAGCTTCCCCGTCTCCCCTCTCAGATGCTTCCATCCAATGCAAATAATCCTCCATGGCGAAGCTGGCGTCGATGGGAAGCCAGACGGGCTCGCCGCTATGGTCGCGACCGGGTAACTTGACGGCGTACTCAACGCGCTCGCCGCTGCCCGAAGTGGCCACATTCCTGGCGAACTGATCGGGCGCAAGAAGTTGCTCGATGATCGCACCCAGCTGTACCTCTCCCCATGTTCCACGAGTCTTGACATTGGTTAGCACGCGCTTCAAATCGCCTACCCCGCTAGCCAGCGTTTTCATCTCGCCGAGCCCCGAATAAACCTGCTCCAGGCGCTCGCTGACCTGCCTGAAGGACTCTCCTAGCCTGGCTTCCAGAGTGCCTTGCAGTTTCTCGTCCACGGTCTGCCGCATCTGATCCAGCTTCTTCTCGTTTTCGAATTGAATGGTCGAGAGCCGGGAATCCACCGTCGCCTTTAGATCCTGCATCTCGACCTTCTGCAGCTGGGAAATTCCCGTGAGGGTAGATAAGACAGACTGGCCCAGGTTTGCGAGTTTCGCGTCGATCGCAGCCTGTTGCAGGATCTGTCTCTCTTCCAGACTGGACTGCAGCGTCCGAATGGCTCCGGAAGCAGTCTCCATTTGCGCCCACTGAAGCTGATGCGCCTCTCTCACCGTGACTTCGAGCGAACTTTTAAAGTCGTACAGTTTCGCCGATACCTCCTCCCGCAACGATGCCGATGAAGCACTCAGAGACTGCGTCATACCGTCGGTTTTGCGCGCTGATTCCGACGCAAACGAATCCATACGTTGTTCTAAAGCGCAGCGAAGCTGCTCAGCCCTTAGGTCGCTTACCTGGCTAACCCCGCCAACCTTGGTAGCAACCGAGTCGCCCACCGCAAGCAGGGTCGCGACCACCTCGGAGCGCAATGCCTGCGACTCGATGGCCTGCTCCTGACGATTACGTGAATTCTCGTCACGCAACCCTCTATCGAGCAGTCCACGGTCGCTTTGCAAGACATGCAGCGTGTCCAGGATAGGGCGAAGATCCGTGCTTTTGCGGCTCAATTCGGCGAGCTTCATCCATTGCAGGAGCAGAAGAACGAACCCCAGACTGATGATGATATATAGGATGATCGGATCCATGAATGCAAAAAGCCTTTCTGCACTGATCGGGCAACCGCTGGTGCTGGGCGGCAACAACACCGCTCGAAGAGAGACCGCAAACGGCCATCTCTTCGCGAGCATACGAAGAGGAATAGGCCTATCCCTCCCGGGCGGCCGGGACAACGTCCTGGTAGTCGTTTTGTACCGGCAGTGGCTGATGATAGAGGGGCGGGTCTGCCATACCCATCGGAAGATACTCGCCGAGATACCACTCCACGAACCGTTGCATACCTTCCTCGATCGAGAAGTGTGGGCAATATCCCGTAATTTCCGTGAGCTTATCTACGCAAGCCTGCGTTTCATAGACATCCCCTGGCTGCATGGGCATCAGTCGAATGTCGGCGGATCGTCCCAGGCATCTCTCAATGGTTCGAATCAAGTGGAGCAGCTGAACCGGCCGTTGGTTTCCGATGTTGCAGAGACGCATAGGTACTTGTTCCCCTGGCCCGCCAGCCTTAGCGCATTCCGGCGGCAAAGGCAGAAGGCGAACAATTCCCTCCACAACATCGTCAACGAAGGTGAAGTCGCGCTGCATGCGACCGAAGTTATAAAGCTCAATGGCGCGGCCCGCCATGACCGCATCGACGAATTTGAAGATCGCCATATCCGGCCTGCCCCATGGACCGTAGACGGTGAAAAATCGCAGCCCAGTCGTGGGAATGTGGAACAGATGGCTGTATGCGTGGGCCATCACCTCGTTGCTCTTCTTGGTCGCCGCGTAGAGGCTGACTGGAAAATCCGTGGGATCACCTTCTGCAAAAGGAATCTTGTTGTGCGACCCATAGACTGAGCTCGAAGAAGCAAAGACGAAATGATGGCACGCACAGGCCCGAACGCCCTCAAGTACATTCACAAATCCAACCAGGTTGCTGGCCACATACTCGTCGGGATTGGTAATCGAGCGCCGGACGCCTCCTTGCGCAGCCAAATGAACCACGGCCTCAAACTCCCCTTTGTCAAAGAGGCTTCCCACCCCTTCTCCATCCGCCAAATCGAGCGGGATGAACCAGAAGCGGGGGCCTATACAAAGTTTTCTAAGCCGTGCGTCCTTAAGCCGGGGGTCATAATAATTGTTTAGGTTGTCTACCCCAACCACTTCAAATCCATCTGCAAGAAGCCGGTGGACGAGATGGGCGCCAATGAAACCAGCTGCCCCGGTGACGAGGACTCGCCGGTCTTTTGCCTTCTTTATCATTTTTTTTGTCTCCGTTGGTTGAAGTGGGTTAGTAGGCGCCCTGGCCGGTCAAGACAACCTTCGCGGTACGCGCGAGGATATGAAGATCGAGCCACGGAGACCAATTGCGAACGTAGTAGCTATCCAGGTGCACCCGATCGCGTGAGCTTACGGTATTGCGGCCGGAAACCTGCCACAGACCGGTAAGGCCCGGCGTGACTCTGCAATACAGCGAAAAGTTCTGGCCATAAGAAGCCACTTCCTCTTCTACGATCGGCCGCGGGCCAACCAGGCTCATCTCTCCCCGCAAGACGTTCCACAACTGGGGGAGTTCGTCGAGACTCATCTTCCTCAGAACTCTGCCCACACGCGTGATGCGCGGGTCACACCGCAGCTTGCGGTCGCGATGCCACTCTTCGCGCAGAGCTCCGTCTTCAGCCAGGGCCTTGCGCAGCAACTCGTCTCCGTCGACCTGCATGGTGCGCAGCTTCCAGGCACAAAATGAACAATGATCGCGGCCAACGCGACGATGACCATAGAAGGCCGGTCCAGGCGATTCAAGTTTTACCAGGATGCCCAGCAGAGAAATGAGGATTCCCGCCGACGGCAGGACAAGGCAAACGATCAACACGTCCATGAGCCGCTTGGCCAGCCGGGGAAGAGGTAGAAGCAAATCTCTTGTCACCTCGACCGCCAGTGAACCACCAATCTGCCGTGTATCGACGCTCAGGCTGTAAAGAGCCGGCGAGCTCTGCATGATCAGCAACCGCGGAAAGAGACTCTCAAAGACCTCCAGATCCTGCAGCAACTTTCCACAACCCGCGTCGGGCAGAGCGATGAGCGCGCGGTTCACACCGCAGGCCCTGACCTCCGCCGCAAATCGCATGTCGATCACCGGCAGGAGATGCCGTGGCCGGACCGCGTGTGGAGAGGAAAGAATAACCACCGGCTTCAGCCCGATCTCAGGATGCTTTTCGAGTTCACGAATGATTTCAACCGATTCAACGCCGGTGTAAAACACAGCGATCGGGATTCCCCACCAGGACTTATGGCACGCTAGCTCGCGCACTGCGGATCGCATCAGTGGGGTGACAATCATGGCCATCGACCACCATAGAAGAAGAACACGGCGGGGGTAGTTATCGGCACTCCGGGTAAGCAGGATAAGGCCTCCCATAACCAGGAAGCTGACAGTTAGTCCAAGGCCAAGACGGCGAAGTTCAGTAACTGCGTTATGCACGATGCCCGGGTAGAGGCTGGAGGCGGCAAAGATGGCGAAGAATACTCCCAGGGCCGGCCAGAGGGCGAAATAGCGATGGAGGTCGAGGCCTCCGCCGCTGGCCCGCTTGCCCAGGAGCACCAGGCTCGCAGTTAGCGCAAGGGAGAGCGCGTCGCACGCGAGTACCACCAGCGAACACAACCAGGGACTGCAGAGAATATTGGGGAGACGATGCAACGGGATGGTTGGCTCTGTCGCAACTACCGTTACTGACGCCATCTGCGCCTCCGAGTCTCTGTCCAGGGAACCTGATATTAAGAGACTGTAATAACGGAAGCTGAAGGGTTTATGGGAGAGAGATTAAAAATGATTCATCGAGATGTGTCAAAAGTCAGGCGGGTCGAAAGTGTCTTGCCGCCCTCTGGTTGGGCGGGCGCTATGAGCAGACCGTTCCGGCAGAACTGCTAAAACCGTTCATATAGGCCAAGCCTCTCGGCGTGGTTGAACCCCCGCCCTTTCGCAACTCGCCGTTTGTCCATCGCGCCGGCTCCGACAGAGGCAACAGGAAATCCGTTCGCATGGGCAGCTTGTGCGGTCACCTGGCGCTCAGCAAAAGGCGTGACGCAGGTAAAGGTATAGCCAATGCCGCGATTCGTCTGAATCAATTTCTGAGGAAAGTCACGATCGACCTTGCTGCGCAGAGCGCTGATATACACGTCGACTACGTTGGTCAAACCCTCGAACGAGGAATTCCACACGTGCTCCAGAATCATGGTGCGCGTCACCGGCCGGTTAACGTTCCGTACCAGGTATTCGAGCAATAGAAATTCTTTTGGCCTCAGATCGATGGTCCTGCCCAGACGTGTAGCCGTTCGCCGCACCAGATCCAGTTCCAGATCACCCGAGCGCAGCACATTCACCGCATTCGATGCGACCCCATCGGAAGCTGCCTGACGCAGCCGTATGGAAAGGGCCAGCCGCACCGCCAACTCCGAGGCGAAGAATGGCTCACGCACACAGTCATCCACCCCAGCGTCGAACAGAAGCAAGCGTTGCTCCAAATCCAGGTAGCGGGCAAAAACAAACAGCGATGCGTCGGAATTCCCCTGTCGCAGCAGCCTTATCAAGGCGACGGCATCGGCAAAGATAAGAGAATCGGAATCGACCAGAACAGCCTCGTACTGCGCGAACTGGGCAAACTCCAGGCACTCCTTCGCGGAGACGACCGTCTCCACGACAAACTGGGCCGAGCTGAGCCCTTTTTCAACGCGTCTTTGAAGATCACATCGGGGGAGAAAGGTGAGCACTTTCATGAGTAGCTCCAATACTGATTAGACGATTGAACGGGCCCGGGAGAAACAGCGCAAGAGCATTTGCTAACGGCAAGGTGAGTGCCCAGCGCCATGCCAGCAGGTCGCAGGGATTTGCTAAGGAAATGAGAGCGCCCGACGAGCAATTATGAATGCAGGCCGCACACTTCTACTCAACCACCGTGCCGATATTTAGCCTGCCCGACGCACAGACCCAAGACAGAAAGGAAAGCACTGCATAGTCACTGAGCAATACCAGAACAAACTTGATTCTGTCAATAACTGCGTCTCAGCTATCCAGCAACTGTTTAGTATCTATCACCAAAAAGAAAGACAGCTTGACGGCAGACAAATGTCGCGGTGAATACGCGCAGCCTATTGTGTGATATCGGACCGTGCTTGAACACGGCTGCCGTCGAAAATGACGGATAGATCGATATCTATGACACGATGATGGCGAGAAGTTATACCCCGCGAAATCAATAAACCATGCGCTCATAAGAGCACGAGCGGACATCAACTACTGTTGCGTATCGGAAACAGCAATCGAAGTTGAACGCGGTAGAGTTATTCATATGACAATCACTTATGGCTATTTGACCACGAGAGAGTTCTCTCTTATGGGACGCCGCACTATGTTCCGGATACACAACAGCAAAGGCTAATATCTCGGATTCTCTGAGTGGGTTCCGTAGTCTCCGTGCAGCGCAAATTTGCGCTCATTGAGGAGACACACCATGCTCAAACACCTGGCTTCGAAACTCATCATCGGCGCAGCACTCCTGGCGCTGGTTGCTCCCGCCGCCTCCGCACAAACCGGCGCAGACCCGGAACCGGGAGTAGTCCACGTGATTCTCGCGTACCTCGGCCTGGCGTAAAATACCCTCAAACAGCGCTCTCTCTTGACCGCCTTGAAGGGAACTCCGGACCATGCACCTTACGGGGCTAGATTTCTTCTTCTGGGCGGCCGGGTTCTTAGAGAATCTCGGGTTGCTCTGCGTGCTTTGGCATCGGCGCCTGGCTAAGAAGTTTCCGTTCTTTACCGCTCTTGCGATACTGAGCGTCATCCGAACCATCGCTCTCTATTTCGTCCTTCGCCACGGAACGAAAGATAGCTACTTTTATACGTACTGGTCGCTGGCCATACTCGACGTGGCGCTGCAGCTTGGCATCGTCTACGAGATCGCCAGCCGTGTTTTCCGGCCGGTCGGGGTGTGGGCGCGCGACGTGCGGGAAAGCTCCGTTTGGCTGGTGGGCCTGAGCGTAACCGTGGCTTTCGGACTGAGCTGGCTGGCAAGCCCGCCGGCGCGAACGTGGGCGCATTCGTTCGTCACCAAAGGCACGCTGTTTGCCGCGGCGTTGATGAGCGAACTGTTCGTTCTTATGATGGCTGTTTCCATAAGTGCACGGCTTCCCTGGAAAACCCACGTGGCGAAGATAGCCCAGGGGCTTGGCGTCTACTCCCTGATTAGCCTGCTGATCGAAACCGGGCATAGTTACTTCGGCGTCGGCCGGGATGTGAGAGCCTTTGTTTTTCTATCGCATATTCGCATAGCTTCGTACCTGATCTGTGTTGCCTACTGGGCCGTCATGTTATGGCGAAAGGAGCAACTTTCGCGAGAAATGTCAGCAGAGATGCGCGAAAGGCTGTTTACTTTGCAAAGAAGAGTGGAATACGATCTTCAAAACTTGCGATCACGGAAAAAATTGTGACTACGCATAATTTCTACTTCCTATCGGCGATCGGGATTTTTCTAATTCTTCTCCTCTCGATTGCGGGATACTACCTCGTCCGGGGTCGCCGATCGCCTCAGGCGAGCTGGGAAGATTTAGTCAGAAAGCTCACTTGGATCGACCGCAATATCATCGCCCAGGTAGCCCTGGACCTGGTGGACGAATCTGGCGAGCCCAAGGAAAACCTCGATGTTGCGAATCTGGACCCAGCCCAACTCTGGGGGCTGATTGGTGGACTCAAGGGACTTGAGGCGCTGGAGAAGAATAGTGAAGTATTGATCGATCTGGCTTTCTACCTCCAGAAGTGGTATCCAGAGGCGATAGTGATTGCAGAGCGGCTACGCCTGGATGCGCGCGAGTTGACGTGGCATGTGGCCCGGCTAAAGGGAGCCGCCCGGACCGGGAACTTGCAGATTTCCTTTCCGTTCTATGCCCAGCGTGCGGTGGTTACCTACTACCTCATGACCCACCGCCTCCTTGACCTTTACCAGGCAGTGAACTTCTCCATGCTGGCAAAGTTACAAGAGGCGCTGTAAAACCCGGTCTCGTTGGAGATGGATGGAGCGACTGTTGGTCAAAAGAAGGCTTACGGTATCAATCGAACGGCCACAAAGGTGACGCGGCCTATGGTTTCTATTTCTTTTCGGTATCTCCATCGCCGGCTGGAAGCCGGTGACAGAGGGTGGGGTAAGAGCGTCAACCAATCGGAATCCCTGTCCAGTTCGCACCAGCCGCAGACGTAGGCGTCCCGGGTAGTCAAGAAATAGATTGGCCGCTGAAACTCATGGACCCAGTTTTTGCGCGAAGAGATGGCACGCTTCTGAGTATCGATCTGGACAATCGAACCGGCCGGAATCATAGGATCGAGGGTGCGGTCGCGCTTCCCGATGATGCCTCGCCTAAAGGGCGCCAGCGACGACGTATTTTCGACCGCGAGCAGCGTCGTCTCATCCGGTGGCTGATCGAGATTGAGTGAATCGGGAAGCAAATACTTTGCCTGCTCCTCCAGAGGCCCTTCGGTCAACAACATGGTCGCATTGGGACTGGAAAGTTGGCGGAGGGACGGGGGATGGGAATCTCCTGGATAAATGGAGCGTAACAATTGCTCCGCTGGGAGATTGTAGATATCGGCCAAAACAATGAGCTTGTTGACGGTAAGTTCGTGTTCTTCCCGCTCCAGGCGATCCAGCCAACTGGCAGATACCTGGTAGGACTGGTTACCCTGCTGCTGGGCAAAGCGGAGACATCGTTCCTCCACCTCGCGCAAAGAGAGTTGCCACTGCCGGCGAATTGTACGGAGCCGTAAACCAATTCCTGCCATGGGGCAGACCTTTCTTGCCATTGATGCCGGGCCAGATCTCTTTATAGAGCGGACCTTATCCCGGAGATCGGTTCAACCGATGTTACCGCTTCCACCGATCATGGCCGGCGGTGCTTTCACCCTACTGCTTAAGAAACCGCTGCACTTCTATCCTCTCTTCCGAAACAACCGTTTGCCGGCGGCGTGGGGGTGTTGACGCAGGTGCAGCTTCGAATTAGGCGAACTGTAGGCACTCCTTCGCTGAAACTGCCGTCTCCACCACAAACTGGGCCGTACAGAGCGCCTTGGCTACGCGTCTTTGAAGGTCAAACCGAGGGAGGAAGGTAAGCACTTTCATGACCGGCTCCAGAACCGAATAGGCGAAAGACTAGCTCCGAAAGAAAAGGGCACAAGGTTGGCTGGACAGCTGGCATCCACCTCTCAACGTTCCAAGAGCGATTGCTCGAAACCGGCGAGATACACTCTGGCCCACGCGGGCGAATCCTCAGCGCCCAACTACTGCTTGCGAAGTCGTGAAAAAAATAAAGGAGCGCCCTGTGAACACTGGAGAATGCAGGCCGCACACTTGCCCCCAACCGCGGATTCGATACTCTGCATCACGTAAGGCGCGGCGCAAAACTAAACAAAGGAGAGAAATCTGTCCCTGAGCAATATCAGAACGGTTTCACGGTGTCAAGAACTTTCACCTATTCTTCCTGCAACATCAACACACTTACCCCTGAGTTACTCTTCAACTCCAAAACGTGATTGCCGTAAAGGAACACTGCTTACGGCGCAGCGGGATTGCGCATCCAACCCCGTAAACTGGCGCGGGGTGCGTCAGGCAAGCTACTTCACGTCAGGCATGGTGCTTCTTCCGGCAACAATCCTGTGCCTTAAGTGTGATTGTTGCGTAACACTTTCGGCGGGATGGTAGGAACGTTCACTCTAGTTGGAGGGCCGCGATGGCTTCCCGGTGAACAGACCAGCTTTACGGGCGGCCTGCCCGGCAGACCTCCCCGTATCCCCCGGAGCCACCATGCCTCTGTCTATGCGCCGCCCCAACCGAATCTCCAAGGGGATTCTTTCGCTCTGTGTCTGCCTGCTCGCCGGTATTCTTACCTCCTGCAGTAGTAGTAGCAGCAGCAACGATAGTGGTTCTTCAGCGACGCTCACGCTGACCCCTTCGGCGATCACATTGAAGGCGGGCACCACCGGACAGCCGGCTTCCCTGCTATTGGTGGCGCCCGCAGGCGCCGGAGCGGCTACCATTTCTGTGACCGGCCTGCCTACCGGGGTCTCCGTCTCGCCGTCGACACTCTCGGTCACACCTGGGGCAGCATTGCCACTGACGTTTACCGCCGCCGCCTCGGCGCCGGTTACCACCGCAACCGTCACCTTTACGACCACGGTGAGTGGGCAGTCTGCGACGACCCAGGCCGCGCTCACGGTTCAGGCAGCATCGACGGCACCCGATTTCTCGCTCAGCGCTAAGCCGGCATCTGTGACCTTAGCCGCTAATGGCACGCCGGCTACTGTATCTCTGTTGGCGACCGCGCAAAATGGATTTTCCGCGAATGTTCCAGTAACTATCACCGGCTTACCCGCCGGGGTAACGGCCCAACCGTCGCCCATTACGTTGACGCCCGGGACCGCCGCCACCCTCACCCTGACCGCGCCTCAGGGAACAGCCGTAGGATCGTCGACGGCGACGTTGACAGGGACGTCGGGCGGCCTCACGCATACGGCTTCCTTAGCCATCACCGTAACTGCTGCACCGCCCCCTCAGCCGGACTTTTCGCTTGCCGTCACGCCTGCCTCCCTTAGCCTCGCCGCGGGCGGGGCCGGACAGCCGGTTCAGGTGACGGCAACCGCGCTCAACGGGTTCACCGGAACCACCAGCGTTGCGCTCAGCGGATTACCCGCCGGCGTGACCGCCAACCCTGCCACCCTTTCCCTCACCCCGGGCACGCCGCAAAGCGTAACGCTCACGGCGGGCAACAGCGTCCAGGCGGGGAGTGCGAGCGTCGTCTTCACCGGTACCTCAGGTACTCTTAGCCACACCGCCGCACTGGCGCTTACCTTGGCCGGCTCGTCCGGAGTGAATGTAACTACCTATCACAATGACAATGCGCGCGACGGATGGAATGCCTCGGAGACCACGCTCACCCCGAAAAACGTCAATGCCAACACGTTTGGCAAGCTTCGTGAGCTGCCGGTTGACGGCAAAGTGGACGCCCAGCCTTTGTATGTGAGCGGCCTTTCCATCGCCGGGCAGGCCCATAATGTGCTCATCGTAGTTACTGAAAACGCCAGCGCCTATGCGTTCGACGCCGACTCGGGCTCGCAGCTATGGAAAGTGACCGCCCTGGGAGCGAACGAGACCACCAGCGATAGCCATGGCTGCGGCCAAATTACACCGCAGATTGGCATCACGGATACCCCGGTGATCGACCGGGCCAATGGCCCCCACGGCGCCGTGTTTTTCGTGGCCATGTCGAAAGACGCAAGCAGTAACTACCACCAGCGGCTGCACGCGTTAGACCTCACCACAGGCGCGGAGCTCGCAGGTAGCCCGTCGGAAATCCAAGCCACCTTCCCCGGCAACGGGTACGGATCCACAAATGGAATGCAGGTCTTCGACCCCGGCCAATACGCGGAGCGGGTTGGATTGCTGCTGATGAACAGCCAGATTTATCTGGCATGGACTTCGCACTGCGACGACGATCCTTACACCGGTTGGCTCATGGCGTACAGTGAAACCACACTAAAGCAAAGCAGCGTGTTGAACCTGACCCCCAACGGCCCTTCCACTCCGCACTTCGGCGATGGTGAGGGCGCGGTGTGGATGAGCGGGGCGGGTCTCGCCGGGGATGCGCAGGGAAATATCTTTTTCCTGGACGCAAACGGAACCTTCGACTCGACGTTGACGGCCAACGGCTTTCCTGCCAGCGGGGATTTTGGCAACTCCTTCATGAAAGTATCGACCACCGGAAACGCGCTCGCAGCCGCGGACTATTTCGCCGCCTACAACCTGCAATCGGAGAGCGACGCGGATCAGGATCTTGGTTCCGGTGGCGCAATGCTGCTGCCCGACCAGACCGATGCTAAGGGGACGGTGCGTCACCTCGCCGTGGGCGCAGGCAAAGACACCAATATCTATGTGGTCAATCGCGACGACATGGGCAAGTTCAATGCCAGCAGCAACAACGCAATCTATCAGGAGATACCGAATGTCTTGAGCGGAGGCGCCTGGTCGATGGCTGCCCTCTTTAATAACACCGTCTATTACGCGGGGGTGGGCGACCACCTAAAGGCGTTTCCCATCACCAACGCGTTGCTGGCTACGACTCCTGCCGCAGAGTCCGCGAACACGTTCGGCTATCCTGGCGCCACTCCGAGCGTCAGCTCCAATGGATCACAGAACGGCATCGTGTGGGCCATCGAAAATCAGAATGGCGCGGGTGTTTTGCACGCTTACGACCCCAGCAACATACCTACCGAGCTCTATGACAGCAATCAAGCGCCCAACGGCCGGGATAATTTTTCCGACAATAAGTTCGTTACGCCAACCATCGTGAATGGCAAAGTGTACGTGGGCACGCAGACAAGCGTTGCCGTGTTTGGCCTGTTGCCGTAATCCTTAGGGCGCCTGAAACTGTCTGCTCTCGTTCGCTCACCGAGGACGGGTATCCCACATCTCGCGAAAAACGAGCGGGGGAATGAGGGGTACCCGGCCTATTCCTGGCTACGGAAAACTCCCCCTCGCAGCAGCCGGAGATTTGTGCGCCGGCGGCAGTTGCGTGCATGATTCATAGATGCGCTCGCTGATGATCCTGCTTTGTGCCACGGTGCTCCCTATCTGCGGAGTAGCCCAGACACCCACTGCAAATGACGTGATCCATCGAATCCAACAGCGGTATCCCGCTCCGGTTGCCGACACGGTGGACACCGTAAAGGCGGGAGATCCCGCCACTCCCGTGACCGGAATCGCTACCACATTCCTGGACACGATGGAAGTTTTGCGAGAAGCGAACCGGCGCGGATTAAACCTGGTGATCACCCATGAACCAACTTTCTACAATCATCGCGACGACACCACGTTTTTTTCGAGCGACCCCGTTTACCAGGAGAAGCTGGCATTCATCGAGCAACACCACATGGTTGTATTTCGACTGCACGATGAGATCCATGGAACAGCTCCCGATCATATTGCACAGGGATTGATCGAAGCCCTGGGCTGGCAGAGCTACACCAAGCCGGATGATCCATTCCACGCGACCATTCCGCCGGCCAGCCTTGCCGCTCTGGCGAAGCAGATACAGACCAAGCTGAAAGCGAATACTTTGCGAGTGGTGGGAGATCCGAAGCTCGTGATTACGCACGTGGCCCTTGTGCCCGGAGCTGCGGGCCTGGAGAAGCAAGTGACGGCCTTGCGACCCGAGTCGGTGGAGTTGCTCATCGCCGGCGAAGCATCGGAGTGGGAAACGGTGGAGTATGTGCGTGACGCGAGCGCACAAGGCCGGCACAAGGCGCTCATCCTGCTGGGACACGAAGTGTCGGAGGAGCCTGGCATGGAAAAGTGCACGGAAGATTTGCGCCTGGTCTTTCCCACCATGAAGGTAGAACATATACCGGCCGGCAACCCTCTGTGGTTGCCGGAAGAAGCGCGCCAAGAGGTAAACAATGAAACCGTCCAGCGCATCAGGCTTCGCAGTCACCCCCATGAAAACTTTGCTGGCCGACACCGCGGAACGTGCGGCGCAATATCTCGAAGGGATTGCCGAAAGGCGGGTCGCGCCGTTGCCCGCCGACGTGGCGCGCTTGGAGGCGCTCGGCGGCCCTTTACCCGAGTTGCCCTCCGATCCCGCAGCGGTCTTATCCATGCTCGATGAATTCGGTTCGCCGGCAACCGTAGCCAGCGCAGCAGGACGTTATTTCGGATTCGTGATCGGTGGTTCCCTGCCCGCGGCGCTGGCGGCCAACTGGCTGGCGGCGGCGTGGGACCAGAACGCAGCCATGCAAGTGATGTCTCCCGTAGCAGCAAAGCTGGAAGAGATTGTCCTTGCTTGGATGGTCGACTTGCTGGGTTTACCGTCGGGATCGGGTGCCGGCTTTGTCACCGGCACCACGATGGCAAACTTTACTTCGTTAGCCGCAGCGCGAACCGCACTGTTGCAGCGTGCCGGGTGGAATGTCGAAGAGGACGGACTATTTGGGGCGCCCCCGATCCACGTAGTAGTGGGAGAAGAGGTGCACGTATCCGTGTTGAAGGCACTCTCCATGCTCGGGCTGGGGCGTTCCCGCGTGACGCGGGTGGGTGCCGATGACCAGGGACGGATGAGGCCCGAGGCGCTGCCAGTGCTCGACGACCGCACACTCATCTGTGTGCAGGCCGGCAACGTGAATACGGGCGCCTTTGATCCAGCAGGAGAAGTCTGCGCGCGTGCGCAAGAGGCTGGCTCCTGGGTGCATGTGGATGGCGCCTTCGGGTGCTGGGCTGCTGCCTCCCCGCATTATGCATCTTTGCTGGCGGGCGCCGGCGCCGCCGATTCCTGGGCAATCGATTGCCACAAGTGGTTGAACGTGCCCTACGACTCCGCCGTTGCCATCCTGCGCAGACCGGAATATCTCCAGGCCGCCATGGCGGTGAGCGCCGCGTATCTGACGCCAGGCGCGGGGCGCGAGCCTTGGCATTTCGCACCGGAAGCATCGCGCCGGGCACGCGCAGTGGAGTTGTGGGCGGCGATGCGCTCACTCGGCCGTAACGGGCTGGCCGAACTGATCGAGCGAAACTGTCAACAGGCGAAGCTGTTCGCGGATCGCCTCCGCGCGGCCGGCTTCGCCATCCTGAACGACGTCGTCTTGAACCAGGTTCTGGTCTCCTTCGGCAGCGACGAGGAAACACGGCGAGTCATCGCGGGTGTGCAAAGTGATGGGACCTGCTGGTGCGGAGGAACGCAGTGGCACGGGCATGCGGCCATGCGCATCAGCGTGTCCAACTGGGTGACCACGAACGAGGACGTCGAACGCAGCGTCGCTGCAATGATCCGAATTGCCAGGCGGGGCAGTCAGGATTGACGTCCCGCTATCGGAAGATTCGCATCCCGCCGATTCTGGGGCGCACTGCCTTGACCGCGAAATATGCCAGGGACCCGATGCACAGCACCACCAGGGACAACCGGAGGTAAGTTGCAGCGGTCAGCGAAACCCCAATTCCAGTCCCCACCGCGACGTAAGCGGCCACGCATGCCGGACACTTCGGCAGCACTGCAAGAACGGCGACTGGAATCATCTTCGCGGTCAAATCGAGAGACCGGCGGCCGAACGACCGGGGATGCGGATCACCCTTGGCGATCCGCACTCCGGCGTTCTTTTGCCCGGCGCCACCTGAAGGAATAACGCAGCACCGAGGAGCGCTCACGAATGGCTCTCCGCGGAGCAGCATGAGGAAGCTGCAGCCTTGGGCCGGCTTTCGTACCGGTCATGGTGGCGAACCCACGCCATTGGGAACGGAAGGCTGCCTTCGTCCCGGCCCTTGGGAACCAGATCCAGGTAGCTGTAAGCGCCCAACAGCCATTCCGGACCACGCGCATACGAGGAATAGGTATGAAAGACGTCACTGTTCCCGTCCTTGTAGAAAACGCTAAGGCCGGGAGCTTCGTCGACGGGAAAATCCCTGGTGCCGAAGTTATAGTACGTCTTGCTATTTGCCATTTCCTCTTGGGTGAAGGAGACGTGGTAGTCACGGTTGAAGTCGGTGTCATGCGACGATACCCAAGGGAAGCTCCAACCCATGCGCTTTTGGAAGGCCTGTATTTTGCTCAGCGGCGCGCGGGAAACTGCTACCAGCGTCACGTCGCGTTGAGTCAGGTGCACCAGGCTCGCCTCCATGTGCTCCGCCGACATAGAGCAGCTCGGGCACCCCTCCGGCCATTCCGGGCCGAACATAAAGTGGTAGACGATCAACTGGCTGCGGCCGTCGAAAAGATCGGCCAACGTCTGCTTACCGCCCGGCCCATCGAACACGTAGTTCTTGTCGACCTTCACCCACGGCAGTTCGCGGCGCTGCCGGCTGAGTTCATCGCGTTGACGCGTGAGCTCTTTTTCTTTGGACAAAAATTCCTTGTGCGTCTCCGCCCATTCCGTTTCCGATACCACTTTGTGACTGACCGCATCCATTACCTGCATCGCTTCTCTCCTTTTCGGTGGATATCTTGTCGTTCAGCAAGCCTGGTTACTTAACGCTCTTCTTGCTCTCCGCACCTTTGCGGATTCTCTCTAATAGGTAAGCCCACCCTATGTTGGCGCTCCGGGGCCCGTCGATAAGGTCCGGCGGAATCACCCCCATCGCGCGATGAACAAATCTCATGCGCGTCAGACCGTTTTCTTCCGTCAACCGGTATTGCACATTCATCATGGCCGGCAACGATAGAAAAAGCGGCCCGCAAATTTCGAGCAGCGTGGGCGGCTTGATCGCCTGCACGTGTCCCCAGAAATGGCCGGCATTATTTCCCAGATCGCGATACCAACGCCCGCCCGGCCACGGCTCGATCTTCATCGGCATCGGCGTTCCATCGGGATTCTGGTTATCCGGCCCCATCTGCTCCAGAAGCGTCTCGAAGACGATCTCCATCGAAGCTGCGATTGCCTCCTCCTTCACAATCTCGAAGGTGCGTATTTGCTGTTCCGTACTCACCGCCATCATTCTCCCTCCTCGCGTTTCATGAGTTGCTTGCCTAATTGGTTGGCCATCTTCAGCTCCGCTCGCTGTTTGATCAGGTCCAGCTGATGCGTCCAGTAGCGCTCATATGTTTTCACCCAATCGTGCATTGGCTTCAGCTCCTTTGCATGCAGCCGGGACATGGACAATAATATTCCCATATTGGAATATGTCAACCCCGGGTAACCCCATCGACCGTAATCTCCGCCCCTCGCTGGTGAACAGATATAACTGCGAACCCGGTCGACCACAAATCCAGAAACAACAAAGGCGCCGTCTTTGAAGGGTACGGGCTTCAGCACGTACATAATCGAACCCCGTAGGTGAAACGGCTTTAGCCACTGAGGGAGATTGCTCGTCCATCGAAACCGCTGGCATGGACGGCGTTACAGCCTGCGAAAACGCTCATGCTTTGTATCAGGGCACGACTTCCCTCAATTTCCTGTATAGGCCTAATGAGCCATGGCACTTCATGCGGTTTTCCTTGAGAGAAAACCGCACACGCCGACCTATCCAGCATCCACGTACAGGAAATTGAGGTTTAGCCGGGCCGTAAACAATCGCCTGATGACGGCTTTAGCCGCTGAGGTACGGTTTTTTCACGCAGTTTCCACTACCGAAAACAAGTTGATTTCGCTAGAGGCGTCTTGAAAAGATCCACTTCCGCTCCGTCCCCTCAATGTCTAACACCCTGGCTCACCCCTGCGCGATCAGCCCCTCGAGATAAGCTTTATCGCTGAGAATCTCCTGGTCGCCTTCGGTCCCCGGGCTCCCAGCCTCAATGGTCGCCGTGCCCTCATAACCGAGCTCCTTCAGGCGCTGGAAGATGCGCGGCCAGTCCACCTTGCTGCTCTGGCTGGCAGGAACCTGCCGGCCCAGATGCTTGGGATCCGTGGGATAGAAGCCGCCCTTGACGTGGATGGCCCGTACATAGCTTCCGATAACATCGAGGGCATCGACCGGATTGCCTTTGCCGTACAGCACCAGGTTGGCCGCGTCGAGAACCAGCCCCAGGTTGTCTGTTCCCGCGTCCTGAATCGTCCTCAGCAGGGTGATGGGAGTTTCCTGCCCGGTCTCGTTGAAGAACATCTGGCCGTTCCCCTTGCAGTGGACGGCAATCTCGCGCACCGCCTCAACCGTAGGTTCGTACAACGGGTCGCTCGGAGCTTCGGGAATAAAGCCCCATTGATTAAACAGCGCCGGCACACCCACGCGCTTTGCGAAGTCAGAGGCTCTCTTCAGCTGATCAATTCTTTGCCGCCGATACCGGGAGGGGATCAGTCCGAAGCCGGGCGGGCCATCGACCAGGTCGTACTTCTCCTCTCCGGGTCCGGACGAGTAGAGAACCGTCGCCTCCACTTCATAGCGGTCGAGTGCACCGCGCAGCCGGGCAGCCATGGCCGGTGAGAAGTCCCAGATCATCACGTGGGCCGTGGGCAAGCCTAGCTCGTGAACGTGGGCCATGACCTTTTCGGGATCATCCGAGACCCTGACCAGCAATCCCAGCCGTAGGGCCTTCCTGGATGCTTCTTCCGGCGCGCCAGCCGTTGCCTTGCCGAAAAGCTGCCCGGTACCAGCAGCCGCCGCTGCCCCTGCCGCGAACTGAAAAAGTTGCCGCCGGCTGTAAGTTTGCATCCCTTCCTCCTTGTTGGCTGCGGTCACCCGACGAGGCTTTCCTCGCTGGTGAACAGCGAATAACTGCGAACCGCTCGACAACTCCAGAAACTACAGAGTGCCGTCTCTGAAGGGTACGGGCTTCAACCCGTACATCATCGAACCTCGCAGCTGAGATGGCTTTAGCCACTGAGGGAGGTTCCTCTTCCATCGAAACCGCTGGCATCGACGGCGTTACAGGCTGCGATTCTCGATAGCGATCCCGATCGCATCGTCTATCTTGATTTGCTCATGAAATTTACTCGCCAGACGGGACTGGTACTTTGGGAAAAGGGTTTTCGAAGAGTACCGGTCCCGTCCGACGAGTAAATTCAAAAACCCATAAGAGAGCTTGCTTATGCGAATAAATAGCGGCATCGTACTTTTCCCCAAGGCGCTGCTCGGAGGACTTGGAGCGGCAATCGTTGCCTGGATTGCAATTCTTTGTTTTTATTTGTGGCGATCATCCGTTGAAAGAAGGAGGTTGGGGATTGAGGGTTTAGGGGCGGTAGCGGGAGGATGGACCTTCCTTCTCCACTCTCCAAGTGTCGTCTGCGCGATTGCAATCGCCTTCGGCCTTGTATTCTATTTTACGGTACGCCTATTTGGGCGTGCTGGCTGAGCACACCTAATGGGACCAGTACCGCGTACCCGCCGTAAAAAAGGGCGGGCTAGCTGAAGGAAGCGGGCGACCGTTTGGCACAGCAGAGTTTGTCGCCGGTCTTGAACCATTGCTCGGCGGACCCATCGCACGCCGCGCCCGCGACTGCTCCCTGCCTCGAAACCCCATTTATGGCAGGACCGTGCGTCGCTCGGCCGGCCGGGTTCGTCTAATTCTGTAATGAAGGTACGGTCGGCAACCAGGGCCCAGGCGGGAGGGAATCCCGTAGGTAAAATCCTTTACGGAATGAGTCTGCCGAGTCCACGTTTATCAGGCTCATCACAATTCTGTCGCCTCCGGAGGTGGAGTGACGGAGACCCTGTGTTCCCGCGTTCTTGCTCAGCCGTGCGACTGCTCCTTCTCCTGGCTATTTCCCTCCCTGCCTCTCTCTACAGCCAGAACACCGAAAACAACGCTCACGTCTTCAAGAAGAACGCGCAGATCGTCATTGTCGACGTGGTCGTAACAGGCAAGAATGCAGCCCCCGTCCCCGGACTGCACAAAGAAGATTTCCAGGTCTCAGAAGACGGGCATCCGCAGACCGTAACGCACTTTGAAGAACATCCTGGATCCTCCCAACCTCCCCCGATCCCCCGCCCCGCTCTCCCGCCCAACGTCTTCTCCAACATTCCCGGGACCAAACCCGCTGATTCTGTAACTGTGTTGTTGCTCGATTCCCTGAACACCCCCCTCGCGGACCAGGGCACGGTTCGTTCGCAAACCCTCAAGTTCCTCAAGACTCTGCAGCCCGGGCAGAGAATCGCCATCTTCACCCTCAGTTCCCAACTGCGCTTCATCCAGGGTTTTACTGACGATCCATCTGTCCTGGCGGCGGCCATCAACCGCAAAGGTCAGGTAAAAGCTTCCCCGTTGCTCGATTCCAATGCCGACACGACCGCCCAAAGCCAGGAAACCACCGCCACCCAAAGAGCAATCCGTGGCGGAGAGGGTTATGACGCGGCCCTTGGCGTGGAGCAGTTCATGGCCGACCAAAACTCCGTCCGTGAAAATGACCGCCTGCTGCTCACACTGGACGCGTTCCAGCAACTGGCCCGTTATCTCGGCGGAATTCCTGGCCGCAAGAACATCGCCTGGTTCTCAGGCGCATTCCCGATCATGCTCTTACCCGACGTCACCGTGCGCGAAGCCACCGGCCCGCAGCGCGACGATCAAGAGGTAGTGCGCAAGACCGATGCCCTGCTGGCCTCGGCCCAGGTGGCGATCTACCCTATCTCTTCGGAAGGCGTGTCCACCGGTGACTTCTTCAACGCGGAGACCGACGCCCGCCAAAGCCAGCAGCAAATAACCACAGCCCGGCAGGCCGACATGCGGGAGCGGAATGATGCTTATGCCGCCATGGACGTGATCGCCAAGGGCACCGGAGGCAAGGCGTTTTATAGCACCAACGGTTTGCAGGATGCGCTGGCCAACGTCATCAACAACGGCTCGCATTACTACACCCTCACCTACAGCTCCGCCAACCAGGCCACAGACGGGCGATTTCGCAAGATTCAGGTAAAGCTGACCAATACGCCCGGCTACCAACTCGCCTATCGCCAGGGTTACTACGCCGACGACGGCAAACGCAGCCAGGCAGTGGGACAAGCGAATCGGAAACCATCAGCGAAAACCGAACCAACCGACCCGCTCTCTCCACTTATGCGTCCAGGCCTGCCGGTTTCCACCCAGATTCCGCTCACCGTGCAAGTGTTGCGCAGTACCGGCCAGCCGGGAGCGCCGGCTGACCCCAACGGGAAAGGCCCGCTCGCCCGCTACCTCGTGCACTTCTTCATTCCGCCGGGCGCCCTGCAACTCGACCTCGCACCTAACGGAAATCACGAGCTCAGCCTCGACGCCGCCCTGGTGGTCTACGATCACGATGGCAAATCGATCAACGGGATGATCCGCAAGATCGATCTCGAGATGGATGCCGCGCACTACGCCACAGCAATAGCTAACGGTGTCAACTTCCGTCTGCAGATCGATGGACCGAACGATGGCGCCTTTTTGCGCGGCGGAGTCTATGACTTGAAGTCCAACCTTGCAGGAACACTCGAAGTTCCGCTCAGCTCCGTGGTCACTCCCGCTCCTGCGGTCACTCCACGATAACTACAGCACGTCCTAAGGAAGCGGAATGTCCCCCGCCTCGACGTGCTAGGGTCGCCATAGCACTTATCGACAAGGAAATGCGCGCCACTTGGACGGCGTCGGCGAGTCGGACAAGTTGGTCTTTACCAGTGGAAGCGGGGTTCGCGTGAAATGGGAATTCGGCAACTCGCCATGCTTCTAGAGATAAGCGGATGGACGGAGCTACCCCAACGAAATCTTCCCGTCGGTGAAAGTTCTTAGGTAGTCATTGCGGCCGAAGGAAATGCGTCTTGGCGTTCCTACCGATGCAAGCAGACTCACTACAGACGAGAACTGCGGCGTTTTCCCTGCATAAAAATCGAAATAGTTGGCATTCAACAAATAATTCGCCGGTCGCGGCGGAAGGTGATAAGGATAAGGGAAAAGCAGGACGAATAGTTCACCGCAAACGGACCTTCTTTTGTCTGCGGAGCGCTTTTTCATAAGGTTACTTTTCGCCCGTCCCCGAAACCTAGACCTGCGATGTTAAGGAATAGATTTAGGTAAACGTGGTGAACGTCCCCTGGTTTCCCCCCCTGGTTTCCCCCAGAAGTGCATTTCTGGTGCAGATTCACTTCTATCTCCGACACACTGGTAACATGTCTACTTATCTCCCTAATCGTCTCAGGAGGCAACGTGTTTATTATTTGCCTGCGCTCGCACCGGGCCTTTCGACTCGGCGCATTGTCGATCCCCCTCTTCGCTGCCGCAATCGCGTTACTATCCTTCGCCGCTCCAACCGCGAAGGCTCAAACCTTAGACCCGCTGCACGTTTGGAATGGGGCTGGCGATCCGGCAGCCCTGGAAGCATGGGTGAATCAACGGCTGCAGGCGGCGCAGACCGACGTAGACAACATGATCCGAGTCACTGGATCCCACACGGTCGCCAACACGCTGCGCACTTATGACGACGCGATCAATCAGCTGGCCATCGCGAGCAATGAGGCGTATCTCATGTTCGCGGTGGGCAACTCGGCTGCGCTACGCGATAAGGCACAAGAGATGACGAAGAAAATTTCGTCCGCTTCTACCGATCTCAGCCTGAACCAGAAGGTTTACCGCACTCTGAAGGAGGTGCCGATAACCGGGCAGGATGCTGCGGCCAAATACTATCTGGGGCATTCTCTTCTGGAATATCGACTTGCAGGGGTGGACAAGGACGAAGACACTCGGGCGAAAATTCGACACCTCCAAGATCAAATTACTGAGCTCTCACTGACCTTCAACCGCAACGTCGCGGATGATGTGCGGCAAGTAACCGCAACCAAGACAGAGCTCTCCGGCCTGCCGGAGGACTACATCGCGCGCCACAAACCTACGCCTGAGGGTATCTATACCTTGACCACAGATATTCCGGATGCGGACCCGGTTGGCAGCTTCGCGAAAGATCCCGGCCTGCGGCTTCGCATGTATGTTGCATACAATCAACGTGCTTATCCAAAGAATAAGGCGGTCGTGCTGGATCTGCTGAAGGCACGCCAGGAACTTGCAACCGCGCTCGGTTTTGCTACCTTTGCTGACCTTTCGACTGCCGACCAGATGATCGGAACGCAGCAAAACGTGAAAGCGCTGTTGCAACAGGTGGAAGCCGTTACCCACGGCCCAGCCATCACGAATATGCCCTGCTTTTAGCATTCGCCCAGAAGCAACAGCCGGGCCTGGTCAACATCTCTCTCGCCGACGATTCTTATTGGTCTGAGCAGTATCGCCGTTCGACCTATCACTTTGATGCCCAGGCAGTGCGCCCATATTTTCCCTACGCCGAAGTGCAGGCCGGCATATTGGCTACGGCGGCACGCCTCTTCCACATCGAGTTCAAAGATGTGCCCGAGGCGAGGGTCTGGGCGCCCACGGTGTCGACCTTCGATGTGTACGACAACGCGGAACCGTATAAAGGAAAGAAGCTCGGGAGGATCTACCTGGACATGCATCCGCGTGAGGGCAAAGACAAATGGTTCTCGAGCGCACCGCTGGTACCGGGAATCGGTGGGCGACAACTTCCAGAGGGAGCATTGATCTGTAATTTCCCGGGAGGCACGGCGGGCGACCCAGGTCTCATGGAGTATCAGGATGTCGTTATCTTTTCCCACGAGTTCGGCCACTTGATGCATTACATTCTCGCCGGTCAGAATCAATGGGCAGGGGCCGGAGGTTTCAGCGTTGAAGGCGACTTTGTGGAAGCGCCCTCGCAGATGCTGGAGGAAATGTTCCGCGATCCTACGATCCTTTCCGCTTTTGCGAAACACTACCAGACTGGGGAGACCATTCCCCGAGGGTTGGTGGATCGAATGAACGCTGCCGGCGCCTATGGGCGAGCGAGCTGGATAGAACAGTTCCTGTTGTTTTACTCGGCCTATGCCCTGCAACTGCACGATCGGCCACCAGCGGAGGTGGATCTTGACGCGCTTCTATACCAGGACTTGCGCAAATTCTATCGAGATACCCCGATTGAAGGCGATAAAAGGTATGCTTCCTTTGTCCACCTGACGAGCTACCCCAATTACTACGGCTATGTGCTGGATAAAGTGATCGGGCTCGATTTCTTCTCGCAG
This sequence comes from uncultured Acidobacteriaceae bacterium, assembly GCA_963775365.1. Classification (GTDB taxonomy): domain Bacteria; phylum Acidobacteriota; class Terriglobia; order Terriglobales; family Acidobacteriaceae; genus PALSA-350. The sequence goes on along the minus strand of CAVZJL010000030.1, from coordinate 1,385 downwards.
TTCGATAAAACAAAGCCGCTGGAAGGACAAACTGCCATGCGTTACCGCCGAGCTGTCCTGGAACCCGGGGCCACCAAACCAGGCGCAGAGATGGTAAAAGATTTCCTGGGACGACCCCAAAGCGTCGACGCCCTAGCCGCGTGGTTGGGCGAAGAGTTCTCGGCGCAGCCCTAAAAAACAGAAAAACAGGACAGACCGGAAGTAACCCTAATGGAAACACGCTAACTCAGCCCGCGTAACAGGCCGCTGTTTTCGTTAGGGTCATTTCCGTCTGTCCTGGATTGATCCTGGATTGATCCCTGGATTGATCCTCCAAAAGATAGGGTTGTGTTGCAGAGAGGGCCCGTGATACAAAGTCATCGCGATTCTGCTTCTCCCCCTGCCTGAACCGCAACAGGCCCAGTAGACTCCTCAGTCGTATTACTCCAGCCGCTGACCCCCGGGCGCTCGGATTGACTTGTCGCGCAGTTTATTCATTTTTATCCCGCAAAGCTGCCTAGGAGGCAGCGTGAAATGATGAGGCACTACAAATCAACGTTCGCTCCGTTAGCACTGCTGCTGCTCTCTGCCTTGATTCTCTCTAACGCCGCCACCGCACAACTCACTCCCAATTACGCACGACCACGGAGTCCCGGCGCGACGGCCGCCCCCAAGGTCGTCTTCATCGGTGACCAATTCACGTATATGTGGGGCGCTACTCCACCCTTTGCTGCCAACCCAAACTGGATCAACCGAGGTTGGGCTTGGACACCGGTTACAAACTGTTTCTTGATTTGCGAGGGTGGAACCTCTGGAGCAGCGCTTGCACGATTCCAAACTGACGTAATTGACCTTCACCCGACGATCGTTCACATCATGGTCGGCGCGGATGACTTGGCCACTGATGATACCGGGATTCAAGCCGCCGGGGGCATCGCCCCAAGTTTCATGACCAGCCTGGAAGAGATGGTCAACATGGCCAAAGCTGCCGACATTAGGGTGATTCTTGGAATCGAATCGGTTGCGTGGGCAAACGCAACCCCGCCATACCCCCAGCAGCTTAACGCCATTGTTGCCGCCTACGGAGCACAGAACAATATCCCGGTCATCAACTACGGGGATGCCCTATGCCAGTGTGTCAGTTCTATCGGTGGAGCGTCGGCGTCCGTTCCACCCGGCCCGTACATGGTGCCGGGCGCGACTCTCGGGTCAGTACCCAACGCTGCCGGCTACGCATTAATGACGGAAATGGCCGAGGCGGTCATCAACACGTTAGGGCAGACACCGGTCGGAGGGTATCTACAGAATATGGAGCTCTCCGATCAGTCCTTGAATAGTGCCGTTCCCAGCTCTCCACTACTAAGAGCAATAATGTAACGGGAAACCAAGCAAGTTACATAAACACC
>CAVZJL010000029.1:0-76544 GCA_963775365.1 uncultured Acidobacteriaceae bacterium | reverse complement strand
GCCACCGATATCCCGCTGTACGGCCATCAGCCGGAGCGTTTTTTCCACGGCTACTACGACAGCTACTGCTATCTGCCCCTGTATATCTTTGCCGGAGACCAGTTGCTGTGTGCGCAGCTCACAGCTGCCAACCAGGACGCAGCCGCCGGCTCAATAAAAGAAGTCGAACGTATCGTTGGCCAACTGCGGCAACGTTGGCCGCGAGTCAACATCGTGCTGCGCGCTGACTCCGGCTTCTGCCGCGAAGCGCTGATGGCCTGGTGTGAACAGAAAGAAAACCGGGTGGAATACGTCTTCGGCCTGCAGCGCAATCGGCGCCTGCAAACCATCATCGGGAGTACGAATCCCAGAGGTGAAAAAGCAACATCAGGCCACCGGCAAAGCCAGCCGCATGTTTACAGAGTTCCTGTATCGAACGCATAAGAGCTGGTCCTGCTCCCGCCGCGTCGTGGCCGAGGCGGAGTATGTCGATAAGGGAGACAACCCCGCGCTTCGTAGTCACTTCGCTAGCTGCCCAGCAATGGCCCGCACAGGACTTATACGAAAAGCTCTACTGCGCCCGCGGCGAGATGGAGAACCGCATCAAGGAACAGATGTGCCTGTTTGCCGACCGGCTCTCCAGCGACGAAATGAAAGCCAACCAGCTACGGCTGTACTTCTCCGCCCTGGCTTACACGCTGGTGGAGGCCCTGCGCCGGCTGGCCCTGAAAGGAACCCAGTGGGCCGGGGCCCAGGTCGATCCATCCGCCGGAAACTGTTCAGGATCGGCGCCCTCGTGCGCCTCAGCGTGCGCCGCGTGCGCCAGGAATGAGTTCCACTTATCCCTGGAAACACCTCTACGCCCACGCCTTCTACGTCCTGCGCTGTTGAAGCCCGCTGGCCTCCACGCCTTAGCCCTACTCCAACATGTTGCTGGCCTCGCTTCCGCCCACCCATACACAAAATACGACCAAAAACTCAAACCAACCGGCAGCTCACCAACAAACATCACCTCGCAACCAAAATCCTGACCACAAATTACCCCGCAGATCCCTCTCGAACCACATCAACCACGAAAAACTCACCACTCGTGAGAAATCCGGGCTAAAGCCCTCATCTGTGGCGATGGCACGCCCCGACTTTACAGCTTGCGGAAAACTCTGGTCTTTGAAGGGTAAGAGCTTCAGCTCGTACGTAAGTGATTAAGAACAGGTCCGGCTTCAGCCGCTGAGGGATGATTTCTTCGAGGTTCAACGACTTTTTCCGCAACCTCTTTAGTCGGGCCGTAAGGGGCGAAAAAGAATTGGGCTTTAGACCCTGGGATTTTTCTGAAGGGTACGGCCTTCAGGCCGTACGTAAGCGGTTGCAAACCGGTCCGGCTTTAGCCGCCGAGGGCACGATCATTTCCCTCGAACCGGCCTTTTTCGTGGAGGGACCTGCGGTTTCTTTCGGCCGCCGTAGCTAAGCCCCGGCGCCCACCAGCTGTTCGGGCTGTGCCGCAAAGAACGCATCTACCGCGGCGAGTACAGCGCTGCCGCTCTTAGCCTCATAGATGCTCTTGCGCAAAATCGCCCCGCCAGGCACGCCATGCGTGAACCAGGAAGCAAATTGCTTCATCCTGCCACTGATCGCCGCAGGCTCATCTTCCTCCATCAGCATGAGGAAGTAATCCCGGATCATATGATAGCGGTCCATCGGTGTCGGCTGGTCGTACCTCCCGAAAGCTGTGTATTGTGCGATCTGGCGAAAGATCCAAGGGTTCGCCGGCGCAGCTCGGCCGATCATCACCGCATCGCACCCCGTCTCCGCGATCATGGTGCACGCATCTTCCGGAGATCTGACATCTCCGTTCCCGATCACCGGAATACGAACAGCATCCTTCACCGCTGCGATATATTCCCAGCGCGCCTGCCCCGAGTATCCTTGCTCCCGTGTGCGCGCATGCAACGCCACCGCATTCAGGCCGCTCTCCTGGGCGAGACGGGCCAGCTCCACGCAAACAATGTGCTGGTCACTCCACCCCATGCGAAACTTGACCGTGAACGGAATCCGCACCGCCGACCGGACACGCTCAAAGATAGTTGCAATATGAGGAAGGTCGCGCAACAAACCGCTGCCTCCGTTGCAACTGACCACTCGTTTGGCCGGACACCCAAGATTAAGGTCCACCATGTCAAACCCGGCATCTTCGACGATTGTGGCCGCCTCTGCCAACGTAGCGGGATCGGACCCGAAGAGCTGGGCGGATATAGGGTGCTCATCCTCGTCGTAGGAGAGATACCGCTTACGCTTCGACTCGCGCATGCGCGAAAGGCCGTCGGCCGAAGTGAACTCAGTCATAATCAACCCGCAACCGGACTGCTGATTGCTGATCGGCGTCTCCACCAGGTGTCTATCGGGAGCCGCTTCGCTTCCATGCCCGGTAAAGATGCTGGCATTGCGGATAAAACGCCGGAACACCGTGTCCGTTACCCCGGCCATCGGAGCCAACACCGTCGCCGGAGCAACCAGCACCCCGCCGATCACGACCGATGCCGGCACCCGGGCCGTTGCCGGCATGCTGTTCTCTCGCGGATTATCCCAGTTCTTCTTCATGGACACTTTTTTCATCGGGTGCGTACGCGAAAAAGGCCTCCGTTCACGGAGGCCTTTTTCCCAGATTGACCGCGCTTACTTGGCCGCGGAAGCCTTGGCCGCGTCGGTCTTACCCGCATCGGATTTGGCGTACTTGCGGCGGAACCGCTCAACACGGCCGGCAGTATCGACCAGCTTCTGTTTGCCGGTGAAGAATGGGTGGCAAGCGGAGCAGATTTCCACGTGGATATCGCCTTTGTGGGTCGAACGTGTTTCAAAGGCTGTTCCGCACGCGCACTGCACCCGGATTTGCTTGTAATTTGGATGTATTCCCTGTTTTGGCATCTGAAAAACCTTTCCTGCAAGCCCACAACCCAGGGCCCGAATCTCCATTTTAAGTCATTTCGCGCTTTCTTTCCACAGAACGCCCGCCATTCCACACTCCGCTGTCCTGGCGGGGGGCCCCCGCTTGGAGTAATTTTGGACATATCCCCATGACCGAAATTTGTCCTATCTGTGAAGACTCCGGCCTGCGTTTGATTATCCAACCTGATGGGGAGCGCTACGCCCAGCCCTGTGAATGCCGCTTGCAGCTGCAAGCCACCCGGCTGCTTAAGCGAGCCGCAATCCCCAAGCGGTACGAGCACTGCACCCTGGATACTTTTGAGCCCGACTACGGTCAGGCCGACCGATCGTTGTCGGCGGCCTACATGATGGCGCGCAATTTCGTTGCCGGTTATCCGGTGACTACCGAAGGGAAGGGGCTCCTGCTCACGGGAGACATAGGCACCGGAAAGACGCACCTTGCGGTAGGCATTCTCCAGGCATTGATTCTGGAAAAAGGTGTCCGCGGTCTCTTCTGCGATTATCGCGAGCTGCTCAAGCGGATCCAGGAATCCTACAACCCTCTGGTTGCCACTACGGAATTGCAAATCCTGGCCCCCGTCTTTGAGGCAGAAGTGCTGATTCTCGATGAATTAGGGGCGCAGAAGCCCACGGACTGGGTTTGGGATACCGTAGCCCTCATCCTGAATACCCGTTATAACGACAAGCGCACCACCCTCATTACCACCAACTACCCCAATGCGCCCGCAGCATTGGCGCGCAATGCCGACAAGTCGTTTCGTGAAGAAACCCTCGGTGACCGGGTCACCGAACGCATGCGCTCGCGCCTCGCGGAAATGTGCGTGGAGTTGGAGATGCGCGGCAAAGACTTCCGCCAGGCTGTTAAAAGGGCCCAGTTTGGCTAGACAGTTTCACCCCTGGTCGCCTGCTCGCTCGATGTGCGGGCAGGTACAATCTCGGTGATGGCGGCGCAAGATCAAAAGGACGGCCAGACCCCCAAATCCGACAACGAGCCGGATTTTCTTGCTTCGCAGCAAACCCGCGAGGCGACCTCGTGGCTCCCCTGGATCATCGCTGCCGCCGTGATCATCGTGGGCATCGGGATTTGGGCCGTAGTGGGCAATCATGCCAGCCCGGATTCCACGGCCGGCGGCACTGGTATGGCCCCTGCTGACCCTTACGCTGCCAGCTTGCCCATCAGTGGTCTACAAATGAGCGAAGCGGACAGCTTTTCCGGCGCGAAAGTGACCTATATCGACGGTCAGATCACGAACACAGGCAATCGCATCCTCACTGCAATTACCGTCCAGGTAGGCTTCCATAGCGATGTCGGGCAATATGCTCAAAGGTTGGCCGTACCCCTCAGCCTTATCCGGACTCGCCAACCATACGTCGACATCCAGCCGGTCTCGGCTGCTCCCATCGAACCGGGGCAGCAACGGGACTTCCGCCTGATTTTCGACACTGTCCCCGGCGACTGGAACCAGCAGTATCCCGAGCTACGTGTTATTAGTGTCCACAGCAAGTAGACGCGCCACGTGCCTTGGGTACTCAGGTAATGGGTTGTCAGGGTGCCGAGCATTTTTTTCGTAGCAACTAGAGAAAAGTGCACGTTTTACGTTGCTACGAGTAAAAGCGTAGATATCCACATGCTCGGACGTCTGTGCCACCTATCTACCTATTTATCAACAACATAAAAATATTATCTCGGCTTGGCGGTGGTTTGGCCAACGAGTTGCAATAAGCTAATGCAACTGAGGAAGCGAGCGGTGTGTGCTGTCTTCCAAATACAGTTTTGGGCCGAAAAAGGGACAAGCGTGAATAAAAGTACGGCAACCCCGGGTTCTATCGCAGCGATTTTGCTAGCCGCCAGTCTTGGCGTGCCAGCCTTAGCGCAGGCTACCCCGGCGGCGGCGAGCGGCGCTCCGCAGACCAGCGCCCCCACCGCAGCACCTGCTTCCGCAAGTACTTCTGGTAGCGCCAGTGATTCTACTACTTACGCTACCGGTCAGCCATTGCCCACAAAGTCGAACGAGGGCTTTTGGGGCAAAATGAATCCATTGGCCCGCAAGAAGTGGGTCAACCGTCAAGTGGCGCCTGTAAAAGACAGGCTGAACGAGCTTGATCAGCTCACCGCTAAGAACGCAAACGATATCAAGGATGTAGATGCCCGTGCACAGGCTGGCATCCATCAGGCTCAGAGCACTGCAGACTCGGCAAATCAACAAGCTCAGCAGGCTTCGACCCAGGCCGGCCAAGCCCAGCAATTGGCCCAACAGGCCAGCACGCAGACGAGTCAACTGAATACGACGGTCAGCAATCTTGACCAGTACCAACAGATTACGGATACAGAACTTCACTTTCGCTCAACTCAGTCCACTTTGAATGAGAAGGCTAAGGAAGCTCTCGATCAGGTTGCTACGCAGTTGCAAGGGCAAAAGGGTTACATCGTCGAAGTGCAGGGCTACTCGCAGTCACGAGGCCAGGCAGGCATACAGAGATCTCAAACCATGGCAGATGCGGTCGTACGCTACCTGGTAGTCGACCACCATGTGCCGGTTTATCGAATTTACCGCTTGGGGATGGGCAATGCCCCGCGCGAAACCACAGAATCGAGCACCAGCGGAACGGTTGTCCACGTAACGCTGATGCACAACAGTCTTGCGGCTTTGAACTCGCCAGATGGCGGTTCTCCAATAGGCGCGACGCAGCAGTCGAACCCGCAGCCCTCCCCCCGGAATGCTGCGTCGCAGCCCCAAAACTAAATAAGCCGCACAAAAGCTCTCACACAACGAGAGAACCAAGGCAGATTGGCCCCTCACCCGAGGGGCCCTTTTTTTGCTCCAAACAAAATTCTCTCTCCCGGCCCCAAGCGTGCGCCAACCCAAACTGAAGTCTTGTCTGAATTAGCTCTCTTGATCGACGACAGGCGTAGAATGCCGTCGGAAATCACCCCCAAAACCATGTTTTGTGTCAGGGCACGACTAAACAGTTTGGGAAAAACTCTGGTCTTTGAAGGGTACGAGCTTCAGCTCGTACGCAAGTAATTAAGAACAGGTCCGGCTTCAGCCGCTGAGGGATGATTTCTTCGAGGTTCAACGACTTTTTCCCCAACGCCTTTAGTCGGGCCGTAACGAGCACCTGATGTCGGCTTCAGCCGCTGAGGTACGGGTTTTCAACATCGGCCGGGATCTAATCTTTACGTGCAGCCGCGTGCACAGCCAGCAAGCTCTCGAGTAGAGGGCGGAGGTCCTTTAAATTCAACGCATTCGCACCGTCGGACTTGGCGTTCGCCGGGTCGTTGTGCACTTCCAGAAAGACGCCGTCCACCCCGGCGGCAACCGCCGCCCGGGCCAGCACCGGAATGAATTCCGGCTGACCGCCTGACTTGCCGCCCGCAGACGACGGAGTCTGCACCGAATGTGTCCCGTCGAAAACCACCGGCGCCATCTTCCGCATGATGGCCAGAGATCGCATGTCCACCACCAGGTTGTTGTATCCGAAGCTGAAACCCCGTTCTGTGAGAAAAACCCGTGGATTCCCTGAGCCCATTACCTTCTCGACCGCGTAGCCCATATCCCAAGGCGCAACGAACTGGCCCTTCTTTATATTGACCGCTCGCCCGGTTCTAGCGGCTGCCAGGAGCAAATCGGTCTGCCGGCAAAGGAACGCCGGAATCTGCAGTACGTCCACCGCCTCCGCCACCCGCTCGCAATCCGCCGCCTGGTGCACATCGGTGATGACGGGAAGCCCGGTGGACTCCGCAATCTGGCGCAGGATACGGACCCCCTCTCCTAACCCCGGCCCACGAAACCCTGAGGCCGAAGTGCGATTGGCTTTGTCGTACGACGCCTTGAAGATGTAGGGAACCTTGAGATCGCTGGTGATTTGCTGGATAGACTCCGCCATGAAGCGCGCGTGCGCCTCACTCTCAATCACGCATGGGCCGGCGATCACAAATAGCGAGGGAGACCCAATCCGTACCGCGCCGACCTCAAAGTCGTTCATGGCAAGGTCTGCGTCAGACGGCCTTCCTGGGCGACAGATTCGGGCGGAGTGTGCGACTGCAGCCGGTTTTGGTAAGAAGCCGCGATAAAGGCGCGGAACAGCGGATGCGGCTCCAGCGGTTTGGACTTGAACTCAGGGTGGAACTGGCATCCCAGGAAGAACGGGTGGCCGGGTATCTCCACAATCTCTACGTAGGTCGCATCCGGCGTCGTGCCGGTGATGCGCAGGCCGGCGCCGGTCAGCAGTGCCTCATATTCCCGATTGAACTCGTAACGATGACGGTGCCGTTCGCTGACCTGCGTCGCCTCGTAAGAATCCGGCCGCAATGGAACCCTCCGCCAGCACGCACGGCCATGCGCCCAGCCTCATGGTGCCACCCATCTCTTCAACCCCTGTGAGTTCACGGAGCTTGAAGATCACGCGGTGAGGGGTCGCCGGGTCGAACTCGCTCGAGCTCGCGCCCGCCAGCCCGCAAACATTGCGCGCAAACTCGATGCACGCCGTCTGCATACCCAGGCAGATGCCAAAGTAGGGAACACCATTTTCCCGCGCGTAGCGGATCGCGTTGAGCATTCCTTCGATGCCCCGCTTGCCGAAACCTCCAGGCACCAGGATGCCGTCAAAACCTGCCAGCTGCTCCTCGTAGCCCCGGTCACCGGGGTGCTTGCTCTCCAGGCCCTCGGCCTCGATCCAGGTAACCCGCAGCTTCAGGTCGAAGGCCAGGGCCCCATGTACCAGCGCCTCCTTCAGAGATTTGTAACTGTCTTCGTACTCGACATACTTGCCCACGATGCCGATCGAGACCTCGTCGCGCGGATTGTAGCAACGGTCCACCAGCTGTTTCCAGCGTGTCAGGTCGGGTTCCTTGGCGTCGATATGGAGATACTTCAGCGCCAGCTTGTCGACGCCCTCCTGGGCGAAGGTCAGGGGCACCTCATAGATCGAAGCGACGTCTTTGGCGGCAATCACGGCCCGCTCCTCGAGATTGCAGAAGAGGGCAATCTTGCTCTTGATTTCGTGAGAGAGGAAACGATCGGTGCGGCACAGCAGAATATCCGGCTGGATCCCGATGGAGAGCAGTTCCTTGACTGAGTGTTGCGTCGGCTTGGTCTTCAATTCCTGGGCAGCGCCGATCCACGGCACCAGGGTCACGTGAACGAAGACCGTATTCTCCCGGCCATACTCCTGGCGCATCTGGCGGATCGCTTCCAGAAATGGCAGGGATTCGATGTCGCCCACCGTTCCCCCGATCTCGACAATCGTCACGTCGTTGTCGGTGGCCACCTTGCGCATGGCATTCTTGATTTCGTTGGTCACGTGGGGAATGACCTGCACCGTCTTGCCCAGGTAGTCGCCACGGCGTTCCTTGGTGATGATCTGCTCGTAGATTCGGCCGGTGGTCAAATTGTTGTCCCGGCTCAGCCGGGCATGGGTGAAGCGCTCGTAGTGACCCAGGTCGAGGTCAGTTTCCGCCCCATCGTCGGTCACGAAGACCTCGCCGTGCTGAAAAGGCGAGAGCGTCCCTGGGTCAACGTTGAGGTAGGGGTCGAACTTCATCAGGTTGACGCGCAAACCGCGGCTTTCCAGCAGGCAGCCGATGGAGGCCGCGGCCAGGCCCTTGCCCAGGCTGGACACGACTCCGCCCGTCACAAAGATGTACTTTGCTGACATTGCTTCTTCACCTTTTTATTGTGGTTGGAATTGGCGCACCGGGTGGGCACATACAAGTATCGCAGGAACTGAAATCGAAGGGAAGATAGAAATGTGAGCGCGCCGCTTGTTGCCATAAAAGCTGCGGAAAACTCGACACGACAACAGAACGACACGCCTTCACAGCCTTCGTGAAAACTCCCTTAACAAAGGGCACAACTCTATAGTCTACCTAGAACTCAAGCCCTATGTCAGGGCACAACTTCAGTCGGGCCGTAAAAGGCATGTTTTGTCTCAGGGCGCGACTCAGTCGGGCCGTAAATGAAGGGCTGATGAGGGCTTGAGAGTCTATGTGAGAACTGGTGAAAAGAGCCGTACAAAGGCCACGGTTCAACAAGGGGGAAAATCTTTATGAAGGGCACAGGTTCACAGGCTGCGAAAAACTCATGCTTTGTGTCAGGGCACGACTTTAGTCGGGCCGTAAACGCGCCTGATGACGGCTTTAGCCGCTGCGGTACGGCGTTTTCAACGCAGCCTTTGCTATGAAAATTAGGGTGATTTCGGTCTAGGCGTCTTGAAGAGACGTACCTCGGCTACTAAAGGCTGAAGAGGCTGCGGAAGACTCTGACCGAGCAGAAAAGCAATACCTCCGGGGCTAAAGCCCCTGAGGTTCTCTGCGCCCTGATGTAGGACGGGCACCCGTCCTTCGCTGTGGAGTCGGAGTGCATCCCCGTGCCTACTCTGCGCCGCACCGCCGGGGTCAAGGCTCACATCAAAGCAACGTCCTCCACGCAGTTTCGTCTAAAGTATTCACACGGCCATGTCGCCCGCGCGCATCCTCCTTCTTCTCGTGCTTCTGTTGTCAAGTCTTGCCGCCGCCCTTCCCGGCCTGGCGCAGACACCGAACCAGCGCCTGATCCTCAAAGACGGCTCCTATCAGGTAGTGACGAAGTATCAAAAGGTAGCCGACCGGGTGCGCTACTTCAGCGCCGAGCGGGGTCAATGGGAAGAGATACCGGCGGAGCTGGTAGATTGGGCAGCAACCGAGCAATGGGCCAAAGACCATGCACCGGGAGCGCAGCAGGCAGCCCCGCCGCCACCCGTCTCGCCGGCCATTCCAGAAGCCGCCGCCATCGACAAAGAGGAACAGGAAGAGCGAGCCCGCACCCCGGATGTATCCCCCGGTTTGCGGCTCCCCGATGAGGAAGGAATTTGGGCCCTCGATACCTTCATGACCAGCCCGAGCTGGTGGCGTTGGCGCAGAACAGCGCCGCTGTGGATCGCCGGACGGGGCACAATGTGCTGCGCGCCGCACTCAACCCCGTCGGCGGCGTGCAGCAGACCATTCAAATCCCCGGCGCCGTATCCAAAGCCAGGTTACACATCAATGACCCCGCATTCTACGTGAGTCTTTCCCTTCCCGACGACGCCGTAGCTGCCTCTTCCGCCGTCACGGTGGAAACCCGCGGGGCCGGTTCCATGAAGCAGAAGGATGCCACCAGTTCCGCGAGCAGCCAGTACGCCATCGTGCGGGTGCGCAGTAATTTCAAGAAGGACTACCGCGTAGTGAGCGGAATCAAAATCGGGACGACCGGCAAGGTTACGCAGACGGATGACGTACTTCCCACGACCGCCCAGGTGATGCCCGGCAACCACTGGATGAAGCTGACCCCGGCGCAGCCGCTGACGATTGGCGACTACGCCCTGATGGAAGTCCTGGGCCCCGGACAAGTGAACCTCTCCGTGTGGGACTTCAGCATCGATCCCCAGGGCCCGGACAACAAGAACGCCATCATGCCCCTGCAAAGGTCAGGCGGCCCCTAGCCGACCCGCGTGACCGCTTGGTACCTTGCGCGTGGCCTTATGTTATTCTTAATCTGCGCTTAATTGTTTGGTCATCAGCCTTTTAGCCGTCACAAGCCAGGCTGCCCTCAATTGACCTCTTAGCTTTTTCGCCTATAGGCGGAAAGCAAGCCGGTCGGATATCGCCCAAGCCCTTCAGCGTAGTCGCCACGGAATTCGCGGCGACGGTAGGAAGCACGCGCTTCCCTGGCATGGTGCGGTGTACGAGCGATGCTTGGCTAAATCGCCAAGCCCCCTCCTCTACAGCGCGACGAACCGCATACTGCGTGGTGCAGTCAACAATGTCAGATTCAGTTTCTGCAGCCTGAAGGCCGAAGCCGACGGTGATCTTCGTGTCGGTGCACGGGTCGAGTAGTGGAGCGACCGGAGCGAGCCAATTGGGCTATTTATCGTATCGCCGGGCGGACGAAGCCGTGGGGCGATGAACAGCACTCCAGGTCTCACAAGAGACCGGAAGTAAGGGACTTATTTTGAACGAATTTTCAGCATTACCTATTTCGGCGACGCTCAAGCAGCGCTTGGCCAAAGCAAACTTTGTTACGCTCACCCCGGTACAGGTGGGAGCGATTCCTCCGGCGCTTGAGGGCCGGGATGTATTGGCAACCGCGCAAACCGGCACCGGCAAGACGCTCAGCTTCCTCATCCCCATCATCGAGAAGCTGCAGAAAACCCAAGCCAAGGCTGCCGGTGCGCTGATCCTGCTGCCCACGCGCGAACTCGCGATGCAGGTACAACAGGCATGCGCCCAACTGGTCGGTCTTCCCACCGCGCTGGTAGTCGGCGGCATGGCCGAGGGTCCGCAACTGGACAACATCCGTCGCGGCGCGCGGCTTGATCGTCGCCACGCCTGGCCGTCTGGAAGATTTCATCGGCCGCAAGCTGGTCAAGCTCAACCAGGTGGAGATCCTGGTCCTGGACGAAGTCGATCGCATGCTCGACATGGGCTTCAAACCAGCCATTCGCCGCATCGTGGCGTCCATCCCGCCAGTGCATCAGACGCTTTGCTATTCGGCCACCCTCGAGGGCGCCGTGCGCGAAGTGGCCGGCGACTACCTCAAGAACCCGGTACGGATTGAAATCGGCTCCGTGCTCAAGCCGGCGGAAAACGTCAAGCTGCAGACCTTTGAAGTCAGCGCGGATCGCAAGCTGCCCTTACTGGAACACCTGCTCCGCTCTGAAGCTGGAAGCTTTCTGGTCTTTGTCCGTACCAAGCATGGCGCGGAGCGTGTGGCCAAGAAGCTCGCTCATGCCGGTTGGAAGGCAACCAGCATTCATGGCGACCGCAGCCAGTCCCAGCGCAACGCTGCCTTACGCAGCTTTGCTCAGGGTGGTCATCGGGTCCTGGTCGCTACCGATGTAGCTGCCCGCGGAATCGACGTAGACCACGTGGCGCACGTCGTGAACTACGATATGCCCAAGGTCGCGGAAGACTTTGTGCACCGCGTCGGCCGCACCGGCCGCGCTTCTCGCAGCGGCGTAGCCTCCACCTTTGCCTCTCCGGAAGAGAGGGGCGATCTGCGCAAGATTGAGCGCGTGTTGCGCATCAACATGCAGCGTTTCCGGGTAAAGGAAGCTCTGCCGCAAGCCGTTTAACTGAACGCACAAAAAAGGGGAAGCGCCGGTTCGCCGCGCTTCCCCTTTTTTTGTAATGAGCCGCCTACTTCTTGGGTTGAGTAGCGATGATTTTGTCGCGAATCTTGGTGTAGGTCGCAGAAGGAATAATCTTCTTGTTTACCAGGTCCGTCTTGGTTTTATAGGGCCTGCCGTCGATGATCTTCTGCGAATAAACGTCGCCGATCCCCGGCAGCGCACTCAGATCCGCTTTACTGGCCGAATTGATATCGACCAGGCTGGACGCAGCCGGCGGCGTAGTTTGCGCCATCATGGCGTGGACGCTGGTTGGCCTGGCGCCCAATTGCGCCACGGCAGCGCCGCCCAGCTAGACCCAGGGCCAGCAAAATTGTCAGACTTTTTTGTGACAGGCCCCTGAAATTTGTTCTCAGCATCGTCGTTCTCCTTCTCCTTTATCCCTGTCTTTGTGGCCGCGCAAAACAAACAGCGCGTTCGCGCCATGCTACACCAAGCCCCGGACTTCCTGTAGAAGCGGGTGGCGTTGGCGAACTTTATGCGCCTTTCTTCACGGAAATGCGCGCATCCAGGATTTCCTGTGAAGTTTATTGGCGTTGATGCACTCCATTGCGGCTTTCCTTAATGAAAGCCGCACACGCGGCTGTCCCTTAGGCCCGCGTACAGGAAAACCGGGCACGCGGCTCTGTCCATTCCAGCGTGGCAGGAAATCCGGGAGGCGACTCCTTTTTACCCGGGAAGGCTACATGATTTGCGTCGCCGGGCCGGACGGGAAGGAGCGCGGCGGAGAGATCGCCTTGCGCCGGTCAAGTTCCCCACGCACCATGTTCAACCCATAAATGCAAGCCTCGAAGGAACCGGAGAGGCGGCCAAAAAAAGGCGCCTCCTGTGCGTACTCAAAGAGGTCGAACTGGGAAACGATGTAGTAGCTCTCTTTGCCCGCCTGGACCATTTCGAAAAAACTGTCGCGCTGCAGTTGTCCCCAGCGATGCGTCGATTCCGGATACATGCCGGCAAAGAACAGCGTGTAGTCGCCGATATGTTTCCGGCGCTCCCGTTCCTCTCCGAAGGACGACGCTGTACCGTGAACTGGATCGGCAGCAAGCAGCATCTCGCCTACCTCGCGCAGCGGATTGCCTGCGGCATCGCGGATGCGGTAGATGTTCTCCGCACGGCAAAATTCGGTAAGCAGGTCGGCGACGTAGCTGGATATCTCCGCGTCCCGCAAACCCAGGCGTGAGTCGTAGCACTCGGAGACTACTTCGTGGAAGAGCTGGCGTAAGGAATTCTCTAGCGGGATCAAAGTCCACCTCCAGGGAAGGTTGGGGTTTGTTCCTTGCTAGGCTGGGGAGCTAGCTCGCTGGCTCGCTCCGCAACCGCGTCTATTGCTTACGTATGACACGAAGACTAAGCGATATGTTGCAGATTACAAATAGATGAATGTGGTGTTACAGAAAATTCTTGGCACTCTCGCTTACCAAGTGCGAAGAAGAACCTCCTCCGGTAACACCCCGTTAGTGTTACGGCGCGGCAGATTTCACTTTCTTGCGGACTCGCTGTGCGGCCGAGTCTTCTCGCTGCTCCGGCTTATTCCCCGTGAACCATCATTGTGTCGCGGCCGGCCCGCGAACATCGGCGTTCACTATGCAGGCCTCTGTTCACGCCGTTATGATGTCCTTTCCAACCCTGAGGCGATCGAATCTTATCCCGCTCATCAACCTGCGAAACCGCTTCATCGACAGGGTCCATGCGCGTCGTTGAAACCATGGGAGCCCGGGAAGGTATAGGCGTTCGGATGGCAGGTGACGATTTTTGTCGCGGCTCTTTTCGCCATCTTCACGCGTCTGCCCGGCGCCTTGTTGCATCCCGCAGTTTTTCGCCGAGGACGGTTGGGTCTGGTACGAGCAAGCCTATAACCTGCATTGGTTGCGTTCGCTGGGCATCCCTCAGGCTGGCTGTCTCTACATCTTTCCCCGGCTGGTCGCAGGCATCTCGCTGCTTTTTCCCTATGCAGTGGGCGCCGCTGATCATGAACTTCGCCGGAGCCGTGATCCAGGCTCTTCCCGTTTCGGCACTGCTTTCG
Organism: uncultured Acidobacteriaceae bacterium; assembly: GCA_963775365.1. Lineage (GTDB taxonomy): Bacteria > Acidobacteriota > Terriglobia > Terriglobales > Acidobacteriaceae > PALSA-350. Next base: position 62,455 of record CAVZJL010000029.1, on the reverse strand, counting down.
CGCCGTTGCTCACCCTGGGGCCCTCTGCCTGTCCGCATGTTGATGGCTGCGCTGTACATCGCTATTCCCGACGCGCCCGAAATTCACGTTGTACTCACCAATGCCGTGTGGCACCTTGCCCTGTTGCAGGCTCTGCTTGCTTTTTCGCTTCCGCCGCTGAGCTGGCGCGGACGCGTATCGGACATCCTCCTCTTTGGCATCGGAGGCACTCACCGGCCCCTTCTCTATCCTTCTACTGCCTGCGGTCGTCGCCTACTGGTGGTTTCGCCGTCAGCGCTGGACGCTTGTCGTTCTCGCCCTGATGTTTGCCGGCGCTCTTATCCAGGGGCTGAATATCCTGCACACGGTAAGACGTCCTGGAGCGCCTCTCGGGCCGACCCCACTTCGTCTTTTGCGGATCATCGCCGGCAGCATCTTTATCGACAGTATGGTAGGCACCGGCGGCCCGAACCTGCGGATTCCGTTCCTCGTCGTCGCCGCCATCGGCGGATTGTTAATTCTGGTTTGGGGCTGGCGCAGCGCACCGCTTGCGGTACGCCTTTATATCGTCTTCGCAATCATCGTTCTGATGGCTGTCCTGAGAGATCCTCTCCTGCTGCCGAGCAACACTCCCTCGTTGGGAGATGCTCGCGAATGCCATGGGAATCCGCTATTGGTTTTTGCCATCGTTAATGTTTCTTTGGTGCGCCGTCTGGTGCGCATCGGCCGGAAGAACCAGGCTTGTACGCTTTGCAGGATTAGCCGTTCTGCTGCTCATGATGGTTGGCGTTGTTCGAAAATGGATCTACCCGCCTTGGCCCAATAGTCAATTTAGCGTGAGGTCGAGCATTTCAAGAGCCTCAAGACAGGGGAGCACATGACCTTTTCGGTCTACGACCCGGGCGGGCGAACCATGGAGCTGATCAAGCGATGAGATCGCAGCGAATCCGCTGGGCGGTACCATCACCGTTTCTTTGCCTGCTTCGCCTGAACGCTGCGAGCAAGGCAGACGGCTCACTCAACGAATTAGGATGCCAGTATGGAGATCAACGACAAGACCCGCAACATCCCTTCCCTGGATGGCATGCGCGCCATTTCGATTCTCCTGGTCATCGTTGCCCATAGCCAGTCAAAACTATCTCGCGCTGGAGTCAAAATTCCAGTGGGCTCCTATCTGCTCTTCGCGCACACTCGGCGTTTCGGTGTTCTTCGTGATTAGCGGCTTCCTCATTACCAGCCTGCTGCTGAAGGAGTTGGACGCGACCGGTACGATCGCAATCAAACGCTTTTATCTACGGCGTGCCTTCCGAATTTTTCCGCCATTTTATTTCTACTTGGCCATCGTTTTCGTTCTTGCGCTGGTGGGCATATTCCCTACGCCGCTCCGCGCCTTCTTCTTCGCTGCGACTTATACCTCGGACTATTACTTAGGACCAGGCTCCGGGTCCGGCGCGCTACAGCATCTCTGGTCCCTCAGCGTGGAGGAGCAGTTCTATCTTCTTTGGCCGGCCGCCCTGCTTCTGCTTGGGAAGCGAAGAGCCATCTATCTGGCTTGGTTTCTCATCCTCGTCTCACCTCTTTCGCGCACCATCACCTACCTTGTTCTGGCGCAGCCGCACCGGGCGATGGTGGGGCGCATGTTTCACTCCAGCATCGACACCATCATGTTTGGATGCTTGCTTGCGCTGCTCTGGGACAATGATCGCTTTACTCGCCTGCAGAAAACCTGGATGGGGGCCTGGGCGATGACGGGTGCCGTCTTGTTTCTTCTCGTTATCGACCCACTCCTCCAATTCCATTTCTATGGCGGCTTTACCCTGCTCGTTGGAATGACCCTCGAAGGCTTTAGCATCTGCGTGATCACGCTCTATGTGGTCAAGCAACCCTGGACGGTGCCCGGCAGAATACTGAACACGCCTGTCCTGCGCCACATCGGCGTGATCTCCTACAGTCTCTACCTGTGGCATACCATAGTTATCGCAGAAGCCGGTCGGTTTCTTCTTCTGACACTTGCCGCCATGCTCGCTTGCGCGGAGTTCTCTTACTGGGTGATCGAGCGGCCATCTCTCCGGCTTCGCGCACGCCTGGGAGAAAGGCGGCCTTCGGTGGTGATGAAGAATTAGCGCCACGATATGCGAGGGCGGCTCCCGGCGTGAACACCCAGGCTCACTATGCAGGCCCCAGGCTGCCCGTTATGCTATTGCCATGTCACGATCCAACAGGATCGCAAAACCCATGAGCTTCCGAAAATCGAATCTGCATTTGCTGGTTCTCGGGATAGCCGCCATTGTGTTTTTTGCGATTGGGGCAGGCAGGGCATTCCGTGCCTCCTATGATTTCGTTCCCGTTTATACCGGGGCGCGATGCCTGCTCTACGGGTGCAACCCCTACGATACGAAGCAGCTGGAGCAGCAGTTCTTTGCAGGAGGCGGCCGTCCCACGGAACTGCCATCGTGGGAGATCGACATGCCCGTCTACCCGCCTTCAACTTTCCTGACGCTTTCTCCGCTGGCCTTGCTCCGCTTTCCGATCGCCCGGTTGCTTTGGTTCCTGCTCAATGGTTGCCTATTCGTCACTTCCGCGGGACTTATTCTGTCCCTATGTACGGGGCCTCATCGGTGGCTTGCTACCACGCTGGCGTCTTTCATCCTGGCTACCAGCGGAATTCTGCTGGTACTTGGTCAGCCGGCAACATTTTCTATTTCGCTGGTGATAATCGGCAGTTATCTCTTCGTTCGTGACCGCTTCGTGCCTCTCGGGGCTTTGCTGTTTATGCTTAGCCTGGCTGTCAAGCCCCAGATCGGTGGCTTGATCGTCGTGTATCTTCTAGCCCGGAAAATCCATTGGCGCTATGCGGCCGTGGCTTTGGCCGGCGCTCTGGCGCTTCTTCTCTCTGCCAGCCTGATACTCAGGTTGCATCCTCGCAGTAGTGACTGGACCTCGACGCTCCAAGCGAACCTCTCCTCAACCTTGAGCCCCGGCGGCAGCGCTGACCCGAGGCCCGCGAACATAGAAGCTGTCGGCGATGCAAATCTACAGACGCTTACCAGCATTTTCTTTTCCGGCGCGAAGATGTTCAATCCTGCCGCTTACGCCATCTTTATCATTCTTCTCGCAGCGTTGATCACGGTTGTGCTGCGCGTGAATGCAGGTCAGGAATCGCTTTTTCTTGCGCTCGCAGCCGTGTCGGTGCTCTCGCTGACCCCTGTCTATCACCGTTTTTACGACACGCGGCTCCTCCTCCTCACGGTTCCGGCGGTTCTGATTGTTTTTCAAAAGCGCCGTCTGTTGGGAGTTCTTATCGCGGTTCTGACCCTCCTCGCGGTCGTCTCTGTGCAGTACAGGGTGCAAGTATTCCTCCTGCAACACGGAGCGTGGCAAACCGTGCTGCAGAACAAGTTCCTCTTCATCCTGCTGCTCCGGCAGCAGAATCTGGAATTGCTGATGCTGTTCTTCCTGTATTTATTTGCGATTGTCTCCACTCGTTCTTCGAGCGCCCCGGAGTTGGAGGCCTCTCCGGCGTGTCAACCTGCGATATCGCTTCATAGCTAGTTGACATGGGATTGCACGCCTGAACGAGTTGCTCCGATCAAGCCATTACGCTGTTTCCCGCCGCAGGAATGTGTGGTCGTGCCTATGTCGATGAATCAAATCGTAACCGTGAGACTCTAAAGCGCGAATCATTTGCTTCGTCCTCGCCTTAGGAATCTCCGGAAAGAAATCGTGGAACTCAACGCAGATCTGCTTAATCGGAATGCGCTGCTCGAGACAGCTTTCCAGTACCTCGTACTCGAACCCCTCAATGTCGATTTTCAGCAGGTCGATGGAGTCGTGTCCGTTCTTATCCATCTCGCGCGCAAGCGCCGTGCAGGGCAGCGTTTCGCTCCCACCCCTCTTTAGCCAGGTACCGGAATCGGTTCCACCGCCAATCGAGAACTTCGCAGCGGCGGACGCCGCTAAACCCACGGGCTTAAAGAGAAGGCCGTCTGTATTCGCAAGGGCGATCGTACGTGCTGCAACCGGAGAGGGGTCAAATATATGTATTTTGACCCCAAACCTTCGAATCAGCTGCTGCTCGAAAGTGATATCTTCGCCTACCCCGCCGCTGTAGATCACGGCATCTGGCCGCATGCCCCGGGTCACGATTGTCCACTGCGACAAGACTCCGATGGTTTCTTTGTCTGGCAATGGCTTCGAGTAGAGAGAATCAAAAGAACGTCTGAGCCGATGGCGCAATTTCTCAGGAAGTAGCCGGGAAACGACCCTCATTTAACCAACCTCGTGCGGCTGACCTGGACTCGAGTGGGCCGCCGATCAAGCCGAACATTCAAGTTGAGCGCACCTGGTCGGGCGTGAATCTCAAAACCGGACCCTATGCGTGTGATTTTACAACGTCGATCCTCATATCCGGGTCTGCGGAACACGCCCGCCGCGGGTACCGGCCTTTGGAGGCGTTTAAATCGCGCACCTACGCTGCCATTATCAGCGAGTAGTGGAGATGTTTCGAGTTCCGGAGAGGCACCCTTCGGCGGGCGGCTGCGAGGACCGGAACGGAACCGCGCGACCAGCTTCTGCGGCCACCGCGGGTCCATGCACGGGCGTTCGATCAACCGGAAGTAGATGGCGCCGACGGCAATCGAAGCGGGTGCAACCACGAGCAGGGAAACGGCCAGCCAGGTCCAAAAATGTAAGTGAAAATGTGTCAGAACCGCCTGCAATGCGAAAACGGTCGTCCGATGAGTCAGGTAGATGCTGTAGCACATTCCGCCAACAGTGGTAATGACCGGATTGCGGAGGATTCTTGGCACGACGCTTCCCTTGAATGCGCCCACGAAGACGATGGGCAGAATGAGCCCGGCAAGGAATCGGAAGCTATGCGGCTGCAGCCAGAACATGAGAATCCACAAAGGTACGCAGACAAGATCCCATAGCCAGGTTTGTGGAATCCGCTCCCAGCCATCCACATAGAGATCGGCAACCAGAAGCCCGACCAGGAAAACACTGAATACAACTCAGGATGGAGAGCATAAAGGCGCCCGCATTGTCGGGGCCATACCATCCTGGTAGAAAGGCTCGTTGCAAAGGAGCGGCCCCCGCGATCATCGAGATCAGCAAACCCCTTCGCAGCCATGCTTGTGGAATCCTGTAGATCTGGGTAAGGAGCGGAGCGAGACAGTAGAACTGGATCTCTATCTCCAGGCTCCAGCTCGCGGCCTCGATTCTGCTGGCGATTCCGAAGGCGATGTTATGGACGTAAAAGATACTGGCAATCAAGTGGACCAGTATGAAGTGAATGGTGTGTGCTCCCGCAGCCAGAAGGAGGATGGACCGGATCAGAAGCACGACAATATAAGGAGGCTCAAGACGCGTGAGCCGGCGCAGAAAGTAGAAGCGGAGGTTAACTCTTCGGCCGCCCTGCAAATGCTGCCTGGCGAACGGCCATGCCAAAATAAAACCGCTGATGGCAAAGAATACTGCGACACCATAGCCACCGTGCCACAACAATCGGAGGAAACCGTGCTCGTTGTCCATCCCCGCCGGAAACGGCGTATTTCCGGATCCGCTTTGAAGCGGGGTTGTTCCCGTCGCCATGCGGCTAAGGAATTCCGAATAGCAGTGAAGGAAGACAACAGACAGGATCGCGATGAACCTCAGCCCATCGATCTCGGGAATATAGGTGCCATCGCTGGTAATACGCCGAAATGAATTCAACGTTATTCTTTGCAATCTGGTTCCTATAGGGAGACTTGACGCTGAAACACTCGCAAGGCACTTTTAGTTTGCGCGCTGCCGAGATGACAAACAGCGATTTGCAGCGAGGGAATCCCGGTCGTCAGAAACCAAGCGCATGGCGAGCACCGGTCATAGCGGAACTCGGTCAAGACTAAACTCCAATTAGTTTATCCTGACCCCGGTGTGTGACTCACCGCATTGCCGCGAAAGGCCAGTTATCAACTTTGCTCCCGTTTTCGCCCCCATTTTTAAGGATGAGCCGAACCGCAATACCCAGCAAACTAAACGATGTCGTGATGGTTGGTGGCACTTATCTCGGCCAGTCCAGTTGCCTGGGAACAGATGACGGTTTTCGCTGGCCGGAACTAGCCTCATTCGACCGCATTCGGCCGCAGCTGTGCATCGATCGCCCAACGATCAATAGGCACTCGGATACCCCGCGAACATGTGTTTGATATCCTTGCTAGGACACCCGCGTAATCCCACCTTGGCAGCGCTGTTTAGGGTTGGGTTGCATGCAGGACGGCAGAGGGAACCATTGCCTATCGCGACTGCCAGACGGATTGGATACCGGCCTAAGCCGCGGCCTTTGTGGACGTCCAGAGAAGCCTTCTTTACCGATGCCGGCCTCTTCCTTCTTGGTGCGGCAGGTGCGTATAGCGCCAACATCGTCGGAGCACTACCCGGCTGCGAAGTTCTTCTTCTCCCTGCGCTCCCTGTCTTGCTTCTGGCTCGGGGAAAGCGTGCCTTCGATCGTCGATATCTGTGGTTTTACATCTTGACCGGAGCGTGGCTTCTGGGCACGCTCATCTCCGATGCGTATAACGGAATCGGCGCTTTTAACCGGGCGAAGGGAATCGCGAGGGTCGTTTTTTTTGCTCTCGATTTCATGGCGCTTGCCATCCTGATCAATAACAAGATCCGCAGGATCGTTATCTTTGCGCTGAGTTTCGCAACCGTGATGTTCATCGGCTCGTTGCAGTTCCGAGGCGACTTCCTGGAAGAGTGGAAATTTGGCGTCGCCCAGGGCGTTGCAGTCCTGGCTCTGCTGGTGTCCTCTTACTTCTATATCAGGCGAAGATATTGGATCTGCTTTTTGATCTCGATGATCCTGGCTGGGTTGAATCTACGCTATGGCTTCCGTTCCCAACTGGTGGTCCAGCTTGTTGCTGCGGTGCTGGTTCTGCCGCTCTTCGACGATGCAAAGACTTGGCGCAACGGCTCTCATGCCGGTCAAAACCGATGGAAGGTTATCGTTTTGCTCGTGTTGGCGGGCGGAGCTGCTTACGCAGCCAACGCGGCCATCAAATATGGATCGAAGCATCGGTCTTTTCGACGAATCGACCTCGGCTAAGTTTGAAGGGCAAGCGAGCGGGGACTATGGAGTCCTCGTCGGCGGCCGGCCTGAAACTCTCGTCGCCATTCAGGCCATCCGCGATAGCCCCTATCCTTGGCCATGGCTCCTTTCCCTACGGCCAAAAATATGTGCAATTGAAACAGGATATCCAGTATGAACACGGATATACCGACTCGGATGAACCGATAGAAGAGGAATACCCTGTCATACCAACTCACTCTCATTTGACGATGGCTTGGGTCGAGGGGGGGATACTCGGCGGCATCTGCTGGATCTATATTTTTGCGCTAACCGTCCGAAGCATTTTCCATCTCAGCTCTTTGCGTCCAAATCTGGCGCCCTTGTATTGTTATTTTCTGGTCGGCTTCTTGTGGGATATTCTCTACTCGCCCTTTGGAAGCGTGAATCGAATCTGGGGTGCCTACTTTATCCTGTTGAGCTACTTCATATTGAAAACCTCCGAGGAACAGGCGCAGCTCGTCCGCCAGACACGCGCTAAGCAGATATCCATTGGCCGAAATCTCCGGCCACGACGGGATCGCGCCCTCCTATCGCGCAGGCACCAGCCTCTTACCCGGGCGGCGGTGAATTATCCTGCACCAGAAATCCGGGAGTCGGAAATGTTGGCTGCCAGTAGGCCAAATTCTGTTCGATCACGTTGGCACTAATTCCGTTCACGCCATCCGTGTTGTAAATAACGTTCACCGATGGCACCACGTTATCTCGAATCATGAGACCTGAGAGCAGGCAACCAGGAAAATCCTGAATGCCGATTCCCCAGATGTAATTGCCCTGGTCGTGAGCAATGAGATCCCCTGCGCCCAACGCGATCGTATTGCGAAGCACATCGGTGTTCATGACCGGACCGTAGGCAGCCGGGCCGCCGTACGGACCAAACGCTGAAATCAGGATTCCCTGGCCTGAATTCGTCAAGACGTTGTCTTCGATCACGCCTTCCAGCGCATCCCCTAAGACAATCGACCCACCCAGAGTGTTGGTGATGGTGTTGTGCGCGACCGTCATATTCAACTCATACTGCGCAATAACCACGATGGACGTCGTGTCGGGCAGTACCTTCCACGGGCTTGCCAGCTGAATTGTGCGGCCACTATAGCTTTGCAGGAAGGAGTACTGGCCCACACCTGTCCCGAAGACGATGGCCATCACTGCCGCTTGAGGGTCGGTCGTACCCATCCAGTTCCACGCCGGGTCAGCAGCCAACGTCACCGTGCTTGCTGTGCTCGAAGCGACGGGGCCCAGATAGGAACCACCGTCTCCGTCGTTGGTAATCACCTGCTGATCATTCGAGCCCATATTCTGGAAGGTGTTGTAGCCGATATAGATGTCCCGCGAAAGCGCGGACGGCCCGTACTGGCTGTTGGCCCGGCTTACGCTTAGGCCGGAACCTCCCGAGGTCCCATTACCTCCTTGTCCAAGCGGATTCTGCGAATCAGTGAGGTTGTCTTCAAAGATCACGTTTTGGCTGTCCTGGATGCCGAGGCCGGTCCAATTATTGAGAACGAAGTGGTTGCCGGAAACGATGCCGCCGTCTCCAAAAAAAATATCGAGATCCTGATTGGAGCCTGAGAGGAAGACGGAGTTGTAGACCTGAATATCAGGGCCGGCGATGGCAAACATCGATTCCCTGCCGCCGGAGGCGTCAGCGGTGGACGCAAAGTTGACGTTGTTGAAGAACAAATGACCGGATGTGAGTGGATTTCCTGTTGTGGTTCCTGAGCTGAGAAGGAGACTAGGGTTGGCTGGCGCCTGTAACGATAGGTTGGCCATCCCGAAGTATTGCGGTATGTTGAACCACGCCGCCGGCGGTGAGCCTGGGGGCCGCCCAAGGAAGTTAGTTGCAGTCGAAGAAGCCCCGACAAGAACCTCAAAGGGGTGCGCCGTAACTCCCTCCGTGAGCACAAAGTTGCCGGCAGGAATAGCGATGTAGACGACGACCCCCATTGCCCCACTCGTTGCGCCTTTGATCGGGGCATACCAATCCAGACATGATTGAAGACGCTTGCTATTGTCGGTGACCCCATCGCCCACCAGGTTAGAGCAGGCGGCTTTTTGAACCATCAGCGATGGCGGCGAATAAACCGTGACCTGAGCTGCCGGACTTGAGGTCACGCTCCAAGGGGAACTTCCAACCCAAACGCTGTATGTTCCGGGAGCAAGACTACCGGGAACTGTAACCGTAGCAGAATTGCTGTCGAGTTTCGACTGGCTTGAGGGAGTAGGCCACCCCGCTGGAAGACTGCAGAATGACCTGGTCAGACGCAACAAAGTTCTTTCCGAAAAGCCTCAGGATCCCGCCTGGCTCGGCGCCGCAATCATAAACCTGGTGCTGCAGCGCTGTGCCTGGGTCAGTCACGGAAGGAACCCCAATCGCCCAGTTCAGCGACGGAACATTGGCCAGACCGAGAACCGCCGGGGCCGAAGGATCTTCGATCTCATAGCCGTAGATGCCGGCAGGAAACCCCACAGGAACAATGAACGAGAGCCCCGTCGTGCTCTGTTGAGTGGCGGAGATCACTACTGTGCTACCACGAACCAAGGCCTGCCAATCAGTAGTGCCGGGTGGAATGAAAGCAACCCGTGCAGTTTTCGTTGCATCCGTGAAAGCGCCCGCCAGCAAAATGGATTGTCCTGGCGCAGTTTCTCGAGATGTCCAAAAGACTGCATTTGAGGTGTAAATGGGCGCGCCGACAACGGGCGCGGTGTTGTTGACAACGGTATAGACCGGGTCCGACCCTACGCCCCAATCACCATTTGAGGTTCCCGTATTCGGATTCGCACATCCGGTGAGTGCCTGGATGGCGCCCGGAGCAGGGACCGTCTGTCCTCCAGCTCCTCCCGGTGTCCCGGTCGCGCCTTGGCCGGTTGCGGCTCCAGAAGCTGAGTTAAGAGAAAACCCACATCCCGCGAGCAGAAGGAAAAACACTGCAACCGCCATATGCCGGCAGGGCCGCGCAGAGTGATGAAAGGTTGCCGTTGCCCACCGGACGGCAACGCAGCGGTCCTTGCCCGGCTGTTATTTTCATTGCACTGTACCATCCCGGCGCAGGATGCTTACCAGTGCGTTATCGACCACAGCGGTCGAAGTATGAGAGTGTTGCCGGTTATTTAAGGGTGGCAGGCCGGCGCAGGGAATTCGATTCCGCTGCTCGCAACGGCGCTAGCGAATTGCCCAAATGGGCAGCGCCCAGGCGCACAATACCTGCCGGAGAATTCGTCTCCGGCTAAGTTACTTTTATGAAATTGGGACTGATGAGGGCAATTCGGTGTGACTTCCGCGTCAGCGGATAGCTTCATGCTCTCGCCGCTCGCGACGGACCCGGCCAGCCTGCGCAAGCACCATAGCCAGGGGCAGGCCTGCGTAAGCACGACGGTGACAATTGCGGCAGCGCACCGGATACTGGAACAGTAGTAACCGCTCCACATCTTTCATGCGAAAACGCGACAAACGGAAAGTGGAGGAAGAGCACTCGGGACAAGTCACTGGAAATCACCGGCTTCCATTACCAAAGGCTAAAGCGGTTTCAGCGCAAGGCAAAACCGCACTATAATCGATCCGGTCCGTACTCAAGCCTACTCTAGCACGAGTTGCAGGCGTGCCGAGGCCATCTTCCAACCTCGCGCATCATGGAAATCGGCCGGGTTCTATTAAGGATGAGGTGAACAATGGTTTGGGATGTCTCGTTCACATGTGACATTTGCGGTAGAAAAAAACTGGAATCGAACCACTGGTGGATGTTAACTCTCGGAGAAGTCCCCTGCTTCGAGGAAGGGCAGCCGCGTCAGCGCTTTACGCTTATGCCATGGAACAAGGCGGAAAGCGGCAATGCGGATTTCTACCACCTCTGCGGGCAGGGCTGCGCCATGCAGGCCATGGAACGCTTTATGAACCACGGCAGCATCGTTGCCGAAAGCCTGCTGCACGGCGCTACGGAGATCCCTGCTTCTAACTCGGTTTAAATCAAAAGGAAGAGCGAGTCGCTCTACAGCTCGAAGAGCCCGGGTTTTGCCGCTGGGGTGGAGATGGTCCGCTCTTTAATCTGGATTTGCGCCTGCGGCTCGGGCCCCGCCAGCAATCCCAGAATCTCGCGCAATTCCTTCCGCACTTTATGCAGCTTTGCTTCCGCCCGCTGCACCGTTTGTTGTTGTTGCGGTAAAGGCAGTTCCGGCTGGCCACTGCTTCGCTTGCTGCGCGTCTCCGCCTGAATCGCCTGGCGGGCGCCGGCGATGGTGTAACCCTCGTCATACAGGAGCCGCTTTACCCGCAGCGCCATCTCTACATCGCGCCGCCGATAGAGCCGCTGTCCCGTGCCGCTCTTGTTCGGCTTCAGTTGAGTAAACTCACTTTCCCAAAAGCGCAGAACGTAGGGCGCTACCGAGCACAGGCGCGCTACCTCGCCGATGCGGAAGTAAAGTTTATCGGGGATCTCCGTTTTTTGCGGCGCGCGTTGCTGAGGAAGGTGTGTCGCCATGCTGGTTATCAGGTGGGGAGCGTTACGCGAACCCACCTTTGCTGAGCAGAAGTATAGGCCAGCTCGCCTTCCCATCGTAGTTTTTCTTGTGGATTAACGTGGAATTTTCACCGCTAAACACCAACTGTGATACCTCCCCAACAAAGTGCATGCCGCATCGCTGTTTGGATGGAGAATATTTACGTTTATTTTTTAGTAAGCGTGCCCTTCCGCAACCGTCGTAGAGACGAGCGGCTCGCGCTACCGGCTGCCTGCCGGCGCCGCACGAAGGTACTGTTAGGCCAACTTGGCGGTGTCTCCCAACTCCTTGGCTGCCTGCAGCGGCAGGTATGTTCGCGCAACAGCATTACGTCCGCCTGGAGCTGTGCAAAATGTGCTCCGCCTGACTGTGGCGGTGATCATGCCCACGGCGCCAGTCGCAATTGCGCCTCCCGCCGAATCCGCTCGCAAAGTTTTCTGGCCCGAATGCGGCTCCACCAGGTCAAATCCCGCCTCTGCCTTTTTTTTGTGGAACATGGAGGGCGTGCGTGGCGTACAACCCTAAGGGGAGAACAAACATGAGAGAAACCGCTTTAGGACTCTCTTTGCTCGCTGTTGTCCTATCTGGCGCAACCGGCTGCAAAGTCCAAGTGGACAAGTCGAGCAACGGCGAGGGTGACAACGTCAAGATTGCAACCCCGTTTGGCGGCATCTCGGTCAATAAAGACCAGACTTCCGCCGCCGAACTTGGTCTCCCTGCCTACCCCGGCTCAATGCTGGACACCGGGAACGACGGAAACCGATCCGCCAAAGTCGACATGGGCTTTGGTTCCTGGAAGCTGCGCGTGAAAACGGCCAACTATTCCACCGCCGACAACCGGGACCAGGTGCTCAATTTTTACCGCAAGGCTTTGAGCCAATACGGCGGGGTGATCGAGTGCGCGGGTGAAAAGCCGGTGGGTATGCCGGTCACCACCGGCGAAGGCCTTAGCTGCAACGAATCCAACAATGATCACGGCTCTCCCCACAACAACTACAAGTCGGGAGATCTGCAGTTGAAGGCCGGTTCTCCCCGTCATCAACACATTGTGGTCTTGCACGGCGGCAACGACTCGGCGACCCACTTCAGCCTGATCGCGTTGGATCTTCCCCATGGCTTCGATAACGAGCAGCAGGGTACCAACTGAGTGGGAGTGAACACTCCTGAGACTCGCCCGATTGCGCTCCGCTCGCCCCTGAGATAGCTTCAAGAGGAATGAATCCGATCTGCCATCGATGTGGCGCGACTCTCAGCGCATCCGAGCTGTTCTGTCCCACCTGCGGCTCCCCGCAGCTCAAGTTTGCCCAGCAGGAAGAGGGCGACAGCGCATATCCCAGCGCCCGGCCCCCCGGAAAGCCGGCCCGGGCCCAGGGAATCTCCTGGAGAGACGCTATCCTGGCTGCGCTTATCGTGGCCGTGCCTGCTGGACTTCTGAGTGCCGTTTCCGTTCTGTCCTGGGGCTGCTGCCTCTGGGTGGTCGGAGGAGCGGTGCTGGCCATCGTCGTCTACCACCGCCGGGCTCCTGCATTTCTCCTCGAAACGCGCTCCGGTGTTCGCATTGGCGCCGTCGCCGGGCTTATCGCCGCCTACAGTTCCGTGATCGCCACCGCGATCTGGCGGGTCTTTTCCCGCTATGTTCTGCACCAGGGCAACGCCATCGATCAGTTCTACGATTCCGTCATCAAGCAATCGACGGCGCTGGTCCAAACCAACCCGGAAGCCCAGGCCCAGTGGCACGCCTACGTCCAATTCCTGTTGTCCCCCGATGGCAGGGCAGCTTACACGCTGATGAATGCTGCCACCACCTCGGCAGGCATTATTCTCTTCTCCGCCATTGGTGGAGCCCTCGGCGTCCGCCTGCTCGCTCCCCGCAAGGGACCTCTCAGCGACGGATAACACCACCGTAATGGCAAAAATGCTCCAACCCTCGTATCATCCGGCCAGAGCATTTATGAGCAAAGCAAAGGTCAGTGCAATGCCCGGGCTGCGGGAAAAGACCCGCATCATGTCGGCATCGGAAATCGAGCGCACGCTGATTCGGCTGGCGCATCAGATCATTGAGAAAAATAATGGCGGCCAAAACCTGGGGCTGGTCGGCATCAAGCGTCGCGGAGTGCCCCTGGCGAACCGCTTAGGGCATCTGATTTCCGGTATCGAGAAAAAGCCGATCGATACGGGAGTTCTCGATATCAACTTCTACCGCGACGACCTTTCGACCCGCGATATTCGCCCCGTCGTCGTCCCCGGAGCCATCGGTTTCGATATCGCCGGCCGCGACATCATTCTCATCGACGATGTTCTCTACACCGGCCGAACCATACGGGCGGCGCTGGATGCGCTCTTTGACCATGGCCGGCCGCGGCGCGTGCAGCTGCTGGTGCTCATCGACCGCGGCCATCGCGAGCTGCCCATCGAGGCCAGTTTCGTCGGCCGGAACGTGCAGACCACCGACCGTGAGATCGTCGAGGTCAAGCTGCAGGAGATTGACGGCGACGAACAGGTGATCCTCGTCGAACGCACAGATTAGAGCATTTTTTGCTAATGGTGTAGACCAGGAAACTGAACTTGACGCGGCCATTCCGCAAAAAGAATGGCCGCACATAACCGATCTAACCAGGACCACAGTATTAGCAAAAATGCGTTAACCATCAGCCACCGCAAATGGCCCAAAATAGCCGCAACCCGGCGCAACCCCGGCCCAAGCAGGATGACAGCAAAAAAAGCCAGACCGGAGCCACCGAGCGCCACCCGGATTTCCCGTACTCTGCGCTGGACACGGCCGTGTGTGCGGCTTTCATTAAGGACCCGGATTTCCTGCCTCGCTGCACTGGACGGCGCCGCGTGTGCGGCTTTCATTAAGGAAAGCCGCATGGAGCCCGCCAACGCCAACAATACCAACAGGAAATCCGGGAAAGCCGCATGAAGCTCGCCAACGCCAACCAGATTCACAGGAAATCCGGGATCGCGCTTCCCAGCGCAGCTGCGCCCGCCACCATTGCTTGTTCGCGGTCGCTGCTTTCCGTCACCTCGCTGGAGGTGGAAGATGTCTCCGCCATCCTGCGCCTGGCCAATCTGCTCGAAGCGGAAGATCCTGCGGCTCGCGCCCTGCGCCTGGCCCATCGCAGGGTCGCGCTCCTCTTTTACGAATCCAGCACCCGCACCCGAACCTCGTTCGAGCTGGCGGCCAAAGGTCTGGGAGCAGACACCGCGCTGATCAGCTCCCAATCCTCTTCCATCGAAAAGGGAGAATCGCTCAAAGACACCGGCATTACCCTGCGCGCGCTGGGGGCGGAGTGCATCATCCTGCGTCATCTTTCCTCCGGCGCGCCCTACCTTCTGGCGCAGGCCACAGGGTTGCCGGTGCTGAATGCCGGCGATGGCATGCACGAGCATCCCTCCCAGGCTTTGCTGGACCTGAGAACCATGCTCCTCGCCCTGGATCGGCCTCAGGACGCGCCGCCCGCCACTCTTTTGCAGGGAATCACCGTGACCATCGTCGGCGATATCCTCCATTCCCGGGTGGCCCGCTCCAATGCGCTCCTGCTGCCCCGGCTGGGCGCCCGGGTCGTCCTTTGTGGACCGCCCGCTCTGCTGCCTGACGTAGCCCGGGAACTAGGCCCCGGCATCGCCATCGAGCGCGACTTCGATCGCGCCCTGGAGCAAGCAGAGGTGGTGATGATGCTGCGCATCCAGAAGGAGCGGTTGACCGGCGTGCACATTGACCTCGAGGAGTACATCGCCCGCTATCAGTTGCACCGGGAGCGGCTGCGTGCCAGCGGGCCGCGGGCCATTGTGATGCATCCGGGACCCATGATCCGCGGGCTCGAGATCACCAGCGACGTGGCCGACGGACCGCAGTCGGTGATTGAAAAGCAGGTACGCAACGGTGTCGCCATCCGCATGGCGTTAATCCAGCGTGCCCTGGCGCCAGAGCAGCCACCCAAATCCGTGCCGCCGGCGGCAAAGCCGGCACTTAAGCGGTCCGCTGGGAAGAGAGGCGGCATTTGAGCGCGATCCTGATTCGTGGTGGCCACGTCGTCGATCCTTCCGCCGGGATAGATGCGCGCCGTGACCTGTTACTGAAAGATGGCCGCGTCGCTGCCATGGAGCCGCCCGGTAAATTGGCTGCCGCTGCCAAGCAGGCAGACGCCGAGATCGTGGAGGCCGCGGACATGGTAGTTGCCCCGGGACTGGTCGATATCCACGTGCATCTGCGCGAGCCGGGCCAAGGCTATAAGGAGACCATCGCGACCGGAACCGCGGCCGCGGCGGCAGGCGGATTTACCACCGTCTGCGCCATGCCAAATACCGTTCCCGTAAACGATTCGGTGGAGACCACGCGCTGGATGCAGAGTGCGGAGCGCAACCCCAGTGCCCGTGTCTTTCCCATCGCTGCCGCCACTCGCGGCAGCATGGGCGAAGCGCTTACCGAATACGGCTCGCTGAAAGCCGCAGGCGCGGTTGCTGTCAGCGACGACGGCAAGCCCATTCTCGGCGAAGCGATCATGCACCAGGCATTGGCGGCGGCGGCGCGAGCCGGCCTGCCGGTGATCCAGCACGCCGAAGACACGCGCATGACCGGGGGATGTTCCATGAACGCCGGCGCCTTAGCTTTCCGGCTCGGCTTGCGCGGCATGCCGGTGGCCGCGGAGGCTGGCCTGGTGGAGCGCGATATTCGCCTGCTGGCCGAGCTCAAGGGTGGTCGCGCTCACCTGCACGTCGCCCATCTATCCACCGCCGCGGCACTGGATGCGGTCCGCCGCGCGCGGCGCAATGGCCTGCACGTCACTTGCGAAGTGGCCCCGCATCACTTTGTGCTGACCGAGAGCGCGGTGGGTGAGTACAACACCAATGCCAAGATGAATCCGCCCTTGCGCGCGGAATCCGATCGCCGCGCCATGCTGGAGGGGCTGCTCGACGGTTCCATCGATTGCATTGCTACCGATCACGCTCCCCATGCAACCCATGAAAAGGAGCAGGAGTTCGAGCGTGCTCCTAATGGCATCACCGGGCTGGAATCAGCCCTGGGCCTGACGCTCGAACTGCTCCATCGCAAACATAAGGTCTCGCTCAGCCGCCTGATCACGTTGCTGAGTACCCAGCCCGCGAACCTGCTGAACCTGCGCGGCCGCGGAGAGCCTGGTTGTGGGAGCCTTCGCCGACGTGGTCATCTTCGACCCCAAGGCGGAATGGATTTTTCGAGCAGCCGCGACCCGCTCCAAGTCGAGCAACACTCCCTTTGACGGCTGGACGATGCTCGGCCGTGTGCGCATGACCATCAGCGAAGGCCGAGTGGTCTACCGCGCCGTACAGTGAGAACCGGCCGATCCGCGGAGCAAGTCCCCTGATCGCGCCATAGTTTTTCTGTACGGCCCCACTCAAGTCGTGCCCTGACACAAAGCATGATTTTTTCCGCAGCCTGTAACCTGGTGTCCAATAGAAAATCCGCAGTTCGCTCTCGAATTTCTACAGCTTTTTCGGGCATCGGGCGGGTCTCAATTCATCAGGTTAGGAAGACCTGTCTGAATGAAGCGGGACGCTGTTCCTGAAGCTGCATAGGCTTTGTGTCAGGGCACGACTTGAGTCGGGCCGTACAGAACGCCACTGGTGAGGGCTTTAGCCCCTGAGGCACGACTTTTTCGTCCGACGATGAGTCCCGAGGTGGACGGCTGAGAGCTGCTGAAAATATCCGGGGACGGGTCAGTCCTGGGCTTCCTACCTCTTCCGAAAATGCGCCCTTCTTCAGAGAAAGGCGCAAACGCTGTCATCTCCGGAGCCGCGTGCAGAAAATCCCAGGCATCTTGATTTTGGAGACGTGGGATCCCAAGGCACTCGACCGAACTCTCCTAGCCCCAGGATCCCCACGAGAAAGACGCCCCCGCGATCGGCCCATCGGCGAGAAGATCACCGCTCCAGCCCCCACTCCCAACAACAACCCCAACAAAAACCGCGGCAGTGGCAAATTGCCATGCCAATGAAGGCTGGCCGTGGCGACGTCGAGCAAATTGAGCACCATCGCGATCGCCAGCAATCGCCTGGCGGGAGCCTTTCCGATGCCCAGCAAGCTAGCGAGCGCGGCCCCGCAATAGATGCCCAGACAGCGGACGCAGACCGCGATAGGCGAACCATCGACCACAAAACTTCGCCCCGGATCCTGGTGGCACAGCCGGGAGAAGAAACTGCGGATGAGCAATGCAATAAGGGGGTGGCTGGGGGCCAGGAGCGGCGCCGCCAGGGGGGTTAGGGCCAGAGCGAAGATGGCGAGCGAAAGCTTTAATTTCAACAAGTTATCGCCCTTGGGGTTCGAATCCACCCCACAATTCTAACCCCAACTGCCGGCGCCGCCTTCCACTAAAGTGGTGCATCGCCGATTGCCCGTTCGAGGTACCTTTGCCTTTGAGGCGCCCCCCATGAATGCTTCCCCCAACCGCTGGCGAGCCATTGCCACGTTCACGATTCTGGCCTCCGCATTATTAGCGACGCTTGCCGGATGCACCAACAAGACAAGCTCCGTTCCCGCCGCGCAGACGCCGCCCAGTGCCGTAGGCGCCAACCAGGCGAACGCAGCCAATCCTGCCCCGGGAAACCCCGCGAACGCAGCCAATACCACGCCGGCCGCACCGGCCCCGCCTCCCGCCCCTCAACCGCCGCTGGTCCTTCCCCGCGGCACCCGGTTGGAGGTGCGTCTGAACCAGACCATTAACGTCAAGCATGTTGAATCGGGTGACCGGTTCAACGGAAGCTCTGGCCGAGCCAGTAGTGGAAGGCAACACCGTTGCCGTGCCCTCCGGTTCCGCGGCCAGCGGTGAAATCCTGTTGGCCCACAAGCGTGGAAGGTTCAAAGGAAAGTCGGTGCTGGCGCTGACCCTGACCCGATTGGAAGTCAACGGCACGGCCTATCGCATCGATACCAACAATCTGGCCCGGACCAAGAAAGGCAAGGGCAAGCGTACCGCAGCCTTCATCGGTGGTGGTGCCGGCATGGGCATGCTGATTGGAGGGTTGGCGACCGGAGGGGTAGGCCTGCTCGTCGGCGGCCTGGCAGGAGGCGGCGCCGGAGCGCTAGGCGCAGCTTTTACCGGGAACGGCGATCTATCGATTCCAGCTGAGACGGTGGTCACTTTCCGCCTGCAGGATGCACTCACTCTGGCCCCCGAGATCCAGGTGGGCCAGGTAAGCCCACCGCAGTAGCCAAGCGGTTTGACATTGCCTCGCGAGGACGCCATGTTTGATTCATGGTGACCCTTGTCTGTGCCTTCCTGATTGGCTGCGTTTGCGGTCTTCGCTCCATGACCGCTCCCGCCGTGGTGGCCTGGGGAGCTCACCTGGGCTGGCTGCATCTCCAGGCTTCACTGCTCGCATTCTTCACCAACAAAATTACCCTGGTGATTTTTTCCGTCTTTGCCATCGGCGAGCTGATCGCCGACAAGCTGCCCTTTATCCCTCCGCGCACGCAGGTCGGTCCTCTTGCCGTCCGGGTCATCTTTGGCGCATTATGCGGCGCAGCCTTGTGTATTTCCGCTGCCGTATCGCCGTTGCTTGGCGCGCTGCTAGGAGCAGTGGGCGGGGTAGCCGGCGCCTTCGCCGGTTACAATTACCGCCGCCGGCTGGCGGCGATAGCCCCCGATCTGATGCTGGCCCTGCTCGAAGACCTGATTGCCGTCGGCGGCGGTCTCTTTCTCGTCTCTCGCTGATGGAAGGGGTCACAGCCAACTGTGATTTACCGGCATCCAAGTCCTTGCTTTCCATCCCATTTGAGGTCATTGCATGAGTACACAAGTAGCGGAAGCCTTTGACGCCATCGTCATCGGCTCGGGACAGGGCGGCAACCCGCTGGCCGGGGCATTGGTCGCTGCGGGAAAGAAGACCGCCCTCATCGAGCGCCAGGACGTAGGCGGCACTTGTATCAATCGCGGTTGCACACCCACCAAAACCATGGTGGCCAGCGCCCGTGCGGCCTACCTGGCCCGCCGCGGCGCCGACTATGGTGTCCATGTTGGCCCTGTTACTGTCGACATGAATCGTGTGCGGGAAAGAAAGCGAGCCATCGTCCAAAGCTGGCGCGAAGGCGGCGAGAACCGTCTGCAGAAGGCGCATGTAGAGCTTGATTCGCGGCGAAGCCTCCTTCACCGGTCCCAGGCAAATTCGCGTTGCGCTTCACGGTGGTGGGGAGCGGCAGCTCAGCGCCGCGCAATTCTTTATCAATACCGGCACCCGTAGCGGTACACCGGCAATTGAAGGTCTCAAGACCGTTCCCTATCTCGACAACGAAAGCATCATGGAGCTGGACTATGTACCCGAGCACCTGGTGATCCTGGGTGGTGGGTACATCGGGGTGGAATTCGGCCAGATGTTTCGCCGCTTCGGCAGTAAAGTAACGGTGATCCAGGCGGGTCCCCAACTTCTGCGGGGAGAAGACCAGGAGGTGGCCGAAGAGGTGGTCAAGATCCTGCGCCAGGATGGAATAGAAATCCTGCTGAATGCGCACACGGAAAAAGTCGAGCGAGCCACTGGAGTCGTTCGTTTGACGGTCGCCATCGGTGGCCACGCACAGACGATCGAAGGAACAGATCTGCTGGTGGCCACCGGCCGGGTGCCCAATACCGAAGTGCTCAAGCCTGATGCGGCAGGGATCGAGATAGACCAGCATGGTTTTATCCGGTCGAATGATCGGCTGGAGACTTCAGCGCCTGGCGTGTATGTCCTCGGGGACGTGAAGGGTGGGCCTCAGTTCACTCACATCTCTTACGATGACTACCGAATTTTGAAAACCAACCTGCTCGACGGGGGCAGCCGCACGGTACGCGATCGGCCGGTTCCTTACGCCGTCTTTATGGATCCCCAGCTGGGGCGGGTCGGCATCACGGAGAGCGAAGCAAAAAAGAGCGGGCGCAAAATCCGCGTAGCCAGGATGCCCATGACCTCAGTCGCGCGTGCCCTGGAAGTAGACGAAACCCGCGGCCTCATGAAGGTGATTGTCGATGCGGAAACAGAGCAGATTTTGGGCGCGACCGTCTTGGGCATCGAGGGCGGCGAGGTGATGGCCGTTCTGCAAATGGCGATGATGGGCAATATGAAATACACCGTGCTCCGCGACGGTGTGTTTGCCCACCCCACACTGGCCGAGTCGCTCAACAACCTCTTCTTTCACTTCGACGACGGAAAATAAAGATCGGACAGGTTGCAAGACCCCACGCTTTTTTTTGAAGCGTACGAGTCAGACCTGTCCAAATTAGCTTTTTACTCTGCCCATCCACCTCCACTGATGCCAAGGTTGGCATGAGGCAGAGTCAAGTACTACAACAACCAACCTGATTTTCGCTTGCCCGCGTTCTCCATCAACGCATGCCGCAAGTTGCGCCGTCGAGAAGGCCATTGTTCCGCCAATTTGGGCAGCTCTGGCTGAAAATAGCCTAGGACGCAGTCCTGGGTAGGGTTTGGCACCACGGACCAGTCCCGTAGGGACGGCTGAAAATGTCCCAGGATGCAGTCCTGGGCGTCCTGAGGGGCTTCACTTCGTCCATCTCCCGACTTCTTCCACATCTAAACTCGCAAATCCACCACCGTCGCGCCTGCCCCGCCTTCGCTGGGGCTGGCCTCGCCAACCAGGGCCACATGCGGATGCCGCTCCAGCATCGCCCGCAATGCTTTACGTAACACCCCCATGCCCATACCATGCACGATGCGGATCCGCGGCAGCCCGGCCAGGAAGGCGCGGTCCAGATACTGCTCCACCTCGCCGGTAGCCTCCTCCACTGTGCGCCCAATGACGTTGAGCTCGGAACGCACCGTCTCCTCCGGATGAGCGATGGAAACCGTGACCCCGCGCTGGCGTGCCGCTTCCAGCGGACTCGCCGGCCGCGGTTCGCGGGCGGCAAGGACTTCGGCGATATCCTCCCGCGCCACGCGCATCTTCATCGGCCCGATGGCTACCTCAAAGGCATTCCCGTCCACCTGCCGCTGCACCACTCCGGTCTTGCCTAGCGACTTTAGCTTCACCGTGTCCCCAACGGAAACGTGCCGCACCAGGTGGGGCTGCGCGTTGCTGTCTCCACGATCCGCCCCGCTATGCTGGGCCACCACCACGGAGTTGAATTGCTCGCTGAACTCTCGCCGCAACTTCGCCATCCGGCGCTCCGCTTCCTTGGAGAGCTTTTGCTGCGCCGCCCGATCGTCAATCGCGCGCACCGTCTCGCGCATCTGGTAGGTGAAATCTTTAAGCAACGATTGCAGTTGCGATTCCAGGTCCCGCACCTTGGCCCGCCACTCCTTGAGCCCCTCGCTTTCCAGGCGGCTTTTCTCTCGCGCCACCGCTTGCTCGCGGCGCCGCAGCTCCTCGCGTTCCCGTCCCACGGCGTCGAGCTGACCGTGCAGCTGGTCCAGGAAGTGGGCAATATCCTGCGTCTGGGTGTTCTGTTGGGCCCGGGCGTCTGCGATGATCTTGGGGTCGAGACCCAGCCGCTGGGCGATATTGATGCCCGCCGAAGCGCCCGGAACGCCCAGCCGCAGCGCAAACGTCGGAGCCAACGTCTCCTCGTCAAACCCCACAGAAGCATTCAGCACGCCAGGCCTCTTCGCTGCATAGAGCTTGAGCGCGGTGTGGTGGGTGGAGATCAGGCACCACGCGCGGCGCTCCAGGAAATACCCTGCCATCGCCACCGCCAGCGCCGCTCCTTCTTCCGGGTCGGTTGCCGAGCCCAGCTCGTCGAGCAGCACCAGGGAAGACGAGTCCGCCAGCTGCGAGATGCGCTGCAGGTGAGTGATGTGAGCGGAGAAGGTGGAGAGGTTCTGTTCAATCGACTGGGCGTCGCCGATATCCGCCAGAAACGCGTTGCAAAGGGGAAAAATCGCCTCCGCGGCGGGCACTGGAATCCCCGCCTGGGCCATCATGGCCAGCAACCCGGTGGTCTTGAGCGCGACTGACTTGCCGCCGGTATTCGGACCGCTGATGATGAGCTGACGCTCGCCATCATTTAACGCCAGGGTCAACGGCACGATGCTTGCCTGCTGGCTGCGCAAGCGCTTTTCGAGTAATGGGTGGCGGGCCTGCTTCAGCTCCAGCATCGGCTCGGCAGGTTCGGCGAAGCGCGGCCGGATGCAATCAAACTCGGCGGCGAAGCGTCCCCGCGCCTGCAGCCCATCCAGCTGCGCCAGTATCGCTGCTCCCTGTGCGATAGCGTGCCCTTGCAGCCCAATCTCCGCGGTCATGGCCAGGAAAATACGCCGGGTCTCGGCCTGTTCGTCTTCAATCAACCGCACCAGCTCGTTGTTTTGCTCGATTGTTTCCAGCGGCTCCAGGTACACCGTCTGGCCGCTCGAACTGGCGCCATGCACCACTCCCGGAATACGCCTCTTGAACTCCGACCTGACGGGAATGACAAACCGCTCCCCGCGGATAGTGATCAGGTCTTCCTGCGTACTGCCGCCTTCGGAGAGTCGGCGCAAAGTGCTGCGCAGGCTCTCTTCGATCGTTCGTTGCTGCCGCTCGATCTCCCGCCGCACGCGGCGCAGCTCCGGCGAGGCATCGTCGCTGAGCGATCCATCGGGATTCAGCCGCGAACGAAGAGAACGTGCCAACTGGGCCAGCTGCGCCCCCGTGGGCATCTCGCTCAGCGCCTGTAATCCAGGCACCTGTCCGGCGACCGCTTCGGGAGGGCGCTCGATCAGCGCTTGCCAGGTGGTGATGTTGTCTACCAGGAAGAGCAGGTCGCGCATCTCTTCCGGCTCCAGCAAAGCTCCCTGGATGCGC
Organism: uncultured Acidobacteriaceae bacterium; assembly: GCA_963775365.1. Classification (GTDB taxonomy): domain Bacteria; phylum Acidobacteriota; class Terriglobia; order Terriglobales; family Acidobacteriaceae; genus PALSA-350. Next base: position 39,128 of record CAVZJL010000029.1, on the reverse strand, counting down.
GCCTTATCGGTCAGCCGGGTGGGGTCGAACAATCCGCCCAGCGCAGGCGAAACCCCTTGCGCCAGCATCAACCGCATCTCGCTCACCAGGCCGTGCTGTTGCTCAATCCAGGAAGCATCCCGCGACGGCTTCATCGCCAGCAACCACTCGCGGGTCACTCTGGAATGGACGAAGGTCGCCACCAGCTCCAGCAGGCGCCCCCATTCAAGTGCCTCACAACTGCATTCTTCCACCATCCCCGGTACTAGCTCTAATAGGCTCACTCGACCATGCTAGTGCATGGGTCTGACAGAAGCTGCCTTACGACTCTTCTCGCCACCCTTAGAATCGATATATGGAATTTCCTGTCACCCGTTTGCGGCGTTTACGGCGCACCGAAGCGATGCGTTCGCTGGTCCGCGAAGTTCATCTCCAGCCTGGAGCATTCATTTACCCCCTATTTATCTGTCCTGGTGAAGGCGTCCGGCGCGAAGTCACCTCCATGCCCGGGGTCTACAACCTCTCCATCGACGAGGCCATGAAAGAAGTGGAAGAAGCGGCGCACCTTGGTCTGGGCGGGCTTCTGCTCTTCGGGCTTCCCGCGGTGAAGGACGAGGAAGGGAGCGGCGCATGGGCGGAAGATGGAATCGTGCAGCAGGCCCTCCGTGCCTTCCGGCCGGCGGCGAAGAAGCTGCTCCTGGTGGCCGATGTTTGTCTCTGCGAATACACCTCCCATGGGCACTGCGGAATCGTCAGCAAAAACGGCGATGCCTACGAGGTGGAGAATGACTCCAGCCTGGAGCTGATTGCGCGCACCGCAGTTTCGTTAGCCAAGGCCGGGGCGGATATCGTCGCTCCCTCCGACATGATGGACGGCAGGGTAGGCGCCATTCGCGACCATCTGGACGATGCCGGCCTGGAGCAGATACCGATTCTCTCCTACGCCGCCAAGGTCGCCTCTGCCTTCTACGGCCCATTTCGTGAAGCCGCCGACTCAGCGCCGCAATTCGGTGATCGGCGCACCTACCAAATGGATGGCGCCAACCTGCGCGAGGCCATGCGCGAAATCGATCAGGACATTGCGGAAGGTGCCGACATGATTCTGATGAAGCCGGCCATGCCCTATCTCGATGTAATTCGTGCCGCGCGCGACCGCCTCGACGTGCCCATCGGGGCCTACCAAGTCTCTGGCGAATACGCCATGCTGCAGGCTGCCTTCGCCAAAGGCTGGCTCGACCGCGAGCGGGCCATCATGGAATCCCTCATCTCCATTCGCCGCGCCGGCGCAGATTTCACCGTGACCTACTTCGCCAAAGAAGCCGCACGCCTGCTAGCGTGACCTAAACGTGCTAGCGAAAGAAGGACGATCGGTAGTTCCCCTCTTTCGGTGTAACGAATTGACGGGTGCCCCACATCTCGCTCGTTTTTCGCGAGATGTGCGGATACCGCGGCGGTCGGTTCAACAGTGTCAATCCTTCCCAAAGCTTTCAAGGCGGCGCCCTTGAATCAGGACAAACTTTCGCTATGCTGCCTGGGGTGCCCCATTCAAGCCCTGCTTTTGGGCTTGAGTGGGACTCGCAGCCGCAGGTTCCACAGTCTCCTTCTACCTACGACTCCTTCTGGGAGTAAGTATTCCCAAGCTCAATCACAGCCGCCTCCAACCTCCGAGCGAAGCTTTGCGGATCCTCATCCGGCTCCATCCTTAACGGCTCCCCCATCCGAACCGCCACCGTACCGCGTCTCGGCCATCTCTCCCCCTTGAGCCGCTTCAAACCCTCCACCAAAATCGGCACCACCGGCACTTCCGATTCCTCCGCCAGCAAACCGATGCCCGGCTCGAACGGCTGCAACCGTCCGTCGTCTGAGCGCCGTCCCTCGGGAAAAACCAGCACATGGTATCCATGGTCCAGCGCCTCACCGGCGTGGGCGAAGCTCTGCCGCAAACCTGCCCCGCGGGGGAGCGGAAATACATTGAAGAGCGCGGTGACCAGCCAGTAAGCAAAAGGCGTGAACACAGCGATGATGCGGTGCCGTTGGGCCTTGCCCCGGCGCCAACCGTTGAGCACCTCACCCGACATGGCCACCGCCACATGATCGCGATCCGCTGCCCGCAGAGCATAAAGAATGACCGGAACATCAAAGGCAGTGAGATGGTTAGCGATCAGCAGCGAAGGCTGCGCAATCTTGACCGGCGGTCCGATGCGAGGCTCGAGCACCAGCCATACCAACGGGCGAGCGACCAGTTCCAGAAATCCGATACGCACCCAGCGGACCACCGTCCACCAGGGCCAACGGGGAAAGACAGCACCCGGTCTTTGTCTAGGGACGGGAAGCGCCTCTGACGGCGATGATCGAGGAATGCCCTCGGCAGCCACCCCGGGGCGGTCGCGCTGGAGCAGGCCGCGCAAATCCCCAACCGTCCTCACCTGTTCCCAGACCGCATCATCGAGCTCCATGCCAAAGCGAGTCTCCAGCGTCGACTGCAGTTGCACCATGGCCAGACTGTCCAGGTGCAGATCCTCGATGAGACGGTCGCTGGACGTGACTTCCTGGTTGGCCGCCCCGAGTTGGTGCAACACCTCCAGCAGCGGATCGGAGGGATCCTCCACCGCCGCGTCCCCGCCCGCCAGCGACTGCTGCGCCCAGCTCTGCACCACGCGGCGCAGAACCTTGCCGGTCGAGGTGCGGGGAAACTCCGCCTGGGGCCAGCGCAGCCAGTAGCGAATCTGCTGGAAGGGCGCCAGCTCGCCGTTAGCGGCATCCACCGCGTGCTTCAGCCTTCCATCGTCCTGGTCTGGCCGGCAATGAGCACCGCGGCCGGCGCCGGACCGGCGGCCGATCGTAGGCCACGATCAACGCATCCCGCACCCCGGGCTGCCGGTGCAGCACCGCCTCCAGATCCTGGGGATGGATGTTCAATCCGGCGGAAGTGACGATGACGTCGCTCTTGCGCCCGGCGAAGACCAGCTCGCCCTGCGTCATTGCGGGTCGCCAGGTCGCCGGTTGCCAGCCAGTCCGCCGCGCGCGGCTGCAAGCGCCCGTTCCGCCATTCCTGGGCAGCAATTGAGTCCCCCCGCACCAGGATCTCGCCATCGGCGCCGATCTTCACCTCCCGCCCGGCGAGCGGTTTGCCGATGCTGCCGCGGGCGATCTTGAAGGGGTGGTTCAACGTCACCAGCGCCGTGGTCTCGGTCATTCCGTAGCCCTGGATCAGGGCAAACCCGAGCGTGGTCCAGAAGCTCTCCAGGTCGGCCGGCAAGGCCGCTCCCCCCGAGACGAACGCCCAGAATTTAAAGCCCAGGCGGCGATGCACGGCGCGGAAACGCCACCACCGTTTGCGCAACGGACTCGCCCCGCGCGGCGGCCAGGCTCTGCCGGCAGCGCGGGAAACTCGGCCTCCATCCAAGCCCGCAGCAGATCGAGCACCCGGGGAACGGCAGCCAGAACCGAGATGCGCTCCTGGTGCATCAGCCTGGCCAGTCGCGGCGCCTGCAGCCGGTCTTCAAAATGCACCTCCGCCGCCAGCAACGGCGGCACCCAGAGGCCCATGAACTGGCCAAAGACATGGCTCAGCGGCAGCGTGTGCAGAATGCGCAGGGGATGAACAAAGCGCTCGTAGCGCAGGTACTTGCCAATCTCCTTCTCCAGGGGATCGAGCGAAGCCAGCACATTGCCATGGGTGTGCACGATGCCCTTGGGCTCGGCGGTGGTGCCGGAGGTGAAGATGATCTGCAGCGGAGTATCCCGCGAAAGCCCGGGCCAGGGGCAGATAGTCCGGCGCCGGAAGAGACGCGGAGAAACCGGCAAAGCCCAGCGTGGGGATCTCCGAATTGAGTTGTTGCAACAGCGCCAGGTCGCCCGCCAGCAGCCGGGGCTCCACTTCGGCCACCACCCGCCGGGCGAACTCCAGGCTGCCGGCGGCATCCAGCGGAACTGCAACGATTCCCCGCAAAACGCATCCAAAGAATGCCGCCACCCACTCCACGGAGTTGTTGCCCCAGAGCAAAACCCGGTCTCCGGGCCTCAGGCCGCGCTGGTCGAAGGCGTGGGCGCAACGGGCGCTCAGTTCCGCCAGTTGCGGCGTAAGTGGAGGAAAAACGGCGGTTGCCGCGGTGGGTAACGACCGCGATCTGCTCTCCATAGCGGCGGAAGTCCGCCACGAGCGTTGCCAGGTGCGGTCGCACCCGTTCAGTGTGGCACAAGGCGAAGCCTGGCGCGGAACCGTGACCACATACGGTCGCGTAAAATAGAAGTTTTGCTTCGAACCATTGCCTGCGGCAGATTCCGCGGGCCAACGTAGTCATAGAGGGAGCTTGCTGTGGCAGAAACAATTTACGACATGGTCATCATTGGCGGCGGTCCCGGCGGATATACCGCCGCCATCCGCGCCGGGCAGTATGGGCTGAAGGTCGCCCTGATCGAGCGGGAAAAGAAGCTGGGCGGCACCTGCCTGCACTGGGGCTGCATTCCCACCAAGTCCATGCTCTTCGACGCCGAGGTCTATGACCACCTCAAGCATGCCGCCGAGCACGGCATCGAAGGCGTGGGCACGATCACCATCAACTGGAAGACCATTCTGGATCGCAAGAACGGGATCATCACCAAGCACGTCAAGGGTCTCGACTTCCTGATGCGCAAGAACAAGGTCACGGTCATCGAGGGCTACGGCCGGCTCACCGGCCCGGCGAAAGATGGCATCCACTCCATCGCGGTCGAAGCAGCCAACGGGGAGAAGAAGACCGTCCAGGCCAAAAACGTGGTCGTCGCCACCGGCTCCGACGCCCGCATGTTGCCCGGCGTGGAAGCGGACGCGAACCGCATCCTCACCAACATGGAGATCCTCGCCCTGCCCCAGATCCCCAAGTCGATGGTGGTCATCGGCGCCGGGGCAGTGGGGGTGGAGTTCGGCTCCATCTTCAAGAGCTTTGGCAGCGAGATCACCATCGTCGAATACCTGCCCCGCATGGTCCCCAACGAAGATGAGGACGTGAGCAAGGAACTGGCGCGGGTCTTTCGCAAGCGCGGCATCGATACCCACACCGGCGCCAAGGTGGAGAAGGTCGAGAAGACCAAGGACGGGGTGAAGGTGACCTTCACCGGCTCGGACGGCAAGCAGGTGGTGAAGGAAGCGGAGAAGGTGCTGGTGGCCGTCGGCCGCGCGCCCCGCACCGCCAATCTCGGCCTCGAGAGTCACCAAGGTCGAGCTGGAGCGCGGTTTCATCCGCACCGATGAGTGGATGCAGACCGGCGGAGCCCGGCATCTTCGCCATCGGCGACGTCGTCGCCGGCCTGCCCCAGTTGGCCCACGTGGCCGCCATGGCGGGCATGGTGGTGGCGGCCAAGGTAGCCGGCAAGCGGGCCCGGCCGGTGCGCCGGGACCGCATCCCTGCCTGCACCTACTGCGAGCCGCAGATCGGCAGCGTCGGCCTGACCGAGGCCCAGGCCAAGGCCGCGGGCCACGAGGTGAAGGTGGGCAAGTTCCCCTTCTCCGCCAACTCCAAGGCCTCCATCGTCGGCTCCCACGAAGGCTTCGTGAAAGTAGTCGCGGATGCCAAGTACGGCGAGGTGCTGGGAGTGCACATCATCGGACCGCAGGCCACGGAGCTGGTCGCCGAAGCGGTGGTGGCGATGGAGCTGGAAGCGACCATCGAGGAGCTGATGTTCACCATCCACGCCCACCCCACCTTGGCGGAGGCGATGCTGGACGGCTTTGGCAGCGTGGAGAACATGGCCATTAATGTCTGAGCGGGCCTCTCTGATCATGGTCGTCTCCCTGGTCAATCTCGGGCGCCTGGATTACGCCGCGGCGCTGGCCCTGCAACAGCAGGTTTGCGCCCTGCGCCAGCAGGAGCAGATCGGCGATGTGCTGCTGCTGGTCGAGCATCCCCCGGTGCTCACCCTGGGCAGGAATGCCCATCGTGAGCACGTGGTGGCCGGCGATGAAGCTGCTCGCCCGGCGCGGCATCTCACTGTTTGAAACCAACCGCGGAGGCGACGTCACCTACCACGGCCCGGGGCAGCTGGTGGGTTATCCCATTCTCAATCTGCGCGGCTTCACCCCGCCGCTGGGCATCGTCGAGTACCTGCGCAGGCTGGAAGAGGTGCTCATTCGCGCCTGTGCGGACTATGGCGTGCTGACCCAACGCGCGCCCGGGCGCGCCGGGGTCTGGACCATGCCCGGGGGCGCGGTCGCGGAGAAGAAGATTGCCGCCCTGGGCGTCCACGTGGCCCGCGGCGTCACCACCCATGGCTTTGCCCTGAACGTAACCACCGATCTTGACGACTTCGCATCTGATCGTGCCTTGTGGCATCCGCGATCGCGGCGTCACCAGCATGGAAGCGGAGGTAGATCCAGCGCCTTCGCTGGAGCAGGTGGCCAACGCGGTATCCCGGCACTTTGGCCGGGTCTTTGGCCGGCAGATGGTCTGGGTGGAAACGCTCGAGGATCTGCTGCCCGGCGGTCGCACGCGGCCACACAGTAAGCGTCGGATTGCTCTAGAATAGGGAGTTCGCGCACTAGGCCGCGGATTGCGAAAGGGAGTCCATGCCGACCGATGTAATCATGCCCCAGATGGGCGAGTCGATTTTTGAAGGCACCATCACCAAGTGGCTGAAGAAGCCGGGTGACACGGTGCAGCGGGACGAGCCTCTGTTTGAAATCTCCACCGACAAAGTGGACGCCGAGATACCTTCGCCGGCCAGCGGCGTGCTCACCGAAGTCAAAATCGCGGAAGGCAACACGGTCCAGATCAACACCGTGGTCGGCGTGATCGGCGACGCGGACGGTCAAGCCCGCTGCGGCCCCGGCTGCCAAAGAGCCGCCCAAGGCCGCGGCCTCGCCCGCCCCGGCAGCTGCACCCGCCCGGCGGCCGCCATCCGCTCCCGCCGCACCGGCCGGAACCGCCGCGCTCCGGCTCCTCGACCGATGTGATCATGCCCCAGATGGGCGAGTCGATTTTTGAAGGCACCATCACCAAGTGGCTGAAGAAGCCGGGCGACACCGTGCAACAGGATGAGCCGCTGTTCGAGATCTCCACCGACAAGGTGGACGCCGAGATTCCTTCGCCGGCAGCCGGCGTGCTCTCGGAAATCAAAGTGCAGGCCGGCACCACGGTCCAGATCAACACCGTAGTCGCCGCCATCAGTGTGGCTGGGGCGGCCGGAGCTGCTGCTGCTCCCGCACCCAGCGCGCAACCCGCGCCTGCAGCAGCCGGCCGCCAACACCGAGGCCGACGGCGAAACCGGCGAGACAGCGAAACAGAAACCGGCGAACGGGTTCGCTCCTCGCCCCTGGTGCGCAAGATTGCCAAGGAAAACAATCTGGACCTGCGCCAGGTTCCGGGCACCGGCTCGGCGGGCAGGATTACCAAGGAAGACATTCTCGGCTACCTGGCCAAAGGTGGCGCAGCCGCGCCAGCGGCCAAACCGGCCCCAGCAGCACCGGCCCTCCTCCGGCCCCCGTACCGGCGCCCGCACCCGCGGCCCAAGCCCCCGGCTCCTGCGCCTTCCCCGGTGGCCACTGCTGGCGACGAACTGGTGCCCCTGACCCGCATGCGCTCGATCATTGCCCAGCGCATGGTCGACTCCAAGCACACCAGCGCCCATGTGCACACCGTCTTCAAGATCGACATGAGCCGCATCGTGCGCATCCGGGAGAAAGAAAAATCCAAGTACGAGCAGCGCAACGGGGTCAAGCTCACCTACATGCCGTTTATCTCCCGCGCGGTCATTGCCACCCTGCGCAAGATGCCCATCGTGAACGCTTCGATGGAGGGCGACGCCATTCGCTACCACAAGAACATCAACCTGGGCATTGCCGTCGCCCTGGATTGGGGGTTGATCGTGCCCGTCATCCGCCAGGCGGAGGACAAGAGCTTCCTGGGCATTGCGCGGGCCATCGTCGACCTGGCGGAAAGGGCCCGGGCCAAGAAGCTAAAGCCGGAAGAAGTGGCTTCTGGCACCTTCACGATTACGAATCCCGGCATTTTCGGCGAGCAGTTCGGAACCCCGGTCATCAATCAGCCGGAGTCGGCCATTCTGGGTGTAGGCGGCCTCTTTAAAGAACCAACGGTGGTTACCGATGAGAACGGCTCCGATTCGATCGCGATCCGCAGCATCATCCGTCTCACCCTGGGCTTCGATCACCGCATCATCGACGGAGCCGACGCGGGCAAGTTCATGGCCGAGCTAAAGAAGTACCTGGAAAACTGGAACGAAGACATCGGCTAATCTAACTCCTTGCGGCTCACCGAAGGACGGGTGCCGAACATCTCGCTTGTTTTTCGCGAGATGTGGGATACCACTGCTCTCTCCCTCTGACGCTCGATTCACCAGCCATCGCCCGTGGACGAGGACGGGTGCCCCATGTTCGCAGCAGCGTACGTGGGCCGAAAAGACGGGCGAAGCTCAACGAGCGCTTTTGAGTTCCTTCACTAGGCTGTGAAGGCTTGATCCAGCATAAATTCCAGCCCACGACTAAGCGCCTAAAGCCGGCTCTTAGCCTCCATCACCCGAGCCACCGCCTCTTCGGCCGTGTCCGCGGTCGCGGACAAATGCCCCATCTTCCTCCCCGCCCGCGCAGTATGTTTCTCATACAAATGCAAACTCACCTCCGGAACCGCCAGCGCCTGCGCGAAATGAGGTTCGTCCTGATGGCCATTTTTCAGCCAAAGATCCCCCAGCAGATTAGCGATCGCCGCCGGCCGCATAATCCGCACATCCCCCAGGGGCAGGTCGCACACCGCGCGCACCGCCTGCTCAAACTGGCTGGTAACGCAGCATCGCTGGCTGGCGTGGTAGCTGTTGTGCGGGCGCGGCGCCAGTTCGTTCACGAATAGCCGATTCCCGGACGTGACAAACATCTCCACCGCCAACAGCCCCTCCAGCTTGAGCTGGCATGCCATGGTGGTGGCAATCTCCTGCGCCTGCTTCTCCAGCGCAGCCGGCATGGAAGAGGGAAGCGCGCTCCAAACCAGAATCTGCTGTTCGTGATAGTTGGTCGCGGCCGGGTAAGCCACCACCTCGCCACTTGGATTGCGCGCCACCATGACCGAGATCTCAGACGCGAGATCTAACCCCTGCTCGGCCACGCAGGGCTGCCTCCCCCAGCGCCCGCCACGCATCTCCCACGCGCTCTCGCCTGCGCGCCGTCCAGCTTTACCTGGCCCCGGCCGTCGTAACCGCCGTGCGCCCGCTTGAGATAAATCCGCGGCCCCAACTCCGCGACCGCCTGCACCAGATCCTCTTCCGAGTAAATGACCCGAAACTCTCCCACCGGATAGCCCTGGTCCCGCAACCAGCTTTTTTGCCGGATCCGGTCCTGCACCATGGCCAGAATCTCCTTGCCCGGGCGCACCGGAGCATGCCGCCCCGCAGCCTCCAGAGAAGCAATGGAAATCTGCTCAATCTCCAACGTGATCACGTCACACCCGCGAGCCAGGTCGGCGGCCGCGCGGGCGTCGTCCCAGGAACCTACAAAGCACGCATCCACCACAAAACGCGCCGGGCAGGAGGGATCGGGATCCATCACCTGCACCCGGTAGCCCATCGAACGCGCCGCCATGGCGGTCATGCGGCCTAGTTGACCACCACCCAGAATGCCGATCGTCGAACCCTGAGCGATCGCGCTCAAGACGGCAACTCCGTCTCCAGCACTTCTTTGCTACGTGCCCGCGCGCCAGGCACGCAGCCGATTGCCCAGCTCCGCATCATGACCAGCCAGGATCGCGACCGCCAGCAACGCAGCATTGGCGGCCCCGGGTTTGCCGATCGCCAGCGTGGCGACTGGAACCCCCTTAGGCATCTGGACGATCGAGAGCAGGGAATCGATCCCCTGCAGGCAGGTGGACGGCACAGGCACCGCCAGCACTGGAAGGATCGTCTTGGCCGCGATCATTCCCGGCAGATGCGCCGCACCGCCGGCGGCGGCAATGATGATTTTCAGTCCCCGCGACTCGGCCTGCTCCGCATATTGGAAAAGCCAGTCGGGGGTGCGATGTGCAGAAACGATCCGCGCTTCGTAGGGGATGGCGAACTCCCGTAACAGGTCAATGCAGGGAAGAAGGACTTCGTAGTCGCTCTTGCTTCCCATGACCACGCCAACGGTAGGAGAGGCGTTCATTTGGTTCGATTATCCCATCCCCGGCCGGCGCTACACTTTCAGTTCGACGCGCGCTGTCTCGGCGACCTCCGCAAGCTGGGCGGTGGTCAGCACCCGGATCTCGTATTGCTCCATCGTCTCCCTCGCATAGTCGTAGCGCAGGCTCCGCTCCTCATCAGGTTCGTTTTCGCCCTCAGGCCAGCCGATCGACTCGATGATCGCGGTCAACTCCAGTTCTGTCTTATCCACTTTCTCCACCCCGGCTATCAGTCCCGGCGCGGCGAAGGCCAGCAGCTTCGCCTCATCGACACCGCCCTCCAGCGAGATCGCCTGGAACATCTTCATCTTGCTGTTGCGATAGCCGCAGTCGATGCGCAAGGGATCGCCCGGACGGGTGTAGTTGGCGGCGGGGATGTGCTTGCGCATCAGCGTCCAAACCCCGGCAGCTTCGAAGTGCGTGCGCATGGCCGCGACGATCGCCGCACGGCCCGCGCGGCGCTGTTTCCGTTCGCGTCGCGGGTTATCGACATAGAGGCGCATGAGATCCTCCAGGCCGGCAACAAAGTTCTCCGCCAGGTACGCCTTGCTTTCCGTAATCTGCACTCCATTGGAAAGAGATGCTTCGAGCAGGGCCATGATGGGCTTCGGGTGATCCGCGGGTTGGGACCGCAACCGCTGTCCGATCTCGATCTCCAGAGCCTCGAACATCTGCGTGTCCGCATCCGGATCGAGGCAGAGCACCCGGGCCCAGTCCCGGGTAAAGCGCAGCACACTCTGCTCCCCTGTGGAGGCGCGAAGCAGCACCCCAATATTGACGAACTCGTTCTTTACCGGATCCGGCACATAACGGATGAGTTGAAACTCGCATTGTTTCCGCTCCGCCATGTCCCCCTCCCACAAAACCATTCTCTGTCTGCTTTCTCGGCCCCTCAACCCACCCCTTCACTATCCTGCACCCACACTTCCGCCCCCACCCCACCTCCCAGCCCCTCTTCCGACTCCCCTCTCCAATTCGGAAACGGCCTTCGCCCCGATTCCCTGAATGCCCCAATCAACTCCCGGACACGCCCTCGGCGCGCCAGCAACCTCTCCACCAGGACTTCCAGGGCACTCAAATCCCCTCCGTACCATTCCGGCGGAACGGTCTCTGCGATCGCCCACGCCGTCTCCGGGGCCAGGTTCTCGATGCGGCTGAGCCACGGCTCGAAGCTCTGCCAGCCGGTGACGCCGCGATAGACGGTGTTCTCGGCAAACACCCCGCCCAGGCTGGCATCGATAAACTTCCAGTCCCCGGCATGGAAGCAGTATCCCTGATCGATAAACGTCGCCTGGTAGCGGCGTTCCCGGCGCGTCTTTTGAAAGACCGCTTGTCTGCCGTTGATGTTGCAGGTCCATTTGTCCAGCGCCAGGATACCCGCGAACTCACTCAGATTGCGCACTTCCAGCAACTGCGCCTCCGGCAGATAGTCGACCACCTGCCCGGGCATCAGGCCCCCCACCCAGCGCGAGGCGAAGTGGAGCCCGGCGAGGCAGGGCTGCGTACCTCCGCGAAACTCCATATGCAGGTCAGGGGTGTTGCGAATCAGCCATTCGGTCACCTCGATCACCTCTGAGTGGGGTACCGAAAGCCCGATCGCCGCTGCCAGCCGGGTGGCCAGCAGCTCATTGGCCAATACCCGGATGTGTTGTGGATTGTTGCGGAATTTGACCACGTAAAGGTTGCTGTCCGAGGCCAACATGAGGTGGCTCTGGGCTCCGCCCCGCATTCGTCGAATCTGCTGCATCGCGATCACTGCCACGGAGATCCCCTTTGTCCGCCAGTCGCTGCAAGTAGCAGCATACTCGACTGCCCGCTTCTGGTAGCATCGCCACGGAGGAAGCACATGGAACAGGCTGTAACGACCCCGAATGGCTCGCGCCGCAATGAAGATATCGCTTTGGATTTGTTGAAGTTTGTCGCTGCGTCGGCGGGCCTGGGAAGGGGCACGGCGCCGGCTGCGGGCTTCGTCGCCGCCACTGGTACTAAACCGGAAGATCAGGTGAACCAGTTACTCACCCTCTACTCGAAATGCCTCGGCGCTGTTCAAGGGAAGTGAGAAACGCTGAAACAGCACCCCACGCAGCACCGCTGAAAAAAACTCAACCAACCCGTGCTGGATATGGACCGCGGTCTACCGCATTCTGTATGCTGCAAAGCCACCGTCCTCGAGGCGGCTTTTCCTCCGGAAAAGCCGCTCATCTCTACCCGTCCCGATGCCGATGAAAAGTGACCCTGTTCTCCATGTGGCCGTCTTCGGCGCCGGGGCCTTTGGCCGCAATCATCTGCGCGTCTATCGCCAGCTGGAGCAATCCGGTCTGGGCGCGCGACTGGCCGCGGTTGCGGACACCGACCCGGCCGCCGCCGAGCTTTTGCGCCGGCAGGGGGACCTCGCCGTCTTTTCCTCCCCGGAAGCGTGCTTGGCGGCGTGCCGCGCGGGCCAACTCCACCTGGACGCGGTCTCCATCTGCGTGCCCACGTCCGCCCATTATTCCGTTGCCACCCAGGCGCTGGCACAGGGACTCGATGTCCTGCTGGAGAAGCCTATCGCGGCCACCCTGCCCGAGGCCGATGCTTTGGTCGCGCAAGCAGCAGCCAGCGGACGGATCCTGCAGGTAGGCCTTCTGGAGCGTTTCAATCCCGCGGTGTCCGCCGCTGAGCCGTTGGTCAATGGACCGATGTTTTTCGAAGCCCATCGCCTCAGTGTCTTCCACCGCCGCGCCCTGGACGTGGACGTAGTGCTGGACCTGATGATCCACGACCTGGACATCGTGCTCAGCTTCGTGCGCTCCCCAGTGAGCCAGCTGCATGCCGTGGGCCTGAGGATTTTGTCGCCTAAGGTCGACATTGCCAACGTTCGCCTGGAGTTCGCTTCCGGCTGTGTGGCCAACTTCACCGCCAGCCGTGTGAGCACGGAAACGGTGCGCAAGCTGCGCTTCTTCCAGCCCCACCAATACCTGTCGATCGACTATGCCCGCCAGGACCTGCTCGTGATCAGCTTGACTGCCGATGCTTCGCCGGTTAAGCCCGGCGCGCACCTAAGTCAGGACCCGATGGCAGCACTCGTTCCGAGCAAGCCGCCGATTCAGGGTGGGGAGCCGCTGCTGCTGGAGATCCAGTCGTTTTTGGAATCGGTTCGCACCCGCACCCCACCGCGGGTGACACCCGAGCAGGCGCGTGATGCGCTGGCCCTGGCCCTCGAGATCAACCAGGCGATTCAGGACCACGCTACCCGCGCCGGCCTGCTCTAGCATTCGCGTCTACTGTAATTTCTGTACCTTGTAGTCGTCCGGCACTTTCAACTCAAACTGGTCGTCAGCCAGAGGTTGATTCAAATCCAGCTTCTCCACCGTGAGCGTAATGCGGAGTTCGTCCAGCAACCTGTTAATGGTGATGGTGCCAGGGAATTGAGTTCCGTTGAAATCCTGATAGGGCCCGTAGACCACCTGGGTCTCCAGATCGCCGGCAGCGTTATAGATGTCCTGTCCCATGGGCAGCAGGTTAATCCGGTTGAAATGGATGACGCGCAGGGGCGTGCCCAGTTGCGGCAGTCCGGGTGAAGGGCTTCGCTCTCCTGGTTTCAATACCGTTAGATCGTATTGCGGCTGCTCAATCAGCTGCTTCGTCTTCGGATCCAACGTGGTCTGGCTGGAATTGGTGAGAGAAACGATCGAGTCAGCAGAGATGCTGCGAATCAGGATCGAATCAAAGAAGATGTCCGGGCGAAGATTCTCCATCGCATTGGCCGCCGGGGTGGTCACGGAATTGCTGCCCTGGATGGCGCGGCTCCTGGGAGGGATCAGCATGGTGAAGGTTTTGCCATCGCTGGCCAGGTCAAAGGCCCGCAGGCGCACTACCGGCAAATACCCCAACACTCGCAGCATCTGAGGTTTGCGCAGGCGAATGTAGCCGTGAATCGAAGTGTAATCAGTCTCCTTGCCTTTGTGGGCCCCGCCCACGGAGGCGGCAAAGTCTACTGTCGCCTTGAGCGAGGTCACCTGGTCATAGCGGAGATTGACTGCCTCTACCAATTGCACCGCGTCGGCGTCCAGCGCCACGCCGGCAAGTTTGGGCTTCTGCAGGCTGCGGGTGTGGCTCAGGCATCCGGTCAAGACCGGTACCAGCAGCGCCAAAAACTTCAACCAGTCTCTCCGCATTCATTCAACTCAGGAAATGCGAGTATAGAGCAATCGCCCAGCCAGGGCTTGGCCGCCGGGCATGTGCCGGGATCTCATCAATGGCTTCCCTGCGCGTCTTTGAGTCCCCGCCGGTACGCGCTTACATTGCGCTCATGCTCTTCGAGCGTCGTGGCAAACCGGGAGTGGCCAGAAGCGCCTGCATCCGCAACAAAATAAAGGAACTTGCTGTCAGCCGGGTGCATGGCCGCCTGCAGCGAGGCAATTCCCGGGCTGCAGATCGGGCCTGGTGGCAGGCCGGCATGACGGTAGGTGTTGTAGGCCGAGTCCCGCTTCAGGTCGGACTGGTAAATCGCTCCCCGGTATTGCTTCTCCAGGAGGGCAGCATAGATCACCGTCGGATCGGTCATCAGCGGCATGTCCTGGGCCAGGCGATTCGTGAGCACGCTTGCCACCAGGGGCCGGTCTTCCCCCACCGGGGTCTCTTTCTCCACCAGCGATGCCAGGGTCACGATCCGGTGATAGTCGCCTCCAAGTCCAATGGAGGCGCTGCTCTGCCGGAAGCGCCTGACCATCGCCGCCAGCAATTGGCTGGGAGGCTGATGACGCTGAAAGCGGTAGGTATCCGGGAAGAGGTAGCCTTCCAGGTTTTTGGCTCCCGGGTCGAGATCAGCAATCAGGGCCACGTCCTGGTTGGCGGCGGCCAGAAAACTCTCTTTCGATCCCAATTGCGCGTCCTGGACAGCCTGTGCGATGTCGAAAAGGTTGAAGCCTTCGGGAATAGTCAGCGTCTGGGTGTACACATCGCCGCGCACCAGGCGGTTGTAAACCACCGTCAGCGTCGCCGGCTGCTCGAAGCGGTATTCCCCCGCTTTGAGTGTTCCTCCGCGCAGCACATGCCAAAGATCAAAGGCGTAACGGTTGCGGATAATTCCTTGCTCCGCGAGCAAAGCCCCGATGGCCTTGGAACCCATGCCCGGAACCACTTCGACAAATGTCTCTGCCGACGGGCCGGCGGGCAAAATCAGTTCGCGGGCGCCAAATGCGACCGCAAGCACAACGAGGACCAGAACTACGATCAAAAAACGGCGCACAAGGGAACCTTGGTGGATTGGATTCTCCTCTTGGATTTTATGATGCGATTCCTGTTGCCCCGATTTTCTGTACGCGGGCGTAGGAAACGGCTACGTGTGCGGCTTTCAATAAGGAAAGCCGCATGAACTTGGCTATCGCCACCAGACCTGTCAGAAAATCCGGGTTGCCCCATCTGGCGGTAACCTGTGACTGGGGGAAATCGGTGAGGCAGCCAATTGAGCAACCGCAGGAAGAGACCCGCATCGAGAGCCATCTGCCGGGCCGAGTCTTAGGTCTGGATGTGGGAGACCGCCGCATTGGGGTGGCGGTCTCTGATGAATTAGGGCTTACCGCTCAGCCCGTGCTCACCCTGGTGCGCAAGAACCGGCGCCAGGACCTCGGCTCCCTGGCCAGGCTGGTGCGTAAATATGGTTGTGACCATGTGGTCGTAGGCAACCCGTTGTACATGTCGGGCGACGTCAGTCCACAGGCGCTCAAGGCGCAGGCCGTGGCCCACGACCTTCAACTCGAAACCGGCGCCACCGTTACGCTCTGGGACGAACGGCTTTCGACCACCGAGGCGCATCGTCATCTGGATGCCGCCGGACGCCAGCCGGGAAATCGCCGCGCCGTGATCGATCAGGTAGCAGCGGTGCTCATTCTGCAGAGCTTCCTCGACTCCCGGCGATGACGCCGAGGCCCGGAAAAGAGTTCTTCGAGCCGGGCGCGAGCAGGAACCGCGGTCGAAGTCCGTCGTATAATCGACTTTTGCACCTGGTTGCTCGAGCTCTTCCGGGCCCCTCGGCCACGCTGGGATCATTAGCCAAATGCCTGAACACATTAAGAAAAAACTGGAAGAACAAATACGCGAGCTGGAGCACGAGCTCACCCACGACCTGCCCATCGAGATTAAGAAGGCGGCTTCGCTGGGCGATCTGAGCGAGAACGCCGAGTATCACATGGCGAAGCAGCGCCAGGTCTTCGTCAACGCCCGGCTAGGTCAGCTCAAGAAGCGCATGGGGGAACTCGCCCTGGTCAACCTGACCAATATTCCCAGGGACAGGATTGCATTTGGCTCCACGGTAGTGGTCTTCGACATCACCAAAAACGAAGAGATCACCTACAAACTGGTCACCAGCGAAGAATCCGACGTGAATCAGGGTCTGATCTCCACCACCTCGCCGATTGGCCGCGGACTCGTAGGCAAACAGGTCGGGGACATCGCCGCCATTGTCACCCCGAACGGCAAACGCGAGCTGGAAATTCTCAAGCTGACCACCATTCACGACGAGGCGCCATGACCTCGACAGGGATGCCGGCATGACTTGGACCAGCGCCTTCGGCAAAGGCTGCGGCGTCATCCTCCAGTCCATCGTCGATGGGCTGGCGCTCACTCGCATTTCGCCTAATGTGCTCACCTTTCTCGGCTTGTTGATCAACACCGTCGCGGCCATTCTCTTCGGCCTGGCCAACGAGCACAATTACGTCCGCATGTTCCTCTACGCCGGGCTGGTCATCATCGGGGCCGGCATCTTCGACATGGTGGACGGCCGCGTGGCCCGCCAGACGGACCAGGTCACGGTTTTTGGAGCGTTCTTCGATTCCGTCATCGACCGTTACAGCGACGTCGTCCTGTTCTTCGGCCTGCTGGTGTTTTACGCTCGCGGGAATCGATTCTTTTACGTCGTTCTGACCGCTTTCGTGATGGTTACCTCGCTCATGGTCAGCTACACCCGGGCCCGCGCCGAAGCCCTGATCGGCTCCTGCAAAGTAGGCTTCATGGAGCGGCCGGAGCGCGTGGTTCTGATCATCCTGGGCGCGCTCTTCAATCGGTGGGGGGTGATGGCCCCGGTCCTTTGGGTACTGGCTGTGTTGTCCACCGTCACCGTCATCCACCGCATCAGCTACACCTATTCACGAACCAAGACGTCCCCCGCCAAGGTCAGCAACCCGGCACAGAGCTCCACTGCGGCGCGCAGCAGCACCCCCGACCTGGGTCCAGACCTCCGTCCCGCGCCCCGCGCCTGATCATGAGGACCGCGGCCCCTTACTCCGGACGCCCCGTCATGCTGGTCCACGGCGGCGCCTGGGACATTCCTGAGGAACAACTCGAAGCTCATCGCCGCGGCGTCATGCGCGCGGTCAAGGCTGGCCATGCCCTGCTGAGAGAGGGAGGCACTTCACTGGACGCGGTCGAGGCCGCGGTCACCCTGCTCGAAGACGACGAGACCTTCGACGCCGGCCGAGGCAGCTTTCTTAACCGCGATGGCCGGGTACAGTTGGACGCGCTGCTCATGGATGGCGCTACGCTGCGGGTCGGTGCGGTGGCTTGCGTAGAGCGGCTGAGGAACCCCATCCAGGCCGCACGCCTGGTACTGGAACGGAGCCCGCATGTTTATCTGGTTGGCAGGGGCGCGGAAGAGTTTGCCCGCGAGCAAGGCATCACCCTGATCGAGAACGAGGAGCTGGTGCTGGACCGCGAACGCCAGCGCCTGATCGAAGCCCAGACACGGGAGCAGGCAGGCATTCCAGACCAGACTTTTACAGGTACGCAACCGCCCGCGGATTCGCATGACACCGTCGGCGCAGTCGCACTCGATGCCGCTGGCAATCTGGCCGCCGCCACTTCCACCGGGGGAACACTCAATAAGACGCCCGGCCGGGTAGGCGACTCATCTGTCATTGGTTGTGGCGGCTATGCCGACAATCGCAGCGCCGCTGCCTCGCTGACCGGATGGGGCGAACCTATCATGAAGCTGGTGCTGGGCAAGTGGGCCGTCGACCGGGTACCGCAATTGGGCCCGGAACAGGCCGCCCAGGACGCCATCACCTACCTCTATGCCCGACTCCAGGGACATGGCGGCATGATCCTCCTCGGCCCGGATGGCCGCTTCGGCATCGCCCACAACACACCGCGCATGGCTTGGGCTGTGTGTGACCGCAAGGGTGTCCGGGCGGGCACCAGCCTGGGCGAGCTTTAACTCCTCGAGTGGAGAATGTTTCCATGACCCCCAAGCTCATCCTCGCCTCCGGCTCGCCACGCCGGCGGGAGCTGCTGGCCCAGGCGGGCTACCGCTTTGAGGTTCAGCCCTCCTCCATCCCCGAGTCTCGCCAGCCGGGAGAAGACGCCATCCGCTTCGCCACCAGGCTCGCCCGGGAAAAGGCGAAGGAAGTGTTTGCCCGGCGCAAAGACGAGATGGCAGAACCCACCGTGGTCCTGGGAGCCGATACAGTCGTAGTCTGCGATGGCGAGGTAATGGGCAAGCCGACGGACGCCGCGGATGCCGCCCGCATGCTTCTCCTGCTTTCCGGGCGCACCCACCACGTGGTTACCGGGGTAGCGGTGGTCTGGGGTGCCAGCTCGTCGCCTGCGGTCGAGGTAGCCGCGGAGCTGACCCAGGTCACCATGCGGACCCTCTCGCCAGAGGAAGTCTCCGCTTACGTCGCCAGTGGTGAGCCCATGGACAAAGCGGGCGCATATGCCATCCAGGGCTACGCCGGCCGATGGATTCCCAGAATCAGCGGCTGCTACTTCAACGTAGTCGGGCTGCCTTTGGCGCTGGTCGCCAGCCTGTTGGAAGGAGCTGAGAAGCGCATCGCGAGTCTTTAGCCCCTGAGGGACTTCTTCTCTCTCTTGGGGCGCAGCAATTCGTTGGAACACAGGACGAAAATAGCGAGCAGGATGAGATCAAGCGCAGCCAGCATGAGTCCTCTTTTCCGGCCTATTCCAGGGAAAGGCCGCCGATCATCGCTGCAAGCAGTGCCGTTCTGGGAACGAGTGCGTCGAGCAGAATAGATTCACGGTCGGCATGTGCGCCCTCGCCCACCGCTCCCATTCCGTCCAGCGTTGGAATCCCCAAGGCCGAGGTAAAATTCCCGTCCGAACCCCCGCCCGTTGCTGCTTCCTGTAACTCAAAACCCAGTCCCGCGGCCATTGTTGCTGCGCGCCGAAAAAGAGCAACCGTTCCCGGAGTTCGTTCCATCGGCGGCCGGTTCAGGCCCCCCGTCACCTCCAGCGAGCATCGGCTGTCCACCGCGCGCAGCGAGCGGAAACGGCGATCCACACGCGGCCCATCGACAGCCTTGGCAATCCGGACGTCAAACTCCGCCCAAGCTTCGGCGGCCACCACGTTCGACCGCGTGCCTCCGCCAATCACCCCTGCGTTGACGGTGATGCCCCGGGACGGATCGGTAAAGGCGCTGGCGCGCTCGATCTGGCGCCCAAGTTCCAGCACTGCACTGTGTCCCTGGCTGAAATCCACCCCGCTGTGGGCAGCGATGCCGTGCACCTGCAAGCGATAGTTGCCCACCCCCTTTCCTGGCCGTCTTGTAGGCTCCGGCCAAACCCTGGGCGGGCTCGAGAACAAAGACCGCGTCGCATTTCCTGGCCAGTTGTTCGGTCAGCGCCCGAGAAGATTCGCTGCCCGTCTCCTCGTCGCTATTGAGCAACAAGATGACCGGCCTGGCCAGGCCGTCTTCGGCCAACACCCGCAGCGCGGTGAGCGCCATCACCACTCCAGCCTTCATGTCCAGTACACCTGGACCCCAGGCCCGGCCCCCGCGCACCCGGAAGGGCATCTTTTTAAGCGTACCCAGGGGCCAGACGGTGTCCAGGTGCCCGAGCAGCATCACTGGAGTTCCCCGCGCCGGCCCAAAGCGACCGACCAACAGGTCTCCGGCTATGCTCTGTCGGTTGCGGCTGCTGTTGCCCCCGGCCTTCCGGATCCACTTCTCCAGCATCGCTACGCAGCGATTCACCGCCGCCCGGTCCTCAGTGGGAGATTCGACCCGAACCAGCTCGGCGAGCATTTCCAGCATCTCTGGACGCCGCCTAGCCACGGCGCGCGTCAGCTCTCGGTAGGTTTGCATGACTCTCTTCTTTCCCCTACCACCGTCGTGGTAGGTCTTTCTGACCCGATCAGTTTGTGGTATTTTTGACACGGTAAACCTTTTTTCATCCTATGTAGTCTATGGTTTTGCCACTATTTGCAAGCCAGGAAGACTCATTGGTCGAATTAGAGCATTTAGAAAAGACCATCGCATCGGTGATCGAATTCTCCGGAATAGGTCTCCACAGCGGGGCGCCGGTGAACATGCGATTATTGCCCGCGCCGGCAGGTTCCGGCGTGGTCTTCCGTCGCACCGACCTGGACAATTACGAGATCGCGGCTACCGGCAGAAACGTCGCCAAGGTCAGCTACGCCACCAGCATCATGCGCCAGGGTGTGCTCATCTCTACCACGGAGCATCTTCTTTCCGCCCTCATCGGCGTGGGCGTCGACAACGTCATCATCGAGTTGGACAATCTTGAGTTGCCCATCCTCGATGGAAGCGCCCTCCCTTACGTGGAGGCTTTTGCCCAGGTAGGCATCCGGAACCAACGCCGCCGTCGACAGTATCTGCGCATATTGAAGAGTGTGGAAGTCCGCGAAAACGGCAAGTTCATCGCCGTCTATCCCGGCGAAGGCTACAGCATTACCTACGACATCCTTTTTCCTCATCCGATTGGCCGCCAGGCATTCACCGTCGACTTGGCCGCTGGATCGTACGGTGCCGAGATTGCCGCCGCGCGTACGTTTGGCTTTCGTGAAGATGAGAAGATGTTGCGGGACATGGGCCTGATTCGCGGCGCATCGGAAGAGAACGCGATTATTCTTTGCGGAGGCGCCGTGCAAAACGGACCGCTTCGCTTTGACGACGAGTTTGTCCGCCATAAAGTGCTCGACCTGATCGGTGATCTGGCTTTGGTCGGCCATCGCATCCTCGGGAGGGTAGTTGCCCAGCGTGCCGGCCACGCCATGCACACCGCCTTGGTCTCGCGCCTGCTGCGCGATCGATCTGCCTGGGAGCTAGTTCAATTTCCCGCACCGCGGCGCGCCATCGTCGCAGTCCCCGCAGCCCGCTTAGCCACCGCCTGATTGATTGCTCGCAAGTCGGCGAGAAACCAATACTTTGTGTCAGGGCACGACTTTAACTCGGAAAAGCCTTTTTCAAGGGTACGGCCTTTAGGCCGTACGCAAATGCTTTTTTACCTACTTCCTCTTCTCCCGGTGCGAAGTGTTTCCGCACCCTGCTAATATTCCGCCAAAATCGTGGGCGCCGCCGGGAGCGATTTCGGCTTCGCGCGACGCGCTCACCCGCTCACCCAACGCATATTTCAGCTCCGCGATGCCTGCCCCGCTCACCGCGGAGATAGCAAAAAAGGGAAGCTTGCGCCGCTTCGCCATGGCGCGTAATTTCTTGAGCTTCTCCGGGTTGGCGACGTCAGCCTTGGAGGCCACCACCAGCATCGGTTTTTCATTCAGGCCATGGCCGAAGCTCTTCAGTTCTTCCATGATGACCCGGAAATCCTCCACCGGGTCGGGGCGGCCGCTGGCATCCGAGACATCCACCAGGTGCACCAGCACGCGCGTGCGCTCGATATGGCGCAGGAACTGCATCCCCAGTCCCGCCCCCAGGTGCGCACCCTCGATCAGACCAGGGATGTCGGCCACCACAAAGCTGTTTTCATGCGGCGGCTCTCCCACCGAAACCACCCCCAGGTTGGGCTCCAGGGTGGTGAAGGGATAGTCGGCAATCTTGGGCTTGGCAGCGGAGATCCTGGAGATCAGTGTCGACTTGCCCGCGTTGGGATATCCCACCAGACCCACATCGGCCAGCAGCTTCAACTCCAGCCGGTAGGCGCGTTCTTCCCCTTCGCGGCCTGCTTCTGATTCCCGCGGAGCCTGGTGAACGGCGGTCGCAAAATGCTGGTTTCCTCGTCCACCGCGTCCACCCTTGGCGGCAATGATGCGCTCATCGGGGCGGGAGAAATCGTGCACCACCGCGCCGGTCTCGTCGTCGTACAGCACGGTGCCGACCGGCACTTTCAAAATCACATCCTCGCCCTCTTTGCCGCTGCAGTTGGAGCCCTCGCCGTGCCGTCCGCGCTGTGCCTTATGTTCGGGATTGAAGCGGAAGTGAACCAGCGTATTGTGCCGCTCGCTTGATTCCATGATGACGTCTCCGCCGCGTCCGCCATCGCCACCGGAAGGACCGCCACGGGGGACAAACTTTTCACGCCGGAACGCCACGCAGCCGTTGCCGCCGTCCCCAGCCTTCACCCGAATTCGAGCCTCATCGATGAACATATCGCCTTTATCCAGTGTAGCCTCTTTGATTCTTTCCCTTCCACCAACCGACGGGTGCCCCACCTCTCGCTCGTCTTTCGCGAGATGTGGGATGCCGCGAACCTCGATGGTTTTTCCTAAGGGCTCTGACAAGTCGGAGGAAAGGACTGGGTGAGCTACTCCACCATCACCCGAGGCACCCGCGCGCTGATGGCGCACAGCACCTCCCACGGAATCGTGTTCGTGAGGTCCGCAACTTCCCACGCGTCGATGGATCGCCCGCCCTGGCTGCCCATCAGCACCACCTCGTCGCCGATGGACACCCCGGGAACGCCACTCACGTCCACCATGGTTTGATCCATTGAGACCCGTCCAGCGATCGGTGCCTCCTGGCCTCGGACCAGCACATACCCCCGATTAGAAAGCAAGCGATTCAGTCCGTCTGCATATCCCACCGGAAGCAGGGCAATGCGTGTCTCACCGTCGGCGGTAAAAGTGTGGCCGTAGCCAGCTGTCTCCCCGCGGCGCAGAGTCCGCAACGACGTCACCTGGGTCTTCCAGGCCAGCACCGGCGAAAGTCCAGGATCCTCGCCATCCCAGGAAAGCCCATCCAGCGTGAGACGGTCGAGATAGCCGTAGAGGGCAAGGCCGGGGCGCAGCATCAGCCGCATCCCTGCGCCCGATGCCATCTCGATCAGAGCCTCCCGGTCAGTTCCGGCGACGATGCTCGAAGAGTTGCCGGCATGCAGCCATTGTGGCCGCAGACCTTGAGCAACAATAGATTCCAGCGCCACACCCAAACTCGCCAGCTGCGGATTCGGCCGGTGGGAAGACATCGTTTCCGGAGCGCAGAAATGCGTCATCACACCTTCCAGCCGCAAGCAGGAGCCAGGATGAAAACGCCGCAATAACACCGCTGCTTCCGGCGAGATTTCAGTCCCCACGACGCGCACACCCTGCCGCGACATGCCTGTGTCGATCTCCAGGTGAACCGCGAGGCTTCCGGCCGGAAGCCGCCGCGCCGCCGCCGCTGTCTCCAGCAGGTCAAGCTGCCAGGGCTCCCAAACCACCGGCGTAAGCCCCTGGTCGATCACCGTCTCTGCTTCCCCGGCAAAGACCCCAGACATGAGCAGAATGCGCGGTTCGGCGCAGACGGCGCGTACTGCGGCACCCTCCTCGGCCCCCGTCACCCCCAGCCATCGCGCGCCGGCGCCGGCCAGCCATGGAGCGCACGCCAGCACGTCGTGGCCATAGGCATTGGCCTTGACCACCGCCATCAATTCAGCTTCAGAGCCTGCCGCAACGCGCAACTTCTCATAGTTGGCCAGCAGCCGCTCGCGCGAGACCTCCGCCCAAAGGGGTCGAGTAAACATTGGGCTAGTATTCGCCCGGTGCTTCACCAAAGGCCATGTTCTCGAAGCGGGTGCAATCCGCTCGGTAGGCGAGAAGCACCGAGCCGGTGGGTCCATTGCGCTGCTTGGCGATAATGATCTCCGCTTTGTTCTTCGAGTCGGGATCTTCTTCCCCGTTCTCATCCTTGTTGTAGTAACTATCGCGATGGATAAAGGCCACCACATCGGCATCCTGCTCGATCGAGCCCGATTCGCGCAGATCCGAGAGCATCGGCTTCTTGTCCCCCCCGCGCTGCTCTGAAGCTCGGCTGAGCTGCGAAAGCGCAACCACCGGAACCCGCAACTCCTTGGCCAACGCTTTCAGTCCACGCGATATGGCTGAGACCTCTTGTGTGCGGTTCTCATACCGCTTGGCGCCCGCCCCAAAGCTGGAGGCCGTCATCAGTTGCAGATAGTCGATCACAATCAGGTCCAGCACGCCCTGCTGCCGCTGTAGCCGGCGCGCCTTGGCCCGCATCTCGGAGAGTGCAATCGCCGGCGTGTCATCGATAAATATCTTTGCCTCCGCCAGCCGCTCCAGCGCCTCCATCAACTTGCTCCGGTCCGCCTTGGGAATAAAGCCGGTCTGGATCTTCTGCATGGAAACCAAAGCCTGCGAAGCCAGCATGCGTCGCAGCAGAGACTCTTTGGACATTTCGAGCGAGAAGACCGCCACCACCTTGCCATCTCTCACCGCGGCGTTCTCCGCAATGTTGATCGCCCAGGCCGTCTTGCCCATGCTGGGACGGGCCGCAATGATGATCAGGTCGGAAGACTGCAGACCGCTGGTCATCTTGTCGAACTGGGTGTAGTGGGTGGCCAGCCCCGTGACCTCCTTCTGTTGCGCGTACAGGTTGTCAATCGTGCCGAAGGAGTCGCGGATGATCTCCGGGATGCCGGCGAATCCGCGGGTAATACCCCGCTCCGAAACCTCCAGCAGGCCGGACTCGGCGGAGTCCAGCACCACCAGCGCCTCATCGCTCTGGTCCGCCGCCCGCGTGATGGCCGTATTGCAGATGATGATCAACTGCCGTGCGAGGGACTTGTCCTTCACAATCCGGACGTACTCTTCAATACTCGGCCGGCGCGGCAGACCTTCCGTGAGCGAGGCTAGGTAGGCCACACCGCCCACCGCCTCCACTTCCTTGCGCCGCGCCAGTTCCTCCGCCAGCGTCACGATATCGACTGCGCGTTGGGCGTCGATCAGCTCCGCCATGCGGCTGTAGATGCGCCGGTGCGAGTCCAGAAAAAAGTCTTCTGAGCTCAGCTTTTCCGCCGCCTCGTTATAAGAATGATTGTCGAGCAGGATCGCGCCCAGGATCGAACGCTCTGCCTCCACGCTGGCGGGCAAACCGCGGTCCAATGAAACATCAGAAAAAGTGGCCAAAGGGGGAAACTCCAAGCTCAGTTTAGGCCACAACCAGCACCTGCCGGCCTGAGGGAATCAGGCGCTCCTCTGAGGGAATCAAGGTAGAAATCGGTATGATGAGACAAGGATGGGTCCTCGAGCCAAATCTCTACTCATTGCCCTTTGCATTTCCTTGCCAACAGCGGGTGCCGCTGCGCAGCAAGCAGCCAAGGCAAATACGCCCCCACCCGAATTTAAAGAAATGCAACAGGTGGAGGACCGCTGGAACGACGCCGTCACCAAGCGCGATCAATATGGATTGGAACTCGTCTTGGCGCCCCAATTCATCGGAATATCCGCCACCGGTGATGTGACCACCCGCAATCAGCAGATCGCCAAACTCTTCGTCAAAGGGGAAGAGCCCGATTCGCTGTCACAAAAAGTGGTGAGTGTGCGTTTCGTTGGGGACGTGGCAATCGTGAACGGGACCTACGTGATGAGCTGGAAAACCGACAAGGGGCCGGTACAGGAAAAGGGCATCTTCTCCCACGTCTTTGAGCACGTGCGTGCCGCCACATCGGGCTTCGGCGGCAGCTTGTCGCCACCGACGAGCAGTCCCGGTGCCCGATTGCCGTTGGCGAGGACGCCTGGCTCGTAGACCGCGCCGGTGCGCCGGGCGATCTCGGCGTCGTGTGCGCCCTGGCCCAGCCCCTTCATCATCGTCTTGTGCTGTTCCTCCATCAGCTTGCGGACCGTCCCGAAGATGTCGCCCGGATCGATGAGCGGCAGCAGCTCGGCGTACGAACTCTTCGTGGATGCCAGGATGTTCCCGCCCATGAAGATGTGGGTGATCACGTGCCCGTGCTGGGGGCCCGAATCCTCCGTCTGAACGTGGAAGATGCGCCCCTTGTAGTTGAGGTTGTGGTTGAACCCAACGACGGGCTGTCCGGGCTTGTGCTGCTGGCTCATCGACCGACCACGCTAGAACACGCGTTCCTGTGGCTCAAGAAGCCACACACGATATCTGCGTCAGGCGCTCTGGAAGAGCCAAGCCAGATCGACCACGACTCCGGGTAGATCAGGCGATTCGTACTTGTTCGGGCTGCAGACGACGGCAACCTGCCGAAAGCGCTCACCTTCCGGGGTGTAGACTTCGATGGCGTTGCGAAATGGGTCGATGATCCAGTACAGGGTGACGCCGGCCTTGGCGTAACGCTCCGCCTTGATTCCACGGTCCCTCTTGCGAGTGGACTTCGACAGGACCTCCACGACGAGATCGGGTGCGCCCATCACCTGATCGCCGATGATTCCCAGCCGTTCCTGGCGGATGTACACGAGGTCCGGCTGTGCGATGTCGCGCTCGTTCAACCTGACGTCCACGGGTGACTGAACGAGCTTTCCCCTCCCCGTCTGCTCGAGGGCGGTGAAGAGCACGTGGCTCAGATACATCAGGATGTGCTGATGGTGCCAGGTCGGTGCGGGTGACACGTAGAGCTCCCCGTCAAGGATCTCGTAGCGCTTGCCGTCGTCGGGCAGCTCGACGTAGTCCTCCCAGCGAAGGTCGCCCGGCCCCTTGAGCCGCTCGAAGTTCTCCGTCTGTGGTTCCATCTCCATCGCTCCAGACTCGAAGCCTATCGCCCCACAGACGATCGGCAATGCATCCGCGCCGTCTGGACCCGTCGCAGGGAGCGCGATCTCGCGTGCGGATTCAGCCCGTATTGCCCCAGTGCGCGCAAGCTCACTTGGCTTGACATGCCGCAACGCGTCGGTACATTGCCGCGGCCAATGCCGAGTCAGCCAGTCTCGACCGCGACGTGCTCGAGGACGTGCGGGTCGCCTGTGAACGAAGCGGTCGCCCAGCCGAAGAGGGCGAGATCCGCCGCGCGCTCGAGACGCTGTCCTCGGACGAGCTGGAGGCGCTGGAACGCATCGTGCGCAGCCCGATGGCCGCACGGCCGCTCGGACCGGATGCCCTCGTCGACATCGTGCGTGGGGTTCCGCCGGCGAAGGCCGCCGCTCGCGAGCTAGGCGGCTACTACGAGCTGAAGGCCGAGCGCGATGCGCTCGCCCACATCGCCCGGCAGGGCCTTCCCCCAGAGCCCGCGCCCGAACCTGAAGAAGCTGCACCGCCCGTGCCCGAAGAGCCGGAGGCGCCTGCACGGTCTCGCCGTCGCGCGGGCACCGCCAGGCCCGAGAGCGACCAGGAGAGCCAGGCGCTCATGACGCTGTTCGCGTACCACCGCGACGCCGTCCGAGTGGCCCAGGAGCTGGCCGTCGGTCTCACGGAGCTGAACGAGCGTATCGAAGCACTGGGCCTGCGCCGCCGCATCCACCGGCTGCTCGAGTCGACGACCGACATCGACGCGTTCCGCCCGGAGCTGATGTCGAGCCCGACGACGGGGTCGCCGGTGCCTGTGGTGCGGCGCAAGTCCGATCGGCCGGTGGCGGTCGAGCCCGAGCTGGTCGAGCCGCCGGAGCCCGAGCCGCCTGAGGAGACGGGACCGGCCACGAACACCACGCCTGTGACGCCCTTTGGTACCCGCGTTTATCGGCGGGTACCGCAGTCAGCTGCGCCGCCTCCGCCCGAGCCGACCTCCGGCCTCGCCGTGCGCCGCGAGTACGTGCGCGAGACGCGTCGACGCAAGAAGACGGCGAAGGTCGCGACGCCTGCGCGGCCTGTCGAGGTTCCGAAGGAGCCCGCCAAGCGACCTTTCGTGGAGCTGCAGGCGCCCGGTGGCGCAGCGGTCCTGACGCGCCTGCTCGCAGACGAGAAGGCGAACCCCCGCGTGCTCGCCACCAAGCTCGGCGAGCGCTTCGACGGCCCGGCAAACCGGCCGCTCGACGAGACGGATCTTCGCGCGCTGCTGCAGCACCACGGGCTCGCCGACACCTTCCGTGAGCGCGAGATCGCGAACGCACGGTTCCTCATCGGGTTCCACCAGGGCGCGCGGGGCAAGCTCGCCAATGCGCTGCTCATGACTCCAGAGGATCTGTCCGCGTACCTGTCCCGTATTGGCCTGGCTGAGGAGCTCGAGAAAACTCGCGCCGAGCGCCGCGCATCGAGCTCGGGCGTCGGCGGATCAACGACCGGCTGGTGCAGGTGCTGACCCGCGCGCCGTACCTCGACGATCTTGGCGTGTTGGCGATCATCGACGGCGAGGTGCGCGAGCACCTGGGTGCGCTGTTCGAGCGGCACGTCGGGCCGGGCGCGCTCGAGACGGTGCGTGCCGAGCTGGGCATCGAGAAGAACCCGTTCGGGAAGCTGCTGCGACGCTACCGCATGGAAGGCAAGACCCCGGACGAAAACGCCACTGATCAGCGGGCGTAGTCGCGCAGCCGGGCCATCTCCTCGGCAATGCTCTGGGCCACATCCGCATCGCCGAAATCCGCGTACATGATGCGCGCGAGCTCCAGCGCCTGATTCGCGTCGGACTCGGTGCCGAGGACGCCCAGGTGCTCGCCGTAGACGCGGATCGAGCGCGCGAGCCGCCGCTTCAACGATTCGTCCGTCGGCGAGGCATCGGCCAGCTCGCGGTAGAGCGCCATGGCCTCCAGCAAGGCGTCGTGGCCGTCCTTGGAGAGCCCGTGATGGAAGCACCACGGCCGAAAGGGAGAACCCGGCGTCGGCCTCGACGAGGGGGACGCCGCCCTCCATGGCGCGGGCGATCGCTTGATCGAGGGCCTCTCGGGCGGCCTTCGAGATCATCGCGCACGAGCTCGAGCTCGCCGATGTTGAGCTGAGCCTTCGCCTCGACAACCGGGTCGAACGTAGTCTTGGCGAGCTCGGCCGCCTGCCGAAAGGCCTCGATCGCGCCTGACTCGTCGCCCTGACGCCGCCGTTGTTCTCCCTCTTGAAGCCAATCCATGGCGACACCGTATCGGGCGGCGGCCAGGAGTGCACGCCCACAGACAGGGCATACAATCGACAGGCTGCGGACCTTCCTGATATTGCTCTTTCTGGTCGCTCCGGTGCGCTGCGCGAATTCACATGCAACCGCGGCGCAGGCCGCACATCATACGTCTGCCCGGGCCGATCCCCGGGACGGGAGACACGCAATTGGAGACCCTCGGACTTCTGGGGCTCGCGTTCCTCGGAGGCATCGTCCTCAACGTCATGCCGTGTGTGCTGCCGGTGCTGGCGCTGAAGGCGTTCGCCGTCCTCGATCACTCACGGGCTGAACCGCGCGCCCAGCGGATGCACGGCCTGGCCTACGCGGCCGGGACCATCTCGGCGCTCGGACTGCTCGGGGTCGTGGTCGTCGTGTTGCGGGAGCCGGGCAAGCTCTTCGGCTGGGGCATGCAGTTCCAGCACCCCATCTTCGTCGCGCTCGCTCACACCATCGTGTTCGTCGTTCGCGCTCAACGCGCGTGGGCGTCTTCGAGATCACCATCGGGATGCACCAGAAGGAGCACGGCGGCTACGTCGGGTTCGCTCGTGAACGGCTGGCTCGCGGCGATCATGGGCACGCCCTGCTCGGCGCCCGTTCCTCGGGCACGGCGGCGGCGTTCGCGATGGCTTCGGACACGCGCGTGGTGGAAGACGTTGGCCATCTTCGTCCTGATCGGCGCGGGCCTCGCGTTCCCGTTCGTGCTGCTCTCGTGGATCCCGGGGCTGGCGCGGCGGATCCCCCACCCCGGTCGATGGATGGAGACCGTGAAGGTGGTCATGGGGTTCTCGCTGCTGGCGACGGTCGTGTGGCTGTTCCGCGTGCTGCTGAATCAGGTGACCGCCGACTCCGCGACCAGCTTCCTCGCGTTCCTGGTGGCGCTGGCATTCGTGCTGTGGGCTCAGCAGCGATGGGCGGGGTTCAGGCGGGTACCACCGCAGCGATGGGTCGTGCGCGCGGTCATGCTTGTGTGTCTCGGGATCGCGGGGCCGCTTCGTGACGCTGGAGCACCCGGCGGTCGCCGTCGCCGCGATCGATTCGCCGGCCGCGCGAAACGATCACATCGCGTGGGTGCCGTTCAAGGAGGACGCGGTCCAGGCGAGCGTGGCGCAGGGCAAGCCGGTGTTCATGGACTTCACGGCGGAGTGGTGCGCGTCGTGCAAGGCCAACGAGAAGCTCGATCCTCGAGACGAAGCAGGTGCGGAACGCGCTGAAGCGGACGGGGGTCGTGCCGGTGAAGGTGGACATGACGAACCCGGACGATAAGCAGGACGCCTGGCTGGAGAAGGCGCATCGCAACGGGATCCCGACCTACGTGGTGATCACGCCCCACGGTATGGAAGTGCTGCCGGTCGTCGTCACTGTCGACACGGTGGTGTCGGCGCTCGAGCGCGCGGTGAACGCCCCCGCCAAGGGCGGCTGAGTCAAGAGCGCCACGCCGCCGCCCCCGAAGATGACCGTCTCGGACCGCTTCGAGTCGTACGCCATCTGCACCCCGCCCCGCGCGATCGGGTTGACCGCCGGCGACAGCTGCGTCCAAGTCGCGCCGTTCCACTCCCACGTGTCGTTCGTGCCGCCCGCCGTCGCTCCGGTGTCGGTGACGCCGCCGAAGATCAGCGTGACGTTTCGCACGGAGTCGAAGTCCATCCCGAACACCGATCGCCGTGGCACCGCGCCCGTCGTCATTTGAGTCCATTGGTTGCCGTTCCATTCCCAGGTATCGCTCAGCAGGCTGTTCGGAATGATGCAGTCCGGCCCATCGCTCGGATTCAGCGTATTGGCAGTGGGCACACACCCGCCGAATAGCGCGCTGACGCTACGCGCGGAGTCGTAGGCCATCCCCTGCTGGTATCGCGCCGGGGGGCTGGCCGCCGGCATCCGCTGCGTCCAATTGTTGCCGTCCCATTCTTCCACGTGTCGCCCAGCACCGTCGCGCAGAAGCCTTCCGATTAAGGCCGCTGCAGCCGCCGAACAGCACGCTGACACCGCGGGCCGAGTCGTAGAAGCTCCAGGTCAGACATCGGACGATCCATCCGCCATCACCGTTCGCTTCAGCTTTCAACAGGAACTTTGGATTTGACCCACGTTCTGCCCCCGCAAAACACAATCGTGATCCCACCGCTCATAAAGGACGTAGCTCCCCACAAGCGACCAGCACGGCTCCGAGCCCGACACCCGTCGCCTCGACATGACGCATCGCTATCTCGTAACTCGATTCGATTTCGAAAGGCTCGACTCGGCAATACCCATGTGTTCCGGGTGCCCTAGGCCATCGTCAAAGACGCCGTACATGACAGATTTCAGCCGAACACCCAGTCATCGCCATGGCCTCGTTTCTCTGCCGAAATGGGCTTCGGACCAGCGACACCGGCGCCCAGGACATTGCCGTTCCAGACCCAGGTGTGATTAGAGAGGCCTTCGTGCCGCTACCACCGGCGGCGCCTCCCGAGTCCGTCTGTCCGCCGAGCGACCGTCAGGTTCCTCAGAGTATCGTTGATATCCATGCTGAAATACCGCGCCGCGGGAGGTCCGGCTCCATCGGCTTTCCGTCCACGCGGTCCCGTTCCCGCTCCACGCATGTACGCGAACAGGTCACTCGGCGCGAGGCACTCGCCGATCACCACCGAACAACACCGTCACCCCTCGGAGAGAGTCATAGGCCATGCCAAGTCCGTATCGAGCTGATCGGCTCATGGCGGGCGACCGCTGACTCCAGTCGTGCAGTCCACTCCACGTATCGCCAACTCCGCGGCACAAGTGGCCCCACCGCTGTCAATCCGCCAAGGAGGACTGTCACCCCCGAGAGAGTGGTATGCCATGGCAGGCGAGTTCGGTTAGGGGGCTGGTCGTCGGGAGCCTCTGAGGTCCCAGTTCCGTGCCATCCCCATCCCACGTATCGGCTGCAAGCGCGCCGCCGAACAGGACCGCGACGCCTCGCCTCAAGTCGAACACAAGATCTGGCTCGGTCAGCCGGCGACTGGCCGGGAACTGTAGTTCGGCCCGAGCAGTGCCCAGGTCCACGTGCCGGAGTCTCCGCTGCCGGAGCAACATCCGCCGAACATGAGCGTGACTCCACGCACCGAAACGAAGGTCATCGCGTTGCCTGGAATCGTCGGCGGGCTTCCCGAATTGGGCGTGACGTCGTCCCAGGTCGCCGGACCCGCGTCGACGCCGGCATCGGATTGACCCGCATCAGACGCCCCGGCATCCGGCACCCCGGTGCTGGATCCGCCCACGCAAGCGACCACCTCTCCCACGATGCTGCACGTGCCGGATCCGCACCCGCCGTTATTGACCGCGCACGGGCTCGTGCAGATGAGGGCGCCGCCGAACTGCCCGTTGCTGAAGTATCCCGCCGGACACCCGCAGGCGACCGCCCCATAGGCGAAGCCGCAGATTGCACTCGCAGAGCAGTTGCCGTTGTCGACGGTGCACGGGTTCGCGCAGGTCAGCGCCGTGCCCGACTGGCCTCCGCTCACGTCAGCCAGGATTGCGCTCGCACGAGACGGCCCCGCTCGCGATCGAGCGCGCCGCATCGGATCGCAGCCTCCGTTGCCGTTGGCGCATGGACTCGTGCAGACGAGCGCGCTGCCGAAGTCACCATTGCCGACATATCCGCCGGGCACTCGCAGACGACTGATTCACTCGTGGTGGAGCACAGCACGTCGAGGTGCATCCGCCATTGTTCACGACGCACAGTCCGCCAGCGTCCACACCCCCATCAATGATCGCGGCGCCAGTGCCTGCATCGACTCGCCCGGCGTCCACTCCTGCATCGATGATCGAGGCGCCAGTGCCTGCATCGATGCGTCCAGCGTCCACGCCGACGCAGTTGCCCGAGATGTCGCACAGCTCGCCGGCGCTGCAGTCGGCGGTCGTCGAGCAGGCCCCGGGCCGCAACGCGCACTGCCCACCCGCGACGCAGGTCGACAGTGAACAGTCGGCATCGGATTGGCAGGCCACGCCGGAATCGACGCCGCCGGCGTCGACAGGCACCCCCGAGTCGAGTGCGGCGCCTCCGTCCCCGTGCTGTCGCTACCGAGATTGACGATTGGGGTGGCGTTGCACGACGCCACAACGCAGGCGGCGAGCAGCCCAATCCACGGCACGCGTGTGACTGACTTCATTGGCGCTCCGAGCAACCCATCGACGGCTGCGAGTGGTCACGGCTGGTGAGTGGCCAGTGGTCCCGGAATCCGTCACCGTTCATGCTCGAGTCGATCATGTCCGGCTCTTCGGCACGGTCGCAAGCCGGCGAAGTCGGACCGACGGCGGTGCGACCGTTGAGCCATCCACGCATCAGCCCGAGGGAAAACCGGAAGTCCCAGAGCGAGCTGGCACACGGAGTCGACGCAGACCTGTGCGATGCCGCAGTCGGAGTCGACGACGCACCAGACCGGCGCGCACCCGTGGGCTGCCAAGGCCCGCGTCACCCACGATGCACATCTGATTCGCGGAGCACTCGAATCCATCCGCGCACGACCGCGACTCGCAGGCGCCTGCATCGCCGCAAATATCGCCGGCATCGCAGCCAGAGATGCGCAGGGGAGCGCGCGACGTGGGGTCATCATGGCGCCGCAACAGGTGAGCTCGAGCTCGTCGGCGCATATCTCGCCTTCGTCGCAGTCCGAGCCGGCGTCGCATGTGCTCGGCACGATGGCGCAAGACCGCACAACGGGCTCGCCCGGCGCGAAACAGAACATGCCACCACAACAGTCGCTTGCATTGCGACAGTCGGGACCGCAGCCGCCATCGGAGCGCCCTGCGTCCAGTGGTCCCACTCCGATCTGGCACACGCCGCAGCTCGAGTCGGCGGAGTCCTGGGAGTGTTCGCAGATTCGCCGCTGGCGCAGTCGGCGTCGCTGTGCATTCGCAAGGCCCCGCATCGGTCTCGTCGGCGCAGACGCGGCACGCGACGTTCGGCTCGGCGACGCAGTGCCCGCCCGCGCAGTCCGAATCGGAGAGGCATCCGTTGGCGCAGATTGCCATACAGGAGCCAAGCGGACCCTGCGCTTCACCGGCCGGGCACGTCGTCGGCGACGGATGCGACGAGCACCCGAGGGCAGCGACCACAATGAGAACGGTCGGAAGCGGTCGACGCATCTGGGACGAACGTAGCCCGTTCATGAGGCTATCGATAGACGGCGGCTCTCCGCGGTGTGATACTCGCGCACGATTCGAATCACCAGATCGCAAGTCGCTCGCCGCGCGGCGAGGCGGAGGTTGCTCATGTACAACGCGGATCCCGGTCGTCCTCGCCGCATTGACACTGGCCTGCTCCTCCCCGGCTCCGCAAGCCGGAGCAAAGGGAGACACCGGGGCCACCGGCGCAACCGGTGCCACCGGTCCGACAGGCGCCACTGGCGCGACCGGAGCTGCAGGCGCCACCGGGACGGCGGGCTTCGGCGGCGCGCGGGCGTCACCTGGATCGGCGCGTGGAACGCGTCGACGCTCGTACATGGCCGGCGACGCCGTCAGCTTCCAGGGCTCGTCCTTCGTCGCCGTCGACAGCAACACGAACAGCGCGCCGCCGAGCGCCGACTGGTCGCTGCTCGCGGAAGCCGGAGCAGCGGGCGCGACCGGTCCGCAGGGGCTGGCGGGACCGACCGGCGCGACGGGCTCCGGGGTGACGGCGCAGGTGCTGACACCGGACGACCCCAACTGCCCGGCGGGCGGCGTCGCGTACACGTCGGCGTCCGGCGTCAGCTACGTCTGCAACGGCGTCAAGGGAGCCGCTCGGCGCGACAGGCGCCACCGGAGCGACGGGACTTCCGGGCGCGACCGGGCGCCACCGGCGCGGCGGGCACGAACGGCACGAACGGGCAATCCGTGGCGGGGGTGGTGCTCCCGTTGGACGACGCGAACTGCCCGCAGGGCGGCGTCGCGTACACGTCGGCGTCCGGGATCAACTACGTCTGCAACGGCGGGACCGGCGCCGCGGGTCCCGTCGGACCGACGGGACCTGCGGGCGCCGCTGGCGCGGCTGGCTGCGGGAGCGTCCGTGATCGCCGAGGTGCTGCTCCCGGGTAACCCGAACTGTCCCGCGGGCGGCGTCGCGTACACGTCGGCCTCCGGCATCAACTACGTCTGCGACGGCGATCAGGGCGCCGCCGGTGCCGACGGGCGCGGACGGGCCTGTCGGCGCAGCCGGTCCCACAGGTTCGATCGGAGCGACGGGACCACAGGGCGCGACCGGCGCCGTCGGCCCGCAGGGAGCCACCGGCGCCGCTGGGCGCGACGGGACCGCAGGGCGCGACCGGACTTGCGGGTCCTCAGGGAGCCACAGGCCCGCAGGGACCCACCGGCGCCGTCGGAGCCACGGGCATCCAAGGTCCGACCGGTCCAGCCGGTCCGGCGGGCGTGGCGGGTCCCCAGGGCGCTGCTGGTGGGCAGGGCGTCGCGGGCGTGGCGGGGAGCCAAGGCCCGGCCGGGCCGGCAGGTGCAGCCGGGCCCGCAGGTGCGACGGGACCGCAGGGTCCGACGGGCGTGGGCGTCGCCGGCGCAACCGGTTCGACCGGCCCGGCTGGCGCCGTGGGCCCGACGGGACCGAATTCGGCCTGGGACAACATCTCTTCCACGTTTGGCGGCGACCTGACCTTCAACCAGATCATCACCAAGGTCGCGGGTGCCACGAGCGGCAGCTACACCGGCCATATCGTCGCGACGGCATCGAATGGTCATCAATATTACGGGCGTGCCGCGACCACCGTCATCTGCCAACAGAACTTCGGCGCGGGCGCTCGCATGTGCAGTGTCCAGGATCTCCAGCTGCTGATGGAGGGCAACGCCATCGTGCCGGTGAGCCCGGACGTGACCACGTACACTCCTTCGACGGCCTATTCGTTGCCGACCGTCAATACCTGGATCAATACCGGCAGCTTTCGCTCGGACGGCACCAACATGTACAACGACTGCTTCAACTGGTCAGGGTCCAGCGTTACCAGCTACACCGGGACCTATTACAACGCGCCCAACTCGTCGTGGCCATTCGGCTATGGCGAGCAGGCCGGCTGCGGCAACTCTTATCCGCTGATGTGCTGCCAGTAAGGCTATGTGACCACGGGTTCTTCAAGCATCAGCCGCGGGGCAATACATGTGATCGTCGCGGCATTGTGCTTTGCCGTCGGCGTGAATGAACAGCGGCCGCCTGCTCTCGGTATCTCAACACCGCCGATCGCGCGACGCTGACCTCGAAGTTCTACCGCGCCGTGCGGAAGAACTCGGCGGCGGTGACGGTGGCTGGTACGCCGAGCTCAGCGGCGACCGCGGCGAGCGCCTTGGCACCGATGGCGAGGTCGGCCTGGCCATCGGTGCTGTAGTAAGGCGCGATGAACCTCTCGTAGTGACCTCGGATTTCCTCCAGGGTATGCCGGCCGAGGAACGTCTGCATGTACCGCACCGTGGTGTCCGGTTCGTTGTGGATTACTTGCAGGGCGCGCCGTTGCGCTCGGACGACAGCCTGGACCGCCGGGTCATCCGGCTGGATGTACGTGGGATCGACGGCCACACCGACGGTGGGGATCCGGAAGTGGTCGCCGACCCACGCCAGTACATTCCAGCCGTTCTCGGCGGCGATCGCCTCGGGGGCCATCGTGCTGCCGACGTAGGCGGCGTCGATCCGGCCCTCGCGCAGCCGGCGCAGGTCCATGCCGTAATCGCCGGGCGGGCGAACGACGGTGTGGACGTCGCGGTCCGGGTCGAGGCCCGCCTTTCGCAGCACGATCCGCGCGAAGCATCCGGGCGCCGTGCGCGGGGATGGACCGCCAGCCGCCTGCCAGCCAAGTCTGCCAGCGAAGTCAGGCCGCTGCGGGCGAGGAACCAGAAGAGGGGGCGGTCCATGTTGACGCTGAGCGCGACCCACGGCGTGCCGTGGCTCAATCGAGTCACCAGCGTCCGGCCCAGCCCGACGACAGCTCCGCGGCGCAGCCGGTCGTCGTCCCAGGCGCAGCCGTCACGCAATGAGACGTGCACACCCTCGTCGGCGTAGTAGCCTTGCTGATCGGCGATGTAGGCGACCAGCTCCTCGTGCAGGCCTCGCCCGACGTAGGCGAGATCAATCGTGTCCATGAGGGCGTTTCCCTTCTCGAATCCCGGACCGATCTACTGGGGCTTTCCTTCGATAACTTTGCAAGCAAGTCGATAAAATCAAGACGCCCATGCCGAGGCGCTTGGGGTGACCAGGTCGGCTTCTTCTCCCGTCACTCCGCGGCGATCGAGCGGGTGATCCCTCGCGCCATCGGTCACGGCAGGTCAGGCCGCCTGAGATGCTCTGCATAAATACGGGGTTCTTCTTCGTTCGTAGTGGAGTCCCACGAGACGCATCCCAAGAAATCTTGTGTGCCCGTCTCCGAACGCGCGCCTCAGGTTTGAATCCTGTCCGCTCTCCTCGTGTACGATGTCCGCGTCGTGTGCACCGAAGTGACGTGCCTTCGTGGAGGAGAAACATGGCCGAAGCGCTCTTCCGTTGGCTGTCGCCGGCATCTGACCGGGCTCGCGTTCCTTGCTCTGCTGCTCACGGGTTGCAGCCGCAAGACGACCAACCCGCTCACAGTGGTGCAAGCCGACACGACGTCTCCGGCGTCGGTGCAACTGGCGGTGCAGGCCTGTGCCGGCTTGTACAATCGCAAGGCCGGCGGGTCCGTCATCGTCGAGAGCGAGGCGCACGACGCCGTGTGGGTGGACGAGTTGCAGCTCAAGGTGAGCGCGACGGTCACCCAGGCGGATTTTCTGACCCAATGCCTCGCGGCTTTTCCGTCCTGTGTCCGTTACAACTACATGGCGCAGCAGGCGCTGCTGCCGAACATCCTGACCGTCGCTTCCGTGCTCGGCGCGGTCCCGCTCGACGATGGGCAGACGCCCGTGTGCAGCGCGCCGGCATTCGACGCGGAGCAGGTCTTCTCGGCCAACAACACCCCCGCCCTCGCCACCAGCTATGTGTTCGAGCAGTTCGGCAAGCAGACCACCGGACTGGCCATGCTCAACCCCGGGTATGACGACGACCCGAGCGATCCCGCGAACCCGGCGCTGACGACCGACATGCTGCCCGCGCTGGTCGACTTCGTGTTCTCCCAGAAGCTGTTCGTCGTGTACCTGGTCAATGGTTGTGTCGACGGCAACCCGGAGAACGCTGTTCTGAGCAGCATCGTGAACGCCGGCAACTGGCCGACGCCGCTGGGCGTGTATGGGTACAACAGCACCTACCAGATCGAAGGCGGCGATCTGTACGAGGCACAGACGCTCTGTCTCGACTCGCACAACATGGGGGCGATCGCCAGCGAGACGGGCAACCTGTCCTATTACTCGTCGGTCAAGGCGCCGATCGTCAAAGCGAACGTCGTCCAGCAGAACAAGCTGGAGACGATCTCGTATGACGCCACCAAGACCTACGTCGCGTTCGTGGTGGGCGATGGCGACAATATCGGGTTCATCATGACCACCCGGCACGACTGGATTCAGGAGCGGGTCAGCGATTGCGCCGACGACCTGGCAACGCGTGCCCGCCGCTCACGTGGACCATCTCGCCGCACCTCGCCCAACTCGCGCCCGACCTGCTCCAGTGGTACTACGCGCAGAGTCACCAGACCGGGAAGGACTACTTCACGCTGCCGCCGAGCGGGCATCTGTACGCGTATCCGTCGGCGATGTCCGACTCGGACCAGGACAACTTCGTGGCGTCGACGGAGCAGGATGCCCGCATCCTCGACATCACCGGCACGGTGTACTGGGACTGGTTCGAGGACTGGCATGAACGCGGAGAGTCAATTCCTGCCGAAGTACGCGACGGCCAGCGGCCCCATCCGCGGGGTATTTCCCATCGACGTGCCCTACAGCTCCGATGCATTTCCCTGGTGGCCTGCGAACCAGTTCTTCGAGGTCCTTTCAGGCGCGGATGGTGGCCAGACCGTCGTCTTCCGGCCGCGCGAGTGGCGGGGGGTCGACGACGACACGAGTCCGTATTTCCTGAGCCCGCAGAAGATGGCCGACGAGATCACTGGCTACCCGCCGGGTACCGTGACCTGGGTCTACATGACCAGCGACGGCGGACTGTCGCTCGACAACGCGTTTTTC
>CAVZJL010000028.1:0-46815 GCA_963775365.1 uncultured Acidobacteriaceae bacterium | reverse complement strand
GCATGTAGTTGTCATCTTTAAGCCAGTCCACGGCGGGGTGCTCTCGTAACACGTGCCGAATGGACCGTGCGAAGGCCGACACCCACTCCGAGATCAGCAGGTCCGCACCGGTTCGCCACGCCCTTCGCGATCAGCCCTTGCAGCCGCCCTGGCCCTTGCAGTCGTTCTGGCCCTTGCAGGCGTGCTTGTCGGTCTTGCAGCCGCCCTGGCCCTTGCAGGCGTTCTGGCCCTTGCAGGCGTGCTTCGAGCGTCGGTCGCAGCGGCACCCGCCGTCGTGTCCGTGGGGAGCTGGCCGGCGGAGTGGACCCCCGCCACAGGCCGTGAGGCCCATCATGATTCCGCCAACGGCCGCAGCGATCATCGTGTTCGTCAGCGCCGGCAATCATTCCTTGGTTCGTGTGCTTGTTGTCGACCGATTCGTCCCGGGAGCCGGTGCGAAGAACACGACGCGCAACCCACCTGGGGCTCGCTCCCGCATGAAGGCGAGAAGCGAATCGTGCCGTGAGAAGAGCTCAATTCGCACCCCCCGTCGATGTAACCAGCGAGGATGCGACGCGTAGAACAGGCACAAATGCCCCGAGCGGCCGGTTTGAGTCGTACGGATCACACCGAGGATTGCCCATGAACACGTCACAGGCGCCCGACCGCTTCGCGGGGCGGGTGACGCCAGCTCCTTCCTTCCGCCGCAGTCTCGGGGATCACGCTCGGCCTCCAGGCGGCGGCGTGGGCGCCCAGCGCCCACGCGGCAACCAGTCCCACCCTCGAGCTCCCGCGGTCAGCTCGACACGGATGCGGGCGCCAAGCACGCGTGCAAGGGCCAGAATGCTTGCAAGGGTCAGGGCGGTTGCAAGACCGACAAGCACGCTTGCAAAGGGCAGAACGAGTGCAAGGGCCAGGGCGGGTGCCGTACGGACGGCAAGAAGTAAGCGGGCCGCGGCTCTGGAGCTAGTGCACCGCCGTCCATCCGGAATTAACGCTTGTGCCCGTCGGTTCCACGGGGCATGGGTCAGGCCATCAGAGATCAGGTTGAGCGTCGAGGAGCGGGAGGAGCTGGAAGTGCTCGTGGGACGCCCCACCGAGGAGGCGGGCCTGGTGAGACGGGCACGGGTCATCCTGCTCAGTGACCGCGGGGTCAGCGGGCGGGAGATCGCTCTTCGACTCGATCTCTCGCCCGAGCACGTGTCCAAGGTCCGGACCTGGTTCCGTACCGGTGGAGTCGGTGGGCTGCGGCGTCCGAAGTCGGGACGCAAGGACCACGCGGTGCCCGCAGAGACCGTCGACCGCATCGTTCAGCTTGCGATGTCGCCGCCGCCGGCGGGCCGAAGTCGGTGGACGACGCGGCTGCTGGGCAAGAAGGTCGGTCTGACCAGCGGCTGCATCTCCGACGTCCTTCGGAAAAACGGCCTCAAGCCGCATCTGGTGCGGACGTACAAGGTCAGTCGCGATCCGGAGTTCGCCGCGAAGGTGAAGGACGTCGTCGGCCTGTACCTGAACCCGCCCGAGAACGCCGTCGTGCTGAGCGTCGACGAGAAGACGTCGATCCAGGCGCTGCAACGCACGCAGATGCCGCTTCCGTTGCGCACGGGTCGCGCGGCGCGCCACACGCACGACTACAAGCGTCATGGCGTCGTCGACCTGTATGCGGCGCTGGAGATCGCGACGGGCAACGTCACGCATCGCGTGACCGACGCGCACACCGGCGCGGACTTTCTCGCGTTCATGAAGAACGTCGTGCGGCGCTATCCGAAGCAGGAACTGCACGTCATCCTCGACAACTCGTCCACGCACAGCACGCCCGACGTCAAGGCGTGGCTCGCAGCGAACCCGCAGGTGCACTTCCACTACACGCCGACCAGCGCGTCCTGGCTCAATCAGGTCGAAGGCTTCTTCGGCATTCTCGGCAAGCAGTCGCTCGGCGCCACCGACTTCGATTCCAAGCGCGCCCTCCGCGATCACCTCGACGCGTTCATGCGGTCGTGGAACAAGTCCCCAACACCCTTCGCGTGGACCAAGCCCGCAGCCGCCATCATCAAGTCACACCGCCGGATGCTGAAGCGCATCTCGACGGCGGTGCACTAGCGGCTCGCGCAGGCCTGCGGCCTGACGGGGATCGCCGCACCGCCGCCGAGCGGGGCGCTGTCGTCGACGCGCACGCGCCCCGATTCGGTCCGCATTCTCAAGCCGCCGCCACAGCTGCGGCAGATTCACCGACCCGGGCGCGAGGCCCATGTCGCGATACAGCTCCTCCAGGACCCGGGTACCGGCCGCGTGGTCGCCGACCTCGAGGAAGCGGTCGATCGCCCAGTGGCTCTCGACGTGGGCGCCGGTCGCGACGGCCGCCGGACGAGCACAGAATCGCCGCGTAAACCTGGTAGTTTCGGGCAATGCGATCGGCGTACAGCAAACCGCGCCGGCTGCTGCGCCGGCTCCGCCACAAGGAACTAGCAATCCACCCCAGTAGCATTTAATCCGGTCGAGCAAATAAACCGGGCGCCCAGGGATATCCTGGGCGCCCGATTTGTTGCTGCGAAAGAGCAACCTCACGAAAGGATACGGCTTTACGGTTGCGGGGAAACTCGTCGAACGAAGGGCACGGCTTCGGCCGCTGAGGTAGGGCTTTCCTTCCGGGCGAATGTGACTATCGCATCTATATTGTTTGGCTGCCAAAGCAGGGCGATTTCCGCCGAGGAGTCTCAAAAGCGTGCC
The DNA here is from genome assembly GCA_963775365.1 of uncultured Acidobacteriaceae bacterium. Classification (GTDB taxonomy): domain Bacteria; phylum Acidobacteriota; class Terriglobia; order Terriglobales; family Acidobacteriaceae; genus PALSA-350. The sequence goes on along the minus strand of CAVZJL010000028.1, from coordinate 44,109 downwards.
CCAGCGGCTAAGGCCGTCTTTCGCGAATGGTTTTATGGCAAGACTGAAGCCGTGCCCTTCGTTTAACCGAGTTGTCGCGGCCTCCCGGGCGGAGATTGCGATTATCGTCACGACGCAGAACGGAGACCGGAAAATGCGGATCGCACTTCTTGGGCTGGGAAAGATGGGGACACCGATAGCTCGCTTGCTGCTTAAAAACGGGCACCAACTCACGGTGTGGAACCGGACAATCGCAGCTGCAGAGCAGCTGGCTGCCGACGGAGCACTTGTCGCAGCTTCACCCACCGAAGCGGTCAAGGGGATGCCGGTTGTCTTCACCATGCTCAGCAACGATGCAGCGACCGAATCCGTCGTCTTCGGCGCGGAGAACGGGCTCGGCATTCTGGGCGCGATGGATGTAGACGCGGTTCATGTCTCGCTCTCCACCATCAGCGTTAAGCTTTCTCGTCTGCTGGGTGATTCGCACCAGCAACATCAGCAGCACTTTGTCGCCGCGCCGGTTTTCGGCAGGCCTCCTATTGCGGAGCAGGGCAAGCTATGGATAGCGGTTGGTGGAAACACTCAGGCAGTGGAGCGAGTGCGTCCCTTGCTCGAGGCTGCCAGTCGCGGTATGACCGTCGTCTCCGATGAACCATGGCGAGCGCATGCCCTCAAACTGGGCGGCAACTTCATGATCGCCGCGATGATCGAGGCAATGAGCGAAGCGTTCATCTTTGCTGAGTCGCAGGGAATCGCTCCAGATCTCTTCCTGGAGGCGGTAAACAGCGCGCTCTTCCAAAGCGCTTACTACACCAGGTACAGCCATACGATTCTCCATCCGCCGCCGGTTCCAGGAGCCACGATTGCGATGGGAAGCAAAGATATTGCTTTGTTCAGAGATGCTGCAGCCGCAGCCCACCAGCGTTTGCCACTGGCTGATTTGATCGCTAATCAACTGCGTCTGGCGCAGGAGGCGGGAATGAAAGACGTGGAATGGGCAGCGGGCCAGTACCGCATCGCTCAATCGGTCGCTGGGTCCGGCTTAGGAGAGTAGCGCAATACGCGATTCGATATCGGCTAAGGCCGCTTCCAGCGCGGCCCGACGTACCGGGCTCGACGTGCGCTCGGAGAGAATGCGTTCGCGCTGCAAGTCGAGTTCCTGCCTTTGCCGCTCTCGCTTTGCCCGGTCCAGCCCGTTTTGCTTGCCCGCATCAGGATTTGCCCCCGAAGCGGTCAAATTTGCGGACGATTGCTGCTCTTCAACAGATTTGCTTTCCCAGCCACGTGCCATATATCTATGGTACGTCATCGCGAGGCTGCTCATCGCCTAAAGATCTTGGTTTGGGCGCCCTTTGGCGTCGCAAAAAGCAACATCACGCTCGCAAGGGTGTGGTTTCAGATGGCCTGTTCAACCCAGAACCGTCACGTGAGGAGATATGAAAGTCTGGCAAATTCAATCGTTCGGCATAGAACAACTCGTTTTGCAACAACTGCCCCAACCGCGCCCCGGGCGGGGAGAAGTGTTGGTGAAGGTTCACGCGGTGTCGCTGAACTATCGCGATTTGCTGATGGTGCGCGGCTACTACAACCCTAAGTTGCCATTGCCTCGTATTCCCTGCTCGGACGGAGCGGGTGAAGTGGTCGAGGTGGGTGACGATGTGAAGGCTGTGAAGGTCGGGCAACGAGTGGCTGCAATCTTCATGCAAAATTGGCTCGATGGCCCTCCCACTTCGGAGCGGAGTCGCGGTGCTCTCGGCGGCGATATCGATGGCATGTTGGCGGAATATGTAGTGCTGCCGCAAAGTGGGGTTGTGAGCATTCCCGAACATCTCTCCTTCGCAGAAGGCGCAACCCTACCCTGCGCCGGGGTCACTGCATGGAATGCATTGACTAACGCGGGACAGGTAATGCCTGGCGATGTAGTGCTCACCCAGGGCACAGGAGGAGTCTCGATCTTTGCTCTGCAATTCGCCAAGATGATCGGAGCAACAGTGATTGGTACGTCAAGCAGCGATGAAAAATTGGAGCGCGCCAAAACTTTAGGAATGAAAGCCGGCCTCAACTATCGACAGACTCCAGAGTGGTCAAAATGGGTACTGCAGGAAACCAACAATCGTGGCGCTGACTTGGTTGTCGAAGTGGGTGGAGCAGGCACCATCGGGCAGTCACTACAAGCAGTGCGCACGGGCGGAACGGTAGCCCAGATCGGAGTGCTGAGCCAATCGGACCAGCCGCTGCCGATTGCGCCGCTCCTCCATCGCCAGGTCCGGATGCACGGCGTTTATGTCGGTTCACGCGCCCACTTCGAAGCTATGAATCGGGCAATCGAGGCTAATCAACTACGGCCAGTGATAGACAAAATCTTCGCCTTCGCGGAGGCTCGCGAGGCTCTCCTCACCATGGAAAAAGCGTCTCATTTTGGGAAAATCGTAATCCAGGTTGTTGCTTGAGGGCTGGAATTCGCCCTTGGGAACTCGCCTATCTAATTGAATCTGCTGGGCTATCAGAAGGCCAGTAACTTTCGGGTGATCTGCTGGCTACGAAAGCTGTATTTTCCCTACGACAAACGCGACATTTTCGTGCAGAATGCATCTTAACAGTACGTTTTGGCACGACAACCCGAGGTTCGACAAGGGGAGAGATTTTTATGAAATGGATCCAAAGCCTGCTTGGTTTCTTCTACGACATTGTTTTTGGCTGCCGCCATTGGAGTCAGACAAGGCCGTTCACGTTGGACCAGCAAACCTATAAGGTTTGTCTGGACTGTGGGAAGCAAATCTATTACTCCCCGGAGCGCATGACGCCGCTCAGCGCACGTGAAGTGCGCCGTATGAAAGCTGCCACAGCCGGTCCAGTCACCGTTATCGGTACAACAATGCCCGCGGGCAATCTCTTCAGCCGGCGCGCAAATAAATCGAACGCGGCTGCTTAAAGTTTTCAGCGCATACAGCCGACAGAGTTCAAGCTCCGTATCGTTTGGCGCACACAGCGTGCAGCCCGATACGGAGCTTCTCTTTGTGGCGACAACCCAACGGCATCTCTTCTCGCGTCTCATGCTGTACTTACTAGAGAGATGCTCTCATGATGGCAAAGGTTGGGATCAGTGATCGTTGAAATCCGCGGCTTGACCAAGATCTATCAGGAAAAGCAGCGCGTAGTTGCTGTCGATGGCATCGACCTCTCGGTTGAGCAAGGAGAGATCTTCGGCCTGCTGGGACCGAATGGAGCCGGCAAGACGACCACCATCAGCATCGCAACCACCCGCGCTTTGCCCACCAGCGGCCAGGTGACGATTGCCGGAGTAGACGTGGTCGCAAAGCCCGCGACGGCGCGCCGCAATATAGGGGTGGTCCCGCAATACAACACCCTCGACCGTTCGCTCACGGTATTCGAAAATCTCTATTTTCACTGCCGCTATTTCGGATTTTCCGGCGCCGATTCGAAGACCCGTGCGCAGCAGCTACTGTCACAGTTCCACTTGCAGGAGCGGGGAGCGAGCTTTCCCTCCCAGCTCTCCGGCGGCCTGCAACAACGGGTACAAATTGCCCGCGCCATCGCCCATCGACCCGCGGTTCTCTTCCTCGACGAGCCCAGCGCCGGTCTCGATCCGCAAAGCAGAATCGCCATGTGGGAGGCAGTCAAGGGATTGGGCCGCGAAGGGATCACCGTGGTGCTGACTACCCACTACATGGAAGAGGCTGATGAAATCTGCGATCGCGTAGCGATCATGGATCACGGCAAGCTGTTGGCGCAGGACACCCCCGAGTTGCTGAAGACCACATTGGGGGCGCAGACCATCTTCGAGCTGAAGCTGCGCCAGATGGAGGGCTCGGCCGAATTGATAAAAACGCTGGAAAGGCTGCCCAATGTAGCCTCGGTCGAAGCCACTAGCGATGGAATTCGCGTCTTCTCCCAGGCCACGGACGGCTTATTACCGCAGATTGTCCAGGCGGCCCAAAGCGTAGGTTTGCGTGACATTTCAATCAATGAACCTAGCCTGGAAACGGTCTTCATCCGCCTCACCGGGAGGGATCTGCGTGACTAAAGTTGCGCTCCTCAATGGCGGCCAGGAAGTCCAAGCCTCCGGGAAAGATGGCCTCGACCATGAAAACACGGAAATCTTATGTTTCCGCCTTCCTGGGCCTGATGCTGCGCGACTTGCGCGTTCTGCGGCGTGAGTTGGGACCATTTGTGGTCCGTATCGTCATGCAGCCATTGCTCTTTCTGTTCGTCTTTACGTATGTCTTTCCCCATTTGGGGCAAGGCAATCCGATGGCTGCAGGCGGGGGTGCTTTCGCCACTATCCTGTTGCCCGGCTTGATGGCTGTCGCCATCATGTTCAGCGGCATTGCCGCCGTGGCGCTACCCCTGTCGCAGGAATTCGGCATTACCCGCGAAATCGACGATCGGGTCATGTGTCCCCTACCGGTCGCCGCGGTCGCCGTGGAAAAAATATGCTTCAGCGCGTTGCAGTGCATGCTCGCCGCACTACTGGTGGTGCCGCTTGCTTATTTCATTCCGGCAGTGCCGGTGAAACCCCAGGTAGACAATTGGCCATTGGCAATCCTGGTGCTGGTGCTCTCGAGCCTGGTGGCCAGCGCGCTCGGATTGGCCATCGGCGCCAATATCAAGCCCCAGCAAATTGGGTTGCTCTTCTCCATCGTGGTGGTGCCCATCACCTTCCTGGGCTGCGTTTATTATCCCTGGGAATACCTGAACCATCTGCGCTGGCTGCAGATAGCAGTGCTCATCAACCCCATCGTGTACATGAGTGAGGGCCTGCGCGCGGCGCTCACCCCAGGCATTCCTCACATGCCGGCGTGGCTTATCATTTTGGCCCTGCTTGCGTCACTCACCATTTTGGGGAGTATCGGAATCCGGGGATTCCTTAGGCGCGTAATTTCATAAGACTCCGCGCTCTCACTGACATATCCTTACTCTTGCCGTAGGCCCTTCCGCGATCCCTTCCGTCTGATCAAACGGAGAGCAGCTCAGCGCAAGGATAGCGCTCAACAATAAGGCGCAAGGATAAACGGTGCGGCAATGCGCAAACCCAGCCTGACACTTCTTTCGATCGCCACTCCATTGCTGCTCCTGTTTGTGGCAGGCTGCGGAGCCATGAGCGCCCCTGCGGGCGCCAGCTCGGGGGCGATCGTCGTCAGCGCCGAAAAAGCCACCATCGACACCACTACCACCAACCAGCTAAGCGCCAAATCGCCTTCCGGCTCCCCCGCCAACGTCAACTGGAGTATCGTTGGCGGGCAAAACGAGGCCTCCTTCGGTCAGGGCACTATCAGCGCAAACGGCCTCTATACGCCGCCAGCCTTGCTTTCCCGGGACCAGGTGCAAATCCAGGTCATGGCGGCCTCCAAAACCGACGCCTCGACCACGGTAAGCTATCTGCTCACCGTCACCCCCGGTTTCGTCCAGGTGCTTACGCCTGAGACCGCCACCCTGGCGCCCGGAGGCACCGTGCAGGTCACGGGACAGATCGCTGAGGTCAACTCCGGCTCCATCCAGTGGTCGCTGGGAACCACCCCGGGGGTGAAATCGACCCTGGCGACAGCTATGGGAGCATCAGCGAAGCCAGGTGCACCCACTCCAGCCGCACCTATACCTCCTGCAGCGCAACCTATACTGCTCCCCGTGCTCTGCCCCAGGGCACCCCTTCTGTCTTTGTGGTGGGGCAGGCCGCCGGAAATCCCCGCTCCGCCGCGGCGCTCCACGTTCTGCTCAATGGGGCAGGGTTCTCCAGTTCGGGCCTGCAAAACCAATCCGCCCAGACCGGCTACGTCGAGATGGGGTCCTCTGGAGGCAATGCCAACGATTACGACTCCAAGAAGGACGGCGGCGGCAAAGAGTACGTAAATGACTGCTGCGGAGGGACCCTGGGAGCGCTGGTCTCTGACCATAACAGCAACCTCTTTATTCTCAGCAATAACCATGTACTGGCGGAATCCGATCAGGCTCGCGCGGGGGACACCGTGGTGCAACCCGCGCTGGTCGATCTCAACTGCAATCCGCAGGCCGGGCGGACGGTCGGGGCTTTGCGTTACGTGGTACCCCTGCAGAGCACTCAGAGCAACGTGGATGCGGCGCTGGCTGCGGCCACCCCTGCGGTAGACGCAAGCGGGGCCATCCTGCAGCTGGGTCCGTCCGTCAATGGCGTTCTTACCCCCGCGGCTCCGGCGGCGGGCACCGGGGAAACCCTCACCGCAGGCCTGTTGAACCAGCTGCGCGTGGTCAAGAGCGGCCGAACCACCGGTCTGACCTGCTCAACGGTGAACACCGTGGACCTGAGCGTACAGGTCGATTACTACTACGATTGCGCCGAAACCAAGCCCTACTACACCAAGACCTACGTCAACCAGATCGGTATGCCCGGAGCCAGTTTTGCCGATAGCGGAGACTCAGGCGCCCTGGTACTGGACGCTGGAAATGCACAACCAGTGGGGCTTTTTTTCGCCAGCGGAGCCGACGACAGCAACCACGGCTTTAGCGTGGCCAACCCCATTCAGGACGTTCTTAGCGAACTGAGCCAGGCTGGCCATACCGACGGGCTGCAGATCGCCGGTGGGGCTCCGCATCCCATCACCTGCTCCAATTACGACGAGCACACCACGCCCGTGACCCGCAGCGTCACCCCGTCCAGGATGGCGGCAGCTAAGTTGGCAGCCGATTCGGCGGCTGCCCTGCTGACCAGGCCGGACAGTGGAATCCTTGGCGTTGCCACCGGCCAGAGCCTGGACAGCCCGGGCGAAGCGGCTGTGATTGTCTACGTGGACAAGAACAAACCGGGCATTGCGGTGCCCAAGGTCGTCCAAGGCGTGCGCACGCTTGTGATTCCCACGGACGCGGCCAGCATGAGCGCGGGCACTGCGCCCACGACTCTGCCCCAGGTGGAAGGCATTCATTTATCCCCTGAAGTACTGCGCTCCGCGGCTGGAGTGCAGCGGCGAGTTGCCCCCCAGTTGATGGCCGATCCGGCATTCTTTGGAGTGGGTGTAACCCAGAGCTATGACAATCCCACCGAGGCAGCGCTGCTGGTGCTGGTGGACCTGACGAAAACTCCGCAGTCTATGCCGGATCAAATCGGCGGCCTGCGGCTACGCTACCTGCGCGTCAATCGCCTGCACGTAACACGCTCGAAACTGTCCCCGGCGATGCAAGCGCCGCGTTGCTCCCTTCCCTCCTCGCAGCGCGACCAGTAAGGAACCGCCCTTCTGGTTCCCTAACGAAGGTAAGTTGGTCCCACGCGCTTCTACTGTTTGCGCTTGGCGATCCTACGAGGGTGGCCGGTCGACTGCCGGATGGTCAGGAATGTAGGAATCACGGTTGGCTTCGCCTTCGTCGAGCGTGAAATGTGTTCGACTTGAGCGCGAAGCGCTTCAAAGGCCGCGCGTGCAATCGCCACCCGCGACATGTTAACCGTGGTGAGCGGCGGATGAACAAACTCCGCTAAGTGAATATCGTCAAAGCCAATCACCGAAACGTCCTGGGGAATCCGCACGCCGGCTCGTAGGAATGTCCGCAACACACCAATCGCAGTCATATCGTTCGAGCACATCACGGCGGTGGGGAGGCTCTTGCCTCTCAGCAACTGTTCCGTCGCCCGTATGCCACCTTCGAGCGTGTGATCTCCTTCGAGCAGCAATGCGGGATCCGGTGCAATGCCGATTTCCTCCAGCGATGCAACGAACGCAGCCTTTCTGAGCTGGCACGATAGCTGCTGTAGAGGGCCGCTCACAAAAGCAATCTTGCGATGGGTCAACGCAGCCAAGTGCTGCACCCCCTCGCGAATGCCTTTGCGGTAGTCCACCGTGAGTGTGCTGACGCCCCGATTGGGCACGCCGGCATCCACAAAAACCAGCGGGACCTCTCTGGAGACCAACTCGTCCAGCAGGGGAGCCTCGATGCCAAAGGTCATGACAGCGACTCCTTCAACATCCCGCTCCAGAAGACGGCGAACGCATTGTTCCATTCGGCCCACGTCGTAGTTGGTGGAACTGACCATGATGTCGTAACCGTTTTCCACTGCTACGTCTTCGAATCCCTGGATGAGTTCGGGAAAGAACGGATTGGTGATCTCGGAAATTAAAAGCCCAAAGATCCTGCTTCTGCCCGAAACCAGCGTGCGTGCCTGGGTATTGGGGTAGTAGTTTAACTCTTCGATCGCAGCGAAGACCCGCTTGGCTAGCTTCTTGTCGACGGACGGAACGCGATTAATGGTGCGCGAAACAGTTGCAATCGAAACCTTGGCATGAAGGGCCACATCGCGAATGCTCAGCCTTTTTTTCTTCTCTACTTCCCGGACACGTCGCGGGGAATCGATCATCGCTATGGCCACAGGACTGCACGGTTTTCACCGCTTGAATCGTTTGAACCGGATGGCTCCCTTCAACTGGAGAGTTCGTGATAAAGACGGTACTTCTCGTCCTTGATTTCGTCGAAAGTACGGAACTGGATTTGTCGATTACCTGATTGCACCAGGTGCGACGAGCCCTGCTGCCTGGCGGCGAGAAGTTCCGCGCGCGTGAAGTGGCTCACCGCGGGATCGATAGCAAACAGGGTAACCGGCCCGTGAAGCAGTGCCGCAGTATTCGGTTGCTGGGACTCGATCGATTCCAGCCTCAACGGCATATCGATCACGTATTCGATGCGGTCGCCGTCCTTCCACTCTCTCTCTACAGCCGCGAAGGAACCGCTGTGTAAGGGCGCCGCAAAGCTCTTGCCGTTGATGGCAATCGAGGTCTTGCTTCCAGCCCAACTTGGCACGCGGAGATAAACCGTAAACTTCTCCGGCCGCGCCGCTCCTACTCGAATACTCACCTCCGGCGAGTGCGGATAGTGCGTCTGCTGTTCCAATGAATAGCGCGCCGCGCCCACTCGCCAGCTTGCGCGCGAAGGAACAAACAAGTTGACATAGACACCGTCAGCAGAACGGAAATACGAGCTGATGCCGTAGTCAGCCGTCACTTGTGGAAACGTGCCCGAGCAGCAAGGCCACTTCTGCTCGTAGTAAAACTTGGAAGCGTTGTTGTTGTAGTCCGAGTAGTAGAAGCTCGTCCCGTCCGGCCGCAGCGGTTTGGCCCCCAGGATGGTGTTGTAGAGAACTCTCTCCATGCTATCGCCATAGCGGCTGTCGCCGGTCACGCGCATGAGATAGCGAGCGACCTTGAAGTGTCCGTAGGCCCCGCAAGGAGTTTCAAAGCTGGAGTGAGTTTTCTCCAGGCTCGCCGCGAGATCGCCGCTCCCAGGAACACGGAATTCCTCATTTGGACCCCACCCGCCGGTGGCGAAGCTTTGTGTGGTAAGTACGAAATCGAACCCGTTACGGGCTGCGCGCAAGTGTTTCTCGCTGTTCAACACCAGGTAGGCCTGCGATGCAGAGCACAACGCGTTCACGTGGCTGTAAGCGTGCAATCCTGGCAAGACGTTCTTGCCCGCCGCCAAGGGATCGAAATACGTGTCGTCCTCAAGAAAGCGCGCCGCCAGCTGCTTATAGCGGGGGTTCCCGCTCCTCTTGTAGGCGAGGAAAAAGTTCTCCGGCAGCGTATAGCTCTCATCCCAGGTGAAGGCGATGTTGAGGTGGGGCCGCGCCTCCATTTCCTGACGGGAAAGCGCTTTTTCTGGAAGAAAGGGCAACACCGCTTGCGTAGCATGATCGAGCACGGGCAGCGCCATGGGATCGCCGGCGAATTGGTGCGCATCGATGAGACCGCAATTGGTCTTGTCGAAGGTGTAGGCAGGCAGCGGATAGTCGACGTAAAACTTCTCCGTGACGGTCTTTCCGAAGCCCTCCACCAAGCCGTGAATTTTCTGGCGGGTTGCCGCATCGCCGGTTACAGCGTAGGCCCGCGCAAGCCCAGAGAGGTACTGCCCGAAGCTGTGGCCCGGAATATATCCCGTCATGTTCTTCGGCGGATCAAAATCCTTCGACCAGCTATACCAGCCGCCCATGTCCTCCCCGGGCGCCGCTAGACCAGCACGCTGCCGGAACGGCTTGAGCAGTGAGTCATCGCTGAGAGCCAGGAACAAGGCATGGTTCCGATCGAACTGCTCCCGCATCGGACCTTCAAGGAGCTGGACGTCGCCGTAATCAAACTGCTGCAATTTCGTAGTTACAGCGTCAGTGGCAGAGGCAGCGCCCCGTACTTGGCGCGGGAGTAGTTGTGCACCAGCAACGACTGCACCGCCCTTGAGAAATGTCCTTCGTGATGGATAACCCATGTTCAGTTCCCTTCTGCGTAGCGGCGGCCCATCTGAGCGGACTAGAGCGCCCCATGTTAGACGTAGTTCCTCGTCGATCCAGCGCCCATCCTATCGAGTCGAAGTTGACGGCACATCTTGCAGGAGATATTTGGTTGTCGTCTCCTGTTCACTCTGCTTGATCTGTTTCAATCTTGCCACCAATCCATCGACGTCTCCTTTTTGGCCGAGTTTGCGATCCGCCATCATCTCTTGATAAATGGCGGCGCTGTCATCGGGATTTCGCTTGAGGGCTTCCTCAGCCTGTTGTTTCGCCGCCGAGGCATTTCCCGAACGCATGTATAGAACGGTGAGCAGGTCTCGTGCCGGCTGATAGTCTGGTTCGAGTTTCACTGCCCGGTTCGCGGCGCGAACAGCTTCTGCTTGAACTTCAGGCTTGCCTGAGTCGGAGCTCTCCAACAAAGCTTCTGCATAGAGATACTGCAGAAGAGGATCGCGCGGGTTTTTCTCCGCGTGCCGGCGAAAGGCATCCAAGGACCCCTGGTTATCGTGCTGTTGACTATGGATCATGCCCATCGCATCTTCAGCGAAGGAGAGGTTGGGGTCCAGGCGATGGGCCTGCTCAAAGTCGTCCAATGCTCCGTCGATTTGCGACAACTGAACCCGCAGCACTCCGCGAGAGAGATATAGAGGCGCAGCCCCAGGCAAGACTTTGAGGCCGGCATCGATCATGTCAATCCCAACCTGGAAAGAATTGTGATTGAACGCAAAGGTCGCAAAGAGCACGTAGTTCTTTACGGCCGTGGGATCCAACACGATCGCCTGCCGCAGCCATGCGATCGCTTGCGGTGTTTCGCCCTTTTCCTCAGCGATCTGGGCGGCGAGAGCCAAGGCATGTGCATTCGCGGATCCCGTTTCCACCAGAGGCGAGAGCGCGGCGAGCGCATCGTCCAATTCCTTCGCTTTCCAGAGGGCGACTGCAAATTGCATGCGGGTTTGCGTGTTCGCCGAATGTTCCATTAACTGGCGGTAGAGATCCACGGAACGAACAGCATCACCTTCAGCCAACAGGCAGGAAGCATACTCACGCTTAGCTTCGGAATTCTGCTCGACCAGCGCAGATGCCTTCTCGAAGTGCGGAAGAGCGGATGCGCAGTCTCCACGCTGCCATTGCAGCACGGCGAGCATAGCATGAGCAGTCGGGTCTTCTGGTTTGAACAAAATCAATTCGTTTAGGACCGGTACAGCATCGGGGGAGCGCTTGGCGTAGTCGATCTGGGCCACGCCTTCCAGGGCGGGTACAAAGTGCGGACAGGCATCGAGTGCCGCCTGAAAGGATTTGAGACCGTCGTCTGCTCGGCCCTCGCCGCGCAGCGCCATCCCCCGCATGACAAGGATGCGGCAATCCTCCGGGTGGGCGGGATGTGCCGCCAACATGGCATCCGCGGCGGACACCGCGGTGGGATAGTCCTTTGCGCGGAGCGCCTGCATAATCTGATCCGGGCTTCCCTGGCCCAGACACAACTGCGCCAAGAATGCGAAAAAAACAACGAGCAGGAAAGCAAATGCGCGCCCAGGCCTGCTGCATCTCGCTTGGGCGGTTCTATCCGTTCTTGGTGACTGAGTCATGCGCAACGAAACCCGGGTTAGGAAAAAGGCGCGGCATAATCGGTGATCTGTTGATGCCGCGTGGTTTGCGGAGAAACCTGAATTCAGCCTGGAGCGCATCTGTCCAGGATAAGCATTTAGAAAATTATATTTCCGCCTATCTGAAGGAACCGCGGCACATTTTGGCCTGTCGCCTGGCCGAAATTTCCATCGGGAAGATTGGTATCGACGGTGTTCAGGTTTGCCCGGTTAAAGAAATTGAAGAATTCAAAGCGGAGTTGGAAGTTCACTGCTTCCGTAATCTTTGTATTCTTCAGGAACGCTACATCCCACTCCTCAAACCCCGGCTCACGGAAGGCACTATAGCGTTCATTCCCTTCCGTACCGAACGTGGTGGGAGCGGGAAAATTCGCTAACGCAGCAGCGTGTGTCGAACCGAAGAGTCCGGATAGGTACGACTTGCGGCTGGTGGAATACGCGTAACTGGTGACATTTGGAAAGTCGAAGTTATCTCCGTCCGCGTTGAAATCCCCACTGCCCGGAGCATAACCCGTATACGTGCCGGCGGCATTTAACAGTGGATTGAAGCTGGCATTTGTCGACACGGTAAACGGCGGCCCTGACTGCAGAATCGTCGTCCCGCTCATTTGCCAGCCTCCAGCTACCCGCCCCACCAGGCCCAGTCCGTTATTGGGGCTGGGAAATTCATAGTTCCATACCAGGGAGAAACGGTTGGGTATGTCCCATATCGAAGGTCCGTAGTATTGATGAGGGTTGATGTAAGTCGGGTAGACCTGGGTGTCGTCCTTAGACGAGGAGTGGGTGAAGGAAGCATTGAAGTATGCGCGCCGGTACCTGCCACGCAAGGCAAGGATGAGCGCGTTGTAGTTGGATACCCGATCGTTCTGGGTATAAAGCACTTGTCCGAAGCTGGTATTCAATCGCGTTGGAACCAGGCTGTTGTGCAGTATCAAGTCTCCGGGGAGTTCGTTGATATCCTGCCCATAACTGACGTTGTAGACTTGCCCGCCGCCAGAAAGCAGGTTACGGCCGACGGATCCTGAATACGAGATATTAGCTACCAGATTCGCAGGCAGCTCGTGCTCCAGTCCGAACGAATAGATATAGCTGACAGGGGAAACAAGGTTAGGATCAATTCCACCGATGTTGAACTGTAGGCCCTGGAGTCCGCCCTTTGAATCCAGCTGCTCTGCCGGCAGCGTCGGATACGTGAAGCCAAAAGGCGCTTTATTCGATGTACCTAAACCGAATACCGGCGCCGGCGTTTGTCCGCCATAGAATGTGGGGAAGATGGGACCGGGCGGATTGCCGCGATATTGTTCCTGAAGATTGGCCAGCGTGGGCCAGTTGTGAAAGAGTCCAACTCCTCCCTTGACCAGCCACCTGCCATTGCCAGTCACGTCCCATGCGACTCCTCCGCGCGGAGTGAACACGTCGGTGATCGCCCGATTCAGAGCGTGATGGTGAGCGACGACGATTCCGTTGGCGATCTGCTGTTGCAGGGTTTGCCCAGGCCCATAGAAGAAGTTTCCGAAAACAGTGTTCGCGTCACGCGAATAAGGATTGCCAAAATCATCCCAGCGAATTCCGTAGTTCACAGTCACCCTGGGCCTGATCTTCCAGGTGTCCTGCACAAAGAGACCATTCGTGATTCCGGCTGCGTTCCAGTCGTATTGGATCTTTGCCCCGCTAGCGGCGTATAGGCAACATTGATTTCGGTGTAAACATTGTCTTGCGCCAAGTCGAGCAGATTGTTGAAGTTGAAATTAGGCTGATCATACGGGCCGGCGAAGAGCTCGACGTCATCGCCGAAGAGGCCTTCATAGCCTGCGCTGATGTTATGGGACTTATACACATGGGTCAGAACATCACGCCAATGATAATTGTGCTGAATAAAATCGCCCGCCGCGAATCCAGATCCCAAGCCCTTGCCGATGCTGGTGACGTTGACCACGGGAACGGAGAATAATCCAGCGGCAGGCTGAATCCCTTCCACGCGTATGGCGGCAAAGGACGCCTGGTTCAATGTGTTCGGCTGAATGTGTGCGACTCGTTCACCTGGACTGCCCATTGGTTAAACGGGTTGGTGGATTGAAAGGCGGTACGTGGGTTGGGGTTGTTGCTGTCAAGGGTAGTGCGAAAGTAAGTGCCGTAAAGCCGATCTGCCGCGAAAGGCTTATCGATGCGTAAGTAATACTGGATGCCATTGCGATAGGAGGTAGTGGAGTAGTTGGCCGAGTCCACGAAGGCAGCGCGCAGGGAAGAAAGTACGTGGCCGCCGTGCCGCAGGTTGCTGGGAAGGTCCCGGATGCCAACGAGGAGACCTGCGGGTTGGTGATCTGGCTGACTGGGTATTTTGTGAGCAGTTAGGTCCCAGGGTATTGGGATAATTTGTCTGGCCCACTGCGGTAAATTGCGGGTCTTCAAAAGCTCACATTGCCGGACACGCCGCCGAGGAACGCAGCGGCTCGATGGCGAAAAAGAAAAAGCCAGTTGTGACGGGGAACGATCGGACCGCCGATAGTAGCGGAAATATTGTTGGTGTGGAACGGGCTTACTTGTGTGTGAACTCTGTCCGCGCAAGAAGCCCTGATAGTTGAAGTAGTCGCTGGCATTGCCATGGTACGGCTGGTGCCCGACTTGGTGGTCATCAGGGTCTGGATTCGAGCTGGCGCGTCCGTAATTGAATTGTAGGTGTTGCTCTGGATGCTGGTCTCCTGGATGGTGTCGGGATTGGGAGTCATGTTCAGCACCCCGGGCCGGATGGAACTGGTCACATCCAGTCCGTCGACCACATACATATTCCCCACTGCCCCTTGACCGTTTGCGCTGGCATCAACCTGGGTTTCGGTAGAGTAATTATCGCGGCCAGAGCCGGGGCTGCCGTTAGAGGTTACACCCAAGCCGGTAACGCCTGGGGCCAGGGTGACGAGCGAGATCATGTTGCGGCCGGCCAGGGGGAGAGAAGAGAGGGTCTGCGTAGAAAGCGTTTCCTGTATGCGCGTATCGCTGTGTCGATGGTGGGGGTTTGGGTAGTTACCTGGACTGTCTGAGACGCAGTCCCGACAGCAAGCTTCACGTCCAGGGCGAGAGTCTGGCCCGTCTCCAGGGTAAAGCCATTCTGTGCTGAGCTGAAGCCCTGCTTCTGTGCTGTCAACTGATAGGTCGCCGGCGCCAGAGCGTTGAAATGGTATTGCCCCTGCGCATCGGATTTCGCCGTCAACTGCACTCCAGTGGAGGTATTGGTCAACTGCAGATTGGCATCCGGTACGACTGAACCGGATGGATCCAAGACTGTTCCTGACAGCGCCCCTGTGAATTGTGCGAGCGCAGTCTGTGCGCACAGCAGTACGCAGCTCACGATTGAGATGAGCAATGTTCGTTTCAACGTATGCCTCCTAAAGGGTAGTGCTGTTCTCCGAAAGCTTCGCAATCCCGTCATAGCTGTCTGCGTCTGGCTGTTTTGGGGAAACGTTTTCTATCTGTACCCTGCCGGCCATCAGCAGCCGCAAATTCCTGCCTACTCGAATTCGGACGCTACGCAACACGCCCAATGCGAGCAGCCGAACACTAGTTGATCGAGGTTTGAGCGCGCAATAGTACAGATGTACTATGTGCCGAATGACGCCAACCACTGTTCGCTGATCGCAACGCAAACACCCTAGCTGCGGCTGTTTCTGTTCGTCGCTTTCATAGCGACTTTTTCATTTTGCCAAACCGGCCAGTGCTTGTTTCTTAACGAGGGACGGGTGCCCCACATCTCGCTCGTTTTTCGCGAGATGTGGGATACCACCAAGGTTGACCGCTGAGCGTATCGGGTGAATTGAGAGTCAGAGGGAAGGCGCAGTGGTATCCCACATCTCGCGAAAAACAAGCGAGATGTGGGGCACCCGCCCCTTCGTTAGGGAACAAGGATGATAGAAACACCCTGTTACTGCGCAACGACAATGATCCCTTGCTGAATCGCGACCCGGGTTGCTTCGGTCCGATCGCAGACCTCCAACTTCGTGGTGATCTGCTTGATGTGATTGCGGACAGTGAACTGACTGATCTGCAAGATCCTTGCTATATCTTTGTTGGTCAACCCCTTTGACAACGCCTGCAGGATTTCCAGTTCCCGAGGGCTCAGGCTGGAACGCAGCATTCGCTCCGCCAGCTTGCCCGCAATGTGTTGCGGAAAATAGGTCTTGCCATTGTGGGCCGCCACGATGGCGGCCACCAACTCTTCCCGCGACGTGTCCTTCGATATATAACCTTTTGCGCCGGCCTGGACCGCACGAAAAATCTCCTCTTCGAAATCGAAACTGGACAGGATGATGACTCGCGGTGTGGGATGGACCTGTCGAAGAGCCTGCAGCGTCTCGATACCGTTCAATTTCGGCATGCGGAGATCGAGAAGCATCACATCGACCGCATTGCGCCCGGCAAACGCGATCGCTGCCGCGCCGCTCTCCACCGCGCCAACCACCTTCAGCACACTCTGCCTGCGCAGCATGCTGATGAGTCCAGCGCGGACAACGGGATGATCATCGACAATGAGCAACCGAATCGCTGAATTAACCGTTTGACCTTCCATTACGTCCTCGTCTCCAGAACCATTGCCAGGCAAAACGCGGCCAGGAAGCATGAAGCAGCGGAGGCGGTATCGGCACCCGGACTTGCACCTGCGTGCCTTCACCCGGAGCGCTCGATATCTCCAGATCCGCCGAGATACTATGCGCTCGACTCTCCATGCCGCGAATCCCAAAACCTGATGACCCGTTCGATGGGTGAAAGCCCCTGCCATTGTCTCTCACCGTCAGCTGCAAAGCCGTCTTCTCGTAAGCGATCGCAAGTTGCAGAGCATCGGGCTGTCCATGGCGAACCGCATTGGCGACCGCCTCCTGACCGATGCGCAGCAAAGTATCGGAAATGGAAACGGGGATCTTGCGCTCCGTTCCAGTTAGGGACGTTGCAATCTGAACATCCCCACGTCCCACCATGCGCCGGGTATCCTGCTCCAACGACTTGAGCAGTCCCACCGATTCAAGCGCCTGCGGTCGTAACGCTGCCACACTGCGCCTGGCCTCCTTATGACTGTCGCGAACCATGTCAAGCGCCCAATCGAGCTGGGGGCGTAAAGGATTCTCTTCGCCGGTATCGTCGCGCATGCCCTCCAGATGAAAACCCAAGCCGGCAAAGTTTTGCGCTAAGGTATCGTGCATCTCGTGTGCCAGCCGCTCTCGTTCCTCCATCACTGCTTGCAGCCTCCACCGCGCGATGAAACTATGTCCGGTTTGCGCGGCCAGCAGCAAGAGTAGAAATCCAAAGGCGAGAGCCACAAGATGGCCGGTGCTCCACCAGGGAGGTCCCTTGATCACCTCCACCTCTTCCACAGACGGAAGTAACAGCGCGAAAGGGGTAAGGTCATGGGTGTAAGCAGAGTCAACCACGCACACGCCTCGCAGACGGAGGCGGCTTTGTTCTCTGATGCGGTGCGCGGTCCGGTTCGGGCTCTTGTCACTGGCGATGGCGCGGAAGGATTGCGCCCCCTCATCCAGGGTAAGAACCAACATGTGATCCGTGGTGGACTCCAGGCTGCGCAGAACCCCTTCCACCTCGACATATTGGGCGTCGAACGCGCCTGTAGCAGCTTGCGAAGGTGATACGGCAACCGGGGGCACGGGTGTATGCGTCCACAGAGGGCGCACGTCTGCGTCTCTGAGAACGGAGCTGAAATCGTGCAGTTCGGCATTGCCCTTGGCTTCGATCGCATCGCCGATCTGAATTGGCTTTGTGGTACGTGCCTTCGGTATTGCCAATCCGCCCGTGGCGTCCTGCAAATACAACACCGGTGAAATGAGTGTTACCACGCCATGGACGGTGACCTGTGACGGCTGATTCGGAGATAGCAGGCGCAGGCTACCGATGGGTTGCGCGCTTAAGTCGGAATGATGATCGCGCATGTCGCGATCGATCACCTCAATTTCGTTGCGCCGGTCTAGCGCATCCGTATTGCCTGTCCACGCCACACCCCGGTCCGATGGAAGCCCGATGGCCCGGTCGCCGATAAGGGAGGTCAGATCCTGCTGGCTTGACCGGCTGACCGTTATATTGCGCCACAGTGCGCCGGAGGCATAAGACTGCAGGCCGAAGCGGCCCGCCTTAACACAGGAGGGATCCCGGATTGCTACCGTCGTTGTTTCCCCTGAAGATGAGATGGTCCGCGCTGCAAGGGTGCACTCGTAAGCAAGAAACGTCAGGTGATACCAGACCCTGGTGTGCACACCGGAGACCACCGGGATGGCTTGAAATTCGTGCCATCCGTAGTCGGCCCGACCGAGGATTAACGTGTTATCCAGGTCGCGAAGGCCGGCAAAATAGCCATGGTAGGAGTCGACGCCCTCTTCTTCTTGAGCTGTGCGCATGACCAGCCCAGCGTCTCCCGCCTCGCCCAACAGTTGCACATCTGCGTCTATTTTGTAGTCACGCCAATCGGTTGAGCCGGTCATCAGCTTAGCTCCGCGCTCGTCGGAACTGTTCTGCATGGCGCCGTTGACAATTTGCCAGGTCCCGCCGAATGCCTGCCATTCGTCCTGCTTCTCCTCGGCGAAGGAATCGCGATAGGACGGTCCAGAATGCCCCAGCGAGCGATAGGCAAGGTATCCAATAGCTCCAAGCGAAAGAACACCGAGGCAGGCGACGACGATCCAGAAATGCCGCCGGTGCAGCTGCCGAATCATCGGTCGTACCACCAGACAAGCGTCAGCATCTGGCGCACTTGAGAAGAGTCGATATTATCGCGGGTCAAAAGTAGAGGCTCCAGCAAGACCTGCTGCGGCGGAGACTCCCCGCGCAGCTGCTCGTCCATCATCCCCATAGCCCGCCGGCCCATTTCGTAGGTGTTCTGCAGGATGATGGAGTCGATGCCACCGCTTCTCACTGGCTCCAACAGATCCTGATCAAATCCAATGAGCTTGATCTCTCCAATCCGATTGAATTCGACCAATGCATAATAAGCACCCCGCGTAGAGGCCTCGGAGAGAGCGACAATTGCGTTCACATGATCGTCCTTGCTGACCAGCTCCTCAGCGACCTGCTGTTCCTGAGGTACGGTGGGCAATCCAAGGCGCCGGTCAATCACGTGAATGTCAGGAAACTCTTTGGCCAATACGGTCTCCAGACTGCGCGCTCTGGTTGCGGTGCTCGTCAACTGTGAGCTGATGCCTACGATGGCAATGTTTCCCTTGCCGCCCAGGATGCGCGCTACGCGGCGCGCGGCCAATTCACCGCCTGCTTCTTCGTTGTTCAAGACGTACGCAAGTTTCTTTCCCGCAGGAATGCCCAGGTCGGTCCCCACAATGACGGTGGGAACTCCGCTATCAACTGCTCTTCGAATGGTGGTGCGGAACGGCAGTCCTTCGACCGGCGAGAGGATGATGCCGTTGCATTCCCGATCGAGCGCCTTTTCGATGATTCCAAGTTGACTCGATAGGTCATCTTCGCGTGTGGGTGCCTGGTAGTAAACGCGCAATCCTTTTTCGTGAGCGACCAAGGCAGCGCCTGCGTGTTCGCCCTCCCACAAAGTGTTTCCCGCTGTTCGTGGAACTACGGCGATGACCGGCTGTCCCCTACGACAGGCGGCAACAGAAATTAGCAGGAGACAATGCAGTACCACGCGCCAGGCGCGCCGAGGCGCAAAGGACCGGTGAAAGTGAAGATCAGCCAATCGCCTCATGGTGTACTGGCCGCAAATCTTCTTCTCCATGTTCATGCGCGTATGAATTCCGACGACCAAACCGTAGAGGGAAATCCTACTCTTAGGTTTGGATATATGGGATCCAAACTTGCATTCCCGTCGGTGCCCGGTTCGCCCACGCGTAATACGGAATGAGGTGCAGCTGCGTAGCTTTAGCGCCAACCACGGGTGCCACGGGAAAATACAACGAATTCCCCGCGCTCAGCGTAACGGCGCCAGGGTGCTCCAGGACCTCAACTCCTCCAAGCAGTTCTGGATTCCAGACTGCTCTGGTGTCGCCTTGGAGCGCAGCCGAAAACGGAGACAGATTCGCTTCATCAGCATGACCGGGTTGGTCGAGAGATTCCATGCAGAAAATAATCGGCCCGCGTCGAAATGCGACCCGGCCTAAATCGTCGGCCACCGCCTGGTTCGCCCGGACTTGCTGAGTCGTCATGTCGAAGGACAGGCGTACCTGGTCATGTGCAGCCCAGCGCCGGCGAAGCGCCAGATATTGGCCAGGAACCGCGCCCTCGATGGAAACACCGTTCACTTGGACGGTGTTCTTCTGCGACCATCCCGGAATGCGGACATACACGGTGAACTCCTTGGCCTCGGCCGGGTTGACGGTGAGAGAGACTTCTCCTTCCCACGGATAGCGAGTCACCTGCGTGATGGCGAGCGCAGTCCCATCCAGCAGATGCCAGTTCATTTCAGAGTTGTCGTAAAAATGCACATACACGCCGTCCGCGCTGGTGCTGTAGAAATAGCCCGGCAACGAAGCAAACGTTCGCTCAAGATTGGGCGGGCAGCAGGTCGTGTCGTACCAGGGATTACGGATCCTGCCCTGAACCAGGTGCCGGTCTCTGGAGTCACCGGTGGGATCGAACGCCAGGGGATTTCTGTAGCAATAGGTCTTGCCATCGAGCGACATGCCCGAATTAATGCCGTTGTAAAGAGCACACTCCATGACGTCGGTAAACCGTGCTTCTCCAGACGCGGCCAGCATGCGCCAGTTCCACATCATGTTGCCGATAGCGGCGCAGCTCTCACCGTACGCACGCGCATTGGGCAATTCGTAGGCATCGCCGAAAGCCTCGCCCGTCGATCGCGCACCCACTCCGCCAGTAACATACATTTGGTGGGCGACCAGGTCCTCCCACAGCGCGTTGAGCGTCTTCCAATAGACTGGGTCTCCCGTTTCAAGGTAGTAGTCCGTAGCCCCGCAACAGGCGTACATGGCGCGTACGGCGTGTCCTTCGAGTTTAGTGCGAGTAGTAAACGGAATACCGCAGAACATGTAAGTGATCTGTTGATCGGTGAGCGGAATGCGATCGTCTCCGTGCAGGACGTAGCCGGCTAGCTCCAGATACTTGCGATTGCCGGTGGTTCGGTAGAGCTCGACCAGGGACATTTCGATCTCGGGATGACCGGCAACGATGGGCTTTTGGTTCGTCCCTGGCCCATAGTTTGGGAGCAGGAAGTCGTCGACAAACCGAATGCCTGCGTTCAGCAACGTGGGGTCGCCGGTGGCGCGATAGTAGGCGATCGCCCCTTGAAGCATGTGGCCAAGGTTATACATCTCATGGCCAGTCGTCTGTATGTCCGGCAGCATACGTTTTGCTGCCAGATCACCCACGTAATACGTGTTGAGATATCCGGACGGCTCCTGCACGGCCACGACTTCGCGAATCATGGTGGAGGCGGTCTCGCGCAATTCCGGCCTGTCCCCTGACTGAAGAACAAACCCAACTGCTTCCGTCCATTTGTAAATATCGGAATCAGAATAGACAGGCCCCTTTTGCGGGCTTGCTGACTTCCCTTGAAGCCGGAGGAAATTGTCCATGCGCCCATGCGCGATCAGCTCGTCGTGCATGCTGGGAATGCTTGATTCGACATTGGTGATTCGACGCTGCGACCAGAAACCATCTTTGATCACGACAGCGCTCACCGGAACCGTCTTAAGGCGAGCATGAGGCGAGTTCGAAAGCTCAATGACGCCTGTATTTTTCCAATTTGGAAATGGAACAGTGGATGGACTCTTCTCTGTCTCTGAGAACGAAAGCAAACCTTCGCTGCGGGGGAAGGCCAGGGCGCTGACTGTTGGAGCAACGGCGGCTGCCGTTGCCACCAGGAAGGAGCGGCGAGAGATGGGAAATTGCAAGCGAGTGTCTCCTTGATGCGGCTAGAGCGTTTTCACTTCAGCCGCTCCCGAGGCGGATTTTCCTCGGGTAGAGACTCACTGCATTGGCCTTCTCCGTGCAGCACAGAAGTGAAAATGCTCCAGCGCTATCCTTGTAATCTTTTGCGGCATAGCACGTCAAGTAAACGTTTCCGTGAACCTGGGTCGAGTGTGCTCCTTGACACAGTCTCGCCCACTACGTAAACCTTTCCCTGTTACAGCCGGGAGGGAATAAGTGCCTTGGAGATTTACCCGTCGAAGCCTCTTACAAAACATCGGGGCTGGCGGCGCCGGCATGCTCCTCAAACTGCACCTGCCTGCCGCCCATGCACTCGCAACCCACCTTGCAGGACCACCCGGCCTTGCACTCACGATTACCGCCGTGAGTGACAACATCTTGCGGATGACCGTAGCCGCAGCCGGCGAGCCGATGGACCAACTCTACGGAGACGGCAGTCTAGCCAAAAGAGTGTGGCCTGATCCAAGCATAAGAACCCTTGCTGGAGGCTCGCGACAAACCGCGCAGTGGGCATCGAGAGTGCTCGAAGCGCAGACAGACCCTCTCCGCATCACGGTTCGCGCGCAAGGCGGCGTCATCCTTCAGGAACTCCACTTCAACCAAAATCCGGCGCAGCTTCAATTTCTCTGTGGCGACGGACCCGTCTATGGGCTCGGTTCGGGCACACACACACTCGATCGCCGCGGTGCCTCGGATGCCATGCGAAATGGCCAGGTGGGTGACGACCTCAAAGTCTACGGTGCACATCTTCCCATCCCATGGCTGATGGGCTCCAACAGCTGGGGACTGTTCTTCCACGAGCCGCAAGGAACATTCAATATTAGTAGCGAGTCTGGGGTGTTCAAGCCCGACGAGAGCGCCCGGGGGTATGACATTTTCCTGCTCGCCGCGGACACTCCGGCGCAGTTACTTCGCCAATTCGCGGAGCTGACCGGATTTCCCCACATGCCTCCCTTATGGTCACTCGGATACCAACAATCGCATCGAACACTGGCCAGTCGCGAGGAGATTCTGCAAGAAGCAAAGACCTTTCGTGAGAAACAACTGCCTTGCGACGCGCTGATTTACCTGGGGACTGGTTTTTGCCCCTCAGGATGGAATACCGGCCACGGATCATTCACCTTCAATGAAAGTGTCTTTCCCGATCCCGAGGGAATGATCCGCCAATTGCATGAGGAACATTTCAAGGTGGTGCTTCATGTGGTAAATCCTCCAGTGAATCTTCACGGCAAGGTGAGTGACACCGGCACCGCGGCTGAAGAACCTTCAAATGCAGCGAAGTACTGGTCGCACCATGTTCCGCTTGACCGCATCGGTGTCGATGGTTGGTGGCCGGATGAAGGAGATCCGTTGCCCGCTTCTTCGCGCCTTGTTCGCAATGAGATGTATTGGGACGGCGAGCGCCAGGTGAGGCCCAATCTTCGACCCTTTGCCTTAAACAGGAACGGCTACGCCGGCCTGCAAAGATACGGGTGGCTGTGGTCAGGGGATGTCTACTCCACCTGGAAGACGCTAGCAGCGCAAGTGATGGAGGGAATCAACATGGGGCTGTGCGGAATTCCCTACTGGGGCACGGACACGGGAGGTTTTGTGCCCACTAAAGAGTTGACCGCGGAGCTCTTCCTGCGCTGGTTTCAGTTCAGTGCATTTTGTCCGCTCTTTCGCGGACATGGCCGCACCTGGAAGCTGCGGCTGCCATGGGGATGGAACCTCGGCGACTATGGTCCCGCGGAACTGACGCCGGCATTCACGGTAGACGATCTGCCACCGCCCGAAGCGTTACACAACACCGCCGTCGAAGAAATTTGCCGCAAGTATCTAAACACCCGCTACAGCTTGTTGCCCTACATTTACTCCGCGGTGGCCGAAACGCATGCCACTGGAATGCCCTTGATCCGGGGACTGTGGCTGCAATTCCCTGACGATGAAAAAGCACGAGCGCTGGACGATCAATATATGTTTGGTCCGTCTCTATTGGTCGCGCCCGTTATGAAAGCAGGTGCGACCACGCGAAGTGTCTATCTGCCTGACGGAATCTGGTGGAATTTTTGGACGAACGATCAGATCCCAGGAGGTAAAACCGTCGAAGTGGGCTCGCCTCTCGAAACCATCCCAGTGTTCGTGCGATCAGGCACTACGTTGGCAACGGGTCCCGTTAAGCAATTTGCAACTCAAGAATCCGATGTGCTCATCTCCCTAACGGTCTATCCGGGCAGCGACGGAGTATCTTCGCACTACGAGGACGACGGGCACACGTTCGCATTTGAAAAAGGAGATTTCTCGTCCACTGAATTGCGCTGGGATGAAGCCACGAGAACGTTGGCACTAAAGTCCATCGGAGGTAAGCCCCAAACCGCAAAGCATTTCATGGCAGGAATTGCAGGGACGCCGACGAAACAGGTTTTTTACAATGGCAAGGAAACCAAAGTCCCTCTTCGCTAACAAAAGCTTGGTGCCCCATTCAAGCCCTGTTTTGGGCTTGAGTGGGATACCATTGCTCTTTTCCCTCTGACTCTCGATTCTTCCGATGGACCGCGCCCACCCGTCGTCCGCGAGGGATCGAGAGGTTCTAGTTCACACTACGCATTCTGCGTGGTGGTGACCGAAGCAGGCAGAGGAGCAGTTCCAATGCCATCCTCCGGGAAGAACAGCATAAACACAGTCCCCGAGTGCTTCCCATCCTCTGCTTCCGGCGGACGGCTGGCGACCCTTACCGTGCCCTTGTGCTTGGCGATGATCTCGCTGCTCACCCACAGACCCAGCCCCGTTCCAGTCGTTTCCTTGGTAGTAAAAAATGGCTCGAAAATCCGCAGCCGCGTCGCCTTCGTCATACCACAACCATTGTCCGCAACGAACAAGCGAATACCGGGTCTGCCGTCCAACCAGGAACGAGACCGCCGCACAGACAACCACAGATGCCCTCCATGTGCCATGGCATCGATCGCATTGCCAATCAGGTTGGTAAAGAGCTGGCGCATTTCACCGGAAAAACAATACAGCTCGACATTGGATCCGATCTCACGAGAGACCTCGATCTGCAGCCCATGCAGCCTTCCCTTGTTCAAGGCCACCACCGAATCCAACAACTCGGCGACATTGGCAACCACGGGCAGCGTGGATTGGCGGTAGAAACGCAAGGTCTGCTGCGTCATCTCGGCCACGCGCGAGATTTCGTGCTGCGCCAGGTCAGCATAGGAAATGGCCTGCTCATCGAGCGATGACTGATGGCGGAGCAGGTAAAGCAGATTGGTAACCGCCTCCAGCGGATTATTGATCTCATGCGCGATCGAAGCCGCCAGCCGGCCCGCGGCCGCCAGCTTTTCCGTTTTCCGCAACGCGTCCTCGGCACGCTTGCGCTCGGTAGCTTCGACCACAATCGCGCCCACCCATCGAACCGCTTCCGACGTCGTCTTCACCGGATACACGTTAATCAACCAACTGCGTGTCTGGGTGACATCTCCAGACAGCGGCGTATTCAGCTCGAACTGGGCCACCGGCTCCCCGGTCTCAAAGACATTCTGAATGCAGCCCTGCAGCATCTCCGCGGCCGGCCCGGGGAGCATCTCATCGATCGTGCGCCCCAGGTGCCTGCTGATGGGCACGTGATTCATTTCCGCCAGAAACTGGTTCACGCGCACATAGCGAAACTTGCGATCAAAAAAAGCGAAACCAATGGGCGCGTTTTCCAGCATGGAGTCGAGCAGGGCCAGCGTATCGCTGAGCCCCGATCTTTGCTCCTCCATGGAAGTCACCATCAAGTTGAAGGCACGCGTAAGGTCCGCCGATTCGTTGGTAGAAGTAACCTCCAACGGAAATCCTTCTTTGGTCTGCGGGTCGCGAATCAACCTGCGTGTAGCCGTGAGCAATGCCCGCAACGGGCGGGTGATGGATCTGGCCAGCGTGCCGGCAATGATAGCCGTCCCTAGAGCCCCTAATCCGGCGAAGATGATCGTGATGCGGATAAGGGAGGAAATCTCCTCCAATGCCGCGCCCGCATCTTCGTAAACCCAAGCAAAACCACTGAGTTGACCGCCAACATGGACCGGCAGGACGGCTTCACGAGCCCCACCAGGCACCCGAAAAATCGCCGCGCTGCCACTGTCCGTCAGGTACTTCTTTTCCAGGCGCGTCAGCACGTTCTTGCCGTTCATTTTGGGGTCGCTGCTGGCAATGATCCGGCCGTTGACGTCTGTAACCATCGCTGCACGGATACTGGGAGAGTTGGTCATGGCGCGCAGAATGGGCACCAGGTATCCCGCCTGGCCCTGGGCCAGAGACTCCTGGCTTTGCAGAGCCAGCAGGCTTACCTCCGATTGCAGCCGCAGGCGGGCCCGTTCATGAATCTCCACCGCCTGCTCGCGCACCAGCAGGGTGGCGAACGTAACCACCAGCAGTCCCTCAAAGAGGACAAGACCGGAGATGAGCTGTCCTCGAATGGAACGAGGCTTGAGCCAACTCATGAGGTGGCAACCTTCCCTTCAGCGCTGGGGGAATCTTGTATCAGTCCAAGTAACAGTAACAGTTTCAGCCGACCTTCACGGAGGTTCGACCGGCAAGCTTGGCCTCAATATCCTGGGCAATCTGACGGCCATGAAATCGGCCGTTCTCGATGAAAATCTCATTGGTGCGCATGCCCGCCACAATCACCCCGGCAAGATAGAGCCCGGGAATATTGCTCTCCAGCGATTGCGGATCGCACTCTGGGCAGCGGTCTTCGCCCTCCATGCGGACCCCGACAGCGGTCAAAAAATCAAAGTCCGGATGGTACCCAGTCAAGGCAAAAACATAGTCATTAGCAAGAGTAACGGTTCCTTCCGGCGTGAGCACCTCGACTGAATCTTCCGAGATACTAGTCACGGAGCTGGAAAAGTACGCCGTTACTTCGCCGTTCTTGATGCGATTGTTGATGTCCGGCAGAATCCAGTATTTGACGTGGCGGTGCATGGCCTCGCCCCGATGCACCAGGGTCACGTGCGCGCCGTGACGCCATAGGTCCAGGGCCGCAATCGCCGCTGAATTCTTGCCCCCGATCACCAGCACCCTCTGGTCGTAATAGGGGTGCGGGTCGTGGTAGTAGTGCATCACCTTGGACAGCTCTTCTCCGGGCACTTCGAGGTAGTTCGGCAGGTCATAGTAGCCGGTAGCTAGAATGATCTTGCGCGCGCCGTATGACCGGTGACGAGAAAACTGGTCAACAGTAGTGACCGTGAAATCGCCATCCTCCCCGCTCAGGCTGGATACGGTTTGATATAAGCGCATCTCCAGCTGGTAATGTTCCGCGACCTTGCGGTAGTACTCCAGCGCCTCGTTGCGGCTGGGCTTCTGGTTGGGGCTGGAAAAAGGCATATCCCCAATCTCCAGCAGCTCGGGCGTGGTAAAAAATGTCATGTTCGAGGGGTAGTGGAAGAGGGAGTTGCAAAGGCAGCCCTTGTCTACCAGAACGGTGCGCATTCCAGCGCGTTGCGCCTCGATGGAGCATGCCAGGCCGGTAGGGCCCGCGCCAACCACCAATACGTCAAAGTCTTCCTTTACGGTACTGCGCCCAAGCTCCATCTATATAGCTTAGACGATCAGAGGCGGTCGTCGTAGGCAGGCACTTGTAACGTAACTGAAGTGCAGGGTACGCAACCGCCACCCCCCGTTCCCGGCCACGGCCTGAAATCGCTATAATCGAACGTTCTACGCAAGGACCGCTGTTCAGGAGCCCGCCTTCTTATGTCTGATCTCCGCAAAGAAAAAGACTCGCTTGGTTTTGTCGAGGTGCCCGCAAAGGCGTACTACGGCGCGCAGACCGCGCGCGCAGTTGAAAACTTCCCTATTTCGGATATACATCCCGATCCCCAGCTCATCCGCGCCCTGGGTATGGTCAAGCGTGCCGCTGCAGAAGCTAACAAAGAGCTCGGCCTGATAGACGCCAGGCGGGCAGACGCAATCATCCAGGCCGCCCAGGAAGTGATCGACGGCAAGTTTAACGCAGAGTTCGTGGTCGATGTGTTCCAGGCCGGCGCGGGCGTAAGCAAGCACATGAACAGCAACGAAGTCATTGCCAACCGCGCTAACGAGATCCTGGGAGGCAAGCTGGGGGAGTACGCCCACGTGCACCCCAATGACCACGTCAACTACGGGCAGTCGACCAACGACGTCTTCCCCACTGCCATGCGCCTGGCCACGCTGCTGGCCCTGGACACGTTCTACCCTGTGCTGGACCACCTGGCAGCCACCTTTGCGGAAAAGGCACAGGCCTTTCACGGCATCATGAAGTCGGGCCGCACCCACATGCAGGATGCGGTTCCCATGCGGCTGGGGCAGGAGTTTGCGGCCTATGGTCTGGCCTACGAAAAAGGACGTAAATTCCTCGCGTTAGCTTCCGCCGGCCTGCGCGAGTTAGGGCTGGGCGGCAGTGCGGTAGGCACCGGGATCAACACCCATCCTGACTACCGGGTGAAAGCAATCGCTCATCTGGCTCGCATTTCGGGGCAGCAATTGACGCCGGCCGCGGACATGCGATGGGCCATGCAATCCAACGCTTGTATGGCCGATGTGAGCTCGGCTTTGCGCGGAATCGCCCTGGAGACCATCCGGATTTCAACCGACATTCGTCTCCTCAGCTCCGGACCCAACACCGGCTTTGCCGAAATTTACCTTCCCAGCTTGCAACCGGGGTCATCCATCATGCCCGGCAAGATTAACCCAGTCCTGCCGGAATTAGCGGCCATGGTCAGTTTCCAGGTGATCGGTAACGATACCGCAGTCGCCTATGCCGTCCAGGCTGGCCAGTTGGAGCTGAACGTGATGATGCCGACCATGGCCTATAACGTCCTGCAGAGCATAGGCATCCTCACCAACATGCTGCGCGAGTTCGATGAGCGCTGCGTGAGAGGGATCACGGCTAACGAAAAGCGCTGCGAGCTCTACGCGCAAAGCACGGTCTCGTTGGCTACGGCGCTGAATCCGTACATCGGCTACGCCAAGGCCGCGGAGATCGTAAAGGAGTCGGTAGCGACCGGCAAGTCGATCATCGAAATCGCCCGCGAAAGAAAGCAGCTAACCGAAAAAGAAATCGCAGAGATCCTGGACCCCGTCAGAATGACCGAGCCGCAATATCCCCTGGAAGCCGCCAAAGAACGCGACAAAGCCGTAACGGCGTAGGCAGAAAACGGCAGAGCCTGCTCTGCCGTTCCCTTCTTCACCCGCTACTGCCGCCCAAATCGATAAACAATGCCGGTAGTGAAGCCAAGATTCTTCACCTGCGGAGTGCCGCTGAAGGTCGTAAGCCAGTACCCCGGCTGCAACCGCACAGCGAATCCAGGACCGAGGTTATAGTCGACCGGCACACCCACTGCCGCGCTGAAGTTGGTGCCTTGGCTCCAAAGCCCAATGAACGTGCCTGGCGGAACCCCGGACGTGCCCGAGTTGAAATTGCCTTTAGACCCGCCCACCAGGCCCTGCACACTGACCGCCCAGTGTTCCCTGCGCACGAAGCGGTACTGCGGCCCCGCCATGAAGCTGTACTCGCTGACTGCGGGTTTGAAGATGTTGTACGGATTGGGTGGGACGAAAGCTGTTCCGTAGTAGCCGCGCAAATCCGCCGTCAGACCCAGGCGCCCCCATAAATAATCCGTCAGTCCCCCGTTCCAGGCCGCTTCGTTGATGTGCTGGAGCGAACTGCCAGGGCGGAAGCGCGTGTAGCCACCGCCTCCATAGACTTCGAACTTGTGGCTATACGTATCCTCAATGACGCGTTGGGTACGCTGCTGCCGCCGCGCGCGAATTCTGGCCTGTGCCTCCTGGGCCAAACGAACCTGGTTCTGCTGTGGGTTCTCCGGTTCAGTCTGAGTTGGGGCTGGAGTCGGGTTGCTGGTGGAATTCTGCGCTATGAGCCCTGGTACCGCGAGAGTGATCAAAAAAAGAATCGGATACACGTGGCATCCAAAACGCTTGCTCTGATGCATGAACCTGAAAGCCTCCACTGCCTGCCGCCGTTGGGCGAAGAAAATAGCTTTTTGCTGTCCTGGTTAGTATTAGAGCATTTCTCCGCTTGCTATATCCTGCTCAGGGACGAACAGTGCAGCTTTTCTTGTCTCACGGGTCTGAGAAAGCCTCTTTTGCTGTGTAGAAAATCGAAAGGCGAGTGCAATGAAATTCCTTCTCGGCCTGTTAATCGGCCTGCTGATAGTACCGCTTGGCATTGCAGCTTATTTGAATTTCGGCAACCTGCCGGTCGCTACCGGCGATGCGCCTTTTCCCTTTGAGGAGCGGATCGTCCACCTTCCCCTGCACGCCCGCATCGATCGGGAAATAGTAAAGACACCCCCGGTCGAAGCCAGCCCCACCAATTTGGAAATCGGCGCCCACATCTACCGTCAGCAATGTGCTGCCTGCCACGGGCTTTATGGGCGCCCTGTCACCTTTGCCAAGGGCATGTTCCCGGAGGCGCCACAGCTTTGGGAACCGCACGGCCACGGAGTGGTCGGCGTCAGCGATGACCCGCCCGGAGAAACTTTTTGGAAGGTGGCCAACGGTATTCGGCTTTCCGGCATGCCGGCCTTCAGCCATGTCCTGAACCAAACCGAGATGTGGCAGGTCTCGC
Source organism: uncultured Acidobacteriaceae bacterium (assembly GCA_963775365.1). Classification (GTDB taxonomy): domain Bacteria; phylum Acidobacteriota; class Terriglobia; order Terriglobales; family Acidobacteriaceae; genus PALSA-350. Next base: position 13,784 of record CAVZJL010000028.1, on the reverse strand, counting down.
AACTCCTGGCAAACGCTGATAAGCCACTCCCCCCGGGCGTCCTGACGCTACTAAAACAGCCGATCGATTTCGATCCGGTGGCGCCGCAATAAAAACCCCCGGGCCCCTCACAAAGAAGGCCCGGGGGTGTCGTTCCGCTGTCTCTATTTCAGGCTATACGTCACACCCGCTGTGAACTGGAACGAGTTCTTCTTGCTTCCAGCGGCCGGATCGTTCAGGAAGTCGTCCAAAGCTCCCACGCTAAATCCGAAGCGTTTGTAGACCGGGAACAAGAGCCCCGCGGTGGCCACCGCGGAATAAGCGTTCGTCTGATTGAACGCCGGGGTGATCACCGCCCCCTGGTTGAAGACCAGCCCATGTGGCAACTTCAGCATGTAGGTGTCTCCGAAGTCCATTCCGATTAAATTCTTGCTCGGGGTGAGGGGCGGAGGAGGAAGGATGTTGGGTGTCACGAAGTATTGCTGTCTCTCATAGTGCACATCGAGCTTTAGATCCAGTTGCTGCTTCGGCTCCTTGATGACGGTGTATCCAATTCCGCCGCCGTACACTTGCTGCAAACTCAGGCCTTGCGAGTAATTGTGGTCGAACGACGCATCCACCAGGAAATAGAAGCGTGGCGAGACAAACCAGTCATGCTCAGCGTCAAAGTGGATGATATTGGTCTTTGTCCCCGTCGTGCCAGGCTGGGTGACTTGGCCGTAGGCTCCGGTAAAGTCGAAGATAGTGCGCTCGTGCGGGTCAAGCCAGTCCACGCTGGGAATAGCTCTCACCAACGCTGCGTTGCCGGTAAAGTTGCGGCTGTTCTGTGTGGCCTCGATCAACGTCGCACCCGCGGTGAGCGAGCCGTTCCAGCCGGAGAAGAAACCCGGATGGCCGCGTAGTTCCTTGGTGTAGGTATCCTTGTCGATCACGTATTGCGCATCCTTCACAGGAATGTCCTTGGTTGCGCCACCCGTGCCTGGAGTCACCTTTACCTGGTTGTCATCCACCTGAATACTGCCCTGGGCGACATCGGCATCCGCCGTCTTGCGGTTGACATGCTGCCCCTGCTGAATCACGGCAAACTGCTGTCCAGTGTGAATGGACTTGATCTTGTCCCAAGTCACGGTTACATCGCCAGCCATGTCGCTATGAAAGGTCACGCTGCCGCCGGCCTCGTGTAGGAGCTTACCGGTCAACTGATCGCCATTCGTAAACACCAGGACATCCGGAGCCGGCGCAGCGGCAGCGGGGGTTTGTGCGTGCATAGGCACGGCGAAGGCAAACAACAGCGTGGCCTGCACCACAGCGGACAAAGTGCTCGGCAGGTGTCGCAAAAAACGGCGACTGATAATTCTGAATTCAGACATATGGGAACCTTTCACAAGGGAGATAGGTAGCGAAAGAGCTGCGGCGCTACTCGGTAATGAATGGCCCGCGTTCTTAACACACAGATGGTAAAACTTCGGTTGCGAACGTACCGTGACAGTTAGATGGCAAACCCGAAACTTATTGTGATAGGGCGCAACGGCCTGTTAGCGCCCTCTTGCTAGTGGTGTGGACCGGGAAGCAAAAATGCTCTAACGCCAGCGCGGATGCTGCTATACCCCGGATTTCCTGTCGAGTTCGCTGGCGTTGGCGAACTTTATGCGGCTTTCCTCACTGATAGCCGCACACGCAAACCTGGATGGATCCCCTTGCAGGAAATCCGGGCATAGGCTCGCGGTAGACGGACATGGTCCCCAAATCACTCAAATGGTCGCAGAGAGTCATGTCTCTTGCACTGTAACACTGGATTGTCGGCTTCCATACCCGTAAAATAGACAGGTGGCGATTACCAGGACTCAAGCCCTCGACTACTTCCGCTCAGACGACCTTATCGGCCTGGGCATGGAGGCAGATGCGCTTCGGCGCAAACTGCATCCCGAGGGCGTAGTGACCTACATCATTGACCGCAATATTAACTATACAAATTTCTGCACCGAGTATTGCAGTTTTTGTGCCTTCTATCGGCCGCTTAAGGGCAAGCTTGCCGCGGAAGGTTACATCCTCGACTTTGAGACTATTTATCAGAAGATCGCAGAGACGGTGGAGATGGGCGGCACCGGCGTCCTGATGCAGGGCGGTCTGCATCCCGATCTCAAGATCGAGTGGTTTGAGCGCTTACTCAGCGGCATCAAGCAGCGCTTCCCTCAGATCTGGCTGCACTGCTTCTCTGCTTCCGAAATTCTGGCCATCGCCGAGTACAGCAACCTCTCGGTGCGAGACACCATCGCCCGGCTGCGGGATGCGGGATTGAACTCCATTCCAGGCGGCGGCGCTGAGATCCTGGACGACGAGGTGCGGCACCGCATCGCACGCCTCAAGTGCTCCACCGAGGATTGGGTGCATGTGCACCGTACCGCCCATGAGCTGGGCATGCGCACCACGGCCACGATGATGTTCGGTGTGGGGGAAACCTTTGAACACCGCGTCAACCACTTCGAACAGGTCCGGCGCCTGCAGGAAGAAACCGGCGGCTTTACGGCCTTTATTCCCTGGAGCTTTCAGCCCACCAACACCGCCCTGGGGGGCCGCAAGTGGGATGAGGCCACATCCGTCGAGTACCTCAAAGTGCTGGCCATCTCACGTCTCTTCCTCGACAACATAGAAAATGTGCAATCCAGCTGGGTAACGCAGGGATTGAAGGTACTGCAGCTTGGCTTGCGCTTCGGTGGCAATGACGTGGGTTCGGTGATGCTTGAAGAAAATGTTGTTAAGGCCGCCGGAACCTCCAACTGCACCACCGAAGAAGAGCTGCGGCACGTGATCCGCGGCGCGGGTTTCCGGCCGGTGCAGCGGGATACCTTGTACACCACCTTTTTCCTCAATTGACCATCAATTTGTCCGGGTAAGTAGTATCGGGCCCCGTGGATGAGCATCTTAGCTAAGAAGTAACGTGGAGGCAGTGACCTGCTGGCGATGATTGCTGAAAGGCTAAGCGACCTCCCCATTGCAACTCTCCGCAGTTGCGGGTGGACCCTCGCCTTGTGGTCGAGTGGTCCGCAACACGGATTGCAGCATTACTTCAAGACCCACTACGCGGATCGCACCTTCGAGCACTTGTATCACTGGAACTCTTTTGACACTGCGCTCCTGATTCCCTATTTCGCTGTGATGGTCGTCCTATCGTTCTACGGCATTCATCGCTACCAGCTGGTTTACCGCTACTACAAGCACAAGAAAAACGCGGCGCGGGAGCCCGAGTCCCATTTCGCTGAGCTCCCCACCATCACAGTGCAGCTTCCCATCTTCAACGAGCAATTCGTGGTCGACCGTCTGATCCGCGCCTGCTGCGACTTGGATTATCCAGCCGACAAGTTGGAGATTCAGGTTTTGGACGACTCCACTGATACCACAGTAGAAGTTGCCCAAGCAGCCGTGGAGCTTTATCGATCCCTCGGGCACAAAATTGCCTACATTCACCGCGACGATCGCCATGGCTTCAAGGCAGGAGCTCTGGACGAAGGTTTGCGCGTGGCAAAGGGCGAGTTCATCGCCATCTTCGACGCCGACTTCGTGCCCCCCAGGGAATGGCTCATGCAAGTGGTGCACCACTTCCACGATGCCAGGATCGGTATGGTGCAGACGCGATGGACGCACCTCAACCGTGACTACAGCTTCCTGACGCAGGTGGAAGCCATCCTGCTCGATGGCCACTTCATTCTTGAGCACGGCGGCCGATCGCGCACCAACGCCTTCTTCAATTTCAACGGGACTGCCGGCATGTGGCGCAGGACTGCGATTGATGGATCGGGAGGCTGGCAGCACGACACCCTAACCGAAGACACCGACCTTAGCTATCGCGCCCAGATGAAGGGTTGGAAATTCCGCTATCTGCAGGATGTTGAGTGCCCGGCCGAACTGCCGGTAGAGATGACCGCCTTCAAGACACAGCAGGCGCGTTGGGCCAAGGGCCTCATCCAAACCTCGAAAAAGATACTGCCTCGGTTGTTCCGCAGCGATGCGCCTTTCCACGTGAAGCTGGAGGCGTTTTATCACCTGACGGCGAATCTCAGTTATCCGCTGATGATCGTGCTCTCAACGCTCTTGATGCCGGCAATGATCATCCGTTTCTACCAGGGATGGTTCCAAATGCTGCTGATCGACGTGCCATTGTTCATGGCATCAACCTTTTCCATCTCTTCGTTCTATCTTGTTTCACAAAGAGAGCTCTTCCCCGGCCGATGGTACAAGACGTTGCTGTATCTGCCCTTTCTTATGGCTTTGGGCATAGGCCTGACAATAACCAATACCAAGGCGGTATTGGAGGCGTTGTTTGGCATCAAGACGGCCTTTAAGCGCACGCCTAAGTACCGCATTGAGAAGCGCGGCCAGATTCCACAAGCCAGCAAATATCGCAAGCGCCTCGGCATCGTGCCCTGGATTGAACTCCTGATCGGCAGCTATTTTGCCTTGACGATCTGGTATGCAATCGTCAATGAGAACTATTTTACGGTTCCCTTCCTGCTGCTCTTCGTGCTGGGTTACTGGTACACCGGTCTGATGTCATTGCTGGAAGGCAGATTCGAGCGCTTCCGCCTGGGAGCCAACACCGAAGACGCCTCACCCAAACCCTTCCCCGTCGGCGTCTGATCGTGGTTCAAGCAGCATCCACGCACAAGAGGCGCACGTACCTAGATACGTTCTAGACTTGAAACCCCATGACAAGGACGTTCTTAGAGCTCTAGCTGAGATCGGTGTTTCAAGCAGAAGCACTGGCCGAGATAGGTCATGGGCTTGAAACCTCATGACAGGAACGACTCTACAGGCTGCGCAAATACTCATGCTTTGTGTCAGGGCAAGACTTCAGTCGGGCCGTAAAGGCCGTGCGCAAAGACGGCTTTAGCCGCTGAGGTACGCCACTTCAAATCCACAGGCAGAAATCACACCGCTTTAGCGGCCAAAACAAGATAGATGCTCTGAGCACCCTCGTCCTGAGTCGGGAACAACCGCACCTCAGAGGCTGAAGCCCGCTCCATCGCGGCCTCTGAGGCATGGCTGGAAGCCGTGCCCCTCGTACGGAGTTCTCCGCGACCCTTGTGGGGGCCTACCAGCGGAAACCGAAAGCCACGGGAATCATGCCGACTGTACCCGTGCCCACTGTATTCGCCGAAGTCGCAGGTGAGTCTACCCAGACATAGCGAACCTCTGCGTAGAACTTCCCTTTTCCGTCCGGATTAGTTTTGTAGGTGACCCCCGTGCCAATGTTTACGCCACCCTGGTTGCTGGAAAAATGACTGAGCGTGACGTTTTCGTACTGCGGGTAGCAGCCGTAAAAGTAATCGCAATAGTCACCGACATAAACCGGCTCGGTAAAGCTTGTCAGCTTCCGATAAAATCCACCCCCGCCCGTCACGTAACCGCCGAGGTGTCCGCTCGTCTTGTAATAAAAGATAGGGTCGAGAGTCAGTGACCACACGTGAACATTTCCGTTCGGCTCGCCCACGTTCGTCAGCGTGTTCTGCGGAATATTTGCACGATTGAAGCTGTATTCGGCCAGCACTCCGAGCTTATCGTTGAACATCCAGCCACCGCCCAGGTTGATGCTGTAGCCGACGTTCTGCCAAGTCTTGGTATTGCCTACCGGCACATTGAATCCTGCGCCCAGTTCAACGGCCAGATGGTCGGTGAGGGAATCATTATGGTGGGTGCTGTAGCCCCTGTTGTAGCCGCCCTGATTGGGGTATTGATCCTGCGCAATGGAATCGAAGTCCAGGTGATTTTGCGCGCTCGAACTTACTTGCGAAAAAGCACCAGGAGCCAAGCAGGCGGAAAGGGCCGACACTATCACTGCGAACCTAGCAAAGGAACCGGGACCCGACAACATCGTGTAATCACCCGTGGAAAATGAGATTTTGGAGAGAGATCCCCAAAGAGGATCTCTCTTATTGACACTACTATGACTGTTTTGACGCGCAGAAGTTTACAAAGGATGGCACAGCAGCGCTATATGGCGTAACCGGGCCCTGCTGCTGTGACAGGGCCCATTGTTCCTAATGAATATCAAATTGCTCTGGGTGCAACGTGGGATCGCTTTTGACGATGATCGTCTTGCCGCTCATCTCCTCCAGCTCATTGAGCCAGCGTGCATTGCCCAGCTTCAGCGTCTTGACCACCTCAGGATGGACACGCAGCAACACATCCTGACGCTCCAGGTGACGCTGCATCTTGCGCATCTCGATGTAGATTTCGTTGCACACAGTGGTCGGGCTCTTGACCATGCCCGTTCCAGCGCAGATCGAGCATTGGATGCTGAGCGTACGCTCAAGAGACTGTTTCACCCGCTTGCGGGTAATCGCAACCAGGCCGAAGTCATTGAATTGCAACACTTTAGAGGGAGCCCTATCGGACTTGAGCTCGTCCTCCAGCGCTTGCATGACCTTGTTGCGATTCTTCCGCTCGTCCATGTCGATAAAGTCGATCACGATGATTCCACCCAGATCGCGCAGACGAATCTGGCGCACGATCTCGGGGATGGCATCGAGATTGGTCTTGAGGATCGTGTCTTCCAGACGCGCCGTCTTGCCAACATACTTGCCGGTGTTGATGTCGATCGCCACCAGCGCCTCAGTCTGATTGATCACGATGGAACCGCCTGACTTGAGCCAGACCTTGGACTTAAGCGCCTTCGTGATTTCGTCCTGAATGCCGAACTGCTCAAAGAGTGGCGTTTCCTTGGTGTACAACTTGACCCGACGCACCAACGAAGGCTGGAAGCGGTTCAGGAAGCGAACAATCCGCTCGTACTCCGCCTCGGTATCCACCCAAATGGTGGAGAAGTTGTCGCTCACCTGGTCGCGCAGGATGCGCTCCACCAGGTTCAGATCGTGATAGATAAGCGCCGGCGCCTTAGCCGTATCGGAACGCTGTTTGATCTCCGTCCATAGGCTGATCAGGAAGCGGATATCCGCGCGCAGATCCTCTTCGCTGGCTCCATCCGCCGCGGTGCGCACGATAAAGCCGCCACTGACAGTTCCCTTTTCGCTGATCAGAATGCGCTTGAGGCGCAGGCGCTCCTCGTCAGAGGAGATCTTGCGCGAGACGCCCACATGGTTGACGGTCGGCATGAAGACCAGGAAACGGCCAGGAAGTGCGATGTGGCTGGTGATCCGCGCACCCTTCTTGGCAATCGGCTCCTTGGCAATCTGCACCAGGATTTCCTGACCCTGCTTCAACAGTTCGCTGATGATCGGCAGGTCGCTGGTTTGGGTGTTTTGCCGGCGGCCATTGTGACGGCGGCGCCCATCGTTACGCTGCCCGCGTCCTCCGCGGCGCTGATCGTCACGAGGGCGGCGAGCCGGCTGCCCTGCTACTGCCGCTACCTGCCCTTCCTCCGACTCTGTTTCCTCAATCCCCTCAGCGGTCTCCAGCTCATCTTCCGCTTCCTCCTCCTCGACCGTAAGTCCGGAAGCATCGCCATCAATGCGTTGGTCAAGATGAGCATCGCGCACCATTTCGCCGATCGCTCCCCCTGCCGTCACCTCCTGGTCCAGTGTCTCCTCCTCCAGTTCCTGCAGGTCGTGGTCTTCGCTCTCGGCATAGAGAGGCGTAAAGTCGTACTCCTCCTCCTCCGCGACTTCTTCTTCCTCGACTAAGCCGGTTACGGGAGCTGCGGAGTCCAGCTCCTCGTCCTCCTCTTCGTCTTCGAAGTCCGTTTCTACTTCCGCCAGGCCCGCATCGGACGCTGCCGATGCGGCGGCCTCCTGGCCACCGGCATCGGGACGCATGTCTTCAATCTGCTGGAAAGCTTCTTCTTCGGGAACAACCTCCTCTTCCTCAACCACACTGAAGGAGGAAGCAGCAAAACGGAATTCGCTGGGTGCGGCAGGGTCGATACGATACGAGGCGGAGGCTTCCTCTGGCTCAAACTCTACCGGCGAGGTCAGCGGTTCATCCGCAAGGCTGCTCTGCACTTCTTCCTGCGTTTCGGCGACCACTTCGGCTGCTGGCGCCGCGACTTCAGGGGTAAATACACTTTCCTGTGCTTCTGCTTCGTGGAGCGCAGCAGCCTCGTCTGCTCCCGCCACAATGGCATGCGGCTCCAGATTCTCGGTTGAGACGGCAATTTCCTCGTCGTAGGCCGTCTCTTCCTCCACCTCGGAAGGGGCAAATGACTCGTGGTGAACCGGTGTTGGCGCTTCATCAGAAACCCCCCGGTAACGGGAAATGGATTCGCCCGGAAGCAGCCCCGCGCCGTCCCATTCGAGTGGGGCCTCGATCAGCGTGGACGGCTTAGCAACAATGACGCCGGCCCGCGGCTGCGGAGCTGGCGTATCGACTGGCTTTGCGGGCGCGGCGCTCTGACCGCCATACTTCGAAATCGATTCACCGGGAAGGGAGAACGCAACCGGGGGCCGCGTGCCGGATTCCATCGCTGCCGCTGGCTCGAAGGAGGATGCGTCGTTACGCGGTGAAGCGTCGGTGCGAGCAGGCGTCGTCTGGACTGTCTGGCTTGTCTGTTCGTGGGCTGGGGCTGCTGCCTGCTGCCCACCCTGCTGTGGAGGGCGAAAGCCCTTGCGGCGGCCGCGACGGCCACGCCAGCGCCGGGTTCCATCCTCAAATTCGCCTGCCGGCCCTTGGCTGGATGCCGGACCTGCCGGTACGCCGTTCCGTCGCGGGGCTTCTTCTTCCCCGGATGCCGCACGGGGCTGCCGATTCTCTCTGGCCTGTGGTTCGCGGCCCTCATCGTTGCGGCCGTTCGCAGGGATTCGCTCGAAGTCGGAAGAGTCTTCCTGCTCCTCCATGAAATCCGTGACATAGAGAAAAGCGTCGCGCTCCAGGCCCAGGTCGACGAATGCCGACTGCATTCCTGGAAGCACGCGGGTAACCCGACCCTTGTATATGGAACCGGCGAGCGTGTACTCATTCTCGCGCTCGTAATAGACCTCTGTGAGTTGATCGTCTTCGAGGATGGCCAGCCGCGTCTCATGGGGCGTGCTGGAAATACAAATTTCTTTTGACATGCTGCCTCTCCTGTCCGCAGGTCTTACCTGGCGGACGGCCGGCGCGGCAGATCGGAGGGGAAGCTGTTATCCCACTCCCGGGATACCGGGAAGAATTAGGTCAGCGAGCAAGCCTTGGGCAAAGGTGCGTGATCCATGGGGTGGAATCCAGCGAAATTCTTTGTGCGGGAGTACCGGCACAACACGGTACTGACCGGAATCGGTCTCTGTGCTGGCTGGGCTTCCAAGGCTCTCTGGACGCAAAGAGTCGGTGACCACTTCAACCTTGTATTCAGGCGGGGCCGTTACCCTTCTCTGCGTGCTCATTCCTAATCCTGCCCGGCCCCGGTGATTCACCAGGCCGGCGTATCTAAACTACTCAAAACCCTAAATTTACTGACGCCGCTTGTGGTACGGCCCGCCTTCAGGCCGGGACCCATCTCTAGTTCACAAAACGGCTCATACGAACGTTCATCGCCATACCCAGAGCCAGGAAAGTGAATAGTACCGAGGATCCCCCGTAACTCATTAAAGGTAGAGGAATTCCCGTGACCGGCATTAGCCCGATGACCATTCCGACGTTAACTGCAATCTGAAAGATGAGTACAGCGACTACGCCCATGATCAGAAACGTTCCGGATACATCCGCGGCTGTCTGAGCATTTTGAATCAAACGCGTCAATATGAGGAAGTATAACAGGAGAACAAACACGGCGCCGACGAAGCCATGTTCCTCACAGAATGCGGCAAAGATGAAGTCCGTATAGGGAATGGGCAGGAAATCGCCCTGGGTCTGGGTACCTTTGGTCGCTCCCCGGCCCCAGACGCCCCCGTCGCCCACGGCGATCAGTGATTGCTTCACTTGGTACCCGCTGCCTTTGGGATCGGTGTCAGGATTCAGGAAGCTGGTTAGCCGCTGCTTCTGGTAAGGCTTAAGCACCTTGGCCCACACCGGCACCACCAGGACCAACCCGGCGACCACCAGGATGACCCCCTTCTTCCACTCCAGGCCGCCCAGGAAGAGCCCGACAATCAGCACTGGAATGTAAGTGAGCGAGGTTCCCAGGTCGGGTTGTTTCAGCACCAGCAGCATCGGCAGCCCAACCAACAGGAAAGCCTTGAAGATATCGCTCCAAGTCAGTTCCCTGCCGGCCAGGCCCGCGAAATATCGCGCCATGGCTACAATCAGGACCACCTTGACCCACTCTGACGGCTGAAAGTGAATGCCGCCAGGCAGCTTGATCCAGCGCCGCCCACCCAGAACCTTGGTTCCAAAGATAAGAACCCCGACCAGGGAGACCAGGCAGAAGCCATAGACCCAGTGCACCGCCTCCAGCAGCCGGTGGTAGTTGATCAGCGAGAAGAGAAACATCGCCGCCAAGCCGCCGATCAACCAGAAGATCTGCTTGGTTTCAAACCCCACAAACTTGGTATGCAAGGTGGCGCTATAGATCTCCAGGATGCTGATCACCGAAAGCAGCAGCACCATCGCCAGGAGCAACCAGTCGAAATCACGAAATGAGATAAATCGCCGCATCGTTCTCCGTGTCGTTCTTAGCGCTGTACGGCAGTTGTTGCCTTGACCGCAGCCACTTGGCTGTTGGCTGGCGCCAAGGGCACCGTGAAATGGCCGCCGTGCATAGGCGGGGCAGTGTTCTTGGCGGATTCGCTGGCAGCCTTCGCGGGCGTCCCGTCTGGCGGCTCCGACCACACCGCGCCCACTTCTACCTTCGCCGGCACCTTGGCTTCCTGGAGATTGTTGTCCAGACGGCGCTGCTTATCGACGAATGCCTCAACAATCTGTGCTGCCACCGGCGCCGATGCCGAACCCCAGCCACCGTGCTCAGTCAACACCACCACCGCAATGTCGGGGTTTCTGCGCGGCGCCATGCCCACAAACCAGGAGTTGGCGCGAGTGGCCACATCCTTGGACACCACCAGCGCTCCGGCGCTGTGATTGACCACCTGCGCCGTTCCCGTCTTGCCCGCAAAATCGATATTGTCCAGATGCGCTGCATGGGCCGTACCGCCCACGCTTGCATCCAGCGCCAAAGCCATCCCATCGGTGATCGTCTCCCAAATCGCCGGAGCGATGGGAAAGCTGACGTCTCCGGTTCCCGGATAGGAGTCATCGATAGCTTGGCGATATTCCGCCGTCAACTGGTCAGGCTCCACGACGTGGGGCCGCTTGAACACCCCGCCGGAGGCGATCCCCGCGATTGCCCGGACCAATTGGATCGGCGAAATTGCCACGGCTCCCTGGCCAATACCCACGGAGATTACTTCGCCCGCATACCACTTCTCGTGGTAGTTCTTCAGCTTCCATTCTTCCGAAGGCATGGTGCCGCTCACTTCACCCGGCAGATCGATGCCGGTCTTCTGCCCGATCCCTACCTTGTGCGCCCAATAGGCTATTTTCTCGATGCCCAACTTCTCCGCCAGCGTGTAGTAAAAGACATCGCAGGATTTTGGGATGGCGTGAAGAATATCGACCACTCCGTGATGGTGATCGCAGGCGAAGTAGCGGCCGTAGTACGTCGCTCCGCCGGTGCAGTTCACCGTCAGGTTCTGTGCAATCCCGTTCTCCAGGCCGGCCAGGGACATGATGATCTTGAAGGTCGAACCCGGCGCCAGCTGCGCCTGGATCGCCTTGTCCAGAAGCGGATGGCGCGGATCGGTGACCAGTTTGTTCCATTCATCCCGCGAGACCCGCACCGAGAAATCGTTGGGATTGAAGGCTGGCCGCGAAACCAGCGCCAATATAGCGCCGGTGTGCGGATTGATGGCGACAATCGCTCCATTGCGATCGCCGAAGGCCGCCTCCGCAGCCTTCTGAATGTCGAGATCGATGGTCAGCTTCAGGCCCTGTCCCGGTACCGCCGGTTCCCTGCCCAATATCCCCACTTCTCTGCCGTGACTATCGACGATGATGTCCTGCGACCCGTCCTGACCGCGTAGCAGTTGATCGTAGGACTGCTCCACGCCCGATTTTCCCACCACATCCCCCGGCTCGTAATAGGCGTAGCGAGGGTCATTCAGCATGTCGTCGCTTACCTCGCCCACGTAGCCGATCAGGTTGGCGGCAAAGCCGTTGCGCGGATAGAGCCGGCGCTGTTCGTCGATGGTCTCCAGTTCCGGCAGCTCATCGCGGTGAGCCTCGATAAACTCCACCTCGTCCGGAGTGATGTCCTGCTTCAGCGGGATTGGCTCATACTTGGGCGCCAGCGCGTAGTGCTTCAGCACCCCCTCCAACTGATCCGGAGTCATATGCAGCCCGCGAGAAATCAGCGGAAAATCCGCCCGCAGGTCTCGCCCTGGCTCGCGGATAAGAAAGCAGGAGACGGAGGGATAGTTATCCACCAGGAGCCGGCCTTCCCGATCGAACAGCTTGCCCCTGGGGGCGAGGATGGGGACCTTGCGGATACGGTTTTGCTCGGCCAGCGTGCGGTAGTTTTGCGCGCCAATCACCTGTAACCGCCACAGGCCCGAGAGCAGCACCAGCAGAATGCCAACGATCGCGTACTGCACGATGGTCAGCTTGAACGCTGGCAGTCTCTCTTCCCGGTTAACCGATGAGTAATTGTTGTCCATATCGATGGCCCGCTACAGTTACTGTGACGCTTCCCGCCTAAATTCGCTGCATTTTTTTCCAACAGCTGCAAAACTCCGGTCTTTGAAGGGTACGGGCTTCAGCCCGTACGCAAATGGTCCTAACAGGTCCGGCTTTAGCCGCTGAGGGATGATTTCCTCTCAAAACAAACCTTCTAATCCCGTGGCCTTACCCGGTCCAAAATATCGAAGAAAAACACCCCCACGATCGAATTGATCACTGCCTTGATTACCTCGTGCAGCCAGTTCGTATTGACATTGAACGCCAGCATGCGATGCATGATGAACAGATAGATCCCGATGTTCAACATGGTGAAGGCAAAGTTGATCAGCAGGCGGGTCCCCGGATTCTCTACGTCGATCTTGACCCCCAGCGAGGCGGCAAAAAAGCCCACAACGCATTGCGAAATACCATTGATTCCCAGCGGACGGCTGGTCAATGCATCCTGAATAAGCCCGATCACCGCACCGGTGACCGTGCCCGCGATCGGATTGCGCCACCCTACGGAGAAGTAGATGGTCACCAGCAGGGGTAGATCGAGGATGTCGAACTTGGGGATGAAACGCGGGATCAGGGCCTGGAGGAAAATCGCCAACAACGGGACCAGCACCACTACGATCAGTGGATAGCGCTGCACATCCAGTTCACGACGCGCTAGTGATGCCGACATTGCCATAAAAGTCTTTCTCCTACACCCAAACCAATCTAGGAACCCGAACCACCCTCATCACCAGGACGGGTGCCCCACGTTCGCCCCACCTGCCCCGGCTTGCCGTGGGGCGTACGTGGTTTGAAAACGAGGGGCGACCCGGATTTCCTGCCTCGGGGCGCTACCAAAATCCTCGTGCGCGGCTTTCCTTAAAGAAAGCCGCATGAACCCTGCCGACACCGACAAGTTCGACAGGAAATCCGGGGGAAGCCCACCAAAGCTCTTCGCCTCATTGCGGCGGCGTCCCATTTGCTGGAGCTGCTGGAGGCTCAGAACCAGGTTCCGGCGCCGCCGGTGGCTGATCGGCAGGCGGCGGTTTGGGCACCTTTGGCTTAACCACCGCTGGATGCGCTGTCCCTGTTACGACCCATCGCCGGAAACCGCACTGCTGGTCCCCGTAGCGCTGGTCGAAGAAGAATGATGAGGCTTGGCCGTAGCCGTCTGGCCCGATGCATCGTCCTTTGCGTCCGTCTTTGCGCTATCCGTCTTGGCGGCGCCTTTA